>JAUIAH010000025.1 GCA_030425385.1 Verrucomicrobiia bacterium | reverse complement strand
CGACCGTCCGCGATTTTTAACGACTTAGCTAACATTTACGCAACACTCGGTAGTGACTACTGGCTAGGTTCTATCACATATGGACTTGCACCATATAAGAAGCGCCTCGCTTTGCTCGGCGCACAACATCATAGTTCTGGTCGCGGGTGGGAGAAACAACGATCCGGAACTCTCCGTCTGGACATCCCCAGAACACGCCAGTCTCTTTAGAAATGGCGTGGCACGCAGAATTCAGAGGCAATCCATCTGGTGGTCCATCAATGCGGGGGGTGAATCGAGACGGCGACACAATCCCAATATAGATATCGCGTTCGGTAGAAATACAGACTGTGGGAGGACGCACGTCTTCGAAACCAGGCAATCTAGGCGAATCGGTGTTCACTTGATAGAGCTAACAATGTAGATGAGCGACTGGAATGACGCAATCCTGAGTGTCCCTTTATCTGCAACAGAAATGTTGCCTATTACCGGATTTTGCATTATCTGTTGTAGTTTACTCGGTTAGGCGCGAATTGCGACTGGAATGTTGTCTATTTTCAATTAAAGATAGAATCCCGTCATAAAATTTGGCTGGGAGAGATGCTCGTTGGGGCGATATTCTCCGAAACTAGAAGACTAAGTTGTGGATCTTGCAATTAGGCACACATCACCACATTAATGTTGCCTATTCTTCATTTGGATCAAGATTGCGACATGAAACTAGAAGAGAAGATGCGTCGTTTGATGCGGGTGCGGCAGATGGCGCTGACAACGGAGCGCGATTATATCCAGTGGTATCGGCGTTTTGTGGTGTTTCACGGGAAGCGGCATCCCGGGGAGCTGGGGAAGGCGGAGGTGGAGGCGTTTTTGACGTCTTTGGCGGCGGATCAGCATGTGGCTCCGTCGACACAGAATCAGGCGCTGAATGCGCTGGTGTTTTTGTATCGGGAGGTGCTGGAAGTGCCGTTGGAGGGGGTGAACGCGCTTCGAGCGAAGGAGCGGCGTAAGGTGCCGGTGGTGTTGACGGAGGAGGAGATGCGGGCGTTGCTCTTGCCGTTGCAGGGGGACATGGCTTTGGCGGCGGGGTTTTTGTATGGTTGTGGTTTGCGGGTGATGGAGTGTCTTCGGTTACGGGTGAAGGATGTGGATTTGGCGGCGGGGGTGGTGCGGGTCCACGATGGCAAGGGTGGGAAGGATCGTGTGGTGACGTTGCCGGAGAAATTGCGGGCGCCGATGGAGAGTCAGCTGGCCCGGATCCGGCCGTGGCATGAGGCTGACCGGGAGTCCGGCGTGGCTGGGGTGTATTTGCCCATGGCGTATGCGCGGAAGGCTCCGGCTTGGGCGAAGCAGTGGGAGTGGTTTTGGGTGTTTCCTTCAAAGGCACTGTCGACGGATCCACGGTCATCGCCCCCGGTGACACGGCGGCATCATTTGCGGGATGTGACGGTGGGGCGGGCGTTGCGTAAGGCGGCGACGGCGGCCGGGATTGCGAAGAAGGTTTCGGCGCATACCCTGAGGCATTCGTATGCGACGCATTTGCTGCTATCGGGCGTGGATCTGCGCTCGATTCAGGAAGCGCTGGGGCATTCTGATATTCGGACGACGGAGATTTATACGCATGTGGCGAAGGCCATGCGGGGGGCTCTGGGGAGTCCGCTGGATCGGTTGTGACTTGTGACTTGGGTAGGATCCTGAATCCTGAATCCTGAATCCTGACGGTTTTGTCAACGGAGGAGACCTATTGTTCGCGAACTGCGGTGTTTATGCTAGGGCGCTGTGATCCGGAGGCGCACGTATCGCTGGGACAGGGATTCATTGATTTCCCAGGTGAGTTGCGTTCCGTCGAGGCTTTCTGTTGGGATGCCGTTCACGAGTTCCCATTCTTGAAGGTTTGGTGAACTTTCTAGGGCGAACTGGTTTGCATGGGCAGTCGATGCCTTTTGTGAGATCACTTGGAGAGGCGCTCCCCAGACGATCTGCACCTTGTCGGGGCCCGAGCTTGGGTCATCATCGCGGCTGCCGAGGGCGGCTTCTGCGAAGGCGGGCAGGCCATCACCGTCTTGATCGCTTTCGTCGCTGGGACTGAGCGGTGCCCCACCGCCGAGCACTCCGGGGCTGCCGCCGATCTCAGTACTTGCGGCCCAGGCGGTGGGATCGTCGACTATGGGGACCGCTGTCGGATCGATCAATGTGAGACTTTTGCCATCGCCGTCCGCTTCTTCCGGCCATGGTTCCTTATCATGGTAACGCATTTCGAACAGAACCGTCCCATCCGCACGCGAGAGGCGCAGGCTTTCCCCGCCGTTGTTGAGTTGCCCTGCATCGAAGGTGCCTGCGATGGGGATGGTGTCTCCATAACGGGAGCGGAAGGCGGCTTCATTGGCGACGAAGAGGAGCACCTGCTGGGCAGCGATTTGGGGACGCGGAAGTTGGGAGAGATCGATGCGGAGACCGTCCACGAGCGCTACTTCATGGAGACTGAGTGTTTTGTCAGTGCGATTGTAGAGTTCCAAGAACTCGAAGTCCCCGCGCGAGGTGAATCCAGCGGTCATCTCCTCATCGGTCACCGCGTTTGGTCGATAATGGATCTCGGTGATGATGAGATCGCCAGGCTGCGGGGTTTCGCCAAGATGAAAGGTTGCTTCTGTAAGCGCGCTCCATTCGCCTGCGAGATCTCGCGTGCGGACCTTTAGGGTGGTTGTCGCGTCTAGCGCGACGCCGGCTCCTTTCCTCACATAGGTCTCTGCCTCCGGGTTGATGGCCCCTCCTGGCAGACGGGGATCGCTGCCGTCGAGGGTGTAGAGGAAATCTCCTGGTTGGGGTTGGAACAAGGTGCCGGCGTTCATTTGTACCATGAATCCTGGCTCGATGGCCCCTCCGTGTTGGTTGAGCGTGGGGGCGGTGACATCTGGATACCATCCTTGGCGTTCGAAGGCGCGGATCATGTCTTTGGTGAGGTCCGGGAAATGTTCTTCGAGGAGGTTGTCTTGGTAGTTCTGCCAGGAGGTTGGGGTGCGATAGTTCCAGCGAGCGGATTCCATGAGGAAGGACAGCTTGGTTTCCTCAATCCGCTTTTGCAGACGCGCCAAGTTTCGTTCCGGCGTGAAGGCCCCGTCATTGAAGTAGTGTTTATGGATGGTGTCTGCTAACAACATCATGAAATCGGGATCGGCTTCCGTCCGCCATTCATGGAAGAAATTGCCCGGCCCCCGATTGCTCAAGCGATTGCCTGGCGGACGCAGGTAGCCATCGGCGTCTTTGAAGTAGAACCGGAAGGGGACGTTGAGCGTCCCTGAGCCTCCACTCTGGAATTCGCTTTCCGATTGGCCACTCATCCAGGTGAGCTGGAAACAGAGATAGGAAGACATATCGATGCGATGCCGCAAGGCCTGGAACGGCTGGTCGTCACGCGCCAGCTGGAGGGCCTCATTCCAGTAATCGCCCGAGCCATCGTAGGCCTCTCCCGGGAGGAATTCGCTTCCCGTGTTGTTGCCATTGATTGCTTCGTAATCATCTTCAGAGCCGCCAAAGTAGCTGGCCATCATGGCGGCATTCCACCGTTCGCGCAGATGGTATTGCCCCCAGTAGAGGCCATTGAAATACACATGCACAAAGCGCCCATGAGGAGCGACGTTTCCCATTTCTAACAAAGTATCATCAATGAAACGATTCGAAAGGTAAGCCCCGCGCGCCTGCATGTCATGGGAGCCCGACCTCAGGTTGAGCGCATCAAAGGTCTCCGCTGCCGGAACGCCGTGATCGAACCCCCGGAAGAGCGGGTAGCGTAAGGTTCCTGGTCCGTAGCGTTTGCGGAAGTAGAGTCGAAACGATTTCTTCTCGAAGTTCGTGAAATAACCGCCAAAGCGTGAGACTCCGGCATCGACCTGGAACCCCTCCGCGCCCTTGGGGTCGAGCCATTCCACAGAAGTTAGAAACTCATCGTCATTCCGGGAGGAGGGCCCACTGGTGATGTCGTCCAATTCATCCACTGCTAGAGATACACTTGGGATGGATGTGAGGGCCTCTTGAAGCAATGGCCCGTATTCTTCGGACTCGGTGATGGCGGTGCGCAGGGCGTCCTGTTTGACCACGTCTTCCGTGAAGAGATAGGTCTGGGTGTCGATGTTACTTGGAGCGAAGCCTTCTTTAAATGCGGCGGCGCGCAACACGGTTGTCTCCGTGATTTGAATAGGGCCATCGTAGAGGTGCTCGATCGGCCCCGTGAAGATTGATCCCTCGCTTGGAGGCCGACCGCTGGTGGAGTAGATGATGGTGGCGCCCTCGGTCGCGGTGGTGATCTCCACTTCAAAAGGCTCGGAGAAGAAACCGCGATCAACCGAGAATTTCGTGTCTTTGACGGTGCCGAGGAGCGGGTTGCGATTCTCTTCATTCGGCGTGGGCGTACGAAAGAGCGTCGTCGCCTCAGTGTCAGGAGCCTCGCGCCCGAAGCTCGTGCCCCGCTGGTGTTCGATCTCCTCCAATGAATCGACGATGGAGACGCCATCGGGATCGATCAAGGCGATGTAAGCGTCCTCTTCATCGAAGGTGAAATTGCTATGCACATCCAGTTGGAAGAGAGAGAAGAAATCCTTCCCCGAGAGGAACAGCACGCGGTACTGACCTGCCGCGATGGTGAACTTCGGCAGCATGTAGCCCGTCGGTTCGTCTGGATCCTTTGTCAGGTAATAGCCTCGGAGATCGACCGGATCGGGCCCCGGATTGTAGAATTCTACCCAAGCAGGCCAATCGCCATCCTTATCCTCGAGCTCACCACCATTCAGCGCGGCAATCTCGGTAATGACCGGCACTCCGAGGGCAGGCCAAGAGGTGATGAGCAGTAGGAAAGGGCAAAGAAGAGACGCGCGCATATTTCTGGAGATCACGTATGAGAACATAGGGATGGCTGCGCGCCAATCATCATCTCTCCTCATTGTCATCTCCTAGCGCCGCATGCAACTTGTTAGGGTATCACACTCCACACGCATTCCCTTCGCTTTACGCTTGTTTCGCGAGGGTGATTCCCTAGGCTTCCCGCCTCCCTTAAATGTATTTCCAGAGTCTTTCACGACGGCGCGGTATTGGCGCCAATTCCTATTTGCTCGATCTCGATGACACTCGCGTCGTCTTGGACGCGGGCATGGACCCTAAAGCCGAGGGCACGGAGAGTTTGCCCGACTACGCTCAAGTTCCCTACGATTCGGTCGATGGCATTGTGGTATCCCACTGCCATCTTGACCATGTGGGGAGTCTGCCAGTGCTGATGCGGCGGCATCCGCACGCGCGGGTATACCTGACAGAAGCCTGCGCGCATCTGAGTGATGCCATGCTTCACAATTCGGTCAATGTGATGACCATGAAACGGGAGGAGTTGGGAATCACGGATTACCCATTCTTCACGCATCGCGAGGTCGATCGCGCGCAGCATGTGTGGGACGAGGTCTCTGTGGGGCGCTCCTTCACCATGGGCGAGTCCAACGCGCAGTTCACGTTCTTCGACGCGGGGCACATCATGGGATCGGTCGGCATGTTAGTAGAGCATCAAGGCAAGCGGATCTTCTATACGGGCGATGTGCAGTTCGAGGACCAGACCCTTTCCAAGGGCGCGCAATTTCCCAAGGACCCGCTCGATGTCCTCATCATGGAAACGACCCGCGGGGGCGTCACCAGACGGGACGGCTACTGTCGTGAAAGTGAGAGTGAGCGCCTTGCCGAAGCGATTCGTTCCACCTTAGCGCGAGAGGGCTCCGTGCTCATCCCCATCTTTGCGATGGGCAAGACGCAAGAGATCCTCATGACCTTGCATTTGCTCAGAGAACAGGATCGCATCCCCGCCGCCCCCATCTTTATTGGTGGCCTCAGCACAAAGATGACTGTCATCTACGACAAACTGGCGGATCGCGTCACCCGCCATCACCAGGACTTTGAGATTCTGGAGGAAATGAACCTCACCATCGCCTCGCGACGACGCAAGCGGGAGATTCGTTATCAGCCGCACACCATCTACGCGCTCTCTAGTGGGATGATGACAGAGAAGACGGTGTCTAACAAATTCGCGTTCGAGTTCCTCGACAATCCTCGCAACGCCATCCTCTTTGTAGGCTACGCCGATCCAGAATCTCCGGCGGGCAAGATCCGCTCTGCACGTAAGGGCGATCTCATTGTCCTGGATCCCGAGCGCGCTCCCATCGAATTGCACTGTGACGTGCATGAGTATGACTTCAGCGGGCACGCCGTGCGGGAGGATCTGCGGGCCTATGCGAATGAGGTCTCTCCCAAGAAGATCCTCTTGGTGCACGGGGACGACGATGCCTATGCCTGGTTCGAGCAGAAATTGAGCGGGGATCTTCCTGACGCAGAGATCATCGCGGTGGAGCCTGGCGAGAAGATCGATTTAAACTAACATCAACCCTTTCTCCTTATGAAAGAGCTGCACAGCACGGACGAGATCATCGCTCATTTGGAAACGAGCACCCATTTGGAAGGTGTGGTTCTGCAAGGCGTCTCTTTGTTAGCCTTGGAGCCTCGTTTCCAGAAGGTCCACTTGGAAGGCACCATCTTTCTAGGATGTGAAATGACGCCCGAGTTCGCGCTCGACGTGCAGCGGCGGGGGGCGGTCGTGTTCCCACATATTGATGACCGTCCCTATCATCCGTTCCGACCACATCTCTACACGCCAGAAGAACTCTTTGATGGGTATGATAGGCAATCGCCTTGCAGCTATTGCGACTCTCTCGACGCGCGAATCCATCTGCACTGGGAGGAAACGGGAAAAGCCGCGCCGGTATCGGTCTTTGACGGCATCCTCCGACGCGCGCATGACCAATCGATCACGGACGCGCTCCAGGAGTTCCTCAAGGTGGCGGACCGCAAGTGTGTGGCGATCATGGGAGGGCATTCCATGGCGCGCACGGACGCCCGTTTCCGTGAAGTGGCACAGATCGCCCGGAGCCTCACCCAGGAAGGTTATCTACTCATCAGTGGAGGTGGCCCGGGCGCGATGGAAGCCACGCACCTGGGCGCGTGGTTTGTGGAGCGCTCGGAACGTGAACTGGAGGAAGCTCTTCAGATCCTCGCTGGGGCTCCCAGCTACAAGGACTTTGAATGGCTCGCGCGGGCATTTGAAGTGCGTGAGCGCTATCCGCAGACGAGTGATGCCTGTGTGAGTGTGGGGATTCCCACATGGCTCTATGGGCACGAACCTCCCACACCCTTTGCCACCCACATCGCTAAGTACTTTGCTAACAGTTTACGTGAAGAAGGTCTCATCACCGTCGCCTACCACGGCATCATCTTCTCTCCTGGCAGCGCTGGCACGATCCAAGAGATCTTTCAAGACGTGACTCAGAATCACTACGTCACCCTGGGCATTGTGAGTCCGATGATCTTTCTTGATCGTGTCTTCTGGACGGAAACCAAGCCGATCTATCCTCTCCTCCAGCAGTTGGCGGAAGGCTACGATTACGGGAAATTGCTAGGGCTTGCCGACTCGGCCGAGGAAGTCCTCGCGCAGATTCGCGACAAAGCGCCATTTCGTCCAGAGCAAGATCCCGGCTGGCATTTCTGCCGCGCGCACTGCGGCCTCGACAGCACGGCGTGAGTCGCGAAAGTGAACGGTCATGGAAACCGACTCGCGCCTCTCAGACAACCCGCTCCCCGATGAGAGGGCTGGCGAGTCCCTGCCCGCGCGCATGCGCGCGTTCTTCGCCGAGGACGGCGCCATGTCGGAGGGAGATGATTTCGAGTACCGTCCCCAGCAGCAAGCGATGGCTGAGGCCGTGGGTGAAGCCCTGGCGACGAGTTCCCCCTTGATGGTCGAAGCGGGTACAGGCGTCGGGAAATCCCTCGCCTACCTCATCCCGGCCATGCTGCACGCAGCGGCGAACCAGAAGAAGGCCGTGGTCTCCACCCACACCATCAATCTGCAAGAGCAGCTCATTCTGAAAGACATCCCGCTAGCCATGAAGGTGTTAGGGCTGGATTTACGAGCCGTGCTCTACAAGGGACGCGGGAACTACCTCTGCCCTCGGCGTTTGGAAAGTGCGATGGGCCAGACAGGCGATCTCTTTTCCAGTAGCGAGGAACAAGAACTTCAAGCGATCTGGGAATGGAGTCGCCAAACGAAAGACGGGTCCCTGAGTGATCTCTCTTTCGTACCGAACCCCAAGGTGTGGTCGCTGGTCCGCAGTGAGCCTCACTTATGCACCAAACGACGGTGCAAAGACACGCCGTGCTTCTATCAAGCCCTACGCAAACGGGTGGATGAGGCCCACATCGTGGTCATGAACCACACGCTCTTCTTCACTCTATTAGGGGCCATGGATGAAATGGAGGACCCCAACATGGAAGGCTTCCTCTTTCCCAATGACTTTGTCATCTTCGACGAGGCGCACACCTTGGAGAATGTGGCCGCACGGCAATTGGGATTGAACCTCTCCTATACGAATGCCGCCTTTGATCTCCATCGCCTCTACAATCCGCGGTCTCGCAAGGGCTTACTTCAATCGTTAGGCGACAGCACGGGCACGCAAGCGGTCACCGATCTCAGCGAAGAGTTAGAGTTCTTCTTCAATGAAATCGAGAACGCCTGTCAGTTTCGCGGCGAACACCGCGTCTTTCGCGTTCGGGAAGCTGGCCTCACTCAAGACTCTATCGGCAGTTCCATCATCGCCATGGAGAAACGCCTAGGACAATTGTGTGATGACATGGAGGACGAGAATCAGAAGCTCGAGATCGAAGATCTTGGACGGCGCCTGCAAGAACTCCGTCTCAGCATCCGCGCCTTTCTCGACCAGGAATGGAACAATCACGTTTACTGGGTGGAACGCACTGGACAAGCCGGCACCGTGACACTCAATGCCGCCCCTCTCGACATCGCCGCGCGCTTCCGCGAGATCTTCTTCAGCAGCCGTAAGCCTGTCATTCTCACCAGTGCCACTTTGGGTGTGGGCGAGAAAGACCTCAGCTACTTCAGCAAGCGTATTGGCGCCGAAGACGTGCGGGCTGAGCAGATCGGGAGCCCCTTCAACTACCAGCGTCAGATGCGGCTCTACGCTGTGCCAACGATGCCAGATCCCACCGACCAAGGATTCGAAGAAGCGTTAGAACGTTGGATCCAGCATTTCGTCACGCAGAGTTCCGGGCGGGCCTTTGTCCTCTTCACGAGCTATCGCCTCATGCAGCGACTGGCCGGACGCATGCAAGCCTTCTTCACCGAGAAAGGTTGGCAACTCCTCGTGCAAGGTTCCGGCAAACCACGCGCCACGCTCATTGATCTCTTTAAGGAAGACATCAGTAGCGTCCTCTTCGGCACGGACAGTTTCTGGACAGGCGTGGATGTGCCGGGAGAAGCACTCTCGAACGTCATCGTCACCAGGCTCCCCTTTGCCGTGCCTGATCATCCGTTAGTCGAAAGTCGGTTAGAACAGATCCAGGAACGCGGCGGCAATCCTTTCATGGAATACTCTGTACCCGAAGCGGTCCTCAAACTGCGCCAAGGAATCGGTCGCCTCATCCGATCAGAAAGAGACCGCGGCATCGCCGTCGTGCTCGACAATCGCATCCTCACCCGACGCTATGGCAAGCTCTTCCTGCAAGCGCTTCCCAAGACGCGCCTGGTGACGATGGAGTGACTGGTGCCCATTGGTGGGCGAAGGGTCCACCAACCGATTTCGCTTTACGGGTGGCGCGTTCTAGGTGATGTCGGGTTCCCATGGAGAATCGCATTGATGCCCTGTTCGACCGGCTCCGAGAAGAAGGAAAGAAAGCCTTTGTCGCCTACGTGGCGGCAGGGGATCCCGATATTTCTCGCTGCAAAGAGGTGGTGAAAGCTCTGGCAGAAGCCGGGGCTGATCTGATCGAACTTGGGGTGCCGTTCTCAGATCCGCTCGCCGATGGGATTGTGAATCAGATGGCGGCTCAGCGGGCGTTGGATGCGGGAACCACCACGCCCAAAGTCATCGAGATGATCCGTGAATTGCGTGCTGATGGGCTGGAGGCGCCCATCATTCTCTTCACTTACCTGAATCCAGTCTACACCTACGGCTTCGAGGCCTTCCATAGAGACGCCTCGGCTGCCGGTGCGGATGGCATTCTAACGCTCGATCTGCCCCCGGATGAGGCGGCTGCCCACCGTGAGCTCGCCTATCATGAGGGCCTGCGTCAGATCCGCCTGATCGCGCCCACCTCGCCCGAGAAACGGATCGCTTCCATCTCGGCAGCGAGTGAAGGCTTCATCTACTACGTCTCACGGGAAGGTGTGACGGGAGAACAGGATGAGGTGGCGACGAGCATCAGTGACCAAGTGGCGCAGATCCGAGCGCACACGGACACGCCGGTTGTGGTGGGCTTCGGCATCAAAGATCCGGAACAAGCTCGGACCGTTGCCACCCAGGCCGATGGCGTGGTGGTGGGCAGCGCCATCGTCAAGATCGTGGCGGCGGAAGGCGCCTCCCCTGACCTAGCGGAAAAGGTACGGGACTTCGTGAAACCGCTTGTCGACGCGGTGAAGTCTGTTTAAAGAAGGCCCGAGAAACGGCTAATTTCTCCAGGATAATCCGTATTCCATGCCTCTAACATTCACCAAGATGAATGGGGCCGGCAATGACTTCGTGGTCATGGACAACCGCGATGGCAGCCGTTCCCTGACGAAAGCGCAAATCGCCTCCCTTTGCGATCGGCATCGTGGCGTGGGTGCCGATGGGCTGATGTTAGTCGAGCCTGCAGAGAATGGGGCCACCGCGCGCATGCGATACTACAATGCTGATGGAGGCGAGGCGGAAATGTGTGGCAATGGCGCACGCTGTTTCGCCAAGTTTCTCAATCGGCTGCATGGCGGAACCCTGACCACCCTGACGTTTGAGACCATCGCGGGCGTGATCGAGGCCACCTTTCCGGGGGAGCGTGGTGAGGTATGTGTGCAGTTGAGTGATCCTGTGGATCGCCTTCTCAATCAATCGCTCACATTGTCCGATGGGGCCGCGCATCCGGTGCATGCTCTCAACACAGGCGTCCCCCATGCGGTTGTCTTCACGGAGGATGTGGATGCGGTGGATCTCATCCCCATGGGTGCCAGCCTGCGCTATCACGAAGCGTTCGCACCGGCGGGAACGAATGCCAATTTCGCCCAGGTCCTCCGTCCGCAAGCCCTCAAGATCCGCACGTATGAGCGTGGGGTAGAAGGCGAGACGCTCGCTTGTGGGACGGGCATGGCTGCCTGTGCCATGCTCCATGCGGAACTCACCAACGCCCCAAGCCCCATCGCGGTCACGGTGGCAGGCGGGGATACCTTATCTATCGGATTCACAAGGGAGGGAGACGTGTTCCGACAAGTCACGCTCACCGGTCCCGCCGACTTTGTCTTTGAAGGAACCATCACTTTGACCACCCACGAACCCAACTCGAACCAAGCCTAACGCATGTTTGAAGGAGCTCACACCGCCCTCATCACTCCGTTCCGAGACCGGAACGTTGACGAAGCCGCTCTCCGCGCCCTGGTGGAGAAACAGGTGGCAGGGGGCGTGGCAGGCGTCGTCCCCGTCGGCACCACGGGCGAGTCCCCCACTCTATCACATGCAGAGCACCAGCAAGTGATCGAGCTGGTGATCGCAGCGGCAGACAAACGGTGTCTCGTGACCGCCGGTACGGGATCCAACTCTACCCGGGAAGCGATCTCCATGACGCAAGCGGCGGAGAAGGCGGGTGCTGACGCAGCGCTCTTGGTGGCCCCCTACTACAACAAACCCTCACAAGAAGGTCTCTATCAACATTACAAGGCGATTGGCGAATCGACTGGTCTCCCGATCATGCTCTACAGCATTCCCGGACGCTGTCAGATCGAGATTGGCGTGGAGACAGTGGCGCGATTGCACGCCGTCTGCCCCAACATTTGCGCCATGAAAGAAGCTGGCGGCACTCCCGAACGCGTCAGCCAACTGAAAGCCGCGCTTCCGGAGGCCTTTGAGGTCGTCTCGGGGGACGACTCCCTCACCATTCCGTTCATGTCCGTCGGAGCCGTTGGCGTGGTGAGTGTGGCGGGCAACCTGATCCCGCGGGTGATGACGGATCTGGTCAAGGCAGCTTTGGAAGGGCGATGGGCAGATGCGCTCGCCCTGCATGAGCAGTTCTACCCGCTGTTCAGTGGCTTCCTCAAACTGGACACGAACCCCGTGCCCATCAAAGCAGCCATGCACCTGGCTGGCGCTTGCGAGCCCGACCTCCGCTTGCCCATGGTGCCTCTGCCAGAGGAGAAGCGCGTGGAACTGAAGCAGATCCTCGAACAGCTTGACCTGATTTCCTCATGAGCGATACAGACACCGGCGTGAAATTGTTAGTAACTGGCGCTTTGGGTCGGATGGGGCAGGCCGTGATCCGTTGTGCCGCTGCCGACGCAGACGTCACCGTCGTGCACCAGATCGATGTGGGTGATTCCCTCCTCTCCGTGCTTCCCAATTGTGATGCGGTCGTGGATTTCAGTTTCCACGCCTTCACCGGGGAGCTCCTTCGAGGCTGTGCGGAACTCGGCAAGAGCATTGTGATTGGCACGACTGGACACACCGACGATGAAGTCAACGCCATCCGCACAGCGGCTCAGAAGGTGCCCGTGGTCTTTGCGCCCAACTTCAGCGTGGGTGTGAACACGCTCTTCTGGCTCAGTCAGAAAGCTTCGGAGATTCTCGGAGATGGATTCGACATCGAAGTGGTTGAAATGCATCACCGCTTGAAGAAAGATGCCCCTAGCGGAACAGCGAAACGCCTGGCCGAAATTCTAGCAGAATCACGTGGCTTGACTTACAATGAACATGCTCAGCATGGCCGAGAAGGCATTGTCGGAGAACGCCCTCATCAAGAGATCGGTGTCCACGCCCTTCGTGGTGGAGACGTGGTCGGCGATCACACGGTGACGTTCGCCGGCATCGGCGAACGCGTGGAACTGACCCATAAGGCTTCTAGCAGAGACACCTTCGCCAATGGAGCGATCCGAGCAGCCAAGTGGTTGCGTGGGAAGCCTGCAGGTCTCTACGACATGCAGGATGTCCTTGAACTGAAGTGACCGATGCGCGGAGCATGGTGCGCGCTTGGTCTCGGCTCGAATCTGGGTGATCGCGCTCAGATGATTCAGCGGGCATGGGACGCGCTGGGAGCACTGCCCATACTCACCGAACTGCGAAGAGCGCCGCTCTACGAAAGCGCCCCAGTGGATTGCCCTGACGGCTCACCTGCTTTTGTGAACACGGTGGTCACGGGAGCGCTCGACGGTGATCCAGAAGACTTGCTGGCATCCGTGCTCGCCATTGAGAAACAGCTCGGCCGCACGCGAACGGGAGCGTTTCACGAGGCTCGCGTGGTCGATATCGATATCCTCCTTATTGACGGTTGTACCTTGGCAACCGATTCATTGGTCGTGCCGCATCCGCATCTTGAAGAACGCTTATTCGTGCTCCAACCGCTCGCCAATCTGGAGCCAGCGTTGACCCTTCCCTCTGGCGAGACGATCAGCGCCGCGATCCAACGCTTGCAAGGCACGCAGCCAATCCAGCCGTTCACGGATCACTGAGAGACGCGCACACGGTAGAAACCTACCGTGCGCCCTGCCCGCTCCGCGTCGTCATCCATGAACGTGGTGAGGTTGCCATCGGCCGCGGCCACAGGGGATGTGGAGATGGTTTCCCACGCACCCTCTAGACTGACAGAGTACTCGACATGATAGGCTTTGCCGGTGACGCTGGTCCAGGTCAACACAGGGGTAGCGCCATCTCGGGTCAAGGCGGTAACTCGCAAATAATCGGCCGGATCAAGGGGATCCGTCCCGGCAATCGCTTCAGCACCGTTGCTCTCTCCATCATGGTCATCATCAGCATTGGGATCATCAGTGTTTCCGTTAGGAAGGCCTGGAGTCGCAGACGCTTGTTGGCCAAAGAATTCCGTTCCGTAGGCGAGCCCCGTGGGTTGATCCCCGGCCAGACTGCCTCCGAACCACGCAGCAAGATCGATAGGCTGATGCTGCCCCACTCGACGGGCCACAGTGTCAGGCACATACGTTTCTTGACCGAGCATCGCCTCGACATAGGCAAGCCCATCAAACGTCATGGTAGCCGAGCTGTAATCAAGAATGGAGATGGCGTCCAGGATTCCATTGGTGCCGCTATCGACCGCCCAAGGCAACGCCTGCGCGTCAAAGACACCATCGTTGTCTTCATCCAAATCTTGGCCAACCTCTCCCCGGAACTTCTTCACGAGGAGCAAGACAAAGCTATTGTTAGGCCCCAGATTCTCGTTTCCTAGATCCAAGGGATCTCCCACCGCCGTCACCTGCCCATTCAGCGCTGCGCTATGCGGCACTTCGGGCACGAGATCGGGAAATAGGGATCGATCCCAGTAGGCCAAGGTGCCTGGGCTGTAGCCATTGCCTAACAAAAGGAGTCCATTGGAACCCGTCGCCATCCCATCGAGATTCCAGAACTCAAGGATGTCTCCCCCGCCATCGCCAGCATTCTCGACCAAGACAAGTGTGTGGTCATGGGTGGATTGGCGACCTCCACTGGTCGAGAGAATCTCAATGAATTCGTAATTATCGTCATCACCCGGAGGATTGATGTGTACCTCATTGATCAGGAGCGATGCCTCAAGGATTGGGGCGGCCGCGTTCGCTTGTCCCGGGGTCGCCTGGCCCTGGAAAGGACCGAAGAATTCTCCATACGCGAGGCTCGTATTCGCCTCTCCCTCAAGCCGCGCGCCCGACCAAGCTGCCACACTGTTAGGTGTGTGGGCTGAGGGAATCCGACTGAGCGTGTCTGGCGTGAAACCGACCTCGTTGAGGTTGGCGATATTCTCCGTTTGCAGCAGTTCCTCTCCAAAGCCTACTGCATCCATGACTGCGGTCCACGGGGCTACGTCAAACATTCCATCATCGTTCTCATCGAGGTCCACTCCTTCAGCGCTGGTGAATCCATCGACCAAGAGCATGGCGAAGTTGCCATTGGGCCCGATGTCGTTGAAATCCAATCCCGGAGGATCTTCAAGGTGCGTCCTCATGGGGGCGCCGTAGGGCGACGTCTCACTATAACTATCCCCAAGCAGAAGGAGTCCATTCGAACCCGTGGTCAGACCACGGAGGTCAAGGACGTTGCGGACAATGCCCTTGGATACCCCTGACACATCAACCAAGAGCAGTGACAGGTTCTGCAGGGGGGTATAGGTGCGCGTGGGACTGAGAAGCTCCACATATTCGAAATTCAAATCGGGGTCGGCCACTGGATCCAGGTGGACCTCGTTGATGAGGATCAGACTCTGCGGGGATGCCTCCGCCAAGTTAGGCAACCCAGGCGTCACCTGCGAACGGAAGGCCCCAAAGAAACGGTCCGGATTGTAAGCCACGCCCGTGCCGCTATTCCCACCGACGTTCCCACCTTGCCACGCGGTGCCCGCATTCGCCGTCATGTCGCCGGGATCACGCACGACGGAATCTGGGTGAAATCCATCAGCCACCTGAGGCGTCACATCCGCTGGAGCCAAGGTTTGTTGAACAATGCTATTGTCCAAGGGGCTAAGCTCCGAGAACCCGACACTATCAAGGATCCCATTCTCACCGCCTGACGTATCCCAGGGGAACGCATCGATCATCCCGTCATCGTTCGTGTCCACGTCGTCGCCATTTCCCAGGGAGTCGCGTGCCTTCCCGGTGAATCCAGACACCAGAAGCAACGTGAAGCCATCGTTTCCGCCGATGTCACCGGCGCCCATTCCGGCAGGATCGAAGATCGCGCTGTCTTTGCTAATGATGTCTTTCCAGGGATTCATTGATCGCGTGTAATCATCGCCAACGACCAGAAGTCCATTAGTACCCGTGGTCTGACCCGAAAGATCCCAAGCCTCTAACACTTCCCCTACAACACCGCCATCACTCTGCGAATCTAACACAAGCAGCCAAAGGCCTGCTGTCGAAGTGATGCCGCCTGTCGTGCTGATCAGTTCAATGAATTCATTATTGCCGTCTTCGCCGCCTGGGTTGACCAGCACCTCATTGATCCGAATGGGATTCTCGGCAGGCGGACCTTGATTGGGTGCCCCTGGTGTCGCCGTCCCGGTGAAAGGGCCGAAAGGTTCTTCGAAGCTCAACGATAGCAGGCCTTCGGTATCGAGGAGCGCTCCGCCATACCACGCTCGCGTGGTATTCTGAGTCGTATTATCCGCACTGCGGCTGAGGTTGTCCGGAACGACATCGAGAAAGAGCCGCGTCTCATAAGGGGCATCTCCATAGCCAATGCTGTCGCGGATGCGCGTCCACGGTTCCTGACCGAGGTCTCCATCATCGACCCCATCCAGATCCTGGCCGTTACTGCCCGTAAAGCCTTCCACTAACAGAACTGAAAGCCCCCCTTTCGGCCCAATGTCACCCGAACCGTTGGCTCCTTTGAGCTTGGCAAAGTCCGCAGTCTTCGTTTCGGAGGGAATCGTCCACGGCACAGCGGTGTCGAAGCCAATCCCAATGAGAAGGATCCCATTCGTGCCTGTCTCAAGACCCTGCAAAGAGAGACTTTCTCGCACTTCACCCACACTGCCACCATTCGAGTCCAGAAAGAGGAGCGTCAGATTTCCCAACACCTGAGCTTCTGGCGCCTTGGTCTCATCGTTGAGAGAAATCACTTCCACATACTGGTGCCCCTCGTCGTCTCCCCCAGGAGGATTGATGTGCACCTCATTGATGAGGACGCTGGCGCGCAGTGGCAGAACGAGAGCCAGGAAGATAAGAAGGGTATGGGTAGACATGGGCATGAGCGACCTTAGGGGGGAGAGAAATTAGGGGGCTGGAAACTCCGATACAAGCGGAACTCCTTCGAATGTGACAAATTAGTTTCGCAGCGAATACATTGCAACTACAACTAGGTGGGGTTCTCAACCTTGCCCCCAGCTATCGGTCCCTCAAAAGAGAGCCCTCTTATAGGATGTCTTTATCGGTAACCGCCCCTTCAGAGGCGGAAGTCACTGTCTTGGCATACTTTGCCAGCACCCCACGACGATAGCGTGGCGCCGGTGCGGACCACTGCTCGCGCCTCTTCGCCAACACCTCGTCCGTGAGGTCAACGCGAATCTGTTTCTGGGCGGCATCAATGGTAATCGTATCCCCTTCCTCTAACAGACCAATCGGCCCACCCACATACGCTTCAGGACTGATATGTCCCACCACAAATCCATGGCTTCCTCCAGAGAAGCGTCCATCGGTGATGAGAGCGACTTTGTCACCCAACCCGCGGCCCATGACAGCAGAGGTAGGCCCTAGCATTTCACGCATGCCTGGTCCTCCTTTAGGGCCTTCCATCCGGATGACGATCACATCGCCCGCCACAATATCCCCTTCCAGAATCGCCTGCATGGCCGCTTCCTCGGAATCAAACACACGCGCCCGCCCCGTGAAGGCTTCCCCTTCTTTGCCGCTGATCTTGGCCACGGCACCATCTGGCGCAAGGTTTCCATACAGAACCACCAAGTGACTATCTTTCTTAATGGGATCCTTAAGATCCCGGATGATTGCCTGTCCCTCGGGGTAGTCGTCTTTCACTTTGGCTAAGTTCTCCGCCAAAGTCTTCCCAGTGACCGTCATGCAGTCGCCATGCAACATGCCGGCGGCCAGCAAGCGCTTCATCAAGGGCAAGGTTCCTCCGATCTCAACAAGTTTGGCCATCACGTACTTCCCGCTGGGCTTCAAGTCCGCCAGCACCGGAGTCTTGGCACCAATCCTGGCAAAGTCGTCAATCTCTAGCGGCACATTGGCCGCATGCGCCATGGCGAGAAGATGCAAGACCGCATTGGTGGATCCACCTAAGGCAATCACCAAGGTGATGGCGTTCTCAAAGGCATCCCGTGTGAGGATGTCAGACGGCGTGATTCCCAACTGCAGCATATTGACCACCGCCGCGCCGGCATCAAAGCAGTCACGCATCTTGTCATTGGAAACCGCTGCCTGTGCCGAACTGTTTGGCAAGCTCATCCCGAGAGCTTCGATCGCGGATGCCATCGTATTGGCCGTGTACATCCCCCCACAGGATCCCTCCCCGGGGATGGCGCAGGCCTCGATCGCCTGCAACTCGGCATCATCGATCTCTTTGTTAGCGTGTTTGCCCACAGCCTCGAAGACAGAAACCACATCCACGTCTTCGTCACAGTGCTTGCCAGGGAGAATCGTGCCTCCGTAGACAAAGACGGAGGGGCGATTCAGGCGAGCCAAGGCGATGAGACAGGCGGGCATGTTCTTATCGCACCCTCCAATCGCAACCACGCCATCTAGACCTTCACAAGCCACCACGGTTTCGATGGAATCCGCAATCACTTCTCGCGATACGAGGGAATACTTCATTCCCTCCGTGCCCATGGAAATCCCATCTGAAATCGTGATCGTGTTAAAGATAATGGACTTGCCACCCGCAGCGTCGGCACCCTTGGCTGACTCACGCGCCAGGCGATCGATGTGGATATTGCACGGCGTGACCTGGCTCCACGTCGAGGCGATGCCGATCTGAGGTTTCTCGAAGTCGTCGCGTTGGAAACCGACGGCGTGCAACATCGCGCGACTCGCCGCGCGGTCAGCACCGTCAACGACTTGTGAGGAATGCGGACGAGGAAGAGAATTCTTGGCCATGAATCAATAAGTGTGGGTGTCTCGCAGCTTCCACTCCGCGCGAAAAGGGTCAAGACAAAGATCCTTCCATGCCTGGTTCAATCATCCACAGACTCCGGCAGCACGGCCCCAGGCAGGCCATCCAAGCTCGCCTGATTCTTCTCCCTGACATAAGCACGGACGCCTTCGGGTGTCTTCTGATTCGACCACTTTCGAAGGGTCTCCCGATCGCTGACATAGTCATAAAGCGGCACGGCATAACCACAGGAATCGGAAATGCGATCGACGTCCACGATGATGATGGCACGCGCTCCGGGAAGCTCAGGGAAATGCGACTGCCATTCTCGATAGCCCTCCGTGCCAATCTCATGGGCCGAACCGCGCCCATGAAAGCGCACGATCTTGGGCGCCCCTTCAAAGGCGCACATCATGATCACGATTCGTCCATTCTCCTTCACATGGGCGATGGTTTCCACACCGCTCCCTGTGAGATCGAGATACCCAATCACCTTCGGGCCCAAGACACGAAAAGTATCCATCCCCTTGGGCGAACAATTGACCATGCCCTCACCGGAAAGAGGTGCGGTGGCCACAAAGAACAGGTGTTGCTTCTCGACCCATTGGCGCATGGTCGCATCGATCTCAGGAAACTCTTTGCCCATGCCTCACCTTAACGGCTACCGCCGCGGCGTCTACTTCGACGAGGCCGTCAAGAGTTGTACCACGACCTGATTGAGCACGACCTTGTGGTCGAGACTCGTGGTCACCAGCCGAAGGTTCGCGTCCAAACAAGCCTCCAACCCCCTCCGCAATTCCTCCGCGCGGAAATTCTTGGCTTCGAGCGAGGCTAGGAAGATGGGATACGCATTCGGTGTCCCGTCCTTCTTCATCGGCAAATGCGCCACTTCCTCCCGAGGCAGACGCGCCAATTCACGATTGAAACTCTGATAGTTGGTGGCTCGAATCTTGAAACGCTGAACGAGATCCTTCGCCTGGAGCAGCCGACGCACTTGCGGCACGATGGAACCTAACAGGATCCCCACAGCTGATTCTCCACGGTAAAGGAGGTGATCAATGAGATAGAGCACGCGTGAGAGATTCCGCTTGGCGATGGCGTTGCCGATCTCAAAGATGACACCACCTCGACTCAGAGCGACGATCTTGCGGATGTGGTCTGGTTGCACGTCGCGTTGCGCTTTGCCCAAATAGAGATCCAATTTCTCCAATTCCTGATCCACTTGCTGCGTTTCCGCCCCTATCAACATGGCGAAAAGTTCCAGACTCTCACGCTGAAATCGCAGGTGCCGTTTGCTCGCCTCCGCACTGACATACTGCATGATATCCTCCTCCCACCCATCTCGAGAGGTATCCGGCTTGTCAAAGGACTGGATGTTTGCGAGAGCGTTGAGTTTCTTGTAGAACGTACGGCGCTTGTCAATGAGGCCGGCACTCAGAATGAAGATCACCTCTGGGGGAAGGCCTTGCTCGAGCACCCCTAACAACGCCTCCAAACTCGAAAGCGTTGTCTTCGAGCCGCCCGTGACATTGTCCCCCATGAAGTTAGCGCCTTTCAACCACACCACCTTGTTTCCCCCAAAGAAAGGCAAGGTCTGCAAGGCCTCCAAGGTGCGCCCAACGATCGCGCTGGCGTCTTCAGAATTCTCTGCGGTGCCATCCAGGGTCTCCGCTCCGAATTCATCGAGACCCGCGCTCTTCTCCGTGAAGCAATCGTGAGCCGCCTGCTTCACACGTCCCTCATCCGTGCCCATAAAGACATGAATGTTAGGTGCCTTGGGCGCCTTGGCGACAGCTTTCTTGCGTGGACTACGTTTCTTCTTGGCGGGAGGCATGCTCAGGGCTGGATGCGAACTCCTAACCGAATGAAGCCCGGAGCCTCGTCCGTCAAGAAATCCTCGAAGCGGACCTGTTGTTCGTCCTCCTCAATAGCCGTCTCCGAAGGCTCCAGCACTGCCCAATTCTCAAGGTCATAAGAGCCTTCATAAACGAGGACGACATCATCTGGGATCCCTTCGCCGCCGAAAGGTAAGTGATAGACAAAGGCCTCGCCATCACACGCTCCGCGGAGAGGCAAGTTGCTCGCCACCTCCGGATCGGTGGACAAGGCGTACTCAAGGCCATTCGCAAGGCCGTCATCATCTGGATCATCATCTGGGTCGCCGATGGCACTCTGGAATGCCGCGGCCCAATTGGCATATCCCGATTCAGTCGGACGCACGGAGCCATTGGCAGCACCAGGGCTGGGAAACTGCGTGGTGTATCCGCTAGATTGAAAGGGATCACCACCATCGGACTGCCGCCCGATGGAGTCTGTATTGTTGGAGACCCCTTCATTGACTTGAGGCTGGTCCGGAGTCAACACATCTAACAGATCCACCGCGTCTTCATCCTCGGTCCCATACACGACCGCATCCACCAATCCCTGCTCGAAGGGAAACGAGCCGTTGGGGAAGTCACTCCGAAAGGCGCGGTATAGCGCGACCGCATCGGGCCCGTTCTGCAAGGTGAATGACGGCACCGCTAGGGAAACGTTAGCCACCTCTGCGTCCCCTAACACAAAGTAGCCATCCGCATTTGTCGACTGGCCCGCCAGGTCGTAAGCCGCATAGGATTGGCCGTTGTTTCCATTGAAGAGAACGAGCACAAAGCCGTCCAGTGGCAGGCCACCCACACCACCGTCATAAATCTCTACAAATTCAAAGTCCTCAGGGCTGGGTTGATCCGAATCCAATTCGTTGATGACGAGAACGGCAGGCGGATCTCCATCATCTAACACTTGTATCTGAGCGGATCCGTTGAGATAATCGGGCGCAGAGATAGTGATGGTGACGACAATGTCTCCATCCTCAGCACGATCGTTCACCGCATCGATAGGCACGGTGACCGAAGCTTCGCCAGCTGGAATTTCGACCGTCAGAGGAATCGCAATTTCCGATGGATCTCCATTAGCCA
This sequence comes from Verrucomicrobiia bacterium, assembly GCA_030425385.1. Classification (GTDB taxonomy): domain Bacteria; phylum Verrucomicrobiota; class Verrucomicrobiia; order Verrucomicrobiales; family DEV007; genus JAACDM01. The sequence continues at coordinate 92,650 of JAUIAH010000025.1, read as the reverse complement.
GTGTCAGGATGAGCGGGGCCGCCGTGGGTCCCGATCGCGAAATCGTTAGCACCGAGACTGCCGTTCCCGCATCCTCACGGATCATGAGCGGATCGATGGATGCACTGAGCGTTAGTTCGCGGGCGCAGAAAGGTTCTCCATCGATGGTGTATCCCGGCGACGACAAGAAGAGCCCGCCCGCGTCGAGATGACTGACAAATGCGCCATCACCGTCAGGCTGCCGCACCCACGACGCATCCGTGGCCGACTCGTAGCGGAAGCCGATCACTTCTAAACCTTCTGGGTTCATCACCCTCACCGTATCTCCCGCGTTGTTCAGGCTCAGGCCAAACTCATTGGAACCGTTGGCTTTCTGCACCGTCGCCCCACCGAAGAGCGGATTGTTCCCTTCGTCGACGCCTCCACCTCCAAAGACCACGATTGCGCAGCCAGGATCAACCACTGTACCCTCTGGAAACACATGCCGCTCAGCCACGGCATCGCGCAGGGCATGCCCCGAGAGATCGAGGGTGGCATCGGTCACGTTCAGCAATTCCACAAACTCATCCAAGCCTGGACCGTCCAGGGCTCCTTCTTCGTCTCCGTTCGCATCGTCGCGGTCATCCGCGTAGATCTCATTGATCGCCAAGGTGAGGGCATCGTTGCCATCGTCCAAGACGGTCACCGTCGCCGTCCCGTCCATGTAGCCAGGAGCCTTCGCGAGAATCGACACCGCTTGGTCTCCATCAGGCCAGGCATCATCCACGAGATCCACCGACACAGCACCCTCGGATTCCCCCACCGCCAGCGTCAGCGTTTCGGGCACGGATGCTTCCGTAAAATCATCGAGGGAAAGACTCACCTCGACCTCGCTGGTGGTGGAACCCGATCGCGCAACGGTTACCTGTAGACCAGCGGCACCGGCACCTTCGGAAACAGCCGCCATGGAAAGCGTCACGGTCAGACTCTCGATGATCTCATTGGCAAATCCTGGCGTTGGTGCCTGGAGGGCAAAGCGCGCGCTATCGAAAGGATCGCCCCCGTCGGGCAGGCTGCTCATCGATTCCTCTCGAGTATCGTCCACCTGCAACTCCCCAGGAGTGAGGGCGTCAAGGAGCTCGAAGTCATCGGGATCGTCCGTGCCATACACGACTGCATCCACCAGGCCCTCTGTGGTCACGGGATCACCATTGGCGAAATCCTCGGCGTTCCCCTGATAGAGAGCGATGGCATCGGGACCGTTTTGAAAGGCGCCCGTGCTGCCGGGCGCGATTTCGATCGTCACATTCGAAACGCCTGGGTTGCCGACGACGAAGTATCCCTGCGCATTGGTCGTGTGACCGGACAGATCCACCACCCGGTAGACGCTATCGCTGCTGCCATTGTAGAACACAAGCACCCAACCATCCAAGGGCACCAGTCCCGTGCCGCCGTCAAAGAGTTCGACGAATTCAGCGTCGTCCGAGCCGGATTGATCGGGATCCAACTCATTGATGACCAGGGTCTGGCCAAAGCCATGCCCGCTGAGAAGGAGGCAGACAAGAAACGTGCGCAAGTCCATGCGCCGAGCCTACACCATCCTCTCAAAGGTGCGAGCCGCTGTTTCCTCGCCCAGCGAGATTCCCCGACCACCAGAGTAGGGAGCCCCCAGGCGCAAGGCCATGTGCGTGGTGGGAAAGTAGGAACAACGCCGATCCACCTGGCGCTTGCGCGACGAACGCCGCTCCAGCCACACAACCACCACACCCGCCAAGACAGCGGCAAAGACAAACAAACCCAACAGGCCAAACATGGGACGCGAGAAATGGAAAGCCTTCGGCAACGTCATCCGATCGGTCAGAATAGGGTCATGGAGCACCGCCGCGACCGCTTGCTGGAGCATCACTCCTGGATCCGGCTTCTCGTGCTCGTCTCGCCGACTCTTTATATAGTCGCGCGCCACTGCGGCCGCCCGCTGAAACACACCAGAGAGCTGTTGGGAGTCAACGAACCGCTCCAAGTCTCGCGTGCCTACTAATGACATCTGCTCCACGGTCTCATCATAGACGAGCACCATCGCAAACGGATTGCGCGCCCATGCATTGCGCAATCGCGCTGCCCGCTCCCCAATCGATTCCCCTTTCACCAATCGGTAGGTGGCGACGTAGACCTCCAGCCGATGCGTCTCGAGGGCCGTTCGCAGCTCTGCGACCAAACCGCGTTCCTGATCCTCGGAAAACAAATCGGCCGCGTCATGCACGCCCGTCGCCGGACGCGGTGCGAGCGGCTCCATTTCAGCCTTCGTGGATATTAGGCCACCTAGAATATTAAGAAAGACAAATAAAGTTTGCCACTTTCGGAAATTTGTCATATTATCACCACTAGAATAAGAAGACCTACCGATTACGCAAGTTTCCCCCAATATTATGCATGTCATAATTTCTTGTGTTCTCAAGAAGCTTCTCTCTTCCCTCTGTCGCAACTATGGGCCCTGCTGGTAATAATTCAGAATTGAGAAATTCCCGCTCATCTAACGGGTTATCACTTCTTCATTGTCTCAACTGGCTACATAGTCCCGCCGGTGATTCGCAGATGTGTGAGTCACTCCTACAAGAATCACGAGAATTTACTGAAAGATCGAGCTGTTTTTGAAAAACCACCTTGCTATTACTCTTTCTTCAACGATAGATTTCAGAATTGCGAACACTCGCAACACAGCGAACCAGAAATAAGACCATGGCTAACGAGGCACAACCTGAACTACTGACTGTAAAGGAGACAGCGGAATACCTCCGCATCCCTCTCCCAACCGTCTACTACCTTGTCCAACGCGGACAACTGCCAGCAATCCAGATTGGAGGGCGCTGGCGCATCAAACGGAGTCTTCTCGACCGGGACATCCTGCGGAATGAAGAAGCTGGGCAACCTACTGTCCTCGTCGTCGATGATGACCCGGCTCTCCAAACCCTCTTCAAACAGTTTCTTAAAAAGGCCGGTTTCGGGCGCATCGTCGTCGGTTCTAGTGCGGAAGCTCTGAGCTTCGCGGAACGCCAATCCTTTGATCTTGTCTTCCTCGATCTCAAATTGCCCGACATCGCGGGTGATGAGCTCTATGCGAAGCTCAAGGATCTGCATCCTGACATGCCCATCGTGATCATCACAGGCTATCCAGACAGCGAGATCCTGAGTAAGATCCTCACCGGCGGTCCTGTGACGGTAATCAAGAAGCCGATCGAGTTCGATCAGCTGAATCGTACCGTCCGGATTCTCGGACACAAAGGCGCTGAAGTTTCCTAACGGTTCGCTTGTCGCTAACGATAGCGAGTAACGCATTTCGGAGAGCCGCCCTGGTCGACAGGGCGGCTCTTTGCGTTTCTGCGAGACGCTCTTACCATCAGCCATGGCTCGAAGACGTTGGCGCCGATTCTCCCTAAAGCCGTTCATGCTCATGGCGGCAGCGGTCTGGATCATCGTTTGGTGGAACCAGACAAACGCCCCCGTCGGCGACGACCGCCAAGAAGGATCTTTCGAGGTCCTCGCCGCTGTCCGCCTGATCGAGGATCGGGGAAATGACGGTGATAGCTTTCGCATCCAACATCGGAACGCGGTGCACACGTTCCGTCTCTATTTCGTCGACACCTGTGAGAAGAGCACCCGATTCCCCAGCCGACTCAGACACCAAGCCACCTACTTCGGTGGTCTCACGCTGGACGAAGTCGTTGCCTGGGGGGAACGCGCCCGAGAGGTGACTCTCGAATGGCTCCGGACGGAACCCTTTGAAATCTACACGCGTCGTGAACGCGTGATGAGCAGTGATCGGCTGCATGCCATGGTCCGCTTCCCCAACTCGCAAGATTGGCTCTGCGAACGCCTCGTTCGACAAGGCCTCGTGCGCATCTATACCCGTGGTACGACCATGCCTGATGGAAGCTCGCGCCAGGCATTTGAAAACCATCTCCGCCAGCTGGAGGCCGCTGCCAAGGCCGCCCGCCGGGGTGCCTGGGGCACGTGAGCCTCGCGCTTCTGTCAGACAATCCCTTCTGGCGCTTCTCTCCTCTCCCGCTAGGGTTTCACCCCTATGCGCTGCCTGCTACCCCTTCTCGCGATTCCTTGGCTCGCCGCCTGGGGACAGGAACTTGAGGATGGGCTGCCACGGCGACTGCCTGATCCCATTCGCCCCGAAGTGGAAGCCGTTTACCAGAATGGGTTGCGCTATTTGACAAACAACCAGACGCCCGAGGGGTGTTGGCGTGATCGCTACGGTCGATATCCTGCCGTGGTGGGTCTGGCAGTGATGGCCATGCTCGCTCACGGCGATGACCCCAACGCCGGCCCCTATCATCGCCACATCTCAAAAGGACTCTCCTTTATCCTCAAGCAGCAGAAGGAATCGAACGGATTTCTGGGGGACAGCATGTACAATCACGGCTTCTCCACCATCGCCCTCGCAGAAGCCTATGGTGCTGTGGACCTGCCCGGTCTAGGCCCGGCCTTGCGCCAAGCCACGGAATTGATCCTCGCCTCCCAGGAACAGAATCCACGCGGCGCATGGCGCTATCAACCGGAGAGCAAAGATGCAGACACGACGGTGAGTGGCGCACAGATGGTCGCGTTATTGGCCGCCCGCAATGCTGGGATCCAGGTCCCTGACGCTGCCATTGCCCGCGGGCTCGCCTTCATGAATGAATGTCAGAGTGCAGGGGGCGGCTTCGGCTATAGCAGCGCTGGCAGCCCCAATGTTCCGCGCACCGCCATCGCCCTGCTCGTCTTCGCGCTGGCCCACGAGAAGCCCTCGCCTGCCTTGCGTCAGTCCTATCAATACCTCATTCAAGACCTTGATTACCGGGATCAATCCTATCCATTCTATTACGAATACTACATGGCACAGGCCCTCTTCCAATGGGATCCCAAGGTGTGGGAAGCTTGGGACCAGCGCAACGTCCGCTATCTGCAAACGCAACAGGAAGCCGATGGCTCCTGGGATTGTTCTCATGGAGAAACCTTTGCCACCGCGGCCGCCTTGCTTTCCATGGCGCTCAACTACCGCTACCTGCCCATTTATGAGCGTTAGGATTCTTCTCATCACACTCGCGTGCCTCCTTCCGGCATTGGGTGGCGACCTCGGTCAATTGCACTTTCGCCAAGGGGATCGACTCAGTGGCACCATGGACCAGCTCGACACCCAGAGCGGCGTTTGCGGATGGCGGTATCCAGGAGTCGCCGAGCCGTTCATCTTTCCTCTCGCTACACTTTCTCATGCTTTCTTTCCATGCCAGCAGAGGCCCATGGGCGGCTCTGAGCCGCTCTTCCTCGCGACGCTCCTCAACGGTGACGTCTTACGCGGCGTGATTCGGAGCCTCGATGAGGAGACCCTCCACTTCGACATTGGCCTCACCGAACCCCTAAAGATTCCGCGGGCGCACCTTGTGAAACTGGAGGCTGCCTTGAATGCCACTCAACTACTCTATCAGGGCCCTCAAACCACGGGAGAATGGGCAGTCGGTTATCGCGGCAAGAACTGGCGCTATGAAGAGGGGCGCTTGATTTCCGAAAGTTACAGCAGCACGGGCCGCGAACTCACCTTTCCTGACAAAGCTCGCATCGAGTTCGAAGTCTCGCTCAGCGAGGATCCCACCCTCAACGTCTTCCTTGCCGCCGACAATCCCCGCAACGGGGGCGATAGCTACTACTACCTTCAGCTCACGCGCAATGTCCTCACTTGCCAACGCTATTGGCGTGACCACCCACGCACCTACATTGATCTAACCAAAGAGTTTGAGAATCGCGCCCTTCAGGAAACCTTTCTTCAGCAACCCCATGTTCACCTCGCCATTGAGATCGATCGCGAAGAGAAACGTGTTCAAGTCTTTCTCAACGGCCAGCTACACACCGTCTACCGCGATCCCGCACCCAGCGCGCCTCAAGGTTCCGCTCTCCTCTTCGCCAGCTATGGCAATGGCACCGTCCGTGTCGAGGATATCCGGCTCTACGCCCTCAATTCTCTCACACGTCCACATCGCCCACTCGCCGTTGGAGAGGCCTTGTTTGAAGACGGCTCCAGTCGACTGGGAAACTTCTCTATAAAGGAAGGAAACGTCCTTCACCCGAAGGGCGAGATCCCCTTGACCACTCTGCGAGGCGCTCGTTTCCTTGCAGAGCCACAAGAAGTCCGAGACTCGAGCACCTATCAGTTTCACCTGGTCACAGGCGGCATCCTCCAAGGACATGCTCGGCTGAGCGCCAACACCCTCATCCTCGACCACGCGTTGTTAGGTGAGACACTCATCCCTCTGGCTCACGTCGAGGGGCTTGTCGTGTCCCCTTCGCTACCAGCAGCCCATGCGGCAGCTCAAGGGAAGGGTTCCATCCTTCTCAAGAATGGCGATCGCCTTACCGGCAAACTGTTAGGGTGGACAGCTGAGAACGGCCTTGCCTGGCAACGGGGAGAGGGTGAGGAAGCGCTGCGCTTCCCGCCCGAGGCCACTGCTGAAGTACGATGGCCGCCCTCCACCGCCCTTCCCCCCGCACCCGCGGCACTCGCCTTGCGCAGTGGCGATGACCTTCCTGGTCGACTGACGGCTCTCGACGACCGCTTCCTTCACTTCGAAACCACCTTTTCCCAGCCTATGAAGGTTCCCCTAGCAGTCGTGCGAACCGTGCATTTCTCTGAGCCCTCCGAAACCTATTTCCAAGGCCCGGGCAAATGGTCCCCATGGTCGCCCTCTCCGTTGCAAGGGTCCTGGTCAGAGCACGCCGAAGGGGGCCTGCTGTGCACCGGACCAGGAAGCGTCGCTCGCACAGTCCCCATGCCAGAGTCGGGGCGCGTGGATGTCGAGTTCTCCTGGCTTGGGCGCCTCGATTTATCCATCACGCTCTTCGCCCAGGATCTCCATCGTCCCGTCCAGCCGTCGACCTACCGCTTGCATTGTGAGAATGAGCAGGTGACGCTCTATCGCGGTCTCACTGACAAAGAAGCCAACGCGGCTACCGACGACGGTGACGACCCCTTGCGAAATCGCCGTCTCGACGAGCAGTTAGAGCGTTTCTCAGCGCAGTTCGGTGGCGGCGCCACGCGCCGGTTGGGCAGCCCCGTGACCATTCCTTTCAACGCCTTCCGGCGCACGCGCCAGATTGCGCTGTGCTGGGATCGCGAGACCGCGCGCCTCGCCCTCCTCGTCGACGGCAAGCCGATCCACATCTGGGAAGATCCTAACGGATTGGTAAATCCACGTGCAGGATTACTCTTCCATCAACACGGCCGTATCCGTCAACTGCACCTCGTTGACGTGCGGGTGCGCGGATGGAACGGTGTCGTTCCCGATCCCCCACTATCGGACAAAGAGGTCCGCAGCCTCACGCAACCGCTCATTCGCCTACGCAATGAGGACGCTTTCAGCGTGAATGCTCTTCGGCTACCCAATGCCGACTCCCCATTGCGCTTCGAATCGCCTATCGGTGCGCTCACATTACCACTAGACCGCCTCCGTCACCTCCAGTTTCCCTATCAGAAATCGACGATTCCGTTCCAGGAAGGCATGGCCATCGATGCCCATCTCTATCCCAAGGGTCTCGTCCGTGCTTACCTCACCAAGATTGACGATGGACAGATGCATGTATCGAGCCCCTACCATGGCGACAACATTCTCGATCTAAAAGCCTTTCACAAACTCACCTTTGACCTGCAAGACCGCACCTACTGGGACCGCCAAACCCCTCCTTGGCCCCGCGCCATTCCTGTCTCCATGCGCGCTATTCTAGCATCAAGGCAACCACCCACCGCCGCTCAAGAAAGCGCCCCGAGTAACGATGGAAGCCAGTTCAATGAATCCGTCGAATTCGATGAGTGACTGGCCGCATGAGTGGCGCTGAATCTCCGGAAATGGGAGGAATCAGCGACGACTTCAACCGCGACCGGCGTATCACCCTCATATGAGTTTTCGCACAATCCCGACCTCATCGAGAGGGCCACGCTGGGCCGCCATTCTCATTGCCACTGGTCTACCGCTGATCGGAGTGGCGCCAGGTCAATGGCTCGACCTCACGGCAACGGAGGGTGGCCAACTCACGCTCAACGGCGGCACCACGGGCGGCGAGCCCTTCCGAGTCGAATTCAGCGACGATCTCAGCGCCTGGGATCTCATCAATGGCCACAGCGAGGCCGGTGCTTGGGAAGGACACACCTTTCAACTCGATGAGCCACGACGCTTCTTCCGATTGCGGGCCGGCACTTCTCTAACAATCTCTCCACATAGTAGTTGGAAGAGTCAGGTCGATCTCGCCAATGATGCCTTCTTCTCCGAGCCCATCACAGGGACGAACGGCGACGAGGGAGGGGGCGGCATTGGGATTGGCGGCGGAGGCGGCGCCAACGATGCTGGGGTCCGGTGGGTCAAATTTGCCGTCCTCCTTGATGACCTCTCGGAAGTCTATTTCCAGGATAGCAGGCACTACGTGTTCCACTACGACTTTGCCACACAGCGCCTGGATCCCTTTGCGGGCATGTCTTCCGAAGACTTCAATAGCGTCAGCCTGCGCAAGGAGGGTCAACAACTGATCCTCGGGACTGTCTTGGTAGAGCGGAGCCAGAAGGAGTATGGCATTCAGTTCGTCGGGAAAGATATCTATCCACCTGAAACGATCGCCTTCCTCTATCGCTTGGTGGAGCAACGCCTGGTGGGGCACCACACATTCACCGGCTTCTACATGCCCACTCCCGAACAGGCGAAGCACGCACGGGCCAACGAATCAGAACTGCAAGAGGATTCCCTCACACTTTCCTCTCTCGAACGCTGGTTTTCCGGCAACGCCTGTTACGCCAATGGCTGGGCGATCGGCAAACTGGTCTTCGTCCCAGGCGAAGACATTGAGGCAAGCTATGAACACGGGCATCTCACGCCATCTGACATTCTCCTCACCGATGCCGTTCCCGCCGAAGTGCCATTCGTCGCTGGCGTCTTGGCTCTCGAACCCACGAGCCCCAATTCCCACACCGCCATCCTCGCACGCTCTTACGGCATTCCCTTCGCCTACCTTGAAGCGGCCGACTTGAAAGCACGCGCCGTCGACCTAACAGACCAAGAAGTTGTCGTTCGCGTGACGAGCGATTCCTATCAATGCAGCCTGCTCATCGAACCCGCGGGTGCCATGTCGGACACGTTTCGTGATCGGTTGACCGCATTCAAGACCCCACCTCCCCTCGACCTCCTATCCATGACCAGCGCAGGGAAACTGGTAGAGCAGGACCTGCATCACCTGGGAGCGGATGGCATCCGTACGGTTGGCGGAAAGGCCGCCAACTTCCGCTTTCTCCGCGGCGAGATTGACGAGCGATCCCCGGACGCTGTCGCCCTCACCTTTGACGCCTGGAATGCCTTTCTCGATCAGGAAGCGAATGGCACCTCGCTTCGGCAGAAGATCGACGTCATCCTCACATCACATCAATGGCCTCCCGATATGGAGACTCTGGCCCGAGACCTCACCGCCGTCCAGACTCTCATCCGGGAGTCACGTTTTACCTCTGCGCAACGAGACGAGATCATCGCTGGCCTCTCGCGATTTGATCCTAACAAGAAGATTCGTTTCCGCAGCAGCACCAATGTGGAGGACACGGCATCCTTCGTTGGCGCGGGATTGTATGACAGTTTCTCTGGATGCCTCGCGGACGACCTCGATGGAGACGGAGTGGGCCCATCAGGTTGCGATGCTGAACGCGCCGATGAGCGAGGGATCTTCCGAGCCATCCGCAAGGTCTACGCCAGTTTCTACAATCTGAATGCCTATCTTGAGCGTCTCCGCCGTGGAGTGGATGAGGAAATGGTAGGGATGGCCGTCCTGGTACATCACTCGTTTCCTGATGCCATCGAAGCGGCCAACGGTGTCGCGACCGTCTCGTTCCGAGACGCCTTCTCCCTGAATGCGCAAACGACGATTGTCAGTCAGGTAGGGGCCGTCTCTGTCACCAATCCCGAGGGTGGCCAAGTACCGGAAGTTGTCTTCGTCGATTCCATCCGTGGCCTCTCCGATTTCGATTGGGTGAGAAAGGATCAACGCTCCTCGCTTCTCTTGCTCGGCGACGACCACGTCCTCGACTGGCAAAGCGACTATCTCGCCTTACAGAATGACATGATCTTGGTCGCTCAAGCCATGGCGATGGGGCGGGAAGCATTCGAACTCGAGTTTGAATTCAAGAAACTAACCACTGGCGAACTTGTGATCAAACAAGTCCGCGAGATTCCGAACCACGGGATCGCTGGAGCTGGTGAAGTGGCTCTCATTGGCAACCGCACGCCTTGGCGACTCTTCCAGGGCGAATATGGAGATGTCTTTGCCAATCATCGGTTGAAATCACGCATGCAGATTGATACTACCAGCCGATTCCTGGACGAGGCGGGACTTGAACACACGTTTATCACGCAGCTCACGCGCGAATCTGCGGACGATGGGAGCGTGGCCACACGGACGGGCAATCCAGAAGAATGGGAAGGAGCATCCTTTCAGGCAATGGAATCCTTCGGCACGGAGATGGCCTTTCAACGGTGGAACGAGAATACCGAAGGCGGGCCAACCACCATCGGAATGGAAGTGCACTTGCCATCCTCGTGGCAACGCACGCAACCGATCTTCGTTCTCTCCGATTTCGATTTCTATCTGATCGCGGATTACGGCCAAGGCGTTCCCAAGATCGATTACGAAGGTGTCGGAACCACCATGCGCGATGTCGTCCGGATGGAAATCGGCCAGCCGAACGATCCCTTGCCACCAGGTGCAGTTCTCCAAGAACGGACGAAGACCGCCAAGAATGGTCTTTCCATCGCAATCAAATTCTATTGGCCGAAACCACCGACGGGCGTGACCGCTGGCTACACGGCACCACTCGTCGGCTGGGAAGAAACGATCATTTCCGGGCTCACTCCCAGCCCTATCACTCTCCGAGGCTACTGGTCGCAAACCTATCGGCCAGAGCATCACAACTTCTCAGAGCGCTTTCTCTTCGAGCCGCAGCTCGAAGAAGGGCTAGACGAAGCCAGCCTCGACGCGTTGCGAAGCCAGAATGTGCGGCAGATCTACCTTCATGCAGGCACTCAGGAACCCATTCACATCGTGGGATTTGATGGGACTATCAGGGAAGTCGAGTAGCAATCGCTTTCCTAACTGGCTATGGCTTAGCAAGCCACTGCGCGCCGTATTCGTTGTTTGGATTCCGATAGATGGAATGCAGATGTTCGGCCGGGTCACCGCCCAAGTCTTGGCCCGCGTATTCGATGATGACGCCTGGTCCGTACACGTGATAGGAGGCATCACTACCCGGCTCAAATGGGCCACGCCACGCGAATCGTGTTTGGTCGAGCTGGGCTTCGATTTCGCTGAGCCGCGCTGCTGCGGGACCTTCTGGCAGATCCTTGACCCAGACCGCGATCAGTTTCATGAGGGCCTCTTTCTGTTCTTCCGTGAGAGTGCTGCAATCGAGACCCCTTGGATCAGGGCGGAAGCCATCTCTCCCTGCCCCTGCCTGTAAGTTGCCCCGGCGATCATCTTTGAGAGCATCACGGCGTTGCTCATCTGACAAGGCGTGAACAAAGTCGAAGGCGTAAGCAGGCTCATTCTCCATGACGATGATCTCTTTCCCGTCTAACTGAATGGCACGCGGCTGAGTCCCGATAAACGCCGGGGAACAGCTCATCTTCTCACCCACCATCGTCAGGTTGATGGCGAGGTGATGCCCGTCAAATTGAAGCCCCCACGGCTCCGACTCGGAAGGCTGCCCAAAGAGCAGCAACCAGTAGTTGGCCGAGCCAAAGCCGCCCCGCCGATCCGCCTGTGCTTGATCTTGCAAGAGATCATCATCGGCTAACAAGATGTTTCGCGTCTTGAGATAACCTTGTTCACTCAACGAGGTGGCTAACAAGTCGAGCGCCTTCTCAATGACCTCACGAGACGCATCGCCCAAGCGCAGGCCACCCTCATCACCACTCGGCGGCACGTTCGTCCATTGCGTCCGCTCATCACTCTCCAAGGGAAATACCGTTTGCTTGCGTTGCTCGTCTGTCAGGGCTTCCAACAGAGCCTTGGCTGCCGCCGCACGCGCAGCAGGCGTGCGCTCGCTGACTTCGGGGCGATGCGTGGCCACCACTTCTTGAGCCACGGTCCAATACTTCTTCCCACCCGCAAAGCGAGACCAGCGTTGATTCAGACGCTCCGTATCCGGCTTGCCCCCTTGCACGACTAAGCGATACCGCATGAGGGAGGTCTCTCCCGCATTGATGGCCCAGCTGGTCTCTTGCGCAGGCACATAATTAAAGAAGATCGCGCCATTGTTAGAACTCGGTGGCCAAACGCGCATGCGCTGAGGGAAATCGTGATTGTCACGGTGCACAAGGATGGCCAAATGCACAGGATCCTCGGTCACATCGCCAGGGCCCCAGAAGGCACACCACTTGGACCGAGTCTGATGCCCGTCAACGCGGGTGGTCCCCTCGGAACCGAGATAGTCACTGTTAGAGTTGTCCCAGGCATGCGGTGCCCGATACGCAATGGGACCGCCATAGCGATAGGCTGGCAATTCCAATGCCTCGTCGTGAACATTGGTTTGAGCGGTATGATAGTCAATCTCAAACGCATCGTCCACGAGACGCGCCATGACGGTAAAGGCTTCTTCCAGAATCACGGTAGGCGCTTCATCGGGACCATCTAGGAAGGCGACATGCTCCTGCATCACCGTGAACCCAACTCGATCCGTTTCCGAAACAGTCTCTTTGGTAGAGGCGTAACGGACCCGGCCCTTCCGAGCCTTCAGGTTCCAGAAATCGATCTCTTTATCGCCAATCTTACATTTTACCCAGGCGTGCCACAATCCAAGATGATGCACGTGATCTTCGGGGTGAATACCGGTCACCACATCCCCTTGAGGCGTCTTCACCGGATGAATGAAGCCGCTCCTGGTAAAGATCGGATCCGCACCCTCGGGAGGCGGGACCTCTGCCTTGTGGTAAGTAAGAAAGTCGACATCACCATGCGTGAGCACGATGGCCGCGTCCGTCTCCTCCAGGGAGAACGAGGGAGCCGCATGAAGATTGGTTAGGATCGCAACGAGAGCGCACGAGAGGATGGGCAGGCGTTTCATGCCGAAAGCCTGAGGCAGGATTCACCCCCGGTCGAGCAGATTTCACCTACTCAGCCGCCGCCGTGAGAGTCTCGGTGACCGCATCCATCTCGAGCAGGCGCTTGCTTTCGCCTAACAGCCACTCAGCATGCATGAAGGGCTCGAAACTGACATCTTGCCAGCGCACCTTGCCCTCACCGTCTATCAAGAAGGTGCCGTGCAAGGCCATGTCTTCAAACTCATCGTAGGCACGGAAGCTTTTGAAGCCCTCTTGCTGCTCATCCGAGACAAGGGGAAATGGAAAGGGATTCTGCCCCTCGCCTGCCTGGAAGGTCTGTTTGAGACCATCGACACTATCCGTGCTCACGGCCACGATCTCAATGCCCGCTTCGCGGTAACGCTCCATCATGGGAGCAAACGCATTGAGCTGATCCATGCAGTGGATGCAACCGCGCCCCAAGAAATAGATGAGGAGCACCGGCTTGCCCGAGAAACCCTCCGAGCCTAACATCGTGCCGTCAGACTTGGCAAACTGCCAGTCTGGAGCAGGGCTCGGCGACCAACGGAAAGGCCCCAAGCTATCGAGCTCCGGACGTTCGATCAGATCATCGGCCTCTTCCAAAGGCAAACGCCAATCCTCGGGATACTTCAATTCCTTGGCGATGTCTTGCAAAGCCACCATGGGCGGGCTGTCGAGATCCGCCGAATGAGCCAGCTTGCGGAGCGTTTCCATCTGGGTCTTCACTTCATCTTTCCGGCCCAATTTCTGCAACACCCTGACGAAATTCGAACGCATCACGACGGGATTGCGTTTGCCGTCCACCTCCCGCTTGAGGATCTCTTCCGCCTTTTCCCAATTGGCCAACTCCATGTGAAGGCGATACTTATCGATCGCCAGGAGACCCTTAGCTTTGTCCAACTTCTCACGGGCCACACGTGGGCGTTCTGTGAGAACCGCGAGATGCGCTTCTAAATGTCCCACATAGGACTCACAAGCGTTCACCACGCGATCGTACGGGCGACGCGCACGGTCTTCGGCTTTCTTCAGAGCATCCTTCTCTTTCTTCTTCTCATCATCCGAAAGCTCCTTGTCATCATCGCCACCACGCTTCTTTGCTAGCTCCTCCTCTTTCTTCACCTTGGCCGCCTCTCCAGCCGCTTTCCGCTTGTCTTGATAGGTTGTTAGGAGGTCTTTCAGCGCGGCAATCTCCGTTTTCCCACTGTCGACCTCACCCTTGTAGAACTGCGCCAAGCCCCGATAACGATGCCATTCTGCCTGCATCAACGGATCATCTGTCCGCGTCAAGACAGGTGTCTCTGTCAGCCGCAAGATCTCGTCCCAGAGGGCGTAGTCATTCAGCAAGGCCCACAATCGACGCCGCCCTTCGCGGAAACTGGAGCCCCCGGCATCGAAGTACTCGTCGTCCCCGAGCTTCTTAAACTTCGCCCGACGTGGAAGCTCGATGAGATTCACTGCCATGCTGATGGCATCATCGATCCGTCCGAGGTATCCCAAGTTCTCCGCACACCACCCGTTGTTGTGCGCGTAGTTATGGATCTGATCCGGCATCACGCGATCCCGCATCATGTGCGCGTGATCCACCCGTGCTGAAGCAGACTGCTGATAGACCGCATCATGATAGCGATGCTCGCGCGAGTAGATGTGCCCGGGCATGTGCCACATGTGCGCAATGCTAGGGGCTGCCTCTCCACAGCGCGCGGCCGAATCGAGAGCTTGATCTGACCTCTCATAGTCCCAAAGGTGGATCTGATAGTGATGCGCGGGATGCATGGGATTCTCCGCAAAGACTTGCTGGATCATCGCCTCTACTGCCAGGTGACTAGAAATGGGCGCACCGCGTCGGTCATTGTACCATACCTGCATGGCGGCGAACGCACGCGCCTCGATGTCGTCCGGAAAACGCAAAGCGATGTTCTCGTAATCACGAACCAGCTGCCGCAACCGTTTCTTCTGATCTTTCTCTCCACCGTGATAGAAACGGTGCATCGATTTCAAATAGAGCTGTTCGCGCTCTGTTAGTTTGTCGCTCTCCAGCATCTCCTTCGCTTCCTCGATGAAATCCTTCGCCCGGTCGGCGTTGTTCACATTAGCCATGGCCAAGCCCCAGTAGGCCATCGTGCAGTTGGGATCCAAATAGAGCACCTGCCGGAAACTGCGCTCCGCCTCGAAATACCAGAAACCGTGTAATTGCCCCACCCCTTGATTGAAGAACGCCTGCGCGTCATCGCGTTTTGTCGTCACCGGGAAATCAATGTCACCTGTGCCCCCCATGAGATACGCATGCTGCCGAGGCCCTTCATTGAACGTCTCATGATGGAGTGAATGGCCGGGGAGCGCACTGGGCGCCTCCTCTCCAGGAGGCGTCTCCGCCCAGAGATGGCCCAAGAGGAACGGGAAGAGGAAGAGAAATCGCATGGTCATGATTGGAATCAGGGAAAGAACACCGCGGACGACGGCTTGATCGCGGTGATGGTGAATTCAACCAATTTCAGTGGCCAACCCGTCCCCAGTGAGGAGCGTGCCCCATGCCGATGATTCAGACTCCCGAAGGACTCACCGTTCCCGATTTCCCATTCGAAGGCTACATCTTCGACAACGACGGCACCCTGGCGCTCTCCATGGGCCTCCACTACCAAGCCTGGCTGCACGCCTTTGAGGCGAACGGGGGCACCTTCACATTCACGCGCCCCTACGCCCAATCGCTCGCGGGTGTGTGCATGCTGGAGACGGTCCGCCGCATCAATGACGACTTTGATCAACAGCTCGACCCGCAACAGGTTGTCGACGCCCAGGAGGCCTGGTATCGCGACAATCTTCACCGCGTCCCGCCTAATCAACCCGTGGTCGACTTTGCCAAACGCGTGGGAGAAACCCATCCAGTCGCCGTGGCTTCAGGAGGCGTGTGGGAGACCGTTACCAAGACGCTCGATGCCATCGGCATGCGCGAGCATTTCCAAGCCATCGTCACTCAAGATCAGGTAAAGAGAGGCAAGCCCGCCCCTGACATCTTTCTTGAAGCCGCTCGTCGACTCGATGTTGATCCTAGCAAATGCCTCGTCATCGAGGACGGGCAGCTGGGCATCCAAGCCGCCGAAGCTGCCGGCATGCAAGCAATCCTCGTTGAAGGCGGGTGATGAGGGTGGGGAACCGCCCCTCCTTTCGGAAACACCTCGGCTCTCACAGACCATTGCATGGGCATTTGTCCTATTAATCTAACAAACCCCCAACCTTAAGTGGACCGTTCTCGCGACCTTTCAGGCCGCATTTCCTCGGTGCTCTGTGTCCCAGGCGTGAACGCCTGGGCTTTGCTCTCCGGGGCCTTCAGCCCCCTTTGCCTAGCAGGCGTCTGTGTCCCAGCCGTGAACGCCTGGGCTTTGCTCTCTGGGGCCTTCAGTTTCCCTTTGCTCTAGCAAGTCCACCTAATCGCCACCCCACTATGTGAGACATCTAATCGAGGACAATGTCATCGAGGAACCAGCCGGAACCGTTGTTGTCAGGATTGTCATCGGGAGCGCTGATGAACTCGAATTCCAGGATGATCTCTCCAACATCGATGATGGCTTGAGGAAGGCGCACGGTGATCGGCGTCCATTCAGGAGTCGATTCCACAAAGAGGAGGTCCTCCTCCACGGGTAATTCGCTGAGATCATCCGCGCGCAGGATCTTCACTCGGCCTCCTGACTGACCATCATTCACGTCGAGATAATGCCAGAAAGAGAGAACTGCTGCGCGTTCCCCTGACAGATCCACCACAGGCGAGCGGAGAACGATGCCGAGTCCGTTGTTTAATAAGCCATCCGCGAAGGGAGCCATCAATCCGGTGGCGGCCACTTGATTTCCCGCCGCAGCACCGGGTGGATCCGACGGAACGCCGGCTTCCCATTCCGTGCCCACGTTGCCATGACTCACAAATTCCCACGCACCCAGGCCTTCTTCAAACCCTTGCTCTAGCAGGGCCGGCGGCGGCATCTTGGCAATGCGAAAGTAGTCCGCAGGCTCCATGGATGCTATGGTGACGACGGCACTGGTGAGCGTCGCCGGTGCGGCGGCAGCCGGGAGGAGGTCGCTGATGACTTGCCAAGATCCTGGCTGAAGAGTGGCCGATTGCTGCACGACGAAATACTCGCCATCCTGAGACTCCCACGTCAGGCCTACCTGATCATCGCCCTCACGGCTGACCTCGGTGATGTGAAAGGAATCTCCTAACAATGATGCGATCTTGAGCGCACCCAGGTAAGTGAAATGATTCCCATTGTCGTTGTTCTCTGTCGGCGCGATGCTGATCGTGATCTCGCCCACGGCATCGGGCACGATGCCTGTCACGGTGGTCACGTTGTCGACATTCTCGGAAGGATTCAATGCGCCGAAGCCTTCATTGCCCCCGACGATCGTGTAGCCCGTTTCGCGGTTATCAGCCGCACTCAGACGTGAAGCATACATGGTGAACGTGTAAGCACGGGCGGAATCAAGGCCGGTGATCTTGAAACTTGGAAAGACATTCTCCAACTCACTGAAGAGCTCCGTGTTTCCAAACAAAGAATCGGACGTGGCTGAGGCCGGGTAGAGCGCGCTGGCCGGCGTCCCGGCCGTGTTCGTCCCATTGAAACGTTGCAGCATTTGCAACTGGAGCGTCGATTCCACACCTTGTGTGGTGAGGATGGTCTCTAACAAGCCATCATCTGTTTGCCCGATACCACCTGGAACCGCATTCCAGTGGAGAAAGGGATCATCGACGCCGAGCTGAGTCCCCGATCCGCCGAAATCGAAGAGGAAGGTGGGAAAGTTCGGATCAGGAGCGTCTCCGCTCAAACTCATGGCCGCCAGAGGATTCCCAACACGGTCCGTGAGATTCCGCGTCTCCACCGTGAACATGCCAGACAACGTTTCCGTTAGCGTGATCAGGACGCTTGTGCCGCCTTCTCCCAAGGCCACGCTGGCAATCTCTGCGCCACTCACCGTGTAGTTTCCCGCATCGGTCGCGGCTTCGGGCGCGAGCGGCTCCGACACATTGATCACGAGGGTCAATCCATCAGCGGACCCCGTGCTCAAGACTTCAGGAGCCACCGTGTCGGGATTCACTTGCAAGGTGGCGATCTGACTCGTCGCTGAGTCGTTGGCATTGCTCACCGTCACGGTGATCTCAGACCCATCCCAAGCCAAGGGCACCGCGTCCACGGCCCAAGACAATTCTGTGGCCTCCGCCACCGCTTCACCATCACGGAACCATTGTACTGTCAAGGGAGGCTCACCTAACGCTGTCACTGAGAAACTCACGGGGTCAAGCTCAGTGATCGTCGCGCTTTCTGGATGCTCTAAGATGGTCACGCCAGCCGTCTGGGGAACGGCGGAGACTTGCAGCACCCCAAGATAAGTAAAGTGATTGCCATTCGTGTTGTTGTCCGTCGGGGCAATGCTGATCATGATCTCACCCGCATCGTTAGGAGAAATACTATTCGCACTGACAAAGGCATCGATGTTATTGGCAGGATCCAAGGCTACCACCGTCGTGGAAGCCCCTTCGACCGTGTAACTCGTTTCCCGATTGTCGCCAACATTGAGCCGCGAGGCGAAGAAGGTGAGCGTGTAGGCGAGGGAGGGATCCAACTCCGTTAGTTTGAATTTCGGAAAGATATTCTCCAATTCGCTGAACAGTTCGGTATTTCCAAAGAGAGAATCGCCGGTGGCAGCCGGATCAAATAGCGTGGATTCCGTGGTGCCATTGGTATTCGTGCCATTGAAACGGCTCACCATCTGAAGTTGCATCGGCGTGATATTGCCATCTTGGTCGATGAGATCTATCAAAAGCCCATCGTCAGTGCCGCCGATCCCGCCATCGACCGTATTCCATTGGCGCCCAGTCGGGTCATCAAACACGGTCTGACTGCCTCCGAAATCGAGAAAGAGCACCGTGGCATTGGGATCTGGGGCCACCGCACCGATACTCGCATTGACGTCAATTGCATTGCCTGCAAGGTCCTCCACGTTGCTCACTGAAACGGTGAACGCCCCGGCCACCGCGGGATCCAGCGCCAGCCACACAGTGCGTCCGTCCGCCTGGAGTTCGACTGCCTGGACTGCCACCGCACTGCCATCGCTGGCGGTCACCGTGTAGTTGGCAACAGCCTCGGCACTCGCCTGGTCCAAAGCTTCACTGAAGGTCAGGGCCACGGTGGCCCCATCCGAAGTCTCGGCCGATTCTAACAAAGGCGCCCGGGTGTCTCCGTCACCGCTGCCGCTCGCAGGCGAAATCTTCATGGCCCCAAGGTAGGTGAAATGGTTGCCGTTGGAGTTGTTAGGCCCAGGAGCGATGGCAAGGCTCACTTCACCCGTGGCCGAAGCTGTGATCGTAGCTGACGTCACCGCGTCGTCATTATTCGCAGGATCTAAAACCGCCTCGACCGTCGTTGCCCCGCTGAGCGTGTAGACTGTCTCGCGGTTATCGCCCACACCCATGCGGGATGCATAAAAGGTGAACGTGTAGGTCTGTGAGGCGTTCAAGCCCGTCACCTTAAAGCTGGGAAACACATTCTCCAAGCCACTGAACGCCTCGGTATTGCCAAACAACGAATCTCCTGTGACCTCTGCCGGGAACACGGTGGAGGCCGTGGATCCATTGTTATTCACACCATTGAACCGCGCCACCATGTCAATCCCAACGGTCGACACCACGCCGCCGGCCGTCAGCAAGCCAGCAAGCTGCCCGTCGTCCGTCCCGCCAACGGCTTGGCTGAGAGCATTCCAATGGAAGCCATTGCCATCCATCGCGAGCACATTGTCAGGGCCTCCCAGATCCAAGAGGAGGTCATTCTCGGTGATGGCACGAGGATCCTGACTAGCAATGATCTCCAAGGCGCCAAGATAGGTGAAATGATTCCCATTCGTGTTATTCTCTGTGGGTGTGAGACCAATCTGAATCTCCCCACTCGCCGACGGAACGATACCACTGACAGAGGCCACATTGGTCTCATTGTTAGCAGGATCATAGGCGACGGTGTCCGTGTCAACACCCGTCAAGGTGTAGAGGGTTTCTCGGACGTCACCGACACCCGATCGTGCGGCATAGAAGCGGAATTGATAAGTCGCCGCCGGGTCAAGACCCGTCAGCTTGAATGTGGGAAAGATATCCGTGAGGCCCGACCACTCCTCGGTATTCCCAAAGAGCGAATCCTGCGTGGCCGTGTCAGGAAAGACGCCGGAGCCGGTGGCGCCGTTCGTGTTGGCCCCATTGAAACGACTCATCATCGCAAAGCCGACGCCGCTGTCGACCCCGGTGGAAGTGATCAACGCATCGATCGTCCCATCATCCGTGCTCCCAACCGCGGGGGTGACATTGTTCCAACCTTCTCCCGTGGTCGTACCGTCTGCGCCAAAGTCAATCAAGATGGCCTCGCCCGCCTCCAAGTGACTGACATTTCGCTCATTCGCGGATCGCCACGCCGACCGCTCTAGCAGGAGCGCATCCACCGTCAATTGCAGCCCAAGATCGGCAACGGACGGTTGGGCAGAAAGACCTTCCGGGCTCTCGCCGTAGAGGGTCGCGTAGAAGACTGCCGCTGCGAGGTAGTAGCCATTGTCGTTGCCATGATAGTTATCAGCCCCGTGAAGATCCACGTATCCCTCGGCATCCGCATCGAACAAACCTCCCGCTTCTTCCCAAGCGGAGCCCACGGGAGCCACCACCACGGGACGGGCTTGGGGGTGCGCCTCATTGAGTCGCGTGGCGAGTTCATGGTAGTTCTCCCGCACCTCCGCCTGGAAGGCATGCGTGCTCTCAAACGTGGTGGGCGAAGTCGTTCCAGAAATGAGGGCGTGGTCCCACGCCCGAGCAAAGGTTTCATACAGCACCACCTGTGTTTCGGCATGGTTGGCCACAATCTGATCGTAGAGCGCCGCACCGAACGCGAAATGATCTTCTAACGCATGCCCATTCGCCGCAATGTGAGTAGGCTCCGTGGAGTAGTTCTGAATGATCACGTGCGTCCATGCTTCCGACTCAATGGCTGCGAGCGTGTCCGCATCCGTGGCGTGAAATTCGAAATCCATCCCGCCGACGGCCCGCATGACGATCTGAGGATCTTCGTGACCACCCGCCTGAGCAAGCCGATCAAGGATTCCTGGCACGCCACCGGCCGCGGCTGCGCGCGCGCCTCCCGTTCCCTGGGTGAAACTGTTTCCGATGAAGAGCACCCGATTCTCCGCCTGAGAGAAACTGATCAAGCCCATAGTCAGGACGAGCTGCGTGAGAAGGAGTCGATAGAAGTAGCACATAGCAATCAATTTGTGACCGCTGTGTCTAGCTCTTCAGGATCCCCAGGGAAACTCAATTCTCTACCAGCAGTCATGCTTTCTTCAGGAGCCCCAGTGGGCTAGAATCTCTTGAAGTGATCACCCGCTGCCTCCTCTGCCTGTTCGGCTTCGGCTTCTTGACCGTCCTCGCCATGAGTCAAGAATCCGTCTGGCACTTTCACCGTATCGGCATTTCTCCCTGGATCGCTGCGTTGCCACCAGCCTCTCGCCACCTTCACGACCTGACATGGGTCGATGATCGGCTCTACCTCAGCTATGGCGATTCGGATGCCAATCTCGGCCCCGTAGAAATCGGTGCCTACATTCCTCGCAGGCACGCCTTCGTCACGGAGGCTCTATTAGGGAGTGAAGCCACCGGGCGCTTCAAGCAGATCGGGGATCAATGGATGGTCCCTGCCAGCGATCCCGCACATTTCTACAATCAAGCCGACCTCGCCATCCGCACCGCCGAGGGCCACTGGATCATGCAACGCCAGATTGGCATGCTCCACGCCTACGATGTCACGGAATTGAACCAGTCGCTTTTCCTAACAGGATCATCACGCGATCTCCGAGAGGGCCAAGGTGCCAACACCCTGGTGTGGGAATCACTGGACCATGGTCACACCTGGAAACCCTTTCTTAGAACAACTCTCGATCCCAATGCCTTCGGAAGGTCACGTTACGCCATTCCCTATCAGAACCAGATCTATTTCACTGGCAAAGCCATCGATGGTACACGTTGCACACTCTTGGAAGAGGGAACTCTGCCCATTGCGATCAATGCCTATGCACCCTTTCTCGGGCAAACCCTCTATCTCGAAGGCACCCCTGGCGAGCCCCCATCGAAACCATCGCTTCTCTGGCGGTTCGATGGTCAAGAGAGCCGGGCTATCCCGCACTCATGCCTTGACCTTGAAGTGCACAACGACCGTCTATGGCTTCTGCTAGCAGACGGCACTCTTCTCGCGACCACGGATCTGAGCACATGGGTATCCGCGCCCATATCGGTGTTTCCCATGAACGCCTCTCGGATAGCGATCACTGATCAATCCATCTTTGTCGGCACAACAGAGGGCGATCTATGGATGGGCACCATGTCGAAGGAACCACCATTCGACGGGCCTCCCGGACTTGATTGGAATCGCACCACCGATGCTGGTCAAAGCCTCGTTTATCATGGCAATACCCTCTATTTCGGAGCACCGGCGAGCGGGGTCGACCCATGGAATCACGGAATCGTGCATGCTGCGGATCGCCCATGGGTTCTCCCGCCGCCCATACCACGCGCACTTGGCTACTTTGGTGCTCACCTTGCAATGGGTGCTACTTGGATGGCGATCAGCGAACCGGCACGCGGCCGTGAATCCATTCACCTCTTTGTCGCGTCCGACCTTCCAGATTCTCCGTGGATCTGGACTGAAACACTTCGCACCAACCAACCCATCCACTCTCTATCCAGCGATGGCCACCAACTCATCGTGGGCTGGGAAGGTCAGGCAAATCAAGCCCACTCCCCAGCAGCGACCATCTTTGCTTCTACAGACGATGGCTGGAGATCCACTCACGACTTCTTGCTAGGATCTTTCCAACAGCAACTCGATCCAGAGACTTACATTCAGACACAAGTAGCGAAGGACGGTCCGCTTTGCGTTCTGGGATTGGTGGGTGATCCCGCCGATGACAAAGGTCGCGGTTCCGTAGCCATCTATCACACTGACGATTCAAGCACCAGCCTCAGAGCCATCCTACCAGAACCATATTCGGAATCAGGCTTTGGCTCAGTCATTGCCATCAGCGATCAGTGGCTAGCCATCGGCGCCCCGCGGGGTGACGGGAAGGTCCACCTCTTCACGCGTCAAGAGGGGCAAATCGATCCTGACAGTCACATCACCCTGACTTCACCAGACGCCCATGCGCGCTTTGGCCACGCCATTACCCTTCAGGAGCGCTTTCTTGCGGTGGGTGCCCCCGAAGCCCAGTGGTCCAAAGGTGCCAGCGGGCGTGTCTTTGTTTACGATTTGGAGGGCGGCACACCCACTCTCAGGCAACGCCTCTTTCCAAAAGGGTCAGAACGCGGATTCGGAAATCGCTTGGCCTCTAATGAAGAAGGCTTGGCGATAGGTTCCCTTTCGGGGCACATCCGCGAAGAACAATGGCGAGCTGAATTCTCCCTAACGCTCTCAGGAACCGCCCACTCGCTTAAACTCACGTGGCCAACCGAGAGAGGAAAGCACTATCGTCTAGAAGGCAGCCATCGATTGGACTCCGTTACCTGGGAACTCATAGCAACCGCTGTGGGCACGGGAGAACCGCACATCCATCCTATTTCTCAGACGGATCAGCAGGGCTTTTATCGGGTTGTCCGTTCGGATTGATTCCTCATCTCAGACGCACAGGTCTCTCACCGCGCTGTCCATGCGATCGGCTTGCTCCTCGATGGATGATACCAGTTTGAACTGGTTCCGAGCGCGGTCGAGATTGTGATCCTCCCGGTGCGTCTTGAAATAGACGTCGCCCTCGATGTGATCGGTGAGGAAGCGCATGCCGATCATGAGGCAAAGAAGCTTGCCCGAGAAGGCGAGGTGGTCGCGTTCGACAGGGGTGAGGAAATCTTTGGCGGCTTCCCAGTAGCCCTTCACGAGGGCTTCAAACATGGGCAGCTGCATCTTGACCTTGCTAAGATCTCGTTCGTCTTCGAGGGCTGGGCTGGTAGCTGTCCTCACCATGTCCCCGAAGTCGTAGAGGACCGAGCCCGGCATGACGGTGTCCAGATCAACGACGCAAATCGCTTCACCCGTGGCGTCATCGATCATCACATTGTTCAATTTGGTGTCATTGTGAGTGATGCGATCAGGCAACTCGCCTTTGGAAATAAGGTCTAATAACACATCCACCACATCCTCGCGATCTTGCACAAATTGGATCGCATCCCTGACAGAAGCAGCGCGATTCATGGGATCGTCTTCCACCACTTTCATGAGGCGATCGAAACGCTTGCGTGCGTGATGGAAGTCCGGGATGGTTTCATGAAGACGTTTCCCTGGCAGATCCACCAAGAGATTCTGAAAGCGCCCATAAGCACCCGCCACGGTCTCGGCCTGTTCCAAGGTCTCGATGGTGTCAAACGTGGTCGCCCGGTCGATGAAGATGTAGGTCCGCCAATACACGCCATCACCATCCTGATAGTAAAGTTTCCCGTCCAATTTCGGGATCACGGTGAGAGACTTTCGGCCCGCTTCCGTATCTTCCCGTTCTGCAAGCAAGGCGCGCTTGTGCCGAGTGACGCGGTCGATGTTCTCCATCACCGCCACGGGATTGGGGAAGACATGGTGATTGATGGTTTGATGGACGAAGCGGACCGTCCTCCCACCGTAGTCATAGTCCGCCGCGAAGGTATCATTGATGTGCCCCCGCCCAATGGGAAATGCCCGGAGGAAGCGTCCGTGCACTTGGAACTTGGAACCCACCTGTCGGATTCGGTCAGCGTCAGTCTTCATGATCAAAGGGTGGGAAGCCTAGGGCAACTCGATTGTCAGACAAGGACTATTGACACCTGGTTTCCGGCACCCGTGCGAGGGGCAAATCGTCCTTGCCAGCTCTGATAGAGACGCTAGCCTACCGGCCCATCGCAAACCCGAAGCTGCGCAGAACTTTCGAAATCCGGCATGAATTTGGCGTCACTCCTCACGGTCGATCAGATCGTCCCTGAGATGAAGGCCACCGAGCGTTGGTCGGCCATTGAAGAATTGGTGAAACACTTGGAGTCCCGAGAGTTGGTGCGTCCCGAGAATCGAGAGGCTCTCATCGGGGCCCTTCGGCAGCGAGAAGATCAGAATAGCACGGGAGTGGGTTCGGGAGTGGCCATCCCCCACGCGTTTTCCGACAAATTAGATGAAGTCGTGGCCGTCTTTGGACGTTCGTTGGAGGGCATCGACTTCGATGCCATCGATAATGCACCCGTACGCTTCATCGTCCTTTTCATGGTGCCAGAGGATCAATACCGCACCCACTTGAGCACCTTGGCAGCGATCGCCAAGACCCTCACCAATGGCCAAGTGCGTGAGCGACTGGGCGCAGCCAAGGACGCCCAGGCCATTCTCGGTATCCTCAAGGCGAAGACCGCTCGCGGCTAGGACACGCGTCTAACACCCTTCGCAAGAGAGCGTTCACCGATCGCACTCTCGGCGTTGACACCTAGCCATTCTCCTTTCTCTTCTTCATCCACGCCACCTCACAGCCATGACTCTTTTCCCACAACTTCTCCAGGCCCGCCTCACGGAGGCTCTCACCTCACTCGACGCCGAATTGCCCGAAGGTTTTCGTGTGGATGTCAGTCAATCGACCGATGCACGCTTTGGAGACTATCAATCGAACAGCGCCATGGTCCTGGCGAAACGGTTGAAGAAGAATCCACGAGAACTGGCCCAGGCAGCAGTTGATGCCGGGACATGGGGAGGTCTGTGTGAACCGCCTGAAATTGCAGGACCCGGTTTCATCAATTTCACCATCAGCCCCAAAGTGTTGGAAGGGCACACGCTTTCGATCTTTCGAGACGCGCACCTCGGCGTGCCGCAAGCGGATCCTGCCGAAACCGTTGTCATCGATTTCAGTGCTCCCAATGTGGCCAAGCCCATGCACATTGGCCACATCCGCAGCACCTTCATTGGTGACGCCCTGAGCCGGATCGCCCGCTTTCTCGGGCACCGGGTGATCACGGACAATCACATCGGCGACTGGGGAACGCAATTCGGCATGATCATCTATGGCTGGAAGAAGCACCTCAACAAGGCGGCGTTGCAAGAGGATGCCATTCGGGAATTGCTGCGCATTTACCGGGAGGTCAATTCCGAAGCCAAAGCCGATGAAGCCATCCTCCAGGCTTGCCGGGATGAACTCGTCAACCTCCAGCAAGGCGATCCTACCAATCACGCTATCTGGAAAGAGACGGTCGAGTTGTCCCTGGAGCAGCTCCGCGGTGTCTACGATTGGTTAGGCATTTCCTTTGATCACTATCTTGGAGAAAGCTTCTACAACGATCAGTTAGGGCCTCTCGTGGACGATTTGTTAGAGAAAGGGTTGGCGGAAGAAAGTGACGGCGCCATCTGCATGTTCTTTCGCGACATTCCTGCTCTGGAGGAGAAACCTGCCATTATTCGCAAGAGCGATGGCGGTTACAATTACGCCACGACGGATCTCGCCACCATCGATCATCGCGTGGCGACTTGGAAAGCAGACCAGATCTGGTATGTGGTAGGCGCCCCACAGCAATTGCATTTCCAACAGATCTTCGAAGCTACGAAACGGCGGGGCCACGACGTGCGGATGACGCACGTGGCTCACGGAAGCATTCTGGGCAAGGATCGCAAATTGATGAAGACGCGATCTGGCGATAACGTGCAATTGTTAGATGTTCTGCAGGAAGCCGTCGAGCGAGCCCGCAAGATCATTGAAGAGAAGAATCCGACCCTCAGCGAGGACGAGAAGCGTGACATCGCCGAAGCCATCGGGCTTGGCGCCGTGAAGTATGCGGAACTCTCGCAACATCGCATGACGGACTACATCTTCAGCTGGGACAAGATGCTCTCTTTCCAGGGCAATACCGCGCCTTACCTCATCAATGCCTATGTGAGGACGCGGTCCATCTTTCGCAAGCTGGGTGAAGAGGTGAGCTTCCCTGACACGATCACTCTTGAGGAGGATGGCGAACGCACCCTTGCCATGAAGCTCTCGCAGTTTGGCGAAATCGTTCCCGACCTGCTCAATGACTTCCGGCCCAACCTCCTGGCGAACTACCTCTACGAACTCGCGCAGAGTTTCCACAGCTTTTGGGAGAAGTGCCCAGTGTTAAAGTCGGAAGGGGCCACGCGCGCTTCGCGACTATTGCTCTGTGAACTCACGTCGCGCGTTCTCAAGCAAGGCTTGGATCTCCTCGGCATCCGCGTGACGGAGCGCATGTGATCCAGCGCAGGAAATCTCTTTGAATAGGCCGTTTGGCTGAGTCGTCGAAACCGGGAATCTTATTCAAATCCCTCAATATGAAACGACTCTTACGTTCTCTCACGGTGGCCGCTGCTGGCGTTGCCACATTCGCGGTCTTCGCGCCTACAGAAGCCTCTGCTCAATGCCGCACCAGTCACGACTATGGCTATGGCAATGGTTATCGGACGTCCTCTCGTGTCTACGTGGCTCCGCGCCCAGCGCGCCGGTATGCAGCCCCCCGTCATACCACCACCGTGCGCGTGGTGCCCCGCCGTGTGGTGCGCAGTTCCCATTATTCTGGACCCATCTATTATCGCAACAGCAGCCTCTATGCCCGTCCCTCGGCACGTGCCTATGTGCCCAGCCGCGGCTACACGCATTCCCGCCGCCGGTGTCGCTGATTGGAAAGCGCTCAGTCGAGGCGCTTAGCCTCACACGCAGGTTCTATTGATTGTCTGGGATGGGCTTCTCTCACAAGGAGGAGCCCATTCTCGCGTACTGAGGCTACTTCGCCAGCTTCTTGCGCTCTTTGAGGTAGTCCTTGAGGAGCTCAGTAGGGGCTTCTTCCGCGGCCGCGTAACGTTCACTGAGAGCAGCGATGGCCTCGGCCTCATCCTCCAGGAAGGATCCAAGGCCCGCATCGCCGCTGGCAGCGCGCACAGGATCTAAAAGCGCAAGAAACTCATGCGTGATTCCCAAGCATTCCTCCGCTGCGATCCACTTGAGCCCCTCAGCGAAGGCCGCGAATTCAGAGGCCCGCTGTTTCTTGATCGGTTCTCCGAACCCTTTCGTCCGTAGCATCTTGTCAAACGCCCGCACGAGCTTGGCATCCACAGGGTCTTCCTCTGGGGCCTCGTCCCCCGAAGCGGCGCCCGCCATGAGGGCATCGACGACGGCATCGTGTCCGTCCACGCGAAGCTCGAAACAACTCAGATCAGCACCCAGTTCGACCAGGGTCGAAATGGTCGCCCGATCCCCTGCCATGATGGCGATGATCAGCGGCGAACTCTCCCCAAAGTCGATGTCCGCGCCCTCTTCAATCGCTTCTACAATCGCGTCGCGCGAACCAACTCGAACGGCAAGCTCTAGCTGCGCGTTGGCAAAGGGATCACTCACTGATAGCAGTCAAAAGGGGTTGCGGAAGAGGGATTCTCTAAACTCCTAGCTGGACCTTCGCCGAATGGCAAGGGCGCCGATCGAAAGAATTCTAACGAAACCTTCTACGCTGTCCTAGCAGGATGCTAGGGCTCGGGGATGAATCGGAGCGCCTGCAGTTCGACAAACGGCTTGGAGCGGTGGAGCGGAAGAGAAATGATGACCGTCGTGGGACCCGGCGCGGTGACGGTTCCCAGCGGCAGGGTGACGGGCTTCTTGGTTTCGCTTGTGTCTTTGAGATCGGGAAGAAACTCTTTCTCACCCACGACAAAGCGCATCCGGCCGTGATCATTGCTACGATAGGTCAGTTCCACGCGATAATGCTGGTCCTGCTCCAACGTCACTGGAATCGTAGCACGGTCACGACGTGAGGTGAACCCGTGAAGCGCTCCCGTCTTCTCGCGGACGGCCACGGGCCCTTCGAAGGTCCCCTGCGTGAAATCCGCTTCCACCGGTTCCGCAGGAGGCGGCGGCGCTTCAACGAGCCCTAACACGCCTTCCAACGCATGAATCTCCTCGTCGAGCGTGGTCACCAGCTTGGTGTAGCCCTTGGAGACCGCTTGAGCCCTCGCCTCACGTAGCTTCGCCAGATACCGCTCTTGGATCGGACGGCGCGCCTCGTCCTGCGCTTTCTGATAGGCTTCTTTCGCTGCCTCGTAATCAGCCGAAATGGCCCGAGACGTCTCCTGGGCCTCCATCGGCAGGGACGAGCCCATCCCGCACAGGCAGATGATCGTGAGCACTCTCACACCTGCTTAATACATCATGTCTTCCGGCTCAGGGATGGCCTCCACAGTATCTACTTCCAGAATAGGCACGCGGCGACCTTCGCGCTCTGGATAGGCCATCTTGCCGACAATCTTGACCCACGTGTCATCAGGAAACTGCGGCGGGGCTTTCCCAAAGTCAGCCGAGAATCCAATGGGCCGCGCATCTGCTAGGCAACAACTCACGAAGAGGCGATAGAGCCGCAAGCGAGTGCCGTCGGGATCATTAGCGTCAATTTCAGGAGCCACCTGACCGGTGGTCTCGATCGGTTGCCCTGCCAGCACGTCAGCCAGTTCGGTATCGGCTGCCGAGTAGAACAAGGAGGGGATGGGAATGAGGAAATTCCCGTCCTCGCTCTTGCGAACCTGTTTCTCAAGATCAGCCAGGGTGTATTGATCACTTTCATCTTCCCCACCGGCCGGATTGGCAGCGTTCTCGGCGGGGTTCACCGGGGCGACCACTTCATTGGAATAAAGCCCCTTATTCTTAAGGGTTTCCAGACTCAGCTTGTCTTGCGCGAGAGAAGCCGCCCCAACGGCAGGAACGAGCACAATGGCGAGCGTAGCCAAGACACCGAGAAAGGTCTGGTCATCGTGTGTGTGCAAGTGTTCATGCGGATCGGCGGCGGCGTCATCCTGTTCATGATGGTGGTGCTCGTGTTCATGTTCATGATGCCCACCGCAACAAGTGTGATCGTGGTCATGGCGATGATCGTGATCGTGCCCATGGTCATGGTCATGGTCATGATGGTGATGCTCATGACAACATGCCGCCTCCGACTTCGCCGTGAAGAGATTGAAGAAGCCCACGACGGCAAGCCCTAACCCTCCTACCAAGGGCCCATAGCGAAAGTTCTCCGTGAGAAGTTTATCCACGCGCCCCGAGGCGTAGAAGTAGAGGAGCACGGCAGACCAAGCAAAGAGCATGACAATGCTGGCAAAGTGAAAGAAACGCGGCGCAGGCATGACAGTAGAGGTGAGATGTTAGAACGGAAGACGATGGACAGGGATGAGAGACCACGCGGAACAGATGGCACCCACGAGAAGAAAGAGACCCAAGACGAGCATCCAGACAAACTTTGGCCGGAAGATGGACGAATACATGAAGAGCAGTTTCACATCGACCATGGGCCCGAAGACGAGAAAACCGAGTTTGGCAGCATATTCATACGCTTGGGTGGGAAAGCCCTCTTTGAAAGTCAATGTAGCCGCCACGAAGGCATCGGATGTACTGCATAGGGAGAGAATGAATGCCAAGCCCATGAGAGTAGCCACCGCAATGATGATATGTGAGGACATCATGACTCCAATATCATCCTGAAGCGGTCCCGTATTGAAGAATGCGGTGAGCGCCGCTCCAATCGTGAAATACATCCCGGTATCAACACAATCACGCATGGCCGTGCGAAGAGCCGCAACAAGAGAAGCACCATCCTTGAGAGCGCCTCGGATGGCTCCGAGAATGCTCTGTCCTTCCCCCGTCTCACCTGACGCTTTGCTCGCTTCAATCCCTTTCAACACCTTGTCACGCATGATCTTGGATGCCGAGACCCGCTGAATGAGCAACCCCACGAACACACAAACCATGTAGGCAATGAGAACACGCGAGCCCGTCACAAAGATGGGATGATGCTGGACATTGGCAAGGAGCGGACCCATCTGCTGAGGATTTCCAGAGAATCCAATCATCGTGCTCGCGATGGTGATGGGATTGATGATCGGTGCCGCCAGCATGTAGGTGACGGCACAGGAAATGGGCAAGCCCTTGCGGATCAGGCGCCCGATCACGGGCACGATGGCGCATTCACACACCGGAAAGATGAGTCCCAGCAGCCCACTGATGAAGATCGCCATCCAGCGCCGTTTCGGCAGGAGCCGATCCATGGCCCACGAAGGCAGGTAGGCATCAATGAATCCCGACACCAGCGTTCCAAGAAAGATGAACGGCAGCCCCTCCAGAAGGAGGCTCATGAAAGCAGTCGAGATTTGATCGAGTTTCATAAGTGTGCCGCTACCCTCCAAACAAACTTCCACCGGCGCAAGCCATTCTACTCCAAACTGGCACGGATCCGGCGATCCAACTCCTCCACACGTCCCAGGTGAATGCCTTCGGGCTGCCGCTCAAGGATCCACGTGAGGTCTTCTAACGCTTTCTCCGACGCGTTGGCCTGGTAGCGCAAGAGTGCACGGCTCAGGCGTTCCGAAGCCTCTTCGGGAGCGATCGTGAGGAGAAGATCCAAACGGGGCAGAGCCCTGGTGGGTTCCGCCGACCCGAGATCGATGCCAATGAGATTGCGTAGCATGCGCACAAGGATCTCGCGTTTGCTCGCGGGTTCCAGATGCGCGTCCTCCAGCATCACGCGAGCCGTCGCCCAGGCGAGGTCGGCCGCTTCCTCTTGAGAAATACGCTTGCCACTATCAAAGGCATCGATCAGGAAATGGTCGTCCTCCTCATCCGCTGATTGGCATTGCACCATGAAATGCCCCGGAAGCGGAATGCCCACCACCCCCGTGACCCCCACGCGATGGGCCAGTTCCATGTAAAGCACAGAAAGCGTGATAGGAATGCCTTCCCGATCATCGAGCACCGCGCTGAGATAACTATTCTCCGGCGTGTAGTAGTCGAGACGACTCCCGTGAAAGCCCAGCTCTCGGAAGAGATAGTCTGACACTTTCTCTAAACGCTGTAAAGCGGTCGCCTCCTCAGGGAGATCCTCGCGCACGTCCTCCGCCATGGACTCAAGTTCTTCGCGGTAAGCGTCCACATCGAGCTCTGGCAGGCTCAGCTTAGCAATGAGAAGCCCCGCATGAAAGAGATCGATCTCGGCGTCCCCCTTCTCACTGAGCAAGGTTGCCATACGCTGACACACATGCTGTTGGTGCAAGGCGAGAGACCACGCCCGCAGATCACTTGCTTGCTTTTCTAACGCTTGCGCACGCTGAACCAGCAAGGCTTGCGCGGGCACAGGATGCTTTTCTAACAGATTTCGTGAATGCTCATTCCCCTGAGTTACCCATGCATTCACGGCTGCGGCGAGTTCCTCACGCAGAGCGACATCCGCCGGCAAGGTTTCGCCTGCTTCCTGCAAGCGAAACGCCTGGAAGCTGGCTTCGGTTTCCCTAAACTTGCACAGTCCGACCTGTCCCCCTCGCCTGACGTCGTGTTCCAAACGCACACACTCAACCCCATTCACGTAACCCGTGAGCGTGGTCTCATCCACGACCATGTGCAGCAGATTCCATTCGCCTTTCTGATAGGATGCCACTTCCTGATCAAAGAGAATGTTCCACGAGAAGACGTCGGGACCTGCGAAATGAGTCAGACGTAGGTTGCCCCCACTGGGATAGAATCCGTAGTGGCGATCACCTCCATCGGAGGCGAAGACCAAGCCCGCCGCGCCCGATTCCGCATCCAGCTTCACCTTCACCGCGACTTCGTAGGGCCCTTCGTTAGGGCGACGCTGGAACAAGCAAAGCGCCCGTCCTCCAAAACCCTTTCCTTGCCCGCGGACCGTGATGGTCCCAGCACGCTGCCGCCACCGCGCTCCCTCTTGCACCGGCTGCCATTTGTGTGGACTGAGACGCCCGACCGTGACCCAACGGTCGATGGGAATGGGATTCGGCTTTTCTAACAAAAGCTTCACGGCGTTCACCGGCATAGCGAAACCAATGTTGTCCGTGAGTTGGGATTTCATGGACGGGATGCCAATCACCTTTCCGTGACGATCGAGCAAAGGCCCGCCGCTGTTTCCAGGTTCGATCGGGATCGCGAGCTGGATCATGGACACCCCATCGAAGTCGCGCGTCGCGGAAATGATCCCCTCCACCACACTGAACTCAAATCCCTGAGGGTTCCCCATGGCCACGACCGAGAGCCCATCAGGCAAGGCGCTCGAATCTCCTAACGGAAGCGCTGGCACATCCTCCTCCGCCACCTCTACGAGAGCGAGATCGAGCTTGCGATCGGAAGCATGCACCGCGGTGACGGTGAGTTCCCTGCCATCGCTCGTGGTGACATGGATAGGACGCGCTTCCTGGATGACGTGGAGATTGGTCGCGATCAATCCAGGACTCACAAAGAAACCACTTCCTTCACCCCCCTGGCCGCGCCGTGATTCGTGGGTGATGGTGACTAATGAGGGCCGCGTTTCGCGGGCGATCGCCTCGGCAGACTTGGGACCAGAATCCGGTTCTTCACCCGTCGCGAGACTGGCCACCATCAAGAGGCTGAGAACGATCAGAAGAGAATGATGCATCACCAGCCTTTCCGATCCTCCGATTGAATGAACGCATTGGCAGCGTCCACATTCGTCACGCGCAGGCGTTGGGCATCCCATTCCAAGCGTTGGCCAGGAAAGCGCAGCGCCACATTCCCTAACAGAACCGCTTCTGTCAGTGCTCCACCATAGGCAAAGTTCGCGCCCGCGGGAGGACCGCCTTTACAGGCACCGATGAACTCTTGATAGTGTCCGGGAGAGCGCTTGAGGGTAGCTTGGGGACGTTGATAGGCACGCATCTTCGTTTCAGGAATCAGACGCACGCCATCGGCAAGTCCTCCCGTGAGAATCTTGCCTCGATC
Organism: Verrucomicrobiia bacterium; assembly: GCA_030425385.1. Classification (GTDB taxonomy): domain Bacteria; phylum Verrucomicrobiota; class Verrucomicrobiia; order Verrucomicrobiales; family DEV007; genus JAACDM01. Next base: position 58,802 of record JAUIAH010000025.1, on the reverse strand, counting down.
ACCCAGGTAGAGCGTACCTCCAAAGGTATCGCTCATCTTGCGATCCGCCTCCAATTCGGGTGGCCGCGCCGGTTCGCGTCCGCCGTCATACCAGACCACTTTCACAGGTGCCAACCCTTCTCTTTCAGGAAAGTGATAGGTGATGGTCGCCGCGGGCGGTGCCGTTTCTGCGAAGGTTTTCACATCTGCAGCCGCTTCCACCGCGGTAGGCGCGGTGAGTCGGAGACTCCGATAGATGGGATCAAAGTGATGGCATCCCATGTCGCCCAGCGCCCCACAGCCGAAGTCCCACCAGCCGCGCCATTTGAAAGGATGATAGTGCGGGTGATAGGGACGCTCTGGCGCCGGCCCTAACCAAAGATCCCAATTCAAATGGGCAGGCACAGGCGGTGTTTCCTGAGGACGTTCCAATCCCTGCGGCCAGATCGGTCGGTTCGACCAGGTGTGGACTTCTGTCACTTGGCCAATCGCTCCATCCGCGATCCACTCCGCCAGAAGGCGGTGCGATTCCTTCGCGTTCCATTGAATCGACATCTGAGTGGCCACGTTGACCTCGGCCGCCCGTTGGGTAACGGCGCGCGCTTCGGCAAGGGTGCGCGTGAGTGGCTTGGCGCAGTAGACGTGTTTCCCCAGATCCAGGGCCGCCATGGCCACGACGGCGTGGGTGTGGTCTGGGGTGCCAATGACCACGCCATCGAGATGTTTCTCCTTCTCCAGAAGGTCCCGGAAGTCCTCATAACGCGTCGCCTGCGGATACGTCTTGAAGGTATCCGCGGCCTTCTTGGAATCGACATCGGCCAGCGCGACGATCTTCTCACTCGCCAGCTCGCGGAGGTAATTGGCGCCCATGCCACCCACCCCCACACCCGCAAGATGAAGGGTGCCACTCGGCGTCTGCGCGCCGCGGATCAGGTGACTCGGTAAGACCATGGGAAACCCCATCACGGATGTGTTTCGCAGAAATGATCGCCGTTTCATGGACGAACTCTGCATCAGGTCCTCCCAAGCAGCGATTCTTTCCTCGCCTCGATCCTCGTAACATATGGAGCATTTATAATTGCCATGTTTTATTGATATTTTAAGAATGCCTTAGATCATCACGTTTTCATGGGAGGCCTGCCAACGAACTCATCTCAAGCACCCAAGGCGTTGCCGCCGGAATGGGCGGTGCAACAACTTCAGGCGCATTGGCCTCAACTCATCGTCGATGACATCTTACCCACGCGGCACCCGATCGAGGTCATGATTCGTGGGACGCTGCCGGACGCCGGCTCGTTATGCATCCGCTTGCTTTCGGCTTCATCCACCGGTCCTGAAGCCACCGCACAGCTCACGGCAGGCTACGAGCAGGCGCAAGCCGTCACGGCCCTCAACCAGCTCCCTGGCGGGGTCCCCATTCTCCAAGCGGGCTGCGTTGCCAATTGCCTCGTAGTGGTGAGCCCTTGGCGCGATGGCGTGCCGCTCCCGACCAAACTGAAGGAGGGTCCCTTGCCGGTCGAAACCTCGCTCGCCATGATCGATCAATTGGCAGTGGCCTTGCAAGGACGGCATCAGGCTGGGTGGCTTCACGGCCGTTTGCGGTCTGACTCGGTCTTTGTCACTCCCAAGAACGAAGCGCTGATGGTGGGTTACGGAATCCTTGACCTCGTGACCGGCTACCAACCGGATCCGTTGGATCCAAAGCGGGTCTATGTCGCCCCTGAAGCACAGAATGGTGGCGCGCCCAGCGTGACGGGCGATGTCTACAGTCTTGGTGTCGTGGCGTATGAAATCCTCGTGGGCGAACCGCCCTCGGGCCATTTCATGAAGATGCCGTCCCAAGCAACCGGGGCTGGCAAGTGGCTGGACGACGTCATTCTCCGCGCCATCCATCCGAACCCGGCCAAACGCATCGCCTCCATCACTGACTTCCGGCAAGAGATGAGTGCCCGAACCTTGCGCACCATGGAGATGCCCAAGAAAGAGGTGAAACCGGTGGACGAAGGCACCCGCTCCGAGGTGAAAGCCAAGGAGAAATCAGGCGTGGCCTCCGCCATGCGCATGCACGTCACGTTGATCCTCTTCTTTGGCATGCTCGTGGTCACCGCCGCCTTGTGGTTTGGGGCCAAGATGTATGAGAAACAAGAACAGGGGCAGATGTCTCTCGAAGAGGTCATTCTCACGATGGGGATGATTGTGAGTCAGCTCGGAGACGGCTCCGGGAAAGAGGAGATCAATGCCTTGCTGCAACAGATCGCCGAGGCTGATCCTTCCATTCAACGGCAAGTGTTAGACAAGAACATCCTGGCATTGAAAGGGAATGGCAAACATGAGGAAGCGTTAGAATTGGCTCGCAAGATGGGGGAAATCAATCTGGGAAAAGAGGGTCCGGAGTATGATCAGATGTCCTCGCAACTAGAGGACTTGGAAGAAAGCCATCGCGAATACGAAGGCCACATGTCTTCGGCAGGGCGTGCCCGGCGCCTGGATGACGAGGAGAAAGAGACCGAAGCCTTGATGGAGGCCTTACGCGTCTATCCAGGGCATCCCCTGGCTTTGCGTTGGCTAGCACAAACACCATCGCAATTCGCCGCTTCCTGGCGAGAGGTGGAGAAGAAACTTCGTCATTGGAATCCCCAGCAAGAGGTGTGGCACGCTTCCATTCACCGTTACGAAAGAGGCCTCGAACTCGATCTCAGCGGGCATCATCAACTCCGCCACATCAACGCGATCGGCGAACTCCCCATCGATCATTTGGACATTCGCAACACGCCGGTCGAATCCATCAGTGAGCTATCCGCCCTCAGCCTCATCTCGTTCCGTTGCGACCATACGAAGGTGCATCATTTGACGGATCTCAGCGCTCAACCCATCGAAATGTTAGGGATCACACACACACGCATCGATCGTCCCGAGCATCTGGATCACTTTCCATTCCTCAAAGAATTGCGGGCGGATGCCCAACTGGGACGACCGAACATGATTCCCTACCCCGATCGCGATGTGCTGTGGGAGAATGCCCTCGGCATGCGTTTCATCCCCCTCTCAAGTGGCGGGCTGCTCTATGGCAGTCGCGAAGTGACGCAGCAAGATTACGTGGACTACTTGATCCACGCCTCCAAGGGAGGAATGACCAAGAGCGAGGCAGACGAAGTCAGAGCTAAGGCTGGCTTACTTCCCATCAAGGTCACTTTGTTAGAAGCGCTTGACTACGCCGAGTGGCTCACCCAGCAAGGCGTGCAAGCGGGGCATCTCTTGCCTGGAATGGTCTATCGCCTGCCCGATGCTAGCGAACGCAAACAACTGCTTTCCTACGTGAAGCCTCCGACTGACAAAGATGCCGAAGAGCCTCCAGAAGATGCCCCATCGGAAGTTGCCACTGAAGGCTCCATTCGGGAAGTGGCTCAGGGCCCCTGTCACCGCGGCTTCTTCGATGTGGAATCAAATGCCAAGGAATGGACGGTCGAATTCAGCGAGTTGCAGCGCCTCGCCATCCAATCCAAACGGAACGCAGTCGAGCCGGAGAAACGGGGTCTCCGATTGGTGGTCGATCGCCAGAACGCGCGGGCCATCACCGCCCATCCCGATCCCACGCCGTGAGCCGCCGCCCTTGATGGATTGGCTGGGAAAGCTCTCGAGGCCTTGCCGCATAGAGATCGCAGGGGACTTCGCACGCCTTTGAGTGCTTGGGATGCTGTGCTAGGGTATCCTCCCCTCAACCCTCCCCCATTGCCCTATGTTGCCCTACTCGCCTCTCCCCCGAGTACTCGCGACGATTGGCTTTCATGCCGTTGTCCTGTTGTGCTCTCTCTCCGCCGCCCCTCGTATCACCGAGTTCATGGCTTGGAACACTTCAGGTCTCCTCGATGAGGATGGGACCACCACTGACTGGATCGAGATCCATAATCCTGACACTACTGCGCTTGATCTCGGAGGCTATCATCTGACCGACGACGCAAACTTCCTCCAGAAATGGACGTTCCCCGCACCCACGATCTTGGAGCCAGGCGCCTTTCTCATCGTCTTCGCTTCGGACAAGGATCGCCGCCTCGCTGGTTCGGAGTTGCACGCCAATTTCAAGCTCACCAGCAATGGGGAGTATCTCGGTCTCATCGCTCCCGATGGTACCTCCGTCATAGACGACTTCAGCCCCCATTTCCCTCAACAGTTCAGAGACATCTCCTACGGTCTCCAACAGCAGGGCAATGTCACTGACGAAACGTGGGTGATGGAGACGGCCCCTTGCAGAGCACGCGTTCCCACAGCGCCGATCGGCAGTTCCTGGACCACTCTTTCTTACAATGATACCACATGGGATAGTGGCTCCATGGGCGTCGGCTACGACTACGGCAATCTGCTAGGACTTGATGTCGGAGACGCCATGTACAATCAGAATAGTACGGTCTACGTGCGCGTCCCTTTCACGGCGAGCAATCTATCTGAAATCTCACAGCTCACTCTCCGCACTAAGATCGATGACGGGTTCGTCGCCTACATCAACGGCACGCAGGTCGCCTCGGACCGTGCTCCCGCGACTCTCACTTGGAACGCCACAGCCACGGCCGATCATCCAGACGCCAGCGCCACCACTTTCATTGATCACGACATCACCGCGATGAAAGCTGCTGTGGTCGCAGGGCAGAACATACTCGCCTTTCACGGCCTCAACCGTCAGAACAATAGTTCCGACATGTTAGTCAGAGCCGCCCTCATCGCCACGCGCTTGACTGAAGCGCAGCTCGGAGACGCAGGTTACCTCCTCCGCAGCACGCCGAATGGCATCAACGGGACCGAACTTGGCCTACCTAACAGTGAAGTCACATTCTCAGAAGCCAGCCGCACCTTCACATCCACGCTAGCCATCGTCCTGAGCGGCGCCGATGAGGGCCAACTCATCCGCTACACGACAGATGGCAGCGTTCCCACAATCACGTCGAGCCCATACTCCGCTCCCTTATCCGTCACCGGCACCACCCAGATACGCGCACGAGTCTTCACCCCGGATGGCACCGCAGGGCCTACCTCGACAGAGACCTATCTCTATCTCCATCCCGACTTGCGCCAGTTCAGGTCCAACCTGCCCATCGTCATCTTGGAGAACTTCGGCGGCGGCCGCCCTAACAGTACCACGACGATGTTCATGGCCATCATCCGTCCTGATGACCTTGGCGATGGATTTGCCGACATGACAGACCCTTTCGAAGTGGCCACCCGCGGCACCATGAAAGTGCGCGGCTCTTCTAGCGCCGGTTGGCCCAAATACTCCATGGCCATCGAGACCTGGGACGACAACGATGTGGATCAGAATATCAAGCCTCTGGACATGCCTGCTGAATCTGACTGGGTGTTAGGTTCCAAATACGAGTTTGACCGCGCGCTCATGCGCAACGACTTGGCCTACCAACTGAGCAACGACCTGGGGGAATACGCCACCAGAACGCGGCACGTCGAAGTCATCAACAACACCGGAGGAGGCAATCTCTCCTACAGCAGCGACTACTTTGGCGTCTATTCCTGGACGGAGAAGATCAAGCGGGACGATGATCGCGTGGATGTGGAACGCCTTCTCCCAACGGACGACGCCGAGCCCGCGATCACCGGAGGTTACCTATTCAAGAAAGACCGTCTCGATGGCGGCGATAGCGGGTTCACCGTGCAAGGGCAGGGACTGCTCGCCCACGTGTATCCCAAAGAAAGTGACATCACCACGGCGCAGAAGGATTGGCTGATCAACTATCTCAACGAGTTCAATACCGCCGTGCAATCCAATGACGGATTGCACCCTACTAACGGAACCCCATTCACTGACTACATCATCCCCGAATCCTGGCTAAAACACCATTGGATCAATACCCTCACCAAGAACGTCGATGGCTTCCGACTCAGCGGCTACTATTACAAAGATCGCTTGGGTCGGGTCGGCGCAGGCCCCGTTTGGGACTTTGATAGAACCATGCAATCGACCGATGGGCGCGACGACAACCCTGAATCGTGGGACGGCACCGGGGATTCCAGCCGGACATGGTATGACAATCGCTACGTCTGGTGGGGAGAGGCTCTTGAGAAAGTCGATTTCCGACAGGCGCATACCGATCTCTGGCAAACACAGCGCCGCGAGGGAGCCTTTGCCTGGGCGCATGTGGAGCAGATCATTGACCGTTTCGATAGCCTTCTCAACACTTCGGCTAACAACAGCAACGGGATCGCCGCCACCGCACAAGCTCGCAACTTCGCACGCTGGACCTCCGTACCCCCACGAGGGGGCAGCCATGCCAACGAAGTCTCCATCCTGAAGGATTGGCTCCACACGCGCCTCGATTGGATTGATACCCATTACACCAGCATGCCCGAGTTTGTTCAGACGCCCGGCCTCGTCTCCTCTGGCACGTCTATCAGGTTCACCAAGCTTGCAGGAAGCACCGTCTATCACACCACAGACGGCACCGATCCACGTGCTTCTGGTGGTGCGGTCTCAACCAGCGCCTCTTCTACCACTGCGATTAATGTCACCGCATCCGTTACGGTCACCGCTCGCGCACGGATCGGATCCGAGTGGAGCGCCCCCATCCAGGGCAGCTACTTGGTTGGACCACTGGCCAATGCCTCCAACCTCCTAGTCACGGAGGTGCACTACGCGCCGGCCGCGCCAACCGCCCCTTCTGAGCTCAGCGCGTCGGCAGATCCAGCGGCTTTCGAATTCATCGAGTTGCGCAATGTCAGTCTCACCGACACGATCTCGCTTCACGACGTCCGATTCGTTTCCGGTATCGCCTTCGACTTCACCGGAAGCGATGTCCTCCATCTAGCGCCGGGTGAACGCGTGCTCGTGGTTGCCCAGCGCACCGCGTTCGAAGCGCGCTACGGCACCACCCATTCCATCGCTGGCGAATTCGCCAATGGCACGCGGTTAGACAACGACGGCGAAACGATTCAAGTCATCGATGGCCAAGGAACCGACATCGCCCACTTCACTTACAATGACCAACACCCGTGGCCCGTCGACGCGGGTTTCACCGGCTACAGCCTCGTCCTGGCAGCCTTAAATGCTCCAGACTACGCCGACGCCCAAAGCTGGCGTAGCAGCACGGCGTTGGGCGGCAATCCAAGCACCCACGACGGAAGCACCTTCACCGGCAATGCCACCGCTGATGCCGATGCCGACCATCTCAACGCCTTCCTCGAATACGCCCTGGGCACCAGCGACCTCATGGGCGCAGACGGGAACGACGCCTTCGATCTCGCCTTCGCGGACATCACCATCGAAGACGTTCCCAATCGCTACCTCACCGTTTCCGTTCGCCGAAACCTGGCAGCCGATGACGCCATCCTTGCTGTCGAAACCACGCCAAACCTCCTTGGACCGTGGGACGCCCTAACCATGCGCCTACACGAGGAAACCCACAATGGCGACGGCACCTCGACTCTCCTCTTCCGCAGCAGCACCCCACATCTCAACACGGACATCCGAGCATTCTACCGCATCCGCGCCACCCAGCGTTAGTGTGACCCAACCGCCAGCGCCATTGGTGTTGAGGAAGATATCCCCCAAATGGCAGGCGGCGGCAGGATTCCGCCGCTACGCAACTGCGGATTCTAGCCGCAGATCAACCTCAATCACTCGCAATGATATGATCAATAAATAATCATATCACTTTCCTATCTCGAAGGAGAGGAGGACTTTTCAAGAAACTGAAGGCAACGTTTTAAAATCGCCTTCCTTTCGGAGGTAAGCTTTTCGTAGGATTCACTGTCAAGATTGATGGCAAAGTGAAAGACATCCTCTTCCATCTCCACAAAGCCAACCATCCAACCAAGCCAGCGTCCGTCCTCAGGCAGTTTCGTGCCGGTTTTGCCATATAGCCTGTAGGCTTCATTCTCTTCGAGAAGCATGATTTCCTTGACCGTTTGGATGGCGTTCTCCCTGAGATTGAACGCGTTCTGGTAGAATCCTCTGAGGAAACGCACCTGCTCTCGAGCCGATATCTTGAGAGAGCCAAGCCAGAAGGCATCGACCCCTCCAGAGGTATCTTTATTACCGTAATCAAACCGCTCCAAATAGGTCCCATAGCCCTCTATGCCAACGCTATTCGCGATCTCTTGAAAGGTCCAAACAACGGAAAACTGAAAGGCGGTATCCAAGGTTTGATCCCGATTGTATTCGGCGCTTCGTCGGTGCGGGTGTTTGTGTCTCTTGGGGTCGTACGGAAACACCTGCTTCGTGCTCGAGACAACGCCGGAGTCCAAGGCGATGAGGGCATTCGGAATCTTGAATGTCGAGCAAGCAGTGAACCGACGATCGATCCTTTCCTGATTGTAGGCGAATGCTTCCCCGCTCATTCCATTCACGATATAAACAGCGATATCATCGCCATCGAACAACGCATCAAGGTCACCTCCAAGCAGCCTGGAAACAGCCCAGACCCAAACAAGCATAAAGATCCATAAGACTCTCATGATTTCTTTGAAATGTTTCTAGCAAGACACTCTACGAACAGACTCAGTTTCCATTCAATCCACTCCTCACGGCAGCGTCTGGCTGCCTGACTGGTGCGGAGCAGCGCTGCATCGCCAGCACATGGACCAGATTCAGCAAGTCAGCTTGCTGCGGCTCTGAGAGCTTTGTCCCAGCCTTCGGCTTGATCATCCTACCTCTCGTTATCTCGAACGGAATCCGATACTCTCGAACCGTCTCCATACCCACATCCTCACCCTCGAAGAGCCTGTTCGCATCCTTCCGTGACGCATGCGCGATGCGAATGTGAACCCCATCTGAAAACAAATAATCTGCTACTGTGACCGTTCTCGAACTCGGATCGAAGGCGTAAACTGCCCGGGCCTTCAATACCCGCATCACGTCAGAACCAGACTTTGGTCTGAACGATTGGTAAAAATAGTAATCGCCATTGCCGCCCCCGCCTTCGCCCTCAACTGTCCTGTGAGTCCAAGACGTGCCCGCACTAGCAACATTCGCAATCACCAGGAACAGGATTAAACGCTTCATTCCTGTTAGGAGGAATCGACCAGCCAATAGCGGCCCGTTATCAATGGCGCGACGGATCTCGACGCCGCGGTCTTCGGTGCGCAGTTGCATCCTGGAAGCGTCGCTTGGATGAGCGGATTTGGCAAGTCCGTCAGGTTGGGCGGATGCTTCGCACGGCCAGGAACCCTTTCCAGCTTCCTGAATCACGCTGGTCGACAACAGAGGCTAGCCGGTGGAGGATTGTGGTGATGCCCATGCTCGCTACGGCCACCCTTCCATCATTTCAGCTCTTTGGCTCCGCTCACCTCACGGTGCTCACGCTGACAGTGGTGCTGGCGGCGACCCTGGTGGTGGCGTTGCGGCGTTGGGGCACTCAACCACCTTTGTTGCGGGGCTCGCTGCTGGTTCTTGCATGGGCTCTGTTGCTTTCTTTCCCTGCCAAGATTTGGGCGTTCTCAACACTGGAAGGACCTTTGTTAGAGAATGCCCTTCCCATGCACCTTTGTAATTGGGCAGCGGTCTTAGGCTTTCTTGCCATTGTGTTTCGGCGCCAGATCTTCTGTGAGCTGCTCTATTTCTGGGGTCTGGCAGGCACGTTGCAGGCGGTGATCACACCGAATGTTCCGGTGGGCTTTCCCCATCCCGTCTTCATTGTCTTCTTTATCATCCACGGTGGCGTGGTCATCGCTGCGGTTGCCGTGGTGTTTGGTCTACGGCGGTATCCTCGACCCGGTGGGGCACTGCGGGCACTTGCCTGGGCGCAGCTTTATCTGCTCGTCGCAGGCCTTACCAATGTGATCGCCGGTACCAATTATGGCTTCTTGCGTGCGAAGCCTGAAACGGCATCGATGTTAGACTACTTCGGGGATTGGCCCTATTACATCCTGATGCTGGAGTTGGCCGCCTTGATCTTCTTCAGCCTGCTTGCGCTTCCCTTCGTATTCCTCCGCAAGCTCGATCAAGGCAAGCGGCTATCGCTGGACGGTGAGCCGGATAAAGCGTGATTGGCCCACCTGATAGGCCACATTGTCGCGCACTTCGAGCGTGTGCACATCATTGATGAGTGTCGTCGTGGCCGTGTGCCCGCTTTGCCATTGCATGGATTCGCCACTGACTTCGACACGATACTGGATCTGTTGGATCGCTTGTTTCGAAACCGTGAGACGCAGGTAACGGAAGCCTTCTACGTCAATCCAATCGACGCCATACCCGTCCATCTCGGCGATCAGTGGGTCACCTCCGAGCGCCATTTCCATCAAATTGTCGCGACCATCACCATCGGGATCGCTTGTCAGCTGCCCAACTTCTGGATCCGACAATTGACTAGGATTGAAATGGGAGGCCAGCCACTGTTCGGGCGTCAAGGATGCGCCGATGGCCCCTTCAACCACGGCTGATCGGAGGAGGAAAGGATCACCAGAGGCGCGGATGGTTCCCGCAATGACGGTGGAGGCAAAGGCGATGTTCCAGGTGGTAGGAAACTGCAAGGCCGCGTCTGGCCATTCCCAATCCCCATGCGTGGCCAAGATCCATTCGGGGGTCGCCCCGCCCGTGCTCCCCCACATGTAAACCTGCCGACCGGCGGCGAATGGTGGGTCGTTGTTCGTAAACGTGACCGAACTCGCGAAGAACGATGTCTGGGGGTTGAACGTGGTGCGATCAAAGACCGTCCAGTGACTACCCCATTGCGCCGCGTTGTTCTTCGTCGGGGTGAAGCCCGAGTCAAAGACGCCTAGCTCGAAGGTGGCAGCGGCATCAAGAGCGCTGCCATCGGACGCCTGGTGAGGCGTCCCAGGCGTGCTCTGCCAGACCACCTTGGCGGCCTGGCAGGGACCGTTCCAGGCAAGGAATGCCAGGATTACCCGCAAGGTGATCGCCACAGGGATCGGCTGCTTCTTTGGACGATGGATAGCCACAAGTCGTAATTATCATAACCACCAAATCATTCAACTTCTACGGCTATCTTCACGGGGTTTCATCGCCCCTGGCGACCATTCTTGAGAAGAATCGCAGTGCTGCACCCGCCACTACTCACCGATGAGATCGATGCACCAGGCGAGTGGCAAGACATAGTCCGCCTTGGGTGCCAGGTGACGGTAGTAGAAGCTGCTGCGATCCCGGGGAAACATCGATTTCTCAAAGTCTCGAGGAGTGAGGAAATCGTCGTCCGCATAGACCCAGCGAGGCGTCTCGGTGGTGGCAGGCTCAAAGAGAAAGGCGCAACGGAACTCCGGGAGATAGGTTCCATGATCCCCCAACCAGAAGCAGATCGAATCTGATGCTGTGGGATCATCGCTCCCATCAAAGGTGTGCTGATTCATGGCACGCTCGGCCGCAGACTGGTCGAGCGGGAAGCCACCGGCGCGAAGAGCCCACCCCTGCGGCAAGGGCATGGCGAAGGCGTGCTTGCGGACCATGCCGCTGGCTAGCATGACCACCGTGGTCTCCTGAGGAGCCACAAACATCCCATGATCTGGCGCGATGATCGTCGATCCTGCATCCGTGAACATGGCATCGCCATCAAGGTCCCAGTGAGGGGTGCCGCCACCGTGATCATAGAGCCAGTATGATTGCCAATCTCCCCGAAAGAGGGTGATGCGATCCGCAGGATGGCCCTCAACGAAGGTGTGGGCCTGAGGGGTGAAGGCGCCACTAGCAGGCGGGAAAAGATGATCCAGGGTTCGGTGCGCCCGAAGCACAAAGCGTCCATCTGTCAGGGCGCTTGGAATGGCTACAGGGGTGACCATGGTGTTGAATGGTGGGCCTTGATGCAGATCGGAATCGTTGGCCAAGGTCAGGATCGATCCCGCCCCGTGGACCACATCAAAGCGGTGCCCTTCCAGGGTGCCATCAATGATCTCGATGTAGAATGACGCCCCGGAGAAATCCACTTCACGCTCTAACAACGCCCCACCTAAAGCGGAGGCTACATTGATGCCATGCGTCCCTGCCAAACCATCAATCTTCCCTGCGAGCACCTCCACATCCGTGAAGGGATTTGCATAGGTCTCTTGATGCCCCTCCTCAATGACGGTCTCCGTCCATCCCCAGACAGGACCGTAACTCACCTCATCGCCGTAGCGAACGGCCAGGCGCAGGAAGCCTGACATTTGCGTTAGAGGAGCTTGCATGGCAAGATCAGGCACGGATACCTCTTCGATACCATTCCCAAGATTCGTCACGACGACCCCTGCAGGCGCACTTCCGCTCCCCGAAATGGAATAGAGCACTGTCCACGTCTGGCTTTCTAACACTGGCAAATCCCTCAGAGCGTGAATCTCGTAAGTGATGTCACCAAGCCCACCCACTGGACGATAGAATCTCGACGTGCTGCTAGTGCCATCGTGATCGACAAAGAAGCCACCAGGCCCTGGAAGTCCCGTGACAGGATGGAGGCAAATCGCGTATTCTAACAGATTCGTGTAGAGGTCACCATCGGGGTTGTCGTGGGGACCGATCTCACCTTGCAAAGGAGCCGCATACACACTTTGCCAGCCCCCAAAGGTGTTCGGCTTCTCGGGATCGCGGAAATCGACATCGCGGACCATGGGGAAAGCATCGCTTCCATCGGCAGCAAGATCCCCATCCTTGTCTCCCAGCGTGGAGGGATTGGGATCATCCACGCGATCGTTTGCATCCCAACCGAACGCCACGGTGTCAAAGGCATCATCGAGACCATCACCATCACTATCATCGCCAGAGGGATAATTGGCACCCAATCCGTTCTCCTCTGCATCCAGATCACTGTCATTATCACTATCTAGATCCAGGTAGTCAGGCGCTCCTGAAGCATCCGTATTCACCGGAATGAGCCCCTCCCCAGCGGCAAAGCCCACGGACCCCAACACGCCATCGGGATCCCAGCCGTCGATCCGATCATAGGCATCATCCAAGCCGTCCCCATCAGCATCCACACCGCGCGGCGGACGGTAGCTCGCTGTGGCCTGCGCTTCCACGTTGTCCGGGATCCCATCATCATCGGCATCGATGTCGCGCCAGTCCGCTCTGCCTGTGGAATCCGAGTTGGGAAGCGCAAGCGGCGTTCCCGTCGTGACCTCTTGGGCGGCATGACCGCCGTCCACATCGTCCACCCCATCGTGGACGCCATCGCCATCCACATCTGTGATGGCACCGGCTCCCACGATGGCATCATTGTCAGGATCATCACCTCCTGCCTCGATCACATCAGCGATGCCGTCGTTGTCACTATCCAAATCACAGTGATCCGGCAGACCATCGCCATCCGTATCGCGCTGGAGGAAGTAAGCGTCGTCAAATTCCCCTTCATAGCCAACCACGCGCACGGCCTGGTGATTGACATGCAACCCGGTGGATCCCGTCCAACCGAAGTAGGCAAAGCGGCTTCCGTCCAGGTAATCACTGGCAAGATCCGCCGTGACTTGCCCGGCAATGACCCCGTCCAGGGTGTAAGCGAGTGTCTGCGCGCGGGCATCCCAGGTGACCGTCACCGCATGCCATTGCCCGTCCTCCAGATTCTCGTGGGCAATCGCAACACTCAGGAAATCGGGCGCGGTATCCCAATTCTCATTCACCGCCACACCGGTATCCGTGTCCCAGATCACCGTGTGATCATCACTCGAATCAAAGCGATTCTGATAGGTATCAAACTCTAGCGCAATGCCATTCTGGATCCCATGAGCCCCCAATCCATAGCCATTGGCTCCGAGGGCGGAAGTCCCCGCGGGGTCGTTATGAAGAACGAAGGCCATGCCATCCGCGCCATCCGCGTCGCGATCTCCAAGGTAGATCTGAAAGTCTAAACGCATGTCGTAGTTCAGGTCCATGCGCTTGGTCGACATCGCCTTTCCAGCGCTATCATTGCTCTCATGCGTGAGGGTGACCTCATTCGCTTGCGCGGAGGCATCTCCTGACATTTGCAGGTAAAGTTGGGCATCGACGTCCTGAAGTTTCCAGCCTTCATCCCGATCCAAGATGCCGTCATTGTCATCATCCCAGTCTTGCAGACTCACCAATCCATCGCCGTCTTTATCCACATCTTGATCATCATCAATGATCGTGATCAAGGCATCATCATCCGCGATTGGCGCTCCGTTTGCTTCCGTTAGTATCAGCAGAAACGTTTCCTCACGTTCCACGAATAGGTCCTGAATGGTGGGAACCGTTAGGGTGGTCGTCGTTTCGCCTGCAGGGATCGTGAGGTTCCCTGAGGTGTCGACGAAATCCGCGTCACTCTGCGCCGTCTGACCCCGGGTGGCATAGGAAACGATCACGTCAGTCGCATTGGGCGCCGTCAAACTCACGCGAACGGCCACCGCATCGCCCTCAGTGACGAAAGAATCGGAAACGACCACCGTGGCCGCTTCCGTGGTCGAGTCGCGGAACACTTCGAAGCTCCGATACATCCCACAATGGACATCCGAGTGGTTGCCATCGGAGTCCACGTCGTGGCTATCGACGATCTCATTGTTGTACTGGCATCCGTGAGAAGGATTACTCACCCATCCCATCGTAGTCGTGTCGTAGCGGCCATCTGCTGTCCAGGAAGCGACGCGCAGATCGAAGTCCACATTCACATCAATCCATTCTGTGTTCGGCGTGATCGTCAATGGATTGGCCGCATTCCACTGGAAACGGACCAGGGTCTGCCCACTGCCATTCCAGTTCGCCTGCGCGTAGATGTTAGGCAAATCGCGATTCGCAGTGACATTTCCCACGTATTCCAACTCTGGGGGCAAGAGACTGACGATTGTGGGATTCTGCAAGTCGAGCACGTTCACGGGCGGGGACTGCACGGTGAGACGCGCCCGGACGATCTCATTCTGATTGTAGGGACCACCCGTGAGGAAATTGAGACGGAAGTATGGTTCTGCTAGATCCGGATCAATCCGGCTGGTGGAGGATCGATGCAAGGTCGCGTGACCATTTGCCGAAAGCGTGCCTGAACCAGTAAAGTTCGTCCCGATGGCGATGGGGTTGCCATGGACATCATTCGGCTGGCCGTTGCCATTCTTCGTGGAGATCTCACCCATGAGGAAGAGTTGTGCAGGCGCTTTCTCATGATGATAGTCGAGTCCTGCTGGGACCGTGCCATAGTCGAACTGCAACTTGGTGACGTACTCCCCGGGAGCAAGCCCCAAGGAACTAGCATGCTTCGAACTTCCATCCTGGACATCGAATGGTGCGCCCGGCCACAGCACCCACGTACTCTGTGCGGTGGTTTGGTAACGCACCTGCACCGGATGGCTTTGTTTGAAGCGCCGGTTATGACGCCAATACTCAAAGATGAACTCTTTGGGAAAGTGTTGTTCAACCACGTAGTTGTCGACATCACTAGCGCCGCGATTGCCATGCCTTAACGAGTAGTAATAGCCAGATCCCAGATAGGCGGGATTGGCACTCTTCCAGTAATCGAGGTCGATGCCTTCTGAGGTCGACGGCGGGTTGCTTCCGTTGGTTGCCGTGACGTCCACATCTGCTGACGCCGTTGATTGAGCACTTCCATTCGCATCCCAGAACAGATCGCCAGAGGCCGTCCCCACGGAGCCCGTGAGGGTGCCGCCTTGGAAACGCACGCTCACAAGCAGATCTCCAGAGAAACTGGACGGAAGCGTCGGGTGGAAATCAAAGACAACCGTGCGCGAGCCGCTCAGGTAAGTCGATGATGCGACATGCGGGGATACCCCTTTGGCCAGGTAGGTCACTCCCGAGGGCAGGCGGATCTCGGCGCGGGCATTTGAGTAGGTCACGCCAGCGCTGGGAAACTGATACTGGAGGCGGTACGTGAAGACCGCCCCCACATCAGCACTTCCACTCGTCTGGTAGCCACTACCGGTATCGACATGGAGATCCAAGGATTGCCCACGCGCGATCCCCGGGAAGAGAGCCGCCAACGCAAACAGGAAACAGGAAAGAGTCGTTCTCATTTGTATCGAATTCATAGAAATTATGAATCACTCTTGAGACGACAGCAACCATTTATTACAATGAGTCTAATTTCTGTAACACAGGATCGCGAATCACGGCCTGAATCCTACGCAACTCCTTCCAGAGAAAGGGCCAACGCAATTTCTCGCACGATTGCATCTGGATCCTGATCGATCGAAACGCGAAGGGCTTCCCGTGGCTCTTCGAGGATCTCCAGCTGACTATCGAGCAATCCGGGCGGCATGTAGTGCCCCTGACGGGCTTCCATCCGTGCCTGCAAGAGGGCCCGCGAGCCATGGAGGTAGACGACTTGCAGATCAGGATCGCCCGTCCGGAGCACCTCGCGGTAGGCCTCTTTCAGGGCGGAACAACCCACAAAGCAATGGCGATCCCCCTCCGCGTGCTCGTGGATCACCTCAGCCAAGGTCTCCAGCCAGCCCTGCCGATCCGCATCGGTCAGCGGTGTGCCTGAGCGCATCTTCTCCACATTCGCCTCAGAATGGTAAGCGTCACCTTCCACGAACACGCCCTCCGTGAGGGCTGCCAGCCGCTCGCCTACCGTGGTCTTCCCGCAACCGCAGACCCCCATCAAGACGATGACCTTCCCTCTCCCTGCACTCATGAAGGCGTCACTTTCATGGCTTCAAACCACGGGGTGAAGGGCAAGTCATGGGCCTTTGCCACGGCCTCATACGTGCACTCTCCACGGAACGTGTTCAGGCCTTTGGCCAAGGCGTCACCGCCCTGACAGAAACCTTCCACACCCGCAGCTGCCAAGCGCAACCCATACTGCAAGGTCACACTGGTAAGTGCTAGGGTGGACGTTCGCGCAACGGCCCCTGGCATATTGGCCACGCAGTAGTGCACGACGTCGTCCACCATGTAGGTGGGATCATCGTGACTCGTAGGGCGAGAGGTTTCGAAACAGCCTCCTTGATCGATGGCCACATCGACGATGACCGCACCGGGTTTCATTAGGCTCAAATCCTCACGCTTCACCAATTTGGGAGCTTTCGCTCCCGGAATCAGCACGGCACCCACCAACACATCCGATTGCTTGAGCACTTCCTCAATGTGATGCGGCGTGCTGTGCAACGTCGTGATCTGCGAGTCAAAGATATCATCCAAATAAGCCATCCGATCCAGCGAAAGGTCTAACACCGTCACGTCCGCACTCAACCCCACCGCCATCTTGCAAGCATTCAGGCCTACAATCCCGCCGCCAATGATACCTACTCGCCCGCGAGCCACGCCGGGAACGCCTCCTAACAAGACTCCCCTGCCGCCATAAGCTTTCTCCAGATACTTCGCCCCTTGCTGGATCGCCAAGCGTCCGGCGATCTCGCTCATGGGGCGCAAGCACGGCAATCCACCGCGCCCGTCTTCGATCGTTTCGTAGGCGACCGAATGCACCTCACGGTCGAGCAAGCTCTCTGTCAGGGCCTTGTCAGCGGCAAGGTGCAGATAGGTGTAGAGAATCTGACCTTTCCGCAAGTGCGCGATCTCCTTCGGCTGGGGTTCTTTCACTTTCACCACCATCCCTGCGCGTTCGAAGACCTCCGCCGCCGTTGGGGCGACTTCGGCGCCACTCGCGCGGTAGTCCTCATCTGAGAACCCGATTCCGAGACCAGCTTCCGATTCCACCAGCACTTCGTGTCCCTCCGCAACATAGGCCCGCACGCTCGCCGGGGTCAGTCCAACCCGATACTCGTGCGTCTTGGTTTCTTTGACAGTGCCAACGATCATGCACGTGAGCATAGAAAGGAGCCCACGCCGGGCAAGCACAGAGAACAGCATCACCGCACCTCGCATTTGGAGGATTGCCAAGAGACGAGAGAACTGCTAGGACCGCTCGCATGAATCGTTTCGTTGCCCTTTCCCTTATCCTCACACTCACGTGCGCGACGGCCGCCAGTGCCAAGGAACGCCTGTTTGTCCTCACGGATATTGAGAATGAGCCTGATGACGCGCAATCCCTCGTGCGTCTCCTAACATACGCGAATCACTTCGACATCGAAGGACTGGTCGCCACGACCTCCCGCCACCAGCGCACCGAGATCGCCACGTGGCGCATCAAGGAGATCGTCGACGCTTACGCCAAGGTGCAGCCGAATCTGGTGCTCCATGAACCCGACTATCCCACCGCCGCCTTTCTCCACTCGATTACCCGCGAGGGACGACCTGACTTCGGCATGAACGCCGTTGGCGAAGGCATGGATTCATCTGGATCCAAGGCCCTCATCGCCGCAGTGGATCGGGAAGACGAACGCCCTCTTTGGGTCACGGTCTGGGGTGGCCCCAATGTGCTTGCTCAAGCGCTCTGGAGCGTGCGCGAGACCCGTTCTCCCGAAGCGCTCGCCACCTTCGTCTCCAAACTCCGCGTCTACACCATCTCGGATCAAGACAACAGTGGCCCCTGGATTCGCAAGGAGTTCCCAGACCTCTTCTACGTGGCCAGCCCCGGCATTCATCCCGGCGGCGCCTATCACTTTGCCACATGGAGTGGCATCAGCGGAGACAAATTTCACGCGCGGTTCACCGGAGCGGATTTCAGCTTGGTGAACAACTACTGGCTCGATAAGAACATTCGGCACGGACACGGCCCGCTCGGCGAGCAGTATCCGCGCGTTGAGTTTCTCATGGAAGGCGACACCCCGAGCTTCCTCGGCCTCGTTCAGAACGGTCTGAACACCCCTGGCAAGCCGCACTGGGGCGGGTGGGGCGGACGCTACGAACGCTACACACCTCGGACGCAGAAGTGGTTTCAAGAACCTGAAACGCGTCCGCTGTGGGCAGACGCCGTGGATGAAGTCAAGGGCATCGATGGCAATTGGCACACGAGCAATCACGCCACCATCTGGCGCTGGCGGGAGGCCTATCAGAACGACTTCGCCGCCCGGATCGACTGGACGACCAAGGCTTACAAAGACGCCAATCACCCACCCGTGGTTGCCCTGGGCCATGCCGCCGAGCTCACGGCTAAGCGAGGGGAGACCGTCACTCTCAGTGCCAAAGGCTCCACCGATCCAGATGGCGACGCCCTCTCCTATCATTGGTTCTACTACGGCGAGGTCGGCACCTTCACCGTTTCGAGTGGAACCAGTGGACAGCCACTTAGCATCAACGGGTTCGACCAGGAAGAAGCTCATTTCATCGTGCCTAACAGTCGCCTCATGCCACCCGGCACCGGCACCATGCACCTCATTCTCGCCGTGACCGATCACGGCACGCCACGCCTGACGCGCTACGCTCGCGTGATTGTCACCGTGAAGGAGTGACTTAGTGATCTGCGTTCAATTGGTCTCCCGATTGAGAAGCGAGCGACTCGTCAAGGACCATTTGTAGCTCTCCCAATCCTGCTATCTCCACAAACCGATCGTTCTCGACATCTTTCCACACAAGCTCGATGTCGCCTGAATACGAGACCAACCACTGCAACTCGCCGTCAAGCTTCTGCCCTAACGCAGACTTCTTTGGGACGAATGCAAACGCCAAAGGATCTTCTGATCCAGGAGAACTAAGCCCAACACAATAGAGTTCCTTTATGTTGGGAATATCATCTTTAAAATAGTGTGCCCGCCGAAGCCACACGCGACAGGTTGCAGGCTCAGAGGACTCCGCTGACGGCTTGAGGAAGTTTAGGAGACTTCCATCATCTTTCTGCGATCGGTCAACGCCCTTCACTTCCTCCATCAACTGCTCGATCAGCTTTTCTAGCATATGCACACTTGTAACCATCTTTGGATGGCGTTCCTTATAGTGGAGGCTTAACTGATGGTGCTCTTCCTTTGCCATTAGATACTTGTGATACAGATCACGGGCGCGATCGGAAAGGTTCGCATCTGGGCGATTGGCAAATGCTTCGATCAGTTTCATTTCCTCAGTCTCGGGAAGCGGTGTGCGCAGGTGTCTGATCGTGGCTTCCTCTTTGCGAACCAATGGGTGATTATTGCCCAAGCCGCTCGCCCGGTACTGTGTGAGCTTCATCTCCGACTCCAGGATCCGCATCTCCATTGGGGACACGCCGCCTTGCTCACGCGCTTCCGCTAGCTGTCTCTCTGCTAGTTCAAGCGATTCCTTCAACTCTTTCACTTTGGGGTGTTGGCGCCCAAGACCACTTTGCCAAATGTGCACCCACTCATCGCGAATCGCCGTCAGGCGCTCCTCCAGCGCCGCAATCCCCGGACGCGGACGCTCTGCCATTCGAAGCCTTGCCAAACGCGCATCGCCCACCGCTTTCTGTGACTCCAGCACGTCACGCATGCTTCGTGTCCCCGCCGCATGCTGCTGTTCCATGAGGGCTGATTGTTTCTCTAGCAAAGCCACGCGCGCCTTCAAGTGATCCTCCGCACTGGCGAAGTCCCCTTTCGCCTCCGCCAACTGGCCGCGCACCGACGCGAGTTCGATTCGCGCCTCCAACACATCAGTGATTTCCTCTCGCCCAGCTTGCTGTCCTTCTTCCGACACCTTGACCAACTGCTCCTGAATGGCGACGATCCGTTCCAACTCTTCCACGACCGCAGTCGATGCTGTCTTGGGGGATGATGTAGGAGTCTCCATTTCCGTCTCCGTCACCTGCGCACGCACCATTGCTAACGGAAGGGTGATGACCGCCGTGAGGACCGTCACGCCCACCCGTTGGCTGATGGACGTCGCCCGCCGATTCATGCCTGGACGCAAGACACGCTCCATGCGATCCACCAATCCATTGCCGCCGGCCATGGCTGCTCCCGCTACAGGCAGTGATCGATCTCCATGACTCTCTAGCACGTCTAACAGAGTCTCTACATAATCTGACGGCTTCACGCCCTCACCAAGCACGAAATCATCGCACGCCCGCTCCCGCTCCACGACCAAACGCCGCCGTGCGACCCACACGAGAGGGTTCATCCAATGGAGCACCACCGCCAACGAGGCGATGGCATCGATCCACGCGTCTTTGCGACGCACATGCCCCAACTCATGCAGGAGCACCGCCCGCCGCTTCGTCGGCGACCACGCATTGAACGTCCCTGGCAGACACACCACGGGACGCCACAATCCCCAAGTCATCGGCATCGTCACCTTGGCATGAGACACCACCTGAACGAGAGAACGTATCCCCAAGTCCTCTCGCAACACATCGATCTCAGCGATTGGCAACAGATCACTTCGTAGCCGCAGGCGCCATAGCATCACCTGGTGCCACGCCATTCTACCCAACAAAGCAGCACTGACACTTCCCCAAATCAGGAGCACCAGCATTGAGACGTCCACAGGTGACGAAGGAACCACCACCGAGGAATCTGCTACCATCTCCGTCGGCGCCAGCATTACCTGAGGGCGCTCCCCGTCTACTGGGGTGGCTGGCATCGGCTCCAACGGCACGGCCCGGCGGATGTCCGTTTCCTTCGCAGTCGACCGATCAACCGCCGGCCACACCTGCCATTTGGGCAACCAGAGGTGCATTCCTGGCAGGATGACCAAGGCCACAAAGCACGCCGCCCACAGCAAGTGCCTTCCGGCCGCCGATCGGCGCCGCGCCACGAAGGTCACGGTGAAAGTTCCTATCAAGAGCACCAAAGTAGGAAGTTGCCAATACATCCAGTGCTCCACTCCGATTCCATCTGTTAACATTGTCATCTTGAATGGTTAGTTTCCGCGTTCACGCGCTTCATCGATCAGCTTCCGCAATCGTTTCCTCTCAGCATCGGACAAGTGCGTCCCCGGCTTCGCCAAATGCGCGACCAGAGCTGACTCTAACGACCCTTCAAAGAAGGTATCGATGACATGCTGAAGGGCATGGGATCCCGCGTGCTGGCGGGGTTGCCTGGCCCTGTAGAAATATTCCCGACCGCGCTTCTCCCTCGTGAGCAGCCCTTTCTCCTCAAGGATGCTCACCATGCGGCGGATCGCCATCGTGGACGGGGCCGCTGGCAGATCATCCTGAATCTGCAAGACGGAGGCGTCTCCTCGCGCGTAGACGCTATCCATGATCTGACGTTCCCGGCGGCTGAGTTGAGAGGGATCCATGGCTTTACTGCTTAAAAGATAATCGGTTATCTTTTAAGACCCGCAAGTTGAAAGATATAGTTTTATCGCCAAGACATGGCGACCGGTGAGCCCTCCCCATGGATCAGCTCTCTGGCTCACTTGGCATCGGTCGGGAGGAATGAGCGGTTGCGGTCCGGGGATCTCAACTGCAGGGGAGTCCATGACTTCGTCCTCTCAAACGCCCTCTCCTCTTTCGGAGAAATCGGTGCTCTCGCCCGCAGAGATTGCCCGTTTGAGTTCCGAGGAGGCGTCGGCCCGAGGCGATCGCCTTCGGCTGCTGCCTCGAATCATCGTCGTAGGCTTGCTCGCGGGGACGGTGGCGGTGGCCTTTCGCATGGCCTTGGGCGCTGCCGAAGCCGTTCGCACGCACGTTCTCACGGAATCAGGTGGCCCTTGGACCGTGGTTCTTCATGGGCTCGTCGCGGCCGTGTGCACGGCTATCGCCGTGTTGTTAGTGCGACATGTTTCCCCAGCAGCCGGTGGAAGCGGGATCCCGCAGTTGAAAGCCGTACTCTTGCACATGCGTCGATTGCTTCCAATGCCTGTGCTGGCGGTGAAGTTTATCGGTGGGGTGTTGACCATCGGAGCTGGTCTCGCCCTCGGTCGCGAGGGGCCGACGATTCAGATGGGGGGAGCCACTGGCAAACTGACCGGACGCTTGATGGGGATGACGGGGGACGAGCGCTTCATCCTGATTGCCGCCGGTGCAGGGGCAGGACTTTCGGCCGCATTCAATGCTCCGCTTGCCGGGTTGGTGTTTGTTCTAGAGGAAATTCAACGCGCGTTTCATCGCCGCATCTTCTTCGCCACATTGCTAGCTTCTGTGGTCGCGGATACGGTGTCGCGAATGGCGTTGGGTCAAGAACCCGTCTTTGAGATCCCATCGCATCCTATCCCGCCCCTGACACTCTTGCCACTCTTTGCCTTCCTCGGAGTGGCGGCAGGACTGCTGGGCGTGGCTTTCAACCACATCCTCGTGCGCTCGATCGATCTCGTACCCAGACTCTCTCCTGGCAGAAGCGCGCTTGGCATTGGACTCCTCGCGGGGACCACAGTGGCCGCAACGGCTGCTCTGGACCCTGGCCTGGTGGGAGGCGGCCACGAGTTGACCGAGTCCGCCTTGTCTGGAAAGGCGGCCCTTAGTGCCGTGGCGCTCGTCCTCGCGGTGCGCTTTATTCTGACGATGATCAGCTATGGCACTGGTGCTCCTGGAGGCATCTTCGCCCCTCTGTTAGTGCTTGGCGCCTACGCCGGGCTAGGCTTAGGGCTCCTTGCCGATCAATGGACCTTCATGGACATCCAACACCCAAGCGCCTTCGCGGTCGTCGGCATGGCGGCCTTGTTTGCGGCTACCGTTCGGGCGCCATTGACAGGCATAGTCCTCATCACTGAAATGACAGGCGAACACACCCTCATGCTGCCTCTTCTCGTAGCCTCCCTCACGGCCTTCTTCGTAGCGGATCATCTTGGGTGTCGCCCCATTTATCACACGTTGATGGATCGCGAGATGAACGACTACCAACGTCGCGTGGAGTCCGCGAAGAAAGAAGACAACGTTTTCGTCAGGAACTGACGATCTGATGGAAAGAGAGGGGACGTGACCGCACACCAGTCATTCCTTCAATCGCTCCATGCCTGCCAGAACGATCTCCGGGCGTTCATTGGATCCCTGGTGACCGATCCCACGCGCAGAGAAGATGTCTTTCAGGAGACCGCTCTCACGCTCTGGCAGAAATACGACACCTATGATCCTTGCCATCCCTTTGGCGCTTGGGCACGGGGCGTCGCCGCCAAGAAGATCCTGCAATTGAAACGCAACGATCGACGATTCCCCATGCCATTCGAGCCCGACGTCGTCAATGCCCTCGCGGACACGTTTGAGACCACTGAAAGGGAACGAGAACCCACTTTAGAAGAACGCGCGCTCCGCCATTGTCTCAAGAAACTTCCAGCGACGCAGTTCAACCTGATCGCGGCACACTATGAAGGCCGACAATCAGGAAGAGCCATGGCTCGGAAACGAGGCCAATCGGTCGACGCCATTTACCAACAACTCTCACGCATACGCAAACGTTTGGGTCGCTGCATTGAGGCCTATCGACGCCACATGACATCACCATGAACCACACTCCCGATCCTCTTGAGGACCTGCTAGACAAGCACTATGCGGGTAGCGGTCTGACATCACTCGAAACGGACACTCTGCACGCCGCCTTGCAAACAGATCCTCAAGCCCGCGAGACTTTTGTGAAGCGAGCTCGGCTAGAGCAAGGCTTACGTGCGGTGTTCGCCCCCTCGCATGGCGAAATTCTCAAGCCCCAACGCCGTCGCGCTCCTCGCCTTTGGTGGGCCGTGGCGGCAACCACGGCTGCCGTAGGGGCGGTGTGCCTTCTGATCCCACAACGGGCTGCGCCCGTCTCTGAATCCGTTTCCAAAGGGCAGGCGAGCGAAGCTTTCTCAGGCACCGTGTTACCTAACAATCGATCTAGAATCTCCAGGACGATTCCCGATGAGTGGACGCCCCGTTTGCGGAACTTCGTCCTTTCCGAGATCGATCTCCGTGAACTGAGCGTCTCGCAAGCGATTGATGAAGTCGAGGCCCACGTCCAGGACATCGGATTCTATGGCGACGACGTTCCAGCATTTGATGTCTACTACGAGCCGCCACAGGACTTCTCCGAACCGACCGTTTCCTTTCATCGGAAAAGCGTATATCTGTTAGATGTGCTCCGCTACTTGAGCGCGCTTGGCGGGGCGACGGAAGTCATGATTGGCGACCACCTTCGCTACACCGCGCCGAGATGGCAACGCACGGCTCCGGTCACCACCACCCTCCCGGCGAGCTTCTTTCATGTCGGGGCTGGCCCTGATTTCCTTGAGAGCGAGGACATCACCGAAGCCGAACGCGAACGCCTGGTTCCGTTAGAGGATCGGTTAGAGGCATGGGGCATCACGACTTTTGAGATTGTCGACGAGGCATCGCCATCTGGTTCCGTCACCATTCGACTGAAGCCGCACGAACGCGAGGCGCTGAGTGCTGCCCGAGCAATCGTGCGCTCGGATCGCACGCCACTGATCGCTGTGGCGTATCGACTCTACGAGTTGCCCCAAGCGTTGGCTGAAGAAACCTTCGGCATCCGCGGTGAGAGCGTCGTTCCGTTAGACGCTGACGTGTTAGCCGGAATGGATGAACGCTTCCAAACGCATGCCGAGGTTTCTCAGGTGAGCTACCCGCGTGTCTTGACGAGGAATGGGTGCGAAGTCGCCATTCAGTCATTGGTATCTCGCCCAGAATGGTCAGAGGGGCTCGATGAACTTCTCGAAACTGGTGTCAGGATTCGCTGCACGCCAGAGTTGTTAGGCGAAGGCATGGCACTCGACATGCACTTCACACATTCCGTCATCGTCGGAACGCGCCTCGTAGACGGCAAGGAGGTTCCAATCACGTCTACCCGAATCTACGAGATGCCAATCAGCAGCCCGTATCCTGCCGAGCATGGATGGGTATTTGGAAAAGGAGCTGAGCAAGACAAGGCCCTGGTCTTGATCCAATCGGTGGAGACGACGCGTGAAGGCGCGACAAGTTCAGTTGAATAATCTTGAGAGTGCGGCGTCCATCTAGGTGCTGCGGAATGGACCGCAGCGTGACTCTCAAACCCTCACAACGATCATGAACTCTCCCCTCTTCAAACGGATGGCGATGGCTGGAGCCAGTGCGGCCGTAGCCCTGTCGTCCCTCTTCCTCGTTTCGTGCGCCACGCCTGGTCAAAGCGCCGCGGCCGCTGGCATTGGCGGCGCGCTCCTTGGAGCTGCCATTGGAAATCAGTCGGGCGAGGCCGGCGAAGGCGCGTTGATAGGGGGAGCGTTAGGAACGGCTGCTGGTTATGCCGTGGGCATGGAAGAACAGAAACGTCGACGAGCCACCTATTATCGGCAGCAGGCACCCTACCAATCGCAAGGATACCCCTATCCGAATCAATACCAAGGGCCTCCGACCTATCCCAGCCGCTACGCCCCTTACCAGTAAACATCCCATACAACTCGACACGCTTTCCCCGGAGCTAGGTGACTTCAGGTCACCTCCTCCGGGAGTTTCGTTTCAGGAAACTCGAAATTTCTTCATGTTGGCTTGACATCCATGGCCAAGAAATGGGAAATTAACCTATCCCATCGTTCCAAATTTAGCGTTATGCGTTTGACCAATCAACTCCCACCCCTCAGCCGTCGCGAACGCGAGCTGCTTGAGATCATCTATCGGCTGCGGAAGTCCACCGTGACGGAGATCATGGATGAAATGGAGGAACCGCCCACACGCGCCGCGGTGCGGTTCTTGCTCAGGGTGATGGAGGAGAAGGGCCACATCGAGCACACGAAGCGTGGACGCGAGTTCGTCTACGAAGCGACTCAACCTCGCCAATCGGTCGGTAAGTCCGCGTTGCACAATGTGTTACACACGTTCTTTGATGGTTCCCTCCAGAAGGGTCTCGGGGCTTACCTCGCCGATCCGAAGGTGAACTATGACGGCGCCGAACTCGCGGAACTCGCTCGCATGATCGAGGAAGCCAAAGCTCAGCACGATTGATTTGAACTTTTGAAACCGAGGCTTGCCGCCTCGCCACCTACGAAAGCGTCATGCTCCCCACCGTGACCAGCCAGGAGTCGATCCAAAGCCTCCTCCTGACGTGTGCCTTCAAAGGCACGCTGCTCTTGGCGCTGGTTGGCGTGATTGCCGTCTTCACGACCTCCGCCAGCAGGAGACATTTCACCTGGGTGTGTGGCTTCCTTGCCCTGGGCATTCTCTTGGCGCTGGAGCCCATCCTTCCCAAATGGGGCGTCCTCCCCAATCTCCAAGCTGGCTCTTGGTGGAGCCTGCTGAAACCCTGGGTGCTCCCGGTTTGGCTCCTGGGCAGCGTTCTCTTCTGCGGGAAAGTCGCTCTAGGATTGATCACGCTTCTCCGGATCGAGCGGGTTTCGAGTGATCTGGCCTCCGAGCAGCCTTGGAAAGCGATCCTGGAGGAATGCCGCCGCGATCTCGGTATCCGGCGTCCCGTGCATTTGCTTCGTTTCCCTGGCCGCATCATGCCGATGACTTGGGGAGTCTTTCGACACTTTGTGGTGCTCCCGTCTTCTGCCATGCGTTGGAGTGGCCAGCGATTGCGGGCGGTGCTCATGCACGAACTTGCCCACATCCGACGGCGTGATTATCTGGCCTCCTTGCTGCGAGATGCGGTGTGCGCTCTCTATTGGTTCCACCCGCTGGTCTGGTGGGCCGCGCGAGAAATGGACGATGATCGTGAGGAGGCGAGTGACGATGCGGTGATCGCTGCCGGTCAACGCCCTGTCGCCTACGCTGAGCACCTCGCCACGGTCGCCACGCGCGGGCGCTCACGCCGAGCCTACCACCCACAGGTTCGCCCGAAGATTGCCCTCGCCGAGAAGCCCTTGCTCGTCCGGGTCCGCGCCATTCTCCGCCCATGGAAGTCGCGCCATCCCATCACCTGGTCCCAACGATTCCAAACCGTTGGAGCTCTAGTGATCTTGCTAGCTGCCTTAGTCCTCATTGGCCCTCGCCCTTCTTCTGAGATCTCGATCGCTGGGGTCACTTCCGACGCCACGGCCACAAGTCCTCAGCTCTTCCATCCGGTGACGATCCCGGAGAGGTTAGACCCATCCGTGGACGCCGTCCCCATGCCGACGGCACCCCTTAAAGAAGCTGTCCACGGTTGGGATACCACCGCGCTTCCGCTGGACGCATCGATTGCTGGAGGAGCCCTTCACGTATCTGACCATGGCACGAGATCTGGCTCCGAGGCGCTTCCCGATATGGACCTCGCTTCTCTCGCCGTCGCGGCTCCCTCGGGCCATCTTGTAGAGACAAGCTCCTATCTCCTTGAGGGAAGTTCTTGGGAGTTGGACCAATCGGCTCGTCACCACGGTCACTACTATTTGCCCCCGACCGAGTATTCCACCTCTCCGCCAGAAGACGCAGATTCGAGCTCGGAAGCGATCGACATCAGTGAATTGATGGAGTCGTTCGAGAACGTCGGCCACGTTGGCATGGCTGACTTCGATCTGGGTCACCTCGCAGAGGGCAACCACGACGACGGTGGCGGAGCCTTCGATCTCGGTGACCTGGGTGGCGACTTGTTTGGCATTGCAAGTGTCACAACCGCGAAGGAGCCACTGGTGCTCCGTGAGTCACCCTCGGCCTTGCCCACTCCAAAGCAGCAGAGCGCGCGGCAAGCACGGCCTGGAACAGAGAAAGCGACCTCGCCTTCCCTCCCAGTGGCGGGACAGCGCAAGGATCCTGGACTGCTGACGCAGGTGGGCTTAGTCACTTCGCGGATCACTGGAAAACGGCATCTCGCGATCACTTTCCGGCGCGTGTCGGGTGCCCCGACGGCCAAGTTCCGCTTCGAGGCTTCTCCCGATTTGCATCAGTGGGACTTTGACGCCGATCTCTTCCTCTTCGCCGGAGCACGCACCATCAACGGCGAGAGCGCCCTCACCATCGTGCTCAATGAGGCGATTCCCGAGACGCCTTATCGGTTTCTGCGGATTCGCAGTACCTCCTCAGTGGACTCTTCCATTGCCGACTGATCCCGGCTCCCAGTTGGCAATAGGTTAAAAAGCCAACTTTTAAGTTGACCCTACCTCAAAGGTTGTTAAATTAACCCACGTAGCCTGAGAACATGTTCCGCTTACTCGCCTTCCACCTCACACACCGATGACCAAGGGTTGCTCTGATTCACGTGCCAAGAATCAGACGCGATTCCAGTCAGAGGATGCCATTGGGAGAACGGATCGCGAGCGAGCGGGATGGGTTTTAAGGGTTTGGGGTTATAAGGGCCGCCAGTGAGTGCTGGCGGCCCGTTTCCTTGAATAGGGAACGAGTCAGATGTGGAACCGTTAGCCTTGGCTAGGCTCCGTTGTGACCGAAAGGCGCTTCCGTCTCGGGCGTCACCCGCGCCAGGATCCGACTGAGGTAAGGGAAGAGTTGTTTCTTCCGACTGACGACGCCATCTAACTGATAAAGATGTTCCCCAATCG
Organism: Verrucomicrobiia bacterium; assembly: GCA_030425385.1. Classification (GTDB taxonomy): domain Bacteria; phylum Verrucomicrobiota; class Verrucomicrobiia; order Verrucomicrobiales; family DEV007; genus JAACDM01. The sequence continues at coordinate 29,854 of JAUIAH010000025.1, read as the reverse complement.
ATGGGTACTCGAAGACGGATTCCACCGCTTCGGAATCTGTGGTGAGGAGAACGCTGTTATTCTTGGTGATATCGGTCACCATCAAGCAGGCGAAATCGAGCTTGTAGGCGTCCCGCATGTCTTCTAACACAGATCGCAATTCTTTCTCGCTCTTCCAGAATTCATCCAGTCCTAACTCCTCAATCTGCGAGATACTAAGGCGCCACGAGCCTTCCGTGAACTCCTTCCGATCAGACTCCACGGCCTCGCGGGAACTGTAATTCTTGAGGAGAGATCCCGTGGCGAAGAAATCGCGCGAGAACGCTTCCAAATCTAACGCCGCCACATCCGCAAGCCACTTGAGCATGGTTTCATCTACCGACGTCTTGGTGGGAGATGTCAGGTGCAAGGTATCGGAGATGATGCCCGCGCAGAGGCAAATGGCCACCGCTGCTGGTGGCGTCAGCCCATAACGTTGGTAAAAAGACGCCACAATGGTAGAGGTGGACCCCACCGGCTCATTGATGAATCGGATAGGATCTCGAGAGACGAGATCCCCACTCAAGCGGTGGTGATCCACCACCCCGATGATGAGCGAGTCCTCCGCACCGGGGACGGCTTGAGAGAATTCATTGTGATCCACGAGGATCAGTCGCGCCCGCTTCGGATCCACCAAATCAGACTTGGAAAACACACCGATCAGTTTACCGGAACCCGTGGCCACCACTGGAAACAAGACCTGATTGGAATTGCGGACAGACTTCACAATCTGTGAAACGAGCGTGTCCTCGGGGAACGAAAGGAACTCGCGATCAAGAATCCCCGCCACTTGTCGCGAACAACGGATCAATTGAGCCGTGCTTGCCGTGTCTTGCTGACAGCAAATCACACAGACCCCTTGTTCTCCTGCCTTGGCTAGCAAATCCGCCTCAGGATCGAATCCGCCCGTGATGATCAGGCATCGCACGCCCGCCTCAACGGCCATTTCCTGGACCGGTGGCCGGTCACCAGTCACGACGATCAGGCTGTGCGGCGGGAAACAACGGATACGCTCTTGGACAGTCTCCAAACTCGACGCCCCTACTAACAAGAACAAATCTTCCTCTGTCTCTATCGCGGGCCCCGTAGCAAAGAGGGCACCCTGCAAACTGTTCGCCATGTTGCGAATGCTAGCCTTCACGGTCCGCGCACCGGAACGCATCTCACCCACGGGGAGCAGCAATTCCAAGATCTCCAAGAGCGTGGGCATCCCCACCACACGCCCGGAGTCATCCACCACCGGGATGGCGCGATACCCGTGTTCCCGCATCTTCTGATACACCTCAAGAAAAGTCTCTCCTCGACGCGCCACCACCAACTCCTTATCGCAAAGAGCCCGAGCGCGTGGGCGGAGATCACTAAGCAAGGGGGGCACCTCAAGACCGGCGTAGCGCAGCACCCAATCCGTCCGCGGGTTGGGAGAGCCACAACACGCCGCTCGTGCCTCTGCCATCCCTGTCTGATTGAGGAAATCCGCGTAACCCAATGCCGAGCAAATGGCATCCGTATCGGGATTCCGATGCCCGATCACGTAGACGGGCTCCTTAGAATCGGCCATGAGAAAGTGGGGTCAACATGCCTCAGAAAGAGAGTAACGACTTCGTTGCCAAGGCGGTAATGTCAACCGCGAACCAAACAGAAACACAGGCTTCAGGCCCCCTTACCCTTCTTCTTCTTTCGCGATCGCGGCGCCTTCTTCTTCGGCGACTCGGCACTTCGTTCCATGCTTGCGTCAGCTGGCAGCTCTTCCTCGGACACCGAAGGCTCGACGGGACGGCTGCTTCCTCCTTGAAAGAGCAACCATCCGATCACCACCCCCCAGACGATGCCGAACACCCACAAACCCACATTCTTTGCCCGCAAATCGGGAAACTGGTAGGTTGCCTCCACCCTATCAGAACGTGCGGAAGAAGAGGGAACGGCAACGTCGGGCGATGAATCCTTTGGTTCGGGTTCGGGTTCGGGTTCGGGTTCACTGGCTTCAAGAAGGAACTGGGCGGTCCAGGCGACCAACGCCACCCGCGACAAGCGTTCTCCACTTGGCAGCGCCAGCAGTCTAGCATCTTCCCGATCGTCTCCCATCACCCAATGCGCTTGCCACGCAGGCAATTGCTGCGGTCGCCCCACGTGCCCCATGGGAAGGAGCCGCGATCCCGACAATTCTCTCAAGCCGGTCGGCTTCTGCACGGGCACCAAGACCTGCCCTTCAGCATCCAAGGGGATGGGCACCCCCTCCACACCCAATTGGAGGTGTCGCCCAAGTTCCAAGCGCACGTTTGCCCAATCCAATGCCAGCGCCTCCACAGCGGTGACCAAGGCCAAGCCAGGACACACTTGCCCGCCCGGTCCACGAGCAAGCAACGGGACGCGAACCCCGTTGTCAGTCACCCGCGCATCCACACCGAAGTCGACATGAATGAATCCCACTTTTCCCTCTCGCCGCATGGCCTCATGGGGCACGCTGGCGAGACTCAAGTACTCTGGCAACGCGTCCAAAGTCCCGGTCACCGTCATGCCCACCGGCAACCACGCAGAGCCATTCTCCTCCTCCTCCTGCGAGGCCGTGCTATTGTCTAACAAGGCATTGGTGAGCAAGACATGATCCTGACACTGCTGCGATAGGATTTCCACGGCATTCGGCAAGGCATCCGACCAGGACCAAAGCGGTGCCAAGGTGATCGAGGCTGGCTCAAAGGTCTTCGCCGAATGGAGGAACGTGGCATAGTCGAGCGCCGAAGGGGGATCATTCTCGAAGAGGGCAAACGCCTCCTCATCCAATTTCACCAACACCACCGAAGGCGCCGCCAACACGGAACTGATCGCGCCCCACCAGGCTAACCACCAACCCTGGAAAGATGGCACGCGTTTCTTCAAAGGCACTCCTGTCCTAGTTCAATGTCAGCTTATCCTCTTGCAAGGCGTCTTGCAACTCAGGCAGGAGATTCCCCTGTTGCAAGACGAAACGGAGGCGCGGGAGCGCGATAGGAATGGAGTCCAAGAACTCCTTCATCCCAAGATTTCGCCCCAGATTGCCATACGCCCCTAACGCTTGCATCAAACGCTGAGCGGCGCATTTCCAATAGAGCCCGAGAAACGTCTCCCATGAATCCTCGCGATGCCGCTGATGATAGTGACGCAAGAGCGCTCCGCGATGATCGGGACCAATCTCCACGTAGGGATCTAACAGAATCGACGCCAAATCATATTCTGGACGCCCCCAGCGCAACCCCTGGTAGTCAATCAAATGGGCTTTGCCGCGATAGATCATCACATTCCGCGACTGGAAATCACGATGCACCAGCGTCCGTGGCAAGGCCGCCAATTCCGCCGCCATGTCCTTCCAATCCTTGCTCTCGTAGAGTGCCTCGATCAGGCGAGGCTTCATCCGCGACTGATGACTGAGGAAGTGCTCATAGAAATACTCCTGCTCCCACCGATAAAGCCCCTCAGTGAAGGCCGGCTCTAAGGCGCAGGGGATTTCATGCTCCTTCACGGCGTGCAATTTCCACACCTCATCGAGCGTCTGTTGATAGAGCGGCTCTAACAAACCCCATGGCTGATCACGTTGTGACCAGAGATCAATCTCGCCCAAATCTTCCAGCCACACCATGCGCCGCTCCTTGTCGAACCCGAAGAGCGCCGGCACCGCCACATCCAATTCCTCCCGCAAATAGCGCGTCACTGGAACGAAACGCTGGTTATCAGGACGGTCCAAATCATACTGCATCAAGATGAAGGTCTTCCCCTGAGGCCGGAAATGGACCCGATGGAAGGTCCTGCCAGAGCCCCCGCCCGTCACCGGTGTCGTCTGGATGGACTCGAAGTCCCCGATCGGCAAATAGTCGCGGGCAAGAGTGGCCAACTCGGCTTGATCCAGATTCATAGGGGGCTAAGGGTAGCTACCAATGGCCGGAGAGCAACGCGACGTTGACCATCAATTTGTTCCGCAAGATTACTTTGCCGAGACGGCACCCTCAGAGCTCTTCTCCAATGGGCATCCCATGGAACTCGATATCGGCTGTGGCGACGGACGCTTTCTCATCGAGATGGCTCGCCAACATCCTGAACGCAACTTCCTCGGCCTGGAGCGCCTCCTCGGACGCGTCCGCAAAGTGTGTCGGCGCGCTCGCCAGGCCCAGTTGGATCATGTCAAAGTGCTCCGGCTCGATTCGCAGTACGCTCTAGAGTACCTTCTTCCTCAAGAAGGTTTCGCTAGGATTCACCTCCTCTTTCCAGATCCCTGGCCCAAGAAACGCCATCATCGTCGTCGTCTCTTCCAGGGCGACAACCTTCCCCACTTCGCGCGAGTGTTAGCCCCAGGAGGCGAGTTTCTCTTCAAGACAGATGATGCCCCCTATTTCGAAGCGGCCATGGAAGCGATCACAGACTGCCCGCTCTTTCGCTCCATCACCTGGGACGAGAACGCCTTCCCCTACCCGCTGACGGATTTCGAAAAGCTCTGGCTCGGCCAAGGGAAGACCATCCAACGGGCACGATTCGTTAAAGTGTGAGACGCGGCGCATCGGTGACGCCATCGTCACACGAGAAGGCGCTTTCAATCACCAATACGTCAGAATCGTTTCGATTCTCCCATTCTCCGCGCACCACGACGAGAGTATGAAGTCAGATTGGCACCATGGAACGCATCTTGGTCATTGCTGACGAGACCGATACCTTCGACTTGATTGAATACAATCTGAGCGAGGTCGGGTATTCCGTCAATCGGGCCTTGTCGACGGATATGCTTGCGCTCGTCAATGAAGAAGCTCCACCTGATCTCAGTGTTCTCGATCTCGATGTCTCGGGAGTCGACGGCTTTCGCGTATTCGATACAATCAAGTCCAATAGCCTATGGCGGATGATTCCTGTCATCATGTTATCCTCACATTCACAATTGGAGGATCGACTTGAAGGTCTCTCACGGGGCGCCGACGACTATCTGGGAAAGCCATTCAGTGTCAGAGAATTAGCCTTGCGAGTACAAGGACTCTTGAGACGATCAGCCATTGTTAGAAGCCAATTGCGGAACGGCCCGTTTCTCTTAGACCGTGAGGGTCTTCGCTGCTACCTTCGCGGGAAACCGCTCGAACTCACCGCCACCGAGTTCAAGATATTGTCACTGCTATTAGAGCACCCTGAGAGAACGATTGAGCGCAAGCAACTGGTGGAAAGAGTGTGGGACCAACAAGAAGAGAACGCCTCTCGGTCGCTCGACACCCACATGAAACGTTTGCGCCTCAAGCTAGGACACCATGCGAAGTCCATTCGTACCGTGCGCAATAAAGGTTACCGTTTCGTCTCTTCCTAACTCCTCAAAACCCCTGAAGTGGCAAGACTGTGACGCAGCAACGATTGCCACCCTCTCTACCTTGAGATTTCTTCGGATAAATCCTTAAACACCTATGAAACGGATCTTTGGAACCCTATCCATCTTGGCAATCGCCCTTCTCAGCTCTTGTAGCACGTTTGTCAGTCAGCCTGACGCCCAACGCTTCCGCGGTGAATACCACCGCGAACTACAGGCGCTCGACTCTCTCTCTCTCGACTACGCCTCTCTCGTACATTCGTCACAGGCACGCTCTACCTGGGCAGAAGCCGCGCAATCCACGCCCGATCTGGATCGCCTCGTGAGTGCCTGGGCATTCGCGACGGACACTCACATTGACACCGGATTACCACAACGCCGCAAGGCAGTTGTCATTCCTGGCGTCGCACTGCACCCAGTAGTCAAGCGTCAATGGGATGGAGAGCTGGCTTGGGGCCGCAGTGGCGATCTGATTTCCGTCAAGAAAGCAGGAACCTCGGGCACCTTGATCGCCTTCTTCCGATAACCAACTAACATCATCGCCGCCTTTCTTTAATGGTGATAGCGATAGCCCTTCCCGCGCACGTTCTTGATCAGGGCGGCGTCTGCGCCTAGCTTTTCTCGTAAGCGCATGAGATGCGTATCCAGGGAGCGGCTACTGGGGTTGCCACTCGCACCCCAAATGTGCTCGATCAGATCCTCGCGTGTGACCGTCTCCCCTTCACGCGACACTAACATGGCCAGGAGGCGAAATTCCGTCGATGTTAGGCTCACTTCCTCGCCATCGATGTAGCAGCAGAGGGCCGATTTATCCAAATAGAACGGCCCTGACTCCACCACCATGCCCGTTTGATCGGGAACCCACTTGAGAAGGGCCTTCACTCTCAGCACCAATTCTTTGGGGCTGAAGGGTTTGGTGAGGTAGTCATCGACGCCTGCTTTCAGCCCAGCGATGCGATCAGCTGTTTCCGCTTTGGCCGTCACCATCAGCACGGGTATGTGGCGCGTGCGCGCGTCCTGGCGCAAGGCCTCGAAGACTTGAAAGCCATCCAAGCCAGGCAGCATGAGATCCAAGACGATCGCGCTCGGCCGATGCTGGCAAGCAAGGTTCACTCCCGTCTGGCCATCAAGCGCCCGCAACGTCACGTAGCCATCCTTCTCCAGATTGAAGCAGATCAAATCGACGACGTCTTCTTCGTCATCGATCACCAGGATTGTGTGTGCGTTAGCTTCCATCAAAGAATTTCTCGCGCGGCAAAGCGCCCCTTATCATGAACGGAATGTTTTAAAAAGCAGTCTAAATCGAGACGACAATCGCTTGTAACCGTCCGCCTCACAAAGAGACGTCATCGCGATGGGAGCGATGAGATACCGGTCTTTCGTCGGCGTGAAGCGATCCTTGTAGAAATCAGAGAAGCGATCCACCGCGACCGTGATCGTGCCCGAGTCGTCGCGCACCCACTCGGGAGTGCGCTCGGTGATTGGGAGAGCGGTTTGCATGAGCCAGAAATGCTGCGGAGCAGTCACCGGACATCGCAGCGCAGAGGCCAGGTCTTGCCCAAAATTGTCTTCTCCTTCTCCGGTGAGACAGGCGTAGAGAATGGTGTGGCCTCTCTGACGGAATGCCCCCTGCAACCCCTGGCACACCTCCGCCACGTTCCGCTGATGGATGGATTCGGTCGCACTGAGGTGGAGTTTATGAGGCCGTCCATGGAAAGCGAGGACGAGGACATCTAAGGGGGCATGAGCGAGGATCGCTTCCCGAAACGCGTCAATGCTGCCGATCCGCTTGCTGTGGAGTTGCACGCTAGTGAGCGCGCGGGCGTTGCGCTCGAAGGTCGATTCGAGGTCAGCGAAGCTGCCAGATGGATCATCCATCGCGATCAACGCGAGAACCTTCGTCGGGCCGGAATCCTCACGCGCTACAGGCGTCTGACAGTTTGTCAGGATCAAGGCACCAACGAGACACCAGAACGCAGATGAGCGCAGCTTGGAAGCTGCGCTCATCCGAATCTTAATCAAGGGATAGTCTATGAAAAGCGTTAGAACTCAACGCGAACCGCGCCAAAGCCTGTCAAAGTGTCAAGGCTTCCGCTCCGTCCCACCAAGTCATCAAGTTCTGCATACTCGACCCCGAACATGAGCTTCAAACTCTTGTTCACGTAGTAGTTCACACCACCATAAAGGGCCCAGTATTCCTCACCTCTGACGCTCCCGGCAGAGGGAACGCCCGGATCAGAAGCCACCACCCGGCGGGCGTAGCGACTCTGATGACGCAGGGTAGCCCCATCATCTCCCTCCGTCATTTCATAGCGGAGCACGCCTTCAAGCTTGTCAGTGAACTTGTAGCTCGGAATCACATAAAACCCGGAGATCTCCCCACCACCATCGTAGTCTGCCTGGACATACTCAGCCAAGAGGCTGAAAGGACCCGTGCTGAGACTCACGCTCGCTGCCCAAGCCTCTTCTGGACCAAAGCGCTGGTCGATGCCGTCGTTGTCATTGTTAGAGATGTAGTCAAGTCGCAACGCCAACTCATCCAGCCCAACCGTTTCGGAAAGATCCAGTCCCACGCTCGCATTCAAGAGATACTCAGGAACGCCCTCATTCCCGAAGTCCGTCTCCTCAGAACTACGCTGATCACCAATCTCGCCGTTGTAGGCACCCACCTGCCAATTGAAGAGGCCATAGTCCCCGAAGAGGCTCATCCCGGTGATCTTGCCAGGGTCCATCGAGTTGGAGAGCAACGAACGCTCCACCGTCTTGATCTTGGAGGACGAGGTGTTCAACTCCGCTCCGAACCGCGGACGCAATTTCTCAAACGAGATGGTCGTCCAATCGAGTCCATTGTAGCGGATGTAGGCATCTTCGAGATTGGTGGCGCCAGAATCAGGCAGAAAGTTCCCCACAATCTCAAACGAGAAGTCGTCTAACAATTTCCCGCTCACCCCGAGACGGACCCGCCGCCACTCAAAGGTGCTGAAGTCGGAATAGTCATCCGCTTCCGAGTAGCCAAACTGAAAGTGCATCCGACCCCGCACTTTCAACTCAGTGACCGCCGACTGCTTCGGAGTCACAAAGACATCGTCACTGTCGACCGGATCCTCATAGACAGGGGCTGGCGTGTAGTCCCCCGCGACGAAGTCCGTGGGGCGTGGTGCCTTCGCGGCGCGCTCCGTGGCAAGCTCCTGGCGGAGCAGCCCGAGCTCATGTTCTAGCGCCCGAAGGCGTGCGTCCGTTGCTGGTTCGGCAGCAGTGAGAGGCCCTAGGCCCGTGCCAAACGCAATGCACACGGCAGACGTTCTAAGGAAGTGAGTTGGAGTCAGGTTCATCTTATCTTACGAAGTTGTCAGATATGCAGGGCCATGGGAACGCGTTTTGTGACAGATTCGCAAGCATTAAGAGAAACATTTCTGCCACCCACATTGTCACGATACCGTCACACAAATGAAGCTCTCACGAGTGTTGGAGCTCTATAGACCTCTCATTGTGACGTTTCTGCCTCCCATAACGCCTCTAGCAGGCCCGTTTCCCACGACTGTGACGATACTGTCACTCAGGCAATCTCGCCTCATCTGACTTTTCCTTCAGATTCGGCCCCACAGTTCAACGAAACACCATGAAGATAACTCCTCTAATGAAACTGGGCGCTCAAGGTGCCCTCACGATCAGCCTCGTGCTCAGTCTTGCCTCTTGTGGAGGTGGCGACGATGCTGACACGAAGACCATCACGGTCAACGGTTCAGACACCATGCTTCAAGTCGGCCTGGCGTGGTCAGAAGCTTATCAAGAGAAGCACCCAGATGTGCTCATCACCGTGAACGGCGAAGGCACGGGCACCGGTGTCACGGCCATGATCAATGGTACGACCGACTTCGCACAAGCGAGCCGTTCCTTCAAAGAGAAGGAAATCAATGACATCGTGGCGGCTCGAGGCGTCGCGCCTGTGGAGCACATCGTGGGCTTCGATGGCATCGCCGTTTATGTCCATCCAGACAATCCCGTCAAAAGCCTCTCACTCCCTCAGCTGAAAGAGATTTGGGCAGAAGGCGGCACCATTGATAACTGGAGCCAAGTAGGCGGTCCTGACCTCCAAATCGAACGCTTCGGTCGCAGCAACAGTTCCGGAACCTACGGATTCTTCCAATCTGCCGTGTGCGGGAAAGGTGTCGAATTCAAACCGGGCACTGGCGCCCAGCCAGGATCCACCGCCGTGGTCGAACTATGCATGACCGTTCCTGCAGGAATTGGTTATAGCGGCATGGGCTATAAGAATGACGAAGTCGGCTGGCTTGCCGTGAGCAAGACGGACGGAGGACAAGCCTTCGAACCAGGCAATGAAACGGTCGGTTCTGGCGATTATCCCATTGCTCGGAAGCTCTACATCTACACGCTCGGTGAGCCTACCGGCGTGGTGAAAGAATACATGGATTGGATCAAAGGCCCAGAAGGTCAGAAGATCTTGGCTGATGAGGACTTCGTCCCTCTCAGCAACTAAACCCAACGCTATCCCATCGAACTCCAGCCGCAGGCGAGCGCTCTCGCTATTCATTGCCGATCATGATTCGCAAGTCCCAAGCTAAACTTGGTGCCTTTCTCGATAAAGCCGAGAAGCCCATTCAATGGCTCATCACGCTTTGCGGCTGGAGTTCGATCATCTTTGTCGCGGCCATCTTTATCTTTATTCTCAAAGAATCGTGGCCCGCACCCCTCACGCTGAATTGGGGGGAATTCTTCTTCTCTCATCGCTGGATCCCCGTTCCGGCGGAGGGCAATGAGCCCACCTATGGAGCCATGGGGATCATGTATGGCACCTTGGCCATCACGGTGGTCAGCATGTTTATTGCCGTCCCCCTTGGCCTGGGCTCCGCGGTTTATATTTCCGAATTCGCCACCCCTAAGCTGAAAGAAACGCTCAAGGTTCTCATCGAATTTCTCGCCGCGATCCCATCGATTATTTGGGGATTCATCGGCCTGGTCATCATGGGGCCAATCATCCAGAAAGTCTTCGGCGTGGCCGTGGGCGTCAATTTGCTCAATGCCAGTATCGTGGTTGGCCTGATGGCCGTTCCTCTCATCGTCTCCATATCTGAAGACGCTCTCCGAGCCGTGCCCGACTCTTATCGGGAAGCCTCCCTTGCCCTGGGAGCGAGCAAATGGGAAATGATCTATCGAGTACTCTTTCCCGCTGCCAAGAACGGCCTCCTCGCCGCCTGCATGTTAGGCGTGGGACGCGCAGTGGGGGAAACCATGGCCGTGTGGATGGCCTCTGGAGGCACCGATAACATTCCGGAAAACTTCTTCGATCCCATGCTCTTGCTAGAGCGCGTCAAAGCCCTGACCGCAACCATCGCCGGTGAAATGCCTGAAGCCGTCAATGGCGGCGAGCACTATCAGGTCCTGTTCATCGTCGGCATTGTCTTGCTCACGATCAGTGTGGTGATCAATGTGGTCTCCGATTTGATCATCAAAGGCTTCAAAGCGGATAAGGCCTAATTCATTCCCATCCTGTTCCCCGCAACGCACCCACATCATGGAAGCCGCTTCTAATCCTTTCAAGCCCTCCGCTGTCGAGAAACGCAAGACGCGTGTCGAGTCCATTGTCAAATGGCTCATGTTCGGCATGGCGATTCTGCTCATCATTCCTGTCTTCGGAATTCTCTTTCATCTATTCCATAAGGCAGCTCCCGTCCTCTCGTGGGATTATATTTGGGAATCCCCAACCAATCGCGGGAAAGAGGGAGGCATCTGGCTGCCTCTCATTGGCACCTTCTATCTCGTCTTGGTTTCCCTCGTGATCGTCGCTCCCGTCGGCATTCTCGCTGGGATCTATATCAATGAATACGCTCCGAACAATTGGTTCACTCGCGTGATCAATATGGCGGTTACGAGCCTCGCAGGTGTTCCGAGTATTGTGCACGCCCTCTTCGGAGTGGGTGCCTTTGTGCTCACGCTTAATATGGGCGCTTGCTTGCTTTCCGCAGCCTGCACGATCGCTGTCATGACGATCCCCGTGATCGTGACCGCCACGCGCGAAGCATTGGCAGCCGTGCCCATGGCTTTTCGCGAAGCGTGTTGGAACATGGGCGCATCCAAGTGGCAGACCATTCGCACCATCGTCTTGCCGAACTCTATTTCAGGGATCCTTACCGGCGTCATTCTAGAGATCTCGCGCGCCGCCGGGGAAACCGCTCCCATCCTCTTCACGGGCGCCGCGGCGTCCGTGGCCGTGCGTATGAATTCCCTCGGCGATAAGCTGATGCCATACGAACTCGACGATCGTTTCATGGCTCTTTCCTATCACTTGCATGTCGTTGCAGAGAAGATCCATGGCATGCCCGAAGAGATGAAATATGGAACCGCCGCGGTGCTGATTGCCCTCATCCTTCTGATCAATAGCTTTTCCATCACCCTGCGGATCTTCTTGCGCTCTCGTAAGAAGTGGTAATTGCCGGCAGCTGATCCCTCTCACCTATGAGCGTTCATATTGAGTTTAATAATGTCACCGTCCGCTACGGCCAAGACATCGCCCTCGACGATATTGATCTGGAGATCAAAGAGAAAGAGGTCTTTAGCATCGTCGGTCCCGCGAACTCCGGAAAGACAACTTTTCTAAAGTGCATCAATCGCACCATTGACCTCATCACTGGGACGAAAGTCGATGGCAAGATTCTCGTCTCGGGGGAAGACGTCAATGAGATGAACAATGTCTACGCGCTGAGACGGCGCATCGGCATGGTATTCCCACTCCCGGTGGGACTTCCCATGTCGATCTATGACAACGTGGCCTACGGTCCACGGCGCCAAGGGATTTCGGGGAAAGCGGAATTGGATGAAATCGTCGAGCGCTGCCTGAAGCAATCAGTCCTCTGGGATGAAGTGAAAGACCGGCTGCAGATGCTAGGCACGAAGCTTTCCGGTGGCCAGCAGCAACGCCTTACCCTAGCACGAGCACTCTCGCTCGATCCAGAGATTCTTTGCCTCGATGAGTTCTCAATCGCGATCGACCCTGTCACCACCATGAAGATCGAGGAGGTACTCTCGGGACTGAAAGATGAGATGACCATTATCCTCGTTACTAATCTCACCCAGCAGGCAAGACGCATGGCCGATCATATCGCCTTCTTCAATGCTTCCGAACTCGTCGAATGGGGGGAAACAGAGAAGCTTTTCGAGAACCCTGACAAAGAGATCACGGGGCGCTACCTGAACGGAGAATTCGGTTAGGAAACCACAATTTCACGAGACATCATGGCCGACGACACACAAGCGTTCAGCATTCGCGTAAACGATTACAACCTATGGTACGGGGATTTCCAGGCACTCCACCACGTCACGGTGGACATCAAGCCTGGTATCGTGACCTCCCTTATCGGTCCTTCCGGTTGCGGAAAGACGACGTTGCTCCGTTCCTTGAATCGTATCAACGAACGCTACGGGAACGTGAAGACCACCGGAGAGATCAAGATCCTGGGCAAGAACATCCTCGATGAAGACGTCTCGCCGGCGACCCTTCGCAAGAACGTTGGGATGGTCTTCCAACGTCCCAATCCACTGCCCATTTCCATCTACGAGAACGTCGTCTTCGGCTTGCGCTCCCATGCCACTCGGAAAGAACTCAAGAAATCGACGCTCGATTCCATGGTCGAAGAGGCTCTCACGGAGGTGGGTCTCTGGCACGCGGTGAAAGACAACCTCAAGCGTCGTGCCACTGGACTCACTCTCGAGCAACAGCAGAAGCTGTGCATCGCTCGTCTGCTTCCTCTCAAACCTCAAATCATCCTGATGGACGAGCCCTGCTCGGCCCTGGATGCCGCCGGGATTGAGCGGATTGAAGAATTGATCGCCGAGTTGAAAGCCCGATTCACCATTGTTATCGTCACCCACAACATGGCGCAGGCAAAGCGGGCCAGCGACGAATGCATCTACATGTATCTCGGTGAGATTGTGGAACACAGCCCGACGGCCGAACTCTTCGTCAATCCAAAGGAAGAGAAGACCGCCATGTATATCCAAGGACGCTACGGTTAAACACCCTCACCCATCCACTTCCCATGACTCAACACATCCTATCAGACTTCCAAGAATCACTCGACAAGCTTCGCAAGGATGTCATCACGATGGCCAGCACTGCCGAGCTGAACCTTGAACACGCCGTGCGTGGCCTCCTCGAACGCGACGATTCTCTCTGCAAGGCCGCTATCGTCGACGATGAAGATGTCGATCAGTTAGAGAAACAGATTGATCAGGAAGGCATGCGCATTCTGGCTCTCTACAACCCGGTCGCCAGTGACCTACGCGAGGTGGTGGCGACCATGAAGATGGCTACTAACATTGAGCGAGTGTCCGATGAAGCCGGGAACATCGCGCGCCGCGCGCGCCTCATGTTGAAGAATCCCGAAGTGCCCGAGACGAAGCTGATCGAACCCGTCTACACCTTGGCTGCAAGCATCCTGCATGAGAGCATCCGAGCATTCGCAGAGCACGACGTGGAAGGCGCTCGTCAGGTGGATAAACAAGATGATGAACTCGACGACGCCCACAACGCCTTGGTGAAGAAGCTCCGCAAACGCATGGAAGAGAATTCTGCCAAACTCAAGGACTACCTCGACCTCATGTTCATGGTCCGTTCACTTGAGCGCGTCGGTGATCACGCGACCAACATCGCCGAAGATACCATCTTCATCGAGTCCGCCGAAGATGTCCGCCACACCTAATATTACAGGTCTCTGGGGCTAAACCTATGCCTTTGCCAGGAGTTCCTGGATCCGACGCACGAGTTCTTTCGGACTGAAAGGCTTGGTCAAATAGTCGTCTGCTCCCGCTTCAAGACCAGCCGCTTGGTCACCCGTTTCCGCCTTGGCGGTGACCATGAGGACCGGGATGGCACGCGTGCGCACATCCCCACGAAGCTTCTTCAAGACTTCAAACCCATTCAGTCCTGGCAACATGACATCCAGGACAATGGCGTCTGGCACCGTCGAGCAGGCGCGGGCAAAGCCTTCCTTCCCATTGAAGGCGCGATCCGTCTGGAGACCGCCGGACTCCAGATTGAAGCAAATGAGATCCACCACATCGGGTTCATCATCGATCACCAGCACCGTGAAAGCGTTAGAATCCATGGTCAGCCTCCTACTCCTTTCTCGAACGCCGTGAACTTCGTCTGCTCATCAATTTGAAAGATGCCATCATCATGCTTAACCTGGCAAACAAGAGAGCTTCGGCAAGGGCAGACTTGGAGACCTCGGAAGACGCCACGCTGCCCGAACAGCCTCCCAAACCCAACCATGACGCAAATCCTCTCAGATTTCCAAGAGTCCATCAACAAACTCCGCAAAGATGTGATCACGATGGCCAGTACGGCGGAGTTGAATCTCGAACACGCCGTGCGCGGCCTCCTAGAACGCAATGACTCCCTTTGCAAAGCGGCCATTGTCGATGATGAAGACGTGGATCAGCTGGAGAAACAGATTGATCAGGAAGGGCTGCGCATTCTGGCCCTCTACAATCCTGTCGCCAGCGATCTGCGTGAAGTGGTCTCGACCATGAAGATGGCTACTAACATTGAACGCGTCTCCGACGAAGCAGGCAACGTCGCGCGGCGCGCCCGGTTGATGCTCAAGAACCCCGAACTCCCAGAGACCAAGCTCATTGAGCCTGTCTACACACTGGCCGCACGCATTCTCCACGAGAGCGTGCGAGCCTTCTCAGAGCATGATTTGGAAGGTGCTCGCCAAGTTGACAAACGTGATGACGCTTTAGATGATGCGCACAATGTCCTGGTGAAGAAGCTCCGCAAGCGCATGGAGGAGAATCCGACCAAGCTCAAGGACTACCTGGACCTCATGTTCATGGTCCGTTCGCTCGAGCGTGTCGGCGATCACGCCACCAACATCGCCGAAGACACCATCTTCATCGAGTCCGCCGAAGACATTCGGCACACCTGATCAATTGACACTAACCAAGCCCCCACCCCGCGAGGGCAAACCCGGCGACGATGGCGAGCACCGGCCATCGCAAGGCTCGCAGCACGTAGAATCCGATCATCACATAGGCCATGTGCGCAGGCGCATGGATCGCGCTGGCGAAGACCGGCTGATACAAGGCGGCTAACAGAAGGCCCACGACCGCTGCGTTCAATCCCGCCACGGCACCGGCAAGGTTCGGGATCTCTGATAGCCGATGCCACACATCACTCAGAGCGAGGACAAGAAGGAAACCCGGTAGGAAGATGCCAAGGGTCGCGATCAACGCGCCGCCCCATGCATGACCCGAATGGATCTCCGCACCGAGAAAGGACGCCAGGGTGAACATGGGTCCGGGTATTCCCTGAGCCGCAGCATACCCCAGGAGGAATCGATCGGAGGAGACGCCATCCACGCTACTCTGCAACAATGGCAGGACCACGTGTCCCCCTCCAAACACCAGGCTCCCAGTTCGAAAGAACGGCCCGAACATTCCCAGCACCACAGTGCAACTGAGGGCAAAGACAATTCCAAACAACACCAAGGGCACCCAACGGATCGACGCCCGCTCAAGCTCCCGCGGAGACGTTGTTGGCTCTTGGTCAGGGGTCGGCCGGAGCATGCGCATCCCTAGCAGTGCGGCGGCGATCAAGGCTCCAAACTGGCCGTAGAGACCGGGCATGAGAAGCATCCACGCCGCGGTACCCACACACAACGCTTGAGTCAGACGATGCTGACAAAAGCTTCGAAACATTCCCAGGACCGCATCGGCCACCACCACCACCGCCAGCCATTTCAATCCAGTGACCACCCCATCAAACCACGACGGCATCTCACCACGCGACGTGACCACGGCCAAGCCCGCCATGAGGAGGAAGGAAGGCAAGGTGAACCCCAAGAAAGCCGCCCAAGCGCCCGCAAACCCGCCGCGATGACGACCAATGGCAAAGCCCAACTGACTGGAGGCCGGTCCAGGGAGGAACTGGCACAACGCTAGAGTGGAGGCAAACGTCCGATCATCCATCCACTTGCGATCCTGGACGAAGGCTTTGCGGAAATAGCCCACATGGGCCGCAGGTCCCCCAAACGAGACCATCCCCAGACAGAGAAAGCGCCAGAAGATTTCGAAAAATTTCACGCCCTAACGCAAGCGCCCTTTCGACGCGCAGGCGACACATTGATTCGCATGGGGAAGCGCCATGATCCGCTCCAAGGCAATCGGTTTCCGACAAGTCACGCACACGCCGAAGTCTCGTTGATACACCTTGCTCAACGCCACGTCCAATTGCTCCATGCGACTACGCGCTTCCACCAAGGCAGCGTCATTCACACTCTTATCACTCATCGCTTCCAGTCGCGACAGCCGCCCTAGCGCCTTGTCAGGAGCGACTGCTTCTGTCGCTTTCTCAAGACTCATGATCCGTTCCTGAGTTTCCGCCATCTCATCGAGGATACGATCTTTCAGCTTCTGTCGGGCAGCGTCATCCATTTCAGCTCGGCTCAATCAATACTCAGACGCATCAGGATCTGCTTCCTTCGCCAGTTGCAAGCCCAGTTGAAGGGGAATCCCCTCGTAGGCAAAGCGTGAGGAATAATGCCCCCGATTGTAGGTATGACAGCAACGGTAACATGCGGAATACCGCTTGAGTGGGCGGATGCGTAGCAATACTTCAAGGCAGTTGGGACATTGATAGGCATGCTTTGGTTTCTGCCGACGGCGCGGTAAGGGCAAGTCGTGACAACGAGATTCATGCGGAATGCCGAGATCCACACACGCCTGACGCCACTCTGGCCCATGCGGTTCGATGCGTTTGCGGCCCGCCCGCGTATAGGCTACCAAGTGCGCGAGTTCATGCCGCATTGTCCGGTCAACTTCATCTTGAGAAATCTCTTCCAGCCGGGGATTCAAGTTAATTACCCCCGTGTGGTGATTGGCATTGCCCGCTGTTGAGGTGAGGCGCCGATTCCAAGACACCGTCAACCGTTTAGCCAAGAGCGGCAATCCTAACTCTCTTGCCAACGATCGACACTGCGCTGTCAGTTCCGCGTCCACCCCACGTGGCAACTGCGTCACCGGCCGAGGCCGGCGATTGCTCGCATTGTTAGCCTTGGGTTTCTGGTTCTGCTTCTCCCTGATCGTGTGTTCTTGTTCGCCAAGCGCCACAACGGAATTGGCCGGGACAGACTGCATGATGAACGCATTGGCACCGATCGTACTATTCGCACCGATCGTCGTTTCGCCTCCCAGGATGATCGCGTTCGCATAGACCGTGACATGGTCCTCCACATTGGGATGGCGTTTGATCCCTTTCACAATCCTACCGTCTTCGTCCTTGGGGAAACTGCGCGCCCCTAAGGTCACTCCATCATACAGCTTCACGTGACTCCCAATCACACAGGTCTCCCCGATGACTACCCCCGTGCCATGATCAATGAAGAAGTAAGGCCCGATCTTCGCCCCCGGATGAATGTCGATGCCCGTTTGAGAATGCGCCCATTCGGTCATGATCCGCGGGAGCATGGGCACGCCCAGCCCATAGAGCTTGTGAGCCAGACGCTGGATGGTGATCGCCTCGATGCACGGATAGGCCAGGATGATTTCTTCGGTGCTCGTCGCCGCAGGATCTCCTTCATACGCCGCTTCCACGTCCGTCTTCAACAACGAACGGATCTCCGGGAGGGAGGCGAGAAACATCCGCACGACATCGATCACTTGCTGATGACAATCATCCCCCGCGGCTCCACGCGAACACTGAAAGCTCTTGGCCACCTGCCGACTCAATTCCCGACTCATGGCCGCCACCCGCTCCATCGTCACCATCTCCAACTCCACTTCAGGAATGGGATCCGCATCAAAGAAGCCTGGAAAGATCAAGGAAAGCAACTCCTCACACAATTGCGCAATGGCAGGTTTGGAAGGCAAGCTCGACTGATCACACTTGTTGAGCCCGCCCAACTCTTGATAGGAGCGGAGCAGTTCAGGAACGACGTTTGCGTAATCAGTTTCCATGAGTCGACCCTGCAAATGACAGCAGCAAACGTGCCCTTGCGCCAGTTTAAAAAACAGGCCAAACGTCACGGAAAGCGCACATCAAACGCCCGTCGCCGCTCCGCTTCAGCTTCAAACGTGATCGTCTTGAACGCAACCGCTGCACCCTCATTCACCACGCCGTAGTGCAAACGATAGTGCCCGTGAGGCAAGCTCAACTCGTGTTTTCCCGTGACTTTCGCTTTCTCAACTAACATCTTCTCATCCCCTCCAGGCATTGCGAACTCCACGCGAAAGGTCCACACCCGCTCTGCGTCCAAGCCCTGGGGAATCAAGGTCACCACCCCAGGAGCAATGCCCACCGTCCGCTCCACCACCTTTCCTTGAGGCACATGGATCTCCCACCCGCGCACCTCTCTTCCATCATCAGCACTCACCCAGTAAAGCCCGGGAGTCACCTGCAATCGCAGCGAAGGAGACAACCACCTTCCCACCAACGCATGGTCGCCATCGGCATCTGCTTGCCCGCCATAGAGGCTCCAAGTCATCGGTTCCGTCGATCGCGCATTCTCTTTAAATGAATGATAGGGATGAACAATGAGATTCGTTTCCTTCAACACACGCTGCGTGATCGCTTCAAGGGCTGGTTCGCCCTGATCTGCCTCACGGATATCGAAGAAGCTGCCCGAACTCATCGTCGCCAGCGCACGCAAGATCGCATTCACATCGTCGCCCTGTTCCAGACTCAGCACATGAGCTGTCAACCCAGGATGCTCAGCAATCAATCGCCGCGTCGTTTCCTCCAAGTCGCCCCCACACTCCTCCGCTCCATCGCTCACCAGCAGCAGAGACGCCCCGCTCCCCTTCAAGTGATCGCCCGCCAACTCCAGGGCCGCGCACAGAGGCGTCGTCCCACGGGCCTGCAGCGCCTTCACTCGCGCGGCCACCACTTCCGATGCCGTGCCCACCGGCGCGATGAGTTCCACATCCGCACACCGGCCTCCGGGCACTCGTCGACCGCGATGCCCGTAAGCCAACAATCCCACCTCCATCTCACCCGCCCAGTCTTCCAGCGCCTTCCCCACGGTGGTCTTGGCCAACTCCAACTTCGACACCTGCCCACCACCAATCTTGCCATACATGCTCTGCGACGCATCGAACACCATCAGCACTCGCGGAGCCTGCCCATGCAAGCCCACCTCACCAACCGCCAAGCCGCGCAGGCAAACGACACCGAGAAGAAACCAACAGAAACGCCACACAATCGAACCCTACCACATCCGCAAAGACACGGAAGGGCAAAGCGTCCCTATTCCCACACCGTTTCCACGCCCCCGCACAAACATCCCCCCGGTGCTTCCGACAACTGCTTTCTCATTATTTCTCCTGTCCCTTTAACTGTGTCCCTCCTGTCCCTTTAACTGTGTCCCCTTTGGTTTCTCATTATTTCTCCTGTCCCTTTAACTGCTTTCTAAAGCCCACATGACCTGCCCGGCTCTGGAGGCGCCTACCCTGGCGAACCTACTCTTCGATGCCGTGAATGGATCGCTAGTCGCCTTCCGGTGATGGGAATCCCAGGTCCATTCGTCGAGCTGCTTCTGAAGGGATTGCGGCCGCGACGCGAGCACAGATAGCGATAGCCATCGGCATCGGCATTGAGCGGAGCAGGGAACAGTGCTAGGCTATGCCAATGAATGCTTACCTGTCACCGCTGCTTGGCGGCCTTCTCATCGGCCTTGGTAGTCTTCTCGCCATGGCGGCATCGGGGAAGATACCGGGGATTTCTGGTGTGGTGGCTAAGACCCTTCGCCCAACGCCGGGGGACACGGCTTGGCGGGCGGTCTTCCTGATCGGCTTGGTGGCGGGCGCCGGGCTCCTATTTGCCTTGGGGCTTGGGCATACCGGCTTCAATCTGCCGGGTGGACGTGGGCTTGCCGTTGTGGGAATCGCGGGATGGCTCGTGGGCTTCGGCGCTCGGGTCGGCGGTGGATGCACGTCCGGGCACGGGGTCTGTGGGATGGGTTCGGGTGCCCGCGATGCTATTGTCTACACCCTCATCTTCATGGCCGCGGCGGCAGTGGTTGTTCTGTTATGGAGACTGTTGATCGAAGGGAGGGCAGCATGAGATTGGTCTTAATCCTCGTGGCGGGCCTTCTCTTTGGTGCTGGTCTCGTGCTTGCCGGGATGACGGATCCGGCCAAGGTCATTGGTTTTCTCGACGTCACAGGCGAGTGGGATCCTTCGTTGGCCTTCGTCATGGGCGGCGCCGTGATGTCCTTCGGGCTTGGTCAATTGGTTCTAAGGAAACGGGATGCGCGCCCCTTTGGCAGAGCGCTTCCTGACACTTCTGCGGATCCCCTTTCGACGCGCATGATGGCTGGTTCGGCGATCTTCGGTATTGGCTGGGGCCTTGCCGGATTCTGCCCTGGCCCTGCCCTGGCGAATCTAGCAGTCTTGCGGACAGAGGCGCTGGTCTTCCTAGGCCCAATGGTGCTGGGAATGGTGACTGCTCAACGGCTGCTCAAGCTCGATGCGCCCTAGCATCGTTAGGCTGCGGTTTTGGCTAGTCTGTGAGGAAATCGACTTTTCCGGAGGCCAGGCAGTATTCGGCACCGACGACGGTTAGGGTCCCTGCATTGACGAGGCTTTCTAGCAGTTCCGATCCATGCTGGAGCTGATTGACAGAAGCGCGGATGTTGGCGCGGACGGCTTGTTCGATGAGGCGGTCTCGGTTGGCCTCGGGATCGGCTTCCACGAGTGGCTTCACGGCTGGGAGAATTCGGCTTACGATGGATCGCAAGTTA
The DNA here is from genome assembly GCA_030425385.1 of Verrucomicrobiia bacterium. Classification (GTDB taxonomy): domain Bacteria; phylum Verrucomicrobiota; class Verrucomicrobiia; order Verrucomicrobiales; family DEV007; genus JAACDM01. The sequence continues at coordinate 8,773 of JAUIAH010000025.1, read as the reverse complement.
GGCGAGCGGTTCTCCACCGGACGTTCGAGTTCATCGACCGTGGCGGCGATGGCACCACAATGGGAGTGGCCGAGCACGACGACGAGGGGCGTGCCGAACTGGGCGGCGGCGAATTCCACGCTGCCAATCTGTGAGGGAGCGACGACGTTGCCAGCGACACGAATGACGAAGAGATCGCCGAGGCTTTGGTGAAAGACGATTTCCGCAGGCACGCGGGAGTCTGAGCAGCCGAGGATGATGGCGAAAGGATTCTGACCCGCCACGAGAGCTTCGCGACGCGAGGCCACATCGGTCACCAAGCTATCGACATCCCCATCCACATAGCGCGCGTTTCCACTACGGAGTCGTTCAAGAGCTTCATTACCTGAAATCATAGACATGTATTCGCGCCGATGTGGGCGGATTTCAAGCGACTTTGGTTGGCAATAGCCGTCTTTCGACGTTAGGCGGCGTCTTTGCTCGCTTTCTTGCGGAAGTTAGCGGCGCGCTTGCCTTCCACGACGGAACGATTGATCTTCACAGAGGCCACATCTGTGCGGCTTGGGAGTTCGTACATCACATCGAGCATGAGCTTTTCGAAGATCGAGCGGAGGGCCCGTGCTCCTGTTCCGCGTCGGACGGCTTCCGCAGCTAAGGCTTGAAGGCCATCCCGGGTGACGGAGAGTTTGGCGCCTTCCATCGCCACGAGCTTGGCGAATTGTTTCACGAGCGCGTTCTTGGGTTCTGTGAGGATCCGGACCAACTCGGCTTCTGTCAGCTTGGTGAGAGAACAAATGACGGGGAGCCGGCCAATGAATTCTGGGATCAGGCCAAAGCCTAACAAATCTTCCTGTTCCACCTTGCGCAAGTCACGGTTGGCCTTCGGGTCCTGAGTGGTGCCTGGGCTGTTGAACCCTAACACATTCTGACCGAGGCGGCGGGCGATGACGTCCTCGAGCCCGACGAAGGCTCCCCCACAGATGAAGAGGATCTTCTCTGTGTTCACCTGAATGTACTCCTGCTGCGGGTGCTTGCGTCCCCCTTGTGGCGGCACGTTGCAGACTGAGCCTTCAAGAATCTTCAGGAGCGCCTGTTGCACCCCTTCTCCGGAGACATCGCGGGTGATGCTGACGTTCTCTGTCTTACGACCGATCTTATCGATCTCATCAATGTAGATGATCCCGAGTTCAGCACGCCCCACATCATAATCGGCCGCTTGTAGCAGGCGAAGAACGATGTTCTCCACATCTTCTCCCACATAGCCTGCCTCGGTGAGCGTGGTGGCGTCGGCAATGGAGAAGGGAACGTTGAGGACTCGGGCCAAGGTCTTGGCTAAGAGCGTCTTCCCTGACCCGGTGGGGCCGATGAGGAGAATGTTACTCTTCTCAATCTCGACCTCGTTGAAATCACCTAGGGTGGGATCTGCGAACGCGGTTTGCGAGATGCGTTTGTAATGGTTGTGCACAGCCACGGAAAGGACCCGCTTGGCGTGGTCCTGACCGATCACATACTCGTCCAAGCGCTGGCAGAGCTCTTGGGGGCTGGGAATGTCCCAGTCGGGATTATAAGTCGCCTCTTTCTCCCCAAGTTCTTTATCGAGGATGTCTTTGCAGACGTTGATGCAACTATCACAGATATAGACTCCGGGCCCGGCGATCAGTTTCTGCACCTCGGAGTGGCTCTTTCCACAGAAAGAGCACATCGTGAGCTTGGAAGCGCGGGCCATGGGACAACTCTAGGGCAATTACTCGGATTTGTCGTCCGCGCTCTGACTGTCTTTCTTGTCCTTGCTCTCATTCACCAGGACCTTGTCGACCAAGCCATAGGCCGCGGCTTCCTCGGCCGTCATGTAGTAGTCGCGATCCGCGTCTTTCTCTACTTGCTCCTGGGTTTTGCCCGTGTGGTGCGCGAGGATCTTGTTCAGGCGTTGCTTGAGACGGTACATGTACTCGACCGTCCGCTCCACATCGCTCGCAGTCCCTTGGGCACCGCCGGACACCTGGTGAATCATGATGTCAGAGTTTGGCAGAGCGAACCGGCTCCCAGCCGCGCCGGCAGCGAGCAAGACGGCTCCCATGCTCGCGGCGATCCCGATGCAGTAAGTGTTCACCTTACAGGTGAGAAACTGCATGGTGTCATAGATGGCGAGCCCAGCCGTGACCGAGCCTCCCGGGGAGTTGATATAGAGATTGATGTCCTTCTGAGGATCCTGCATCTGCAAGAAAAGCAGCTGCGCAATGACGATGTTCGCCACTTGGTCATCGATCGGGGTGCCGATGAAGACAATGCGGTCTTTCAGGAGGCGCGAGTAGATGTCATAGCCACGCTCTCCCCGCGCGTCCGACTCGATGACATGCGGGATGATGTAATTGGTCGGAGCTTCGTGATGGAAAGCCTCTGGCGAGATGGGGGTGGAGTTCATGATATACGTTGGCCGGGTCAGGCTGCCCCATCCTGATTGAGCAACTGGTCTAGAGCGTTCTGCGCCTCGTCCGTGCTGACGCTAGCGTTCTCCGTGACGAAATCAAGAGCCTTGCCGAAGAGGATCTCTTCGGCAATCGAGTTCATGCGCCCATTCGCCCGAAGGATTCGGATCGCTTTCTTGGGACTCATTCTTGCGTTGGCCGCCATGGCCTGCACGCGCTGCAGCAACTCCTGATCATTCACCCGCAAGCCTTCCTTCGTCGCGATCTCATTCAGGATGAACTTCGTCTTCACATCTCGGCGCCCCATCTGGCCGGCCGCTTCCACGATCTTGCCTTCCTGGTCCAAGAGAGCCTCCTCATCGACCCCCTGTTGTTGGCTCTCGTTCACGATCCGATTCACGTGATTCTGCGTTTCCTGATCCACCATCATGTCCGGCAGATCGAAATCGAGCAAGCCGTGCAAATACTCCAATGCCTTCTGATTGCGCAATTCCCGGACGTGGCGTTCCGCTTCGGTGCTCAGCCGCTCCTGCATGTCCTTGCGGAAATCCTCTGCCGTCTCGAACTCTCCACGGGTCATCTCCTTGACATTCTCGTCGTTGAACTCGGGCAAATCCTTCTGCTTGATGTCTTTCAGCGTCACCTTGAACTGCACCTCCTGACCCTGCAGGTCCTCTTCCGCGAAATTCTCCGGCAAGGTGAGGGTGAATTCGAACTCCTCCCCTTCTTTGTGATCGAGCAATTCTCCACAGAACCCCGGGAGAAACGACTCCTCATCCATCAGCATCCAGGCCCCTTCGCGCTCGAAGTAGGCGCGGAACATTGGCGGCGAATCTTCTTTCACCAAAGGCTCCCCATCCTTCGACGCCGTGTAATCGATCACGGCGTAGTGCCCCATTTCCAACGTCGCGCTCTCATCGTCGAGATCCTTGTAATCGGCATTCTGTTCTTGCCACCGCTCGATCAAGATCTCCACGTGTTCATCCTGCACTTCCGTCGAGGGCAATGAAATCGGAACTCCCTTGTACTCTGGCAGTTCAAAGGAAGGCGCCACCAACAAATCCGCCGTGATCGTGTAGGTCTCGTCCACATTGGGCGTCAATTTCTTCTCCAGCACAGAAAGAATGTGCAGGTCCTCCTTCTCGCGCACTTCGCGAAAAGCCTTCTCATCCAGGCGTTTCTCTAATTCTTCCTGGATCGGACCTTGGAACCGTCTCTCCACCAATTTGCGCGGCACTTTCCCCGGGCGATAGCCGGGAACTTTTGCAAACTGAAGGTACTGCCGGAGCACCTCCTCGCGGGTAGAGGCCACAAGATCCGCGGGGATCTCAAGATTCAGGGAAGCTTGGCATTTCTCGCCGTGGGTCAGATTGATCGTCATGCTGAGTGATAAAGGAGATAGCGATCGGAGGGACAGCCCTCCGGTGAAGGGCGGCTATCCTAGGAGAGCTTTCGCGGGTTGACAACGAGGTGAACGGGAAATTCTTGGGCTTTCTCGAATCCAAGAGCTCCCGCCCATTTGCATGGTTGAACTTGGCCCCCTGGAAGCTAGGATCCCCGCACGCCCACGAGGTCCCCGTAGTTCAACGGATAGAACAAGGGTTTCCTAAACCTTAGATGGTGGTTCGATTCCACCCGGGGATGCCAAATGCCCAACGCCTTCATAACGAGCGTTTTACACATTATGCCAATGATAGGGTTTCGCTCTTGCGTCCAATACTGTGGCATGTTTCCGCCGCTGTCCCTGCCCGTTCGGCCATTGACATTCAGAGTCTTGATCCAACAATCTCAGTGAGGATGAAAGCTCTACTGTTCGCACTAATCGTCTGCTTCACGACCGCAGTTGCGCAAGAACCCACGAAACTAACAAGCCTTCGAAAGACCTATGCCGAAGAGCAAGCGAAACTGAAGGAGCAATATGTGAGGGCATTGAAGAAAGCTGAAGTTAGCGCGATGGAGGCAAATGACCTTGATGCAGCCATTGCGTTCCGCGATGAGCGCTTGAAACACTCCCACATGTCTAGTCCCGCAGTCCCACCTTCGGCTTTGGATGACTTAGTGCCTCCTTCGAACCATGACGCGAAGCCGACCTCGGTTCAAATCAATTGCCCCCCAGGCCAGGCACCTGCAAATTTCCAAGTGGTCATAGACGGCGCCATCAAGAACCACACCTTTTGGGGAACGCGAAACGTAGAAAAGGCGGCACCTTTGAAGCTCTTTGTGCTGACCCCAAGCGGCAAGACGATCGAGCTAGGAACCATCAGTGGAGACGCCTTCCCAGTCAGCGAAGAGCCACGCCGGATCATTTTCCCGGTAAAGGAAGGTCTTTATTCCGAAAAGGGAGAACATCGCCTCTACATCTACAACGAAGGCCAGGCTACCGTTTCCATTTGGAAAGCGGGCCAGAACTAGAGTGCACAGCCTGTTAGGCTCCGTTCAACTTCTTCGATTTAAACCAGACTGTTCGCCTCACTCCAATCGAACTTTTTCGTAGATAATCAGCGGAGCGGAGACCTGCAGTGCCCTTGCCATCCTAAAGAGATTCCTTACCGGGGGGAAGGTTCAGCTTTCCGTGCGTGCAGCTTTCGCATACGACCTAACAGCCCCGTAGCTTGTGTGCCCTAGTTGCCTTCGTTGGGTCCCAGACGCCACGACGAGACTCCATGTTTCGTCACTTTGCTGCTTCCAGCTGGGGCTCGGGCCTTGGTGAGCTTGAGTCTGATCGCTTGGGGCCCCTTTCGTTTTCCGCCAATTTTCCGCGCGGAATTCCGCGGAATCGGCTCGTGGAATATTTTCCGTTTCCGCCACTTCCTTAGGGATTCGCGGAACGCGGAAAACGGAAAATGGTCCTCAGGCATAGAGCCTCCCGTTCTTCTCCGTGAGCAACTTAGCGTGCTCTTTGATCTTGCCGTATGCGGCAGTTTTCCCGAATCCGTGTGTATCTACCAACTCATGGACAAGCTCGCCCTTCGTTAATCCCTTAGGGTTCCCTCGTAGGATCGCCTTAATGAGTTCAGGACTTAGAACCCGGCGGCCTTCCTTCTTCTCGCCTCTGTCATCAAAGGTGTCCCAGTCGAAGTCCTCCACCGGGGAAAACAAGCCGTTCTGACGTTCCCAGGCGCTACGTGCCCCAAGTTCGCCATCGTTGTTCTTGCAGCATGTCCAGACCACACGGGCATCCTCGGTATCATCACTTGCTGCTTGAAGAACGAACGCGGTTCTTGGCACAGATGCGATTACGTATGAACCCGCGATCGTGTTCATCAGTCCTCGTCCGCTCGTCCGCTCGTCGTGCTTCGGTTTCCTTGTGTGGCTCACGATGCCAAGTGCCGGTGTACGGTCGCCCGTTGGGAGGATGGCTAGCAGCTTCTCAAACGCTTCTTTGTAATCCCTGCCCTTGTCATCAGCAGCAACGCGGTTCCAGGGGTCTACGGCCACGATGTCGGGCCCAAATTTGGCAATCTGATCTTTCAGATCATCGCAGAAGGAAGGCTCGTCGAAAGCGAACCCTAGTGGAGGCGGCGGCGTAATACGTATCCACTCATCAAATTCAGGCTTCACAACGTCGCGCAACTCACTAGCCAGTCTGACGGGACCATTCTCGCATTGAATAATCATGGTTCGGAATTGCGAATGAACAGGGAGCCCCATCCAATCTTCCCTAGTGGTCCCAGCGATGGCGAGTCCTGTCAGAACACGGCTTTTCCCACAACCGGGAGCCCCCGCAATGACGAAGGGTGCCCCTCGCTGAATGTGGTGGTCGCCAACCAAATTCCAGCCATCGGGCGGCACGAAATTGGCGAGCTCGCTTGGCTTGCGAAATTCAACAAGCGGCTCCGAAGGCCGCTGATAATACTTTCGGTGAGTCTTGGCTAGTTGATCGAGGAAAAGGGATACCTCGTCTTGCTTGCCGGCCCTGAAAGCTCTCTCGACTTCGCTTATCATGCTCTTGATAGCGGCCTCTGGAGTCCTTTGGCGCGGCATCAGGTTCCCGTCGCAATCCCTACCATAATTGTTGTTCGCTTCGTTCATTGCGTCGGGTTGAAAAGGTGAAGTTGCTGGCGCGTTCCATTCTCTCGTGTCCCGTCGGGGATCCTCACTAACTGACATCGCGTCCAGGTGGCAGGATCAGCCCCAAGCGAACAGGCATCCTTAAAGAACTCCTCGACTTGGGTCTCGGTTAAGCCCTCGCAGTCCCACCACGAATGGAGAGACTTCCCACCGCTTGAAGTAACCAACCGAATTTCTGGCGCTCCAAATTGCAGCTCGCAGATGATGCTTGAGCAAAGGTCAGCCACTGTCAGACCCATTGCCCTGATCCGGTCTAACAATTCAATATCGTAGGTAGGTTTCCCATTTCGGTCATCTGCTGCGAAATCGAATTCGATCACGAGGTAGCGTCGCGCTCCCACGTTGCCGTTGCAGCGCATCGAGCGACCTCCAGTGTCCTTGTTACCCCAGACGGCAGACATTGCGTTAGGGACGATCAGAGGAAGCTCTGACAACCTGCCTCTCCATTCCGAGCGGGAAGCCGTGTGGTGTTTATTCGCTGCCTTAGCGACACACAACAGAGGGTTCCCTGGAAAGAGTGCGTCGATAGCAGTCTCGGCCATGCGTGATTCCTGAATAGGAACCGGGGAGTGCTTCGCCACCTCTGCCAGCGGATAAGGGTTTGCTGTGACTAGCTCAAGGATGCGCTTATAATTCTTGCGGGGCCACTGTGGGCCAACTTCCCCAAGTGTTGGAGTTGCATCGGTCTTTATTGGTTCGCCTTTCGCTGCGAGATACCAATCAGGCGCCTTTCCTATTGTTCTGCCGTTTCGGGCGGCATCCCTGATCTCTCGGGGAATAGTGCGTCGGCGACCCTCTGTTAGGCTCCCAGCAATCGCTTGATAAATCGCCACTTCGACGTCACGCTCACTGGCGAAGAATGGTGAGATGCTAGCAGCGGCGCTGTAGAGCCAGGGATGAAGCCCCGAGCCTTCTCCAGGGAAACCTTCCAAAACTTTGCGGACGTATGCATCCGCACGTTGTTCGGTTGTAATCATGATGACTTAAAGCCTCTTGATTGCTCCCAGAATCCGGCTAATGTCAGGAACCTCGTCTCTGACACAAAGACCGCTTCCAAGAGGAATCTTGAGGCGGTTTTTGTTTTAGGCCGCGTCTCCCCCCGTGGCCCGATCCTCCAGGAACTTCTCAAGGCTTGCCCGATTGATCAGGCGGCATCCATAGCGCTGGTGCTTGTCGATTCGCGTTGTTGCCGACTTAATCAGCCCCTTCTCGATCAGGGTGTAGATCGTGGAGCGTCCGATAGGATAGAGTTCCGTAGCTTGCTTCACTCGGAGCCACACCGGTAGTTGTGGTTGTGTGTCGTTGGACATGGTGGGGAACCATGTGCGATCAGCCACCCAGTGGTAGGCTCACTATCTCTGTATTTTCCACGCAAGTTACCCCTAGCCCTTTTGCCAGACTTTAGGCCACTCTGCCTTGAGCCCCGATGGAAGGAGGTGGGCGATTCCCAGCTTTCTCAATGCGCTCCTTACGTTCCGCTCGTTGGCCTGTAACGTAGTGTTTCCACTACTCCAGCTCCTACTAGCATTCATACGCACAACCTGGCCTGATTCGCTTCTTTCGAACTGCACAAACACCGGGTTGCTAACGGGGAAAGACCTAACGAAGTGGCTTAACTGAGCCTGAGTAGGAACGGCTTCATTCGACTGAAAATATGCGTCTATTGCACGTATGATAGTAGCTTCCAGTTGCCACGCCTGCCTTGATTGTGGCTCGTAGTCGTAAGTTGCAAAGATTACTTCGCGTCGCGATCTATCACGATCTATAAAGGCCTCGTGGATATACTTGCCCAGTTCTGAGAATAGAGCTTCACGCGCATCGTCTATCGCTAGACTTTTATCAAAGGCATAGTTTTTTGGCGCCTCGATGTTTTCCAAGAGTCGAAGAAGCTTGCGATCCGGCACGATTGCCTTGGTCGATTGCTTTGAATCAGCATACTGACCAATCAGCTCTTGTAGCCGACTTTCTGCTTTCAAGCAAATAAAGCGACACCTCTCCTCGACAGTCCCCAGCTCACCCAGCACGTGATCTATGCAGATTCGTGAGCTTGCGGAAGTTTCGCTTCTAATCGGCAGTTTAGACGTCATTACACGTTTCTGCCGCTGCTTAGTTGATATGTGAGAGTATCATTTGAGATCCGAGATGGTTGGAAGCGTATTAATCGCGGACGCTAAGGCAGTGCGAAATAATAAGTTACCGAATTATTCTACCTGCGGATGAATTTCGTAATTCCATTCTCCATGAAACTTGTTTCGCTTAATGTGAATTTCCTGAAAATCTTCGTCGGACACCTTTCG
>JAUIAH010000024.1 GCA_030425385.1 Verrucomicrobiia bacterium | reverse complement strand
ATGGTTCCCACCGGGACTCGATAGTGACTTTCGGTTACTCGCTTCTTTCCTTCGTTTCTCCTTTCGGTTTCGTTTCCGTTTCAGTTACGAGCAGCTTCCCGCCACTCAAGGCTTGGGCTGGCGCCAAACGCTCGATTGTTATGTCAGTCTTCAGGACGCGACGTAGCAGTTAGGCGAATACTCGTGTAGGCAACGAGATATACCGCAATCATCAAAAGTATTCCTCTGTATGAGATCTTCTTCGATAACATTGCAATCTGAGTATTTTGAAAGCGAACGTTGTATATACGACACGTGTAATATATCACCAGATATATGTGCAGGTCGTTTGGGATTCTTGATTATTTGCCTTCATTATTTTCATAAATACCACATTTCAATCTCTCACGATTTCTTTCGGTTTGAAAGGTTTTGGTGGGTTGGCGAATGGGATGTCGGCGCGCCCAGCGGATCTGGTGACGGCGTGCTGTCGATTTGAGCTGTAGCGGCCCTTGCCTTGTCGTCTTGGCATTCGGTGCGGTGTGGTGGTTAGAGGGGGGTGCCCAGGGGTGGGGGTGGGCGAAGAGGTGCTGGAGGCGTCGGTTTTGCTTTCTGTTGATATCGCATCGATGCCGCAAACACTGCGATGATCGTGTTGTCCCGTTCCCCGGAACAGACGCCCTCTCGACGAGGTCGCCGGGGTAATTTGGCGTCTCTTGAGGATCTCAAAGAATTGCATGGAGCCATCGCGTGTCCCCGAATCGCTTCGCTGACATCGATGCTCTATGTCAGCGGAGATCTGAGATGGCTTCACTGTTCATCCAAGCGATTGAGAACCGTCTGCTTCGCGTCAGTCGGTCGGCTCGACGGTTCCTTTCTTGGTTACATCGACCCGAGACCGCCAAAGAAGTCCCTGGCCGTTTCTGTGGTGTGGGCGGCGAGGTGTTCGAGCGATTCGCCACGGAATTGGGCGATGGCTTCGGCGGTGTGGCGGACGTGGGCTGGCTCGCACCGTTTCCCACGGTGAGGCACGGGAGCGAGGTAGGGGGCGTCCGTTTCGAGCATGAACTGACCGGGGACAGCGGCGGTGGCGGCTTCACGGACGGCGGCAGCGTTCTTGAAGGTGGCAATGCCAGTGAAGGATACGAGATGATTGGCAGCGATGAGGGGTTCGGCTGCGGCCCAAGCACTCGTATGACAATGAAAGACCGCGCGGAGCTTGCCGTTGTAGGCGCGGACCATGTCCACGGTGTCGTCCCAGGACTCACGATTGTGCACGACGACATTCTTTCCCAACTGGACGGCGAGTTCTAACTGACGCTCCAGAAACGTTTTTTGACGTTGATGATAGGTTTCGGTCGTCCAGCCATCGGGAGCGTCATGGTAGTAGTCGAGGCCGATCTCGCCGATGGCGACGACTTTGGGATGCGCCGCCCACGCGGCCACCTGATCGAGCCAATCGTCCGTGTCGACTTCGGTGACCGAACACGGATGGATGCCTACGGCCGCATAGATCTGGGGGTAGCGCTCCGCCAGATCGATACAGATCTGACAATCTTCCAAGTCGGTACCGATGATGACCATGCGTGTCACGCCTGCGGCGATGGCGCGCTCTACGACACCATCCATCTCCCCCACGAGGGTGGGACTGGCGAGATGGCAGTGGGTATCTATCAACATCACCAACAGATCGCCGCCGCCGCCCAGGTCAAGCCCGCACCGAAAGCCACGAGCACGATCTTGTCGCCGCGCTGGATAGCTCCACTGCGGTGCGCTTCGTCTAACGCAATGGCGATGGCTGCCGCCGAGGTGTTGCCGTACTTTTGCAAGTTGATGAACATCTTTTCGGGGGGCACATCGAGGCGCTCACGAATGGCCTCGATGATGCGGAAATTGGCCTGGTGCGGGATGACCATGGAAATGTCTTCCGGCTTGAGATTTGCTCGCTGAAGCACGCGATCACAGGCTCTGCGCATCGCGGTGACGGCGTAGCGGTAGACTTCTTTGCCCTGCATGCTGATGGTGTTCAAGCGTTGCTCGGCATTATCCGGCGTGATGGGGCACGCCGAGCCGCCGCCGGGCACGACGAGGATATCCGTTTGGTTGCCATCGCTTCCCATGTAGGCGGATAAGACGCCTTGTTCCCCATCTAGCTCCGCTCGCTTGAGGACAGCGGCGCCCGCTCCGTCGCCAAAGAGGACACAGGTATTGCGATCCTCCCAATTCACCATGCTGCTGAGCTTCTCCGCGCCAATGATCAGGGCCGTGTCACAGGTGTGCGTGCTGATGAACTGACGCGCGACGGACATGGCGTAGAGAAATCCCGAGCAGGCGGCGGAGATGTCGAAACAGACCGCGTTCTTCGCCGCGAGATTCCGTTGCACGTAGCAGGCGGTGGAGGGAAAGAACGTGTCTGGAGAAATCGTTGCTACAATGATCAAATCGATCTCTTCCGCCGTCACGCCCGCTTGTTCCATGGCGCGCTTCGCTGCCTCGGTGGCCAAGTCACTCGTGGCCTGGGCATCCGACGCGATGCGCCGTTCCTGGATCCCCGTGCGGGAGCGTATCCATTCATCCGAGGTATCGACGATCTTGGCAAGATCATCGTTAGTCAGCACTTTGTCAGGAACATAGCTCCCCGTTCCCGCCACGCGGATGCTGCATAAGTTAGGATTGTTGGTGATCTTCGGCATGATCCTGTTCGCTTCGTTCAATTTCCTCCTGGATGTGGGGATTCAAATCATGAGAGATGGCTTCCGCCGCCACTCGGATGGCATTGCAGATGGCAAGCGCGGAGCTGCCTCCATGGGCGATGATGCACACGCCGTTCACGCCTAACAAGGGCGATCCGCCGTATGTCTCGTAGTTGCTCCGTTCTTTCACCGCTTTGAAAGCTCCTTTGGCGAGCATGGCCCCGGCATAGCGAATGGGGTTGCTCGTGAGCTCTTGCTTCAGCCATTTGAACATCGCTTTGGCGGTGGCTTCACAACTCTTCAAGACCACGTTGCCTGTAAACCCATCGCAAACGACGATATCGATGGGTTTTTCAAAGAGATCATGCCCCTCCACATTTCCAATGAAATGGATGTGGCTCTCTTTCAACATGGCGAAGACTTGCTTCGTAAACTCCGTCCCTTTCTCGTCTTCCTCGCCCACTGACATGAGTCCGACCTTAGGCTCCTTCACCCCTAACACTTGCCTGGCATAAACACTACCCATGATGCCGTAGTGCAAGAGGTGCTTGGCTTTGGCATCCGTGTTGGCCCCCGCATCAAGGATATTGCAGATGCCGTGATCATTGGGCAACGGCGAACAAATGCCGGGGCGTCCCACGCCCTCGATCAGGCGCAATTTCACCGTCGTCGCGGCCACGGCTGCGCCCGTGTGCCCGGCGCTGACGATGGCTTGCGCGTCCCCTTGCTTCACGAGGTCCACCGCCACGGACACGGACGAGTCCCGTTTGCGGCGGACGGACAGGGCGGCGGAATCGCTCATTTCCACCACCTGCGAGGCATGGACGATTTCGATCCGGCTGGCAGGCAATTGATGTTGGTCCACCAGGCGCTTCACGGTGGCCTCGTCTCCTGCCAGGTAGAAGCGCTCAACTTGCGGGTAGCGCTCCACGGCCAGCCCCACACCTTCGATGATGTTCTCGGGGGCGTAGTCTCCCCCCATGGCGTCCACGGCGATTCTCATGCTTGTCTGCGAAGCCCCTGAAAGGGTCTCACCCCTTTAGAGCGTTCGCCCCCCCGCGCAAGCACAATCCAATCTCAGGACCCTGCGTCTGTCAGCTCGTCCAATTTCATGGCGCCTCCATCATGCCCGCGCCAGTTGAACTGTCGGATCTTCATCAGGCGCACGTAAGGTTTGCCTGGCATCTTGGGATCCTCTTCCCAACGCAGTTCGACGATCGGGAAGTAGAGGAGGAGCCACTGCAACTTCTCATCCAATTGCTGGCCATACTTGCTGAAACGCGGGATGAAGCAGAAGCCCCCGTCGAGATCATCGACTGGAGCATCGATCTTGTAGCACCACTTGTTCTCCTTCTCAGGAACGTCATCCGCAAAGTAGTGGGCGCGCCGGAGGATGACGTTGAACGCTTGTACCTCCCCTTTGCCATCCTTGCCCACTTTGGGCTGGCTGAGAAACTGCTGCAAATGAGCGTCCTTGAACTGGACGTACGCTTCCCAATCCGTGCGCAATCCTTCAGAGGTCTCTTCGACCGTCATGGGGAACGAGCCCTGATTCGACTCCGTGACGACTTTGAAGAGATAGAATTGGCGCTCGGAATTCGGCAAGGTCTGCTTGTGCTCGAAGGTGAGCTCCACGATTTGCTCCTGCTTGTAGGGGTTCACCTTGTAGTAAGCGTCCATCTTCGACCGGAGGGACTCGCCTTTGAGGGAATGAGGAACCAACTTTTCCCAGGATGGTGCGGTCAGGTAGGCTTCGAGAAACTCGCGTGGTTCATCCAGGATCCCATCGATCCCCGGAATACTCGGTTCCTCCTCCAAAGGCTCCAGAATGGGTTCATCCACCAGAGAAGGTCGCGTGTTATTGGCCAAGTGTCCGTTGGCGGGGCCGAGGGGCAGCTTCTCATCTACCTTGGCTGCTGGCGTGGAGCCAGGTCGAGCATCAGTCACCGCATCGCCATTGCCCACATCTCCAGAGACTTGCGTCGTCTGCGGCACCTCATTATTGGCCCCGCCAAACTTCTCCATCAGCGTCGGCATGGCGAAGGCACCTGCCGCGACCAGTGCCGCGAGTGCCAATCCAGCCAGAAGCTTGCCAGAGAATCGCTTGCGACCGGGATCGGGGGTCGACGAACGCCGCTCCTTCACCCGCTGGCGCTTGGGCGCAGGAGTTTCAGGCTCCGGTTCCGGTGCCGGTGGGGCTACGTCAGCAGGCGCCTCTGCTTGAGAAGTTGGAGCAGGAGCCGCTGGAGGGGCGGATTGCGGCAAACGCACGTCCACTGGAGGCGCCACCTCCTGGGGAGGCGGGCTCGCTATCCCCGCTTGAGGGGGTGCGGGAGAGACCGGAGGCGCCACCGGGATCGATGCAGGGGCGGCCGGGATCGATGATGGCGCACTCGTGTCTGCGGGCGGGGCAGCTGGGGGCGGTGACGCCGCCGCAAGGGTTGGCGCCGTCAGTTGAAATTGGCAATGCGGGCAAGGCCCCGTCACGCCAGCCATGGATGCGGGGACCGACAGCTGAGTCGCACACTGAGGACAGGCAAAGGTGATGGTATTGGGGGAAGCCATGCGGTGGCAATATTCCATCGAGTCAACCAACTGCAAAACCTAAAATCACCAGATATGAGAAAAACTTCCATTCTCCAGAGATTCCAGTTGCCCTTCACGGGGGAATCCCAGGGAGTCGGCTCCCCCTTCTTGCCTTAGCCTTGATTCAGGCGACACTCTCCGGTCATGCCACGCCCCCACTTCATCGCTTCATGCGCTTGGCTTCTGCTCTGTCTCGGAAGTCTGGCCGATCCTCCTTCCGAAGCGCCGAAAGCCCGTGTCATCGCTCTTCTCGATCCCGGATGTCCCATCGCTCGCTACCACACCTTGGCGCTTCGTCAGTGCCACGAGGCCTTTTCCAAACAGGGAGTCGTGTTTGAGGCGCATCTCCCGAACCCACTCGTGACGCCGAAAGAAGCCTCTGCCTTTGCCAAGACCTTCCAATTGCCTTTCCCCGTGCATGCGGATCCCTCGCAGAAGAAGGCGAAGGCGCTCAAGGCGACGATCGTTCCCGAGGTCTTCGTCTTTGACGCTGACGATCAGCTTGTCTACCGCGGTCGTGTTGACGATACTTACGCAGGCATTGGCAAACGACGCCCCAAGACTCGCGTGCACGACTTGAAGCGCACGTTGCGTGCTCTGCTAGAAGGAAGCCCCATTCCGACGCAACGGACCACTCCTGTGGGCTGCCCCATAACTTTCCAACCATCACCCTAACACCCACACCCAATGAACTCCCCACGAATGCTACTCGCCGGCAGCTCACTGGCGTTTCTGCCAGTCACTGTCGACGCAAATGAAGTGACGTTCAGCGAGCACATCGCGCCCATCGTCTATCAAGAATGCACGGTCTGCCATCGCCCAGGTGAGATTGGCCCCATGCCCTTCACCAACTACGAGGAGACGGCGGTCTTTGCTCAAGCCATCCGCTCGGTCATCGATGATGGGACCATGCCACCGTGGCCACCAGATCGCAGCTTTAGTCGCTTCGTCGGCGAGCGCGGTCTTTCAGATGACCAAGTGGCTCTGATCCATGCATGGGTCGAAGATGGCGCTCCAGAGGGCGATCCCAGTTTGGCCCCTCCCCTTCCCGATTACCCCGAGGGATCTGTGTTAGGCGAACCTGATCTCACCTTGAAGATGTCTGAAGCCTACACGATCCAAGGCGATGGTCGAGACGAGTACCGCGTCTTTGTGCTTCCGACAGGCCTGACAGAAGACAAAGATCTGGTGGCGGTGGAATTTCGCCCTGGGAATACTGAAATCGTCCACCACGCCCTGATGGTGCCTGATACCACGGGCGAAGGGCAACGCTTGGATGCGGCCGACTCCAAGCCCGGCTACAAATCCGTGGGCGGCTTCGGCGTTTCCTTCCTTCAAGGCCTTTCCTATCCGGGCTGGGTCCCGGGCGCCACCCCACGCTTCTTTCCCGCAGGCACGGGCATCAAACTCCCCGCTGGCGCCGATCTTCTCTTACAAATACACTACGCCCCCTGGCCGGTGGAAGCGTCGGATCAATCGAGCGTGAACCTCTTCTTTGCCGAGAAGCCTGTGGAGCGCTACATCCAAACGCGCTTGATGTTACCCTCTGATCTGGTGGACTCGGACAATGAATACCACCGGCTCTCGCCGCTCCTTGGGGCCTTTGCCGGGACGGTGATCGCTGGAGGTGTGGAAGAGTTTCTTGGGGAAACCGTCAGTCTTGGAGAAGCCTTTTCCCTCGGGCAGAATGCTACTTTGGATACCGTCTTTGGCGATCAGATCGGTGGCACCGCCGCGGGGTTCCTGGAATTTGACATTCCTGCAGACACGAAACGCACGTTCAAAGGCAAGTGGGAGATCACCAAAGACATCAGCCTTCTCAATGTCTGGCCGCACATGCACTATCTGGGGACCGACTGGGAAATCCTGCTCGAACTTCCTAACGGTTCCACAGAGAATCTCATCCGCATCAATTCCTGGGACTTCGATTGGCAGGGCAATTACACCTTCCCCAAATTCATCAAGGCTCCCAAAGGCTCGCGTGTGTATGCCAGTGCTAGTTACGACAATACGCGGACGAATTTCGCCAATCCTAACTTTCCACCAGTGGACGTTGGGTGGGGTGAGAAGACGGAGGATGAGATGTACTTTCTCCCCTTTGCCTATGTCGACTACCAAGAGGGCGATGAACTCATCTCCCTCGACAGCTATGCTCCTGGGGATCTTCCTATCTTCCGGGTGGATGCGCTCAGTGTGGAAGAGATCCGTTTCCGTCTGCAAGGAGAGGCCTCATTTCGTATCGAACACTCCCTGGACTTGGACACGTGGCAATCGGTAGGTGCCACGGAATCAGGACGTGAAGGCGATTGGCGGCTCCTGACACTACCGCGAACGGAAGGATCTGCGGGGTTCTACCGCGCCGTGCTCACACCTTAGGAAGTGGCTTCGAATTCGCTTGGCTTGCTCCCTCACCTGCTTACGCTGGGGCCGCTATGAATCTCCGATCCATTCTTTGCAGTCTCGTCGTCGCGTTGGGCACTCTCGTGAATGCTTCCGCCCACTGTCAGATCCCCTGCGGCATCTATGATGATCCCGCGCGTTTCACTGAGTTGGCAGAGCACATCACGACCATTGAGAAGAGCATCAAGGAAATCACTGCCCTCTCGGCCAAGGACAAACTCACTGCTCAAGAGAAGAACCAACTGGTCCGTTGGGTCGCCAACAAGGAACATCATGCTGATGACTTCGCGTCGATCGTCACCAAGTATTTCCTCCAGCAGCGTATCAAGCCAGCACCCGCAGGCGATGCCGCTGCCGAAGCGAAAGCTGCGCTTCACTTGAGCCTGCTGCACAAGCTGCTCGTCGGTTCCATGAAGGCCAAGCAGAATGCCGATCTCAGCACGGTCGAAAGCTTGAAGGCCAATCTCGCCGCGTTCGAGAAGGCTTACAACGCCAAGTGACGCGGTAGCGTTTTCCCAAGCACCAACTCACACCATTCATTCAAGAGGAAGGCCGCACCCCCCACAGGGTGCGGCCTTCTGCGTATACGATTATCCCAAACACGAAACGTTCTCTACCATTGCGTCGAAATGCCCCGATGAGCGGTCGCGGCAACGGGAGACACCGATGGCAGAGGCGCATCGGGTCGTCTTTCAAACACAATCGCATGGGACTCGTACCTCACCCCATACCCACAAAGCTCGGCCAGGTAGCGCAGCACTTCACTCGCCGGCACGACGGCCAAGTCGAGTGTCACCGTCGGTTCTTGCTCTCCAAGGCGATCCTTGATCACCACATTGGGCTCTAACAAACCACCTGTGGCCAATTTCACCTGTTCTCGCACCTGTGCCAGCGCTGCGGTGAGCCCCACCTCCTCCAATTGAATGGCGCGAATGGTGACCTGCTCCATCCGGCGCTTGAGAACGCTGTGACGGCTGCCTTTGCTCTCAGCCTCTCGCACGCGCTTCAGATACGCCCGCGCCAACTCAGGACGCGGGCACTCACGCACGGCCTGCCAAAGAAAGAGGCGTGCGGCGCGATAGTCGCCTGCTTGGTAGCAACGGAGCCCCTTGGAGAAAGCATCTTCTTCCCGCGCGTGCGAAGAAAGCGTCCACCCCGCGACCATGACAAGAACCCAACCAATTGTCTTCATGGTTAATAAAGTAGCGCATTCGCGAAATAATGCCAGCGCTATTCGCTCTTTTTTTAACGAACCGCAGGTTCGCTTTCGACCTCAGGTCTTTGTTAGCGTTTCAACGAGAAGCATTTCACGTGCGTGTCATTCCGCACGAAGATGCATTGCTTCGCATAGGCTGGGTGCGACCAGACTATGTCGCGCTGGCGCATGTCGGATCCGTTCGGCTCCAGGAGTTTCGCACGCGAGATCTCTTCGTAGCCTTCAGGGGAGAGCTTGGCGATGCCTAGTTCCCCCAGCTCATTGAAGAGAAAGAAACGGTCTTCATGCGGCGTGACAAAGACGTTGCCCCAGCGCACTTCTTTTCCCACGACGGGCTGCAGACTCTCCCAGACACGGTTCCCGTCCGCGAGCCGGAGACAGCGGAATTGGCCGTAGCTGCAGTTTCCATACACATGCCCATCCACGATGACGGGCGTGCTCATGATGGTGTTGAGATGTTCCGTGCGCCGCTCACTCGCCCGCTTGGTTTGCCAAACGACTGTTGGCTTTTGATCTAAGGATGCGAACTCTAACAGAGTCGCTCCATTGTAGAAACAGGAGAGGAAGAGCTGCGTGCCCACCAAGCGAGGCGTCGCCACTGTGAGCCCAGAGCGGATCTCCCAGGGAATCGACCATAGCACGTTGCCATTCTTGGGATCCAAGCCATTCACGGCTTCAGGATGCCAGATGAGAAGGATACGTTTCCCGTCCCTTTCCAACATGGTCGGCGGACAGTAGCCAGGCTCCTTCGCTGTCAGGGCTCGCCAGCGTTCCGCACCCGTCTTCTTATCGAAGGACACCACTGTGGAGCCCTCGCCTCGGGCCAAACAGATGAGTTGATCCCCCTCCACCAGGGGCGTGGCGGCAAATCCCCAGCCGGGTGAATCCACATCAAACAGCGTTAGGAACTCTTTCTTCCATACCACTTCCCCATTCTCAGCCGTCAACGCGTGCAAATGGCCTTCCGCACCCAAGATGTAGACCAATCCCTCATCGACAACGGGGTTGCATCGGGGCCCCGCCGCATAGCTCACCGTGTATTGGCAATCGTAGGCAAAGGCCCATTGCTCCTTTCCCGTGGTCGCATCGAGGCAAATGAGGCGCTCCTTCCCGGGGATCTTTCCGCGATCAAAGGGATTCTCAGGATTCTCGGTGTCGGCGGCCAAGGTGCGATCAAACACATAGACGTGGTTTCCTTGGACACTGGGCCCGGCGTAACCCGCCCCGATGTCGGCTTGCCAGAGCAACTTGGGACCGCCTTCAGGGAAGGTCTCCACGATGCCTTCTTCGCGCCAGACGCCATCGCGCTGAGGGCCAAACCACTGCGGCCAATCATCCGCCCAAAGGGGCCCAACAAGCAGGAGGGAGAGAAACAGAGATCTCATGGGAAATGTTGGTGCGCGGGGACGGGATCGAACCGCCGACCAACTGGGTGTAAACCAGTCGCTCTACCGCTGAGCTACCCGCGCAATCTGGAGGGAATCGTGTGGGTGATCCGACGGCCATGCAAGAGAAATTCGGATTCTCCCCGGCGGCGCTAGCGCTTTCTCTCGCCATTCCTTTCCTGTGGAATAAATTCCGCTTGAGCACCTCCCTTTGAAAACCCCATTTCCCCATGAAGAACCCCCTTCTTATCGGCCTCATCACGTCTGTTGCCCTCGTCCCCAGTCAGGCTGCGGTGACGGATCTCTGGATCACGGAAGTCGATCTCGCCACTCGCCAAGTCGAGGTCACCCACGTGGCCGATGAAACGATCACCTTGGAAACGGCTCTTCCCTTCTGTCACCGCTTCGACTACGCCACCAGCATCCCTGCGGAAACGCGCTTTGGCCCAGGAGAATCCAAACTCTTCACCATTGCCAATCTCAACCAAAGCGATTCCGATCTCTGGCTCTATCAAGATCGCAATTTCGGCAATGGCGCCAAGATCATCAGCGGGTTGAAATGGGGTCCCGATGCCAACGTGGGGCGCACTGGCATTGCAACCACCGCCGGCAAATGGAGCGGGACCGATCACGCAGTTTCCACGCCTGCGCTTCCGAATGAAACCCTTCGACTCATCGGCCCCACTCCCTTCCACTCTCAACATTGGTCCGTGGAGTCCAGCACGCTAGGCCAACACCCTGACTTTCTCCTAACTTTCACACAATTCGACCTCACCGAGGGAGCGGTACAACTCGCCTGGGAGGGTGGTTTGCCGCCCTATCAAGTGCAAATGAGTGCCAGCCTCCCTCCGCAATGGCTCACTCATGAGATCACCTCGGACCTGGCAGCGACGCTCGTGCTCGAGGGCAATCCCGAGCGCCATTTCTTCAGAGTCCTCTCCAATGACTTTCATAGCACGACCACCGCGCGCTACACCCTCCAATTCATCGCCACCTGGAGCGAGAGCACCCATCCTGACAGTTTCCCAGGAGACCCGCATTTCTCCCCCATTGTGGGCGGGGCACACAATGAGCAGATCCAATTCTGGGCCCCTGGGACCTTGGCCACTGAGGGCATCGAATCCATGGCCGAAACTGGGAGCACGTCTGCCTTCCTTTCTGAATGGGACAATGCCAGCGCCGCTGGGCAGGCCTCGTCGGTGACCTTTCGCGGCTCTTCCTTTGACTCGCCCGGGGGCGAGGACGTGGAGGTCGATGTTTCCAAGCAATTCCCGCTCGTCACCGCCGTCTCCATGATTGCGCCCAGCCCAGACTGGTTCGTCGGCGTCCACGACCTCTCCCTCTTCGATGAGCAAACCAATCAATGGCGCGATCAGGTGACCGTCCTCCTTAAACCCTACGATGCGGGCACTGACAGTGGCACGAACTACACCTCTGGAAACGCGGACACCGATCCACCTGAGGTCATCACCGAGATCACGGGAGTCCCGTTGCAGAATGGCGGCACCGTCACGCCCCTTGGGAGTTTCGTGTTCACACGGATCCAGTGATTCATAGCACTTTTCGCGTGCGAAATGCTTGTGATTCGGCTTGGCTCTGCACGTGCCGGACGTTCCCCCATCCTCTCCTGACAAGAATTCGCAATTTCCTCCCACGCAATGGAGCCTTGTCGTGCAGGCAAAGGGCGATTCTCCGGAAGCCCACCAAGCCCGGACGGAGATGTGTCAGGCGTATTGGTTTCCCCTTTACGCCTATCTGCGGTCACGTGGAAAGAGTCCTGAAGACGCGGAAGATCTCACGCAAGAGTTCTTCTACCATCTGATCAAGAAAGACAGTTTCGCTGGCGCTCAGCGCGAGAAAGGGCGGCTACGCACCTATCTCCTCACATTGCTCAAGAACTTCGATATCACCGAGTGGCGCCGCGCCCACACGCAACGTCGGGGCGGCCAGGATCCTATCATTTCCCTCGACATGGCAGATGCCGAGAAGCGGCTCAACCTTTCTGCCAGCAGTGGCGAACATCCCGAGCGCGAGTACGATCGCAAATGGGCCTACACGCTCTTGGAAGACGCCATGGGCGACTTACAGAAAGACATGGCCACGCGACAGAATTCGGAAGAGCTTTTCCAAGCTGTCCGCACCTTGATGCTTGAAGACAAGGGAACTACTCGCTACGAAGACTTCGCTACTCCCATGGGACTCACAGAAGGCAACCTCCGCCTCATCGTCTTCCGTGCCCGCCGAAAGTTTCTCAAATTTCTGCGACAACGCGTGGCAGACACGTTGATCGACGATACGGATCTCGACGAAGAACTTGGCTACATCACGCAACTCTTTCAGCGCGATCACTAACAAGCCTGCCCCGTTGGGCAAACAAACGAACTCAATCGTTGCGAGGCAAGCGAGCCATCAATTGGCTCTCAGGCGGATCAAAGGATGCCTGATGCGTCTCGGCGTGTTTGACGAGCGCCGCCACGACTTGGGGATGTTCGGCAGCGATGTCGAACTTCTCCGAGGGATCGTTGCCCAAATGATAGAGCAACGGCGTTTCATGGCGAAGGGGCTTCTGCCCTACGTACTCCGTCTTGGTGACGAAGTGCAGCTTATACTCGCCAACACGGACAGCGTAGAGGTCTTCGCCGTGGTAGAAGAACATGTCATTCCGCGGCGAAGGGCCACGTCCTGCGATTACAGGTGCGAGGGATCCTCCATCATAGACGCGATCCCCAGGCAACTCAATGCCTGCAAGATCCAGGAAGGTAGGGAACAGATCTAGCGTGCTCCCTAACTCATGCACGATCCCTGGCTGCACGTATCCAGGTCCCCAAACCACGGTAGGTTCACGCATTCCCCCTTCCCAGGTGCTTCCCTTGCCATCTCGCAAGTGACCGGCCGACCCGCCATGCGTCTTGAATGGCAACCAGGGACCATTGTCAGAGGTGAAGACCACCACGGTGTTGTCGGCAAGGTCAGCCTCCCGAAGTGTCCGCACGATCTCTCCCACTGACCAGTCAATCTCCTCAATCACATCTCCATAACGCCCGGCATGGCTGGATCCTTGAAACGCCCCCGAAGCAAAGATCGGCACATGGGGCATGCTGTGCGCGAGATAGAGGAAGAATGGCGAGGCGTTCGTTGCTTGTTCCTTGATGAAAGTGACAGCCTCCGTGGTGTAGTGGCGAGTGAGATACTCTTGCTTCGGTGATCGCTCAAGGATCGCGGTGTCACGCATGAGGGGCACATTCCAATACTCGGACCGAGGATGCATGAGTGCAGAACGGCCATTCTTGGGTCCCGTGCCAGCAAGACGATCCATGTCATTCGAATAGGGGATGCCATAGTAGGAATCGAATCCGTGGGCGGTCGGCAGATACTCTGGCATATGTCCCAAATGCCACTTTCCTACCGCCGCGGTAGCATAACCACCCTGTTTTAAGGCCTTTGCCAGAGTGATCTCGGACGTTGGCAACCCCTTGGCTGAATCTGGAAACAAGACGCGGCGTTTGTTCGAGCACATCCCATTGCGGATGGGCAATCGCCCCGTCATCAGGCCAGCTCGACTTGGAGTACACACGGACGCTGCCGCATAGAAGTTGGTCCATTTCTGTCCCTCCATCGCCATCCGATCCAAATGCGGAGTGTGGATGGTGGGATGCCCGAAACAGCTCAGATCGCCGTAGCCGAGATCATCACAGAAGATGATGACAAAGTTAGGCTTGGCCGCGAAAAGCCCACATGCTCCAAGCCATGTCACGATGACTGTTAGAATACTCTCTCTCATCGTCACGTGCTACGCAATCCTTGTCGTCCTGACAAGGCAATTCCAGGGAACTCCAGATTCTCAAGCCGTTGCGAAGAGAATCTCCTGCTGCCACGGTAGGAAGAGGGAATCTCGCAACTCGGCGGTCCGCTCCTCTGGAAGCGAGAAAGCGTAGCGCTCCAAGGACGCTTTGGACGCAATGACGGAGGCTTCCAAATCCAAGGACTCCGAAGCCTTGTCGCGATTGGCCCGTAAACTCTGGAAGACTTCCTCCCAATCCTCTGCCTTGTTAGGACGCTTCTTACGCTCTCGCCTGGGCAATTCGTCATTCGGAACCGCTCGCGCTCGTGCCACAGCCTCATCAAAGATCTTCCGCTGTCCAGGGCGGAATCGAGGAGGCAAACTCACCGATTCACCTTCTGCCAGGGCCACGCTCATCTTGAGCACCTGTTCATTGGAAATGACCTTGAATGGCGGTTTATCACGTCGACTAGCAATGCCATCACGCCATCCCCAAATTTCTCGCAAATACGCCAAAGCACGCGGGCTGACTCGCCCCCACCCGGGAATCCGCCACTGCTGATCGCGGCTCTTTTCCGGACGGCTTAACACTTGTTCTCGCGCACCATCACACGATTGTAAGAACCAGTCCCACCGTTCTAACTCATGCAGGCGCTTTCGAAACGTCTCGATCAAGGGCATGAGATAACGCACGTCATTGGCTGCATACTCGAGCATCTTCTCGGGGAGCGGACGTTCTCCCCAATTCTTCTTCTGGGATTGCTTCGACAACTCCACACCTGTGATGTCCTTGATCAGATGAGCGAATCCGAAGGTGCGCCATCCTAGCAATCGCGCAGCTATTTGCGTGTCGTAGACGGGATTGGGAACGCGACCGTAGGTACGATTGAGAATACTCATGTCGTAGTCCGCCCCGTGCATCCAGACTTCCGAAGCTTGGTCCAGAAAGTCTAACAGAATGGTCTGCTCCTTGATCGCCAATGGATCGATCAATGCCAGGTGCTCGCCACAGGCAAACTGGATCAAACAGATCTTCTCCCGGTAAGAATAGAGACTATCGGCTTCCGTATCGACACAGCAAAGCGCGCCTTTCGGACATCCATCCAGAAATCGGACGAGGGCTTCCTCTTCATCGAGGAATGGAACGGGCTCCGTACTGACAACCGCCATCTACTTCAACCCAGAGAGCAGCAATTCCACGTTCGAGTTCGTGCGCTTCACATTCCGGACCAGTTTCTCCATGGCCTCACCAGCGGGCACTTGTGCCATCTGACGACGTAAGAGGCTCACTCGCGAGAACTCATCCGGATGTAGGAGGAGATCATCTTTACGTGTGCCCGACTTCAACGTGTGAATGGCTGGGTAGATGCGTTTCTCTGCAAGCTCGCGATCCAAGTAGATCTCTAAGTTCCCCTTCCCTTTGAATTCCTCGAAGATGATGTCGTCCATCCGGTTCTCCGTTTCGACCAGGGACGTGGCCAAGATCGTCAAGCTGCCACCTTCCTCGACATTCCGCGCCGCGCTAAAGAATCGGCCTGCTTTCTGCAAGGCTTTCGGATTGACGCCCCCTTGAGTCAGTCCGCCCTTGCCGCCTGACATATTATTGTAGCCGCGAGAAAGACGCGTGATGCTGTCTAACAACACGACCACATCGCGCTTCAGTTCGACCAATCGTTTGGCGCGCTCTAGCACCAGTTCCGCCACCTGGATGTGGCGCATGGGCGTCTCGTCAAAGGTCGAACTGAATACGTTCGCATCGACCGTTTCTCGGAAATCAGTGACCTCTTCAGGACGTTCATCGATCAGAAGCACGATCAATTCGACTTCTTTGTGATTCTTACTGATCGCCCGCGCGATATCCTTGAGGAGAATCGTTTTCCCGGAACGGGGCGATGCCACGATCAATCCCCGTTGCCCCTTTCCTAACGGAGCTACCAGGTCGACCACTCGAGCGCTGACTGATTGCAGCTCTGCATTCTCTAACAAGATCCGCTTGGAGGGAAAGAGCGCGGTGAGACGATCAAAGGGCACGGCAGGTTCGTACTCGGCAATGGGGAACCCCTCCACCTCCAGCACCTCATCCGCGATGAGATACTTCTCCCGTTTCTGAGGAGCTCGGACGCGAACGCGAAGCGAATGCCCACTGCGCAGCTCATGGCGCCGCATGACGGGATGCGGGATGAAGACCGAATCTGGATTGGGAGCAAAGTTGCACGCTGCCCAGCGCATGTAGGCCCGCCCTTCTTTGGTCAGCTCTACGACACCTGTGGCCTCAACCACCGTTCCTCGACTCGCGTAATAGGTCAGAAGGTCAAAGATGATGTGAGCCTTGGAACGATTGCCCACTCGCAAGTCATGCTTTCGCGCTAACTCATGGAGCTCCACCAACGATTGCGCGTGAAAGTCATTGAGACTCACCTGCTCGGGCACCTCTACCTTGGGCTTCTCTTCGGCTTGAGGCTTCTCTTCAGCAACAGCCACCTCTGTGTCCGTGGCCTCCGTGGTCGCGGGTTCGTCTTCTTTCAGTTCTGTCGTCATGGTGTGTGGCGATCCGCCTCGCGCGGATCAGAAAAGGGGTTCAAGAATATCCGTGCCTGCTCTTCAAGCCGGTCGAGAGGGCCTTCATTCCAAATGAGCACATCTGCTCGGCGCCCTTTCTCATCGATCGGAAGCTGCGCATCCATGATCGCTTCGGCTTCCTGAGCGGAGAATTGAGAACGCCGCATGAGCCGATCGCGCTGAGTGGTTCGGGTCGTAGCGACCACGACCACCATCTCGTTTGGATAGGTAGCATGCGTTTCGTAGTAGAGCGGAACATCGGCGATGAAGAGTCCCTGAGGCTGCTCGGAAACCGCGTTCGCAAAGGATTGCTCACCGCGCTCGCGGACGAGCGGGTGCAAGAGACTTTCCAATGTCACTCGCTGAGACTTGTCTGCAAAGACGCGCTGCCTGAGGGCTGCACGATCAAGGGCATCTCCCACGAAGACCGCGTTGCCGAACAACAGCCGAATCTTCGCGAGAACTTCCCGCTCTGTCAAGAGCTGGTGAACAGCCGCATCGCAGTCAAAGACAATCACATCAGGCCGAAGCGTCTTCACACAACGCAAGAAGCTGCTTTTGCCCGTGGCAATGCCTCCTGTGACCACCAATCGATTCATCACGCGACCCTAAACGCAAAGAAGGGCGGAAGCCTTGCTCCCGCCCTTCTTCTTAAAGATCACTCAGTTCCTGGCTTACTCATCCACACCAGGAATGGTGCTCAACTGGCTCTCCAATTGGTCGCGGAAAGCTTCACCTGAAGGATCAATCAACCGAGTTGAAACGAAGATGACCAAGTTCCGGCGCAAATGCTGCTCGGCGTTCGAGCGGAAGAGGCGGCCGATGTATGGCAAGTCACCCACGATTGGCACTTTGTCCTGCACCTCTTGAACATCTTCCCGAATCAAGCCACCCAGCGCAAGGGTCGCTCCATCGTAGATGGTCACATTCGTGGCCGCACGGCGGGTGGAGAAGATGGGCAAATCGATGCGGTTGTCCGTCACCACGATCTGGGTGGGATTCCCGAGCAAGTCGGTGCCAGCTGCGGTGATCTCACTGCCGTAGTTCACGAATCCATCAAACTCGACCACTTCAGGAGCCAGGCTCAGATCAATGGTATAGGAATCAGGACCAACCTGGGGATTCACTTCCAACGTGACGCCCGTGTTACGCGTCTCGAACTGCGTGGGGTGTGCAGGCGTCACCGGGAAGACACCGCCACCACTCAAGACTGTCACCTCTTGAGGAAGTTCTGGTGGATCAAACTCCACCGGGTAGATCAATTCACGAATCACCTCGATGGTTGCCTTCTGAGCGCTCCGAGTCACCACCGTGGGCGCGGTGACGAGGTCCGCCGCTTTGTGCTGACTCAGGCCGCGCATGATCACTTGGAACTGTGGATCGGTGAAGATGCCAGCGACCGAGAGAATCCCAGGTGCGGGAGAAAGCGCTTCCGCCTGACCACGAGGAAGATCCGCGATCAAGGCATCGAGAGCATTCCCACGGATCGCCTGGGATCCGGAACGCAGACCACCCGTCACCGGATTGACGCCATAAGGAGCCGTGACCGGGTTATCATTCGCATCCACGCCCGTCTCAAAGAATGGGACTTGGCCGACATTGTAAGCGCCGCTTTGGGCGGTCTCGAAGGTTCCCCGTGAATTGCCGAGGGTTCCACCACCAGCGAGGATCCGATCATTGCCCTTGATGCCAAAGCCATTGAGCAGCCAGTCGAAACCAAGCTCTTCCAAGTTGTCCTGCCGGATCTCCAAGAACTTCACGCGAGTCTCGACCTGCTTGACGATCTCTTCCTGAATGCTGTCCACGAAGGCAGACACCAGCTCCATGTTGCTTTGGCTATTGGTCACCACAAGCTCACTGGAGCCGCGATTGTAGAAGGCACTCGCGCCATCAGGCCATGGAATGCCTCGGCTTTTCAGAATCTCGTCCGTTGTGGCGCGGACCGCAGAACCGCTATCGTCACCACCAAAGATGTCATCTTCCCCGCCACCGCCACTCTCTTCAGCGACGCCCAACTTCTCAAAAGAAGGTGGCACGGAGAAAGAGCGGGTGAAGAGCTGTTCACTCGACACATCGGCCCCGGGAACAATCTTCACAGCAAAGCGCTCCACGTTGTAACGCAAGCCCGCCAACTCACAGGCGTAGCCAAGAACCACACCAAGAGGGGCGGAGTTCATCCGGAGTGAGAACATCTGATTGAGAGCGTTGGCGTCTGCCGCCCCAATACTCTGCGTATCGAGGACGAATTTGACACCCAAACCCTCAGGATCCAACTCCGTCGACTTCAACTGCAGGTAGTTGGCCGCGGTGCGGATGTCCACCGGTCCGAGATTGATCTCGGGGATGATGATGGTGTCCAGCTTCCGGTTGATGTCTTCGCGGCTGTCACCTGTAGCGGTAAAATCGTCGCCACTGGGAGAACCTCCCACGCGTCGACGCTTAGCCACAGGAATCTCCCACTTGGAAACGACGTCATCAAGAAGCGCGGCCCGCGTGTGATCGTAGGCGGCGTCGAGATAACGACTCCGATCACGCTCCACGCGCTCCATGCCCTGACGAGCGGCTTCATTGTAGGGATCGTCACGGAGGACTTCGGCAAACGCACCTTCAGCAGCGTCCAATTCGCCCAGATTACGGGCAGCCTCACCTTGTCCGAGGTTGGCACTCACGCGTGCCACACGCTTGCGATGACCGCGTGTGTCGCCTGGCGCATACCACTCGGGATCCTCAAGGCGCTTCTTCATCTCCTTCACGCCAGCGTGGGTAGGCGCATACTCTGCGGCCACATCGACATAGCTATTAGCCTCACGCAGGCCTCCTTCGGAAGCACTCTGCTCGGCGAGAGCCACGCAAACGCGTGCGAACGCATCGGCATACACTTGGCGTTCCTGGGCCGTCCGCTCGGCAGGCGGGCAGGTGTCCAGAGCCAAGCGATATTGTGCACCCGCTTCAGGCAGTTGCCCCGCTTGTTCCAACTCAAGACCTTGGTAATAGGCTTCACGCGCTTGGATCACCTGGGCCTCACGCTGGAGGCGTTCTTGCTCGGCTGCGCGGGAGATATAGCCTCCACCGCCACCAGCCTGGAGAGGCGTCGTCAGCAGCGGCGTGGCTACCAACGTTCCCGCCAAGAGCAAGGAAGCTGATCCGAAGAGGTTTGAAGCATCTTTCTTCATCATGATCATCAGATTAATAGTTCTTCGGGTCTGAGGTTACTTCCCGTAGCTAACTGGGATGGGGTTCTTGCCATAACTTGGCACTTCCACCGGTGGGAAAAGTTCGCCATCGAACTCCTCTTCCTCAAACTCTTCTTCGTCTGGATTGAGCGGTTGCCCCGAGGGGTCAATCAATCGCGCCGTGACGAAGACCATCAAGTTACGCTTCTTGCGCTGCTCTGCCTCGATGCGGAACAGGCGCCCCACGAGTGGCAAATCCCCAAAGATGGGCAATTTGTCCTCCGTGTGTTGGACATCTTCCCGAATCAAACCACCGATCGCTACGGTAGAGCCGTCATAGACCGTCACATTCGTAGTCACGCGACGGGTCGAGAAGACGGGCATCTCAATGCGGTTTGCAGTGAGGACGATACGCGTGGTGTTTCCAAGGATGTCTTGGCCACTCGTCGTGATCGGGCTTCCGTAGTTGATGAAGCCTTCAAACTCGACGACTTCGGGAACCAGATCCATCTCGATCGTGTAGCCATCTGGGCCGACCTGAGGCGTCACTTTCAGCGTTACCCCAGTGTTGCGGGTGTTGAAAGCGGTTGGTGTGGCCGGGGTGACCGGGAAGCTCGGAGGAGGAGTCGCCTCAAGAACATCAGGATCAAGAGGGACGTCATCACCACCAGCAAGATCGCTCAGATCGCCAAAGTCCTGGGGCAATTCTGGTGGATCGTATTCCGTAGGATAGATCAATTCTCGGATCACCTCGACCTGCGCTTGCGAGCCGCTCCGCGTCAGGATGCTAGGCGCGGAAAGAAGATCAGTTCCTTTCTTCTGATCCAGAGCTCGTAGAACAACCTGGAATTGAGGATCGGTGAGCACTCCAGCGAGGGCAAACGCACCAGGTGCAGGATTGATAATCTCCGAGGCCGCACCGACGCGACCCGCCGCCACAAGAGCTTCGATGGCGCTGTCTGAGATAGCCTCCGAACCGCTGCGCAACCCTGCAGTCAGCGGACTCAATGGATTCGTGGGCGAGATCGATCCTTGCTGACCGAAGAATGGGAACTGCGATCCATCGAAGACGCGCTCGCTGCCACCGACGCTACCGCCACCAGCCATGATCTTATCACCATTGCCTAGACCGAAGCTGCCGATCATCCAGTCAAAGCCAAACTCTTTGAGGTTGTTCTGCTGCACCTCGACGAATTTCGCCTCGACCTTGATCTGCTTGGGCTCGTCGTCGCGCAGGTTCTGCACGAACTGGTCCACAATGTCGAGCTGCGCCTGGGTGTTACGAACGGTCAGCTCGGAAGCAGATGGGTTGTAGAAGGCCGTGGCACCCTCACCCTCGAACCGAATGCCTTTCGATTCCAAGATTTCCTTGGCACCCTTCTTCACCGCCAAAGACAAGCCACTGTCAGACTCGCCAGGATCTGCAAACGGATCGTCAACATCGCCACCACCAAAGTCATCACCGCTTCCCGCACTATCCATGGTTTGGAAGGATGGCGGCACCTCATAGATCCGAGTGAAGAGCGTCTCACTCTGATCGGAAAGGGGCACGATCACCAACCCAAAGGGATCCATCCGGTATTTCACGCCGGCCAATCCAGTCACATAGCGAAGCGCTTCGGCGAAAGGAACGTTTTGAAGATCGAGGGTGATGCTCTGCTGGTCGAGAACGCCTGGGGAATTCTGGTTAATCTTGCGTTCGTCGATCAGAATATTGATCCCTTTGCGGGCTGGGTTGGGCTCGATGGTGTCCAACTCAATGCTCCGCTGACGCAAGTAATCGATCGCACTCTGGAGGGAAAAACCATTCATGCGAAGGGATGGGATGATGATCCCGTCCAGCTTGGCCGTGATATAACCGAGACCGCCATCTTCAGAACGGCCGCTACCGCCAAGACCACCTTGAGCATTCACAAGCGGCACGGGCAATTCCCACGCTTGGTCCACTTCACGGATGAAAGCTGCCCGTGTGTGGCGATAAGCCTGTTCGCGATACCCTTTCTTGGCCCGAGCCACCTTCTCAAGACCGCGGCGTGCAGCGGTGTTGTAGCGATCGATGCGCAACACAGCCTCGTACTGCTTCTGAGCGTCGTCGTACTTGGCGAGGCTCCAGCTGCTCCGAGCCGTCCGCAGCAATTTGTCGACGCGCTTGGCGTTCTCGACATGACCTGGAATGTTAGCGAATTCACCCGCCTCAAGGCGCTCCAACAATTTGGCAGCACCCACATGCTCGGGATCAACCGCGAGAACACTCTCAACGATTTCGCGAGCTTCATCAGCGCTTCCATCAGCGGCGATAATGCCCGCGTGCTTGGTCGCATACTTTACGTAGGCTTCCGAATACACCTGGCGATGCGCTTCGGTTTGTTCGGCATAAGGAAGGGTATCCAGGGCAATACTGAGTTCATCGTAAGCGGTGGCATAGTCACCGTCTTTGCCGGCACGAACGCCGTTTTCGTAGGCGATGTTTGCCTGGGTGACCCTTTGCTGACGGCGGAGGATCTCGGACTGGGCAATGCCCCCTGGGGCATAACCCGAACCTCCCGCCAAGGCATCTGCAGCCAGCAATGGCACGACCGCTACCACCAGACAGTGGGTGCGGATTTGGAGTAGGCAGCGTCTTATGGTCATATGTATTGGTGTCAGTCTATATTAACTGTTCAGAAATGGGGTTACTCACAAACCTCCTTACTGGCAGGGTAAAATTTGGTAGTCTTTCCCGTTCTGATCTTTGAGGATGGCCATTTGGTCATTCACTTCGATCACACGGAAAGTGTTATCAGGATCATTCGCGAGCTTGAAGGTGGAGCCGCGCTGAACGGAAAACTCACTACCGTCGAATTGGTCGGTAAAGACCCCTTCGTGGGTAGGCATCTCCCATTCGATATTGCGAGTGAGCGGCACCTTGACGCGGGCATTCCCACCCGCTTCGACATAGCTGATAATTGCCACCGATTCATCAACCGGGACACCATTCGCATCGACGCCGCGTTTCTCTTCAAATCCATCTAAGCGGAAACGATCATCGGGACCGAAAGTCTTCCCGATCGAGGGCAATTCGTTACGATTCGGGAATTTCCCATCTGACTTTTGATCAATCTGAAAGGTGGTTGGATCCACCTGCCCACGAAAGATCAAGTTCAGGTCAGACTCCACCATCGACGACAAACACACTTTCGTGATGAATGCCGGATGACTGTTAGGATCGGTTGGATTCGTCGCGGTGGATGATTCACCCACAGACTTGCCATTCAACCACTCTTCCAAGTTGGTGAAATTATCACCATCGGGATCCTCGTTCTTCAAATTGGGATTGGTGATGTCAAGATCCCACTTATTAACCCACTCATCAGGGATGGGATCATGGACCTTGTCACTGCCCACTTGCTTCAGTTCCCATTCGGATCCACTCCAAGTCTCCAATACAGGAACCGACACAAAGAGGTTCTCACCCTCCCATGTAGCGGACTCGTTGAATGCCTTGGAGGCCCGTTGAAGGGTCTCAATACCCGTGGCGGGAAGATCTGCGCTCTTACGCGGAGAGCTATAGTCAAATTCTTGCGAGAAGCTTTGGCTGGAATAAATCAACCAACCTGCCACGCCCACGGCAGCAAGGGCACCTACCACCAATAAGGCTTTCTCGTAATTCTCTTTGAGCCAATCGTCGTTCATATGGACTAAGAAATGTGTGCTAATGAATGGATTACTCGGCAGGCTTGGTATCTGCCGCGGCAACTTCAGGTTTGACGAATCGCACCAAATCGAGCGCGAGGTAGGCACGAACTTTCTCCGTGCCAAAGACCATGTTGAGACCTTCACCATCGGCGGCACCGAAAGCGTCTTCGTCGGCATCTTCTTCAGCAGCCTCTGGCTCGTCATCAGGTTCTTGTGATTTCTCCGGAGCAAATGGGGTCTCATTCTCGATCCCCATGAAACGTGTTACGAAATAGTATTCGCCACTATCCTCGCCACTCACAGCCATGATGTCATCACCACCAGGAAGCGCTGCCTGCGTGTTTGAAAGGGCATTCATCACTTTCTGAAATCCTTTAGGAGACATCTCCACGACCAGTTCCATTGGGTAAACAACACTGGTGGGAACCTCTTCCTTCTTAGGAGCTTGGGTGCGCTGATTGCGACCACGGTTGTTATTGTTGTTACGGGGCGCGGCTTGCCGCTGCTCAAATGGCATCGCTTGGCGCTTGATGCCAAACTTGGAAACATCGTTAGCCAACAACAACTCCGCGAGACGAGCAGATGCGTTCAATTGGAATTGCAGATCATCGACAGCGTCGTCCAAGGGGACCTGCGTCTGATACTTCTCCATACCGAGATAAAACCCTTCGGGCAAAGTCACCCCAGCGGCCTCCGCGGCACTGACGACTGCGTCGACTTTCAGAGCGAGGTCTTCCTGGAAACGCGCCACGCGCGTCCCAGAGGGCATCGGCGCCTGAGAAGCGAGCATCTTGCTCATGAGCGACTCCGCATCAGCACGGTAAGTGGAAACCAACTTACGGACCTCGTCTTCGTTCGCGCTCTCAGGGAAAGGCTTCTTCGATTCGAGGGCTTTCTTGGCGCTATAGGCGTCAGCCAGGCGGTCTTTGGCGGCGGCATACTCGCCGCGCGCTTTCATAAAGAAGTACCCGAGAGCTAGCCCCCCCAAGATGAGGATCGCGAGCACCCCAGATAAGAACGTATTCTGCTTAATCCAGTTCATGTGTCTTGTTCGAAAGCTTACTCAATCACGATGGGGTTCTTCAGCGGCAGCGTGAGCTCGAAATTGTAAGCCCAGACCTCATCGTCTGTCCCGTCCTCCAAATCGGTGATCAATTCTTGTAGGACAATCTCTTCTCCATCAGGACCTTCCCCTTCTAACTTGAAGTAAGGCGACTCCTGGAGCGCGGTCATCAGCGTCTCCGAAACAATGGTGGGTCGGGCGGGACTGCGGAAGAGCCCTTTGAGAATGACGGAATCAATGGCCACCGGATCTGCGTCGGCTTCATTGCCACGACCACGACCACGGCCACCCCTACCGCCTCCATCACCACGGAGCTTGCTCAGATCACGTCCGCGGAAGGCATTCTCCAAATCATCACCAATTTCCTTGGTGAGCTTGGTTTCGTTCACCACCGGGATCAATTGGGTAAACCACAACACGCTATCGGGACTCTGAACCCGATTGTTGAGGTCCGTGAGGAAATCCGCCCAGAAGGCCCGCATGGAAAGCGCGCCCACGAAATCGGAAGAACGCTCCTTGACCTCGTTCAGATCTTTATTGGCACTATCGATCCCATCCTGGACTTCCTGGAGGGCAGCGACGTCACGATTGACGTCATCGACCTGCGAATCCACCACGCTGGCGGCATTCGTGAAATAGAATCCTCCGGCTCCGAGGGCACCTAACAAACAGGCGGCTCCCAGGAAGAGCGCGGGTTTCCGCCGCTCGACATCACGTGCCGCGCCAACGGACTCAGGCACCAATTCGAGCTCGATAGGAGACTGTGCGCCATTGCGAAGAGCCAAGCCGACCAATTCGCCCATGGTGTGTGCCTCGGCGGCCACCTGCTCTTGGTTCACCTTGGGCCCCACCGCCACATTGCGGAGTGGATTGAAATACTCGACGGGCACACCGAGCTTCTCTTGCAAGAAATGCGCCAGATAGGGCGTGCCGGAAGCGCGACCTGCGAGGTAGACGATCTCTGGGAGACTGCCACCCTGTTGGCTCTTGTAACGATTGTTCGTCCGAACGACCTCGCCGTGCAAACGGGTGACGGCATTCTGGAGAACGGAGGCGATGAGCCCTTCCTGCTCGTCACCTGGCTCTTCACCCGTGACATTGATCTTGCCCTTCTGCAGCTTCAGCTGTTCGGCCGTCTCAAATGGGATCTCCATTTCCTTGGCGATCGCTTGGGTAAAGCTCGCGCCTCCGATTCGGCTAGAACTGATAAAGACCTTCCCGGGCTCGGCGTAGATCAAGTTCGCCGTGCGCGCCCCGATATCGAGAATCAACGCAGGCTTCGTCTGATCGCTGTAGGCATGGCGAAACGCGTTGTAGACGAGCATGGGCGAAACATCGACTGACAACGTCTTGAGTCCCGAGCGTTCGACAGCGGCATTGATCGAAGAAAGTTCGTCACCCTTGATAGCCGCCAAGAGGACCTCCACGTCGATTGAGCCGGGCTCACCGATCAGCTGATATCCCCAAGAAACCTCGTTAATGGGGAAAGGCACATTCTGCTGCGCCTCAAACTCCACGATCTGATCGACTTTGTCTTCGCTCAGAGGAGGCAACTTCACAAAACGCATGAAGACGGGCTGACCAGCCAAGGCACAGCGGACCAAATTGCCTTTGACCTTGGCCTGATCCACCACCGACTTCACTCCCATCTGTAACTGTGGGATGCGTGTCGCATCTGAAGTGGGATCACCTTCTAAATCGTGATGTACGTAGCGCGTGAGCGCCAGAGATCCTTTGGATCCTCCCGCGATCGTGGCCAAGCTGACACGCTGGGAGCCAAGATTGAGAACCGTTGAGGTATTTTTATTCGCCATAGAAGAACAAATCGTTCGTGAAAGTCCTGAGGACCGTTTCGAAAAGCGTAGCGATCAACCGTTGGAGTCGACCAGATAATTATCGTAATAAAGATCCCGGAAAGGTGTCTTACTCTTGGGCAACATTTCCATTTCCACGGGCCCCTTGGTCGCGGCACCATTCATGCCCTTCAGATCTGTCCCTAGGGACTTGCCAGCATACTTGATATTCACCGCATACCCTTTCACATCGCCACGACTAGGCTTGTCTTTGCCCACCAGGCGCGCGAACTCCCGCGGAGGGAGATAGACGGCAACGGCTTGATTCTCACCGACAGCCACGTTTGAGTAGGTGCCTGTGTGCTTGAGAAGCTTTGGCTTCCGATCGGCACCCTCAACGAGGACGAAGATCTCGACCTCAAGAGAATCGGGCAAGTAGCCGTCCTTGGGCTTGTTCGCAGCATTCACCATGAAGACAATCTCTGCCTCCAGCCAACGCTTCGTCGACTTGAAGGGCTTCTTATTGCCCGACAATTGGAACTGTGGTGAAGGGACCGCGTCGACCGTGACCTTAGTGATCTTGGCAGCTTGAGCCCATAACGTCTGGAATGCCGAAGATGCGACAGTCAGAAAGAGAATGAGGGACAGAACCCCCGAAACGGTAGTCTTTCTCATGGTGAATCGGTTGGAAGTGGCGCGAGAATGGTGCGTTTTTAAAACGATGGCTAGTAATTTCTCATAAAAAGTTTAACGCTAAACCTTTAGTTTCACAAGCTCGAATTGCCCGTATTTTACAGGGATTCGAGGGGTTCGCGGATCCTTGCTCCGAGCCGTCTCTGAAGGTTTAGTCGGTTCGACTTGAACGGGTGCGCCTAGGATCTGCGAAACGGACATCAATCAGGAGTGGGATTCAGTTCTAATGGGCTCCCGATCCACGAAGCACAACAGGGACCGTTTTGAGGAGAATCTTCGTGTCGAGCCAGAGCGACCAGTTGTCGATATACTCCAAATCCAGGGCAACCCACTCGTCGAAATCTGTGATCCGATTGCGTCCACCAATCTGCCAGAGGCAGGTGATGCCTGGCTTCACACTGAGGCGCCGACGCTGCGAGCTCTGTTCAATCTTGGCCACTTCATAGGAAGGAAGAGGGCGAGGCCCGACCAGGCTCATGTGGCCGAGGAGGACATTGATGAGTTGTGGCAATTCATCAATGCTGGTCCGCCGAAGAAATTTGCCAAAGGGAAAGATCCGAGGGTCATCGTCAATCTTGAAGACGGGACCAGACATCTGATTCTCCTCTTCAAGCTCACGCTGCTTATCCTCCGCATCGACCACCATGGTTCGGAACTTAAGCATGGTGAACGACCGACCATATAGGCCCCCACGCTCTTGGCTGAACATCACCGGCCCCTTCGAGGACATCCGGATGCCAATCGTCGCGAAGAGCCATAGTGGAGAGGTCACCATGATGAGCGCCAGCGCCGCCAGGCGATCAAAGAAGTTCTTTAATAGCAGCGCCCAGGACACTTCTGGGGTCGATCGGAAAACCAGCATGGGCTTGCCTCCGACCACCTGGAAATTGGGACGCGCGATTGACGTCTGGAAGAAGTCCGCGGCGACCCAAACCTCCACCCCTTCCGCCTCACAGGCGGCGAGTGCATCTGCCACTTCGTTAAAATGGATGTGTTCTGCCGCGAAGATCACCCGCGATACCGAGTGGTCATGGAGGACATCGACCAGTTTCTCGCGATCAGTCTCGCGCACATCGAAACGTGCGACGACGTCCATTTCCATCCGCTGCTCCATGGGAATCGCATTGAAGGCCGTCTCCATGTCCTCCGGCAGCCCAATCAAGACCACAGGCTGACTCAATTGCCCCGTCCGCAATTGATAGCGGAGAAAGGCTTGATAAGCACGCTCGCGCAAGAGCAAGACTGCCGCCGCAATGGCTCCGAAGATGAGCAAGACAGCCCGACTCTGATTCTCCACCTTTACGAAGATGACGGCGGCGCCAATCACCACACCAAGATAGATGACGGCCTGGCCCATCTGACGCAGTGAATCCCGGACGCGCTTCTGTAGCGGGTCGTGGTAGAAACCGACATACTCCAAGACCAAAGGCGTGAACGGCACCAAGATGGCCATCACCCAGAGGAAATAGCTGAACTCCTGAATGGAGTAGATGCTGAGATCGAAATTTGCCCCCCACTCCGGCAGGTTGTAGCGTAGCCACCAACTGAACCAGAATGCGATCGCCAACAAGAAACTGTCGACGATCTGATTCAGCTGCAGACTGATCTCTTCCTTACGGGCGAGCATGGGACGGTCACTCTAAAAACTACATTTGCTAAAATAGACAAGTCACGATTACGAATAATTGATGATCCCAAATCACCCGGCCATCGTGGGAACCGTGGCAGATGCTCCGACTCTGACCTGCCTGCCGACCCTTGGTCAGACAATCGATTGCTGTGATTTGCTCGAATTCCGGATCGATGGCCTTCTCAGCGAGCAGCATGCCCTCCAAGAACGGCTCACCTCATCTCCCAAACCCGTGCTCCTCACGGTGAGAGACCCAGCCGAGGGCGGGATGGGTGCCCTTTCGATTGAGGAACGCGCCGCCCACCTGGAAAGCTATCTGCCCCATGCGCAGATTGTGGACATAGAGATCCGCAACCTCGCCAAGTTC
Source organism: Verrucomicrobiia bacterium (assembly GCA_030425385.1). Taxonomy (GTDB): domain Bacteria; phylum Verrucomicrobiota; class Verrucomicrobiia; order Verrucomicrobiales; family DEV007; genus JAACDM01. The sequence goes on along the minus strand of JAUIAH010000024.1, from coordinate 87,255 downwards.
ACCCCCATCGTCTCCCAAGCCAAGGGCGCTAACGTGGCCATCCTCGCTTCCTACCACGATTTCACCACGACTCCCACGGCTGAAACCCTCCGCGAAGCGGGCAGCCGAGCCATCGATGCAGGAGCCGATCTCCTGAAATTTGCCGTCACCACCCGCACGGCCAACGACGTTCATACGCTCCATCATCTCCTTGAAGCCTTCCGCCCATCAATCCCTACCGCCGCCATGGGGATGGGTCCCTTGGGAATGTCATCGCGCGTTCTGCTCGCGCAGGCAGGCTCGATTCTCAACTACGCCTACCTGCAACAAGCGAACGCTCCCGGCCAATGGTCCGCGCACGAAATGCGCAGCCTCTTCACGGCCATGGCCCTCTAATCTAGTCACCCCCCATGAGGGCACCGCTTCATTCACTCGTACAAATCATACATTTCACTTGAACACTGTTCATTAGTGCAGTATCAATGAGCCGTCATGAATCACCTCGACTCCCAGACACAAAGTCAGATCGCCACTCGCCTCCGCTCCCTATTCGAAAGCGCTCGCCGGTTTCAACAACGGCGTTCGCGACCAACGGTTCGCGCCATCAAGCCACGTGCTCTCCCTCAAGAGAGCCAACTTGAGCTTGGGCTTTCGTTAGACTAAACGGCTGCTTATCTCATCCTTGCTCTTGCTGCCGTAAGTAGACGCGGCTGAGCATGCGGAAGTCGCCCGAACGCACAGTCACGCCCTGCTTGTCTAACCGATCCAGAATCGGCATCAGCACACGACGCGTCGTCCCAATCGTCTGGCGCAGTTCGCTCACGGTTGCCTTCTGATTGGCGTGCAAGTAGGCGATCACGGCAGCCTTCGCTGATTCGTAGGCGTCTGATAGAAGCGCACACTTCTCTCCCAGATCGAGCACCTCGCCCATCTCCATGAGAAACCGCAAGGCTTTCTGATCTCCTGGGGTAGGCGCCAGTTCTTTCGGGTTCGGCGGCTCCAATGGCACGCGCCGCAACGCTTCCAGGATACGATCGCCAGCCGCACGCAACTCAGGCGGCAACGACGGACGATGATCTTGATGACGAAGCGCGCTACCAATGCGGCGGAAATTGGCCCGACACAACGCTTCGACCAATTCATCGAAGAGCACCGGAGCAGGCAACTGCGATTCGAAAGCCGTCCGCAGATCTCTCAGACTCATCCCGCCTTGGTCACCATGAAGGCGATGATGTTCCTGAATCTGCTCCGACATCGAGGCGAGCAACCCCGCCCACCATTCGCGGTGCACGATCCATTCCCCCGCATGCTCCACATCACCACTCTCACAAAGATCTTGAAGCGCCTGCAGAATCGATTCTTTGGAAAAGGGTGACTGCACCATCAGGTCACCCTCTTGCAAGGCATGGTCACGCTCTAACAACGATCGCACAGCCACTGACAAGTCCCCCACACTCGCCGCGCGCACATTGAGAAAGCGTAGGTGCGCATCTGAACGAAACGCACTCGACTCTGGAGATGTGTCTAACACTCTCCCTCCCGCAAGTGAGCTTGTCTTGGGCCAATCACGAATGACAAACCCATCGCCAAAGAAGGCATAGACAGGGTGGTCAAATCGCAATTGGGCGAGACCCGTTTCCCCTGGCTGCAAGACACGTTTCCCATAGAAATACACGCGTGCGGAATGACTCGAGCCCCCATGATGCCAACGCACACGCTGCCCATTCTTGATCGGCTTGGTCGCCGCTGGCTGCCCTGGGATCTCGCGATCAGACCGCCTCACGAGCGCATCGATGAGGAGACTCGCCTCACCCAATCCTGGCAGAGTGACCACATCACCACGCCCTACCCGCCGACGTTCCTGTTTCGAAACTCCCACGTCCGTCAAATTCACCGCAGTACGCATTCCTGGATACGCCACATCCACATTCGCATTGTGCGATTGCAAGTTACGCACCGATGTCTTCTCGCCGCTGGGTTGCAAACAAGCCGCATCTCCCTTCTGCAACCGTCCGCCCGTCAATGTCCCCGTCACCACCGTCCCTATACCCTTCGGAGAGAAGGCCCGATCCACATGCAAGCGCGGCTTCCCAATGTCGGGACTCTGCGGCACCTCCGCCAAGGCTTTCGCCATCGTCGCCCGCAGGTCATCTAAACCATCGCCTCCAATGGCTGAAACGGGCACGACTGGAGCATTGGCAAAGACCGTTCCGACTAATCTCTCCTGCACACCCAAGATCGCTTCTGAGAAATCCTCCAAAAGATCGCTCTTTGTCAGAGCAACGACCGCACGCGTCACCCCTAAATACTCAATGATCTGCATGTGCTCCTCTGTCTGCGGCATCCAACGGTCATCCGCCGCCACCACAATCAACGCCAGATCAATGGACCCCACCCCCGCCACCATGTTCTTCACAAAGTCGGCGTGTCCTGGCACATCCACCACTCCCAGACTGTAAAGCGTTTCGGAATCCTCCGGATCGAGAATGTCCACATGCGCAAAGCCGAGGTCAATGGTCATGCCGCGCGCCTGCTCCTCCGGCAACCGATCTGGATCCGTTCCCGTCAGCGCCTCCACCAAGGTACTCTTCCCATGGTCAATGTGCCCAGCCGTTCCAACAATGTAATGCCTTCGCGTCATGCGTGAGGCCACTCAAGGATGGAGACGCCCTCAGCTCAAGACATTTCACCAGTCCTACCTGAACTTAGGCGCTCATATCGAACCGGTAGCACGCGTTTGAACGGGAAGCTTATCTAGCGTCGAACGCTCAGACGGCGATAACTCGAAATGGGGGAAACGCCCACCGTTCGGGTAGGCGCTACCCCTTTCAGAAATCTATCTAACTAATCACTCAAGGTCTGATGTTCAGACTGCGGAAGACCGGCGCCGACGCCGCACCACCACCAGCAATCCAGCAAATGAAGTCGCAAATGCCCAAGATGGCTCTGGAACACCTTGGACAGGTGGAAGCGGATTGCCGATCTCGGTGCTTATCTTCTGAGCGAGAGCAGCCTCCATGTCTTGAAAACTGTCAATTTGAACGCCAAACGAATCGGGGCCCATTACGAAATCCAAGATCGCACCCGACCCGATCCCTAACCCATTGATGTTATCGATTCCAGCCCCAATCGCATCTGTCGCTGCAGCAACCGCGTTGATGCCGACATTTCCCACACCATCCGTAGACACATCAATGACATAAGTATCATCCGGACCTCCCACACCTAAAAGTGATGTCGCAGCTGTAGCAATTGCAGGTCCTAAAGCCGTATTTGAACTAGGTTGCACCATACTGCCAATACCAGCAATCAACGAATCCAGATCACTTTGACTAGAGATAAGTTGCGGAGAGAATACGCTACTAACACTTGACCCGAAAAGCCATACACCAATCCCAATCGAGCCATCCGTTGGTATCGCCGTTGCAAGAACGTTCGAATAGGCATTTCGTTGAAGTTCGAAATCTGACGAATCAATACTTCCTGACCCATCAATGGCCAGACCAAGGAAAGTTGCCGCGTCGCTCGACGAGATAGGAAGCACTCCGACAGAGAGCACCAATGCATGTAAAAATACGATATTGATCTTCATTTTTGTTTAATGGTAGTTTTTATTGCACCTAATCTGCAGCAGCCTTTTTCTAAACCCCTCCAGATTTGATTCATTTATCTATGGCAAATTCGAATCTGTGCGAATAAAACCATTACCCAGGTATCCTATTTCTTATATTTATTGTTTTTACAAACCCCTGGTGAGCATTGAAGCTTTCTTATTGCTTCTCCGCGCGAACGAACTCCTAATTTCCGATACGCATTCACAAGGTGGTTGTTGACCGTCTTCTCCTTGATCGTTTTCCCCGACCTTTCGCACAGTTCATACGCAATCTCAGCACTGGTAAGATTCTCAGTGATTAGACTCAGAATCTCCATCTCTCGGGCAGTTAGGGATGCGAGACGATCGGAATCACCAAGATCAGAACTCATCGCTTCTACCCAACTACACACGGTCCATCCATGTAGCAGCCCGTGAATCGCATCCTCTACATATTCAAAGTCGTCCCCCAAATCGCTCTGTAGAAGGCAGTTTCTCAAACCCATCTGTTGAGCCCAGCGGCAAAGCCCTAAATTCTCACATATTACTAACAATCCAGCGATGCCATCTTTCCTCTCAAGGTTGGCAATCAAATTTCCTGTCGCTACAAGAAAGGATATTGACGCCCCCTCATCCTCCTTTAAAAGCAATAGCACAATGTCATAGAAGGAGGCCTGCGATGACTCAATTAGCTGCGAAATCGAACAGAAGTAATCTCCTCGCAGTTGAATTTTCTCTAAAGCTTGGTTCAAACTAGAATAACGCTGAACGGCTGGATCAACCAATGCCAACCGCAGTTCCTCCCAGCTAGTTTTCAGCATCACAAAGCCTCCATCCAAGACAACTGACTAATCAACTCGTTGCCAAACTATCTCAACTAAACCCCTGTTCGGCACTTTCGATTTTTGAGACACCCCTATCGATGCCGGCTCACAACTAAAACCAAACTCGTATCTTCGCATTCTGATCCTCCTTCAAGAGGATGCTCCTATGCATTTTACGTTTCAAGTCAATATTGGATTATGAGTAAGTTTCATATTATAGTTAATTTGCGACGCGTTTCGTTTGAATTGGCCAACTGAAGAACGCACTTCGCTGAATCAGCTGGTCATCTGCTCGTCCACTTGCCAGGCTGAACCATGCCTTTGTTCGCGCTTCTGTTTCTCTTCATCGCCTTCACGCTTGGGCCCACTTTGGGTCGCGATTGGCCGGTTTACCATGGAGACCACGCCGCTACGCACTACTCACCGCTTGCGCAGATTCATCGCGGGAATGTGGCTGAACTTCAGCCGACGTGGATCTTTGAGACGGATCGGTCTGGCACCTTGCAGTGCAATCCTCTTGTCATTGGCAGGACCGTCTACCTCGTGGACCAAGACTTGCGGCTGCATGCAGTCGATGGTCGTCATGGGAACGCCTTGTGGCGCTTTGATCCGCCCGAACGTTTGCGCGGCGTGTGCCGGGGAGTGACGTTCTGGCAAAGTGCCGATCGCACGGAACGCCGACTCTTCTACGTGGCTGGGTCCTATCTCTATGCGATCGATCCTAACCATGGGCGCTCGATCTCGTCATTTGGCGTGGAAGGTCGGATCGATTTGCGAGAGCAATTGGATACGGAGGAAACGAAGCACTCGGTCACGTGCAACACGCCGGGCATCGTCTTCCGCGACCTGATCATCATGGGATCACGCGTGGGCGAGGGACCGCAACAGGCCGCCCCTGGACATGTGCGAGCTTTTGATGTCCGCACAGGGAAACGTCGTTGGATCTTTCACACCATTCCCCACCCGGGAGAGTTTGGTTACGAAACCTGGCCACCGGACGCCTGGAAGACCGTTGGCGGTGCCAATTCATGGGGCGGGCTGACTCTGGATGTGGATCGTGGAATGGTGTTCTTTGGAACCGGTTCTCCCTCCTATGATCACTATGGAGGAAATCGTGTAGGAACCAATTTGTTTGGCAATTGTGTCATGGCGTTGCAAGCGGAGACCGGTGCCTATGTGTGGCACTACCAGGTCGTACACCACGACCTTTGGGACTATGATATCCCCTGCCAACCCAATCTGGTCACGGTGACTCATGATGGGAAAACGATCGATGCCGTCGCCCAATCCACCAAGATGGGCCACCTCTTCCTCCTCGATCGCGAAACCGGACGGCCACTCTTTCCAGTGGAAGAACGCCCGGTACCACCTTCGACCATTCCTGGGGAAGCTAGTTGGCCCACGCAGCCGTTCCCCACGAAACCGCCTCCCTATGCCGTACAACAATTTACCGAAGACGACATCACCCAGCGAACGCCTGAGGCGACAGCCAGCGTTCGCGCCTTCATTCAATCCAAGGATCTCTTGTTAGGCGATCTCTTCCTTCCGCCCGGGATTCAACCGTCCGTGGTGATGCCTCAATTCAATGGCGGTGGCGAGTGGGGAGGGGCCGGCTACAACCCTGAAACAGGATGGCTCTTCGTCAACGCCAGCAACGAACCGGAGTGGCAATCCATGGTTCCTGCCAAACCGCAAGGAGCCACCACTCAAGGCGCTTTGGGAAAGCAACTCTATCACGCCATTTGCGCACAATGTCATGGCAACAAAGCGGCACGTCCCGAGGGTTCCCCTCCCTTGCCCGCTTTGGAAACGGTCCGTGATCGGCTGACACCCCCGCAAGTCTCCGAGATCTTGGAAAAGGGACGCGGGCAGATGCCCAGTTTTACCAGCCTATCTGCGGCGGAACGCTCCGCGATCGTAGCGTATCTCTTCGGCGAGGGCACCGACGAACGCGTTCCCTCCGAAGCCCTGACGAGCAATTGGTATGAAACCATTCCCTACGTGTGCACGGGTCACCACGACTTCCGCGACCCTGACGGATTCCCCGTCAATCAACCTCCTTGGGGGACACTCACGGCCATCAACCTCCATGAAGGCTCTCTCGCCTGGCAGATTCCCCTAGGCACTTACCCCGCACTTGAAGAACAAGGCTCACCACCCACTGGCACATTCACCATTGGCGGCCCGCTTGTGACTGCCGGCGGCCTTGTCTTCATTGGCGCCACCATGGACGAACGCTTCCACGCCTACGATCAATCCAACGGCGAGCTACTTTGGGAATTCCAGATGGAAGCAGGTGGCTACGCTTCCCCTTCGACTTACGCCATCGATGGCCGACAATACATCCTCATCGCCGCGGGCGGCGCGGGCAAGCCCGGCACCAAAGCGGGCAACCGCTACTATTGCTTTGCTCTTCCCAAAGGCTAAGCTTGCGCACTCCATGACCGACGACGACCATTCCAAAGACGCATTCCTCGAAGCGAAAGAGGCGGGCGGAGGAAATCTCATCACCGAACTCATCGGGTTCATGAAAGAGAACAAGAAATGGTGGCTCGCGCCCATTCTCGTTGTCCTCCTGCTCCTTGCCGCCCTCGCCATCTTTGCCGGAACAGGCGTCGCGCCCTTTATCTACACACTGTTTTAGCCCAGACTAACGTTTCCATTGCAGGCGCAAGAAGAGCGTTCGTGGCAGAACACCGGAGAGCACGCCCTCGACGATCTCCCAGTCGTTCGCTTCTTCGATCACGGAGACGTTGAATTCATGAGGTTGCTCCACGGGTTCGAACGATGCTAGACTCTCTGTCAGGAAGGGAATCACCACGATCCCGCGGGTGTCCTTAGCTCGGCGCCATTGCAGACGCAACGTGTCCTGATCCGCACTGACGACTCGAATGGGATTGGCGTCGAGCTGCCGAGGGTTGGTTCCCATGTAGACTTCGGCCAGGTTGATCAGACCGTCCCGATCTGGGTCGGCGGCATCTCCCCAGAGGGATTCTTCATTCTCAGCTGCCAATTCTTGCTCCGAGAAATGAAGGGCACGCCATTGCCCAAGGGAGTCCATGGGCGGCAAGACCGTGATTTCCCATGAGGCAGTGCTCTCCAGCACACTATCAGACACACGAATCTGCAGAATATAGGATCCCGCTTCGCCGAACGTAATGGTAGGTTGCTTCGCCTCGTCGTCTTCAAAAGCCACATTCGCCGCTTCTCCCTGGCTGACCCGCCATTTGTAACTCAGCTCGCCCGAATGGGGAAGCCCGTCATCGCTCACTTGCACCTCGACGCTCGTCATCCGGTCGGCCCAAAGCAGTTCGGCCGGTGGGTCGATGATAGTCACCATCGGGGGCTGGTTCTCCAGAATCGTGACTTGCACTTCCGCAGAGGATTCTAACAATCCGTCATCTGCAGTGAGAGTCAGCACGAAGTCCCCAGGCGTGCTAAACCGTGCATTGGTCCCGACCATTTCCGCATTGTCGAGGCTTACAGCGTCTGCGTTGCCCGAAGTGACAGCCCACAGGACGGACAGTGCTCCGGTGCTCGGAAGCTCATCATCCGTCACCGTGCCAGCGAATGCGAAGACATCCTCCACTCCCCCTGCAAATGCCGTTTCCGTGAGGGTGATGACAGGCGCATGATTCTGCAGGACGCTGATTTCAATGGCATCTGAAGCCTGGTTGACCCCGTCCTGCACCGATAGCCGTAGGCGATAGGCGCCCCCTTTGAGAAAGGTGATCTCAGGTCGTGGCAGGGCTGCATCGGAAATGACAACCTGCTCAGCGTTCCCCTCGTCCACTGTCCAACGATAGGTGAGCATGTCAGGATCCTCATCGGTGATGGACGGCTCTGGCACCCATGGGATCCCCGTTTCCCAACTCACGAGATCGTGGGGCAAGGTCACCGTCGGCGGAGCATTGGTGGATTGGCCCACCTCAACAAAGGTATCTCCCGTCACCGTAAACTCGCCGTCACTGACACTGAGTCGAAGCGTGTAGTTGCCAGCTTCTCGAAGATCCAACTCAGGCTGCGGCGATGTGGGATTGAGGATGCGTATCCCCTCGATCTCTCCACTGAGCAATGCCCATTCATAGGACATCACCTGACCGGCGGGGAGGCCATCATCAAGGATAGCGGGCTGTGTGAGCGCCACCATGGTCCCCGCGCTGCCAACAGAAACGAGTGGGTCCACGGCCAATCGAGGCGGGCGGTTGCGCGGCGTTTCTTCCCGAACGGTGCGACTGATCCGCAGTTCATCTAAATAGCCATGGAAATTGCCCAATGTCAGGGTCCAATCACTATCGCGATCCGACCGCAATCCGCTCTCGGCAAGTTCGGATACCAATTGTCCGTTGGCCCACAATTGGGCAGATCCATTCGGCCGATAAATCACCTTCATCTCGATCCACGCATTGCGGGGAAGGTAGGGACCTAACTTTTCCGCGTCAGCAAGCTCCGATAGGCCCATGCCAATGGCTCCACGCTCGGGACGGGACCACTGATTCTGGTGGAAATCAATGCTCGTCTCAAAACGCTGGAACAAGCGGACCAGCGGCACCGTCTCAATGCTGTAAGCGAGATTAGCGATCGGGAAATAACGCCACTCCATCGTGAGTCCTGCATTGGCACCGGGTAAGATGAGGGCATCAGGAATGGTCGCAGTGAAGGTATCGCCCAGGGAAGCGAAAGCAGCGCTAGATCCCTGAGGAGCAATCATCCATCCAGTCTCCGTTGAGAAGCTGACACCTTCGGATGCTTGCAAATGGATTCCGTTACCCGAAGCATCCAAGCCGTTTCCATCGAAATGATAGAGCACAGCTGTTTGAGCATCCGCTTGAAAGGGTGTTCCTGGCACATTGACGAGGAAAGGATCATCGACCAATACCGCCACCTGGTCTCTTCCCGTCTTAGCGCCATCATCTGCCGTAAGTTGAAAGTGATAGAGCCCTCCCTGCGCAAACTCGATCGTTGGGGAGAGAGTGTCTCCACCAGAGATGGTCGCCTCTATGGGACCTAACGTTTGCGTCCATTGGTAGTGCACCTCGCCATCAGGATGACCATCATCCGAGACAAAGGCAGTCGGCTGCCACGTCTCTCCGATCGTGAGCGTCTGCGAAGGCCCCAGATTCACCGTCGGCCCCACATTCTCTGAGAGCACACGCGCCTGAACGAATACTTGACCCGTTTGTTGGAGCCCATCGTCATCCGTCACCTCGACCAGGATGAGGAAATCACCTGCTTGATTGAACGTGATATTCGGTGCACGCGCCGTGGGATTGTCGATGAGCACTCCCTCAGGCCCCGTCCACCGATAGCGAAACGTCGTTCCGGCTTCATCGAGAATCTGCATCTCAGGCTGAAACACGTTGGCTGTATCCAGCCGCCCGGGAACCTCCACACGCACGTAGGGAGCGCCCGGCACGATCTCACGAATCGGGTCCGTCACTTCCAAGGCACCGGTTCCCGATTTCACGATGAGATCGGCTACCCAACCATGAAAACTCTCGACCACGATCTTGAAGCGGCCATCGGGATCTACCCAATCACTCCAACCCTCATTCGGAATGGATTCTTTCAATGCCCCATCAATGTAGAGCTGAGCGGCCACTGGCGTTTGCACCAGGCGCACATGAAACCAGCGCTTACGCGGAATGTGAGGATCCACATTGACGCCATCGCTATGATCCACCTTGAGAGATACCGTATCGCGCCAGCGTTCACGTGTCAGTCGTAGGCGCGGAGCCCGTTTCGTTTCGAGCGACAACAATTCCGTCGTCGCTAGATGCCCCGTGAAATCATCAATGTAGAGCATGGCTTCGACACTCACCCACTCAGCATCCGCCGAAACGAGCGTGTTCGGGCTGGGAATCTCCACCTCCACACCGTCTCCCGCTCCTTGCAACCGGAGCGGCTGGAATTCCTCTCTCACATAGCGATAACCCGGAAAGTCAAAGTAAGCCGCGTCGAAATGTGCCTGCCCAAGGAGAGCCATGGGATCATACGTGGTCGCATTGGCAATGCGCTCTCCTCGAGCCTCACGCGTCGTTCCCGCGAGGGGATAATACAGCTGAACGTTTGGATTACCCAACACTTTCCGATAGGGCTCCGGACCAAAGCGCGTGACCGCTGGTTGGAAATTCTCGGCGTAGGCGTCTTCGATGACCTCGCGAACAGTGTAGGTCTTGCGATCAAAGCTCCGTCGCCCATCCGGCCAGAGAACCTCCAGCTCGACCCAGTTCTCACCGGTCACTCTTGCTTCCAACGCCACCTCTGCACCCCACCGAGGTTCATGAGCTTTCGCTTCCCAGAGGACACGAGCCTGCGTGAGATCTCTGTCAGACTCCACTTGCAAGGTGAGGGAATCACCTAACAGAGCCGTTCCCGGAAGGGAGGCAATAGCCACAGCAGGCAATCCTTCCCAAACGGCAGCCTTGCTTCCTGGCACTTTTGCCAACAAATATGAAGCCGTCGCCGTGGCCCTCGCTTGATCAAGGATGACAAACTCGCTTCCGATGTGAAAACTATCGACATAGCGATCATAGGTACCGTAGGGAACCGCATAGAGATCTTCATGTACCAGCGGCGGAAAGGAGAGATTGTTGAGCAGGGGCCCGTAACGATCCATGAAAGCCGTTTCCGAATTGATGCTGCCCATGGTGAATCCAATCGGAGGCAGCGCGCGCTCATCATTCTCCGCCCATTGAGAGACAAAGACACGCGCCTGTTCCCATCCGATTCCTGATATGAATGTCTGATTGGTGGGATTTCCTCCTAACTGATAATTGACGTTGGATAGGATCGCCTGCCAATAGGCTGGCTTGGGAGCGATCAAATGCGCGGTGATGATGTCAAAAGCTTCCGATGCGGCGAAGAAGTAATTGGTGAGACCGAAACTCTTCGATTCACGCGTCACCGAAACGCCGAAGGGACTTTCCTGCGCCCGTAGCAATTGATCGTCTCCAGCCGCCAGAATCTCTTCGATCACGTGATCCACATAGCGCTTTTCCAGAAGCAGCGTGTCGTCATAGGCCACCGCTTGATTGGCATGCGCTCCACGGTTCGCAAAGGCATACACACGCATGGCCGCCCCCACCGATTCATAGAGCCGTTGAAAGGTGTGCCGCCGATAGGGACGAAATCCTGATACGGTACGATGGTTGATGAATTCGGTATCATAGGGCATCCACTCCATCAGCCTACCTTCATAATAGGGATCTCCAGTCATGGCGAACATGGCGGCGGCGGCAAAGGCCAACTCATCCCGCGCTTCGAATTGTGTACCGTAGTGAAAGATGCGCTGATGCCCACCCAAGACGCCATGTTCGGCAACCGCCGCCTCCAGAAAGGCCCATCCTTTCATGGCGCTCTCTCGATAACGCGCTGCTGCTCCTGGATACGCAGCCTGAAACGATGGCGAATGCGCTAGTTGCGCGAGAGCACCGACCGCAATGCCACTGGTAAGCAGCGTCTTGGGCCACACAATCTGAGGATCGCCCTGAGACGGCACCACATCATTCTCAAACCGGCGATAACGGGGATTCACCATGCTAAAGAACCCGCCATCAGTGTCTTGCATCTTCACGATATAATCCGCTTCCCACTTCGCCTCCTGGAGGAGGTCGCAAATGCCGTCCCCACTCTCAGGAATGCCGAGATGGTCAAAGGCACCCACCGTCTCAGGCGTCAATTGCAAGAGCTGATCCACAGTGAACGTCAAGACGTGGAGCATCAACCCGCTGTTCTTCATGTATTTGCTATAGTCCCCCGCATCAAAGTGACCGCCTGACACATCCACCCAAGGGCCAAAGCCCTCGCTCGCGGCCACCAACTCATCGCCCGAGACATCGCTCGCACGCAGTCGCAAGTCGTCGAGCGCTCCACGAAACGCCGTTGAGCTGCCTAAAGCCCCATCATTGCCGATCCATGCTCGGCTTGTGTTAGGATAGGCAGTCAACCCTGCAGTCGAAACGTTGGGCCCCGCCGCTTTGAAATCCTGGAACAGTTGCCATCCTGCGCTGCTGTCCGCCTTAAACTTCAGGGTGATAAAGTGCCAGTCCCCAGCAACCAACGGCCGCCATTGCCCTCCCACCTCCAGATCACCTAGCTTCCCAAGGAGCCGCTGATGGGTCGCGTCGTAGCGAAGCTGCATAGGCACACTTCCATCCGTCGCGAAGATGACCTGATCACGCGTGTCATCGTCCAAGCGAAGCCAGAAACTCATGGTCCAGGCATCCAACCCAGAAAGCCCACTCAACGACTCGATCCTGACATAGTCATCGATTCCGTCAAAGACAAGTGCTCCTGCAATCTGCCCCCCGTCCACTTGCTCCTCGACACCGTTGACGCGTCGCCCGTGGGAGGTGGTCGAGGAGACGTCGTGAACGCCATCCTGCGAACTCACCATGATCTCATCGACCATGACGAACCCCGTGGTGCTACTATCAATGATCTCAACGTAGGCCTGCCGTCCCCGATACGCCTGCACGTCCCAGATAGCCCACCGCATTGCATTGGAATTCTCACCAGTCGCCGTGGCCACTGGCACCCCACCCACGATCAGATTCGCGGCCGTGACCTCTGACTGCTGCCCGCCTGTCACTAGATTGTAGGGTTTCTCCGTCCCAGCGATTAGGAGAGCCACATGAGATTCTGTCAGGGTGAAACTCTCCGTGCGCAAGTGTCCTGTCGCTTGATTGGCCACGCCCTCGGCCTCCGTCTCCTCTGGGGCATCGAAGGAATTGGCGAAGCTCCTCCCGTAAAAGCCATCCACATAGTCGAAATCGAACTCCCCCAGACTCCAATAATCTTGTCCGTCCCAGGCCACGCGAGTAGGCTCTACCCCGAACGCATTCTTGTTAGGATCCCCCTGATAAGGGTCCGTTACCGTCACGGCGTCAAAGCTATCAAAGGGTTCCACGACGTTTGCAGGAAGCACGGTTTGCCGACCATCCATCGGCCACCAAGCGATCACGTCTCCCACATAGGGATAGAGCAACGAATCGGGCGAGTGTGCCTGCGGCGCGGGAAAGGCCGCACCGTCACCGGTATAGTAGCCGTTGCTCTCGCGAGCGACCATACGATAGGTGTCCGCATCCTGAATGTCATCCAATGGCATCCCTGCCGGTGCCATGTGGGCAGGACCGTCGATGAATCGCGTGTGAGGGAGGCCATGGTCCTGACCACTACGCTGATGAAAGAGCCCCATGGTGACGGTGCGCGCAAAGGTGGTCGCCACCTCTTCATGAATACGGAACGGAAGCGAATAGCCCATGCCAGGCACCGCGACCTGGTACCAACCTGGCGTCGTGAGATCGGTAAAATCAGCTCCTAACACACCGCTATAAGCGGTCCAGCGCGCATCTCGGCGCAACGTGAGAGGATGCGCCTGTTCGCCCGCTGACGCCGCGGGGAAGACTACCTCTCCAGTATCGGCTCGCACAATCTCGAAGCCATCACTCACATTCACCCCCAGCGGAATCGATTGCCCGGAATACGTTCCCGTGGCGGCAGAAGCGAGTACATCCACCACCCATTCGCCCGACGCCTCGTCCACGCGCGCCACCCCGAGATCTCCCAGATAGATGCTGACAAAGGCTTCTTTCGGACTGGGACCCTCCTCTGTTTCCGGGATGAAGCCTAACTGATTGACGTGGATCGATCGATTGGGACGCTGCGACGTCAGTTCTGTTTCAAAAGTCAGGCCCAGCAAGTAATCATGGGCGTCTACCGCCCGATCCGTCACTCGGATCGTCGCGCCTTCGGTAAGCTCTCTTCCCAGGAGGAGATAGATGGAATTGCCCACTCGGAGATCTGTCTCCTCATTCTCCGCATAGATGGGCAGTCTCCGGAAACCTATCGCTTCCACCGGAACAGCCGCGCCATCAGCGGTGACTTGAAAGGAGGCCACCGTGGGTGCGTTTGCTTTGCGGGCGTCCTTGGTGAGGAAATCCCAATGGGTTGGAAACGTTTCGACGCCCTCGATGATTTCCTGCGTGCTCACCAGATGCAGTTCAAGCAGGCGCGGCGTGACCACATTCAAAGAATGATCCCCCACGGCAGGGACATCGAGAGCCTGTTGTAAGCTCAACAGCGACGCGGCGTAGGCAAAAAAGGAAGTCAAAGCGCTCATGGGACAGGAAATCGAGCATTGGACGCACCATTCCTGTGCTGAATTCCCTCTGCTCCCGTGGAAAGTACTCGGCGAGGGCCAGAAGCAAGACGTTTCGAATCATTCGGCGATGCTTTCGCCGAAATGATAGCGATTGGTTAGCCTATGTTAAAGGTGAATGGCTCGGTAGTTTCTCCTTCGCATCAGGTCAGAGAGTCTTTCAACGCCTCGGGGTCGCGTGAGGGTCACTGAACATCTATTCAGACGAAAGTTGTCCGGTTTCGCGGGATACCACCGGTAAGATGGGTGATGCCTTCCAAGTCGACACCTGAACCCATCCTCCTGCGTGCCTTTCGCGAGCGGCGAGACGAGGCAGCGTTTCGGGAGTTGGTGCGCCGACATCTATCCATGGTGGTGGGAGTTGCGAAACGCCGGGTCGGTGATTATCAGACCGCCGAGGATATTGCTCAGAAGGTGTTCATCAAACTGGCGCGCAAAGCTGCGAATCTCGACCCTGATTCCATCATCGGCGCTTGGCTCCATCGAGTGACGGTACAGGAGGCCATGGACTATCACCGTAGTGAATACCGTCGGCGCCGCGCTATGAAAGCCTATCAGAACCAGCAAGAAAACGGCGTAGAATCGCTACCCTCGGAGCTGCTCAATGGAGTGGATGATGCCCTCGCCGCCATGACATCTAGAGATCGATCCGCCATCATGCTTCGCTACCATGGAGGCCTATCCTATAAGGAGATCGGCACCCGTCTGGGGAAAACTGAGGAGGCTGCCCGGAAACAGGTTACCCGAGCGCTTTCCAAATTAGCCAAACGGCTAGGAAAAGTCTCCGGGACGGCCTTCTCTTTGCCCGCATTGAGCGGTGGTCTCTGGACCACTTTCGGTGGTAAGACCGAAGCGGCGGCTACCACAGTCTCCACCATCGCGGAGACAGCATTAGCAGCAGCTTCCGCTCCTATCGGCACCGTTCTTGCCACCCATCTCCTACTCATCATGAAATCGAAACTGACTATCGGGGCCTTCCTCATGGCCTTGGCTTCTTTCTTCGCTGGTCGGCAAACCGCGTCGAGCTTCGACCGGCGCGTCATCGAACAATCCTATCATTCCTCTATGCAGAGAGATGTGCTATCGAAGAAGGCAGCAGGGCTGGCCCATGTCGAGGCACCCTCCGGTCGGTCGATGCCGGAAATCATCGCCGAGGCCGTTGAGATCGCGGAGGAACACGGTATGGCAGCCTTCTACAGGTTGCGTCGGATTCTTGAAGAACTGGATCCTCAGGACTATGAAGCGGCGCTCGCCCATCTGGAGGGGCTCGACTTGAGCACGGAGGCATTCCATCGTTTAGGGAGTCTGTTAGCAGGTTTGTGGGCCTATCAGCATGGCGAAGCCGCCATGGATTGGGTGACGACACATCTCGACCCATTGAGGGGCCCTGCAATGGGTCACGTTCTTCGTGCGTGGAGTGCATCCAGCCCCGAGACGGCTTATACCCGCTATCGGGAGATGGCGAATGCAGACGATCACCCCAAACGCCTCGGCTCCTTTCGCTGGCTGGCAAAGGATGTCTTCGCTGGGTGGGCGGATCACGACCCCGAATCCGCAGTGACCGCGCTTCGAGATGTTTCGATCGAGAACGAGGACTGTGCCATCTTTGGCATTGCAGCAGCCATTCCAAAGGCAGCGGATCCGGAGCGCATCTTGAAAGCGATCGAGGCCATGCCGCCGACTCGCATTCGGGCAAAGCTGATCACCGAGTCGGCCACCACTTGGGCGACGGAAGAACCCCACGCCGCCGCCGCGTGGGTGGATTCAATCACCGATTGGACGGTGACACAGCAATGGCGGGCGCGAGTCGAGGTGGCCGAGGAATGGATGCGCTACGACAGCGCCGACATGGTCGCGATTGGCGCATGGTTGCTATCGGGAGCACCAGACTCGCGAAAACACGAGCTGACTCAGATGATCAATGATGCGATCACCCGCCAACAAGCAGCACAACGCTAGCATTCACTATATATGGGCACGAAACGATTTCTATTCAGGGCATTCCGATACGGATTGATAGTGATTCTAATAGCCGCCATCGTGTTATCAGCGTTCATTGCGGGTTGGAAAAGTCACGCGACAGCCCCCTCAGCCATTGAGCAAGTTGTTTCGAAGGAAACGATATCAATCCTAACATCCCGACAGCATTCTAGCTCGACTTCGATTGCCCAGGCAATGGGTGACGCCAAAGCGTTCGTCCGATTTGATCGGCGGCTGCAAGGTGGCGAGGCGACTGCTTACCGGTTGATAGAGAATCTTTCCACCGCCGAGTTAGCCAAAGCCTTTGCAGAATCCCTCTCCCAGCCGCGCACGGCCAGCGGTGAGAAGCTGATCGATTTCATCCTTGATTGCTGGGCGCAAGTGGACCCGCATGGCGCCGTCGATGCCTGCGCAGACGCCTTCTACAAGGATCGTGATCGCTTCCTCAATCGCGCCCATATACCGCTCTATCATTTGGCGAAGACCGATCCCAACTCCGCAATGGCCGCTTGGCAGACACACTGGAGACCCTTGGATCGCGACCACGATAACTCTTCCGAGTATGCGTTGAAGGTAGTCTTTCAACATTGGGCAGAACGCGATATGGAAGAGGCCCTTTCTACCTACCAAGAGACTTCCCTAGGGTCGGCAAGTGACTACGCTTTTGAAGGCATCCTTGCCCAGGCCGCCCATGACGAGTCGCAGCGTGCGTTGGCGTTGAGCCTGGTAGAAGCGATGGGAGACCCAGCACGCACGCGAAAAGCTCATGAAGCGGTGATCGGTCATCTGAATGTGGAGGACGCGATGGCATGGCTAGAGAGCCAATCCTTTCCTAACATCCAAACTGAGCCACTTGAGGAGGAATTGGCTCGGCGATGGCTACGGACAGATCAAGAAGGAGCGTCGGCCTGGCTGTTAGCGCGATCCCACGAAGGGAATCGCCCCGGGAGGATCGCCGAGATGGTGCGCCTTTGGGCCGACTGGGAACCCAATGCCGCGGGCGAATGGCTTGGGGAAATGATTGCGCAGCATGGCGCGCAAGCGGATCAAGGGGTCGCGCGCTTTGCTCGCGAAGTCGCCATCCGGGAACCGGCTGCAGCGCTAGAATGGTTTGGAGCCATCAACGATGCAAGGTTGCGAGAGCAGACTGCGGAGCGATTGGCGAGCGATTGGGCGCACCGAGAGATGTCGGCCACCGTGGAAACGTTGATCCCAAGCTCGCTTCTAACAGAATCCGATCAGCATCTCATTCGTGCGCATTTGAAGCGGCCCGATTTGGATTAGGCACTCTGATATGCGGACAATAAAGACCTAACCCAACGACACGCAAGCCGCGAAAGCGATGAGCGCATGGGGAGCCGGTTGGATCGTCTGCGAATGATCGGGCATTGGCTGCTTGGGGGTCCATCCTCCCAGTCGCGGCTAGGCACCGAGCCCGAAGGCGTCGTGGACGACTCGGGATGCATTCTCGACGTCAGCCTCCGCGACGATGACGGCGGTTTTGATTTCGGAGGTGGAGATCATCTTGATATTGATCTGGGCTTCCGCTAGAGCCGTGAACATGTCTGCGGCGACTCCCGAGTGCGAACGCATGCCTATGCCGACCACACTCACTTTGGCAACACCTTCTTCTGATGTCACCCGCGTGTCGCCAGCGGCGAATCCTTCCACGGCCGCGGCCAAGGCGTGTTTGGCCTTGACGAGCTCATTCTTGTGCAGGGTGAAAGAGATATCAGTGACTCCATCTTCGGAGGTGTTCTGCACGATCATGTCGATGATAATGCCAGCGTCCGCGATGGCTCGAAAGATCCGGGAGGCGAAGCCGGGCTGATCGGGCACATTGCCGACGCGGACTTTGGCTTGGTCGCGCTCGAGACTCACGCCTCGGATGACGACGGCTTCCATATGCGGTTTCTCTTCCATGACGATGGTCCCAGGATTGGTGTTTAAACTAGAGCAGACTTCGAAGACGACGCCGAATTTCTTGGCGAATTCTACCGAGCGCGATTGCATCACCTTGGATCCCGAACTCGCCATTTCTAACATTTCGTCGTAACTGATCTCCTCGATCTTCCGTGCATTGGGAACGACGCGTGGGTCACAGGTGTAGACGCCGTCGACATCGGTGAGGATTTGACACCGATCCGCTTTCACCGCCGCCGCCATGGCGATTGCGGAGAGGTCTGATCCGCCACGACCCAAAGTGGATATGCGGCCATCGGCCGTTTGACCCTGAAAGCCTGCGATGATCACGATGTGGCCATCGTCTAACAAGGCGTCCACTTTCTCCGAGGCAATATTGCGGATGCGGGCGCGGGTGTGTTCCCCGTCCGTGGCGATTCCCGCTTGGGCACCAGTGAGGGAAACGGCTTTGCCACCCATGTGATTGATCGCCATGGCGAGGAGCGCGATAGTCGTTTGCTCGCCGGTGGCTAACAAGACGTCCATTTCTCTCTCTGTCGGATCTTCCGAAACTTCCGAAGCGAGCTTCAAGAGGCTGTCCGTGACACCTGCCATGGCGGAGACGACAGCGACAACTCGGTTCCCTTCGCGCTGCGTGGCGAGCACGCGGCGGCCCACGTTGAGGATGCGTTCTGTCGAACCGACGGAGGTGCCGCCGTATTTCTGCACAATCGTGGCCATGTTAGAATCCTAACTGATGCAAGACATCTTCTTTGTCAGTCTTGGCCTTGAACATGGGGAAGGCTGCTTTGAGAATGATGTCGCTATCCTTGAGCCCATGTCCCGTGACGGTGCACACGATCGTGCTCTCGGGAGCGATCGATGCCATAGGATTCTCCGCGTGTCGGCGGGAGGGATCGAGACTCTTCATGAGACCGGCAATGGACGCTGCACTGGCGGGCTCGACAAAGAGCCCCTCATGCGAGGCCAACCAGCGCTGTGCCTCCAGGATTTCGTCATCCGTGACCATGTCAAGGTGCCCCTCTGATTCGCGGATGGCATTCATGGCGCCATCCCAACTAGCAGGATTGCCAATCCGGATAGCGGTGGCGACGGTTTCAGGGTGCTCGACCGGTGCTCCTCGCACCAACGGCGCCGCACCCTCTGCCTGAAATCCGAGCATCTTGGGGCGACTCTGACATTGCCCCCGATCACGATATTCGCAGTAGCCTTTCCAGTAAGCCGTGATGTTGCCGGCGTTACCGACAGGAAGGATATGCACCTCTGGCGCTTTCCCCAATACATCGACGATCTCAAAGGAGGCCGTCTTCTGTCCTTCGATGCGGAAGGGGTTGATCGAATTCACGACTTCAAACTGGTCCAACGCTCCGATTTCCCGGACCAGCCGCAGGGCATCATCGAAATTGCCATCGATCTCCACGACCTTAGCCCCGTAGACCAAGGCCTGGGCAAGCTTGCCTTTGGCAATCTTGCCCGCGGGGAGAAGGACCACACAATCCATGCGAGCACGGGCAGCATAAGCCGCAGCGGCAGCAGAGGTATTGCCCGTCGAGGCACAGATGACTGCCTTCGCCCCTTGTTCGGCAGCCTTGGACATGGCCATGGTCATGCCGCGATCTTTGAACGATCCGGTCGGGTTGAGCCCTTCGTATTTCACGTAAACCTGGCAGCCTCGTCCTACCTTTTCGGAAAGGGTGGGTGCGTGCACCAGTGGCGTGGATCCCTCATTGAGAGATATGATCGGGGTCGCATCGCTCACCGGCAAGTGGTCGCGATAGCGGGAAATGACACCTTGGTCGTGATTCATGAAACGGTTCGTGCGTTAGGGCGACTCTTCAAACGATTCCATGCGCAGGAGGGTCATGTCGTCACTGGTCGATTCTAATTCGCGAATTTCCGCCAAGGCCTGCTGGACCGAGCCAAAGGGCGCATGATCTAACATGAGCACCAGGTCAGCGGTCTCACCCGTCGATTCCGGTTGGATGACTGACATGATGCCAATGTCATGACGCGCGGTGATTTGTGCAATGTGCGCCAGCACGCCTGGGCGGTTGTCCACGTGGAGGCGGAGATAGTACTGTGAAATCGTATCCGCGATCGGCTTCACGGCGGCCAATTCACTCGAAGGCACGTAGCCGCGCTTCTCCTCATGCTGTAGTCCCACCGCTGCGTCCACGATATCAGCAATAACGGAACTCGATGTCGGGTCCTGACCAGCCCCGCTTCCATAAAACAAGGTCTCACCCACCAAGTCGCCCTCCACCATGACGGCGTTGAACACGCCATTGACCGAAGCTAACAGATGACTCTTTGGCACCAGACAAGGCTGCACGCGCACCTCCATGGGCTCGTCGTCAGCGCACCGAATCACTGCTAACAATTTCACTGCGTAGCCCAACGTTTCAACGAAGCGAAGGTCACCCAAGCGGATGTCTTCGACGCCTTCTACATGGATCTGATCCGCTGCCACCCATCGGCCACTGGCGAGAGAGGCTAAGAGCACGGCCTTGTGCCCGGCGTCCCAACCGTTGACATCAAGGGTAGGGTCTGCCTCGGCGTATCCGAGAGCCTGCGCTTCCTTGAGCGCCTCTTGATAGCTCCAGCCTTCCTCACGCATCTTGGTGAGGATGTAATTGCAGGTCCCATTGATGATTCCGGAGATCATGCGGATGGCATTACCGACCAGCGATTCCTGCACAGCCTTGATGATCGGAATCCCGCCAGCCACTGCCGCTTCGAAATAGACGGGAACCTCCATTTCTTGAGCGAGGGAGAAGATCTCCTGACCGTGCTCCGCGAGGAGCGCTTTGTTCCCCGTCACCACCACTTTCTTGCGCCGGAGCGCCGCGGTCACGAGGGTCTTCGCTTGATCCACGCCACCGATCAATTCCACCACCACATCGATGGCGTCATCGTCAATGAGGTCCTGCCAGGATTCCGTGAGGAGATCGGCGGGTACAGCACGATTCCGCGCCTTGGAGGCATCTCGTACCGCGATGCGCGTGATATCGAGATCTGCCTGACATCGTTGCGAAAGCAAGGCGGCATTCTTGGACAGGTTGGCGTAGACGCCCATGCCCACATTGCCGAGACCTGCCAGACCGATTTGAATCTTACGTCGTGCCATCGACTTCTGAAAGGACCGCGGGCGTTACCCGAGGACCTTGTTCCAGTCGTTCAAGCGTTCGGCTTGGCTGGCGAAGAGCTCATCGGTGGAATCGAGGATCTCGATCCCCAGAATCTTGTCGCCCTGAGCGATCGCATCCACCACGTCCTGGCCCTTGGTCACGTGCCCGAAGACGGTGTGCTTGTGGTCAAGGTGCGGGGTGGCTCCATGAGTGATGAAGAATTGGCTCCCATTGGTGTGAGGACCCGCATTTGCCATGGAGAAGATGCCGGGCTTGTCATGCTTTAGATGCGGACGAAACTCATCTTCAAACCGGTAACCAGGGCCTCCACGGCCTGTTCCGGTAGGATCACCCCCTTGAATCATGAAATCAGCGATAACCCGATGGAAGGTGATGTCGTCATAATAACCACGCTGAGCGAGATTGAGGAAATTGGCCACGGTCACCGACACGTCACCCGCATAGAGAGTCGCCTCAATGTTGCCCTTGTCCGTTTTTAAGATGATGTGGATATCCGACATGGCTCGATTGATAGGAGTGAAACCAGGTGACCGCAACCCTCGGTTCGACAAATGATCACGCGCTTTGCCCCGAGCCCGACCGGTCCTTTACACCTTGGCCACGCGTATGCAGCGTGGTTCGCCTGGCACGCGGCACGGGAGATGGGCGGGCGATTTCTCCTGCGATGGGAGGACATCGATGCCAGCCGCTGCCGACCTGAACATGAGGCGGCCATCTTGGAGGATCTCCACTGGCTCGACCTGGCCCCGGACGATGCCAGCATGCGCCAAAGCGCCCGTTTCTCTGCCTACGAAGCTGCCCTGGGAGTGCTCCGTGAGCGTGACCTCCTCTATCCCTGTTTCTGCACGCGGCGAGACATCCAGCAAGCAGGCGGCGCGCCGCACGGCCCTGATGGCCCTCTTTATCCGGGGACGTGTCGGCGACTCGCTCCCGAACGCGTGACGGAGCGCCTTGCGCGGGGCGCCCCACACGCATGGCGTCTGAAGATGGATGCTGCGGAGGCACACGCCGGGCCGCTCTCCTGGGAAGACCGCGATGGGGGAACCCAACGGGCAGCACCAGCGCTCTTTGGCGACATCGTCCTCGCTCGGAAAGACACTCCTACCAGCTATCACCTTGCCGTCACGGTCGACGATGCCGCCCAAGGCATCACGCTCGTCACCCGCGGTCTGGATCTCTTTCCCGCCACCCATGTCCATCGGCTCTTGCAAGCCTTGTTAGGATTGCCCGAGCCCAAGTGGCACCATCACCGCCTCATCTGCGATGCCTCCGGCAAACGCCTCGCCACCCGCGATCGCGCCCTCGCACTCACTCAATTGCGCTCCCAGGGTTGGACACCCGCACGGGTGTGGCAAGCGCTCGGTGTAGAGCGATGAGCGCTTGTTAGGATGGAAATTCGAAGCGCTCGAATTTCTTCAATGAGGCAACACGGGGTTGCTTTGGAGGCCATCCGCGACTGGTTGTGTGCGTGCACGCCTCTCAACCTGCCGAGCCTTCTTCGGAAGGCGACTCGACGCTCTCGCTCTTGGATCGCTTCAAAGCCATGCGCACGCAACGTCGTCTGCATTGGGACTCCGAATACGAAGGGCTCCGCTTCGTCGGCCAGGGGGGTCAAGGCGTGGTCTACTACTGTGAGCGCTCGGGCGTGGATGGCTTTCGGCATCCGGTGGCCTTGAAAGCCTTTTCCCCTATCAATTACGCCAACTCCTCAGACTACGTCGCGGACATGGGCCGCATGGCTGCCGTGGCGATGCGGGCCTCGCAACTGCAATGCCATCAACTCTTGGACGTGCACAATTTCATCGAGAATGATGGGGTGCGCATCATGGTGATGGAATGGGTCAATGGCTATGACCTCAAGCACCTCCTCCATTCGCAAACGCTTCATTGGGCCCGCGAACACTTCTCGGAAGCGCAGCACGCCCAATTGAATGATGTGGTCATCACGCATGGACCTCAGCACTCGCGGTTGCAGCCAGGAGTGGCCCTTCAGATCCTTCGTGAAACATTGACAGGACTCGCCTCGCTCCATCGTGCCGGTCTCGCTCATGGCGACATCAAGCCTAGCAATGTCATGTTGAATCAGACGGGAAATGTCAAACTCGTCGACTTGGGTTCTGCCGTGGACATGACCACAGGTGGCCTGCGCGTGAGTTGGACGCCCGCCTATGCCGCGCCCGAGATCCTCGACAGTCGGCCCAAGTCGGTGCAGTCCGATCTCGCCAGCCTCGGTTATGTTCTCATCGAGATGCTGTCCGGGTGCCGCCTCTTTCACGAAGCCGAATCGATCGACTCCTTGCGCGCCGCCAAACGACAACTCCCCAACCGATTACCCGGACTCTTGCCTCCCGATGTGGCCCGCAACGCCGATCTTATCGATCTTTGTCAGGATCTCATTCATCCAGATCCTAGCAAACGCCTCGCGAGTGCTGAGGAAGCGAATTTGGTCAAGGCCGCCGAGTTGCATCGGCAATTGGTCAAGACGGGTCTCGACAGCGAATACGTCAACGATTTGCGCCTTCTCATCGAACGCCTTCCGGTGACGACCTACGACGACGAGGCTCCGGGTGTCACGAGTGATTCTTTCGACGACGCCCCGACGATTCGTCTGTGAGCCAATATTGCGCTTGGCAGATGCCGCGTGCCAGTGCTCCGTTTCCGCTCCAACCGATCATGTGTCGCCTAGCATTTCTCTTCATTCTCAACATCTCCATGGCGCTCCTGCACGGGCAGGAGGTCGCTCGCCCTGCGCTTAGCGCGCTCCAGGCAGAAACAGAAGCGCTGCGCAGCGTCACCGAGCCGTCCGATGAGGAACGCGAACGGCTGCAGGATTTGGATGCGTTGATCCCTCTGATCGAATCCATCCAGAAGACCAAGGAGCACCTGACGACTCTACAAACGCGTGGAGCGGCCGCGACCATCGAAGCCGCCAAAGCGAAGCTCGCCAATCCCGATCCGTTGCCGGATGGGCCCGAGGATGCCGATGATCTCGATCCCGATGCCAAGGTGGAACGCCAGGAATCCGTGACGGCGGATTTGCTCGCTGCCCAGCGCCGATTGGACACGCTCCGCACGGAAAGCCAACAACGCGCTGAGCGTCTCCGCACCCTTCCAGATGAGATTGCGGCCAAACGTGCCGCCATTGAGTCGCAGCCGCCCCCGAATGGCGACGTCCGCCCCTACGCGCGTCTCATCGCAGAGGCGCAGAAGGAACTGGCCGAACTTGAGCGGCAAGCGCTTGAAACGGAGAGCACGCTCTATCGGGACACCGCCGCCTTAAACACGGATCAACTGGCCGCGGCTGAGAAACGCGTCGCCGCGCTCACGGATCTCGACCTCCGCTGGCGGGCGGAAGTGCGCGCCATTCGCCGACAGAATGCGAACACTGCCCTTGAGGACGCGCAGGCACAATGGGATCGCCTCAAGAGCACCCCGCTCGCCGACCTCGCGATGGAAAACTTGCAACTGGCGCAAGAGCGGACCGGAATCGATGGGACAGCGGCCCGCTTAGCCTTCTGGGAATCTCAGCTCAAGACGCGTCAGGCCGAGACCGATGAAATCCGGCAACGGTTCGAGGAAACACGGCAACGCATCGATCTCATCAAACGGGCCGGGCTCGATCTCCAAGAGACCACTGGCATTCTCTTACAAAGCCACCGAAGCCGTCTCCCCTCCACGGACGTACTCCATGACGAATTGGCAGACGCTGTGACGGAATCCGCCTCTGTGCTTCTCCGCATGGATGAGCTGCGCAAACGACGCACCCTGACCACAACCCGCACGGTAGATACCGCAACTAACAACGCCACTGAAGAAGAACAAGCGCCCCAGGGCGACCTCACCACCACTCAGCCGGACGATGCCCAGGCTAGCAAACTTGCCGAAGAACACCAGGCGCTCCTACGCACGTCCATCGACGAACGGAGTGAATTGGTGGCCACCTTGGGGAACGTGAGCACGCAACTGCAAGAGTTGATTCCCTTGGTCAACGCGTTCGACCGCTACATCAATGAGAGGATCCTTTGGATCCGGAGCCAACAACCTTGGAGTCCCTCACAGTTTCTCACCGATGCGGCAAGCTTGCCAGGATTTGCCAATCAAGCTTTGCGGCGTTCCTGGAGCCAACTTTGGAATGATCAGCGATCGTATCCCACCGCTTGGTTTCTCTACCTCGCTTTCGTCGGTGGATTCATCGCTCTACGCAAACGTCTCCTCACCCATCTCTCCAAGCTTGGTGCCAAAGCAGAGGAACGCGCCTGTCATCGCTTTCGCATCACGGCGAAGGCCTTTGTGATCGTCATGGCCTTGACCCTGGGGACCTGGCTCATCTTCGCCATCCCCCTTGGTCGCGCCATCGGCAGTGGTGTGGCCAGTGTGCTTGGGCTCATGCTCTTTCTCATCTTTCTCCAGCAATCCCTTCGCCCCAAGAGCCTCGCCGTCTCACACTTTCACCTTCAAGAACGGATCCGCAATCCACTGGCGCGACATCTTCGCTGGTTCACCCCGGTTTATGTGGGCCTCGCGCTGCTTGTGACGGCATACCGCTTGAATACCGCCCCCGGCACCAGCGATGGCCGCCTCTTCTACTTTGTTCAAATGGGGGTGTTAGGCATGGGCATCTTCTTCATGGGTAGAGCGTGCTTGCGCGGGGCAGCGAATCGCAAGGCTTGGCATCTCGCCGTCCTCATCACCTCGATCGCCATCCCCGTTTCCCTGACCTTGGCGTCCGCCACGGGCTTCCAGTATTCGGTCATGTTAGTCGAAGGTCTGCTCGCAAAGACCATGTGGTTGGCATTGGGGCTCCTCCTCTTTGCCTCGCTCTCTCGGCGCGCCATTCTTACCGCTCGACGCCGCTTGAAGCTCAAGCAAGCCAGTGAACGGCTCGCTGCCTGGCGCGCTGAACGATCGCGTCAACAAGAGACGCAGGGCACCGAGCCCGTCCTCGAAGAACAGCCTCCCGAGATTGAACAGATCGATCTCGATGAGGCCCAGCATCAGACACATCGCCTGTTGAGAGCCGCGCTCGTGCTCGCCGCTGGCATCGGCCTCTGGGGCATCTGGAGCAGTGTGCTTCCCGCCTTCCAAGTCTTCGATGAAATGACCGTCTGGCCCGGGTCGACCTTGACGGATGAATCACCCGACCTCGGCAAGACTAACAACGAACTCATTCCAGGCACAGGTACGCCTGCAAGTGACGCCGTCAAGGCACCTGCAGAGGGCATCTCTCTCGCTGACATTGCGCTAGCCATCCTCACCTTTCTCACCACTTACATTGCTGTTAGAAATGTTCCTGGTCTTCTCGAGGTATCCATTCTTCAGCGGATGCACCTCGACCGCGGGGTGGCCTATGCCATTACCAGTGGCGTGCGCTATGTCTTGCTGATCACGGGACTGATCATCGGCTTTGGTTTCATTCACGTCAGTTGGAACAAGGTCCAATGGCTTGCAGCCGCGGTGTCCGTGGGGATCGGCTTCGGTCTTCAAGAAATCTTCGCCAACTTTGTCGCTGGCCTCATTCTCCTCGTCGAGCGCCCCATTCGCGTGGGTGACATTGTGACCGTGGGTGATCTGTCAGGAAAGGTCTCGCAGATCCGCAGCCGCGCCACGACGATCACCCTCTTCAACAACCGTGACCTGGTCGTCCCTAACAAGGCCTTTATCACGAGTGAGTTTGTGAACTGGACTCTGAGTGACACTGTTTTACGCTTCGAGATTCCTGTCGGAGTAGCTTACGGGTCCTCGGTCACCGAGGTGCAGACCCTCCTCACTCAACTGGCCATGGATCATCCTCGGGTTCTGAAAGATCCTGCCCCTGTGACGGTCTTTATTGGATTTGGAGCGAGCACCCTCGACTTCGAATTACGTGCCCATGTCGGCCAATTGAGCGATCTCGTAAGCACGCAAACCGAACTCAATCAGCGGATCGAAGCGGCTCTCCGCGAGGCTGGCATTGAGATCGCGTTTCCTCAGATGGAGATTCATGTCAAGAACCCCTAGCAGAGATTCACGCGCCTGAGAGGCCCCAGACCTCGACTTCAACGTAGTGATTCATGTCGTTGGAGGTGTTCCCATTGCTGTAGAGCCGCACATAGCGCGCCCCGAGACCGCCCGCATCCACCACGCGGCCACGGTGTGTTTCCACATAGGTCATGTGTCGTCCAGGGCCGAAGCCACAGGTGTTGTCATGATCCGCATTGTAGATGGTAGCGGTGGCCTCTGGCGAGAAATGCGCGTCGTTGGAAACCTGCACGACCACGTCAATGTAGGCACGAGGGTTCTTGTGATAGTGCCAGATCCAAATACCGTAGAGCTCTGACACATGCTCTAAGTCAATCTGCACCCATTGTTTGCGTGGCCCCAGCTCAACATAACGGCCATCCGCTGCGCCCTTGTCTCCGTCTGTGAGGTAGGCGAGCGCGCCGATCGTCGGCGCGGGATCACTGGAAATCACTGGTTTGCCCTCTGACAATAAGCGCACGCCGCGCGGCACGAGCAAAGGCGGCTGCTCTCGCTCCACCGGCTCCAAATTCTCCAGTTTGATGGGCCGCTTGATTCCTTCGAACAGGGCTTCGGGCAATGCGGTGACGAGTGGGACGAGATCACCCACCACGGTCGATCCCAATCCACCACCACTGCTTGGCGGAACCGACAACCGGTTGCCTGTCCAGGCCACTTCATACGGTTCCACGTCCGCCGTAGGGACAGGAGCGGCCCCATCTCCATTCGATTCTAACACCCCCTCATCGGAGGACTCAAGAGAATCCGCTTCTGCCACCTCCTCATTGGTTTCCCATTCTGATGCTTCTTCTCTCTCCTCGTAGGCCATCCCTGGCGTCGCGGCATCCATCGCTCTCAGGGCCCGTGCACGATCGGGGAGCAAGGGAGAATGCGGAGAGCGACTGGGTCCCGGCTGCCCCTCTGGCAGAGGCACATGCGGCGAGATGTCACCTCCATGCGGTTTTAAGGGTCCTGCGGCAATGCGATCGGCAGATTTCTGGAAGAAGACGGTGAGCACTGCCAACATGGCAAGGGCACCTCCAAGCGAAAGAGTCAAAGCGAGTTTCATGGCATCAACGACCAAAGGGGAACGCTATCGCCTTCCCTGGCAGAAGGCAAGATTGTTGGAGCCCCCGTTGAATCCGTTGAATCAGGCCAGCTTGCTGAAGACGTGCGTCTCCAAAGCCGTAGCAATCCGCGTGCAGGCAGGGGTGAGTCCGCTTGGACAGACCGCATCGGCACGGCCCAGCGGCGGCCGTTGGACGACAAAGACATCATGACCCAATTGACGTCCAGACAGCTTTAGCGATTCGGCGAGGGACGTCACGCATGCTGGCTCCGCTTGCTTCTGAGTGATAAAACACAATACCTGGCCACGCTTCACATGGGGAAGCAAGGGTACCAACGTCCGCTCGCAAGGGAACCCGCGCGTATCAATGACGACATCCGCGCCGCGGATATCCTCAAGTTCAGCGCTCACACGCACCATGGACGACGCCATTGGTTCTCGATACGCTTGATCTGATTGCGTCTCGATTCCCACAGTGGCAAAGCCGTCCTCTGGAAGGCGGCGCATCCATTCTCTCCCTTCACCTCCCAAGCCCACGATTGAGAAGAGGAGAGAACGCGTCACAAGGATATCCGCGATCAGGCTCTCATAAGCACCGATTTCCTCAATACTTGGTGCAGTTGTTGAAATCATGGTTGGTTAAGCAACCACAGAGCCACCACCCGAGGAAGGTCCTTCACGTCACATTTGTGTGACTTCGCAGGGTCATCCTGACGTTTCCGCCGTATTGACTGACCCAGCCCTAAAAACTCTTGGCGAAATCGTCAGAGGAGGCGCCTCCTGCCTGGCGCTTCATTGCTACCATCAGAATCCTGCGGCGTACCACGAGAAGTCTTCTTAGCAACGGTTCGGCCAGTGAAGAACAAGGTTGTCCCAATCAGAAATCCCCCAGAGAACAGATTGGGCATGTCGGGTAGCATCTGGTCTTCATTGAGCGATCCAATTTCCCTCATTGTTTGGAGTTCCGCTAAGCTGAAACATTGGGAGGCAATACCACTGAGGATGAGCAAACTGAAGCATGATCCCAGGACTGCCGCGACGAACCGGGATTGAGAAGCTTTCGCCTCCTTCCCGAGGGACGCGTATCCACAAATCGCAATCGCGAAGTAGGAAGCAATCACGGCACCCCACCCAACAAGCTCTAACATGCGTGAGCGTCCCCTATCTATCACTAACCACCCAGCCCTAAAAACTCTTGGCGAAATCGTCAGAGGAGGCGCCTCCTGTCTGGCGCGGCTCGCGTTTCTTGAACGTCGACCCCTCGATGCGATCTTGCAGTTCCTTCGCATAGGCCCCGGAATCCAGGGGCAAGGCGATGGTCTCATTCATCCAGGCCGAATAGAGGACCGCATTTGCCAACTCGACGGAATGGATGCCTTCGACTGCTGGAGAAATAAGCGTTTCTCCATGGAGAATAGCATTCGTGAAATTCTGTAAGATCTCCACATGCTGCCCTGCATCTCCTGACACAGGCACTGACGCTTCCCACACTTCAGGTTTGCCGAAGGATGATAATGTCTCGTCGCTGAATTGGCTCATGGGCACGCGATTACGTAGGAATCGAATCTGCCCGTCTTCGACCGTGATCAGGCCCTGCTCGCCCACGACCTCCAAGCGATTCACGCCTGGGGCCTCACCAGTCGACGTCACAAAGAGGGCGTTGCACCCATTGGCATATCGGAAATAGGCACTAACATCATCCTCGACTTCAATCTGGTGATAGCGTCCGAAGTTACAGAAACCGTGCACCTCCTGGGGCATGCCGAACATCCACTGGAAGAGATCGAGATTATGGGGGCATTGGTTGAGCAGGACGCCGCCGCCTTCTCCCTTCCAGGTGGCCCGCCAACCACCAGAGGCATAATACTCTTGGCTCCGAAACCAATCCGTGACATTCCATTGCACCCGCCGGATCTCACCCAGCTCACCCGAATCAATGAGATCTTTGAGTTTCCGATAGAGAGGATCTGTCCGTTGATTGAACATGGCCGCAAAGACTTTCGATTTGTCCGAGTAGGCATTGATCAATTGCTCACACTCCGCTTTGTGCACGGCCAGAGGCTTCTCCATCATCACGTGCAAGCCCGCTTCCAAGGCCTGGCAACCGATCGCACAATGAAATGGATGCGGGGTGGCGATGTGAATCGCATCAATCTTTCCAGAAGCGATCATTTCCCCGGCATCCGTGAACTTGGCCAGGCCTTCTTCCACGCCTTCCAATGCGGGAGCGAGGTCACACACTGCCGTGATCTCTAACCCTTTCACCTTGCCAGCAAGGATATTTGCCTTGTGTGCACGCCCCATATTGCCGAGGCCGACCAGTCCTAGTCTAACGGTTTCCATCGTGCTAGAAGAGCAGGTGCCGATCATTTGTCAAACTCGCGGACGAGGGGGAGATTGACGCCTTCTGGCAACAGAGTAATTTCCTCCTTCCACCGCGCTCATGAACGAACCGTCTCCGCCCGCCGATCCCGAGTCCTCGTCCTCTGCAGGGAGTGTCGCCTGGCTGGTGCCATGGCTGCTTCTCCTCATCGTCGGTGGCGTGCTTGGCTATGCTCTCTTTGAAGCGAAGCACCGATCGGCGCGCGCCCACGCCGAAACCATGGAGGCAGAGGCGGCCCTTGAGAGAGCGGAGGCCGCGCTGGCCGAACAGGAACGTCTTGAGCGCCGACGCCGCCTGGCCGATAAGGTCTTTCCTCTTCCCACGACGCGTAATCCGTTCGGCACGCCTCGCCCTTCCGTCGAGAATGACGAGGCGTTGATGGCAGCGCAGATCCCACCGCCACCTCCGCGGATGGACGAGATTCCCAGCACGAAGGAATTGGAAGAAGCCGAACGCCTTGCGGCCGCTTTCGATGAAGATGGCGTCCCTAAACTTCAGATCTCGGCCGCCGAGCAGGAATTTGCCCTTGCCCGGAGGAAGGAAGCCGATCAGGACATCATCGCAGCCCTGCGTCATTTGGATTTCGCCAATAAGCTAGAACCCAACCACCCCGCAGTGCTCTATCGCTTTGGCATTCTTCTCGATAAGTTAGGCAACAAACGTCGGGCAGTAGAATATTTCCAACGCGTCGCGGCCATGGATCAACGCGCCGGGAAACTCGCCAACTTAGCCTTGCATTATCTCAATGGCACCACTCCAGAGAACCACCCTGGAGGTCTCACCCATCGCCCCCTCAGCATTGGCCCAGCGTTTGCGGAACTCGATTCCGACGCGGAGGGCAATCGCACTGTCAAGCTATCCTTGAGTATCCGCGCCAAAGCCGGAGAAGAGATCGATCCCCATGCCGTCGTCCCCTACATCTACTTCTACGACCTTGTGAATGCGTCTGAGATCTTGCCCTGCGACGGCGCGCAGCCTCCCGTGGAAGAGGTCAACCCCTGGCGTTCTGAGAATCCTGATTACAAGAATCCTGAGGAGGAATTGCTCGATGTCACCTATCACATCCCTCACATGGACGATGGCTCTGACCGGAAATTCTTCGGCTACGTCGTGAAACTCTACTACCGCGATGAGATCCAAGACGTTCTCGTGGAACCACGCGTGCTCGTCGAACTGCTCTCCGAGGAGGAAGATCAGACGGAACTGGACGCCACCCTCTTCGGCGACTAGCGTTTGCCCATGGCAGCGTTTCCACCACGCCAACTAGGGGACTACGAGATCCTCGAGTCCCTCCATGAGACGGACGACACGCAGACGTTCGTCGCGCGCCAAGTCTCGATTGATCGTCCCGCGGCCTTGGTGATTCTCAAGCCCCATCGCTGCGGTGATCCGTCGGCCGTCGCCGCATTCCAGGCCGACATACGGGCCAAAGCCAGCGTCACCCATCCTCGCATCGCCGCCGTTTACGAAGCGAACACACAGGACGGCCTCGTCTTCTATGCCCGGGAGGTCGTCGCCGGGCAGGACATCGTCGCACTCCGTGAGGATGGTCACCGCTTTCCCCTCTCCTTTGTCTGGACGCTGCTGAAGACGGTATGTGAGACCTTTCTCTACTACGAGGACCATCAGTTAGGCTATCGCGCCTTTCAACCCGAGGCGCTCGTCCTCATTCATGAGGAACCCTACATGGCGAATCTCGCGATCGCCGAGACCACAGACCCTAGCACTTTCACACATTCACTGGAAGCAATCCGTCACAGCTTCTGGCGACTTCTCCGGGCGGACGATACGCATTCCCCTGAGGTGAGGCGATTCTTTGCCCGACTCGATCCCGATCATGAACAGGTCTTTCGCGATTGGCGCGATCTCCAACGGAATTGCAACATCGCCATGCAGGTGACCTCTCAGCCTCCGGTCACGTTGGCCACCGGCAAGCCCACTGGATCGGCATCGATCACCTCCAGCATCGAACCGGAGGCGTTACGGCATGCACAACGAGCCTCGACGGCATTCTCCAAGCTTCTGGTCATGCTCCTCTTCGTGCTCGCCCTTGGGGCAGCGGCTTTCTGGTTTGTCTGGAATCGCCCCATAACGCCAGTGGAGAATCCCATGGTGAAAGTGCCAGCGGGCCCCTTCATCTATCACACCGGCGAATCGATAGATCTTCCCGATTTCTGGCTATCTCAGTATGAGATTACCATCCACCAATATGCCACGTTTCTCACCGCGATCGGTTCTAGCAAAGCCTTCGATCACGCAGATCAACCTGCCACCAAGACCGATCACGTTCCCCTGGATTGGGAAAGCTACTACACCGCGGCCAAGGCTAATCGAGCTCATCGCGGGCATCCCATCAACCTGAACTGCCCGGTCGTCGGCGTGGATTGGTGGGACGCCTACGCCTACGCGCGCTGGCGCAACGGACGGCTTCCCTCCGCTCCCGAGTGGGAGAAAGCGGCGCGGGGCACATCCGGGAATCTCTTTCCCTGGGGAAACGATGCCGATCCTCGCAAAGCCAACACAGGGCTCGACTATGCGGAAGCAACGGGGAGCGGAGGCCACCAGGATGGCTACAATGCGTGGAATCCTGTCGACCAAGTTGAGGGGGATGTCAGTCCCTATGGCATCCGGGGCATGGCTGGCAATGTGTCCGAATGGACGCTCACCTTCGGCACGTCTCCCGGTGAGGAGGATTCAGCCGAACGCCCTATCGTGAAGGGCGCCTCCTTCCTCACCAAAGAGTCCCTGGAACTCACGCACCATCGGTTACCCGATCCTGGCAAACGCACCATGAGCCGCGGATTTCGCATCGCGGCTGATGGGTTGCGCTGAGACTTTCAGCAACTCTAACCATCCATCTAACGCACAATCACCTCGGAACCCACTCCGAGGTATTTGGGCAAGCGCATGGCGTCCCAGTTGGTGAAGCGCACACAACCGGCGCTGAGCGACCGCCCGATCGTCTCTGGGGCATTCGTCCCATGCAGTCCAATGCCTTTCTTGCTAATCCCCATCCAGAGGACTCCCACTGGGTTATTCGGACCGGGTGGCAGCGTGTGAAAGTCCGTGCTCCGCTCGCCTTCTTTCAGCATCCGTTCGTCCCAGCGGAAGCTCGGGTTGGCCACCAGATTCTGCACCTTCCATTGCCCCCGAGGCACAAAGCGTTCCCGCCCATGCGTGATGGGGAAGGCTGCTAACAAGGTCGTTCCTCGGCAAATGCTCGCCATGCGGTTCGCCGTGTCGACGAACACATAGCGTTCCGTCTGGACCTGCCCCCGAGGACGCCGCAGAGCGCGCACCGCCTCTATTCGAAACACGTCCTTCACATTCGGCACCACGACCAAATCACCCGGCTGAAGGAAATCGAGATCCTTGCGGCGGTTGAGCCGTTGCAGGAATGGCACCGTTGCATGATAGCGCTCTGCTAGATACTCCTTAATGGAAGTGTAGGGGAGCGACGTCTGCTTGGCTTGCGCCGCCAGATCGTCTGGCACGTCACCCACCCATTTCCATTCACTCCGCTGCAAACGATGCGTCACGACCACGAAAGGAATCTCGCGCTCGGCTTTGGAGAGCACTGTCTGCCAGTCCAATGGCGAGCGGCCCTCGCGGGTGTTGTAGTAGGCCAATGCGCGTTTGGTAAACGTGCCGTAGTGACCATCGATTGGGCCTGGACTGAAATGATGGTTGTCGAGGTAGATCTGAAGCCGCGTGATCGCAGTCGTGTTCGGCGGTCCAGCCCACGTGAGCGAAACACTCAGTAGCCATGCGCAGAGCGCCACCGACCACGAAAACCCTGGCAGATAATGAAGCATGCCTGGCGATAATGTCAGCGCTTTCGCTCACTTGGCAAGACTTTGCCTCTCTTTCGCACAAGAAAGGCCCGTCCTCCTCGCGGAGAACGGGCCCTTGGAAGTGTGCTGTGCTAACAATATTGCTGATTCATTTCGCGACCGCTTTCGCTTTGGCGATGACTTTGGCACAATCCGCGCCGTAACCGGAGGCCACCACTTTGCCATTGGCATCGGTGAGGACGATCGTGGGCAAGTATTCCACTTTCGTCGCCGTGGCGAGCGCGTTCTTGTTAGACTCCGAGTGCTTGAGCCCGGGAAAGTTGATCTTACTCTTCGTCATGTATTGATCCATGCCCTTCTGATTGCTATCGTGATTGACGAGGACGATTTCCAACTTCCGATCTTTCTTACCATCGAGACCCTTGTAGAACTCCACCAACTGTGGAGTCACTTGCTTACAAGCGCCTCACCAACTAGCTGAATGATAGGCGAGGTAGTAGCTAGGAGAAGCGTCGCTCTTAAAGGCATCGACTTTCTTCCCAGAAGCTTTGACGAGTTTGCCAGAGACTGCGCTGGCGATCTTTCCTTTGCCCTTGGTGTCCGCGGTGGCTGTGAGGCCTCCAGCGGCCAGGGTAAGGCCGATGATGCATGAGGTCAGGATACGATACATAGCGTTGATAGAATGCTCTGGATAAGAGACGAAGTCAAAGCGCGACTTATTCCCACGGATTTCACAGATTTCACAAGCTTGGGCGCTAGGCATTCTCCTCCGCCCGCATTCCTGTCGCGGGGCGGCCTTGCGACAGGAATACACTTGTTTCTCGCGGCCGATCGGTCGAATAGTCACCCATCATGATGACTCGATTCCTTCTCTCGACCGCACTCCTCAGCACCGCGTTCACGGCCACCACGTGGGCCGATAAGGAGGCCTTTCTTGGACGATGGGCTCTCACATTGCCAAACGGAGCGGCTGGTTGGCTAGGCGTCACTCAAGAAGACGGCTACTATGACGCCAGCATTCTCTGGGGCGGCGGGAGTGTGGTTCCCGTTTCCTCCGTGTTCTTTCCCGATGACGACACTTTGGTCGTCACGCGTGTTCGTGAGGTGAAACGCACAGACGCGTCCGGTGAGGAAGTGCGGCGGCACGCGTTCACGGAGTCGCTCATTGCCCAGTTAGATGGCGATACCCTCACACTTCGGCGTTTGAATCCGCATACGGATGGCGAGGGCATGGACAGCGAGACCTTCTCTGGCAAACGCATCCCTGATCTTCCCCCGGCTCCCGATCTTTCCAAAGTGACGTTTGGCGAAGCCAAGACCCTCTTTGCCTCCGAAGCTGATATGGAAAAATGGGAGCTGACCAATCCCAAGCATGATAGCGCCTGGAGCGTCGAGGGCGATATTCTCATGAAT
This sequence comes from Verrucomicrobiia bacterium, assembly GCA_030425385.1. Classification (GTDB taxonomy): domain Bacteria; phylum Verrucomicrobiota; class Verrucomicrobiia; order Verrucomicrobiales; family DEV007; genus JAACDM01. The sequence goes on along the minus strand of JAUIAH010000024.1, from coordinate 50,990 downwards.
CGCACGAAGCAAGAGGACGGCGAGCCTCGCAAACATTTCGGGAATCTGCGGACCAAGGAAACCTTTGAAGATTTCAACCTCACCCTTGAAGTGCGGGTGCCCAAGCGCGGCAATAGCGGCATCTACCTCCGCGGCATTTACGAAGTCCAAGTGGCCGATACCTACGACCGGGATCGTCTCGATTCCCATCACATGGGCGGCATCTACAGTCGCGTGACCCCGGCCGTGAAAGCCGAGAAACCCACTGGCGAATGGCAAACGTATGACATCACTTTGGTCGACCGCCATGTGACAGTGATCCTGAACGGCAAGACCATTCACGACAACGTCGCTCTGTTAGGCTGCACGGGTGGTGCTCTCACCTCCGACGAATCTCTTCCAGGCCCGATCTACTTACAAGGCGATCACACAGATGTCGACTATCGCAACATCGTCCTTCGCCCCGTCGTGAAGTGACCCCCGGGACACTCCTCGAGCAGTCGAAAGCTCCCTAACCGTTTAGCCTCACGTGGCACGCGCTGTCGCCATCGCTCTCTTCCTACTGATGGGGGTGTTCTTCGCCCTCTTCTTCGTTTGGCCCATTGGGCTCACGGTTAGAGAGGCTTTCATTGATCCGCAGGGGCGCTGGACGCTCGCCTTCGTCGGCGATGTCTTTCAAACGCCTCTCTACCTGGAGGGCTTGCTCAACGCGCTCAAGATGGGTGTGTTCAGCACCCTCCTTGCGCTAGTCATTGCGCTGCCTCTCGCGATCCTCACCGATCGCTACATCTTCCCCGGCAAAGCCTGGTTCGCCTCCCTCATTCTCATCCCTCTCATGCTCCCACCATTCGTTGGGGCCATTGGAATCAAGCAGCTGTTAGGGAAGATGGGGGTGGTTAACACTCTCTTGATCGAGTGGGGCTGGATGGATGCCGCGCATCCTTACGATTGGTTAGGCGAAAGCCAATTATTGGGGATCGTCATCATGAATGCGCTGCACCTCTATCCTATCGTCTATCTCAATGTTGCAGCCGCCCTTGCCAATCTCGATCCCGCCATGGAAGAAGCCGCCCAGAATCTTGGCTGCGGCCCCTTCCGAAGATTCTGGAAGATCACGCTTCCGCTCACCATGCCTGGCATCTTCGCAGGCTCGACGATTGTCTTCATCTGGGCGTTCACCGAACTCGGGGTGCCCTTGATGTTCGACTACGGACGCGTCACTTCCGTGCAGATCTTTGCTGGCCTCAAAGACCTTTCAGGCAATCCCACGCCATACGCTCTCGTCGTCGTCATGCTTCTCTTTGCCATGCTTCTATATGGCCTCAGCAAATGGCTCTTCGGAGCCAAGGCACATGCCGTTGCTGGCAAAGCCGTCATTGCGCGCCAGGCAAAAGCGTTAGGCCTATTTCCCGCACTGGCATGCACCGCGGTATTCGCCGGAGTCACGATCTTAGCCGTGCTACCACACCTTGCTGTCGTCATCACCTCCCTCACCCCCGACTGGTATGGTACACTCTTGCCCGAAACGTGGTCCCTCGCTGCTTATGAAGAAGCGTTAGGGCACCCGCTCACACTTCTTTCCATCAAGAACAGCCTCGTCTACGCCAGCCTCTCGACTTTGGTCGACATCCTCCTCGGCGTCGCCATCGCCTACGTCGTCGTGCGGACCCACCTAAGGGGACGACACTGGTTAGACGCCATGGCCATGATGCCTCTCGCCGTTCCTGGACTCGTTCTCGCCTTTGGTTACCTCGCCATGACACGCGAGGGTCAGGCCTTCGACTTCCTCATGTTAGGCGACAACCCAATCATCCTTCTCGTCATTGCCTACGCCGTCCGCCGACTCCCCTATGTCGTCCGCTCGGCCGCCGCAGGATTTCAGCAAACAAGTGTCACGCTTGAGGAAGCCGCTCAGAATCTCGGAGCCAGCCCCTTTAAAGCCCTTCGCAAGATCACGCTCCCCCTCATCTCCGCCAACATCATCGCGGGCGGCCTCTTAGCCTTCGCTTTTGCCATGCTAGAAGTTTCCGACTCCCTCATCCTCGCCACCAAGCAGGCCTATTATCCTATCACAACCGCCATGTACGCGCTCTTCAATGCCCTTGGGAACGGCGAACAACTCGCCTCCGCCCTCGGCGTCTGGGCCATGGCATTTCTCGGCATCACCATCCTCGGCGCCAGCCTCATCCTCGGAAAGAAGATGGGTGCCCTCTTCCGCGTGTAGGAGCGAAGACCGATCTAACAAACATGCGATTGGTGGATTGAATTCCAAGTGACTTGCTAGTCGGAAACCATCACTTTAGGATTGCGGGAAGTTCTGAAGCGTTCACCTTAGGGCGAGATGTTGTCGACGCTGCGCATGAAGAACTATCTTTCCGTAGCCATAGCGATCTTCACCGCACACGCATCCTCTTGTGGCCGGGGTGGCGATTCTGGGCATTCGCGGGGAGCCAATTCAGAAGGCATGACTTCAACCAACGCATCCAAGTGGGTGAGCATTCTTCCTCCGACGAGGAATCGGGCAGCGAAACGGTTGATAACCATCACGATCGCGGAGGGCTTGGGTGTTCGTCATCCAGGCAAGCGAACGGTGCCTATGGGCACAAGTCTCATTGAACTTTTGGATTCAGAGGAGACTCTACCATTCTGGAGAGGAAAGTGGTTGATTACTCGTATGCGAGAAGGAAAGCAGGTGCCAGTGTTCCGTTTGCGATCCAGAAGGTCGCCGCCCACGGAATGGTCAGATCCTGAAGAGCCCGATGACTTTATCCTTAAGGAAGGAGATCAAGTTCATTTCAAGGCGGTGTTTCTTTAAAATGACGAGGCCCCCCTCCCGGGAGTCGCTTGCGAAAGCATCGCAGAGCGAGCAATTCTAACACATTGCGATTGCGCCCATTGCAGAGCGAGAGTGAGGCGCTTTCCCTACTGAGATTTCGCAGCTCGGCCTTGAGTGGTTTGCCAGGCGATGACGAATGAGAAAACCGCCAGCCCTAACCATAGCACGCGCCAGGCAATCGCGACGTTTAGATTATCTGTGGCTGCCGTCCCGCCGAAGCAACCGCAGTCGATTTCGAGGCCGCGTTGTTGTGCCGTCGTTAGGGACACCACGAACGTTCCTAACAACCCAGCCGCCATGGCAGACCCTCCCAAGGTCGTCCACGGCAGGATCAGCGCGATGCCGGTCACGGCTTCCAGCCAAGGGAGGCTCATAGCTACCCAGGCGTTCCACGGGTCTTCCAGCAGGTCTAGGGCGCGCAGGTGGAAGAGGAATCGTTGGGGGTCCACCAACTTGCCTTCCACCTGCACCCAACGGCCTTCATTCCAGGCCCACCCCCCAATGGAGGCCGTGAGAAAGAGGTAGGCAAGGAAGAGACGCATCGCCCAGGCAAGGTGGTTGAGTCGCATCTGTGAAGGTGTTCCCAAATCGGACGAAAGGCCAGATTGGTGTGCACTGCTTTGCATCGCCTGAATGTTTGAATGAACAAAGCGCTTCTCACTCCAGTCTATTCTGATGATTTGCCCTTGCTTCGAGGGTCTGCAAATTTAAGAAATTGGTGACATGATCGCGCGAATCCGTCGTTTCCTTCTCTTACTTGGCGTGGCCCTTCTCACCGTCGGGATGGTCGGCTGCGGGTGGTTCCGACGTAGCAGTGATGCCGAGATGACGCCGCCGACGAGCGTGGCCAATGCCCAGCCGACTCGCCCGTCCAGCGAACCGACGCCGGTGATCGGAAGCAACCTCTTTGCGGATGGCATTGCGGCAACGGTGAATGGCAAGGTGATCCCACGATCCGAGGTGCGAGATGCCATCCTCCGAGAACGCTTTCTCTTGGAGCAGCAAGTGCTTTCGCCTGCCGAGAAGAAGCGCCGGATTCAGAAGCTAGAGAAGGAGGGACTGGATGCCATGATCGAGCGTGAATTGATCCTATCAGAATATGATAAACGCGGATTTCCAGTGAAGGAACAGGACGTCGATGCGCAGGTGAACCACATCATTCGCCAACGCTTTGGCGGGAATCGTGATCAGTTTGTGAATGCTCTCCGCCAGACAGGGATCACGATGCGTAAATTTCGGGAAGATCAGGTGAAGGTGATCAAGGTCCTGCGGATGAAGAATGCGATTGCCCGTGACAAGACACGTCCGCCGTCCCCCAAAGAGGTCGAGGCTTACTATCAGAAACACATCAATGATTACCGTGACGAAGGGGAGATCCATGTCTGGACCATCACCGTGTCCAAGCGTCCTCGAGATCCTCTTTCAACGCCTAAGAGTCAGCGCCTCCTCGCTCAAGACCTGCAATACCAAGTGAAACGGGGCACCAAGCTCACCGAGTTGGCCCAGAAATACGCGCGCAATCCCGCCGCTCGTGTCGATGATCGTGGGTTCATCAACAAGACAACCTTACAGCCGTTATTGACGATCAATGCCTTCAACCTTGACGCAGGTGAGGTGAGCGAAGTGATCGAGGACAATCGCAATTATTACATCATCAAGGCCGTCGCACGGCGCTACGGCAAGGCGCAGCCCTTGAGCGAAGTGCGCGAAGACATCGAGAATAATATCACTGGTGGTCAGAAAGAAGCTATCGTTGACAAATGGGTCGCGGGCCTACGCGAGCGCGCCTTGATCAAGCGCTACTAACTTCGAGGCGATTCTTCACTCTCACCGCAGTTCAACTGACGCAGGCTTTGGAACACTTATGGTGAAGATGTTCGCGGCAGCAGGGCTGCGCGCAGTCCAAAGCTTCGCTCGCTCCTAATCCTTATTACAGCCCCTGCAGGTGTTGCATGCTTTGACGGATGCTTGCCAAGGGGTCGGGCGACTGATCCTGCTCGACGTGGCAGTGCTCCACACCGGCTTCTTTCCCTGCCTCTAACAAGGGTTCCACGGGGATAATCCCATCTCCCAATTCCTGGAACGCATCATTCGGGACGCTTCCAAAGTTTGGCAAGGTAAGGCCTTCTTTCAGATCCTTGAGATGCAATTGGGTCACGCGCCCTTTCAATTCCTTGACGAGTTTGACAGGATCCCCACCCCCCACTTTCACCCAGAAGGTATCAATTTCGAATTTCATGTCTGGACTGAATTCTTTCACAAAGACATCAAATCCCGTTTGCTTGCCTTCTTTGGGTTCAAACTCGAAGGCGTGATTGTGATAGGATAGTTGAATCCCTGCTTCTTTCGCTTTGGCGGCCCCTTGATTGCAGTTCTCCGCTACCCGTTTGTAATCGTCGAGCGATTCACGGTCTTTGCCATGGAGGTAGGGTATCACGAGGTGCTTCAGTCCAATCTTCTTGGCCTCTTCGAGGATACGCATGAAATCCGATAGCCCTTGGTCTGACGGATTCACCACGGTGTCCCATTCAAAGTGTGAGGAGTGTAGCGCGACACCATGCGCTTGGGCGGCTTTGATCATGGCGTCTGCTTTGGGAAACCCGTACATCTCGCCCTGATAGTAACCCGCCTCGGCGACGGCTTTCAGAGTGGCGTCCGCATCCTTGGAGATCTCATTCCTCAAGGTGTAAAGCTGCAACCCGATCTGTTTGCGATAACTGTTATCTTTGGCCAAGGCCAATAAGGTTCTGGGTTGGCAGGCAACCACAGAAGTCGCCGCGGTGGCTCGGAGGAAATGACGTCGGTTCATGGCAATGAATCCAGCACAGATCCGGCCTCAAAGAAAGCGCGAACCCACAGAAGCGTGATGAATGGTGAATAGGGTGCCCAGCTTTATCCTCTCTTAAGAATCGGGACCGACCATGAATCCATGAATGTCCCTGTCCCGTCGCCACCTCTTTCAACGCCAGAACCACCCATGCGATTACGAAGCTTTACGAGACCACCATCCGCATCCATCCTTCTTGTGGAGGACGAGCCCGTCGTCAGTGCCTTCCTGGAATGTGCCCTCCAACACCTCGGCCTCGAGGTGACGGCCTGCGGTGACGTGAGATCCGCCTTGGAGTCCTTGCGACGACACCTACCCACGCTCATTCTCACGGACTACAATTTGCCAATCCAATCGGGAATCGATCTCATTCGAGTCGTCGTTTCACAAGGAAAGGCCATGCCGATCATAGGGATGAGTGCGCAGCACGACAAGGGTGAAGAGATGATCGCATCGGGCGCCCTAGCATTCTTACCCAAGCCCATTGAGATCGACACGTTGAATCGCATCGTCGTCCAAATCGCCAAGTGCGCTGTGGCACACGGTAACATCAGACGCTAACACAAGGCAACTGCACGGTGAACGTCGCCCCTTGTGGCTCGGCCTTTCCCACGCTAATCGATCCCGAATGCGCGACGACAATGGCATTGCTAATGGCCAATCCGAGCCCAGTGTTATCACCGGAACGCGCCTTATCAGCGCGGTAGAACCGGTCAAAGATGTGAGGGAGATCCTGCTCCGCGATGCCCGCGCCCTGATCAGACACCTCAAAGACGCTGTACTCATCCGTCTGCTCCGTCCGAATGCGGATCGCGGTCCCCTTGGGCGTGTGTTGAATGGCATTCACCACGAGATTGAGAAATACCTGACGAATCTTCTCCTCGTCGACATCACAAGACACGGATTGCAAGTCCGTTAGGAGAGTCACCGCTTTCTGGTCAGCAATGGGCCGCGCGAGATCGCGCGTTTCCCTAGCAATGTCCGACAGATTGGCAGAGACCACTTGCAATCTAGACTCGCCTGAATCAATGCGAGCCAGCTCCATGAGAGAGTCTATCAAGCCTCGCATGTGTCTTGCTGACTGCATGCAGGTCTTGAACTGCTCACGCAGTTCTTCGGCAGTGCGCTCCCGGCGCAGGGCAGATTGCGATTCTGCCAGGATCACCGCCAGAGGCGTCCGCAATTCATGGGAGGCATCCGCCGTGAACTGGATCTGTTGTTCCAAGGCTCCTCCGAGATGACTGAACGTGGAGTTCAACGTCGCTGCCAATCCACTCAGTTCGTGGCAGGTTTCCCCAACGTCGATCCGATGCGAAAGGTCCCCTCGGGCGATATCGCGGGCGGTGTCACTGATTTGCGCGATCGGTCGGATGGCTCGTCCTGCAAAGAACCAGCCACCACCCGTTCCTATCAGAATCACGAAGGCTCCTATGCCCGCCATCTGCCAGGCAAAGCGGTGCAAATCCGAGCGTAGCGATGCCGCCTCTTTGCCAACGACTAACATCGCCCCGCGAGGTGGAAACGTGACGACTTCGCGGTTCTTCCCCTGCCACCGGAAGACGAAGTCCCCCTCTTTGGCACTTGCCGGGACGATTGGAAGTGTCTTGGCGTGCTCGGGAAGATTGGAGGTTTGTGCCGATCGCTCTTGCCTAGGATTCCAGAAGGCGCAGTAAAGCCCCTCATCGGTGAGTTCCTTGAAGAGCTCATCCTGTGATTTGGGGCCGGGCCCTCGTTGGCGCTGGCGCCTTTCCGCAGCCTTGCCCTGTTGTCCAGGTGCAGGACCAAGACCAGCCCGAGGACGCCGGGGACGGTCACGCGATCCGGGCCCAGGCCCAGGTCTTCCGCTACGCCCTACGGTCACGGGAAGCAATTGCGGGACACGGGCAGCTAACTGCGCATCGATCAACTGAATCCGCAACCGTTTCTCATAATGATAGAATGCCGTCACCAACCCGGTGACTACCACTGACAAGATAGCCACATTCCAAGCCTGAATGTGCCAACGAATCGAGCGATGAAGTTTGGAAGGCATCGATGATTCTAAGAATGCGTCTCCACCATGTAGCCCAATCCCCGAATCGTCCTCACAAATTCTTTGCCAAGCTTCTTCCTGACATTACACAAATGAACATCAACGGCATTCGAGACCGTATCACCGAAAGATTCGCTGAGCTTTTCCGATAGGAAAGCGCGCTCTACGACACGCCCCTTGCGATGCACCAAGGTTTCGACCAGACGATATTCGTAGGCCGTGAGCATGACTGGATCGCCGCCCTTCAGGATGCGCTTGGCGGCAAGGTCGATGGCCACATCACCCACATTGATGATGGGCGCCGCGTGCCCACCAGCGCGCCTCAGCGTCGAGCGCAGGCGGGCAAACAATTCGTCGAGCTCAAATGGCTTGGTGAGGTAATCATCCGCACCCAGGTCCAGCCCTTCCACCCGATCTCTCACCCGATCCTTAGACGTCAACATGATCACCGGTGTCGCGACTTCGCTGGCACGCAATCGTCGCAACACCTCAAAGCCATCGATTCCCGGCAGCATCACGTCGAGGATGATCGCATCGAAAGGCTCGTCTATGGCCGCATGCAGGCCCTCCAACCCATTGCTCTCCCCGTGGACCCGATAACCTTCGTCACGTAGTTCCCGCACGACGACGTTGAGGAGCCGCGGGTCATCTTCAATCACGAGAATATCCATAGGTCTCTCAGAATGTGGCGGTGGATTCTTAAGCCTGCATTAAGACGCGCAGAAACTTCCATCGATCCAACGTCCTCATACAACTTTATCTCGTTTAGATGAGGTTTTAGCCGAACGAACGGACAAGAGCCATTCCGAAAGCAAAGCAGTAAGCATGCGTGAACGTCTCCAAATTGGTCTTGCCCTTTCCTCTGTGCTTTCGCCAATTTCCGAGTCCTCTCATCATCAATCCGGCCAGGACAGGAATCACGACAATGCTGGCCACCTTCAGAGGAACTGAAACGGGCAAGAACGTAGGGACCAGAAGCAAACTTAGACCACCAATTGCGGCACCAAGGACCAAATAAGCAACGCAATACCACGCTTTAGAATGATCGCTCCAGCGGCTTCCCGAGAAGAGATCAGCAATCAACTCAAGAAGGAACTGAATCAATCCTTCTGCCAAGATTTCTATCAAGATTTCCATATTAGTGCTAGTCTGAATCCTTTGCGCTCTCGAAATGCGCGCGGAAGGCTTCTTGGATGAGCGGCCACGTGGAACTCGTCGGCGAGATCATTTCGAAGTGTCCGGAGGCAGGGGCATGGATGACGTTGACTGGGCTACCAGTTTCCTGAGCGCGCTGGAGATAGCGCCGACCTACCGGTGCCCAAGTGCGGTCACGGCTTCCGATCACGTGGATCTGCGGCACCTCTATGGGAGCCAATTGCATGGGGGATGCTGCCGCATAGCGCTCCGGGAAGGTGGTCGGCGCCCCTCCGATGAGCCCATCGATGACATGCCCGCAGAACTGCTCGGCGTAGAGGCTCTCAAGATCCGGCGCCGGGGCCAGCCCAACGACGCCATGAATGTCTAACGGATCGGCGACGGCAAGCTCGCTCTGGTTGGGAAGGGTATTTCTAGCGGCGAGCCAAAGCGCAAGATGGCCTCCGGCAGAATGACCACTGGCGACCACGCGGCTGAGGTCGAGATCGTATGTGTCTGCTAGCATTCTAAGATGATCTGCTCCACGACCGATATCGAGGAAGGTACCCGGCCAGCCGCCGCCCACGTTTCCCACACGTCTGTATTCGAGACTCCAAACGGCATACCCTTCGGCGGCGAGAGCCTCCTCTATTGGACCCGTGTGGGCGATATCAAAGGAGGCAAGCCAGCAGCCTCCGTGGATGAAGATGACCACGGGATGGGGACCTTCTTCATCGGGTAGGCGGAGTTTTCCGAACTGCAACGGGTCGTCGCCATAGGCAATCTGCGCGTCCGGCGGCGGAGAGGTCGCGTTCAGAATGGTCCCCACGCCAATCAGGGGCTCCTGTTCGCTCACGCGATAAAAGTGCTGGCGTGCACCATCCGTCGCCACGGTGATGCGCACGGGGGCACCGGTTCCCGAAACGTCGCCCAGGGACACGTATTCTGCTAGGTCCGATGACCCCTCAATGTGGTAAGCTTTTCCCGTCTGTGTTTCGAATCCGATCTCAATCACGGTACGCCCCGGTGCTTGCTCGATCACCAGGGGGAGATAGGGCTGACCAGAAGCCAGACTGCCTAGCGAGAGCAGGGCCAGGAGAATGCGGTTCACGGCTGACAGTAAGAGCGGTGGTGACGTCTCGCAATGGGCCGCAATTTGAGAAAGCCATTTGTGACCTTACAAGGGACCGGCTACAGAAAGGCACGTGAATCCGATGCCACCTGAAATCGCCTTTCTCCAACTGAGCCAAGACGCTGTCTTGGTCGGCGAAGGGCCCTTCGAGTCGTTGTCGGAACCGCCGGTTTCAGGGGTAGCGTTTTATCGCAATGACTTCAGCTTATCTGACCCGAGGCCGTGGAAGGTGCCCACGCGTTGGCAGGAAGCGAGTGATTTCCATCTGTGGGATCCGGTGGAGGCTCCAGTCGTGGACTGGAAGCCAGTGGCCAAGGACGGCTTTGCGACCGCCTTTGAGCGGATCACCGCGGCCTTCGACAATGGTGTCCAGTTGGAAAAGCTCGTGCCGGTCGTCACGGAAACGGGGCGTCTGCGGAAAGGCGATCTTCGGGCAGCGGGTATCCGTGCGTTCCGCGAACCCGGCCGCCACGTCCGTGCCTATGGGTATTGGAATCCGCAAGGGGGCTGGATCGGGGCCACGCCAGAGGACTTCATGACACTTTCACCATCTCGCCTGGAAACCATGGCCTTGGCTGGCACGGCGTCACCCGACGAGGAAGTAGGGTTTCGTTCGGACCCGAAGCAGATCCGCGAGCAAGCTCTCGTGGTGGAGGGAATCCGTGAGGCTTTGGGAGGCGAGATGCGAGAGGCCTCACGCGAAGTGCTCGAGCTTGAGGGGCTCCGCCATTTCCTCACGCGCTTAGAAATGCCTCTCAGGGCACCAGTGGACGTCAACGCGCTTATCCGGCAACTTCATCCGACGCCTGCCGTTGGCTATTGGCCACGAACGGCGGCTGTCTCTGGCCTCTACGAAGCGATTCGATCGGAACTTGGATCTCCTAGCAGTTTCGCGGCTCCATTTGGCGCCTGGCATGAGAGCGTCTTTCATTCAGTCGTAGCCATCCGTCAGGTGGCATGGTCTGGAGACGATGTCGCGCTGCCTTCCGGTTGCGGCCTCATTCGTGAAAGTGTCATGGAGAATGAATGGATCGAGCTGGCGTTGAAGCGCGACGCGGTGAAGTCAGCCTTTGGTCTCTAGCCTCATAGGGACATGCTCGCGCGCGCCGTCCTTCAATCTTGCTTCGACCGCGGCATTCGGGACTTTTGTCTCTGTGCGGGTTCTCGCAACAGCGACTTTGTGTTAGGGCTCCTGGCAAATGAAGGAACGGCTCAAATCTTTCCGTTCTTCGATGAGCGAGCGGCTGCTTTCTTCGCTCTCGGTCGGCTACGGCAAACGGGTTCTCCCACGGCTGTCGTCACGACATCTGGCACCGCGGCAGCAGAACTGCTGCCTGCAGTGGTTGAAGCGCACTACCAAGCGCTTCCCCTTGTACTGATCACGGCCGACCGTCCGGCGCGCTATCGCAAATCAGGAGCCCCACAAGCCATCGAGCAGGTGCGCTTGTTCGGCGAGTACGCGGCCTTCGTGGACCTCACAGATCCCCAAGACATCCCACCCTTCCCACGCGATCACCCCATCCATCTCAACGTCTGCCTGGAAGATCCTCAAATCACTCCCAATCAAGAACTAACATTACATCACCATTCAGAAAGCTGTGTATCCTCCGCAAGCATCGCCATTGACGGCACAGAGGTGCTCACCGCTTTCTTGCAGGGGAATGGACCCTTGCTCGTGGTCGCCGGCTGTCTCGATCTGGCACCAAACTTAGGCAAACTGCTAGCAACACTCCAGGTTCCCATCCTCGCCGATGCGACGTCTGGCTTGCATGCCTGTGAGAGGCTGAAGCCCTGGCTCCTGAAAGGCGGTGAGCGCTCGGCCAATCAACTCAATGTGTGTCGCGTCCTGCGCCTCGGTGGAGTGCCGAGCTTCCGTTGGTGGCGCGATCTGGAAACGCGCCTCGACGTGCAAGTGTGCTCGTTGACCCCACGCCGCTACGCGGGCCTCGCTCGGGAATCGATCACCCTCACAGGACCACCTGACCGCTTGCTGGCACAGGCCTCGGTAGAAGAACGGCAGGAAGCTCCCGCAAGCTGGCAGACCATTGCCCATGAGAACGCGATGCGCCTAGATACACTGCTAGAACGCTATCCGCAAAGCGAGGTCGCTTTGCTAGGGAAACTGCTGCGCGAGATTCCAGAGTCCGCATCCTTATTTGTTGGCAACAGCCTCCCTATCCGTGAATTGAGTCTCCTCGCCGCGAGTTGCTTGAGCACCCAACGCGTGATGGCCAATCGCGGCGCCAATGGGATCGATGGCAACTTGGCGACCTTTCTCGGCATGGCGAGTGGGCTTCCTGAAGCCTGGGGCCTCTTTGGTGATCTCACGACGCTCTATGATTTGTCCGCGCCTAGCATTCTCCCCTCTCTTTCTCATGGGCGACGGCGCTTCGTCGTCATTGCCAATGGCGGCGGGAAGATCTTTCGGCGGCTTCCTCATTTCCGCAGCATGAATGAAAGGCAATGGGCAGTCCTGGAAAACCAGCACGCCTTTGACTTCGCCGCATGGGCAGGGTCCTGGTCCATGGAGCACGTGCACTGGTCTCAGGCAGCCGACTTCACCACGGATGCGCTGCCCGACGACGTCGTGATCGAGTTGCGTCCCTGCCCAGAACAATCAGAGGCCTTTTGGAAGGCCTGGCAGGAGCCATAGCCCTACGCCAAGGAGCATCAAGACCGCGACGAGGATCAAGAGCAAGGCAACCCTTATTGATTTCCTATGGCCACCACTGCCGGGAATGACAACCTGCTTCGGCTTGAGGAGCCCTTGAGGAGGTGGGCTCGCTGGGGTGTCCACGCGGTCTCTATACACGTCCTCTTCTGCCACGGTCTCCGCATCAATGACGCGCGTGCCCCGCCGGTCCACCTGTTTCCGGAGGACATCTACGGGAAGGGGATCAATGGTAGTCGCCATGACCAGCTCAGGCTGAAGCCGCTGCGAGCGCACGATCGATGTCTTCCAAGATATCGTCAATGTGCTCGATTCCGACAGAGAGCCGGACCAGTTCGGGAGTGATCCCCCCGGCGGCCTGTTGTTCTTCTGTCAGTTGACTGTGCGTGGTCGTGGCGGGATGGATGGCCAGGCTCTTGGCATCTCCCACATTTGCCAAATGTGAGAACAACGCCAACCCTTCGATGAACTTGGAGCCCGCTTCTGAGCCTCCTTGAATGCCAAACACCACCATGGCCCCGCCCTTCCCATCGAGGTATTTCTGATTGAGAGCATACTGGGAGTCGGACTCCAATCCTGGGAACCGGACCCAGTCGACTTTCGGATGCGCTTGCAGATGTTTCGCCACGGCGAGTGCGTTCTCACAATGCCGTTCCATGCGGAGCGGCAGCGTCTCGATGCCCTGGAGGAACATCCAGGCATTGTCCGGAGAAATGCACGCTCCGAGGTTTCGCAACGGCACCGTACGCATGCGAAGAATGTAGGCTAGAGGAGCAAGTGGCTCGGGCAGATCATGCCCCCAGCGGAGGCCGTGATAGGATTGATCAGGCTCGTCGTAGAGAGGAAAGTTACCGTTCGCCCATGAGAACTTGCCAGAGTCCACGACAATCCCACCGATGCCTGCGCCGTGCCCACCAAACCACTTGGTGAGTGAATGGACGACGATGTCCGCTCCGTGCTCGATGGGACGAGTCAGGTAAGGCGTGGAGAAGGTGCTATCGACAATGAGCGGGATTCCGTGGTTGTGAGCAATGTCCGCAATCGCCGAGATGTCAGAAACGTGTAGCCCAGGATTGCTGACCGACTCACAGAAGAGAGCCTTTGTCTTATCTGTGATCGCGGCCTCGAAGTGCTTTGGGTCGTTGGGATCCACAAATCGGACCTTGATCCCAAGCGCGGGCAGGATGTCGTTAAATTGAGTAAAGGTGCCTCCGTAAAGATTGTTGGCAGAGACGATCTCATCACCAGCCTGCGCAAGATTGATGATGGCATAGAAGATGCCGCTCGTTCCCGAGGCCACTGCCAACCCCGCAGCGCCACCCTCTAACTGAGCCACACGTTGTTCGAGCACATCGTGGGTGGGATTCATCAAGCGGGTGTAGATGTTTCCCAGCTCCTTCAGCCCGAAGAGATTGGCCGCGTGCTCAGTACTATTAAAGACGAAAGAACTCGTGCGATAGACCGGGACACCGCGGGAATTCGTCGTGGGATCGGGCTGCTGGCCGCCGTGGAGACAAGTGGTTTCTAATTTCATCACAAGGAGAACGCGCGCCGTGCGAGCTTCATGCTCACCCGGGCGGTGATGTATTAGAAAGCGATGTGTGAGGATGCAAGCCGAATCGGCCTAACTATCACCGACTAACAGCATTGTCGTAAGCAAAGACAGGCCTCTCGAAGGCCACCATGTTCGGCAAGGCCTCCTCATCAACGTGTTTTGGAAGCGTGATCCAACACCTCAAGCCCTCGCCAGGAAGCGCCTCCGCACCAATGCTGCCTCCCATCACATCCATGGCATGCCGGCAGAATTGAAGCCGCAATTCCTGACGACTCTGGCAATCCAATCCCTGGGTGAATTCTCCACGTCTCAGTGTTTCGAAATCCTTGTGCAAGATTCCTGTCCCGGGGGCAAAGATTTCCAAAGAGACCCGTTCTTCAAGGTGAGCAGAAGTGACCTGAAGGGCCTCCTCAGGCTCTCCGAGATGGTCCTGACAAATCGTCAACAACTGGCCTAAGGCCCGTTTCAACAACTCAGGATCAGCGTCCACGATGCCGCTAGCAGTCGATTCACATTCAATCGGAATGCTCCGACTGGTCGCCGTTTCTTCGAGGTGATTCCCAAGATCGCATGCCATGGGGTGCACCCGTGCCTTGGGATGGCTGAGCGTTCGGCAATCCAACATGTTGGCGGTCAACTCACGGAGTTCGTCGACCGGCGGAGCCGCCGCCGCCTCACTCTCAAGCAAGGCAAGCAACTGGTCATCGAGCTCATTCACCACGTAAGTGACCCACTCGTTGCGAACCCGCTCTTTCCGCTCGGACTCTCTCAAAGCGGCCTCAAGTAGCCGTTGGCGCCTGAGATGGCGAACACAATTCTGGACATGAAACCGAAGCTCATCCGGGGAAACAGGCTTCTGGAGATAGGCCAGCGCCCCATTCTCCAACGCCCGGATCCTGTCCTCGGGAGAATCCAAAGCCGAGAGGATCAGGACCGGGATGCCGCTCGTTTCAGGGTCATCCCGCAAGCTCCTGCAGACCTCAAAGCCATCGATCCCCGGCATCATGACATCCAACAAGATCACGTCTGGCATCAATTCGGCAGCCATGTCCAGGGCCTCCTCACCGGTGGGGGCCTCTATCAATTCATACCCCATGTCTTCAAGAACCTGCCTGAGAAATTGCCTCTCAGCCAACAGATCGTCGACGATCAGAATGCGTCCTTTGTCAGATTGAGCGCTCATTTGGGGAATGCGATGGTTAGGATTACTAGTCTTTCTCGAACAGCAAGAAGCCAATCTCGAAATCTAATTTTCATAATAACCATACCTTACAGGGTCATCCCGCAAGCTGAAATGGTGAATTTTTATAAATATTCGCAAATTCTATCTCAACCGAGCCCCTGAAACGCTCAATCGGTGGGAACGGGCCACTCCAAGTGTTCATGGAGGAACGCAAATGTCTCCCGGCCGTCAATGGTGTGAGGGCCATCAAACCACGCGATGCGCGCGTGCTGAGGAAGCTTCAGTTGTGCGGCGTAGAGGTGCCGCACTTTCGCAAACTCCGCAGCCACCCGTTCGTCGGGAGCCACGCCATCAGCGTGGCCGCGTTCCACCATGAATGGGCGCGGGGCGATGAGCGCAGCCATTTCAGCGTAGTTGAAGGTGCTGCCCAAGTTGAATTCAAAGATTTCGTATTCTCCAGTCCATACGTAACTATAGGGACTGCGAGATGACGCGTTCTTCCACACCCAATCGTTGAAGTCCGCGGAGCAGATGGAGAGGCAATAGGCGGGCACCAGCGGCGGGATGCGCATGGCTGACTTCCCTCCGTATGACAACCCGTAGAAGCCGATCCGACGGGCGTCGACCTGTCCCAATGATCCCAACCAGCGGGTGAGTTGCTGGTGCTGGGGCACCATGAGGGAGAAGAGGGTCTTCTTGATGGCATTCGCCTTGAACTGCAGGGTGCGAAAGCGATCCCCGAAGAGGTAGAGATGCTGAGGCGCAAACGTGACGAAACCCCGTTCGGCCAAGCGGAGAGCGAAGGCCTTGTAGTACTGGTGACCCTCCTCGCCAATGAGCATCTGCGGGCGCCCTTCCAACCCGTGTTGGCACACGACCACTGGACGCTGCTCACCTGGATCGATCCCCTTGGGCCAACAAAGGATCCCATAGAGAAAGAAGTCCTCACCCACATCTAGCACGACTTCATAGAGAGCGACTCTATCCGTTTCTCGAATGAGACGCGAACGAGGATTGGGGTCCCCCAAGGGAAGATCGAATTGACCAATGATCTCCTCGGCGAAGTATTCCCGATAAGGCTGAGCGGAGATTTCAAAGGCCAGCAAGCTCTCCGTCTGGAGATCCTGCATGAACGCTTTCCGAGTGTAAGGACTCTCCACCAGGAGTTGCTGATTGTGCCGATCCAGCTCATGCATCTGCCGTGCGTGCCTGGCCACACTGTCAGGCAGAGCCGTCGGATTCGGAACATGGCATGGCGTTACTTGCGCAGGAAGGACATCCTCGAACCCTCCGATCACACAGTGCCCCAGTCCCGAGAGATCGCACGCACGCAGGCATTCTGCCTCAACAGCCACTCGTGAAGGACTGCGCAACCTACCAGGCTTTCCCCCTGTCCCAGGAGGCACCATGATCTCAGGGCTGGGAGAGGGATCCACGACCAAGCGCCGGGGCGCGATGAGACTCGCCATCTCCGCATCGCCAAACTGAGAGAGCAGTCCAAAGACATTGCGGTAAACGGGCTCCTCCCAGACAGCGTCGCGCGGACCAAAGTACCCACGGACCCATGCGGCATCGATTCGGGGGTCGATCGCGGCGGTGTAGAGGCTGAGCAGGCCCCCTTCGCCCCAACCGGCCACGATCACAGGACTCTCAGCATGCTGACGTTTGCACCAATCTACCAACGCCTGGACCTTCATCATTTCATAGCCAATGAGGTGGCGTCCCAGTACGAAGGCGGATCGATAGAGAAACTCGCGATTGCTCAATTGTCGATGGGTGGCCTGGCGGTTGATGATCGTGGGAATCAGGACGCGGCAACCCTTCTCAGCGGCAAGCCTCCCCCATTGGCGAGACCGTTCACCATCCCCTTTCCACCCCACAAGAGTTTCAGGGTCCTGATCGGCATCAGGAATAACGATCACCTGGGCGACAGGATCGCTCGTAGGCTCTAGCAGAATCCCTTCTCCTTGCACATCGGCGAACGCCGGCCAGCGGACCGCGAAGGCCTCCATGGTCGAGGTGCTTCCAAGAAGGTGTTTGCTGGTGAACGCATCAAAGGCAGCGCGTTCCTCCACCGCCCCAATCATATGGGCAAGATCACGTCGGCGCGCTTCGAGAAACGCCGCGTCCCGTGACCAGCCTTGGATCCGTTTCTCTTTCGCCGCGGCGATCTCCTTCAGGAGGAACGCATCTGCCGCCTCCACCAAACGCGAGGCGATATCTCCCTCCCAGGCCAAAGGATGCGTGTGAGGGAAGGGCTCCTGTGCGGAGCTTGAGAACGCCACCAGAAGAACGCCTAAACTTGCACAGGAAACCCTCATACGCCTAACTAAACTAGAGGATCGCCCCCGGCCTATAGCCACCCGCCTCAGGATAACGGGCCACCCAAGCCTCCACTTCCTGAGCAAAGGCATCCACCTGTGCTTGCGCGTTTCCGCAGCGTTCACGACCCTCCTCTAGCAATTGCTGCAAGCGCTCCAACGAAATCCCTAACCGAGAGTCTTGCGCCAGCCGATCTAACAAATCATTCTGAGAAATTTCCCCCTGACGGAGAGCCATCACAGCGGCCACGGCATGTTCTTTGATCACTTCATGAGCCGTTTCACGCCCCACTCCTTGCCCCACAGCCTCCATGAGGAAGGTCGTCGACATGAGGAATGGTAGGTAATAGGTATTCTCACGATCGATCACCGCTGGGTAGGCGTCCATTTGACTCAAGACCACGAGAAACGTTTCTAACAAACCATCCATCGCAAAGAAGCTGTCTGGCAACATGACACGCCGCACGACCGAACACGACACGTCCCCTTCATTCCACTGATCACCCGCCAGTCCGCTCGCCATGGTCACATACCCTTTGAGCAAGGTATGAAATCCATTGATCCGTTCGCACGAACGGCTATTCATCTTGTGCGGCATGGCCGAGGACCCCACTTGCCCTTTTGCGAAGCCTTCACTTGCCAATTCATGACCCGCCATGAGACGCAAGGTCTTAGCGAAATCACCAGGTGAACTCGCAAGCCCACAGAGCACACTCACTACCTGGAAATCAGCGCTTCGAGGATAGACTTGACCCACATTCTTGAGCCGATGCCCGATTCCCAAGTGCTGCACCACCCGAGCCTCCAACGCCTCCACCTTGGCCGTGTCTCCCTCAAACAAGCTCAACTGGTCCAACTGCGTGCCGACCGCGCCCTTCAATCCGCGTGCCGCATAGCGCTCGATGAGATCTTCCAATGACTGACATTGCATCAAGAATTCTTCCCCAAACATGCTCAGCCGCTTCCCAAAAGTCGTGGTCTGCGCGGCAACGTTGTGGGTGCGTCCGGTGATGACGAGATCGCGCCATTGCCGCGCCCGCTCCGCCAACGCCTGAAGACTAGCAATGGCCTTGCGCCGCGTTTCTAACAACGCACGATACACTTGCAACTGCTCCACGTTCTCCGTCAGGTCTCGGCTTGTCAGTCCCTTGTGGATGTGTTCTTGCCCGGCGAGATCATTGAACTCCTCAATCCGCGCCTTCACATCGTGCCGGGTCACCCGTTCACGTTCCATGATCGAGCCAAGATTCACCTCCCCTTTCACCCGTTCGTAGGACTCGATGGCCTCACTGGGAATGGGCAAACCCAGCTCGCGCTGCGCTTTCATCACCGCGATCCAATACTCCCTCTCGAGAATGATCCGCCCTTCGGCAGACCAGAGATCACGCATGGGAGCCGTCGCGTAACGCTCGGCAAGGACATTGGGAATGGCAGCTCGATCCATGCCCCGAGCCAAGCACCCGCTCTGCCGAGCGGCGAGCGCTTTTTTAGACCTTGCGTGAGCAGAGAGTTCAGCCTAGCGTCGCGCCTCGCCCGGCGAAAGCGCGATTAGCTCAGGGGTAGAGCGCTTGCTTCACACGCAAGAAGTCACAGGTTCAAATCCTGTATCGCGCACCACTTCCCGCCTGGATCAGACCTCGTGCTCGATGGCGATATCAGCAGCGGCGTCTGTGGCGAACGTGAGGACAGGATCGACCGCGCAAATCGCGATTTGGATCGCGTCCTCATCCCGAGTCCACTGGAATTCCAAGTCGCTCGCTTGGCCCGCTACCTCGATTGGGAAGGCGGCCTGATAGTAATCGTGAGCCTGCTGATGAAGCATGCGATGCGTGAGCGTCTCTGCCTGCTGCGACCCAAATCCGAGACCCACACTCTCTGTCAGACGTTGCAAGAGGATGCGGACCGACTCCGGTCGGACAGAGAAGGTGAGAATGTCTCGCGCCACGAAGGCGGCTTCCATTTCCTCCAGAATTTCTTCGCGGGAATACTCAGGCGTTTTCTCGGGACGATTCGCCAGCCACTCGGTGAGCACTCTCCCCAAGACCATGGCGAGGAGGATCAACCCGGTAGTCGCTACGAAGAATGTCATTCCGCTCTGAGACTACGCGGTGTCCGGTGGGATGACAACGAGATTTGCTTCTGGAACACCTAGAAGTCTAGGACGCTGCCCTCGGGGATGGTGAGGCGCTCTCCGTATTTCTCCTCGTGAAGCTCCTGACACTGTTCCCGCCAGCGATCTCGCTGGATGCGGTCTCCAAAGCCGAGTTGCTTGGCGAAGGCGCTCATGTGTGACTCATCCCACTGCACAATCTGCTTGTAGCGGAAGATGCCTATCTCATGGAGTCGCCCCTCGATCACGCGGGCAATGCCTTTGACCCGCGTGAGATCGTCAATCTGTGAGGGCGGGCGCTTGTAAACATTCCCGAGCTTGGGATCCGTTTCTAGCAGATCACCATGCTCTTCACTGGCACTCGTCTCCATCCTGGGAGCGGTCTTCTCAATCACCTCTTCATCATCGGGTTCATCCACAGTAGGCGGACTATCAAAGAGACTAAAGAGCGAAGGATGACCCTGATCTTCATCCGAGGATGGAGGTTGCTCCACAACGTCCTCGAGTTCCGCGGCAGGCTCGGGTGCTTGTTCTTTGGGATCTGATTGATCCCCAATAAGCTTCTGAGCCTGCTCTACCCAGCGATCACGATGGATACGGTCTTGAAACCCTAACTGATCGGAAAGGGATTGAATGTCGTCCTCTTGCCAATCGGCAATTTGACGCCATTGATAGACTCCGAAGTCGTTGAGCTTACTCTCCAATCCTGGCGAAATACCCTCGATCTCGGTTAGGGCGTCACGCTCTCTCACAGGGTGGGCTTCCTCATCAACCACGGGTTCTGGCGAGTGAGGCGTCACTTCGGGAAGAGCGACTCGTTCCGTGATCTCCGCCTTGGTGGCGCGCGCTTGCTCTAACTCTTGCAGCGCCTTGTCGAGCTCCCCACGCGACTTGCCTAGCTCCTCACGAGTGGCTCCGAGTTCTTCTCGCACTTTACTCAATTCGTCTCGCACCTGCGCCAAGTGCCTCTCCGATTCGATCTGACGCTCTTTGGCGTCTTTGGCCCGATTCAAGAAGGCACCGGCTTCGGATTCGAGCTCCAATTTCTGCTCCTGGAGGGCTTGCAGGTCAGCCTCAAGATCACGGTTGTCATTGCGGAGCGCCTCGAACTCTGTCCGGATGGTGCGGAGGAGCTGAAGCTCGGTGGACAATCGTGAGACTTGGTATTCAGATTCGCGAAGCGCTTCGGTCAGCTCTTTCACTTTCTCATTATCCTCACTATCAGCAACCACGTTGACTTGTTGCTTCCTTTCTTCGGCCTCTGCCCGCACTTGCGTCAGTTCCGCCCGTAGAGCCTGGATCTCTTGCCCATACCCATCGCGTTCGTTCTCCATCCGCTTCAATTCATCCATGGCCTGAGCCAAGGCGTGGTTGGCGCGCTGCAACTCCTGCCCATCACCCGCTTGCGGATTTGAGGACTCTGCGAGCTCTAGCTTGAGGACCTGGACCTCCTCTTGGAGATTGGTGACGTTTGCTTGCGCCAATTGAAGCTCGTGCTCTAACGCTTTCCGCTCTTGCAATGCCTGATCTGAAGCCGCGGCAGGAATGGGTGCATCCGCGAAGACCTCTCGGTTCTCGCGACCACGCCGCCACGCCCACCAGCAAATGAATGCCGTGCACAACACGGTTGGGAGGAAGATCGCAAGGGTTTCCGGAATGATCTCAATCCAGAATGCGGTGTCAAGGAAGGGCATGGTTGTGTAAGACCTTAAGGGTTCGTTTCGTCTTCTGCCAGTGGATTCACGTCATCGGGAGTCATGGTCATGCGATAGTGCACTTGATAGGAGGGAAGATCTTCCTCAAGCAGGCGACCGATGCGCGCGTGGATCTCAGTCGAGGGTGTCTCGCCTCCGACTGCGATGGTGCCTGGACCAATGATGAGGCGCACCTTGTCGACCTTATCCGTGCCGATCTGGTGCAGGATTTCTTTCAAATACCGCGTTTCGCCGTCCAACCACGGCACGTCGCTGAACCCTCGCGGACTCACTGCGATCGCGTTGTTGAAGAACTGCCCCTGCGCCCCCAACTCCCGGAAGGCCTCGAGGATGCGTTCTCGTAGGGGCTCCTGTTGCACCATCCCCTCAATGGTGACGGCATTGTCGGGACCCTGACTGATGATGAGAGGCTCGGCATCTTGTTTGCCAATGATGCGGTTCAGGACGTGCTCCGCCAAACTGGGAAAGCAATCCCTTGCCTTGCCATCGATGGCCCATGCCTCATCGCTACTCCCAGCGCGCCCTTGGAGATTGAGTTCATGTCCATCAATGATGCGGAGACGCGGCTGATCCACACGGCGATTTCCCTCGGCATCTTGGAAGAAGAAATACTCAACAAACTCCTCCACTCGCCCCTCCCAAGGGGGAACGGCGGCGTCGGCCATCGCTTGCACGGGAGGCCCTTCCGACCCTTGCTCATCGCGTGCCCCAGGGAATGCCCCGAGGGCGTTTCGAACGCCGCTCCGCACCTTATTCAGAGTAGATTCTGCCAGGTAGGCACGGAGGAACGGGCGACCATCTTCCAGCCAGATCTCCAACTCTGGACGCCGCTTGATCTCGTGGGTCAGGCTCCGCAATTGGGGAAGCTCGCCCGCCAGAGCGATGCTCTCCACCGCGGCTCGCACCGCATCAGCGCTGTCAGTCGTGCCTACCTGCCCCGAGACCACCCCATCGCGACCATCAAACTCCACGCGAAGGCGTCCTGGTTGCGCCTCGCTCAGCTTCTCCACGAGAGCCATCTCTGTCTTCACACGAAGGTCTCCCTCGACCTCCTTCAGGCGGATGAAATAGAGCGCCGTATTGGCTCCAAGGAAGAGCAATAGGAGGGCAAAGACGATGGAAAGCCAGGCACGCATGCTCCTTAGCATGGGTTGAATTCCATAAAATTCAAAGAGTTATAGAAATTCTCGAAGGTGTGAGGAACTGCTGAGAAGAAAGACGACCGGGTCCCCTTCAAGCCGGAGATTCACTCCTCAGAGCGAAGATGAGAGGTCATGGAAGGTGCGACAATTCCACGATTGCACTTGCGGATATTTTAGAAACCTTAATATTCTATTATAGTTTGAAGTTAAGAGTCGTTAGTCACTATTCTTAAATATCTCGGCCCCTCAACAGTAAAAGTTTTAAAATATTTAAGGATCCATGACAAAGAGATTGAACATGTGGGGTCGTGGGGGTAGGAGTGGGGGCAAATGGGGGCTAATGGTGACGATACCTCAGCAGACACCCGCGAGCGAACCATGCGCTTCTATAATGGGCACATTCGCCGCGTGGTGGATGAGAAGCATCGTCTCAACATCCCCGCGCGCTACCGGGACGCGCATTACCCGGAATTTCACGCCCTTCCTGACGCCAAGAATCCCTGCCTAAAACTGCTCAATATTGACGCCCTTCGGCGCATGCATCGCATCCTTGATGAGTCTGACGAGTTCACCCCTGAAGAGAAGAAGAAGTTCCGCACGCTATGGTTCGGACACGCCATCCCGTGTCCGCTCGACAAGCAGGGGCGCATCGTGGTGCCGCCCGAGCTACAGCAGCGCTACCGATTCGCCGAAGAGGTGGTCATCGTGGGGGCCTGTGAGCATTTGGAGCTCTGGCGTCCCGAGGACTGGGACCGCTATAATGGGGAAGAGGAGACGCGGAGCGTGGAGGCCATGGCCGCTAAACTTGGATTCTAGGATCATGAGCGCCGAGGAGCATGCCGCGGGCGGCGACCGGATTCACCTGCCGGTGCTGCTGGATGAGATCCTGGCTTTCTTCGCGCCCGCACCTGGCGTCTGGGTCATTGATGGCACACTGGGATTTGGTGGCCATAGCGAGCGCTTTCTCGAACGGGGCGCCTCCGTGATCGGGGTGGATCAGGATCCAGAAGCACTGGGCATGGCGCAAGAGCGTCTGGCTGTCCATGGCGATCACTTTTATCCTCTGGCTGGGAATGCGTCACAACTGACGAATCTCTTGGCCACCCACGCCACTCTCCCTTCTCAGGTGGACGCCATTCTCTTCGACCTGGGAGTCAGTTCCTGGCAACTGGATCAAGCACATCGCGGTTTCTCCTTCCAATCCGAAGGTCCTCTCGATATGCGAATGGATCCTAGCGGAACCACCACAGCTGCTGATCTTGTCAATGGCCTAGAAGAGGCGGAACTTGCGCATCTGCTGTGGGCCTTTGGCGAAGAACGCGCCAGCCGCAGGATTGCGCGCGCGATCGTGAACTCACGGGAAACGCAATCGCTCCAAACGACGAAAGCGTTAGCCGATCTCGTGAGTCGTGTGTCCCCCAAGAAGAGTCGCATTCACCCCGCCACACGCACGTTCCAGGCATTACGCATCGCGGTGAATCGGGAACTGGAAGTCCTTCCTGAGATGCTGGAGCAGGCCATGAGCTTGCTCAAACCCGGCGGCAAGCTGGCGGTGATCAGCTTCCACTCGTTGGAAGACCGCATTGTGAAACGCTTTCTGCGGGAGCGGAGCCAAGCAGAGCTGGATGATCCCACCTGGCCCTCTCCTAAACCCAATCCTCACTATCAAGTGGATCTTCCTCACAAATGGCTCAAAGCCACCGAGGAAGAAGCCGCCCGCAACCCGCGTGCCCGTAGCGCTAAACTCCGCGTCGCTATTCGCCGCCCCAACTCGTAGCCATTATCATGAATGAATCGCCTATCAGAATCGCCAGCATCGTCAAAGGATCCACGATCATGCTTCTCTTCGTCGTGTGTGGCTGCCTGTTCATTTCGATGCGGTCTCAGCACGATGTCAAATATGCAGAGATTGATCGCCTTAGAAAGGAACAGGCGACTGTCAGGCTCGCCATCCAGAAGATCGATACGAATATCAAGCGTCATCTTGCTCCTGGCATCCTCGAAGACCGCTTGCGGACTTACCAGAGCACACTTCAGCCAGTAGGCGTTGAACAGACAGAGACGCTTGTTCCTGACATGACGGCGGCACGCTAACTCTTTGCGATTCTTCCCCTTGATGGATCACGTTTCCTCAGAGCGCCCCTATCGTTATTGTCTTGAGCAACGCGCGCTCGTGCTCTGCACCGGCTTCGTGATGCTGCTCACTGGGATCTCTCTTCGCCTGATCCACCTTCAACACACAGAGCACGAAGAGGCCAAGGCGTCATTGAAAGATGACTGGCGCCGCATCGAACCCATTCCATCCCGTCGCGGCGACATCCTGGATCGGCATCAGCGTCCCTTGGCTACGACTCAACCTGTCAGCAGGCTTTTGTTAGACAGGTTCCAAATTCCCGTCCGCGAAACCATTCACCAACTGGCCGTTGATCATCTAGGAATGTCCTTGGAGGACCTCAGCGAGAATCGAAAGGAGGATGATGAGAATCTCTACTACCAGCTGCTCGCCCAGCGGCTGGAGCGCCCTCTGAAGATGACGCAAGAGGAATTGTTAGAGCGATTCCACGCGAACTCTCCCAATCCGAGGATTCATCAAGGGGTGGATAGTCAGTTGGCTCGGGAAATTGTGAAGACCCTTGAAGCGGAAGATTTCTACGGGGTCCACTACCGCGATGCCACGGATCGCGTCTACATCAATGAAAGCCTTGCCTGCCATGTCCTCGGCTATGTGAACTATGCGATGGCGGGCGTGGCAGGGATTGAGCAGAGCATGGATATGTTTCTGCAAGGTGAGGATGGCTATCTTGCCTTTGATCGGCACAAGGTCCTGCACGCGGAGAAACTCCCCACGCATGGCAAGCACGTGGTCCTGACCATCGATTCAGCCTTCCAAGGCATGGTGGAGAAAGTGATGGATAGCCATTTCCAATCGCTCACGCCGCACGCCATGACGGCAATCTTTGCCGAGCCGAGCACGGGGGAAATCCTTGCCTTGGTGAATCGGCCAGGATTCCAATCTGCGGAAGGGGCCAATGCCAAACCGTCCACCCCTTGGAAAACCGTGGATCCGAAATGGAACACGGCTGTTTCCTCCGTCTACGAACCCGGCTCCACGTTCAAGATCGTGACGCATGGGGCCGCGATCGATCAGGGCCTTGTGGGGCTCGATAGCTGGGTGAGCTGTCACGATGGCTACTACATGGAGGAAGGATGGAAGGGTGCCCTGGAAGACTCCGCCGAAGGACGGCCATCTGCTTCTGTCCGCGACGTGCTCGCCTTCTCGCTCAATACTGGAACCTTCATGGTGGCACAGCAACTGAACGCCAACCGCTTCCGCGACTACATGGAGCGCTTCGGCCTTGGCACGGACACAGGCATTCGCCTTCCAGCGGAAGAAAGTGGCAGCTTGGTCTCCGCCGCACAGATTCGCGATCGCTTCACCCTATCCCGCGTGGGGATGGGCTATAACCTCAACACCACACCACTGCAAGTGTTAAGCCTTATGAATGTGTTATGCAATGATGGCAATCTGGTGAAACCACGGATCGTTCGGCAGATTCTTGCAGAGGATTATGCTAGCGTGAGTGCCGAACTCGATTCCGAGGTGATGGAAGGTGTCATTGCTTCCCGCACCGCTCGGACACTGCGGAGAGCCTTGGTGCATGCGGTCGAGCATGGTACCGGCAAGGACGCCGCCGTGGAGGGCTACATCGTGGGTGGCAAGACAGGCACAGCCATGAAGAGCATCCGCGGCCACTACTACAAGGGACGGAATCTCGCCTCCTTTGTCGGCTTCATTGGGCAAGACGTCGATGCACCAGCCTTGATCGGCATGGTGTTAGTCGACGAACCTCGTAACAAAGGAAAGCGCCACGGTGGCAACATCGCGGGCCCGATCTTCAAAGAAATCGCCGAAGCAGGCATGTACCATTACGGCATTCGCCGTCTCGAAGTCGCTGGGGAGGTGACCGATAACTAGCAGTCTCATGACACTAAAGGAACTGATCGATAGCATGCCCACGAAGCGCGCATCCCAAGGCGGGAGCACGCTACAGGTAGAAGGGCTCTGCTATTCGTCCAGGGACGTGGTGCCAGGCAGTGTCTTCTTTGCCCTGCGTGGATCCACTGTGGATGGGCATCAGTTCATTGGGGATGCCGTGGACGCCGGCGCCATCGCCGTGGTGGCCGAGGACGTTGCCCCGGACCCTTGTGCGTTTCCATGGATTCAGGTGGTGGATTCTCGTGAAGCACTGGCCCACGCGAGCGCGGCCTATCACGGGCATCCCTCTCGGAAGCTCAAGGTCACCGGTGTGACCGGGACCAATGGCAAGACCACCATCACGTTCCTGCTCCACTACCTCCTCAAGCGCTCTCAACACGTGGCAGGCATGTTAGGTACCGTGCATTACGATCTCGGAGACGAGTTGCGCCCAGCCACGCACACCACGCCCGAGTCCTTGCAGATCCAATCGCTCCTCAGGGAGATGGTCGATTCCGGGTGTCGTGGTGCGGTGATGGAAGTGTCTTCCCATGCTTTGCATCAACATCGCGTCGACAGCGTGGCCTTTGATGCAGGGATCTTCACGAATCTCACCCAAGACCATCTCGACTACCACGGAACGCTCCACGACTACTTCGAGGCGAAGGCTTTGTTAGGCGAATTGTTAGCCGATCAGGACCGCAAGAAACCCGTCTTCATCGTCAATCGCGACGATGGCTACGGACAACGCTTGGTCCGGCGCTTCGAGCATCGCCTAGACCTCATCACTTACGGCATGGGCGTGAAATGCGATTTCCGAGCCACGCGAATTGCTTCAGACTTCAATGGGACGCGTTTCGAGTTGGAAGCCAAAGGGCGATCATTCCTTGTGCGTCTGCCTCTGATCGGTCGCTACAATGTCTACAATGCCATGGCGGCACTCGCCGCGACGAAAGCGATGGGGCTGAATCTCCGCGAAGCGGTGCATCATCTGGAATCGTGCCCGCAGGTGCCTGGGCGCTTAGAATCCATCGATCACCAAGGAGGCTTCAAAGTCTACGTGGACTACGCGCACACGCCGGATGCCCTGGAGAATGTCCTCAAGATCACGCGCGATCTCTCGCCTCGCCGATTGATCTGCGTCTTTGGCTGCGGCGGGAATCGTGATCGTGGCAAACGCGTTCTCATGGGACAGGCCGCGCGCCGAGGCGCCAATTTCTCCGTGGTGACCTCGGATAATCCTCGCAACGAGGATCCTAACGCCATCATTGAGGATATTGTGAAGGCCTACGAAGGCGTCGGCTACGTCGCCATCGCGGATCGCCGTGAAGCCATCCGCGAAGCCATCGGGGCTGCCCAGCGCGGCGATATCGTCGTGATCGCAGGCAAGGGTCATGAGGCCACTCAGCAATTCGCCGAAGAAACCGTGCCCTTTGATGATCGGGACGAGGCGTTCAAAGCCTTGCAAGCACTCGACTACAACCCCTCTCGGCGGCAAGGAGGTCTGGTTTGAAGGCGTTGACGATCCAGCAAGTGGCTGATTTGTCAGGAGGAGCCTTGATGCGAGGCGACGGCGCCGTCGCGGTCACCGCAGTGAGCACGGACACGCGCAAGATCGCTCCAGGATCCCTCTTCGTCGCTTTGGTAGGCGACCGGTTCGATGCGCATGATTTCCTAGATCAGGCAGTGGCTGCGGGAGCCGCCGCGGTGTTGGTGAGTCAAATGCCCTCTCTGGATGACAGCGTGCCCGTTATCCTGGTCCCAGATACCCTCACAGGCTTACAATCGCTCGCCCGCGGCTATCGCGAGATCTTGCCTGCCAAACGCGTCGTCATCACGGGTAGCAATGGCAAGACTTCGACGAAGGACATGATTCGCGGCGTCCTGGAGAGCCAATTTCAAGTCACTGCCACGGCGGGAAACTTCAACAATCACATCGGCCTGCCCCTTACCATCCTCAACACAGAGGAAACGGATGCCTATGGCGTGTGGGAAATTGGCATGAATCACCCAGGCGAAATCGCTCCGCTGGCAGCCATCGCAGGCCCTGACATCGGTGTGATCACCAACATCGGCACGGCCCATATCGGCAACATGGGCAGCCGCGAAGCCATCGCGTTGGAGAAAGGCATGCTCGCCGAGGCCCTCTCCGAGGAAGGACTGCTCGTCTTGAATGCGGATGACGATTTCACGTCTACCATCCGTGAACGCACCCCCGCCAGAGTCATGACCGCCGGCATCGAGCAAGGCGACATCCAGGCGACCAACGTGACGATGGTAGATGGGGGCGCCGCGTTCGAACTCGTGATCGGGGACGAACGGGCTCCGGTGCGTTTACCCGTTCCCGGTAGGCACATGATTTCCAATGCTCTCCTCGCAGCAGCCGTCGGTTCGGAGGCAGGTCTGAGCGTGCCAGACATCGCTCAGGCATTGAGCGCGGTGCATCTCACCCCTGGGCGCTTGCAGATCCTGGAGCATGCCGGCGTGCGTGTCGTCAACGACGCTTACAATGCCAACCCTGATTCCGTGCGCGCTTCGTTGCAGACCGCACGCGCCATGGAGGTCACCGGGAAACGTTTCGCGGTCCTAGGAGAAATGGGCGAATTGGGCGACGAGAGCGCTGAGGCCCATCGCGCCATGGGCGAGCTTGCATTTCAGGAAGGTTTCGACCACATCTGCAGCGTGGGTGATGGGGCGCGGGGATTGACCGAA
The DNA here is from genome assembly GCA_030425385.1 of Verrucomicrobiia bacterium. Taxonomy (GTDB): domain Bacteria; phylum Verrucomicrobiota; class Verrucomicrobiia; order Verrucomicrobiales; family DEV007; genus JAACDM01. The sequence continues at coordinate 21,665 of JAUIAH010000024.1, read as the reverse complement.
TCCCTGCCTGCATCGTCGACACCATCTGTCCACCATTTCACGTCGCACGAGGAAGCCGCCCGTTTCCTCACTGAAACCACCGTGGCCGGTGATCTCGTTCTGCTCAAGGGCAGTCGATCTGCCGCCATGGACCGCATCTACGAACTCTTCGCGACACCAAGCCCATGATTTATTGGATCTACGAACTTCTTGAGAAAGACTTTGAATCTTTCGTCAGGGTCTTGCGCTACGTCAGTAGTCGCAGCCTGGCGGCAGCGTTGTTTGCCTTTCTCATCTCCCTCATCATGGGGAAATGGGTCATCCGCAAGCTGCTGGCTCTGAAGATCGGCCAACCGATCCGCACGGCGGAAGAAGTGCACAAACTGCACGAACTCCACGGGAAGAAACAAGGCACTCCCACCATGGGCGGCGTGCTCATCCTGGGGTCGGTCGTCATTTCCACCCTGCTCTTTGCCCGCCTGGACAATCCCTTCATCTGGCTCTGTCTCGTCGTGACCGTTGTGTTAGGCACTCTGGGCTTCCTCGATGACTACGCGAAAGTCACGAAGAAGACATCGGATGGGGTAAGCGCCCGTTTCAAGATGGGCGTGCAAGCCGCGTTGGCCATTGGCGTCACCGCCTTTCTGATCTTCGTCGAACACCCAGAGCATGGCGGCCTGATGACGAAACTGTTCTTTCCCTTCCTCAATGTGGGCAGCACCTTCAGTGGGCTTCAGTTAGGGTGGTTCGCCATCCTCCTCTTCGGTGGCGTCATCGTAGGCTGCTCGAATGCGGTCAATCTCACAGATGGCCTGGATGGTCTCGCCATTGGCTGCACGATCATTGTGGCCGCCACCTATGCGGTCTTCAACTACACGGCAGGGCGCGCAGACTGGGCGGCCGAGTATCTCTTCATTCCCCATCATCCCTGGTCTACCGAAGTCACCGTGTTCTGCATGGCCATCGTCGGCGCAGGCATGGGATTCCTCTGGTTCAACAGCTACCCCGCCAGCGTCTTCATGGGCGATACCGGATCCCTCGCCATTGGAGGCATGTTAGGAACCGTGGCCATCTGTTGCAAACAAGAACTCACTCTCGTCATTGTGGGCGGCGTCTTCGTAATGGAGGCCCTCTCCGTGATCCTACAGGTGGGCAGCTTCAAGATGCGAGGAGGGAAGCGCCTCTTCAAGATGGCCCCCATTCATCATCACTTCGAACTCAAAGGCTGGCCGGAAACGAAAGTCATCATGCGCTTCTGGATTCTTGCGCTGCTCTGTGCGGGCGTGGGCCTAGCCACTCTTAAATTGCGCGTCTGACCACAGAACCATGACTCTTACGGGACAAACCATCGCGGTAGGCGGTGCTGGGCGGAGCGGCCTGGCAGCGGCCCGCTTGGCTTGTGCCCAGGGCGCTCGCGTGACCTTGTTAGACACGGGTGCCCCCGAGAAACTGGCGCCGGTCCGCAAGAAACTCCCCGAGGCAGAGATGCTCTTTGGTGAAGACGCCTTGGCCTGGCGTGGGCATCCTGATCGATTCGTGATCAGCCCTGGCATTGATCTCAAAAGCCCACTGATGCGTCCGTGGGTCGCCTCTGAAGTCCCCATCGTTGGCGAGATCGAGTTTGCCTTCGCCCATTGGGGGCGCCCCGTGATTGGGATCACAGGCACCAATGGGAAAACAACGACCACTGAGTTGACGACCCATCTCCTCGAAGCTGCCGGACAACCCGCTGTGGCGGGAGGCAACTACGGGAAACCCTTCGCGGAGATTGTCCTCGAAGACGGCGGCTGGGAAGTGGCTGTGCTAGAGCTGAGTTCGTTTCAGTTGGAAACCATCGAGCACTTCCGTCCCGACATCAGTGTCTGGATGAACTTTGCGCCCGATCACATGGATCGCTACGAAACGGTCGAAGAGTATCGCCAAGCGAAACGCGCGCTCTATCGCAACCAAACCGCCACGGATTGGGCCGTCATCAACGCTGCCAATGGCCCTGACATCGATCTCATTCCTCAGACACTCACCTTCAGCGCTTTTGAAGAGGAGGCTGATTTCACATTCGAGGGCGGCCAGATTGTCTTTCGCGGAGAGGTGATGGCCGATTTGCGCGAGACTCAACTCGCCGGACGTCACAATGCCGAGAATCTCATGGCGGCGCTCGCCGTGGGCACGGTCCGACAGCTTTCCCCTGCGACCATGCGAGCGGCCACAGGAAGCTATTCCCCCCCGAGACACCGCTGCGAGCGGGTCGGGGAAACGCGCGGGATCACCATTCTTAACGATAGCAAAGCCACTAATGTGCATGCGTTAGAAAGCTCGTTGCGCGCCTTGGACGGTGAGATCGTCCTTATCGCTGGCGGCAAGCAGAAAGGACTTGATTATACGAGTCTTCGCCCTTGGTTGGCTGACAAGGTTTGTCATCTGGTCGCCTTAGGGGAGATTCGCCAAGAACTTGCTACGCTGGCCGAGGGCTTGTGCCCATCGACCCTAGCAGAGAGCTTGGATGCCGCTGTCGAGGCGGCCTTCACCCATGCGCGTCCAGCTCAAACCATTCTCTTCTCTCCTGGGACGTCTTCCTTCGACATGTTCACCGGATACGAACAGCGAGGGGATGTCTTTCGTGACTTGGTCAAACAACACCTAGCAACAACATGAAACCACAAACACGCAAACGTCGCTCCAAGATCTCGCGGGAATTCCGCCTTCCTGCGAACGTCATGCATGAGGAAGCCTGGGAGGATGATGGTCCTAACATGAAGCTTTCCCGTGCCTTCATCGTCGTCCTCGCGCTGCACATCGTGGCCGTGGCTGGCCTGGTCCTCTTCAACTTCGTCGGTAAGAAGGATGAGAAGATCGGACAGGAAACCAAGCTCCCCGAAAAGCCGGTCAAGGCTAAGGAAGTGAGACCCGCCACCCCGGCGCCAGGGCCCGCCACGCCGGTGAGACCCGTGCGCATGGAGGGAATGCGCGCCGTGAAAGTGGAGGCCAATACGACCACCGCTCAGTTCGCCATGATGTGGGGTCTCCGTGAGAGTGAACTCTTGGATCTGAACAAGCACACCCCTCTCCAGCAAGGACGCCTCATCCAGGGAGAAACGGTGTATGTGCCAGACTCCGCTCAGCGCGTCACCGAGGCCACCTTGCGGGAAGCTCCCGTGGTCACCAACCCACCGGCACAGCCAGAGGTGGCCCAACAGGACCCACCCACCATTGTCCAGCCAACCCCGCCCCGCCGAGAGACGACGCCCCGGCCCAGAACGGTCCAGGCCAAGCCGAAACCCAAGCCCCAGCCGAAACCGAGCTCTCGCTCTCACAAAGTGCGTAAGAACGAGACGCTCTACAGCATCGGCCGGAAACATGGTGTTTCCGCCAGTGCACTGATGCGCGCCAATGGCATCCGCGACCCCAAGCGCCTGCAGGTGGGACAAACCTTGAAGATCCCTCGCTAGCTTGTTGACCTCCAGAGTCCGCTCCTCTTGAACCGTTACGCATCTGTCGTCCTCATCCTCACGGTGGGGGCCCTGTTGGCGCTTGGCCTTGTCACGCTCTTTAGCGCTGAGCAAGTGTCTCGACACGCCAACTTTGAGAATCACCTCTTGTGGGCGACCATGGGCGTTGCTGTCTGTTGGGGCGTGACCCTTGTCGACTACCGCCATTGGGAAATGTGGGCCTGGCCCCTCTTCTGGGTAGCCGCCATTCTTCTACTGCTCTGTTACGCTCCTGGCATCGGCGTCAAGATTCAGGGAGCACGACGCTGGATCAATCTTGGCTATCAATTCCAGCCTTCGGAGCTGGCCAAGATCGCCTGCATCGTCTTCCTCGCGGCGTGGTACAACAAATATGCGCAACAAGCGGGCACGACCCTGTTTGGATTCATCTTGCCCGGTGCCTTCGTATCCATTCTCGTCGGCTTGATTGCTGGGGAGGTGGATATTGGTGCGGCGACCTTGTTAGGCATCGCCACCGCCATCGTCATGCTCATGGCGGGCGTCCGCTTTCGCTGGCTCATCCTCGGCGTGGTGGGAGCTTGTGGTGCCATTGCCAGCGGCATCTACCTGATCCCCGAGCGGATGGGGCGTTTGCTAGCCTTCCTGGACTTGGAGAAGCATGCCAATGGGGATGGCTGGCAACAGATCAAATCAAAGCTCGCCTTCAGCGTCGGCGGATGGGAAGGCGTGGGTCTCGGAAATGTCATGGATCATGTGAAACGGCTTCCCTACCTGGAAAGTGATTTCATCTTCCCCGTCATCGGTGGCGAGTTCGGGCTCCAAGTGTCATTGTTAGTCGTCTTGGCCTATGTGGTCATCATGGTCACCGGAGTCATCATTTCCCTCCATGCGCCTGATCGGTTCGGCATGTTGCTAGGTTGCGGAGTCGTGGGAATCATGGTGATCCAGGCCATTATCCACATGGCAGTGACCACGGCCGTGATGCCGAATACGGGCTTGCCATTGCCTTTTGTCAGTCAGGGAGGAACCAATTTGATCGTGTGCTTTGTTGGCGTGGGTTTACTATTAAGCATCCATCGCCAAGCCTGGCTGAAACACGACTTTGTCGCTCCCCAGTTGGCCAAGGCCAACGTTCGCATCACCCCTCGCTTGTAATGAAGCCAGGCTGCGTTATGGCGGCACCATGATGGATACCAACACCTCGACAACAGCGTCTCCCAAGCGCTTTCTCATCGCTTGCGGCGGGACAGGCGGGCATCTGTTTCCAGGCATTTCCATTGCTCAGGAACTCAACCGCCGCGGGCATCAGGTTCTCCTCCTCGTCTCCGAGAAGAAGATCGATCAACGCGCCCTGGAGGCACATCCAGATTTGGAAAGCCGCCAGATATCCATGATCGGCAAGCCCCGCACCCTCTCTCCCGCGATGGTGAAATTCCTTCTGAAGTTCTGGAAAACCTATCGCTCTTGCAAAGGGCTCGTGCGGAAGTTTCAAGCGGATGCCGTCCTGGGCATGGGCGGCTTCACCAGCATGCCTCCCATCATGGCGGCCAAGAAGCTGGGCAAACCGACTTTCATTCACGAATCGAATGCCATTCCCGGCAAGGCCAACAAACTGACTGCGAAGTACTGTTCTGCCGTCTTCCTGGGCATGGATGTCTGTGAGGCCCATTTCCCGAATAAGACGTGCCACGTGGTCGGCACGCCCGTCCGGGATGCCCTCCGCGAGCCAGTGGATCGCACGGCAGCCCTGGCGAGCTTTGGCTTATCACCTGACAAACGCACCATGCTCGTGATGGGTGGCAGCCAGGGAGCACGGGGAGTGAATGACGCCGTGTGTGATGCTCTGGGAGACCTCGATCCGGCCCAGGTCCAGATGCTCCACCTGACCGGGGCCGAAGACGAATCGCGCGTGCGCGCGGCCTACGGTAAGACGGCATTCACCCACTACGTGGCTGCCTTCTGCGACCGCATGGCAGAGGCTCTCACCGTGGCCGACCTCGCCCTTTGCCGTTCTGGTGCCTCCACCATGAGCGAGCTCGCTCACTTCGGCATTCCCAGCATCCTCGTGCCCTACCCCTTCGCCGCGGAGAATCATCAGACCTTCAACGCGAAACCGTTCGATGATGGGGGGGCCGCGGTTCTTTGTCCCCAGGATTCCCTGGATGGTCCCAAACTTGCCACGTTGCTCCGGGAGAAATTTCTCGTCGATGAGTCCCTCAGAGCCATGCGCGAGAAGATGCATTCATTTAGTTCAGATGATGCGAATATTAAGATCTGCGATATAATGGAGGCCCAAACGGCGTGACCCGCAACGAAGCCATTTCTCGACTCGCGGACCCCACCCATGGCGAGCCCCTCCGCATCCATCTCATTGGCGTGGCGGGCTCCGGCATGAGTGGGCTCGCCTCGTTGTTGCTCGCTCTCGGGCACCACGTCAGCGGTTCCGATCGGGTGGCCACGGGAGAGACAGCCCGCCTAGAGAAAGTCGGCCTACGCTTCCGGTCACCTCACGCCGCTGAGGACGTGGCGGACGTCGATGTCGTCGTCTATTCCTCGGCCATCAAGCCCGGGAACGCCGCCTACGATGCGGCGGCGGACGGCGGGAAATTACTTCTCCGTCGCGCAGAAGCGCTCGCCGCAATCATGCGCACGAAAGAGGGCATTGTCGTGTCCGGCACCCATGGGAAAACGACCACCTCCGCCCTTCTCGCCCACATCCTCCGCGTGGGCGGCTTGAAACCCTCCCATTATGTCGGCGCAGAAATACCTTTGTTAGGCACGAACGCGCACTACGACCTTGAGGGCAAGCACCTCGTGGCCGAGGGCGATGAGAGCGACGGTACGCTCGTGAACTTCCATCCTGCCATTGCCATCATTCTGAACATGGAAGAGGAGCACTTGGATCACTACAGCGGCATCGCTGAGATCCGCACCGTGTTCCAACAATTGCTCGCGCAAACCACAGATGCCGTCGTCTATTGCGGCGAAGATCCTGAAGCTCGCGCGCTAGGGGAAACGCTAGGAGAGCGAGGGCGCAGTTACGGATGGGACCATGCACTCGACTACGCTGCAGGCGTGGTCAGTGCCGACGCGCAGAGTTCTCAGTTCAGCCTCTTTCATCGAGGCGAATTGCAAGGGCGCGTGGAACTGAACATCCCGGGCAAACACAACATTCTCAACGCGCTCGCTGCCGCCGCGGTGGCCTTGGAGTTGGGAGTGACCTTCGAGTCGTTGAGAGAAGCGCTAGGAACCTTTCGCGGCGCACGCCGTCGTTTCGATCGCAAATATACGAGTCCCAATCACCTTATCGTCGACGACTACGGCCACCATCCCACCGAAGTAGCGGCGACCTTGGACACCGCACGAAGCCAAGATCCTAACCGATTGGTCGTTCTCTTTCAGCCTCATCGCTACTCACGCACTCAGCGCTTGGCGACGGCTTTTGGCAAAGCCTTCGCGCAGGCGGATGTGGTCTTTGTCAGTGAAATCTATCCCGCCAGCGAAGCCCCCATCCCTGGCGTCAGTGGGCAAACGATCGCCGATGCCATCCTCGCAGAATCCCCAGATGTGGAGGTGCATTGCATTGAGGACAATGCCACCGCGCATTGGGTCGTGGGGCGAGCCCTGCAGAAGGGCGATTTGCTCCTCACCCTGGGCGCAGGCGATGTCCATCTGGTGGGAAAACGGCTTGCCCAAGATTTGGAGGTTCTGGAAGCGTTAGAAGAAGTGATGGCCGGAGAACACGGCCCCAGCCAACTCTATGAGCCCATGGCCAAACACACCACCATGCGCGTTGGCGGTCCAGCCCAGTATTGGCTCGAACCTCACAGCTTCGAAGCCCTTCAAGCCGCCGTGCGCTACGCCAAGCAGAATCAGTGGCCCGTCCGCGTGATCGGACGCGGCTCGAACCTCTTGGTCAAAGACGGCGGGATTCCAGGCGTCGTCCTGCATCCCGTGAAGGGCGCCTTCGGCAAGATCACCGTGCGTGGGCAAGAGATCGAGGCCGGTGCAGGCGCGCGTTTCAAGACCCTCACGGGAGCAGCCCGCAGTGCCGGCCTCGGAGGATTCGAGTGGATGGAAGGCATCCCCGGCAATGTCGGTGGCGGGCTCCGCATGAATGCTGGGGCCATGGGTACGGCTACCTTTGATCAAGTGGTGTCCGTGAAATACCTCGACGCTGAGACGGGAGAGATTGTCGAGAAAGCTGGCGACGCCTTTGCCTATCATTATCGCAATGTGCCAGAATTAACGGAGAACATTGTTCTCTCTGCGGTGTTCCGAGGCACTCCGACTGACACTGCGGCCATCGATGCCCTCCTGGAATCCTCCAAAGAGAAGCGCAAGAACTCTCAGCCCGTGGCTCCGAGCGCAGGGTGCATCTTCAAGAATCCAGAAACCATCCCTGCAGGCATGTTAGTCGAAGAGCTAGGCATGAAGAATGCGCGCTACGAACATGCGCGTGTTTCCAACGTGCACGGTAACTTCATCGTCAACGATGGCGCCGCCACTGCCGCAGATATCCTCACATTGATCGGCAGGATTCAAACCAAAGCCAAGGAAGAACGCGGGATCGATTTAGAGACGGAAGTACAGATCATAGGAGAAGAACCCCCTACCCCTCACCAATTTGTCAAATGAGTAGACTCCAAGGGAAAACCATCGCCGTCCTCATGGGCGGCCCCGGATCGGAACGCGAAATCTCGCTGCATTCGGCCAAGAGCGTGAGTGAAGCGCTGCGTTCACTCGGAGATGTCACCGTGATCGATGTCGATGTGAAGGGAGCCGATTTCGAATTGCCAGCGGGGACCGATCTCGCCTACAACGTCATCCACGGCACCTTTGGCGAGGATGGCCAACTGCAAGCAATCCTTGAGAAACGCGGCGTCCCCTATACCGGCGCAGGCCGAGAGTCGAGCACCTTGGCCTTCGATAAGATCCTCACCAAGGAACGCCTGGAGAAAGAGGGCGTCCCTTCACCAGCGTTCGAATATTGGCGCTTGAAAGAGACAGATGCGCCTAAGATGGCACTCCCCTGCGTGGTGAAGCCTCCTCGCGAGGGATCCAGTGTCGGCGTGCACATTGTGAAAACGTCAGACGATCTAGCGCGCGCACGGGAAGATGTTTCTCAATACACTGATGTGGCCTTGGTCGAGGCTTTCGTGGAAGGCAAGGAGCTGACCGTGGGCGTGCTAGGGGATACCGCATTTCCGATCGTACATATAGCCCCGCGATCGGGATTCTATGACATGAACAACAAGTATCCCTGGCTGAATAATGCTGGAGGCACCGACTACATTTGCCCAGCCGAGCTTCCTGACAAAGTGACCAAGGCAGTCCAGAAGGCCGCGCTCGACACGCATCGTGCCCTGGGTGTCGAGGTGTATTCTCGGGTGGATGTCTTGTTAGACGGTGATGACCGCCCCTGGGTCCTGGAGCTCAACACCATCCCAGGGATGACCGCCAGCAGCCTTCTTCCTAAAGGGGCGCAAGCGTTAGGGATCGATTTCACGGAACTCTGTGTCCGCATCGCCGAGCAGTCTTTGGCCATCACTCGCTAGCAACCTTCCCCATGAGCCGCAAGAAACACACCTCCAATAGCAAACGGTCTCGCGAGAAAGCCCGCCAAGCTCGGCGTGAGGCTCGCGAAGTGCGCGAAATGCTCAAGATGCCGGTTGATTCCCGGCGCGGGGTGAATCGCCGGGCTGCCGAGAATCGGCGCCGCTTTCGCCGAGGGCTTCTCTGGCTGACCGGGCTCACCGCGCTCGCCGTGGCGGGTTGGGCCCTGTTTCACAAGGCTTTCTACGACAATCCTGAGTTTCTTCTAAAACACGTCGAAGTCCTCAACGATGGCACCCTCACCAAGCAGGAGATTCTTCAGACCGCCCAGATTCCGTCGAAGATCAATCTGCTAGAGATCGATCTGAAAGCGATCGATACCAATTTGCGCAGCCGTTCTCAGGTCCGCGACGTGCGCGTGAAACGCAAGGTACCAGACACCCTGGAGATCATGGTCTGGGAACGCACACCAGTGGCTTGGTTAGGCTATCAGGGAGGCGATTTGGACAAACGTCAGGAAGGCATCCTTCTCGATGCTGAAGGCATTGCCATTTGCTGTCACACCCTCTACCGCGAGTTCTACGATTTCCCCGTCATCCTCATCCCCCGCGAGATGATTGAGGAGTTCGTCATCTATGGCGAGAAAGTGGACCTTCCAAGCGTGGAAGCAGCCCTAGAACTCGTGCACCTTTGGCCAATGGAGCCTCATTTGCACCCGAATCTCCACCTAGCACAAATCGATGCTAGCCGTCACTACCGCTTGACTGTCGATTGCCTACCAGAAACACAGTTGGTCTTCCTTCCCGAGAATCTGAGAGGGCAACTGATCAAGTTGGGCGATACCATTCGCCACGGCGAACGCCAGAACCGCTACTTTGCGAAAGTCGATCTTACCGTAGCCGATAACATTCCCGTCATCTATCACGACGCGAATTTCGCCCCTGCCTTGGAGGCACCTGCCGATGCCATCGAGCAACAACCCGCTCCTCGGTGGCAACCCCGCTCACCCTGGAACCACCAGCTGTCCGAACAAGACCTTGAGAACATCGTCAACATCGATTCGTAATCCCTAACACTCCCTCCTCTTGGCCCGCACAGACATCTATGTCGGTTTGGAAGTCGGCACGAGCAAAGTGTGCGTCGTCGTGGGAGAAGTGCGCCCTGACGGAGCGCTCAAGATTCTCGGCATCGGAGATGTGCCATCGGCAGGGGTGCGTAAAGGAGAAATCATCGATTTCGAGTTGGCGAGCACCTGTGTCTACAACGCCATTCGCATGGCGGAAGATCGCGCTGACCTTGAGATCAAAGCCGTCTATTTGAGTGTCACTGGCTCCCATATCACCAGCTTCAATGATCGCGGGTGCGTGCGCATTCCCGAAGACCAGCGCGAGATCACGCTCGACGACGTCGATGAACTCAAGAAGATCGCACGTGAATTTCCCATCCCCGAGACGAATGCCTTTCTCCACACGCACATCCGACACTACTTCGTCGATGGTCAGGAAGGCGTCGAGGATCCTGTCGGCATGTGTGGGTCGCAGTTAGAAGCAGACTATCACATCATCCACGGCACCCGGACACGGCTGCAGAATGCGATCCGATTCGTGCGCGAGCTTCCCATGGAGGTGGACGACATTGTCTTCAGCCCCCTGGCATCCGCTCAGATCATGCTCAATCGCCAGGAGAAAGATGAAGGGGCTCTCGTGATCGATATCGGCGGCGGCACCACCGACTACGTCCTCTACAACAACGGGTCAGTGTGTCAGTCAGGATGTCTCTCTGTGGGAGGCGATCACATCAACAATGACATCTCCATGGTACTCAAAGTACCCAACAACCTCGCGGAGAAGCTCAAGATCAAACACGGCAGCGCCATCGTCGACGAAAGCAGTAGCAAGAATTCGATTGTTCTCACCGATGAGACGCGCTTTAATGGCCGCGAAATCGATTTGGAGCAGCTCCACGAAATCATCTACATGCGCCTACACGAGATATTCACCTGCGTCATGAAGCCGTTAGACGACTGGGGCCACCTTGACCGCGTCGGCAGCGGCATCTACCTAACAGGTGGCACCAGCTTGCTTCCGGGCATTGACCGGGTGGCCGCGGAAGTCTTTGGAGACATTCCCATCGTCAAGTCGCGCCCCGTGCCCCTCAACGGGGTCTCTGCTGTTGCCGCGGATCCGCGATACAGCACCGCCATCGGCCTCATCCGCTACGCCCAGCTTCAAGACCGCGAGCGCCCGCAACCTTCGCTCTTTCGCCGATTCAGCATCTTTGTGCGGGACCTCTTCGGAGCCCCGCGCCCCTCTTAACACAACAACAACATCTCCACACACAAACCTCAACGACCCACATCATGATCGAATATCAACGTGAAGAACAAACCGAACTGATCCGAGCCAAGGGCTTCCTGGTCAAGGTCATCGGCGTGGGCGGTGCCGGCAGCAACGTCCTCGACCAGATCGCTCTCGACGGCATGGAGGACGCCGAACTCATTTGCATGAACACGGATGTGCGCACCCTCAAGACATCCACCGCGCATGCCAAGGTGCAGATCGGGAAACAACTCACCCGTGGACTCGGAGCTGGAGGTGACCCCGAACTCGGGATCCTTGCCTCGGAAGAGGCCGAGGAAGAGATTCGCGCGGCGGTGCGCGGACAGAACATGATCTTCATTTGCGCCGGCCTCGGCGGCGGCACGGGCTCAGGAGCCGCCCCCACCATCAGCCGGATCGCGAAAGAAGAAGGCGCTTTCGTCGTCGTCTTCGCCACCATGCCCTTCTCCTTCGAAGGCCGTCGCCGCATCCAGCAGGCGGAAACCGCCCTCAAGCTGCTCGAGCGTAGTGCCGACGCCCTCATCACCTTCGAGAATGATCGCATGGGCGAGCTCGTCCTCCCCAAAGAAGGCATCCAACAAGCGTTCGGCAATGCTGACAAGATCATCAGCCAAAGTGTCAGAGCCATCACCTACGTCGTCACTCAGCCAGGCCTCATCCAAATCGGCATGGACGACCTCCTCACGGCTCTGAAGAACCCTGTCTCCCGCTGTCTCTTCGGCTACGGCGAAGCCAAGGGCAAGAACCGCGCCCAAGAAGCGCTCAAGGTCGCTCTCCGCAGCCCCTTGCTCGACCGCGGCAAGCTCCTCGGCAAATCGCGCAATGCCCTGGTCCATGTGGTGGGTGGCGCGTCCATGTCTCTCTACGAGGTCGAACTCCTCATGAACGAGATGAGCAAGCACGTTGGAAACGACACGCAGATCCTCTTCGGTGCCGGCACCGACGACAAGATGGAGGACCGCCTGAGCGTCACCATCATCAGCTCGCTCACTCTGGAAGAACTGCGCAAGCACGAGACGGATCTCGCCAATACGAGCCACGTGATTGACGTCCCTTCGACGACCACCACCAGCCGCGTCGAGTCCGAACCAGCAGCCAAGCCGGACGCCCCAGCAGACAAGCCCCAAGCTTCCGAACCCGACGAGGACCACCAAGCCCAAGAAGAAGCACGCGCTCAAGAGGCGGCGGAAGCCCGCCAGGCCGAAGAAGACGCTCGCGCTCAAGCAGAAGCAGAAGCAGACGCCGCCCGAAAGCGTGAACGCGAGGAAGCGGAGGCTCAGGCAAAGGCGAAAGCAGAAGCAGAAGCGCAGCGTCAAGAACGCGAGGCGAAAGAAGCCGCTGAAGCCAAAGCTCAAGCGAAAGCCCAGGAATCCAAGGAAGCCGAAGAACGCGCGCGCAAAGAGGCCAAGGCAGAAGAAGAAGCCGAGGAACGTGCCCGCCGCGAAGCCTTTGAGAAACGCCGCGCCGAACTGAAGAAGACCGCTTCTCAACCCCAGCCTGCCTCCCCTCCCCAGAAGGAAGAGCCTGAAGCCAAGTCGGCCGTTCCAGAGCCCACGCCCAAACCGCGTGCCGCCAATGCGGAAGACCTTAAAGAACAGCGCCGTCGAGCGCAGGAGGAATTGGAACGGAAACGTGCCGAGCTTGAGAGACTCTTAAAGATGGAGGACGAGGCGAATGCCGTGGGAAAGCGCTCTAACAACGCGGCCCCTCCACAACCCAAGCCCAAGGCCGCGCCCGTCATTTCCAGCCCAGATCCGGCCGACGCCCCACCCGTGATCGATCTCGACAACGTGGACCTCGACCAGACGCAACGCGTCTCCGTGCCCCCACAACCGCGCCAGTCGTTGCCACCCAGCCGCAAGTCGGGCACGCCTGCCCCCGTCCCTCCAGCCAAGCCGCTCGCTCCCAAAGTGAAGCCTGCGGCACCCGCTGATGCCACGGCCCGCCAGCCCGAGAAAGCACAGGTCGCTCAAGTCGAACTCGAATTGGAGCCGCTCAAAGGCCGCTTCGAGAAAGCCACCCCCACCATGATGGACGGCGAGAATCTCGATGTCCCCACTTTCTTCCGCAAACGCGGCAAGAAGGGATAGATGGAGATTCTTCAGGCGTGCGCCACACACAACTTCCTTGTTGAGAGTTCCATCCTCCCTACAAGGTTGTCTTGTGGCACCTTTCGAAGTTCTCCTCTACTACAAATACTTTTCCATCGCCGATGTCGACAGCTACGTGGCCGAGCATCGGGCGCTTTGTGAGGATCTCGGTCTCCGCGGACGCATTCTCGTGGCCTCCGAGGGCGTGAACGGAACCGTCAGTGGGCCTCGCGAAGCCACCGACCGCTACCAGGCATGGATGCATGCGCAGCCCGGCACGGAAGACATGGCTTTTAAAGTCGATCCCGCTGATGGGCACGTGTTCAAGAAGCTCTCCATCAAGGCCCGCCCAGAAATCGTCACTCTTGGGCTCGATCCTGACAAAGACATCGATCCCGCCGAAACCACTGGCACCTATCTCTCGCCCAAGGACTTCTATGAAGCCATGCAGGATCCCAATGCCGTGATCCTGGATGCGCGCAACGACTACGAATGCGAACTAGGCAAGTTCCGCCACGCCATCTGTCCCGATGTCAGCAATTTCCGAGACCTGCCAGCCTGGATTCGCGCCCATCGCGACCTGTTAGAGGGCAAACGCATCCTCACCTACTGCACCGGCGGCATCCGTTGCGAGAAGTTCTCCGGCTTCCTGCTAGACGAAGGATTTGAAGATGTCAGTCAATTGCACGGCGGCATCGTCACCTATGGCCGTGACCCTGAAGTGCAAGGACGCGATTTCGACGGGCTCTGCTATGTCTTCGACGAACGCATCGGCGTCCCTATCAATCACATCAATCCTCAAGTCATCTCGCGCTGCGCGCATTGTCAGGAGCCCAGCGAACGTTATGGCAACTGCAGCCACACAGCATGCAATGCCCAATTCTTCTGCTGCCAAGGCTGTGAAGATGCGCACCAAGGATGTTGCAGTGCCTCCTGCGAGGAAGCTGTTCACAAAGGCGCCCCATCACGACGCACCCAATTCATGCCTAACTGAAGAGGACCGCGGCGGTTTGCTCACACTCAAAGGGAAGGGCAGCCCTTGATACCACTGCTGCCGCCGCCACCGCCACCGCCGAGACTACTACCCGATGCTAACTCTGCCATGCGCGTGAAGCTGGGAATAGGGTAGGGCCCTGCGGGAGCCGGCAGATTGACGCAAGATCCGCCTCCTCCCCCAGAGGGATTCGCAAGAATCCTCGCCAACTCCGTAAAGCACTTGTCTATTTGCTCACCGATGCCTGCGGCCGTGCATAAAGCATCCACCATCTCGTGCACCATGAGTGCATATTCGAGAGCGGATGTCGTTCCCAGTGGATCGGTCGCCATGACCGGGTTATTTGTTAATTTCCACCCTGTGATCGTAGAAATTGGCGGGAATTGCCGAATTGTGATCGTAAAATGTGAGGCATTCATCGGCGTTAATTCGGCCATCCGCCAACCGCTTCATCCTGGTAGATTCACGGGATGAAGTTTGCTCATCACATGGCTTTGGACTCGCTTGAGATTCACTTTCCGCCAGACCGTCCGCAGAGAACGATGCGTCCATTGTCATCGTTTCGGCTTCATCCTCTGCCACGGGTTCCTCCGCGGCTCCTCGGACGACGGATGCGCGACTTCCATTAGGGGCCAGCGATTCTTCTGCTCCAACCGCCAAGCCAACGAAGGATGTGGGCGAACCTTCTCCGTGCTCTGGACACCGATGATTCAAGCCTGCTTTCTTCGTACTCAAGCACTCTTCGCCTTTATCCTGGCACTCGCTCATTTCAACGGCTGCGTCCACAAAGCATGGCTGGACGCCCGGTTTCCGCTCTCGCTGAACTCCGCCTATCACTGAGCGAAACGCTGGCAAATTCACCTAACAGCCATACGCACGCACCTTTGTCGTCGGCACCCGCCTCCAGCTGAAGCCGCCATCACTTCGCCGACCCACCTCACATTAAAACACCTCACAGAGTCTTTCCCAAAGCTCTCTGCCCCATCGCTGCGTACCAGCTTCACTTCCAGACCTCTATCGCTCACGTCTGATCGCTCCCGAGAGGGCTCAGCAAGGCTGGGGCATCGCCCTTAGTGTGAGTCGCGCATCCCAAGTCGTGGCCGAATTCACATCGTAGCCCTATTCATCGATCTAACATCAACTCATAGCAGCACCAAACGGCTATCGTCCTCTCCCAGGGCAGCCTGGAAGAATCCGCCGCGCTATGAAACGTATCTCACTCTACTTGAAAATGAGGGTCCTAGGCGCCCTCGAATACGCCCCTGACAACTCCCTCGTGGCCCGTTACAAAGCCGTCAGTCAGATGACCTTCAAAGACGAAGACGGCAAGCCTCACCAATTCACCTGGAGAACCATTCAAACCTGGTGGTACTACTACCGCCGCCACGGCATCACCGAACCACCTCAGCGCGCTGACAAAGGCACCATGCGCAAAGTCTCACCCGAATTCCTCCTCGAAGTCATCGAGAAGCTCCTGCCAAGCTTCCACGGCAATCGCCCTCGTCTACCGCGCCCGCATCGAACAGGGCCTCCTACGACGCGAGCAAATCGCCCCAAACACCTTCCGCCGAAAGGTCAACCAATTCGGCCTCCTCAAACCCTCCAGCCAAGAGCGGACCAAGCTCCGGCGAGCCTTCGCCAAAGCCCACGCCAACGAAATGTGGCAAGCTGACACCCTCCACGGCCCCTACTTGCGCATTAATAACACAACCACCAAAACCTACCTCCTCTGCTTCATCGACGACGCCTCACGCGTCGTCCCGCACGGCGCCTTCTACACCTCAGACTCCACCCCCAACCTCATCAACTGCTTCTTCCAAACGGCCCTCTACAAACGCGGCGTCCCCCAAGCACTCTACGTCGACAAGGCTCCAACTACGCCTCCAAGGAACTCTCCACCATCTGCACCCGCCTCGGCACCCTGCTCATCCACACACCTGTTAGAGACGGAGCCGCCAAAGGAAAGATAGAACGCCTATTCTCCACTATCCAATTAGGATTTGAAACCACACTATCACTACACGAAGAGCGCGTCTACAATCTCCAAGACCTCAATGCCAAATTCTCCACCTGGCTGCAGAAAGACTATCACAACCGTCAACACAGCAGCACCGGCACCACCCCGCAAGCCCGTTTCCAAGCCGGAACCGAACACCTCCGCCAGCTTGAGCTCAGTCAGAGCGCTCTGGAAGAACTCTTCTACACCCGCATCCACCGCACCGTACGCAACAATGGCACCATACGCATCGAAAATCGCCTCTACGAATTCGACCTAAGCCTACGCGGTCGCCGCATCGAAGTGCGCTACGACCCCTTTGCCAAAAGTGAAGATCAACCACTGGAAATCTATCACAACAACCATCACACCGGCACCGCCCACCGCGTCAACCTCCACCTCAACAGCCAAATCGACCGGCTCAACTACGAACGCCGCCGCCAGGGCTAAGCAATCCACCACAACCATCCTCAAATTCCTCAAATCAAATGTCCACCACAACCAAACTCAGAAAACCCAGTGGCCGTAAGCCCATCACAGACGCCAGCATCACGCACTACACCCACCTTTGGGGAGCCACCGGCATCCCCTTCAGCGAAGAAACCACCCACTATCAAGAGCCACCTCAGATCCAGCAAGCCCAGCAACAGCTACTAACCCAAAGTCCCGCCCTCCGCAGCCTCATGCTGCTCAGTGGACCCAACGGAGTAGGAAAAAGCCATCTCGTCAGCCACTGGAAAGAGCGGCTCGATCCGCGGCTCTACTGCGCCATCGCCATCACCCAAGCCAGTCTAAGCCATGCCGGATTGCTAGCCTATCTGGCCCGCAAATTCGGCAAAGCCGGCGGCACCCGCAGCACCACCCTCATGCATCTCGAAGAAGCCCTAGCAGAACTTGGCGAAACCACCGCAGTCATCATCCTCGATGAAGCCCAGAACTACAGCCACGGGGCCCTCGAAGAGATACGGCTCCTCTTAGGCATCGGACTGTCCCGGCGCCCTGCCTTCAGTCTCGTACTCATCGGAGACGAGCATTTGTTAGGGAGTCTACGGCTACGTAGCCACCGCGCCCTCTACAGCCGCATCGCCTGCCATCATCAGCTCAAGGCGTGGGAAAGCCAAGAGATCGAAGACCTCCTCGAAACCAGCCAACACGCCGTAGGCTTGAATGACCCCATCATCATCCCCGCCGCCATAGACCTGATCACCTGAGATGCAACGGATTTTTGGACCAGTTTTAGATTAGTTGGATGTTAGTGTTTCTTCGAATTCCATTGGGGTCTGGTAGTTCAATGAAGCGTGCTTTCGTTTGGTGTTGTAATAAGAGTCAAGGTAGGCAAACAGCTCGGTTCGCGCATCTTCCTCGCTTTCAAAGATTCCGTCGCGGACCATCTCAGCTTTCAACGTTCCAATCATCGATTCCGTCCAGGCGTTGTGATAGGGGTTGGCCCGCGCGGACATGCTTTGCAGTATTCCATGATCTCTCAGGAGTTTCCGGTATGCCTTGCTCCCATACTGGCTTCCGCGGTCACTATGGAAGATTCGTCCTGCTACCTTTTCGGTTGATCCCAACGCTTGCTCAAGGGCTTCGATGACGAGCTCCGATCGCATGTGATCTGCTAGTGCCCATCCGACTACTCGACGGGAACATAAGTCTATCACAATTGCCAAATAGAGCCATCCATCTACTGTTGGAATGTAGGTGATATCCCCGGCTAGCACTTGATTTGAGCGGTCCGGCAATGGTCGGTCTACCACCAAGTTCTCGGAGGGTTTGTCGGCTCGACCGTCGCTGGTTCTGGGGATGAAGTTCTTGGGCTGGATAGCTTGTAATCCCCTCTCTTTCATGAGTCTACGCACCCTTGCATGACCACATCGAGTGCCTAGATCTGAAAGCGCTTGGTAGATCCTTCGGTAACCGTAGCGGCCTCGGTGCTCGGCGAAGATGGCTTCTATCTGGTCTCCGAGTTGCTGATCGGCGAGCTGCGTCTCCGTCGGCTCAGCTGCGTGGTAGTAACTACTGCGAGGCAGTTCAAGCGTGTCGCAGATCTGGCGGACACTGTGGCCTGTTTCCTGGCTAATGGCGTCAATCATTTCGCGCATTTCCGATGGGGAGCCGTCCCTAGGATCACGGCGGCCTTTCTTAAAATGTCATTCTCGATTTTTAGTTGAGTCACCTCGCGCCGCAACTTGCGCAGTTCGTCAGCTCCGGCCGCCTCGCCTACGGCTCGTTGGCCTGCGCTGCCGCCCTGCGCAAGTTGCGGTCGTTCGCGCTTCCAGCGGTAGATAAGGTCGGTGCTGATTCCAAGGTCGCTGGCGACCTCTGCCACAGGCTTTCCAAGTTCGGAGAGTTCAACCGCCTGGTTCTTGAATTCATCGGTATATCGCTTTCTGGTCTTCATGTCTCAGTGTTTCAGTTGCTTATCGCCTGGTCCAGAAATCTAGCGCACTTCAGCGTCCTCGCACCGCGCTGCAACTAGCACGGGCAGCGTGGATCGCAACGAGCCAAGAAAAAGCAACCATCATCAACACCGAACACGTGCAGCAAGTGATCCCCCAGATCCCCGCCGCCAACGAGCATCGCGGAGCCTTGCCAGAGGAGAACTAACAGAAAAGCCCACAGAAACATGCAAAAGCCATCAAACCAAAGCAGCTCTATCGAAGAGCAAGTGGCCGCCCTACACCAACACTATTGCCAACTGACCGGGCAGAAACTGAGTCTAGGCTTCGACCGGCAACGAGCCTGGTATGAGCTACTACGAGCCGGGTACACCAGTCAAGACGTGGAACAAGTCGTCGGATACCTGCAACGGGA
The DNA here is from genome assembly GCA_030425385.1 of Verrucomicrobiia bacterium. GTDB lineage: Bacteria > Verrucomicrobiota > Verrucomicrobiia > Verrucomicrobiales > DEV007 > JAACDM01. The sequence goes on along the minus strand of JAUIAH010000024.1, from coordinate 2,451 downwards.
GATCCGGGCAGAACGCCGCCGTGTAGGAGCGCTTAAGCCCAGTAACTTTCTCCAACTTGAGCGCTTTGAAGAAGACCTCAACATCAGTCGAGCGAGACTAACCAGAAGATCGAAACCATCAAAACCACGGCCGGAGCGCAACCCCACCGACACCTTCACCCCCGAGGAAGGCGCACAAGCCTTTTCGCAATCTGAGGTTGCAACTGCAACGCACCTCCACGGCAAAGCCTGACAAACCCACGAACTTACCTGAGAATCCCACGAAATAATCTGACCGTTCTTCCACGACTTAATTTGCCGCGCCACACCTGGCACCGGGAAAACCATCCTCAAGAACGCCCTCACTCACCACGACCCCAAACCACAATGGATCAACCGCTCCCTCAACACCTGGCACAACATGCTCCGACTCCTCTGCCAAGCCTTCGGACTCGAAAGCGACGGCAACGACCACCGATGCGAAGAACGTCTTATCAATGAAGCCCGCACCCTCAATGGCAAACACATCATCCCCATCATCGACGATGCCCACCTCATCCCAATCGCCGCCCTACGTAAACTACGACTCCTGTTAGAAGACTTTCCTAAGAACCACAACCTCATCCTCCTCGGCCAACCCGCCTTCAACACCACCCTACAGCTTCGCGTCAACGACGACATCCGCACCCGCGTCACCTACTCCGCCACCGTCGAACGGCTCGGACCTGACACCCTCACCGATTTCATCCTAAGTCAGCTCGACCAAGTAGGCCTCCCGCATCACACCGACACCGAAGCCACTCTCAACCTCATCATCCGTAGCAGCGAAGGCATCCTGCGAGCCGTCAAAAACCTCTGCATCGGCTCCATGATCGAAGCCGTACGCGACCAGACCAAAACCATCGACACCAAACAAGTCAACGCCGTCCTCCTCCAACCCCTCTGGCATCACAGCCAAGAAAACGAACCCGCCGAACCCATCATCCCAACAACCAAACGAGACTAACATGTCCGACCTACCCATACCCGACCCCAGCCATCTCCGAGGCCGCCCCTCGCAGCCCTTCACCTGGATCGACCCACGCCTCATCAGAAACGGCCACATCCGCCATTGCCAGTCCGGCTCTCTCGCCCTCTACCTCGTTCTCGTCGCCGTCGGCAACCGGCACGGCATCAGTTACTACAAAGACGGCAGCCTCTGCGGCATGCTGAAAATAGGCAACTTCCAGCTACGTCAAGCCCGCCGCGAACTCGTTGAGGCCCAGCTCATCGCCTATCACAAACCGAACTACCAAGTGCTCGATCTCCAAGCCCAGGCAACCGCCAGCCCCGATCCATCCTCATCACACCAAAAGAAGGCCCCCAAACAAGAGTCGTTTCCGCACATCTCAGAATGCGATGACGCCACTCAGCAAGCCGCTGTCGCACAGCTACAGGCATTTCGCGAACGCCTGCGAAGAAACCTCCAGTAGCGTCGCACCTCTCGAACATCTTCTTCTCCAGCCCCAGGCGGATGGTGAGTGCTCATTTGAACGCTCCCACCTCTGCACGTGCGCGTTCTAGCCTTATATATACTGAACGTCTACTTCATCTACTTCCGTCGTTCAGGCGTAGGCGCCCCTATCATAAACCACTCGACGCCACCCCTATCAATTACCCACAACGAGCACGATGAAAATGGCTCCAAACTACGATATCAAGGCGAAAATCCGATCAAATCCCTACGGTGTCAATTCGGCAATCAAACTCGATATCAATTCGGCCCGTAACAAATCGAACATCTGCTTCATCTACTTCCGTCGTCAGGCTTAGAGTCGACTACCGTAGACACAAAAACTCTGATACTATCATTTCGCCCACATACGAGTACGATGAAAATGGCTCCGAACTACGATATCAGCGCGGTATTCCGACTAGATCTCTGCGATGTCAATTCGGCAATCGCACTCGATTTCAATTCGGATCGTAACAACGACTTCATTGATTAGGCCGCTGTTTTCGGGCAGCGTGCCCACATCTGTCCAGGAATTTGGAGTCAATTCGCTGCTTTCTTGAAGGTTTATGGTTTGAACCCTATTCCGCGCCCCTCAATTTATAAAACATCCGGTCCGCTGGCGTTGAAAAATGCACCTCAATAACGCCACCATTAACAGTAACGTCATCAGGGGAGACAAATAGCAGCTCGAACGGGCCTGCAGGAGTGGTGTTCTGTTGCAAAAGAATCTCAAACGAAAACTCGCCAGTCGTTGGCTCCCGCTGAAGCAAAGGCTTAGTGAAACCCAATTCAAGGGTCCGTGTACGCGCGGCAAAGAACGCAATGAAGTCCGAATCATCACGATTCGGGTCCACAGGCATCCCGTAAGAAAAGCTGGAAACCGGAAAGCTCACGCCGTCTAATCGGTGTGTGAAAACTAACAAGAGACGTAAAACTTCCCAGCCCCAGCCTAAATCGAAAGTAATCGCTCTGCGTCA
>JAUIAH010000064.1 GCA_030425385.1 Verrucomicrobiia bacterium | reverse complement strand
TGACGCAGAGCGATTACTTTCGATTTAGGCTGGGGCTGGGAAGTTTTACGTCTCTTGTTAGTTTTCACACACCGATTAGACGGCGTGAGCTTTCCGGTTTCCAGCTTTTCTTACGGGATGCCTGTGTATTAAAGTCGTCAATCCGGCTGGGGCTCGCGGAGGCTTGCGTGTCGACAGTCTCAACTCGCGTCCTATTCCCAACGGGCCCGCAGACGAAGTGGAACTGCGTTGGATTGAGCTGAACACCTTCATCGGACGTCCATTGGCTGCCGAACTTAGCGGCCTCGGGCTGGAATACCGCATTCTGCAAATTTATGCGAAGCCCGGCACCGTCACGGGTGAGGATCTGCGGCCCGCAACTCTCGAATTCAGCATCGATGGATTGGATGGCACGGCATCTCCGATCATCCGGCAATGGCGATTCGAAGAGAACGCTGCTGGCTGGGGCAGGCCCAATCAATGCGACCTCGAAGTGCGCGACGGCTCGCTCCATGTCACGGGCACGGGAAGCGATCCATTCTTTCTAACCAATGTCGACGCTCGGGGAGGAAAGATGGTGCTGCGCTTCTGGGCTCACAGTGAAGAAGAGGGTGTGGGGCAGTTCTTCTGGTGGAATGAAACCGACGGCACGGCAACACCAAGGAAGATGTTAGGATTTCAACTACTCGGCGGTGGCGCCAAAGAGTACCGGCTTGAGTTTGAGGAGGAAGGACGACTCGCAGGCGTGCGCATCGATCCTAACGGAATCCCTTGCAACTTCCGCATCGATTGGATTGATCTGGAATACGCAGCAGGAACCAACACAGGCTGGGAAGCTTTGCCGCTTCAATGGGAAGTTGAACCCACAACTCCGGTGACATTTGCTGTGCACGATCCAGATGGCTCACCCGCAATGGGCTGCTTTGTCATCAAGGATGCTCAAGGTAGAATCTATCCTCCTCAAACCAAACGGGTAGCTCCCGACTTCTTCTTTCAATCGCAGGTCTATCGGGAGAGCGGCGAAACAGTGCATTTGCCTCCGGGGAATTACACCTTCACTTGTTCCCACGGTCCGGAATCGATTCCAGGAGAACAGCACCTAGAAGTCGGGAACGAACCCCTCACATTTAGCTACCATGTGAAGCGTTGGATTGATACGGCCAAGCGCGGCTACTGGAGCGGCGATCATCACATCCATGCAGCGGGTTGCCTTCACTACAACTCGCCGACGGAAGGTGTGCATCCCGGGGACATGCTGCGACACATCATGGGCGAAGACTGCAAAGTTGGCTGCTGTCTTACCTGGGGCCCCTGCTTCGACTATCAAAAGCAGTTCTTCACCGGCAAGCCAGACGATGTGAGCCGTTATCCCTATCTTCTACGTTATGATGTCGAGGTGAGTGGCTTCGGCTCACACGCAGCCGGGCACTTGAACCTTCTGAACTTGAAACAACAGATGCCGGATGGCGGCGATTCCATGGACCATTGGCCGACTCTTGGCATGAACACGCTGCGATGGGCGAAAGCCCAGGGAGCGGTCACCGGCACAGCACACAGTGGCCACGGACTCATGCGCGCCATTGGCAGGACACCCGGCGAAGATAGCCCTAACCGATTGCCCAACTTCGATCTGCCAGCTTACGACGGCATTGGCGCTTGCGAATTTGTGGTGCAAGTCACACACAAAGTTCCCGGACCCGATGGTCAATTGGTTCCTGCGATTGATTTCATCGCGACCATGAATACGCCACGCGAAGCTGAGTGGAACATGTGGTATCATGTTCTCAACTGCGGCTTTCCCGTGGTGGCCAGCGGTGAAACCGACTTTCCCTGCATGAGCGGTGAACGGGTCGCGATGGGCCGCGTTTACGTTCAGCTCGAAGGAAAGCTAGACTACGACCGATGGGTTCGAAACCTGCAGCTAGGTAAGAGCTATGTTAGTGATGGGCAAGGTCACTTGATGAACTTCGAAAGACTTGAGAACGGAAGCTTTCGGATCGAGGCCGCCGCTCGAGTGCCCGGTCAAGAAGCGGTGCCGATCGAGCTGATTGTCAATGGTCGTCCCGTGGACGCCAAGTCTCTTCGCGCAGGCGGGACCGTTAGCGAGGTGGTGTTCGACGCACCCGACTTACCGCGCAGTAGTTGGGTCGCCGTAAGAATTCACCCTCACGCTCACACCAATCCCCTCTATGTCATGATCGATGAGAAACCGATCCGCGCCAGTCGCAACAGCGCCAGGTGGTGCCTCGCCGGAGTTGATCAATGCTGGAAAGAGATGTCCTCGACCTATGCGGCTGCAGAAATGGAGCAGGCCAAAGCAGACTATGAGCACGCCCGTCAAGTCTATCGCAGGATCATTGAAGAAGGCGAGATTGATTGAGCAAACTATGGTAGATTGGATTATCCGAAACCTTCATACGAGCTGCCCCTCGTTCGAACCGCTGATGATCAAACACCATCTTCTCGTCGTCGCTGCCTTGATCTCGCTCTGCCTGGCCTCCCATGCTGAGGAGACTGAGACGGTGATCTTTAAAGACCATTTCAGCCAACCTGATAGCGCTCTTGCAAACGGGTGGGTGGCGAAAGGTGCTGTCGTCGTTAAGAACGGCGCAATGCAATTCCAAGCCGAGGAAGAAGAATTTCGCCCCCGAGCACAGCGGGTGTTTCACACGCAGAAAGCGGGCAAGGTCACGGTGTCGTTTCTTATGGATTGGCTGCGAAGGTCTGAAGGAAGCTGGGCTTTCTACATTCAGTTAGGTAACAGCTCGGAAATGGCCAAACGGCTAGTCTATCAAGAAGACCTTTCCAAGGGCGTTGGCGTGAATCTGGTATGGGGCGGCGGCGAGTTTATCAATCACCAACCGAGAGGTTCTTTGGGCTATCTCAAGGATGGAAAGTTTGAACCGCTTGCCGTCTTCAATGATGAGGCGGACAAACGGACCGTGGTCGAGAGTCCAGTGATCACCATTGAGGCAAACGTTAGCACTGGCACGCACACCATCAGGCTCAATGGCAAGACCTACGCGGATCTCCCATTCGACCACCGTGTCGCAATCGACACCATTCGCTTTGTCGCCCACGGGTGCAGTGCGTCCGGCTTCTCCAAGAGCGCGATTGACGATGTGGTCGTGCGTGGAGACGACACCCATTCGTTCGGGACGACAGATTCCGAGGAGTTGGCTTCTTCGCCAGTTGATGTCGTTAGGGAGACCGTTGCGGTGCCGGTAGTCACCTCAGGAACCACAGGTGTGGCTGGCATTGATAACCGTGGCTTCAGGGAGGTGGTCAAGCCAGTGTTGACGAGGTACTGTGTTAGCTGCCACGGCCCAGAGAAACAGAAGGCGCGTTTGCGCTACGATCAGATGGATGGGTTCCGGATATCGGATCGGCATCTTTGGACGGCGATCCATGAACAGCTCTCCTATGAGGAAATGCCGCCTGAAGATGAACCGCAGCTCTCTGCTTCAGAGAAAGAGAAGGTGCTTGCCTGGATTGAGAAAGAACAACGTGCTTTAGGCACCGGGAGCACGCGACGGCTGAATCGGCGAGAGTTTGGGGCGGCCTTGCAGGATGTGACTGGGCTGGACGTCGACTTCTCGTACACCATTCCAGGTGATAGCAAGGTCGACGGTTTCGACACTGGCGCCGAGGCCTTGCAGGATGCTTCGGATTCGGTGACGCAGATCATGGAAGTCACGCGTCGTGCGGTCGAAGGGATACGCTTCTTGGAACCCTCTCCTAGCGAAGTCCTCAAGGCAGATTTGGTCAACGTTGAGAAAGACCCACGCAAGCCATTCGATCCATGGAAGGAGTCTGGAATTAAGCTGGAGAAGCTTCCCCGCATTGCCATGCCGGGTCTTGGAGCCATGGTAGAACCCAAGTGGCCTCGGGATCGCAGTAGCAATTTGTTCAGCGTGCCAACGCCGCCCGGCAAGGAAGGTCTGATGCGGGTCAAGCTCAGCGTGGCGTCCTACTGTGCGTTTCCTGATGTTCCCAATCCCATTCTCTGGGCAAAGATTGGCGGCCGGGTCTTGGGGCGACGAGAGATCACGGGCCCCGCAGACCTGGAATACACCGTGCAGATTGAGGACACCATTGTCGGCAAACACGGACTTGGCTTTGCCTTCACGCCACGGGTTGAAATGCCCTACAGCGTTGACGGCTTTGAAAACGAAGACAAATCGAAGCCTAACCAATTGCCCGATGGTGCTGGCTTGTTCCGCCCGGCCTGGGACAAGAAGAAATATAGGAAGCCGGAAGAACAGCCACGACCGTTTCTAGTCCTCAAAGAGGTTGAACTGGAACCTCATTATGTCGCGGCTTGGCCGCCCGCGCAGTGGAATGCCACCCTCGGCCAACTCGGTGACAACTTTGAAAGTGCTGACAAGCTCTTGGCTCTGTGGATGGAACGCGCCTATCGACGGCCCGTGGTGCAAGAGGAGAAGACACGCTTCCTTTCTTTCTACGAGAAACTCCGCGCCGACGGCATGACGTTTGACGACGCCCTGCGCTCGACCTTTCAATCCGTCCTCATGAGCCCTTCATTCCGTTATTTGGAGTCAACCGCTCACGAAGATAAAGTCGTCGCCGATCACGCGATCGCTTCTCGAATGAGCTTTATGTTGGTCGGTGCACCGCCGGATAACCAACTGCGTAAGCTCGCCTCGAGCGGAAATTTGAGGAATTCGGCAACTCTGAAGGCTCAAGCAGAGCGCTTGCTTGATGATCCTCGCAGTAGAACTTCGTTCCTCCGCCCGTTTGTGACCCAGTGGCTGGAGATGGAACAACCCATTACCTTGGTGGACGACCGGCGTGGCAAGGCAAGTTATCACTTTCGCCGATTTCTACAGGACTCCATGCGGGAGGAAACCTATGCATATATTGGACGGATGCTTTCTGATGATCGCCCAGCGCGAGAATTGGTATCGAGTGATTGGACCATGATGAACAACACACTCGCCCGTCATTATGGTTATGACGGCATCGAAGGAGGCCATCTCCGGAAGGTGAATTTGCGCAAGGATGACAAACGTGGTGGCGGAATCATGTCACATGCCGGTATTCAATCGATGCTCTGTTGGATGGGAGACAATTGGGTCATCTATCGTGGGGCTTGGGCTGCCCGGCACATCCTCAATGATCCACCGCAGTTACCCCCCTTGGAAGTGCCGGAACTCGATGCCACGGCAGGGGATAACAAATACCTGACCGCAAGAGAGCTGATGGCCTTGCATCGAGAGGATAGGAATTGTTCGGTCTGCCACACGAAACTTGATCCCATTGGCTTTGCTTTTCAGAATTTTGACATCAGCGGACGCTGGCGGGACTTGGAGCACGAGTTTTACGAAATGGACGAACTGGACTCGAATGTGGCCTGGCGCGGCACCGGTAAGACCAGGCCCGTTGATACCCTGGGTGAACTTCCAGGCGGAGAAACCTTTACCAGTTACGATGAATTCAAGAAGGTGGTTGTGGCACACTACCAAGAAGACATGGTGCGTGGTCTCATGAAAAATTTCATGCTCTACGCGACTGGACGCAAACCAGACATCGATGACATGGCCGAGATTGAGTCGATCATGCACAAGAACAAATCCAAAGATTACCCGATCAGGACGATGTTGTTAGCCGTCTTCCAGACAAAGGCGTTCCTGGAAAACTAGTGAATCCGGAGTTCCGTTGCACTCATGATTTAGCCTTTTCGTTTTACTCTTAACTTTAACATGAAAGATCACTTTTCCCGCCGAACCCTTCTCCGTGGCCTCGGAGCCACCCTTGCCTTACCAAGCTTGGAAGCTTTCAGCAGCAAGACATTGGCTGGCGAAAGTAAAGATAAAGAGCCTTCCCGTTTCGCCTGCTTCTATATTCCCGGGGCGATTAGCCAATACTCTTGGTTTCCGAACGACACCGGGCCAGACTACACTCTGTCTGCCTCGCACGAACCGCTAAAACATCATCGGGACAACTTTTCCGTTCTTACTGGACTCTCTCATATCGAGGGCCGGATCAGCGGACATACCCATCCTTACAGTTGGCTAACGGGGCATAACATTAATCTTGTTCCTGGCACCCGAACGAACACGATCTCAGTCGATCAGGTGGCGGCCAAGCACCTTGGGCCAACCTACTTGAATTCGCTTGTGTTGTCTTGGGCGAACGGGGTTGGAACCACCACGCTGTCGCGCAATTCTTTGGGAGTCGATATCCCCGCGACGGCCGATTATCGGCGTGTCTTCGAGAATCTATTTCCTCCAGCCGACCGCTCTGAAATCAAGAAGGCGCAAGAGCGGCTCGCGCTCAATCGCAGCATTCTCGATACTGCCCTGGGCGATGTGAATGCCATCAAGCGCAAGCTGGGGCGCATTGATCAGGATCGTCTCGAGCAGTATCTGCATTCGGTGCGCGACGTTGAGAAACGGCTTATCCAGAAAGAAGCGATCCTTAAAGATGGACGCCCGAATTTCGATCAGGCCAAGGTTCGCCTGGAACGAGAGGCGAGGAACAGCATGCAGGAACACATCGAATTGATGACCGACCTCATCGCACTCGCCTTTCAAACAGACATGACACGCGTCGCTACGCAGTGTCTCGGAGGCGAAGCCGGGCCCAACTACGATGACTACAAGGACTGGGCGCGACAGGCAGGCGCAAGGCTTCGGGGGACGCACGACGTTCACCACAAGGGTGGTGGTAACCGAGGTGAGGGCAATCCGGATGTGATTGCGTTGGGATTGCGTGACAAGATGCTCTGCGCATGCATTGCTCGATTCATGGACAAGCTTCAGGGGATCGAAGCTTCAGAGGGATCCCTGTTGGACCATACGGTAATTCTCTTTGGTGGTGCCCAGACGGCAAGCCATGTAGGTGTCAGTTTTCCCACCATTGTGGCGGGCGGCAAACAACTGGGGCTCAAGCACGGCCACCATACTCGATGGCCGTTGGACAAGCGTCCCATGTCTGATCTCTACCTAACAATTCTTCAGAAGCTTGGTTGTCCGGTGGACTCTTTTAAGGAAAGCTCAGATACGATATCTGAATTACTTGTTTAGGTAAGTGGAACCGACGAGAACGCTCAAAGGGCACGAAGGTTGGGTAACCGCCGTGGCCTTCAGTCCCGCTGGTAAGTGGCTCGTCTCTGGCGGTGAAGACAAGACCCTGCGGCTTTGGGAGGTCGAAACCGGCAAAGAACTGGCGCAGCTCAAAGGTCACGAATCAGCCGTCAGTGCGGTCGATGTCAGCCCTGATGGGAAGCAATTGGTTTCCGGGAGCTGGGATCACACGCTGAAGATTTGGGACGTTCGGAGCCGCAAAGAGATTGTGACGCTTGTTGGGCACGAGGATCAGATTACCTCCGTGAAGTTTAGTCCTGACGGCAAACGCCTCGCCTCGGGAAGTGGTGATAACACGCTCAAGGTATGGGAAATTGGTAAGAGGAGATCTATCCTCACGCTATCACATGATGACGAGTATGACGTCACTTCAGTTGCCTTCAGTCCCGACGGCAAGCGACTTGTCTCGGCAGGGGGAGAAAAGCAATTAAAGGTTTGGGACTCGATCACTGGTGACGACATAAAAACGGTTATAGCTCACGACGATGCTGCTAGTTCTGTGACGTACAGTCCGGACGGGTTGCTCGTTGCGTCGGGTGGTTGGGACAATGTGGCGAAAGTCTGGGATGCGGGACTTACAGAATCGGCCATCACCTTGGAGGGACACGCGGCCGAGATCAACGTCGTCGCATTTCATCCCGACTCGAAACGCCTTGCCTCGGCGAGCGAGGACAAGACATTGTTCTTCTGGGATCTTTTGACGACTGAGAAATTGTTCGAACTGCGCAGTGATGGGTCCCCTTTCACTGCCATCGCATTCAGCCCTGACGGGAACGATCTCGTGACTGCGTCCAAGGGTGTATTGAAGATTTGGTCGCTCAGAGATCTCTAACTGAGTCAGATTCGTCTACTGATGCGACATCGCCTTCAGAAATCGGACAGCGGGCTGTTTGGTGCGTTCATCGCGATGGTCGACCAGAGGTTTGAGTTGTTCAGCATAGGGTGTTGGATCGACTTCTTCAAAGGCGAGCATCAGGCCGCGTAGACGGTGCGGGTAGATGTTCTTCCCGTCCTCCCAGGTCTTCTCAAGTTCGGCCGCGGCCGCTTGGCGGGTTTCCTTGGGGGTGGACTTGTCATTGATCAAATGAAGCAGCTGGAGGTGGGCGTATTTGTTGCTGTCTTTCTCACTGTTCTTGAAGAATGGCTTGAGCTCCTCAAGTTTGCCGATGAATTCCTTGCCACTGACAAATGCCTCATAAGCCTGGCGTTGACGTTCTCCCGCCGCCTTGCTTTCTCCCCAGACGCGGAGAATGTGAGCGCGGTTGAGGTAGCTTTCAGGTAGAGGGCCACGCTTGAAGTACTCGTAAATCTGGATCAGTTCCTTCTCGGGCCGCTCCTTGTCTGCGACAGCATTCATGAGCCGAGTAAATTCTGTGCTAGTGAGCGTTTCCTTTTCAAGAAACGATAACACTTCGTCGAAATCAATCTCTAGGTCTAGATCCTCTTCAGGGACTTGGTTAAGACGCATGTGCGTGAAGAGTTCGGCATAGTTTGCTGGATCCACTTTGCGGAAAGCGGTTCTGATCGCTTCTCGGACCACGGGCGTCTGTTCCCAGGTTGCACATTTATAGTAGGGCCCTTTAAAATTAGGCCGGTTCCCCCACCAGGACTTTCCATCCCAAGGGGCTTCGCGGTGATAGAGCCGGAACAATGCTAGCGCAATTCCCTTGATCAACTGCTGATCGTTGGTGGCTTCGAGCCTTGCGATAAGACCTGACACAACCGTGGTGCTGTGGATCTGCTGCAGTCCGCGCAGAGCGGTCTTTTGAAGGTCGTTATCCTCCAACTTGCTCAATAAGAGATCGACCGCGTTCAGTTTCACCACCGCTTTGAGAGCTGTGTGTGAGAGTGCACGCCCGGACGAGGAAAGCAGCTTCTCTTCTTTGGCCAGTGGCAAGATAGCCGATGCCGATGAGGCGTCGCCTGCTCGGGCCAATGCGACAACAGCGCGCATCTGTACGCGCGGGTTCTCGTCCGTCAATGAGAGCAAGAAAATTCTCTTTCCATCGGCGTCTATTTCATGAGCCACATCACCGAGGGCGCGGACAGCGAATTCACGCAGTTCAGGATCCGTATAGAGATACTTCATTGCACCATGCGATCTCGTGCCATCAATCTGCTTCAATGTCATCACGGCAGCAACGCGAGCATAGAGTGGAGCATCGGTATCTCTTGCGATCGAGAACAGGCCTTCGGAAAAGGCAGGTTTGCTGCCACGAGAAACTATTTCGCGCATCGCATGGAGGCGTCTGACCTGACTGCGATTAGCTAAGTGAGTTAGCAGTTCAGCATCGGCGGCGTTGTTGATGTTAGGATACGTTGAGATATCATCTCTAACAGTTGCCTCAATCCTATCAACATGGCCAAAGGGCTTGTTTGAGAAGCCAAAGCCACCGCCCTTCCAGGAGGTGGAATACAATCGAGAGCGTCCATCAACATCCATCCCAGTGATCTTGGGCAGATCCAGGAAGGATTCCTGTTCGATGTGATAGGATTCTTCCAAACGCTCCCATGGGTGGAAGGCGACACCGGTGTTGAAGTCACCGGAGTAAAGCGTATTGCCATAGCCGTCCGGAAGTCCCGGCTCGTGCATGTAGAGCATTCCCGTTCCGGAGCCGGGCCCGTACTCGGCCAGCGGTTGCCGGTACTCGTGGCTGAAGTTTCGATAAAGTTGTGGATAACCGAAGTCGGCCAACTCGGTCAGGTGATGAAGTCGCGTGTTCCAGCCGCCACCGTCGTTGGTGTTGTCGCGTGCAAAGAGATCGAGGTAGGGATCTACGGCTATCGCGTAGAGATTCCGTGTGCCGGTCACAAGAACGCTCAGCTGGCTACCATCTGGCCGCACACGCAATACGCCGCCACCATAGAGCGTCACCTTGCTACCGTCGGTACCCCTGGCTTCAAAGCAGCCCTGGTCGCCTATCGTCAGGTAGAGCCAGCCATCGATGCCCATCCTGACGCCGTTGGCACCGTGATGGACTGGCGCAGCCTGAAGAGGCTGGCCCAGATTGGTGATGAGGACCGTCTTTGTTTCGGCGACACCATCGCCATCGGGATCTTGATAGGCGATCAGGAACGGCGACTGCACCAAGTAAAGCGTTCCACTCACGTAGCAGCTGCCACGTGGCGAATCGATCCCTTCGACGAAGTTGCTGAACTTGTCGGCCACACCATCGCCATCCGTGTCCTCGCAGCGAACGACCTTGCCTGCATTCCGCAAACGATTCGTGATGCCGTTAGGATCGCAACTCACGAAGGCGACGCCCTCAGGAGAAACAGAGATTCCCGTGGGCGCTGTGATGTGCTCACTGGTGGCAAAGAGCGTCTCGACAAACTCGGGTGGCGATTCGTCTCCACGCGAGGTTCCGTAGACGAGAAAGAAGACAAGGAGCGTTCGCGGGATCATGAGATCAATTGGCGGAGCTGAGGAAGATGCTTCGGAATAGCAGTGTAAGGATCTTCGTCTTCTTCATATTCAAAGATCAGGTAGCCGCGGTAGTTCGCTGCACGGAGTATCTCCACGAGACGTGCGTAGTCCGCTGGTACTCCTTCGCCATTGATATGCGTCATGACCTTCACCTGCGCCGTCACCGCATAGGGAGCGATGCGTTCAAGCTGCGCGTAAGGGTCCGGTGTGGGGCTGAGATTTGCCGAATCCCAGATCACGCCCAACCACTTGGAATTGATCGCATCGAGAATGCGCAACAGGTAATCGATATTCTTCACAAAGTCATGGTTCTCCAATCCTAACATGACGCCGCGCTTCTCCGCATACGCGAGCGCCTCATTCAAATTGGCAATCACGTTGTTGATGACGTCCTCATCACTCGCACCTTTCGGCAAGCCTCTTGCCGCGAAGACCCGCACGACCGGCGCCCCCAGTTCGGCAAAGCGATCAATCCAGGTTCGGAAATACTTCATATGGCCCACGTTCTCCTCGGATCCCGGAGGGAAGGAGAAGTTGTTGCCCATGGCACCGCCCGTGATGTCGATTCCTAGCAGATGTGCGCGACGCTTGAGCGAATGGATTTGCTGCTTGTTCAACGGCTCGGGAAAGAAGTAGCTCGTGATCTCCGCACCTTCGAGGCCCAGCTTGGCGCAATAGTCGAGAAAGTCGGCCATCTCCAACGTACCAGACTTAGTAGGCTTGCCCCACCACCACTTCATGTGGCGTTTCATCGAGTAGGTTGTGAGACCGAGACCCGAGAATTGCGCCGATTTCCTAGCAAAGGGCTCAATGGCCTGAGCGGTTGAAGCAACGGCCAACGCTAACGTGTTTAGAAAGGTTCTGCGGGGGAGTCTCATTACCGGACACATTTTACGGAACAGCTACAGAAACCTCAACCTCTTGTATTGATCGCCCATCCAAGCAGAGGCTACTCTTTCTGGGGTGTCGAACAAAGATCGGATCTAGGTGACACAAGACCCGCTTCCAGTTGGGAACGGATGGGTGTCTCTGCGAGGCGATGTTCCCTGATGGGTTCCACATCCTTCCCAAATGCTCTGATTTGGGAATACTATGGGAACTCATAGGGAACCATCTGGAGAGGTTCAGGGAACGCTCTTTCCGTGATCCGGTTTGCCGACTGGCGAACTTCTGGGCAGATCTATGGACGCTCAGCTACCCAAACCCGCTCGCGTTAGTCGCCTCGAAGAACACCGCGATACGATCGCCCTTTTCTCGACGGCGCAAGTGTTCCTACCGAACCATCGCGGCGTTCCTCTTGGAGCAGCATTCTCTGAAGATTTCTCACCGTGCGATTCGCGAGTTCTGTCGCCGACGCGGCATCGTCAAAGGCAAGGGCGAGACCGTGATCGAGTCACCCTCGGAAACGCGTCCTGCTGTTGAGCCAACGCCACAGCCGCGAAGGACTCCGAGCACGGCGATGGAGAGTCTCTCGCCCAAGTTCAAACGAAAGAAGCTCTTCACTCTGATGGACCGATTCGGACGCGAAGCAACGGTGGTTTGGACGAAGAGAGCGGCACTTCGTGATGTCTACATCCGTTTGGCGAACTTCGTCATGTACCAGGACCTTCACGGTCATTTCCTGAAACGACTAACACTACCCCTTCATGAACACCGATCCGTCTCCCTCCCATTCTCAATCCATGCGAGCCGTCTTTACACAAGGTGGCAAAGGTGGTGTCGGTAAAACCGAAGTCGCCATCGCCCTGGCTTCTTGGTATCGTGCTCGTGGGATTAAGCCTGCCTTGCTCGACTTCGATGTGGAGAATGCCGACAAGGCTGGCTTCCAAACCTACTATCCAGAGGCCACCAAGATTGATGTGCATCGTGAAGGTTCCCTTGATGCTTTCTTCAACGCCTTCGACCGCGGAACACGAGTGGTCCTCGCTGACTTGGCAGGAGGTTCTTCCAATGCGGCCGAGGCTTGGTTCGAGGAAGCGGCCGAGTATGCGGTCGAAATGAATGTGGCCTTCACAGCCGTTGGCGTGACGACGAACGAAGCCAGTTCTATTCAGTCGATTCTCAAATGGGCCGGACATCTCCAGGATGCCGTCGATTACTTGGTCGTGCTCAACGAGATGCGAAGCCCGCGTTGCCCGTTTCAATACTGGCATGACAACCCGACGGTGGCCGACTTTGTCGAGGCCATGAATACAAGCGTCATGACGATGAAGTCCCGCTTGGAAGAATTTCAGGCCGAGATCCGCAATCACGCCTGCACCTTGGATCAAATCATCCAAGGCAAGGTCGATGCGAAGTTCTTTCGCTACAGTCGCAATGTTGTTAGAGCAAAGATTTACCTGCGCCAGATGTTCGAGGGCTTTGAGGAAGCCGCAGACATTCTGCTGCCAAGGGATCTAGCGACTGCGGCCGAAGCATCTGCGTAGCATGGGGGATACCTCGAACTTGGAGAGCGTTGCGAAGCTTCTTCCGCCGGAACAACGCGAGCGGTTCTACCTCCTGATCCAGAAGTATCGATCCGTCCCACACGATGACGATCACCTGGTGATGCTCGATGCCATGGGATTCATCGCTCTGTTCATGAGCGAGCTACCCAAAGAGATCGCCGGACTGTTAGAGAAGGCAAATCAGAAGCTGACAGACGAACAGTCAGATCAATTGGCCCAAGATTTCGAACGCGTTCTTGGCCGCGCGCTTGAAGTTCCCAAGGCGGTTGAGCTACAGGCTATGGCTGAAGCACTTCGCGGAACCTTCAGGCAACAACAAGACCAAAGCCGTGACGTCGTGCATCGGTTAGGCCAACTGAAGCGAGAGATCGGCAAATACAGCCGCGTGGCACCTGTGCTCAGCTCCGCAGTGGCTGCTAGCATTCTCACTCTGACGATCGCGGGCCTGGTTCTCTACTTCGCGGGTGACGCCATCGTGAATCGCAAGATCATTGTCCCGAAGTCGCTCTGGCCCTACATCGAACTGCAACGCGAAGGTCGGCTCTCCCACGATGAGGTCGATGGTGTTCGCCTGCTGATCATCGAAGGAGCGCGGGCACTTTCATCCAAGAATGGAGAAGTCGTCATTCGTGTTCAGAGCCACCCTGAAGATTGAAATGTTCATGATACTTCAAGCGGAGCTTGATCTATGCAGCCCAATTTAAACACTGGGCTTGCTTTTGATTAAAATGGACAGTACAGTTCAAATTCCATCTGAACTATGGCTTCTGGATTAATCAAAGAGCTTCTAACCACGCAGCCCCGTGGAGCGCCGTTTGGCGTGGATTCGTTGAAGGCACGCCAGATCTCGTCTGCCCTGGCGCATGAGTATGTCAAAAGCGGTTGGCTCGAGCGATTGGGCCGAGGGGTGTTCATGTTCAAAGGCGATAAGCTGCAACTTGATCCAACTTTGCAGTTCCTGCAGACACGGATTCCTGGACTGCACATTGCCTCGAAGTCAGCATTAGGGAGACACGGGTTTCGACAGAATCTCCCTCACCTCGAAACGGTCATTCTTTGGGGTGATGCGAAACGGAAGTTACCGACCTGGTTCTCTGACCGTTTTCCATCGCGGTATCGGGCGGTCCAGCTCTTCGACGGTTCTCTTCCGGAAGGCTTTGGCCTTAGCACGCTGCCCGGAAGTCCTAACAGTCCACTCGTTTCAACACCAGAGCGCGCATTGTTAGAGATGCTCAGCGAAGTCGGACTTCATCAGGAAATCGAAGAAGCACGTGGCATCATGGAATCGGTGAGAAGGCTTCGGCCGAAGCAACTCGACACACTGCTTAACCATTGTCGACTGACAAAGGTCATACGTCTCTGCCTCGTCTGGGGCGAGGAACTCGGCTTGCCATGGGTTGAGCAGGCTCGTGCCAGTGTCGGAGATCGCCTTGGGAATAGCCGATGGGTTTGGAAACTCAAGGACGGGGGCACACTCATCTTGAAGCCATGAATCGCAGCTACCTTGATTCTGTTCGTCTTCTGCTAGATACGGCTCCAGCCGTTTTCCAAAGTAGTCGGTTTGCGTTGAAAGGCGGGACCGCAATCAACCTCTTTGTTAGAAACATGCCGCGTCTTTCGGTGGATCTCGATCTTGTCTTCACTGATCACAGCAAATCCCGGCAGGAAGGAAGCTTTCAGCGAGATAGGACAGGCGCTGGAGGAAGCCAGCGATGCCCTCACCGACCAGAATCTCCGGTGCGAACTTGGTCGAACGCCAGAGGGTTCAGAGGTGAAGTTGTTTGTCGAGCGTGACACGACAAGGATCAAGATTGAGGTGAACCACGTCTTCCGAGGAACGCTTCTCCCGGTCACGCAGCGATCGCTTTCACCTACGGCAGAGGAAACTTTCTTCACCGATCTTGAACTCCCCGTGCTTAATGCCGACGAACTCTATGGCAGTAAGCTCGTCGCCGCCATGGATCGGCAGCACCCGCGAGATCTCTTCGACATGAAGGAGTGCCTTCAGGCAGACGGCCTGACTCCGGATATCCTTGAGTGCTATGTGGGTTACCTTGCCGGCCACAATCGCCCCGTCCACGAGGTTCTCTTTGGCAACCGCTCCAACATCGAAGCCGCCTTCACGAATGAGTTCGAGGGCATGAGCAGTACTCCCGTAAAGCTGGAAGATCTCGTCGACATTCAGGAACACCTCTTCTCCGAAGTCCCAAAAATCCTCTCAGAGCAACATCGCGCCTTTCTCGTTGGACTCGTCCGAGCTGAGCCCAATTGGCATTTGATGAAGTGCGCCCACCTTGAACAACTCCCAGCCCTGAAGTGGAAACTGCAGAACCTGGAACGTTTGAAACAGAGCAATCCAGAGAAGTTCGCCCAACAGGCTGACGAATTGGAGGAGCGCTTTGCGAAGCTTTGATCCTCGAACTACCCCCAAAGCAAGGCTGTTCAGCTATCCCACATCTCCCGGTATTGCTGGACATAGGATGCCACTGTATTGGGATCTGTTGCCCAGTAAGCCCGGCACAACTTCTTGAAGAGGCGTAGCCCCTCATCGTGTTGAGCAAGGTCTAACAGATGTTCAAAGGCGCGCTCCACCTCTTGCTTATCCCAGCCGTCCGTTGCAATCATCGCATCAACCCGTGGTTCCCAATGGGCGACACCCTGCTCGCAGAGGGCCTGTATCTCTCGCGCCAAAGGCACAATCTTCTTGGCTAGAGTGTGAGCATCCATCGCATGATAATTTGGGTCATCGGCGGCTCAGATTCAAGCATCAGACAATCCAAACGGCGCCAGCATGCGTAGGGCTATGAACATCCTCATCACCTATGTTCACAACAGAAAGCTTAACACCAAACACTATCACTAATCGCCCAGAATGGGTTCGCGTTCCCGAAGCCGTTCGCCTCTTTGGTATCTCCCGCACAAAACTCTACGAGTTAATTTCAGACGGCAATATTCGAACTGTGTCGTTGCGGAAACTTGGGCAGATCCGTGGAACTAGGCTCATCCAATACGATTCAATGTGCGCCTACTTGGACAATCTGGCTGATCAGCAGCAGCCTGGCTAGCCCCCCAAAAAGCCAGTTCGTTTACTTCGGGCTCCCTATCTTTGAGCTTTGGGCCAGACTTCGCAAAGTGAACCCTGCCCACGCCAGCATGAGTTGATTGAAACGTATTCCCTACCGCTTGGAACGCGAGATGATGTCTGCGAATGCCACAAGCTGCTCAGGGGCGGGCTTTGGCAGCAGAGCACGAAGTTTCTTCTCGCTGAGAGCACTCAAAGCCTCCCCTGAAAGCTGTCCAAGTTGATTGATCAGTTCTGGTGCCAACCCACCTAGGCGAAGGATTTGCCTTACTCTGGACGCATTTTACCCCCTTTGAAATGCGGTTAGGAATGGCGCACAATTTAGTTAAGACATCTTAAATAAATGTGCGATATTGGGTGCATGAATGTAAACGATCATTGTCCCGGCCCTTACGACGATAACACGAACAGGCGCATGGTCACCTTT
>JAUIAH010000023.1 GCA_030425385.1 Verrucomicrobiia bacterium | reverse complement strand
CTGGCTGGGGGCGATCTCGAACTCGTCACAGACCTCTGAGATGGGGCGGCCTTCGACAAGATGGAGCTTGAGGATCTTGGATTTCTCGGCCGCGCTGAAGCGACGCCGAGTGGTTGGTTTCGATTTCTGTCTTTTCAAGGTTCTGGGTGGTGGCGAGAGCCAACCAGAATGTCACTTAAATTCGACATCCGAAAACGTCATTTCCTCTGAAGCGCGACAGATGGAGGCACTCAGTCAGTTGCCTGAATCCATCCAAGCGAAAGTGAACCCTGAGAGGAAACGCCGTTCACTGAAGTGGCCATCGAAGCTGAGACTACGCGGGCAGGAGGATGCGTTGCCGCCTATCTTGAAGGGAAAGACTCTGGAGAGAGCTTTGAATGGCGATTGGGATTTCCCAATAGAAAGATAGTTGTTTAACTGATCAGCCCACGAAGGGTCCTAAGGATAACCTCGCGCGCCACGCGGCTACGATTTCGGCTGCCTCTCCAAGTATTCCGCTACGGGACAACTAGGGAGCGAGGAATCATGACCTTGGTTCATGATGCACCCCCGCCGTCACTGGCTGAGGACCCGCAGGGCTTCTTTGGCGGGGGCGTGGTTGGGATCCATCTTGAGGGCGGCTTCAAAGGCCGACTTCGCCACGTCTTTCTTATCGATCGCGACCAAGGATAGGCCAAATTCCGTGTAGAGTCTGGGCGACGGGCGTCCCAGCTTGAGGGCTTGTTGAAAGGCTCCGGCGGCCTGCGCGTGCTCGCCCTTGGCTGCCAAGGCGCTGCCCTGTCCCGCGTAGGCATGGGGCATCTTAGGGTTAAGCTTCTGCGCAACGAGATAGCGCTCGATGGCTTTGTCTAACTGATTCGTCTCTTTGTAAGCGGCCGCGAGATTCAAGTGCGCGACCATCAGTTGATCGTTGATGGCCACGGCTTGCTCAAGGTGCGTGATCGCTTCTTCGGGTCGCTTCTTCGAGGCTAACAACGACCCCAAATTCATATGCGCTTCCGCGTATTCGGGATTCCGATGAAGCACTTGCTGAAGGCGTTGAAGTGCTAGCTCTGGACGTCCCTTCGATTGATCGATCATGGCCATGTTGATCAAGGCCGTGGCGTGATTGGGATCCACGCTGAGAGCGCGCGCGAAGTAGGGCTCGGCCTCGTCCAGCTTCTTCTGCGTGAGGTAGAGGGCTCCCAACCCCGTGAGCGCCTGTCCGTATTCGGGATCGATTTCAATGGCTTCCTCATAGAGCGTGATGGCGCGCTCCGTCTGTCCTTGTTGCGCCGCCGATTTCGCCTGGTTGTAGAGTTCTTGTGCGGTGCGCACGCCTTCCTTGGGCCTCACCAAGGCATAAAGCCGCTGCGATTCTTTGGGAAATCCGTTCGTCGCAAAGGCCGTGGCGTAGTCACCGAGGAAGGCTGATCGATCAATCTGCAGGGGATCGGTGAACCAGCGCCCAGGGCGAGGCGAGGCGCGCTTCAAGCGATCGGCTGGCGTTGCGTTGAGCAAGGCCAGATCACGGGACAACTGCTCCCAAGAAACAGGCTGGGTGTACACCGAGGCCACGTTCCCCTGCGCATCCACCAGAATGCTCGTGGGGATCGACAAGGGCGTGCGGCGCGAAGTGTAGTGCTCGATGAGAATTTCGATCATCTCCAGATTCGCCTGCTGAGCGAATCCATGGGGCAACTGATAGCCCACTTTCGCAAGAATGTCAGCGGGCTTGGCATTGGATTCCGCGCTGCCTTCCACGGCTAAGTCATCCACGTTTAATGCCAAGACCATGGCTCCCTGGGCACGCAACGCTGCCGCGTGTTCGCCAAACATGCCTAACTCTTTCACGCATGGCGCGCACCAGGTGGCCCAGAAATTCACGAGGAGCGGTTGGCCGATGAAATCCGTCGTGACCCGAGTCTTCCCCTCTGGATCGGTGCACTCCAGGGCAGGGAAAGGCACCTGATTGGCCACCCAGAAGCCACTCGGAAGCGGGTCTTCCGCCGATACCGGTTCACGCTCCTTGAGCACGACCGCGCCATGCGGATCTGGATTCGCACGCCCGCTCCCCTGCGTGATCACATGCCGTTCCCTAGCATTCAGGCCGTTGATGGTCTCGGTCCCGCCTCCTGGCCATCGGACCTGCAAGGTGAAGGGGCCCTGCATTCCTTTCAGTCCAAAGTGCGCCCAAGCGCTGGACTGCGCGAGAAACCCATCGCCCGCGCGCACGGTGCGCTGTTGCTTCGCCGAGGGATTCCCTTCAGGCCACAAGGTGAGCCGGGCACCGATGGCATCGCGATTCGTCTTGACGCCGTCCCCCTCCACGCGAATGGCGATCCACGATTGCCCACTGGGCTGCTCATTGACTAACAAGCGCACCTGCGGCGCGGTCCGATTGGTCACCCAGAGGTCAAGGTCACCGTCCCGATCCCAATCCACCGAAGCCACCGCCCTTGCGTCGTCGTCATAATCCACTCCTAACAATTGGCTCATCTCGGTGAAGCCTTTCCCTTGGAGATTGAGAAAGAGCGGATTCCTCTCATACCCACTAAAAGACTTCCCGCGCGACACCTTGTCATTGAGATCACGGAAGTTGCGCGTGTAACTTGGCGTGGCAGTGGGTTTTAAACCTTCTTCAGGAATTTGAGGCGCGACCCGCCTCCAGAAGAACATTCACAAGTCGTCGGTATCAGGCTGGGTGATGTAGCCATTGGCCACATAGAGATCTTCCCAGCCATCGTTGTTCAAGTCCGCAAAGGTGGATCCCCAGGCCCAACCGGCGAAGCCTTCATGCATAGGATCTGTCACGTCAGTGAATCCCTGTCCGCCCGCGTTCTTGAGCAGGCTGTTGCCACGCACCATCTTGAGATACTTGCGCCGGGTGGCTTCGTCCATGGTGGGATTGAAATCTTCCTGGGCCACGATCTGATTGCCCGCTCCTGAGAACATGCTAGAGACATAGAGATCCATGTAACCGTCGCGATCGTAATCTCCCCACGTGGCAGACATGCCAAAGCCCCAGTCGTGCGAGCCACTCTGGCCTGTCTCGTCCAGGAAATACTCGCCCTCGTTCTTAAACAATTGATTAGGGCCGAAGTCATTGGCAATGTAGAGATCGGGATCTCCGTCGTTGTCGTAGTCTTCCCAGGAAGCCGCGAAGGAGAAACGGTAATTCTCTACGCCCAGGCCAACATCATCCGTGGCGTCGGCAAAGATGAAATCGCCCTCGTTACGTAAGAGAACGTTGGCTCCTCCATTCCGCGCGCTGTGAAAGGGATGCGGTGTGGGGAAATCACCAATGGTGCCTTCATCAGAGGTGTAGCGCAGCACAAGCAGATCCAAATCGCCATCGAGATCAATGTCAGCCGCCGTCGGGGAATAGCCGTTGGCAACCTTGCTCAGCCGCTCTCTCAGGGTAAACCTGCCAGCGCCATCGTTCTCCATGATGAGGAAGGCGCCGCGCGTGGCCACGCTCAGATCACGATCACCATCGTTGTCCAGGTCCACGAGCAATGCCGCCGTCGAATTATCCAACCAGTCCACACCTGCTCGCGCCGAGACATCTGTTAGCGTGCCATCGGCTTGCTGCAGAAAGAGAAGATTAGGCAATCCTCCGGCCTGACAAAGATACACATCTTCCAAGCCATCGCCATTCACGTCCCCCATGGCCACGCCGTGGTAACCCAGGAAGTCTGGCGTCAGCGAGCGCTCCACATGGCGTGCCCAGGTATTCATGCCGTGCGCCAACTGCTCGCTCCAGGACACATTGCCCGCAAACACAGACGGAGCCTTGTCGACCAGGCGCGTCTCTTGGCGAACGAGGGTGTTCCGGCGCAAGGACGAGAATCGTATCTCTGCTAGTTGCGCCGCTCCGGCAGCACCGCTTCCCGGCAAGTCCCAAAGGGCGTCGACAATGGCGTAGGATTTCACCGCTTGCCCCTTCTCTGCTCCCTTTGCCATGAGCCGTTGCCGCGTCTTCAACCGCTCCCCTTCCTGACCAATCCCATAGAGCTTGAACTTGGCATAGTGCCCGGCACCCGGCTCGATCGCGACCAGCCTTCGCACAAGGGTGAGGAAGCTTGCTCCCTCCATCTCCACCAGTCCTCCCTCTTGGGGAAACACACGTTCTGTCACCCTCACAGAATCGCCTTCATAAATCTCCGTCTCTGTAAAGGCAGCGAGATCGCTGACGCGAAGCGTTTCACTCAAGGAATCCGGCACACCCTCTTCCTCAATCAGCGCATGTGCTAGAGCTTTCAGAGCGGCCTTCGTAGGCTCGCTCCAAGCAGTAACCACTTCCTTGGAGTCGCCGTCCGCGACAATCGGCGCCACAGGATTGGCGGGTTCCGGAGCGGGAAGCGACTGAGACGGGCTCGCACTCTTCTCTTCTTCACGCGAACACGCCGTGAATCCACTCAACGCGATGAGAACGATGAACCAGAAACGCATCATTCGACTTCACTCTGGACGACCGGCTTCGTCAAGGTCGATACCCCACGTTCTCAAATCCCTCTGCGGTGGGGACATACGCCGCATTCAATTTCGGATCAGGGCATTCGAGCACGTTCCGATCTGGATCGATCGTGTTCTGGAGATCGTCGATGTCGCCGTGGATGAAGCATCCGCTGACACCAACTGCCGAGGCGATGTCGAGTTCATAGCGAGCCCCTGGCGGCCAACCGCCACTGACATTGTTCTTCCAGAAGAGACAATCCGCATAGACATTGCCTTGGTTAGAATCGTCCACCGCGTTGCGGTTCTCCGTGAAGGTGCATCGCCGGACGATGATCGTAGACTCTGGAAACACCGTGAGCGCTCCCGATCCATGCTTCGGCTTCCATTTCCCAGGCGTCTCCGCACGTTCGTCCATCGGATCGTTGGATCGATTTCCCACAAAGAGACAATTGACGACCTCGGCCGAGCTCCCATGAAGGAGATCCAATGCCGCTCCACTAATAGGACACCGATTATTCCGAAAGACACAATCGCGAATGAGGACTGACTGCAGTCGAGAGCCATCTGTGAATCCACGGTGCTCGACAGAAATGCCTGCTCCACAGGGACTGGTGAAATTGTCAGCAATTTCGACGTTCTCGATTGTCGGGTAGGAGCGCCCGAAGATCTTGATCCCGCCGCCATCCGTGTAGAAGAACCTCGCCTTCTTCAGTTTCGGATCGGAGAGGTCCGGCTGAATGCTCACGGGTGCCTCCGAAGTGGAAAGAAACCCGCGCGCGCCAGTGATGCGAAACCCTCGCAGAACGGTGTCACGACTCACCCCATCCCCAAAGTAGACCACGTGATTGACGATCGCCGGGAAGCTAGCATCTTCCTGTTTGGCGAGTTGTGGATTGGCAGCCGTGAGGGTCACCTCGCCCTTTGCTTCTAACGTGATCCCATCGTGTCGTTTATTGAACCACACCATGGCTTGCCCTGGCCGCTCTGGGCGATAAGTCCCAGCATGCACGAGCACGCGTTTGCGCACGGGATCCTTGGCCGCTACCTCCAGCGCCGCCTGAATGCTCTCGCCTGGTCGCACCTCGATCACGGCGCTCGTTTCGTTTCCCTCATTCGCCGCCGGCGGCACAGCGCCAGAATGAGGACGATTGCTAGTCTCACCATCCTCTTCGATGCGAAGCAACTGATTCGATGGAAGTGGGCCCGCAATCACTTGCACGATTCCCGAGGGCCAGGTCACCTCCACACGATCCACCTGGTTGGCTCCATCAAGCCCGAAGTAGAGAGGATAGTCACTATGAGAGAGATACCCAGATTGCCCATCCTTGACCTTCATCAAGGTCCGCTCACCGATCGTGACCCGCACAACCGCACCGAGACCGCTGCGATTGGATTGCCTGCCCACGAGAGCTACTTTCAGGTAGGCGAGATCGGGATGCTTCTCTGACAAATTGCTCTTCAGAATGAGAGGATAGTGATTCATCTCATTGGTAATAATGTCAAGATCGCCATCTCCATCGAGGTCAATGATCGCAGATGAACGACTCCCTTTCGCGCCCCACACCACCACGCGTTCTGGCAACTCTGCCAGGGCTGGTTCACTGAGCCCCAGGACCTCGATAACGGGCGCTCCTCGATCTTTGCCTAACAAATCCAACTCAAACCACGGTAGCGCCGCCCCATCGGCGCGCGGCTCCACCCCGAGGACAAATTCGGCATCTTGAAATCGTTGGCCCTTCACGTTGAGAAGGACGGAATTGACGCCATAGCGCAATGGAAAGTTCATGCTGGAGGCGATGAACACGTCATCAAAGCCATCAGCATTCAGATCATCCACACTCAATCCCCATGGCCAGTAATTCTCAGCTCCGATCGCGTCTGACACTTCCTCATAGCCTGCATCAGACTTGCGAAAGAAGGCATTGCCAAAGATGCTCGTGTCCTTCGTCTTGAGAAAGGATTCCGTCCACTGCATGGCTGCCTTCTCCTTCTCCTTCTCCTTCTCGGGACCGATGTGTTCGCTCATGTCGGAATGCATGTCCGTGATGTAGAGATCGAGGTCTCCATCATTCTCTACGTCGAAGGCCTTGATGCTCATGGAACCCCAAGGGGTCTTTGGGAACCACTCTCGCCCCACCCTATCAAAACGCTTTCCCTCGCGATTCAGATAGACCTCATCGTCCCCTTGCATGTTGAGCATATAGAAGTCTGGCCATCCATCAGTGTTCAGATCCACCGCGGCAGCATCGCCCGTCCATCCGAAATCTTCTATACCCACCTCGGAACTCACATCGACAAATCGGCGCCCATCAACATTCCGATAAAGCCGGCTCGACTCGTATCTTTCCGCCTTCAAGTGCCCTCCGAAGGCATCCGAAAACCCTTCGTGGTAGGTCTCGCCCGTGTCGGCTTCACCGCGGATGCTCTCCATGGTCACGGGAATCTCTTCTTCCGTGGTGTACTGTCCAACATTGGTGACTAACACGTCAAGGCGCCCATCGCGATCATAGTCCACAAACACGGCACCGGAAGAATGACCCTTGTATCCCAAACCCGACGCCGCCGTGATATCGCGGAATCGGCCGTTGCCTAGATTCTCAAACAGGATGTTGCCCTTGCGAAGCGCCGTCGCGTAGAGATCGGGGTCCCCGTCGTTGTCGATGTCGGCGAAGGATGCAGACACCCCAATGCGATCACTGACAAAGACCCCAGCCTGAGCGGTGATATCCTCAAAGCGCTCATCTCCGAGATTCCGCCACAGCGCATTCGAGCCCACTTGGTTGACGAAATAGAGGTCGAGCAAGTCATCCCCATCGATATCAGCCACCGCCACTCCAGATCCGTGATCGTAGTGCACGCCTTTGAAACGCTTGCCCGAATCATCGACGATCTTGTGCCGGAAACGAATCCCACATTCTTCACGCGCATCAGTGAACTGAAAGTCGTGCATCACTTCTAACGCTTTCGCGGAGGCAATCTGCGCCTCTGCCCGCGCCTCCATCCACGCGGGATCGAGGACGTCATCTGGCACCGGGACAATCTCTGCCTGCAAGGCGACGAGATCAGTCACGATCGCATTCACCACCTCGTCACTCATCCCATCGTAGGTTCCACGTACCCGCTGATAGGCATCCACGAGCAATGCGGTTGCCTTCTCCGCGGCAAGAGCTTCGCTGATAGAAGTCACCGTCTCCCTTTCCGTGAACAGCGTGGTCTCAGGCACATCTGATACCGCATCACCTAACAGAACCCACACAAGCTCGGACGGCGCCCGTTCCCCTACCCTTTCGATCATGGCCTTCTTACCCTCCGGCAACGACAGCAGGATCCACGGCTTGCCTAACAATCCTTCAGACGAGACGGTTTCCCCCTGGAAGTTCTTGAAAGTGAGAGCCGGCACGAATCCCAACACGCCGGGATGTGGGCGCGGCAGCAAACGCGCCTCCAGCACTGGGGCACTCATAGGCGCATCTGATTCGCCATCGCGCGAGCACGAAACGCACCACACGATTGCACCCATCGCTAGAAAGAGAGGGAATAAAGTCTTCACGAGGCCACTCTGCCGACCTCATCGCGAGGGGGCAACGGCTTTCTGACTAGCAGGGACTTTGCCAAGAGCCTCGATTGAATTCGTCGGGAGACTTGGCAGACTACCGCTATGAAAGCGCTTTCGTGGATCTTCCTCGCCCTCACTAGCCTCACTCTCCAGGCCCAGACCGACGACGCCCTCCCTTGGAAGCGCTTTGATCTGGAGGGGCACGCCGCCTTTGTGCTCCTGCCAGAGCCCGAGCTGCGGTCCGCGCAGATGCCTTGGGTGCTCTACGCGCCCACCTTTGATCCGCGGTTACCGAATGGGAAGGACGAAGGATGGATGCTTCGCCAGTTCCTTGCCAAAGGCATCGCTGTGGCGGGTGTGGACGTGGGAGAATCCTACGGCAATCGGGCGGGCCGTGCACTCTATTCCGCCTTGCACGAGACCATGGTGCGAGACTATCAAGCACACCAGCGCGCGGTACTCCTCGCACGCAGCCGCGGCGGACTCATGCTCTACAACTGGGCCGCTGACAACCCTGACAATGTCGCTGCAATCGCCGGCATCTATCCCGTCTGCAACCTCAGAAGTTATCCAGGGCTAGCCAAGGCTTGTGGCGCCTATGGGCTCACGGAATCCGAGCTGCAGGACAGGATTTCCGAACACAATCCCATCGAGCGCCTTGCTCCTCTAGCAAAGGCGCAGATTCCCATCTTCCACATCCATGGGGATGCGGACAAGGTTGTTCCACTGGCAGAGAACTCGGCTCTCATAGCCGAACGTTACCACGCCCTCGGCGGCAAGATGACGCTCCAAGTGGCACCCGAACAGGGACACAACATGTGGGAGGGCTTCTTTCAATGTCAGGAACTCGTCGATTTCATCGTGGCAGAAGTGACGCCTCCACGTCACCCCAACGTCGTCTTCATCCTCATCGATGACCTGGGCTGGAGCGATCTCCGCGTCCAGGGAAATGCTGCGGTGCACACGCCACACATCGATCGCTTCGCCGCTGAAGGCATGCGCTTCACCGATGCCTATGCCGCCGCCCCGGTGTGCTCCCCCACTCGAGCCGCCATTCTCACCGGACTCTCCCCGGCGCGGCTCGCCATCACCAATCATCTTCCTGACCAGGAACGCTTCACGCCCAAGGATCCCGTCCTTCTCCCAGCCAAGACGGAAGATCGCTTAGCATTATCACACATCACCCTTGCGGAGCGCTTCAAAGAGGCGGGTTACGCGACGGGCTTTCTGGGTAAGTGGCACCTCAGTGGTCCAGGCAAAGGCGAGGCCGCCTTCGAACCGACGGCTCAGGGATTCGACCTCAACATCGGTGGATGCGGCTACGGTGGTCCTCCGACGTTCTTTGATCCCTATCGGATACCCAATCTTGAGCCTCGGCGCGAAGGCGAATACTTGCCGGAGCGACTCGCCGATGAGGCCATTTCTTTCATGAAGACGCAGACAGAGGCCGAGAAACCCTTCCTGCTCTTCCTTTGGAACTACACGGTTCACTGGCCGATGGAGGCGCCTCAAGCCTTGTTAGACAAATACGCCGACCACCGCGGACCGGGACTCAACGACTCACGTTATGGTGCCATGATCGAGGCGATGGACGCCTCCATGGGACGTGTCTTCGCCGCCCTTGACGCGCTTGGCCAGCGTGACAATACGCTCGTGATCTTCACCTCGGACAATGGTGGATTCAGTGGCGTGGCTGATAACCGCCCTCTGCGTGCTGGCAAAGGATATCTCTATGAAGGCGGCATCCGCGTCCCCCTCATCGCTCGCTGGCCAGGGGTCATCCCACCCGGATCACTCTCTAGCGAACCCGTCATCAGCATGGATTTCTTCCCCACGCTCTTGGAAGCTGCTGGCATTCCGCTAGAGCAATCCTCCGATGGCGAAAGCCTTCTGCCACTCTTTCGACAGGA
Source organism: Verrucomicrobiia bacterium (assembly GCA_030425385.1). Taxonomy (GTDB): domain Bacteria; phylum Verrucomicrobiota; class Verrucomicrobiia; order Verrucomicrobiales; family DEV007; genus JAACDM01. The sequence continues at coordinate 114,275 of JAUIAH010000023.1, read as the reverse complement.
CGCCACCCACTTCACGCGTGAGGCAATCTACTTTCACTATCCCAATTACGCCTTTCACCGGTCCAACCGTCTCGGCAGTGCCATGCGTCAAGGCCCTTACAAACTCATCGAACGATTCGATGACGGCTCATTGGAACTCTATCACTTAGGTGACGATCTCGGAGAGACCAACGATCTCGCAACAACGGAACCAGATCGCGCTCGAGCCATGGCCGCGCAATTGAAGCAATGGCGTGAACGTTCCGGTGCACGCATGCCCGTCCGGGTGGAGTGATCTGCGAGCTGAATGGCGCAGAATTGAGACAATCTGCGAGCCGCACGCTTTCCCATTGCGACAAGTTCAGGACTTTCGATAGCCTGTGAAATGGACCGGTTCTTGAGTTGTATTGGTTTGGGAATCCTGATCATTGGGGCCCTGAGTGCGGAGGCAAACGACATCGATCGCGTCATCGCCGATATTACCTATGAGAAGGATGGCGACCGTTGGATCCCATTGGACCCGAACAGTCCGAGTTTGCGTCTGCATCGCTACATCTCGGGTGCCTTGATCGCGGTGGATGCCTCCGACCTGGAGGATCTCGAATGGATGCGACTCTCCATGGACGTATGGGAAGGGTCCGAAACCCACGTGTTTCACGTGCGACAGGTGGGCTTTGAACCGAGCGGTGTCCCGACGTGGTCGGAATCAGCCCCCTTGGATTTCAATCCTGACATCACCCCAGGAATCCTGGTAGGTGAGGCCGTTCAAGAGGCGACTGTGGGAAATTCCCTTCAGCTCACCATCTTTCCCGAGGATGGCCCTGGCATTTATACCTTCTGGATTGACGTCGCGGCGGGCGATTCTCACATGGTGACAGCCTCCCGTCAGGCCTTGAATGATGGCATGACGTTAGTCATTGACGATGGAAACCAATTGGCAGCCGACTTCCCCCGCGAAGTAATAGCTGGGGAGACGGTGACGATACCTTTCGACGTCAATCCAGTTCAAGGGCAGTTCCTCTTCACCGAACTCATCGAGCTCACCAGTGGTCAGACTGTGGCCAAGAGCTTTCACGCGTTGACGGCAAACCCGGTGCTCGCGTCCTTTCCCATTCCGGCAGATCTGCCGCCTGGCAGCTACTCTTGGGAAAGTCGGTTGGGCTTGTCCGTCGTCACGGGCGGCCAGTTTCCCTCCCGTTTCCTTACCACGGAGGCGGTGACCTACGGAAGAGTCACGGTGGTGCCCGGCCCCTATGTGCATGGTGGCAGCCTTCCCTCTGAAGTGTATCCGGGCGAAAGCATCGCCGTGCGCCTTCACCACGACTCTGAGGCACCCCTCGATCTTTGGGTCAGCTGCCGTGACGCCGATGATGGTGCCCTCATCGGGAGCGCCTCCCGCATGGTGATCGGGCCAGGAAGCACCGACCTCACCGTAGCCATCGACGCATCCGCCATTCCAGGGAGTCGCTATACCTGGGACATTCGCCTGGTTCCACTGGGTTCGGGCCCTAACGGACAAGCATTGGCGCAGGATGCTAGACCTGTCCTAGTAGAGGCACCGGCAGATGGTGCGCTCACATTCGAGGGCGCGATCATTCACGACCTGGCCTATCTCCTGAATCAAACGGGCAATGCCGCCGACCCTAGCATTGCCCTTGAAAGAGCAGATGACTGGGGACTCATGACTGTGGATCTGTCTGCGTTCCCTGAAGATGCTGTCGTGGACTCCGCCATCGTGCGCCTACCCATCGCTGATGGTGTCTCTGGTGATGTGGATGTCGTGGTCCACCGTGGTCTGTTTCAAACAACACCACCGTTAGACTCTTTGTATACGGCTTTCGAGCCAGGCCAGACGGTCGGCTTCTATCTCGGAGCCGCTCAGACCGGGGACGTGCTAGAGCTTGATCTCACCGCACTGCTCACGGGCACTGATGGAGCCAGGGGAGTGCATTCGTTCTGGATCCGGTTGGCACGTGGAAATGGCCCTCTGAGGATCGCGACTATCGAAAGCACAACGCCCCCCAGCGTCGAGGTTCGTTACGAACTTCAAAGTGGAGGCACGGACGCCATTGGCTCTGCCAACTTTCCCTCGGCGGTGGAACAAGGGAGCGAACAGGTCGTCACCGTAACCGTGGATGCCGGATCCACCGGGGCCACGCCACAGCGGTTTCTCTGGGTAGGCTTGCAAGATAGCGAAGGAGGTTGGGCGAATAGCATTGACCCTGCCACGCTATCATTACAGCCAGGTTCACAAACGGTCGAGATCCCCGTCGCGATTCTTCCCAATGCCCGAGTTGGCTCTGGGCACGTGTGGGTTGCCAGACTCTTCGCGGGAGAGCCACGGCTTGATGCGCCTACCAATGATTCTTTGGATGCGGCCTATGGTGAGGCAGAAGTGCTCCCTGGCTCTGGACTAACAGACGCCCTTTCTATCGTGACCTTGCCTGAGAACGTTGCCGCCGGGGCCGAGGCCGTGGTGGTGTTAGATTACAGCGCAAGCGAGCCGAGAGAGCTCTGGATCGGCATGCAAGATTCCTTGAATGCCTGGGCGACGGCGGGCGTGACCACCGTGGAAGTCCATGGGGCTGGATCCCTATCCGTGCCGGTTCCGATCCAATCAGAAGCGCGCTCGGGACCTGGATATCTCTGGGTGATCCGGCTTCTGCCACTTGACGCCAGTTCTCATGAAGAGGCCCTTGCCGCCTACTATGCGGAGGTGACTGTTGGCGATCCTAACAGCGTTCCAGATACTTTGTTAGGAATCTCTGTCCCAGAGGTGCTCACCGCTGGGAAATCGGCGCCAGTGACCGTGCAGGTGAGCGCTGCGGCTGGTCGTGAGCTTGGCATCTACCTACAGGATTCCATGAATGGCTGGTCCACGGCTGCGAGCACGGTGGTGCCTCTGGACGAAGGCGAATCGACCCTTCGCTTCGATCTTGCTCTGGATCCCGGCACCCGTCTTGGTGGCGGCCATCTCTGGGTGGTTCGCCTCTTGCCCGAAGGATGGGCAAGCCACGAACAAGCGCTCGATGCCTTCTATGCCGACGCCGCGGTCGCACCCGCCACCTCGGCGGTGACCACAACCCCAGCCACGCGTGAACCCTTGTTCCGGATGGTCACCTTACCGACCGGGCTTCACCTCACCTGGCCGGTTGGCAGCCACGCCCAGTTCGAAGTCAGCCACGACTTGAGAAACTGGTCACGTCTAGCGACAGATGGCGCGATCGATAAAGACGGAGCGATGCGTCTGAAGCTGCCAACCGACCAAGCTGCGTCCTACTTCCGCAGTCTCAACGATCCGCGCAATAGCCTCACAGAATAGCCATCGTTGGCCAGCATCAAGTCGTGCCGAATCGAAAGGGTTCTCGCAATTGTTGCCCCAAAGCAAAGGCTTCCATCGGCATCCGCTTCTTACCCTCTAACTGCACGTCGCCGAGCAGGAGACCGCCATCTCCAGTCTGCACACCCCACTTGCCGTCTTCAAGGCGGCAAACGGTTCCTGGTTCGTCATTGGTCGCTAGCGTGGGAAGCACGCTCGGGAACGGAAAGACTTTGAGGCGGCGTTTGGCGTCTCCATAGAGGGTGTAGGTGCCCGGCCAAGGATCGTAGGCTCGGATGAGGCGCTCTAACATCTGGGCAGGTTGCTTCCAATCAAGTAGGCCATCCTCACGTGTGAGTTTGCCCGTGTGCGTGGCCAACGCATCGTCCTGCGGCACGCGACGGACGTCGTCGTTGGCAATGGCCTGGAGAGCCTCAAGTATCGCCGCCGGCCCTGATTCGGCAAGCCGATCGTGAAGGCTTTGGCCGGTTTCATTCGGCGCGAGTTCAAAGGGGTGCTGAAGGAAGATGTCCCCGGTATCGAGCCCTTCCGCCACATGCATCACGGTCATGCCCGAGTGGGTATCGCCGTCGCGAATCGCCGCTTGAATCGGAGCGGCTCCCCGGTGCCGCGGTAGAAGCGAGGCGTGAAGATTGAGACAGGCCAGCTTGGGCATCTCTAACAATGCCTTTGGCAGGATCTGGCCGTAGGCCATCACCACCATGACATCGGCCGCCCAGGCCTCAAGCACGGCAAGGGCCTCCGGTTTGCGCACGCGCTTTGGTTGCGTGACTGGAATGCCGTGAGACTCTGCCAGGGTCTTCACCTCTGGCGGAGTGAGGATCTGTTTCCGTCCGACGGGTTTGTCAGGCTGCGTGACCACACCAACAACCGCATGCTCTGAGGCGATGAGCGCGCGCAGGGTGGGCAATCCAATGTCGCCCGTTCCGAGAAAGACAAGACGCATGAGCCGACGTGGTTAGACGTTGGGAGCCTTTTGAAAGACATCCAGTTTGGTGATCACTGTCAGGATATTTGCCAAGACAACCGCAGGCGGCTGGCTCGCATCGACCGTCGATATGATGGCGTCATCGTAATAGGCTAACATTGGCAAAGTCTCCTCCTCATAGAGTTGGATCCGCCGCGCAATCACATCATCATTGGCATCATCTAGGCGATTGTCTTTGAGCGCTCGTTTACGCAGCCGCCTCGCAAGTTCGTCACGATTCTTGAGCGAAAGGTGGAAGACCTGATGCACATTCAGATATGGGGCAATGATGCTGGCCTGCTCGCGATTGCGCGGGATCCCATCAAGCACGAGGAAATCGATGTCCGGCTTGAAGAGGTGGCTTTTCACTTGGGCCTCGATCTTGTTTCTCCAGAGGCGTACCGTGAGGTCATCGGGTACCAAGAGCCCTTTGCTGGAGTAGCTGAGAAACTCCTGTCCTAGTTCGGAGCGGGTGTCGAGCGAGCGGAAGACATCACCACAGGCGCAGTGAAAGAAGCGCGGGATCGTGCCCAGCACGTTGCCTTGGGTGCCTTTGCCGCTGCCAGGGGCACCGAAGATAAGGAAAGTCGCGTAACGTTGATCTTCCATGGGGCCCCTGACTTACACGAAGAACGCCGCACGTCCAAAGGGATTCCCATCACGTTCCCCACTTGTGCCCAGAGGTTCCTGCGGATTTAATAAAGATGTGAATGCGGCCTATCTTTCTCTTTCCCTCGGCATCCTCTTGCTGGTCTCCGCCCTCGCGGAGCGGCCACACTTGACGACGCACGCGCCGGCGAAACCTCTCTCCGACACGGCACACACAGAAGCGTGGCCACGCTTCCTCGGTCCACGCGATGACGCCAAATCGTTAGAGACCCACATCGCAACCTCCTGGCCCGATAGTGGTCCCCCTCTGGTTTGGGAACTAACCAAGGGCGACGGCTACACCAGCCCTGTCATCGCGCATGACCAGCTCTATCTCTTCCATCGCTGGGAGGGCAGCGAGCGCTTGGACTGCCGCGATCCCGATACTGGCGAGGAGAAATGGCACGTTCACTACCCGATCACATACCGCGACACCTACGGCTACTCCAATGGCCCCAGAGGCAGTCCTGTCATTGATGCTGATCGCGTCTACACTCTCGGCGTGACCTCGATCCTGACATGTTACCAAGCGTCTGACGGCAAGGTGCGGTGGCAGCGTGACTTGATGAAAGACTATCAGGTGCCCCAATATTTCTTCGGCACGGGATCGAGCCCACTGGTTCTCGGTGACCTCCTCATCGTGAATGTAGGCGGCCGCGACGCTGGCCGGGATGACCGCGAAACGGTCGTTGCCTTTGACAAGATGTCAGGAGAAACCCGTTGGATAAGCAAGAGCCCGTGGGGTGCCAGTTACGCCTCTCCACTCGCTGCAAGCTTCCATGGGAAATCCCGCGTGGTGGTGTTCGCCGGAGGCAAGAGTCGGCCTGCGACTGGCGGCCTGCTCCTCATCGATCCCGCAGACGGACGCATCCTAGATGAGTTCGCCTGGCGCGCCTCGAAGGTGGAGTCTGTCAATGCCACGACGCCTGTGGTGTCTGGTAATCGTATCTTTATCACGGAAGCCTACCGTCTCGGCGGGGTCTGTTTGGAGGTGACGGAGAACGATCATTTCCGCGAGTCCTGGAAGGCACCCGACTTTGCTGTCCACTGGTCGATGCCAGTCCTTCACGAAGGCATGCTCTATGGATTCCACGGGGAACGAGAACCCTTCGCGGAACTCATTTGCTACGACTGGGAAACGGGCGCCGAGCAATGGCGCGATTCCCTACGCTGGGAAGACACGATCGATGATCGGCAAATCATCAACAGCCCATTCCGCGGCAGCCTCCTCCACGTGGCCGATCAGTTCTTGTGCCTAGGTGAGGGCGGCAGCTTGCTGTGGCTCGATCTGAACCAAGAGCGTCCCAAGATCTTACAGAAGACCCAACTCTTTCACGCCACTCAGACCTGGTCCACTCCGGTGATGCATCGTGGGCTCGTCTACATTGCCCAGCATTACAAAGATCTCCGCGGGAAAACCGGCCCTCGTTTGCTCTGCTACGATTTCCGAAAGGACTAATGTCAGGAATCGATCCCAAAGCGGACCGCACGCGGGTGCCACTCAAAGTCACGCTCGAAGGGGAACATGGGACGCTCGATTTCATGATAAGTCACCTCAGTGGCATGCTGATTCACCGCTCCTGGCGTCAGTGCTAGAAAAGCTTTGGCGGCGAGCTTTTGCAAGTCCGTCACGAGATAACCAATCTTCACCACGACCAAATCCATTTCCTCCGGCTTGAGTCCGAGCACGTGGAAATCTGGAAAGTGATGAAAGGGCTTTCGCCGCTCCGTTAGCACCGCGTGAATGCCTTTTCCTATCTGAATCACGACCTGACGTCCCGCCACGGGATCATGGTCAAAGAAATGCTTCACGGTGACTCGCGCCTCGAAGGGCTTGCTATGGCGCCCATCAGCATGGCGCCCGATGACGAGGAGGATCTCTGCATCCACACCAGCCGCCGTGCACTGGGCCACGGCTTCAGGATCCCAGATACCCACGATCAAAGCGTGCTTCTGACCGTCCCGATAGACAGACCGTCCGGCCACAGCACGCAAGGCGAAAGGGAGATTGCCCACACCGCCCGCGGTGGGATTGTCTCCCGAGTCACTGACCACGACGGGCTTCACCGATTCTCCGATGGCTTTCTCTAACACCTCACTCAAAGGCCCCGCGGGCACATTGAAACGAAACGCCTCGCGGGCGTCCCAATACCGCTGCGCCACGGTTTCCGCGATCGCCGCAGGATCCGTCCCGGAACCCTCTCGCGCGGTCACCACCACGGCTGCATGCGCGCGCGGCGTGTCTGCCCAGACATAACCAACCCACAAAGACACGTCGAGCAACCCAGGCAGGTCGTCGAATTCCGCTAGTCCCGCATAAAGTGACGCCCCAGGCTCGTCTAACGTGCTCGTCATTTCTCCTGGCAACAATACCGGGATGGGAACCCAGGAGCGTTCCAGAGTCCATCCCTCCCGCAAGGACTCCGCGAGCATACGGCACCCTTTCGCGCGCGTGGCTTCCTCATCGATATGCGGCGCAGTGCGATAGGCGCTGAAGAGATCCACCTGGGCGACCAAAGAAGCAGACACATTCCCGTGCAAATCCATGCTGGCGCCTAACAGACAGTCTGCTCCCACCCGTTCACGAATGGCAGCAACGAGATCTGCCTCAGCATCCTGTCTCCCTTCCACGTGCATGGCTCCATGCAGATCGAGGTAGACGGCCTCCACTGGGAGAACTTCTTGCAAAGCTCCTAACAATGTTTCTTCGATTTGAGAGTAAGTTTCTTCAGTGATCATCCCTCCGGGCAAGGCTCGCGCGTGGACGAGTGGAAGAAACACCACGCCCCCGAAGCCATCTTCGCTCAAGAATGGATAACGTTTCTTGCGCAGGTCCTCACCACGCAAGACCTCGAAATCAGCAAGAGTGGTTCGCGCCTGGGAGAAGGTACAGTTCTCCGACGCCATGCCCACCATGGCCACACGTGGATGGGAAGCCTCGCTCACACTACCCATGTTAGACCGACTGGCGTTTCGCTTTCCGAGATTGCCACCAGAGGAAGGCGATCCCCAACAAGCCAATCACGGCTCCAAAGAATTCTCGTGTCAGCTCCACCTCCGAGCGCTGGGGCGACATTGAAGCGCCTGTCATCGTGAATTGCTCGGCTTGAAAGAGATTCTTGTAGAGCCCTGGCCCAGTCACAACCAACTCATAGACACAGAATAGAGCCGCCAAGCCCAGCAAGACAGGCCACACGGGCCGAAAGATGGAGAGGAAACACAGCGCCGCGATCAAGCCATAGAAGATGACCCACGACCAGGCGTCGATTACCGAGGGTTGATGGTACACCTGAGGATCGAGGTCATTGCATTGCAATGCCGCAAAGACGGCAAAGAGCACCCCTAACACAGCGGTGACAGCAACGAGCGCAGGATGGACGAGCCTTCTCATAGGTCCGAGCTTAGCGTTTCCATTGGTTCTGTCCACCGCCAGCAATCTATCGTTGCCAAGCGTCGCTTCGCCTTCAGGTTCTCGCCATGGCCACCGACGTTCACGATTCTAGCTCGAAGCTCACGCTACTGGGCCGCTCGGAGAGCACCATTCCTCCCGCTCCCTCCCGGGACACTTTGGAAGTGTTCGAGAATCCCAATCCAAAGCGCCCCTACTGGATCTCCCTCGACTGCCCTGAGTTCAGTTCCCTCTGTCCGGTGACTGGGCAGCCCGATACCGCGCATGTCGTCATTCGCTATCAACCGGATCAGCTCTGTGTCGAAACGAAGTCGCTCAAATACTACCTCGCGTCGTATCGCAATGAACCGAGCTTCAACGAATCCGTCGTCAATCGGATTGCCGACGACCTCATCGCGGTGTGCCAACCGCAGCGCTTTCACATCAAGGGAGCATTCTCCGCGAGAGGCGGCATCAGCCTAACGGTGGACATCCATCATCCTGAGACGACCTAACAAGACCGCCTCTTTCCGGGCTCGCGTAGCCTAGGCCTTGGCGATCTCTGCGAACATGCTCCCAATGGCTTCCCGCGCTTCACTCACATAGGCCTGCGCTTTGGGAACGGCTTGTTCGGCCAGACCGGCACGTTCTTCCAAAGCAGCCATTCGCTTCGGCACCTCAGAAAAGACCAAGTCAGGATCCAGTCCCGCATCGCGATGGAGCGTTTCGAGCTTGGCCGTGTTCGACCGGACAGAGAGCACCGGCACTCCGAGAATCATGGCCAAGCAAGTCCCGTGAAACCGGCCCGACAATACGTGATCGCTGAACTGCAGCGTCTCGATAAAGATCGGCACCCCCTCATGCTCCCAGTCAAACCACCCCGTGCGCACAAAGAGACGCTTCTTGAGTCTCTCAAAGGCAATGCGATCCATGTGCAGGAACGGGAAGACATAGCGGCTTGCTAGTTTAGAAAGCGCCGCACTGCGTTTGCGATCAATGCTATCGAGTATCGTCCAGTCATTGCGGCTCCGGTGCCGGGTGGACTTCTCGAATTGTGAGGCAAAGATCATATCGGGCACGACCACAGCAGTGGCACCGGCGGCACGCACGGCATCCGCACTGACAGAATCACGACAATAGATCTGATCAAAGGCGGGAAGTGACGCATTCAAGCGCTCATTCGCCTCCCACAGAGTGTTGTAGAGCACCGTGCGTTTACCCTCGCGCTTTGCCCATTCCGCCGCCTCACAGAGATGCGAAGGCACGGGCCGATCATGATGCATGGATCCCTCTCCATTCACCAAGAGGAGATCGAAGGTGATGGATTCCAGTCGCGGAATGAGCGTTTCCTTCGCCTCCGCTGTGGTCACGGTCCCAACGACCTCCAAGCCCACCTGCGCACACGCTTCCAGACTATTGTCCATCACGAGTTCGCAGCCAACGTGTTGCGCGGAACGCGTGTCATTCAGTAAAAGCGTTTTCATAGGGCTTGAGGTAGGCTATGGATGCCGTCCTGCCATGCCGCCGCTTCCCGCTGAGCTCAAGTCGAATCTGCCATTCCATCGGCAAGACCGCTCTGTCCATTGGTGGACGCGCGAAGAGAAGGCGCCCGCTGATGCATGGAGCGCCTGCTTGGCACACCCCGCATGTCTGAGCGAGGACCACGTCCTCAAACGAGCGAAGCGGCGACTGGTCTTGAGCTGTGGCGAGGTGGTGGTGAAAGCGTTTCCCTTCGCTGGCGTGGACCGTTGGCGAAGGTCTACCTACGCCCTCGACGAATGTGCGCATTTGTTAGAGGCCGAACGCCGTGGCCTCCCCGTGCCCCGATGCCTCGGCTATGGAGAGGCCCGTTTCTGGGGCGGGCTCCGGTGGAATGCCGCCGCTATGGAGAGGCTCTCAGGCGCGACTTTGCGCGATGAATGGTTGGGCAAGGCAGAACTCTCAATAGCCGCAACGCTAGAAGCCATCACCCCGCTGGCGTATCAACTCTACCTTAGCGGGAGCAATCACATTGACTTCGGCCCTCATGCCATTGTCGTCACGCCACAGGGCCCTCGAGTGATCGACTGGCAATATGCTACCTTTCTTCCCGAACCCAATCCCGCAGTCTTTGCCTCACAGATTGGTTACTTTGCCTGGGCCACCTCGACCAATCGTTCGTGGGCCACGGCAAGCGAGATGTCGACATGGTTCGAGGCCTTGTGGGAATCCTATCAGATTCCTCACAAGGCCTCGTGTCGCATGATCTTCGATCAAACGCGGGAGCGACGCCACTCCATCAGCGAGCGCCTCGCCGCGTCAGAGACGTTCCGGATTGATTCCGGCGCTGATTGACTAATTGTCGGGCGCGCGCTCGATGATGTCGCGAATCCGCTGAAAGCGAGGGTCTTCCATGCGCGATAGGGCGCGTCGCATCTTAGTGAGAGCCACATTCTGTAACTGCCGAATCCGCTCACGCGTGACACCGAATTCCTTTCCGACCTCCACCAGAGTCCGACTCCGGCGTCCGCCCAGGCCAAAGCGGAGATCGATGATCCGGCGCTCGCGCTCGTCCAGCTCGCTCAGCAAATCATCGAGCTGATCCACCAAGTCGGCTCCGCTAGCGGTGTCGTCCGGTGAAATCGTGGACTCATCTTGCACGGTTTCGCCGAAGGTCATCCGACTCTCGCCTTCCTCGCCCAAGGGTGCATCCAGCGAAGCAGGGCGTTTCGAAGCTTCGGAAAGCGCCGTGAGTTTGGACGTCGGGATGCCAGTGAATTCAGAGATTTCCTCCAAGGTCGGTTCGCGGCCGAGCTCTTCCGTGAGATGGCCCGCGATCCGAGTCATCTTCGAAATCTTCTCTTTCATGTGGACCGGCAGGCGAATCGTCCGGCCCTGGTTGGCCATGGCGCGTTTCATGCACTGCTTGATCCACCAGGCCGCGTAGGTGCTCAGTTTGCCCCCTTTCTTGGGATCAAAGCGTTCTACCGCCTTCATCAGGCCGATGTTGCCCTCCGCGATGAGGTCGCCGAGCGGGAGGCCCAGACCATTGTAATCTTGGGCAATCTTCACGACGAGACGGAGATTCGCCTTGATCATCTTGGCACGAGCTTCCTCATCGCCTTGCTGGATGAGTGCTGCCAACTCCACTTCCTGCTCGGGCGTGAGAAGGGGGGTCTTGGCAATTTCGCGGCAGTAGCGACGCAAGCCCTGCTCAGCAGAGCCACCAGAATAACTGGTTTCCTCTCTTGCAGGCGTCGTCGCCCTCGGCGAAGGTTGCGAGTTCTCGGGCTTGGTCGCACGACGCGCGGCCAATTTCTTCACCGCTGAGGAGGATCCGCGGCGGGTCAGAACCGGTGGTGTCAGGAGTTCAGTCGAAGCTTTCATACATATACTAAGACGAAGCTGAGATTACGGCTTGATTGCCACCGCATTACAGCGGCGTAATGAAAGCGAAAGATTGCTGTAATCGCGGGTCGTCATTCTATGGCATCCGACGGGCAATCTGCCCGACTAGACCGCTATGAGAGCTCTCATCGTTGAAGACGACCCCAAGATCGCTTCCTTCCTCACCAATGGCTTCGGTGAGGCCGGGTTCGTGGTGGACTGCGCTCACGATGGGATGCGTGGCCTTGAACTGGCGCTCGTGCAGTCTTATGACGTGGCCATCATCGATCTTATGCTGCCCAAAGTGGATGGTCTTTCCCTGATCGAGAAGATGCGTGCCGATAAGATCACCACGCCAGTGATCATCCTGAGCGCCAAGGATACGGTGGACGACCGTATCCGCGGACTGCGGACAGGCGGCGATGACTACGTTTCCAAGCCTTTCTCCTTTGGGGAACTCCTCGCCCGTGTCCAGGCCGTCATGCGCCGCAGCACCTCGCAGAGCGGAGAACAGGGCCCCTTGCGAGTCGGCGATCTCGAACTGGATCCGTGGAAACGCGAGGTCCAGCGTGACGGAGAGGCCATTTCTCTTCACGCGCGGGAATTCGCGCTTCTTGAATTTCTCATGCGGCACCCCGGCAGGGTCCTTTCCAAGACCGCCATCTTGGAGAATGTCTACGACTACAACTTCGATCCCCAGACGAACGTGGTCGATGTGCTCGTCCATCGCCTCCGCAAGAAGGTGGACGAAGGCTTTGATAAGAAACTAATCCACACCTTGCGGGGGATGGGCTATGTCCTCCGAGAAGATTAGCGCAAGTTTCCCCGGACAAACGCTTGGGTGGGGATTCAGCCTGCGTCTCAGTCTCTACTTTGCCGTTGTCTTCACCATTGGTGCCCTGGGGCTCCTCTTCATCGGCTACCACTCCATTGCCCGCGCCTTCGAGTATCGCGAGATCACCACCTTGGAGGAGCGGCTGGATGAATACCGCGCCTGGGTCAACCTCGGGACAGATTTCCAAGATCGGGAACTCCATCGCGCCGCGACTCACGACTTCATCCGGGCACGCTTCCACAGCCAGGTCGACCTCAATTTGAAAGACGATCTCTTTCTCCGACTGGAAGGTCACGAGACCGGCGATCTCTTCCTTTGTTCGCCAGGATGTGAGGGATTCTTTGACGAAGAGACAGTGAAGAATCTCCCGCCGAAGACCCGTGATGCCGGGCTCTTCCTCGGCGGCCACCACCCACAGCACCTTTGGGCCGTGGCCTCCCTTCCCCTGGAACCACGCGACGGTGGAGGCTTCCTCCAAGCAGGGAAAAGCCTGCGAGCGGGCGAAGAAGTGTTAGACGGCTTTCGCAAGATCTTTCTGTTAGGCGTGCTCCCCGCGCTCTTCGTCGGCATCGTGGGCGGTACTCTCATGACCTACAATTCGATCGGCCCCATCCGCGTCCTCCTCAATACGATCGACGACATTCTCCGCACCGGCGATCTCAGCCGTCGCGCAGAGCCTCCCAAGGGCGGGGACGACCTCACCCCTTTGGTCAACGCATTCAATCGATTGTTAGGACGTCAGGAACGCCTCATTGACTCCATGCACACGTCCTTGGACAGCGTTGCCCACGACTTGCGCACCCCCATGGCGCGCCTCCGTGCCACTGCGGAATCAGCCCTCCAGCGACCGCGAGATTCCAGCCGGCACGCCGAAGCGTTGTCCGATTGCCTAGAGGAATCGGATCATGTTCTCAGCATGCTTCGCACCTTGATGGAACTCGGTGAAGCCGCCACCGGCGCCATGCGTTTGCGCTTGGAGGAAGTGTCCATGGATGACATTCTTAAAAACGTCATCGAGCTCTACGAGTTCGTTGCTGAGGAGAAACAAGTCGACTTGGTGTTAGAGCCCTCACAGAATGACGTCACCCTCGTCGCTGATCGCGCCCGACTGCTCCAACTCTTTGCCAACCTTGTCGACAACGCCCTCAAGTTCACGCCCGACGGCTCCCAAGTCACTCTCGGCGCTCATAGCACCCTCAATCACGTCAATGTATGGGTGCAGGATGCGGGTCCCGGCATTCCCGAGGCCGAACAGGGCCGCATCTGGGATAGGCTCTACCGTGGCGACCGCAGCCGCTCCACTCGAGGCGTCGGGTTAGGACTCAGTTTCGTCAAAGCCATTGCCGAAGCACACGGCGGCAATGCACAAGTGCTCAGCCAACCAGATCAAGGAGCCCGATTCATCATCCGGCTCCCCATCGATCCGCCGCCAGACGCGGGCGAACGCATCGACATCACCACCACTCCCGTCGAGTCCGAGAACGGCTCCGCCTAACAGAGGCTGGGATACGGGGCCAGAAAGCCTCAGTTAAAGCGAATCCACCCAGCCGAGCTCGATCAACGCATCCACGTAGATCGTGTGCACCGACTTTTTATAGATCCGACGAGAAGTGGCTAACCAATCTTCCGCTTCCTCCTTCTCATCATTCTTAAATGCCACCGCAGCTTTGCTGAAGTAGTAGATTGGATAGTCATCCAGGTAGTCGAAGGTCTCCAGCATGGCCATGGCCTGCTTATACTTCGCGTCACCTTCTGACTGGGACTGCATCAGCACGGAAAGAAAGAGCTTATACTCCACCAGCTTGGCCGTCTCCGGCTGCATGTCCCCGGCAGCATCCGTCTTCAACTTGCGGAAGGCCTGCTCGGCAACGGCAAATTTCCCCTCCACGAAATCGAGCTCCGCGAGGTTGAACATGGCTTCCATCAAGCCCGGCTTCAATTCCAGCGCACGCCGGAAACCTGCTCGAGCCTTGTCGAAATCACGCAGTTTCGTGAAGATCGCTCCACGCAAATTGTGTGTCTGATAGATCTCATCTGAAATGGCTTCGATCTGGATCAAACGGTCCAATCCTTCCTGCAACCGAATGCCCTGGATGAAGGTCGCTGCCTCACGGAGAAGCCGCAAGATTTCAATCTGCTGCGCCGGCTTCAACGCCAGAACCGCATCTGGTAATTGGGCCAACTGCTTCGCCTGACGCTCTTCCTCCGTCTCTTCAGGACCCAAATCCACATTCAATTGCCGCCCAGCATCGCCCGGAAGCACTGTTCCCTCACTCACCAGCTTGGTTTCCACCTCCGCCTCGGCCTCGTCCAGCCCAAAGCGCCCCGGTGCCAGGTTGTTCTCCTGAGCCACCAATGGGGCGAGACCCAGGCCTGCGACTGCGAATGATGTGAAAAGTTCCTTCTTCATGGCTGATTCTATGGAAATTCTATTTGGGGAGATTGTAAAGGGACCCACGGCATTGTCAAAGGTCATGCGCGTTCATAGAGACGCTTTTGAGCAATGTAGTCGGCGACCCCTTCCGGCACCATCTCTTCAATGGACAAACCACCCCGTGTTCGCGTTCGAATCTCGGTGGCCGAAACCGGCATCGCATCCGGCAGAAAGGTCCCTCGGATTCCCTCCTGAGCCTCGGGCACCTCGCCTTCACGAGGAAAGACGATGAACTCCACCAGCGTTGCCAGGAAGTCGATCCGCGCCCAGCGCGCCAAGGCGGCCCATTGATCGTGGCCCAGGATCCAGAATAGGGCGTCGCCTTCCGACAGCACCTCTTTCCGCCAATGCGCTGCCGTTTGCCACGAGTACGATGCCCCGTCACGCTGCAGTTCCCACTCGGAGACCGTGGCCCACCCATACTCGGCAATCGCCAAGCGCACCATCGCCAGGCGATCCGCTCCCGAGCTCAGCGCTTCCCCGACTTTGTGGGGTGACTGCCGACAAGGCAGAAAGACCACCTCGTCCAGACCACAGCGCGCCTGCGCGCGTTCGGCAATGAAGACGTGCCCCCGATGGATCGGATCGAAGGTCCCGCCAAACAAGGCCACCCGCTTCATCGTATCGACCTTTGCTAGGCTAATAGACGTCGCGTCGGTAGCGCTTGTCCTTCTTCATCTGATCCACATAAGCCGCCGCCTCTTCTGCAGAACGCCCTCCCTGCTCCTCAATGATCTCGTGCATGGCCTTGTCCACATCTCCGGCCATGCGGCTCGCGTCTCCACACACATACACAATGGCGCCCTCTTCCAACCACGCCCAGAAATCAGCCGCCCGCTCTTTCATCCGCGTCTGCACGTAAATCTTATGATCCTGATCGCGAGAGAAAGCCAAGTCTAACTCATGCAAATAGCCATCCTCCTGGTACTGCTCCCACTCTTCTTCATAGAGAAAGTCATTTACCCGGGTCTGATCGCCAAAGAACAGCCACGCTTTCCCTTTCGCCTCTGTCGCGCGCCGCTCTTGCAGAAACGCGCGAAAGGGCGCAATGCCAGTGCCAGGCCCCACCATGATAATCGGCGTGTCGTCCTCAGGCTCTGGCAAACGGAAGCCCTTGCCCGGAGTGATGAAGGTCGGGATCGGTGTGGTGGCGTCCACGCGATCTGAAAGGAACGTGGAGCACACACCCTTACGCTTTCGCCCCATCGAGTCGTAAGTCACCGTCGCCACCGTCAGATGCACCTGCTCTGGGTACGCTTTCAAACTCGAAGCGATCGAATACAAACGCACGTTCAGTTTCTTCAACACACTGACAAATTCCTGAGGCTCCCAACTCGCTGGATGTGCCAAGAGGAAATCAATTATCTCCCGCCCCCACAGATAATCTGCTAGAGCTTTCTTCTGATCCACTTCTAACAATCCCGCCCACTCCGATGCCTCGTCCCCGACTTTCTCGGCCAGCGCTTTCAAAAACTTCTTGTCCGGCGCCGTGATCACCGCATCCGCCAACAAGGCCTCCCGCAATGGCTTCTCTTGCTTCGCCGGGCTCATCACCACTGCCTCTGGATCCAACTTCAGCGTTGCGATGATCTCATCCACGAGTTCTGGGCAATTGGTCGGCTTCACCGCCAGCGAATCACCCGGCAAGAATTCCATCTCCGACCCTGACAGATCGATCTCGTAGTGCCGCGTGTCTTTCGCAGACGCCGGCGTGGTCAGCATCCTCGCTTTCGAAAGGTGCGCAACGAATGGATTCTTAAGATTGTAGACGGGCATGATTACCTGTCTCTCCCGCCGATGGGAATGCAAGTATTCATCCAACCCTCAGACCAAACTTCGTCGCGCCCCGCCATGCAACACCGCGGCGATCGCATCAGCCAGACACACCGCCTCCGCCGCCGGCAAGGCTGCCGTCGTCACCCGGATCGCTGGTGCCGATGCCAAGCGATAGCGTTGCCCTGGCCGCACCAACCAACCCGCTTGCAGCAGATGCTGTGCCATGATCGCCTCATCCGGCACCGGCACCCACACATTGAAGCCAGAACGCCCATGCGCACGCACCCCGCGTTCGGCCAAAGCCTCCAGCAAGGCACGCCGACGCCGAGCATACGTCTCTGCCGCACGCTCTAGCACTCGCTTTGTTTCGTCACTCTGAAGGAAATGCACCGCCATGTCTTGCAACCAATGACTCACCCACCGCATGCCTAACACTTGGCGCCCTTGGATATGAGCCAGAGTCACCTCATCTCCCGCTAGCAACGCCAAGCGCAGGTCCGGCCCAAAGCTTTTCGAGAGGGAACGCACCACCGTCCAGCGACGCCTCCCCTCACACAGCCCCACATAAGGCACTCCCGAAATCGCGCCCTCATAGTCATCTTCGATCACAAGCAACTCTGGCACTTCACTCAAGACCACGCGCAAAGCCGCCGCCCGATCTGCGGTCAATGCCGCCCCGGTCGGATTCTGGGCGCGCGGCGTCACCAGCAAGGCTTTCGGCTTCATTGCCAGTGCTTTCGCCAACGGCTCTGGCAGCATGCCCGCATCATCCACCGCAACTGGCACCGGAACCAAGCCACGCGCCCGTACCAAGTCTAACACGCCCGTAAAACACGGATCCTCCACCACCACCCGATCCCCACCCACCAGCGATTCCGAAAGCGCCCGCTCGATCCCATCGAGAGAGCCATTCACCATGCACATCCTTTCCGCAGCCACCCCATCCGCTTCGAATTGTGCTCTCGCTAGATCCACCAAGGTGCGATCATTCGGATCGTCATCATAGAGCATGTGTCGCCTCCGCACCGCCCCCAACGCCGGCCCAATGTCAGGGAGCAACGCCGGATCGGGATTCCCCGAAGCGCAATCCCGCACCCCTTCCACCGCCTCTGGCAGGAAATCTCCCGGCAGCGGAAGTGGAAGCGGAGGCCGATGACTCACCATCGTTCCCCGCCGCCCCTCCGTGACCACCAATCCGCGTCGCTGCAGCTGCCGATAAGCTCCCGCCACCGTCGCCGGACTCAATTCTAAATGCTTCGCCAACCCACGGACGGAGGGCAAACGCTCCCCCGGAGCCAAACGCCCCGCGCGAATCGCTGCCTCAATCGACGCCACTATCTTGACAAGCGAATCTCCACGAATAGCTATTTGTACCATCTCAATCTAAAAATTGTACCAGTACAAATAGCATGGCAAGTCCCGACACGCCCTCTGAGCCCACGGAAAGAACGCGGCTCCAACGGAATCCCAAACGAGCCGTCTACGACCGCAAGACCATCCATGCCATTCTGGATGAGGCCATGCTCTGTCACCTCGCGGTCTCCATGGATGGTGCCCCATGCATCATCCCCACCATCCACACGCGGATCGGGGATGCCCTCTACCTGCACGGCTCCACCCACAATCGCCTCTTTCGCCATCTCGCCACGGGTGCCGAAGCCTGCCTCTCCGTCACCCTATTGGATGGACTCGTCCTCGCCCGCTCCGGACTCCACCATTCCATGAACTATCGTTCGGTCATTCTCTATGCTCAAGGAACCGTCATCGACGATCTCGCAGAGAAGAATCGCGTCCTTGAAGCCCTGGTCGAGGGACTCATTCCTGGACGGTGGGCGGACTCGCGTCAGCCCACCGATTCCGAACGGCGCGCCACCGCCGTCCTCCGCTTCCCTATCACCGAAGCCTCCGCCAAAGTACGCCAAGGCCCACCCATCGACGACGACCGCGACCGCGATCTCCCCATCTGGGCAGGCATTCTTCCCACTCGCCTTTGCGTGGGAGAGCCCATCCAGGACCAGGCAGGCCAGATCGTCCCCCTCCCCGCATACCTCCGAGACTACGACCGACTCCCCCGCACGTAAGACAGAATGAATTTCCTCTTGCGCCCCACCGCATTTCCCCTACCGTCCGCCTCCCAAACCGAGCATTTATGCGTGGATAGCTCAGTTGGTAGAGCAGTTGGCTTTTAACCAATTGGTCCTGGGTTCGAGTCCCAGTCCACGTACTCCCTTACTAGCCTGCAGTCAGGCAGTTGCGACCAACACCACGCCCATTCGAGCAACCCCAGGCGGTGGACCAATTGCACCTGGTCCCCGATCACTCAAGGTGGAAGACCTCTCGCAAAGGCGCAGAGATTGGGCTATTGTCAGGATTTGAAGGCATGAGTTCTTTCATGGAAGCCCACCATCGTTGGCAGATCTCCGTTTCCGCGATGGCGTCCCATTGCTCTTCACTCTCGATCTCGGCATAGGCAAACAAGACATGCGTTTCTGCGTCGAGAAAGATGGAGTAATTGCTCACCCCGTGATCTCGAAGCGTCGCTTCCAACTCCGGCCAGATGGGACGATGCCGCTGCTCATACTCGGCATGCTTATCCGGGTGGACCCGCATCTTGAAGGCTTTGCGTTGTGAGGCCATCATTGGTTAGGCGTTATCACGCTTTAGCCAGATAGGTGTTGTTGTGAACCAGATGAGGGTTCCAGCGAGCATGAGCCATTTCAGGAAGCGATCATCAATGGCACCGGTAGCGAAGAGAATGGGAGGCAACAGCGTGAGTCCAAACAAGGAGGACCAGGAGATGGCTTTGGCAACTTGTGTCATGATGTTTCCGTTAGGTCGTTTGAGGGCGTAACCAGATCTTACTGAAGATGACGTATAGGACGCCGCAAGCCAGCCAGGCAGGCACGGCCATGAATGGCGCCCAAACCTTCTTGGTCACGAAGAAATCGAAGAGACAGATCCCAACGGGAACAAGCCATGCGATCAGGACGGCCACATTCATGGTCGATCCCGTCTTCTCAGCATAATAGGCGATAAAGCCAGGCTTGTTGGCAAAGCAATGATTGATGAACACAATCGCCCCAATGGGAGCAAGCACGGTCCCGTAGATACCGACGAAGTCGAGCAGCGTCATGGCGACCGCGGGAAAGATGCCCGCCACGGTCGCGACAGCACCGGCTAACAACGTGATCTTCACTCGTGATGCTTTGGGAACGATGCCTTGAAACGCAAGCCCCGCGCGGTAGATCGTCGGGTTCGCCGTGGTCCAACCCGCCACCATCACACAAATCAACCCTGCGAAGCCGATCGCATTATTTACCATGGGACCCGGAGCACTTTGCGGGTCTGTCGGGTTGGTCTGCACTTCATAGGCAAACAGGATCGATGCTGCGATCCAGGCCACGAAATGCCCAATGTACATGCCCGCCGCAGGTGCCCAGCCAGAGCTTGCGTGCCGCATGTAACGGAGGACGGACAAGTCTGACATTCCCATATGCATGGCAGCATTGCAACACCAGGCAAAGATGAGCACGTGCCAGAAGGTGAGTTTGATCGTTCCCGCGAGGGGTTCACCGCCCTTCCATATCTCTGCCGCTGATGTGGCGTCAAGCTTAGGCAAGGTGACGACCGCGCAGGCGATGAAGATCAAGATCATCCACGGAGCCGCAATATTCGCAATGCGTGCTACCGTTTCATAGCCTTTGGCCGCAACGGTGGCAATGATGGCACCGATCACCATCACGATGGCGATCCAGCCGGGGCCAGAGGGAAGCGTATCGCCAAGGTTGGGCTGCTGTATCTCTAACGGAATGCCCATGCTCTGAATGGCTGGGATGACCGCTGTGGCCGATACCGTGATCATGGCGCCCGCGAGAAAGCAGAAGAGCACCCCGTTCGCGAGGTTGTAGAGCACCACAGGCTTACGGCCCGCGATCTTCTCCAGCTGATAGTAAAGCGTGAGTCTTGAACGCATCGCCACCGGCGCACAGACAAAGCGCCAAGTAAGCACGGCGAGCAGATTCCCTAACAAGAGCCCTGCAAATAAGTCAGATACGCCCACACCTCCCGCAAGGAACATCGGCCCAATCATGAACTCTGTCCCAGCGGTGTGTTCCCCCGCATACATGCCCCAGAATTTCTTGGGCCCTTTCAAGGCATGATCAGGCACGCGTTCCCTTTCGAACTCGTCGGAAGCGTGCACGACTTCAGCAATTCTATCGTCACTCATGATTGGATCTCGTAGGCAAGGTCAGGTCCGTGAAAGTCTATCGCAGAAAGGCCTCTGTTAGCCCACCGTCCACCGCAAACACTTGTCCTGTAGTCTTAGAAGCACGCTCACTTAGCAGAAACAGAATGGCTTCCGCCTGATCCGCAGGAGTGATGGGAGCTTTGGTTAGGGTGCGTTCCGCGTAGAAGTTGGCGAGGCGATCACGTAAGCTTTCGGTGGATTCCTCCTCAGTATAATCGATCGCATACTTGATGAGCGATGCGATGACGCGATCCCGTGGGAACATGGCACTTCCTGCTACGACGGTCGCGGGAGCGACGCCATTGACTCGCACCAAAGGTGCCAACTCAATGGCGAGCTCGCGAATCACATGATTCGCCGCCGCCTTACTCGCATCATACGCCACACTACCGACTTTGGAGACCACCGCATTGGCGCTTGTGGTAGCGACCAAGCTCCCATCAAGCTGTTGTGCCTGCCACACCGCCTTGGCTTCTTCTCCCAAGGTATACAGGCCAGTCGTGTTGATGGCAAAAGTCTTGGCCCAGAGGTCGTCCGCGATCCTCCCAGAATGATCAGGCGGCACAAAGATGCCGGCAGTGATGGCAAGGTGGTCGAGTCCACCATAAGCATAGCAGACATTGTCCAGCATCGCTTGAATGCTAGAGCGCTGCGTGACGTCACAAGCCAGCCCGATCGCTCTGCCACATGCAGACAACCCCGTGCCAGCAACGCCAACGCCGACACCGATACGATCCGAGAGTTCTCTCGCTGTCTCCTGAGCTGCTTGCTCACTCACATCGGCACAAACGATGTGCGCCCCTTCATCCGCCATCCGATTTGCCGTCTCCTTTCCGATGCCGCTCCCGGCTCCCACCACGACCACGACCTTCCGTTCGAACTCAGCTTCGGGCGGCATGCGCTGGAGTTTGGCCTCCTCAAGAGCCCAATACTCGATATCGAACGCCTCTTGTTGCGGTAATGCCACATACGCATCAATGGCTTCCGCACCCCGCATGACCTCTACAGCACAATTGTAGAACTCAGCCGTCACGCGTGATTCACTCTTGTTCTTTCCCCAAGCGATCATTCCGAGTCCAGGAATGAGCAAGACCGTGGGATTCGGGTCCCGCATGGCAGGTGAGTCCTCGTGTCGACACCGTTGATAGTAATCCGCGTAATCTTTCCGATAGAGCGCGAGGCCTTCTAACAACTTCTCTTTAAGCCGCTCCAAGGAGTCGGCATGCGGATCCCAATCGATAAAGAGCGGCTTGATCTTCGTGCGCAAGAAATGATCAGGACATGAAGTACCCATCGCCGCAAGCCTCGCCGCATCGTGGCTATTGACGAATCGCAGAATAGTCGCATCTGCCTGTACTGTGGCAACGAACCGTCGCTGTTGACTTACTTGTCCTCGGAGCCAAGGAAGCAACGCACAGGTTATCGATCGCGCTTTATCGGGATCGAGCGCTCCGTATTTCTCTCCTCCAAAGGTGCCCTCACCTTGATCGCGATCGGCGATGTACTGGGCCGCCCGCTCCGTGAGATCCAGGGTAAGCTCATAACACGCCTTGCCATCATCGGCCCAATTAATGAGCCCGTGTTGCCCAAGATTCACTCCCTTAGCCTCGGGATGAGCCTGACAGATGTCTTGCAGAATCAATCCAAGATCGAAGCCAGGCCGTTGCCACGGCGTGTAGATGATGGCATCTCCGTAGATTTCCTTGGTAATCGCCTCCGACTGCTTCGCGGCAGAGATCGCAATGAAGGCATTCGGATGCATGTGGTCCACGTGCTTGTAAGGCACAAAGGAATGCAGAGGCGTATCGATCGATGACGCACGCGGATTCAGGTTAAACGTCGCGTGCCGATACATTCCCACCATGGCATCCTCAATAGCCGTCTTCACGCCGCGTGGCTCGGTCTTTCCATAGAGATCCTGCAAGCCGATCAGCTTATTCTGATACAGGGAGGAGAAATTGGCCCGCGTCGAGGTTCGCAAATCCCCTCCTGAACCTTTCACCCATAACACGTCAACATCCTCTTGGGTCAACGGATCCTTCTCGACCAATTTAGAGGACGTGTTTCCTCCTCCCGTGTTGGTGATTCTCAAATCACTCCCTAGCAAGTTCGAGCGATAGACCAATTGATCGACGGGATCGAGTGTGGCGGCATGGGAATCATCCCAGAGGTAGTTGACGTGTTGGTAGTTAGACATGAGATGGATCTTTAGGCATAACTTGACGTTTGATTCATTCCGAGTGCCTCGCGACGTTTCTTACGCTCGGAAGCAGCCACTTCTTGATAACCGCTCTCACGAAAAGCCATGAGCGGATCTTCTGGCAGGTTGCGCGCGCTACGCCAATCGGCAATCATTGGTCTGACATCGGTGTCATAGGCCTGCTTCAGAAGGCGTTCCGCATCCACGATCTCACCGCGTTCCTGACAGCCGCCCAAGGCATCGTGATCCACCAAGGCAGCTTTGGCATGAAGTTCCTGCGCGGTCATCACCGTCTGCATCATGGCCTCAATCTTCGGCTTGAGATTGTGGGATTGATCGATCATGAATTCAATCTTTGGCACAACTCCCGTATCATGGACGTAGGCGAAGATTTCACGAAAGATGCGAAAGATTTGATAGGGATCAATGGAGCCCAGCGTGAGGTCGTCATCCGCGTAACGTCTGTCGTTGAAATGAAAGCCACCCAACATCTCTTCATCTAACAACCACGCCACGATTTGCTCGATGTTCTGCGCTGCGTAGTGATGGCCCGTGTCGACCAAGACCTTGGCTTGCTCCCCTGCCCTACGAGCATGGCTCCAGGCCATCCCCCAATCAGCGATGTCGGTGTGATAGAAGGCGGGTTCGAAAGGCTTGTACTCCACGAGCAGGACTTGATCGGTGGACAGCGATTGATGAATCTCTGATAGAGCTTCTTCCAAACGTTTCTTGCGCGTGCGCATATTATCCTGCCCCGGATAATTCGTCCCATCTGCCAACCAAAGGGTGATCACCCCACTAGCCAAGGTCTGGCCCAACTGAACCGAATCGACACAATGGGCAAGGGCCTGCTTGCGAACGTCAGCGTCGGGATGAGTGAGCGACCCAAGCTTGTAACACTGATCTTGGAAGAGATTGGGATTGATCGACCCGATCCGCACCCCGTGATCGCAGGCCATACGGCGCACGTCTTCAGGACTGGCTTCCGCATTGAAATCCCAGAGAACGTGCACAGCGACCTGCGGACAGCACCCCGTGAACGCATGCACCTGCCCAGCGTCCGCCAGCTTGTCTTCGATGGTGATGGCAGCGCCATCTTGCGTGAACTTGCCAAAGCGCGTTCCCGTGTCGGCATAGCCCCAAGAAGGCGTCTCAATCTGGAATGTATCCAGGGCCTGATGGATGCGGTCTTCGTTATTCATGACGTGCCCTTGGCTAACAAGGCAGCAAAGCGTTGCCGAGCATTATTCCAAGATTCCTTCGGGTCGTAGGTAGTCGTTGCGATCGCCTTCGCAAGGAGCGCACGCCCATCCATGAGCGACCCCACGTCGCCCGCCGCCATCATCTGCACCAAGGCATTGCCCAGCGCCGTCGCTTCGGTAGGCCCCGCGATCACACGCCGACCCGTGGCATTGGCCAGGCACTGCATCAAGAAAGCATTCTGCACGCCACCTCCGATCACATGGAGAACCGAAAGCGATCGCCCTAACAACGACTCAAGCTGCTCGAACGTGGTGGCGACTTTAAGCGCCAGGCTCTCCGTCGCCACACGAAGCAACTGCCCACGTGCGTTGGGAGCGGTCTGGCCTGATCGGCGACAATAGTCCTGAATCACACTCGGATGATCGCCCCGATTGCGAAACATGGGATCATCTGGATCGATGAAAGCTGAGAATGGAGTCGCCGTCATGGCCATCTCCGTAAGCGCTTCGTAGGAAATCTCACATCCGTCCTCCTCTTGCCAGCCGCGGCGACATTCCTGGATGATCCAAAGCCCCGTGATATTCTTTAAAAGCCGATACGTGCCGTCGACGCCTGTCTCATTGGTAAAGTTATAGCGCAGCGCCGCATCGGTAATCATTGGCTCCATGAGTTCGGTGCCTAACAAGGCCCAAGTACCGCAACTCAAATAGGCAAAGGAATCCGTCAATGTCGGCACCCCCGCGACGGCTGAAGCCGTGTCATGGCTACCCACTGCCACCACAGGAACCTCCGCGAGACCTGTTTCCGAGGCAACGCCAGGTTTCAAACAACCCAAGATTTCGCCTGGATTCACGAGCGACGGCAAGGCGGATGGAGGAAGCCCGATCCCTTTCGCGAGCGTTTCACTCCAGGTCCGTGTTCGCGCATGATAGAGCTGCGTCGTACTCGCATTGGTTCGCTCACAGACTTGACGCCCTGTGAGCCAATAATTGACGATATCGGCAATCATTAAGAACTGCTTGGACACCCGACGCGCTTGGGTATCATCATGCAATTGATAAAGCGAATTGATCGGCATGAACTGAATACCCGTTTCCTCAAAGATCAGATCGCTCCCTAACAGGTCCACCACCTTTCTATAGGATTGATCCGTGCGGGCATCTCGATAGCAGAATGGGAGCTGGGTCAATTCCCCCACCGAATCAAACCAGGCATAATCAACTCCCCAGGAATCAACCCCAACACTGTGGATCATATTGGCGTATGCTTGAGCGCCTCGCTTCAGTCCATGAATGATCTCATTCCAGATGAGGTGAATGTCCCATAACAATCGTCCATCCTCACACTCAATCGCAGGAGAGTCGAATCGATGCACCTGCTCCAGCTCAAGGGTCCCCCCATCAACGCGGACAGCGATGACCCGTCCGCTTCCTGCACCGAGATCGATGGCGAGATAAACCTTCAAGAGCCTGTCGTCCGCTTTTAATCCACTTTCGTTGGTCTAGCTGCCAACTCTAACGCTTCGCTCGATAGTAGCCCGATGGTCGCGCCGCTCTCCGCTCTGCATCGGCATCTTCGAATGCCCCAGTCACTTCTGTCGCAATCACTTCCCAATGATTGAGATCAGTGGAATACTCAATGTCTCCGGGGAGACCGTTCGAGAGCGTCATGCGAAAGACGCCGTCAGGCGTCATCACTATATTTGTTAGACGTGGTCGCGTATCCATCGGGCCGGAGGGCTCTTCCGCAGCGCCAGGGGAACCGCCCTCACGGGCGCTTGCAGACCAGGCGGCCGCAGAACCCGGATCTCCTCCAAGGAATACCAACGAATGACCTTCCGCGAGTTCTGGCCACGGCTCCGCGTTGTCATAACGAATGCTCCATAAGGTGGCACCATTCCGATCTAGCAGCGTGACGCGCTCCCCGCCATTCTTCAAGTTGGTGTCCCCAGCAAACTCCCCAATCACCATACCCATGGAGGGGCTCCCATAACGCTCCGCAAAGGCTTCACGATTCGCGACAATCAAGCCATACGCACCAGGATCAAGGAAGCGAGGCTCACCTTCCACCACCGCGAAATCAATGCCGTTCGAGAACCGAAGACCACTGAGATCGACGCGCTCATCCCCTTGATTGCGCACCTCGATGAACTCGTAATCTTTCCCTTCCACGGGTTTGTAATGGATTTCGGTAATCTCAAGATTGCGTGAGTCTGCAGGACGCCCAATGATAAAATAGGCTTCTGTGAGAGCCGACCAGTCCTCGTCATCGAAGAACTGCCGCGCCTTTACGATCCCGGATATCTCAACCTTGAACGGATCTCCGGGAGCAAGCTTTATAGCCGCAGGGTTCGGTGTCCCGTCGGCCCCACGGGGATCGGATCCATCTGTCGTGATGTAGATATCGCCTTTAGGCGAGAAGATCCCGCCAAGAATATCGACTTTCACCTCAGAACCGGGACTGACGCTGCCCCCGTGCTGTTCAAATCCCGGAGCGTCTAAGTTAGGATAAAGCTTCAGTCGGCGATACTGTTTAATCAACTCCTTCCCACGATTGGGAAAGTATTCGTTAAGCAACCGTTGACGCTCCGTCATCCACGCACCGTCGCGCGTGAGGAGAAGCAGCGGCGCACCTCGGCTGTCAACATCCCGACGATAATCTCCCCATCGTGCAGACTCACCGATGAGGGCAAGCTCGACATCCTTGGACCGCTTCTCCCAACGGGCAACAACAGAAGCTTCCGTCAGGACCCCATCATTGAAGAGATGCTTCTGGATGCGATCACCCAGGTAGCGCACGTAATCCTCATTCTCAGTCAGCCGTTGAAAGATCTCGGACGGATTCTTGGCATTATTGTCGGTAATCACGTTATCTTCTAGATCGATAAAAAAGAACTCGCTGTCCCAGGCATAGAAACGCCACTTCCCACCATTGCGGTTACGCATGGCATACCAGTTGTGATGATCCCAATCGAGATTTCCGCCAAACTGATTAAGGATCATATAATCTGTGAACCCTTCCATGTCTAACACCTCGGCCAATGCCTTATAATTGGCTTCAACCGTGAGATCCTTCCTTGCTCTATCAAACAAGTCATCATAAGCGACCAAATCCCCATCCTTCGCCTCGCCGGAGTTGAGCGCATCGTAGTCTTCCTTGGATCCACCGAAATAGCTCTCGCCAAAGCCAGCCGTTGGGCGCTCGGTCGGGTTGTAGAGCCCCCAATAGAGGCCATTGATATAGAGGTGGACCATGCGGTTGTGTGCTGACGGATGCCCCATGGCGCGTTGAGCATCCTTGGCCCACTGATCGCGGACATACTGCGCGCGCCCGCGGTTATCTCCCAGGAACGTATTGTGGTGGAGCCAACTCTGGTTGCCGCCTCCCCGGAGGATAAGCGTGTCGAACTCGTTCACCGCTGACTCCTCGTCGAAGAAATCATAGTTCAACTTCCCCGCACCATACGCTTTCTTGAATAGCAATCGAAAGGAATGCTTTGGATTCCTAGATGGGATCCGCGTGTGCCCACCCTGAATCCGAATGCCCGCATTGATCTGAAAACCTTTCGTGCCGTCAGGATGGATCAATTCCGCAGAAACGGGTCGTTCCCATTCCGGGCCACTTTGTTGAGGGCGCTGATAGATACCATCTCTCGTGCTAAAGAGGTGATCGGGATCCGTGACCAGAGAAAGCGATGGCAAGGCTAACAAGGCATCGTCGACGATATCTTTATAAGCTGGGTCCTGCGTCACTTCGGGATCCATTTCATAATCCGCGGGAAAACTCCCAGTCCCATTATCCCCTAACAGTTCGGTGGGCCAACCCGCTTGCTCGGAAGATTGGTGAATCACATCGTGGACAAAGATGTACGTGTGTGTGTCGACATTCGTAGGCTCGAAACCTCCCTTGATGGCGACGGCCCGAATCACTGCCGTGGTGTCGACCGTGATGGGACCTTGATAGATTTCACCGATGGGCCCTGAGAAGATGCTTCCTTTAGAAGGCGTTCGCCCATCCGTGGTATAGTAGATTGTAGCACCCTCTGTGGCAGTGGTGATCTCTAACTGAAAGGGCTCGTCGTGGAATCCGCGATTCACGCTGAATTTGGTATCCGCCACAAATCCATCAATGCCGGAGGTGTTGGCTCTCCCCGGAGTGGGTGATTTATAAAACTGTGGAGAATCATTCGTAAGGCCCTTCGATCCATAAGAGATATCCGTCCATTGCTCAGGATAATCGGGACCGTATTCAGAAAGCACGGTGAGGCCATCGGGCGCCAAGAGGGCAAGATACTCCCTTGTGGCCAAGGAGAAGGAGGCATGCCATTCATCACCAATGGAACGATCGTTTCCCGAGGCAAAGATGACCAGGTAGCCGCCTGCTGCCAGCTGTCCAGCCGGAAGCTTCCAGTGGGTATCTGGCTCACCGAGATCGAACTCTGGGTCGTCCGTTAGGATGAAACCTTCCAAGTCCACTGGGCTATCCGTCGGATTGTGGATCTCAATCCAATCGGAGAAAGCACCATCCGCGTCTTCAAGGATCGAGTCATTGATCGCGAGAAACTCCGTGATTACCAACTGAGCCCTAGTTGTCAGCGGTGTGACAGCAAGCATCGCGACAAGGATGGGCATCAGTTTCATTTGCAAAGATGGAAGAAGCATTTCGGAGTCAGTTAGATCAACGCGACGCCTGGCACCTCACCAGGCGCCGCGTCGCACCCACAGTATGAAGCAAACCCCAAGACTCCATACAAACCTTATTTCGCAACTCCGCAGTGACGACTACTGAAACGAACGAGCTCGCACAGCCTGATGGGATCAAACAAGTCACTTACAAAAGCACCACGCCGATGGACGATGTCGCACGCTACATCCGTCGACGCGTGCATCAGCCCTAACTCAAGCACGACTGGCCTCTGGATCCAGAGAGGAAGCCTCCCTGCGAGCCTCATTCTGGATAAGAGAAGGTTCTGGCCAGGAAAGAACAGCCACTACCCAGTCTCGTTTCGGCTAGATGCCTCAAACTGAAATCCTGCCACGCTACTTCCCAAGCTCCTTCACCCGGATATTTCGGAACAGCACCTTGCCTTCCTTTGCTTTGTGCACTTGGAGACCAAAGAATCCTTTCGAATAGGTTCCGTCATCGATCCAATGAGCGGCCGGGATGCCATTGACCCATGTCTTGACCACGTTGCCTTTGGTTTGGATGGTCAATCGGTTCCATCCTTCTGGGTTGATTGCTTGGCGCACCTTCTGATGTTCCTCCAACCAGAGCGGATAGAAATAGCCCCCGCACGATTGCCCGTACACGCCTCCTGACCAACCGCGATCGCCTTCGATCCCTTCCATTTCCGCCTGCGGTCCATAGACTTCCTCATGCTCTCCTTTCATCCTTGAGGAGGCACGAAACATCACCCCAGAGTTGAGATTCACTTCCCACTTGATCTCACACGTGAAGACGAAGTCCGCATAATCCGTCTTCTCTGTGCTCAAATAAGTGCTAGGGGTATCCGGAACCACGGTGCCCACAATCACGCCATCCTTCACCTCGAACCTGGCATTGCCACCTTTCGGCTTCCAGCCCGACAAATCCTTCCCATTAAAGAGATCGACGAAGGAGCCCT
The DNA here is from genome assembly GCA_030425385.1 of Verrucomicrobiia bacterium. Classification (GTDB taxonomy): domain Bacteria; phylum Verrucomicrobiota; class Verrucomicrobiia; order Verrucomicrobiales; family DEV007; genus JAACDM01. The sequence goes on along the minus strand of JAUIAH010000023.1, from coordinate 84,267 downwards.
CTTGCAAATCGGGCTCTTGATCTTCGTTCAGCAGCATCTCCTCTGGCTCCGGCGCATTCTTCTGCTTCTGATACTTCGCGTGCCACTCATGTTGACTCGGATCAAGGGTTCCGGCTCCAACTGGAAGACCACCCAGGAAACAAACGGCGGCGGTGAGAGAGGTGAGGTGCGGGAATTTCATAGGATGGATGGATGCGCGGTGGTTAGGACGGTGTTCGAAGGAGTGACGACATTCACGCTGTCATCTTGAGGCCAGGAAACCATGATTGGAATGGCATTGCAACCGGGCTCTCTCTTCAAGCTATTCAGCGGCAAGGGGCCTCAGTGCTCGGCCACCGGGGAGCGGACTGGACTGATCGCATTCTGATAGGAAGTCCGCGGGTGCGAGAGGTCCTTTCTAAGGCGGCGGTAATGCTGGACAGTTCCCGCTCAGTGGCTATCAAGCTGTCATGGTCATCGCCCATTGTCAGTGTCACCGGAAGCTCTTAGCCATCGTCCTCATCGGCCTGGGCTCGCTAGGAATGATGACATGGTCTCGTGGTGCAGGAGACGCGGATGTCCTCACGAAGGCCGCTTTCAAACACCACATCGATCATTTCAACACGATGACCGAAGAGACGGTGGTCAATTTGATCCCCAATGCCCAAGCCTGGGATTGGCTCTCACAGAATATCCCTTTCTTTGAATGCCCTGACAAAGCGGTTGAAGAGATCTACTACTTCCGTTGGTGGTCTTTTCGCAAACACCTCAAGAAGACCCCCAAAGGAATGGTCTTCACAGAGTTTCTCACCGACGTGGGGCATGCAGGCGACTACAACACCATCAGTTGCGCCCTCGGCCATCATGTTTCCGAGGGGCGTTGGTTGAAAGATCGCGCACCCATTGATGACTACATCCGCTACTGGCTACGCGGTTCCGATGGTGAACCCGCGCCGAAGTTTCGACGCTTCAGTAGTTGGCTGGCTGCGGCGGCTTGGGAGCGTTATCAGGTAACAAAGGATCGAGCGTTCTTGTTAGACATTCTCGACGATCTGATCGCCGATTACGCCGCTTGGGAAAAGCAGCAGCAGTGGCCGAATGGGCTTTTCTGGCAATTTGATGTGCGCGATGGGATGGAGGAATCCATCAGCGGTGCTCGACGCGTCGAGCAGGCACGACCTACGATCAACACTTACATGATGGCGAACGCTCGCGCCCTGCGTGAGATGGCCTTGCTCGCCGGCAAGCCGCAGATTGCGCAACAGTTTGGTGAGAAGGCAGAGACTCTGCGCACGCTCGCGCACGACCATCTGTGGCATCCCGATCTTGAATTCTACACCGTGCGGCATCCAGAGAACGGCCACGCCGATGTTCGCGAAGCCATCGGATTCATTCCCTGGCGCTTTCACCTGCCTCCGATGGACCAAGGGTACGAAGTGGCTTGGAAGCAATTGATGGATGAGGACGGGTTTAACGCGCCCTTCGGTGTGACCACGGCGGAACGACGTCATCCGAAGTTCCGCTCCAGCGGCATCGGCACCTGCGAATGGGACGGGGCATTGTGGCCTTTCGCCACGACACAAACGTTAGACGCCCTGGCCAATGTGATCATCGATTACCCTCAAGACGTCGTGAACGAGGAGGACTATTTCCACGTGCTCCGCACTTATGTGAAATCGCAGTATGCCGATGGCAAGCCCTTCATTGGCGAGTATCAAGACGAGGTCACGGGCCAATGGATCAATCGCGGTGAACGTAGTGCGTTCTACAATCACTCGACCTTCGCCGACTCGCTCATCACAGGCCTGATGGGGCTACGACCAAGCGCACAGGACCTGGTCACCGTTCAACCCTTGGTTCCCATGGACACCTGGGATTGGTTCTGCCTTGATCACGTGCCCTATCATGGACACACCCTGACCATTCTTTGGGACAAAGACGGAAAGCGTTATGAGCGTGGCAGCGGCTTGCAGATCCTCATCGATGGCCAGTCCATCGCACGCAGCAACACCATGACGAGGCTGTCAGGACGTCTTCCCCAAGAGCCTTAACGATAGTGACCATCAGCGTTCCACGCGTGAGATCCGTTTAGGCATAGATTGTCTTTCCTGGTTGATGGCACAGAGCGCCTCGAACAGGGCGTCAGGTTGTGTGAAGTCTCGGAATACCTTGCGGAGTCCCCGTTTTCGAAGGTCTTCGATCCGACGCCCGATTCCGATCATAGGAAGATCAAGAATACCAGACACCTCCACATCCCACGGGGCATCTCCAAAGTAGACTGCCGATGAAAGGTCGATTCCGGATCTCTTCGCCGACAATGGAATGATGTCTCTTCTCCGTGGAGTGTCACTGGAAGTAGCGTGAGGATACTCGGCAATGTCGATCTCACAGCATTTCAACTTGAATGCTGCTTCGGTATCGAACCCACCGGTCGCAAAGGCCACCGTGATCCCCTTCTCAGCGGACAATTTGGCAATAAACTCTACCGCACCATCGATGGGGATAAAATCACCGGGAAACTTCGGTTGCTCTTCAGCCAACAGAGCGACAAACCGATCTCTGAAAGCAGGCTCTTTCGTCGCCAGTTCCGAATCATCACCCAGAATCGACCGCACGATTCCGCTACTCGTCGGCTCAGGGTACAAAGTCCAATCCAAGGTTTCGAGGGAAATGCCACAAACTTCCTCAAAAGCTTGAGCATAACATCTACCTTCGACTTCCTGAGTATCGCAAACGGTGCCGTCGATATCAAAGATGGCGAGCATGTCAGTCATCAACAGAACGATGATGGTAGCCGGACAAGCCCGTTAGTCGATTCTTCCTTTCATGAGGAATGCTCATGGGAGCATTGATGATCCCCGGAATCAACGGGGTGACCCGGCAAGACCCGCCTAAGGCGTCCGTTGCCACCACGTATCACTGCGCGTGTCCCAAATCTCCCCGACCTCAGAGGAGGCGGCTAACATGATACCATAGGCGATTCCTTGGAGGTATCCACAAATAGTCCGCATGCTGGTCGAAACACCACCGATGACAGATCGCATCAGACTTCCTCGCATGCATTCGCGACTGCTCCTGTTAGAAGCTATTAGATTGATTAATCTGCTAGGACGCCGCGTACTTGCAGGAATCCCTTGGTCCCGCCAGTCTCCAGTTGAGCGCGTTTGAGAACACGCCCGGCGGGGGCGGCTTCTGGAGGCAAGAGTGTGATGGTGATGGTCCGTGAATCGCCGGGAGGGCCATCGCCACTTTCATACCAGTTCAGCAGATCGGGCGACCATTCTGGTGTGAAGCCGTCGCCGAAGGCCAGTCCCACGCGTTCTGAATATTGCAAGATGAGCTCCGGCTCTCCTGTGGAGGTTACCGGATCGGGATCCGCTTCGTTCATCTCGGTGCCAGCCAAGTATTCATAGAGATTGGTCATGCCATCACCGTCAATGTCGCCAAGCGTTCCGAGCGGAGGCACTTGATCGTAGGTGCCAAAGCCGTTGAATTGAAAGGCGTGATAGGTGGAGGGACCGTCCAGGTGGAAGACCTGTCCAGCGGAGGCTCCAGAGGGGACGGCGCCTAACAACGGATTTGGGTCGAAACCACTGTCCTCGATGACAAAGCGCGCGGCGTCCACACTGAATCGAAAGGCACCGTGCCGCGAGAGCGTGTGCGCGTCGCTGCGAGCCTCCCCCATAATGAGAAAGGTTTGCGTTTCTCCTGGTGATAACGTCAGGGCATCTGTGATAGAGGCGTTGAGATTGAAGATGAAGAGATCGCCTGGAGAACGACCGGCCAAGCGCACAGGAATGGCCACATCGCCAGCACTCACGCTACCATTGTTGTCCAGATCGCGAATCATCGTCAGGCTCGCCAGAATCGCGTCCACGGCGCACGAGCTCATCTCGGTGAAGAAGACGTGGCGAAAGCGCAAGGCAATGGATTGCAATCGAATCGGTGCGCCATCGCCAGCTACCTGACTCAGTGTGAGGCTGCCCAAGACTTGGGCAGTTGTGTCTGACAGTGTTGCCATGGGTCCGTAGGTCACCGTGATTCCCGGTGCGGGTGGCGTGATGTTTTCGCAATAGAGAAGATTGGGAACGGATTGCGTGCTGAAGGTCACCCTATCCAAATCACCATCGTTGTCGTAGTCGCCTAGCGCGGGCAATGGTGCATCAAAGGAATCACTCGGATGTGCCGAGGCAGCGGGTGACGCATTGTAGGAAGCAAGATTCAGCCGTTCGGCGTCGATCAAACTGGTTCCGTTCGAGCGGATTAGGAGGATTGTCTTAAATACGGAATTGCTATCTTCATCGGTGAGAATGTCGAGGTTGCCATCGCCATCGTAATCGACTACCACGGCCTTCTCTCCACCCGGTGTGTGGGACAGGGTGACCGAAGAATCCAAAGTACCGAAGTCGCCGAGACCATCGCCATGAAAGAGTCGAACGGTCTTGTCACCCTGACAGATCGCGATGAGGTCGAGCGCGCCATCTTCATTGATGTCCGAGAGATCAAGCAAGGTGGCGACACCGCCCAAGGTGCCCGTGTTTCCAGCGGCAAGAGCGCCAGTGACCGTACGGTCCAAGACGATGTACTCGGGATTTCCAAACAGTTGTTTGCCCAAGGCGATGACAATCTCGTCGGCCGCATCGGCGTCGAGATTCCCGGTGTCCATGGCAATGATGGTTCTCGGGGCGGTGTATTTCAACACAGGCGCGTCGAAGCCGCCACTGCCTACCTTTGCGGTGTAGACTCCGGTGCCTGCAAAGAACACCACCTCTTGGGGAGCGGTCGCTTTGGCGCGGATGGCCTGGGGCACCTTCGCATTCGGAAAGGTGGGGACGCCCGGATGCTCATGCTTTGCCTGGTGATCACCTGGAATCACTTGCCCGGTGCCTTTCGCGAAACGCACCGGCGCAAAGCTCTTCTGGGCATAGATCGCGTCGACATGGCCATCGCCATCGAAGTCGGCCACATGCGTGCCCACGGTTCCCGCCGACAAGCCGCTGCCGTTCTCGATCGTTTCGAAGACTTCCATCTCATGTCCATTCGTGTTATGATAGACCAAGAGGTCTGCGGCGCTTGATTGGCTTTCTGTGAGGATGTCTGGAAGACCGTCACCCGTGACGTCTCCGCGCGCGTAGCTCTTCTTGACGATGCGCTCGATCGGGCGCGGACTAGCAAATACACGACTAGCACCACCTCCTTCAAACAACACAGTACGCCCCAGGGATGATCCTTCGCTCATGGCCACATCGGGAAACCCATCGCCAGTGAAGTCCTCTAGCATGACCTGTTGCCCAAAGCCATAAGCGTTGTCGTAGGGGACGAAGACCGTGGACCAGGAAGCGGTCTGCGGGGTCGATCCGTTGCCAAAGAAGAGCGCCAAACGCCGCGTGGCCGAGTCCGATTCTTCTGCGGCAGCGATGTCCCAATGCCCGTCCCCATCCAGATCGCTCACGTCGAAGGCGCGATAGTCGTCGTCCAACAAACGGACTGGAGCAGTCCAGCCTGCCTCGCCTTCATTGTAGACGACCATCACCGGCCCCACCAGCCCTTGCAGATAGACCAAGTCTTGATCACCATCGCAATCGAGATCGACGATGGTGAGGTGCTCGATGCGGATATCGGCATCAAGGATCTTCACTTCTTCTGCAAAGCCTCGGCCTCGCTGATTCATGGACACGAACACATCCGTCGACGTTTGATAGACCGCGTCTGGATACCAGTCGCCATCCAAATCTTTCAAGAACACACATTCCGGCACGGTCAGCGAATCCTCAATGAGATCAGGTTCCGCGGTGAAGTTGCCACTACCATCATTGAGAAACAACCGCGCACCCGCCAGGGAGGTCGCGTCGCCCATGGCCAGCACATCGACGGCGCCGTCGAGATTCACATCGGCGCAGGCCAGGTCTTCGATGCCGCCATTGAGGATACCCACAGTGATCGGGGACTCAAAGAGCTGTCCGTGCACGGTCATCAAGCAAGCGCTGGCCAGCGACAAAGTAAGCGAAAGAAGTCTCATCCCGTGGAGTCACGCAACTTCGGCGAAGTTGTGCCGAAGTTCTTGCCGATTTCTTGGACAGCGTTCGCAGGATCCTCAGCCGTCGGTCATTCGAAACACATTGAAGAAGAACCGCTCCTTATCCGCCAACACCTTCCTTCAAGTGAAAGGTCAAGGACCAGCGGGTGGTCGGGAACTGAGCTCGATTCACTCGCATAGGGGAATCGTGCTCATCTGGTCGAGCTATCGTCACAAGAGGTGAAGGGAGATAATCTGAAAACCATGATCGTTGACGCACCCCCTTCTCACCGGCAACAGAAGCGCCACTGAGAAAGAGGTGGGAGATTGCCGGGTCCATGGTACGCTTCTTCCATGAGAATCCTTGTCCTGAGCGTCTCGGCCCTGCTGCTGTGCGCCCCCTTTATCGCCGCCCAAATGGTCGTGGTGAATGAAATCCATCTCGATCCAATCGCCCCTGGACTCAATGATGAGTTTGTCGAGTTGCATAATGTCAGTGCGTCGGCGATCGACCTTGCTGGATGGCAGTTGAGCGACGGCATCCGCTACACCTTCCCCGAGGACCTCGCGCCTCTGGAAGCGGACGGGTACCTGGTCGTCGCGCTGGACCCTCGCAGCACGCGCTTTGAAGGAACGCGCGTGCTGGGCCCATGGGAAGGCCGTTTGGACAGCGAAGACGACCGCATCGTGCTACGCGCTCCTAACGGAGAGGCGATCGATGAGGTGGATTACGCCGTGCGTTTTCCCTGGCCCATTGCGCCTGCGGGTGATGGCCCATCCATGGAATTGCTCAATCCAAGCTTGGACAACGATCTTGGGAGCAGTTGGCGCCCCTCGGAGGGAGAGCCCACTCCTGGAGCGAGGAACAGCGTCTTTGTTGAGAACGCTCCACCTAACATTCGACAAGTTCGCCTCTCGCCAGAGCAGCCGAAACCGGGCGAAGACCTCACCATCGATGTGAAGATCACCGATGCTGATGGTGTGGGCCCAGTAGTACTCCACTATCAACTTGTCGAGCCTGGCGCTTACATTCCCGCTTATCAACCTTGGTCGCGTTCCGCACTCGTAGCGGAGCCGGAGAAACCGCGACGCCACCATGCGGACTACGCTGAGAGCCTCTTCACTGGGCGTTGGCCCACGGTACCGATGCAGGCGATGGATCCCGAAGGAAACGACGCTGATCCTGACAATGATGCGCGCTATCGAGCCACGCTGCCGGGACAAGGGAATCGCGTTCTCCTCCGCTACTACATCACTGCGGAAGACGCCCAGGGAGAGCTCGTGCGGGCGCCTCTTCCCGATGATCCCTCGCTCAACTTCGCCACGTTCATCTACAGCGGAGTGCCTGATTGGCAGGCGGGCACAGACTCAGTGTTAGGAAATGGACACGTGTATGGGCAGGACGTGTTGCAGTCTTTGCCAGTCTATCATTTGCTCACACGCAACGAAGACTGGACAGAATGCCTGGCCTACAATGGCAGCGATCAACACCCGCGCTCGGCGATGAGCGCTCGGCGCGCCTACAATTGGAGCGGAACCATCATCTACGATGGTCACGTCTATGACAATATCGCCTATCGGCTCCGCGGAGGCAACGGACGCTATCATTTGCGCGGCAAGCGCTCCATGAAGTTCAAATTCAATCGGGGTCACTACTTTCGCGCCAAGAACAATCGGGGAGAACCATACGAGACCACTTGGCGCATCCTCACTACGAGCAAGATGTATGGGAATCGCCTCACGGGAACGTTTGGCACCCGTCAAGGACCGGGCAATTTCGGATTGGTCGATACGGTGAATGGGCAGATGTGGGAGCTCTTCGGGGTGCCGGCCGTGCGCACACATTGGTTTCACTTTCGAGTGATCGATGCGGTTGAGGAAGCTCCAGACCCCTACGGCGGCGATTTCTATGGATTAAACCTCGCGATGGAACGCATTGATCGCCGTTTCCTCGACAGCCGGGGACTGCCAAAGGGTAATCTCTACAAACTAACCGATCAATCCGAGAATATCGACGGCGTGGGCGGCAAGGGCTCCGCTTCTGACGGAAAGATTCAACAACGTTATCAAGCTCCGAACGCCCCGCAGCAAGCCGAGGACTATGTGAATATCTTCACGCAACTGCGCGCCTCGCAAGACGAGGTCTGGCTTCGCCAGCATGTCCAATGGGACAACTGGTACCGCTACACCGCGGTGGAGGAAGCTATACGTCACTACGACTATTGGCCTGATGCAGACAAGAATATGGTGCAATACTTTCAACCGGACCCTGAGAATCCGTTAGGAATCTATTGGCAACTTCCCTATGATTCCGATGCCAGTTGGGGACCGAGTTGGAATGAAGGGATCGACTATGCGCAGAACGCGATTGCGCGGAAGGAACCGTTTCAAATTGAATTGCGCAATACGATCCGCGAGTTTCGGGATCTCGTTTGGCAGCCTGAGGTCATTGGCCATCTGATTGATGACGCCGCCGCCGTGATCGAACCCTTTCATCCCGCTGATTGGGATCGCTGGCGAAACGCTCCCGCAGCGAGCGGGAGCGAAGACTTCGGCACCCTCGCGTCCAAGGTTGCCGACATGAAGCAGTTCGCCTTCGTGGGCGGGCTCAACTATCCTGGTGGCAATGTGAGTGCTGGAGGCCGTGCTGCCCATCTGGATCGGCTCATGGACGATTCCGCGATTCCGAAGACTCCGACGATCAGCTTTAGCGAAGGCGCCCATGCCGCCGTCGATGCCATTCGCTTCACAAGCAGCGCCTACCGAGTAGGAAGCATCTTCGTTCCGTCGCAGTTAGGCACTGTCGAATGGCGCCTCGCAGAAGTCACGGATCCGGAAGCTCCCGCCTACGACCCTGAAGCCGCGCGGCACTACGAAGTCACAGCTCTCTGGGAAGGCACCACCGGCGAGACCTTGTCTCACACTGTTGCCACAGACCTGCTCCGCGTGGGGCATGCCTACCGGGCTCGCGTCCGTCATCGCGATGTCGACAATCGTGTTTCGCACTGGTCCGAACCCCTTCATTTCATTGCCGAAGCGCCCTCCGCTGGCGCCACCTTGGCCAATCAACTGGTCCTGACGGAGATCATGTATCACCCTGCAGCCCCGACAGAATCCGAAGCCGCCGCTGGCCATGAGGAAGGGGATTTCGAATATCTCGAGCTGTGGAATCGCGGCGCAGCTGCCCTCGATCTGAGCGATGTGCGCTTCACCAAAGGGATCGACTTCAATTTCCCTGATGGAACTCTGTTAGCCTCCGGAGCTTACGGATTGGTCGTTGCCAACCGCGAAGCCATGGCCGTGCGCTACGGAGCAGGACTCCCCATCTTAGGGGTATGGGAGAGTGATTTCTCGCTCGCCAATGGGGGCGAACGCCTGAAGCTGTCCTTTGGCGCTGGCTTTCCCCTCATCGACTTCATCTATGATGACACCGCGCCCTGGACGACCGCTGCCGACGGAACAGGGCCTTCTCTCATCCTTGCCGGTATCGCGTCGGGATCGATCAGCTACGATGACGCTGGCAACTGGCAAGCCAGCGAAGGACTCGGGAGCCCAGGAGAATCAGACGCCTCGACCCCGCCAGGAAACGCGGAACAAGCCTACAGGGCCTGGCTCACCACTCATGGCCTCACCGATACATCATCTGCCTTTGCCCGCTATGCCATGGCCGCTGACGTGCTCGGAGTGGCCGCGCTCCCTCACATCGATGCGAATCTTCGCCTCATTGTTCACCAACGCGCCAGCGGCATCGCCAGTGCCGTCGAATCTTCTCCCGACCTCCTGACCTGGACAACTCAGGATCTCGTTCCTGACACTCAACCAGCCGATCCTCAGGGCACTACGACCCTCACGTTTTCGCTAAAACAGGAGCACACGCGTTACTGGCGCGTCCGCTTCCTCTTGGAAGACTGAGGGTTTTGTCAGGGCAACGGCGGTATCAATTCCTTGCCATCCGCATCGATGGGATAGAGCGCTTGGTGCGCTCGCAACGCTTCCCGCAAGCCCTTTACCATCCGCTTGAGCGTGGCCGGTTCGTCACGCGCCACATTGGTGGATTCGAAGGGGTCTATGCTCAGGTTGAACAGCTCGTAAGGGCCGCCACCGTCCGATTGCAGGCGATTTCCCTTAGCTGCGAGCTTGGGCAATGCGTGATGAATCACCTTCCAATCTCCCTCGCGCCAAACTGTGAAGTAATGGCTGCGGTGAGGTCCATGGGGGTAGTGCATGAGAAAGTGTTGGGGGCGCACGGGATCAGCAGTGCCAGCAAGCAATGGTTGCAACGCTTGCCCATCGACGATGTGATCTTGAGGCGCCTCTCCGCCCGCGAGCTTGAGCACGGTTGGGAAAAGGTCTAACACCGATGCCATTTGCGATTGAATGGTTCCTTGCGGAATGGGGAGGTTCGCTTGCAGGGGATTTGCTTGTGAGGGCTTGGCCCATGCCGCGATGAAGGGTACCCGCATGCCGCCTTCGTAGTGCGCGCCCTTGCGGCCTCTCAACGGCGCGGCACAAGCCACCTCATGCTGATGTCCCAGAGGCGCATCCGTTCCATTATCTCCCAGAAAGAGCACCAAGGTTTCTTCAGCGATCCCAAGGGCTTGCATGTGGTCTATCATATCACCGAGCGACTTATCCATACCCTCTATCAAGGTAGCAAACGCTTGCGCTGCGGGTGGTTTGCCAGAATCCCGGTAGTGCGCGGCAAATCGGGGATCAGAATCAAACGGTCCATGCACGGCATAATGTGAAAAGTGGAGAAAGAACGGTTGCTCGGCCTGCACGGCTGCCTCCACTTGCTTCTTTGCTTCAATGGTCAAGGCCTCCGTTAGGAACGTATCGCTGCCGTGATAAGCGTCTAAATGAGGCACCGCGTGGTGGGCGCGATTGGTCTCCAGCCCATACTTCTTCTCGGCGTAATAACTGCCGGGAGCTCCAAATGCGGCACCCCCCACATTGACATCGAATCCGAGATGCAGAGGCTCCTCTCCGTCTTGCCCATGAGGCCCAAAGTGGGCTTTCCCCACATGAATGGTGCGATACCCAGCCTCACGCAATTGTCCAGCGAGCGTCACTTCACCTTTCTTCAGACCTTTCCAATCCCAATCAGGTGGACCATGAGGACCGCGATTATCATTTCTCGGATTGATCCAATTGGTCGAGCCATGGCGGGCCGCGTTCTGTCCAGTCATGATGGAGATCCGAGTGGGCGAACAGACGCTCATCGCATAGAAGGTGCTGAATCGCATCCCTTGAGCCGCCAGGCGCTCCATGCTGGGCGTGCGATAAAAGTCGTTTAGAGGGTAACGCTTTGGATTGCCCTGAGGATCCGTTAGAAAGGGAACCGAGGTGTCCATCACGCCCATGTCATCCACAAGAAAGACCATGATGTTGGGTTTCTTGGCCTCAACAGCATGCTGGCAAAGCGTTAGACAAACTAGAAAGATCAAAGTGGGCAGCACGCGCATGCTTCATTGACTCGAAGAATGCGGCCACGGTCAAGCCCGTCCACCGGTGCGCCCTTGCGCACGACGGCAGGCGATGGAACGCTTTGCGGTGCCCTCCCCCCTCAAGACACGCCCAACCTTGCTGCTCCGCCTCCGAGAATCCGGAGATCGCCAGTCATGGGACGAGTTTGTCGAGATCTACACGCCCATGCTTTACCGATTCTTCATCGGACGCGGCTTACAGGATGCGGATGCGGCCGATCTGGGGCAAGAAGTGATGCGCTCGGTGGCCCGTGCGATCGCCGATTTCGATTACGATCCCGAGAAAGGCAGCTTCCGGAGTTGGCTCTATCAGATCGCCCGCAACAAACTGAATGATTTCTTCAAGAAACGGGCACGGCAGCCGCAAGGTTCTGGCCGCACGACCGTCATGCAGGTCGTGGAGAATACGGCAACTACTGAACGTTCGTTGGAGGACCACTTCGAACTGGAACATCGGCTGCGGCTCTTTGAATGGGCCAGCGAGCAGATCAAAGAGAACTTCGCCCCCCACAACTGGACAGCCTTCGAACGTCTCGCCTTGAAGCAGGAGGACGCCGAGACGGTGGCGGGCGATCTCGGCCTGACTCTTGGGAGCGTTTATGTGGCCAAGTCCCGCATCACGGCCAAACTCCGTGAACTCATTGAATCCATCGATGGCGAATGGCCGGACCTTCCTTAGACGATCCTGACAGGTGTCCTTCTGACACCACGCTGCAACACTTGCTCGATGGCAAGATGGCGATGGCGACTCTGGATGAACATCTGAGTCATTGCGGTGCGTGTCAGGCCCGTTTGGAGGCACTCGCGGGCGAGGCACCCCTCCAAGGCTTGGTTCCCGAAGCTCACCCCGTGACTTCGGCCGCCCTGGAAACGGCCATACGCTCTCTCAAAGAGAACCCACTCACGCACCCAACGGATCTCCGCTCTTGGCTGGCATCGGTCGGCGTGGTGCCTCAAGAAGGCACCCTGGGAGAACTCGATGGCTACGTGCTCCGACGCGTCATTGGCGAGGGTGGCATGGGGATGGTGTTAGAAGCGCTGGATACCCGACTCGATCGCGTCGTCGCCATCAAGATCATTCGACCGGACCTCGTTGGCGGCGTCTCTGTTAGGCAACGTCTTTTAAGAGAAGCGCAGACTGCTGCACGGCTGCAGCACGATCGCATTGTTCCTATCTACGCCGTGGAAATGACTGCCGTAGGTAAGGCACCGTTCATTGTGATGCCCTACGTTGCAGGGGGGACCTTACAGGACTTGATCGACCACCAAGCTGGTCCCCTCGCCTTCGATCAGTGCGTGGCCATTGGCACTCAGATCTCAGAGGCTCTGGTCGCAGCGCACGAAGCTGGCCTGGTGCATCGGGATGTGAAACCCGCCAATGTGCTTCTGCGAGGGAATGGCGACATTTGGATGGCGGATTTCGGAGTGGCACGAGTGCTCGATCGCGCGCCGCGGGCCAACGCCGAGGAAGTGAGCGGGACGCCTTCATTCATGGCTCCTGAACAACTGGCAGGAGAGCCAGGTGATCATCGAGGAGACCTCTTCAGTCTCGGAGCCGTGCTTTATCTCATGGCTACGGGAGAACCTGCCTTCACCACGGACACACGCCACACTCACGAACCCCTATCCCAAGCGCAGCCATCTCTCGCCAGCAGCTTTCATCAGCTGGTGGAGCAACTGTTAGACAAGGATCCCAGCAAGCGCCCATCATCGGCTGCGGCCGTTCAGACCCGCCTCCGTTCGCTCACATTGCGCAAACGATCCGCCTGGCCGGTGCGGATCTTCGTCGGCTTGATCATGCTCGCGATCGCGGGCGTCTTCTGGTGGCAACACGCCTCGTGGCGACGCGCGCCCTTCCGCATCCCCATGATTGCGACCGGCTACCATTCGTTTCTAGAAGCACTAGCCGATGCACCCTCTGGAGCTGTGATAGAGTGCCAACAAAGCGGCGTCATCTATCACGGCTTTGTCCCTCCGATCGAGAAACCCTTGACTTTGCGCGCGATCAATGGCGCGCGACCACGGCTTGAGGGGATCCACGGACTGGAGCCTCTCCTCGAGGCACGCGCGCCGCTCATCCTGGAGGGCTTGGAATTGGTCGTAGACGGCTCCGATGCCAAGGGAACGCGCGATTCCCCACCCCTCATCATGGCTTCAGCCCCCTTGCAGGCATCCCATTGCCTCTTCGCTCGCCGCCAGGTGACGGAAGAGGAAGGGCCCTTCACGGCCGCGCTCATTCTCCTGAAAGATGCTGGTGAGGTGCATTTCTCAAATGCACTCTTTGTGAATCCGACAGGAACGGCTGTCGCCTTTGGGGGCGAACAGCATACCCTCTCCTTTGACAATTGTTTCTCCGCTAGTCGAACCACCTTGACCCCTCGGGTACCCGCTCCGTCCCATGTGGCGATCACCGCAACCCGATCCACCTTCCACGCTCGCGAACTGATGCTCTGGAGGGATCCCGATTCGCTAGGCTCCGCAGCGATCGATCTCTCCCAGTGTATCATCGCCACAGAAGCGGCCGTCTTTGCCCTCCCCGGCCATCGGCGCCTCACCAGCATCCGTGAGAAACTTGAGGTTCGCGATCGAGAGAATCTCTATCACCAGCACACGGTCTCGTTCCTCACATTCTTGCCTCCTCGCAGACTCACACGCACCCCGCTTCCACGCCCGTTACGGGTGGAAACCCTTGCGGAATGGAATCGCCTTTGGAATCTCGCAGACAACCGGAGCACCACCGGGAACGTCCCTCTACCCCTTAAAGTTACCGAAACCCTCTTCCGCAATCCAGCCACCGTTTCCACTAGGGATCTCTCCTTCAGCAGTGCCCCGGACAAAGGCATTTCTCCACAGAATCTTGGCCCTGCGAACTTCCACGCAGGACCTTAGCAGCTACGGACTCCAGGGAACGGGCAAGGTGTGCGTGTCTAAACAGGTAGGATCCACACGGAAGTAGAAGGCGCAGCGGTCACTGGGGAAGACAGCTTGGTCATCAGCAGGGGTCAGGTTCACGTCATTGGCATCGCTCCAAGAGGCGAAAGCAGGGAGTCCAGGAATGGTTCCCTCCACTCGAAAGAAACAGGTGAAGATTTGACGATTCTGATAGTCCACTCCCAAGTGGCCATCCGCTGCCCAGAAGTGGACCTGATCGGCATGCGCCGGATCCAGGCTGCCTGTGACCGGGTTGGCGAGATCATCCAATCCCCGATCTACAAACGAAGTCGCCATGGGATAGGCCCCTGACAAAAGCGTGTAACCACTTTGCAAGGGACACACAGTGGCATTCTCCCGGACAATCCCCATGCCCAAGATGCGCGTGGTTCCACCCGTCGCCTGCGGGTGGATGAAGAAACCCTGTGTCGGAGGCAAGATGTCATTCCCTGCAGCGCCAGCGGTGGCTTCATCGCGCCATTCCGAGCTTTCATCAACGTAGAGACTCTTCCACGGCGTGGTACCCCCATGATAGATCAAGAGGCGATCCGCATCCACAGGATCCACCTCAGCAGTGAAGCGAGAAGGGGCGAACAAGCCGCTCACGGTCTGATGTTGCCTGACGATGAATCGATCACCCACAAGGGTGGCAGGCACGGTGAGGGAAGTATTGAAGGGAGGCCCTGCGCACAAATCTCCGTCCGGCGCCAAGGTGAGCAAGCCGCCCGCATCTCCGCTCACAATGTCAAATCGATGCCCCTCATGGTCGCCCGCGACGACTTCCAAGTAGTGGGCCGAACTCAAGGAGAAGGTCGCGCTGAGATCGGGCAAACCTGCCACCACGATTGTCACGCCGTTCACCGCCTCCACACTACCAGAAAGCGTCTCGTGCTGGAGCCAGGGATAGGCATAGGTCTCACATTGTCCCTGAGTGAAGTCGGTCGCTTTCCATCCTTGCACCATGGTCGCACTCGTCGCGTCCGTGCCCAGTTCCCCGTCGTGATCCAGCTCGACTACGAGCCTCACAAAACCCTGAGGAACGGCGTCTTCAAAGCCTAACAAGACATCGCCCACGCTCGCCGAGTCCGTGATGTCCAAGAGACTGACCCTTTCACGTCCATCTCCTTGCGAAGTGATCACGATGCCGGCATCGCCGCCATTTCCCTGACCAGGAACCGTCATGAGTGTTGTCCAGTTATCACCGTCTTGGGGAAGCGTCGTGCGCGCTTGGAGCGCGTAAGTGACATCTGTCAATCCGCCCTCGGGACGGAGAAAGTGCGCCTCGAAGGTAATCGGGTCTGTCGATGAATTCACCTCGACGCGGAAGGGAGGCGCATCCACGCGGCCATCACTGGGGTCCTGACAGAATGCATATTCTAACAAATTATCATAGATGTCTCCATCTGGATTACCCCCATCAGCCTTTCCCTCTTCAGACTCCGGAAGCGCTGCGTCCCCTGTGAAGCTGTTTCCGATCGCCCATCGCGCATAGCTATCCTTGGCATTGGAGGGCACTCCCTTGGGATTCGGTGCATTGCCCACATCTTCCATCTTGATGAAGAAGGCATCCTCAGAACCGCCTAAGGTACCCGCGACCACCTCGGGCGTGCCTGAAATCACCCAGGTAAGGGGAAGCGATAACGGTGCCGGACTGGGCCAATTCCAATCTGATTTGCGGGCCATGAACCATTCATTGTTGCCGCCTTCCAACGTGTTATGCCCCCAGATGTAGACGTCGCGCCCCACCGGCGTCTCAGGATCGAATGTCGTCACCACATGGGTATCGGAAAAGGCCTGGTCAGAAGTACGATAGGCTGTCCTCCCCACAACGACCCAGTGGGCAGCCCACTCCGAGCGGTTCAGCGCTGTCGGTTCGAAACCGTCGGCGAACGATCCCAACTCGAACACGAACGAGGTATCGAGAGGGGTGCCATCACTCGTCGTGTTCACTCGTCCCGTGGGCGATCGCCAATTGATCTGCCGCCCATCCACGACTCCACAGAGAAAGGCGGCCACGAGAAGGATCGCAGCCTGCCGCAGGGAATGTCGGTGAGGGGGCATGGGGTATCATTTCACCGCTCCTCCACTTTCCAATATTGAAATTATTGAAATCATAGTATTAGCAATCTCAACACGACAATCCTGAGATCCTCAGCAGGAATGCGACCAATATCTGGCGATCGTCACCCGCTATTCCGAGACGTCCGCATCGATTACCTGCTCAGTGCTGATCCACGCATAAGGATCGCCTTCCGTCTCCCGCACATAGGCGATCACCCCTTCGGCAATCCCATCCGCAATTGCCTGGAGGGCTCCCGGCTGTTGAAGCCGCGCTGCTTCCTTCGGGTTCGATAAAAACACGCACTCCACCAGGATCGAGGGCCCAATGACTTCTCGAGGCAGGACCAGTTTCGGATTGTTGCGAATGCCCCGGTCTCGGCTCCCGATTCTCTCGACCAAGGCGCGCTGCACTGTCTCTGCGAAGCGTCTTCCCCGCGTGTCGATCAGAGGCACGCCCGGTTCCCACTGAAGTCGCCGACGGATCTGGTTCTGGATAATCGTTGGCTTGGGATCGGCATAGAAGGTCTCGGTCCCGTGGGCCGAGCGATACTCACTCCCATTGAAATGGACGCTCACGAAGTAGGCTTTCGGATAACGATTGGCCACGCCCACCCGCTGATGAAGGGAACGGTACTCATCGCCTTCCCGCGTCAACACCACCTCTACATTCGACAGGGCTTCTTCCACCAATCGTTCCCGAATCATTCGGACCACTCTCATCGTCAACTCTTTCTCCAGGAGCGGTTTGTGAACACTACCTCCGTCCCTCCCTCCATGCCCCGCATCGAGAACAATCCGGACCTTGGGATTCTCCAGTTTCTCCTGCCCAATCTCAATCATCTCGGGGACATACGCCGCGAAATTGGTGGGCCGCGTCAGTAACATCCCCATGCAAAAGAGGAATGTCGACGCGCCAATGATCGATAACAAGTTCTGCAGCAACGACTTCATAATCCAACCAAGACATTTGCGAAATTTATAAAAATATTTGCATCTATTCGCATGGTGCTAATAGTTAACCATGCTTAAGTATTTCGCCAGCATGGGAATGGCCGTGCTTGGGCTCCTTCTCGGCCCTAGCACGGGTTTCAGTCAAGAGCACATCGTTCGTCATGGAGAAACCTTGTGGGGGATCACCCGCCAGCACGGCGTTTCCTACAAGGAGACGGTGAAGCTCAACGGTCTCTCGGAGACCAATGCCATCCTCCGTATTGGACAGAAGCTCAAGCTACCAGGCAAGGCCACACCCGCCGCACCGACCCGGAAGGCGACCAGTCACGCCTCGCATACAGTGCGTTCTGGGCAAACGCTCTACGCCATCGCACGCCAGCATGGCGTCCCCATCACGGCTTTGAAGCAGGCAAACCCGGGCATTGATCCCAAGACGTTGCACATTGGGCAAACACTGAAGGTGCCTCGTTATGGAGCACCCAAGCCGCGGACAACCACGCCCCCTCCAAAGAAGGTCGTGGCGAAGAAGCCCGCAGAAACGCCCAAGAAAGCCGTGCCGAAGAAAGCCGCGCCCCCCGTGAGACACACCCCAGTGGCGACGGCGCCCCCACCTCAGAATCGTGGGGCCGCTCCCAGCGGCTACGCCTTCTACCAGGCAGTCCCGGGGGACACCATGGCAGCCATTGCCAACCGCTACCGCCTTTCCAAGGAGGAACTCCTCCGGATCAATCGGCAGAGCTCCAACCCTAACTATCGCCCACGGACAGGCGAACTGATCATGGTCCCGACCGATGGCACCTGGCAACGGATGTCGCCACCCGCTGCATCGGTCACCCAAACCGTCCGCCCGGCGCCTCAATCCATCGCGCCTACCGTGAAGAAGGTCACCAAGACAGGGACGGACACAGTCTGGGCGCGCCACACGGTCAAACCCAACGATACCCTCGAAGATCTCGCCAAGCACTTCAACATCACCGTCGATCAGATCCGGCTCGACAACCCTGGCATTCGCAAAACCAGTGATCTGCGCCTGGGCACCGAACTCAAGATCCGGCTCGGATCACTCTAGTCGCGCACCTGCTAGAACATCGATTTGAATCGGCCAATGAGGTCGACTGGGTCCTGACGTTGATCCAATGGCATCTCCTCGTAGCGGCATCCTTTGGCCAACTCGATCAGGGTGCGGTAATCGTTGGGGGAAAGAAGGGCTTTAAGCGCCTGATTTCCCTCTTCTTCCTCCTGCTCAAAAGCACGCACCAAAGCGGAGTCGAGGTCCATTCCCAGCCCTAACGCTCCGCGGACAAATCCGGCGCCGAACACTCCTGTTATGGGAGTGTCACCTCGCTGGATCGCAGTCATCTCCGAAGGCGTCCGATTCGTCATGAAGGTCATCATCGATCGCATGAGCAACTCCGCCTCGCTGATGAAGTCCTGAAGCAGTTGAGGATCCATCTGCTTCTCCCCTCCCTGCATCACCAGCGTTAGGAGCTGATCAAGCGAGGGTCGACCGTCCTCAGGCAATTGATCGCGCAAGGCCATGAGTCGCCGCATCCCTGCTCCCTGCTGTGAGCCCAGGGCAGACCACGAATCCGCCACGATCAGTTGCTCTTCCACTTCTCTATCAGATTCGCCAACAGCAGGATCGCGAACCACTCGATTACGGCTATCTGGCAGCAACTCGGGAATGTCTCTTCCCATCTGAGGAAGCTGCTCGGTAGCGCTCTGCATCTCTCGCAACACGCGATCATTGTCCTGACGTTGGACAAACTGCCAGGCAGCAACCAATCCTAGCACCACCACAAGAACAAAGACAAAGCCTTTCATTTCTCCCATCCCCCCCGAGGATCAGCCAACCGCTCTTCTTCAGAATCATACACCAACGGAAGGCCGAAACTCACATTAGTGATCGGTTGTCGCCCAAAGACGCCCAAGAACAGGTCAACCTCTCTTGGGGACAAGATCTCCCCGACTTCTTCTAACAACTCATCTTGCAAAGCCCTTTCTGCTTCCACAGCCTCTGGCGTCCCTTGAGGAAAGCGCTCTCGACTGATTCGCTTCGCCTCCAAAGCTTCGCGAAAGATCGCTTGCAACGGTGTCAGTGCTTCATGCGATTCGCCAAAGACCTCAGCAAAGCCCGCGACATAGAGCTGCACCGCAAGATCCGTGTCCTTTCCCTTCCATGCCGCGTTCAACATTGGCTGCGCCACCATCAACGAACTCATTTCGACCAGCAATTGCTGCTTCTCCTGCTCGAACGCGTTTCTCTCCGCGCTCCCCGGCGGCAGCACTTTGTTCCCAAATCGCTGATGACTGGCAAACTCCCGCATCTTGTAGCGGACGAACATCTGCATGGCTTCCGTTGGAGTTGCCGGCACGACAATCGGTGGCATCTCCTCCCTAGCAGGTGGACTGTCCTGAATCTCTGCGAGTTGAGCGTCTTTCAACATCGCCGAGACGCCTTCCTGCTGGAAGGCCGTCTGCTCAAGCTCGCGAATGGCGCGTTGAGACGCCCGCAAATCAGCGCTCTGCCAGATGACAATTACAGTTAATGTGAGAGCCAGGGCCAGCCCTAGGGTGATCGATGGATGGGTAGACATGATAGTGATCGGCGGCCATCGGAGCGCTCTCGACGGCGATTGAATTGAGTGTTCACATCCTGACAGAAATTTCATCGGTAGACTTCTCCCTTCGGCGACGCTTCCCAACTGCGCTCCCAGAACAGATGCCATCATCCCCGTGGCGTTCCTATCAAACCCCTTACGACGGAGGCACACGCGCAATTTCTCCAAACTCCGCTCCACTTGTTTCTGAGCAGCAGCTTCCGACTTACCTAACCTTGCCCCCAATTCTCGATAGGGCATCTCTTCATAGAACCGCAGGAGAATGGCTTCCCTGTCACGATCCCCGAGTCGCATCAACGCTTCATCCAATGATTCACGGAAAGCGTCCTGCAAGCCTTCCGGAACGTCCGGCGAATCCGAATCGATCGCATATGCGCGCAGGTGGCGATGCCGCGTGGCATCATTTCGCCCGAGCCTCAGGGCTTCAAATCGGGCCGCCTTGAAGAGCCAACCTGAGATGGTAACCTTGTGAGGGAGATGAGGAGCCTTACGAGCCAACAACGCAAAGACATTCTGAGACACCTCATGGACGAGATCCTGATTTCTCAGGACTCGCTTCGCCGCGGACTCGACCATCCCTTCATGCCGACGCACCAAGTCTCGAAAAGCACTCTCGTCTGACGCCTGGACGTAGCGTCGCAAGAGTTCATGATCGTCAGCGACGGGCGCTCGATTCTCGGGAGGAATGGTCAGGGCTTTCTGCATGGCTGTCACCAGAATGGGGTCACACTCTACTCTCTCCCATTTCGCGAGGGAGCGGATTCCCGACAGCTATTCTGAATTTCTTAGGCTTTGGCTTGAAACGGGCTGATTCTCATCGCTGCAATTAATTTCATCAGCGATACGATGGCCATTGCCTTTCTCTTTAAATTATGGAAATTACATCAGCCATGAAACTCACAGCCTGCCTCTTGACTGCCCTTTCTGCTTACGCCCTACACGCCAAGCCGACTCAATCCCTTCCGGAGCCCGAGACTCCAATGCTATCTCGCCAGGCGGTGCCCGCCGCGAGTGCCTTCTGGAACACCGCCGCCTCCAAAGCCTACACGGGAGGCGAGCAAGGCATCAGTGATCTCTCGGCCAAGCCCGACTACAAGACCCTGGCCAACGCCTGGGCGCAGTAACGCCCCATCACGCGACGGCACTGGCTGACTCCCTACAGAAGATCAGCCAAGTACCCAATGAGGTCGGAGGACGTGAGGATGCCGACAAGCTTCTTACCCTCGACCACGGGTAGCGAGTGGTAGTCGCCAGAGCGCAGCTTGGCCGCTGCCTCCCCAATCGTTTGATGAGACTCGATGGAGATAGGATCAGCCTGCATGACTTTCTCCAACTCAAACATGTGATCCAGGATCGCGTCGAGACTGCGTTCATCCTGGGAACCCAGGTCACCGAAGGCGATGCGCATGAGATCGCTCCAGGCAATGATCCCCACGAGTTCATCGCCACTCACCACCGGCAGATGGTGCACGTGATGGCTCTCAAACAGTTGACGGGCTTTGGAGAGGGCATCACCGCGGTTCACGGTGACCACTTCCGTGGTCATGATCTTACTAACAGGTTCGCGTTTCTTCATAGTCCCCTCACGATGGCAGGCGCCAGCCCACCTTAACCACGCATGAGCTACGCCCCTTGCGGCATCCATTGCACAACCGCACGGATGCTCTACTAGGAAGACTGGCCGCCGCTATCAGGCGGCGAGACCACTGCGCTTGAGAAGCGCTTCCAAGGCAGGATCGCGCCCCATGAAGTCACGGAAGAGTTCCCCGGCTTCACGCGCATTTCCTTGGCTGAGAATCTTGTCACGAAAGGCTCGACCTACTTCCGCACTGAGCACCCCGTGGGCCTGGAAACGCGTGAAGGCGTCGGCATCGAGCACTTCCGCCCATTTGTAGGAGTAGTAACCGGCAGCATAGCCCGTCGGCGAGGAGAAGAGGTGGTTGAAACTCGCGCTGTTATTCGGACGCGGCGTCTTCGTTGGAATCTGATACGATGCTAACATCGCATCAATCGCCTGATCGATATTCTCCCCTTCGAGTTCGCGGTAATGGTAGTGCAACTCAAGGTCCATCTTACCAAAGGACAACTGACGCATGCAGGTGATCGCCGATTGGAAATTCTTGGCCGCCTGCATCTTGGCAAAGAGCTCCTCGGGAATCGGTGCATCCGTGTCGACATGGCGGGCAAAGCGGTCTAAACTAACACGCTCCCAACAGAAATTCTCCAAGATCTGCGAAGGCAATTCGACAAAGTCCCACACGACATTGACGCCATTCAAGGACCGGACACTGACATTCCCTAAGAGATGGTGCAGGAGATGCCCGAACTCGTGAAAGACCGTCTCCACTTCCCGATGATTGAGCAGCGCCGGCTTGCCATCAACAGACGGCGTGAGGTTGCCGCAAATGAGTCCCACGTGAGGTTCGCGTTTCCCCGTAGGCGAGGCTTCGGCCGGCAATCCCGTGCGTAAGTAATTCATCCACGCACCACCCCGCTTGCTCTCACGAGGATGCCAATCGGCGTAGAAGCCCCCCAGCCGCTCGCCCGAAGCATCATGGACGTCGTAATACTTCACCTCCTTGTGCCACACCTCGACCTTGTCAGGATCCGGCGACCCCGTCGGCTCGTCATAGAAGACCGTTGGGCGCTCTTCTAACCGAATGTCAAAGAGGTCCTCGACGATGCCAAACATCCCTTCAATGACGCGATCAATCGCAAAGTAGGGCCGCAGCGCTTCCTCGTCGAAATCATACCGGGCACGGCGCAGCTTCTCAGACCAGAACCCCAATTCCCAGGGCTCCAGCGGGCCCACTGATGCCCCTGTCTGCTCAGCCTTGAAGGCTTCTAGCTCAGCGATTTCCCTTTGAAATTGGTCACCAATGCGATCATGCAAATCCTCCACAAATCCCAAAGCGGTAGCTCCATCCTTCGCCATGCGCGGTGCAATCACATGATCTGCGAAATTGGATCCCCCTAACAATTCCGCCATTTCTTGACGCAATGATAGAATTTCCTCGATCAGTGTCAGATTTGCGTGAGGGGCCTCTCTTCCCAGCACACTGAAAGCCTTCCATAATTCGTGGCGCAACTCGTCGTCCTCAGCGTACTGCAAGACCGGCATCAGTGACGGCGCCTGCAAGGTGAAGCGCCAGCGTTCACGCACATCGCCCTCCTCACGCTTGCTCTCCGCAGAGGCTTTGGCCGCATCCTTGGCCATTTGCGGCAAGCCCGCCAGCCGCGACTCGTCTTCGACAAATAACTGAAAGGCGTTCGTCGCATCTAACACATTCTCCGAAAACTTCTGCGTCTTCTCGGCCAGCGCTTGCTTCAAGGTCTCCAATCGCTTCTTCTCTTCCTGAGGAAGATCCGCACCATTGCACCGAAACTCGCGCAAGGTCTCATCCATGAGGCGTCGCCGCACTGGCTCCAGCGCAGCCACCTCTTCATGATTCTCGGAGACCGCTTTGAGCACTCGCCAGAGATCTTCATTCAGCGCGATCTGCGCGTGAAAGGAGGAGACCTTGGGGAGCCAGTCATTGTAGACACCGCGCAAGGCATCTGAATTGCAGACGGCATCCAAATGCCCCACGCGCCCCCAGGCACGGTTCAAGCTCTCGGTGGCATCTTCCAGCGCGAGAAAGCTCGAGGCAAAGGTTGCTTTGTCAGGATCCTGATTCGCGATCGCTTCCAAATGAGCATTCGCTTCCTTGAGCGCCTCGCCGATGGCATCCGCCACACTGTCGGGGACGAGACAGGACCAGCGGATGTGCACCGTATCTTCCAGAAAAGCTTCTTTCATCTTCTCAATCCTCCGAAGCTAAGACCATCACATGCGTGCGCGGGAGGCGATTATTCCCCATGCGGTCGCGCGGCGTGAAGAGCCAACCAGGCGATTTATCAACCAGTTGATACCGCTCCAAGAGGAACTCTGGCAGAACCAAATTCGTCGTCGGATCGTAGGCTTCATCACCCGTGAAACGGCCCCAGATCTTGTATTCGTAGTTATGGTCGAACCCGTTTACCGGCCCACCGCTCGCGCTGTATTCAGGGAAGCGATCGGGATTGGTCTGTCGCCATTCGTTCATCACGACAAGCCGCGCCTTGTCCCACGGTTGTCGTGGGCGACGCAGCCACCCCCAAGTTCGCGA
This sequence comes from Verrucomicrobiia bacterium, assembly GCA_030425385.1. GTDB lineage: Bacteria > Verrucomicrobiota > Verrucomicrobiia > Verrucomicrobiales > DEV007 > JAACDM01. Next base: position 60,074 of record JAUIAH010000023.1, on the reverse strand, counting down.
TCCTTTGACCCAGTAACGCCGACCGACGAAATGATCGCCCGTGGGTTCCTGCCGAATCTTGGCATTTCGAGCGGTGACCAGCGGGCCGCCGCCGCCGCCGGTCTGACAAGAGCATAAGAGAAACAGGGTCAACGCCCCGAGCATCAATCGCGTGATCATCGTAGTTGTCGGTTGTGTGGGCCGCAATCAAGCCATCTGCCGAAACGAAATCAAACCTTCATTCTCAATTCTGGCGGACCGCCAGCACTCTCACAGCCTTGCAATCACCGGTATCCCTCCTAGTTTGCCTCACCCACTGTTATGCACCGCCTGATCGCCCTCGTCTTCGCCAGCATCAGCCTGTTCGCCTCCTGCGCAGGTCCGAAACAATACGGCCGTTTCCAAGCGCCACCACCGCGCCCTTCCGGTGGAATGAGCGCCCCCGCGCCACGCGTGGCCGCCACGCCGATCTCTTTGAGTCAGTATCCGGGAGATTTGCCGCTGGTACGCGCGGATTCCCTCATCCTCATCGACGGCCGTTCCGGGGAAACCATCGCGCAGAAGGGTGCCGACGTGAGACGAGCCGTCGCCAGCACGCAGAAACTGCTCACCGCTCTCGTGGTGCTCGATGCCGGCAATCTCAATCGTTCCGTGACCATCCAAGCCTCAGACACACGCGTCGAGCCCTCCAAACTTTACCTCAAAGCAGGCGAACGTTACAGCCGCTCGGACTTACTGCACGCGATCCTCATCAAGAGTGCCAACGATGCCGCAGTGGCTCTGGCCCGTGACAACGCCGGAAGTGTGGCCGCCTTCACCCACAAGATGAATCTCAAAGCGCGCCAATTGGGGGCCACCAGTTCCCGCTTCCTCAACCCTCACGGATTGACGACCTCGGGGCAATACTCCACCGCGCGCGACGTCGCTCGCATCGCCTTCGCCGCCTCGCAGAATCGCTTCATCCGGCGTGCGGTGAACATGGAACGCTTCACGTTCCACACCCCGCGCGGCCCCAAGGAACTCAAGAACACCAACAAACTCCTCCCCCGCATGAGCGCCTGCACCGGCATGAAGACCGGTTACACCCGGGCCGCAGGCCGGTGCCTGGTCACCAGCGCCATCATGCGTGGCCGCCCCATGATCTTGGTTCAGTTAGGGTCTGAGACGAAGTATATCTTCGACGATGCCGAACGCCTCATGATCTGGGCCTCCGGCCGCCGCACGCGGTCGCCACGCTCGTATGCACTCCAAGAGAACGACCAGACGACCGCCGTACTCGTTCCCTACCAATTGCATCAAGCAGCATCACCCATAAAGTGATCCGTTAGGGTTCAACGAAACTCCGATTGAAGCGGAGAATCGGTTGCGGTGCGCTCTTCGCCGCCTTTCCCGATACCACGAACAAATCACTTCCCTTTCGAGCAAGGCTTCGCTAGCATTCCTGGCGAAACCATGTGCTTATGAAAGGGTTCCTCTTCATCTTCCTATCGATCACCAATTCTTGGGGTGATCTTGTCATCAACGAGATATTCTACAACGCGCCTGATGACTTGAAGTTGGAGTTCATCGAGCTCTATCATTCAGGCACAGAACCCGCGGAGGTTTCCGGTTGGACGCTCGCCGATGAGAAAGGAACGCTCTACACCTTTCCTGACAAGAGTTCACTGGCACCAGGGAGTTTCACGGTGGTTAGCAGCGAACCCGCATTGTTTGAGGAATCCTACGGCTTCCCTCCCGCTGGAACCATGGCGCACCGCTTGGGAAACGGTGGCGATACGGTGATGCTGCAAGACGCTACTGGAAAGGTGATCGAGAACGTCACGTATGACGACACGCTCCCTTGGCCGGTGATCGCCGATGGCATGAGTGCTTCGTTAGAGCGTCTATGCCCCTCAGCGGCGAGCGGCTTGGTTTCCAGTTGGGCGCCTTCACTCACAAGCACCCACGCGCACACGACACCGGGTGGCACGCCCGGAAAGGCCAACACTTCGGCGACGCCCACCGAGCCTCCTCGCGTCCTCACCGTTTCCGATACGCCTACCCGCGTGGACCTTGGACAAACGCTTCCTCTGCGCGTGGACATTGATCCTGACGGTCCGGCCGTGTCTCAAATTGACGTGGTTTCGACGTTTGTCACCGGATCAGGAATCAGTGAGGAGCGAAGGCACTCCATGAAAGGCAAGGGCACCACCTACCAGGCAACCCTTCCCGCGGCGACTGCGGAGGGCATCATCCGTTTCGCCTATATCCTTACCGGGCAGGACGGTGCCGTGCGCCGCGTGCCCCACGCGCATGCCCTTCGTCCCATGTTCTCAGTCTATGCCAGGGACCCGATCAAGGTCGGCACCATTCCTGCCGTCACCTTCCTCTTCCCTGAGAAAGACGTCACCGCACCGCAACGCTATTTCCGCGGCCCCCAGGCCGACTATCCCGCACAGGGAAGCGACGCCGTCGTCATCACCGATGAAGAAACAAAGAAGACCATTCTCTTCGATTTCATTCATATCACGCCGCGATCGCAAGGCTACAAGGTGCGTCTCCACAAGGACCGCCTGTGGCGCAACATGTCGACGATCAATGTCTTGACCATCTTCGCCATGCGGCATTCTCTTTGCGAATCCCTAGCATTTGAATTACACCGACGCGCTGGCGTGCCCGCTTCGTGGGCCGATTACTTTCAATTGCAGATCGATGGACGTGCTCGCGGGATTCATCTGGCCTTTGAGCAACCTAACAAAGCGTTTCTACGCCGGCACGGTCTGGACGATGATGGCAATCTCTACAAAGCCATCTGGCAAGGCAATCATCAGCCGAGTGCGCGCGCTTATCCTAACCAGCGAGGACGCTCTCCCATCGTGATTGGGCGGCACGAGAAGAAGACCAATGTGCATGAAGACTATCAAGATCTCATCGATCTGACAGAATCCCTCAAGATGGGAAAGCCGTTGGATCCTCCGGAAGCGATCATTCATTACTTCGCCGCCAACGCACTGCTCTCCTATTGGGACGGTTTCCACAACAACTACTTCCTCTATCACGAGGTCTCCAAGGACACCGACAAGTGGTGGATGTTCCCGTGGGATCAGGACAAGACCTGGGGATTCCACGACGGAATCCACGACGATACAGTCTTCTCTGACCTCCCTCTGGAAGCTGGCATGCAGGGCTACCTACCACCGGGAATCCAAGGGCCCGATGACCAGTATTTCCACGCCATCGGCTTGCCAGGAGCTCCCTGGTATCGTTACGGCGGCGAGATCTCACGCCCCGTGCTCGCCCATCCCGAAACTCGAATACTCTTTCTCAAACGAATACGCGAACTCGCGACCACCGTGTTCACGGAAGAAGCCTTTGGACCGGAAATCGATCGCTTGGAGAAACGGCTCCTTCCCGAGGCCAATCCACGGCTGCAGCCCGAAATCAAGAAAACCCTCGCGTTGTTTCGCACCTATCTCCGGGAACGACGCCAATTTGTCCTGCGCCAGCCGGAGATTCGGGCCCTTCCGTGAAGGAATCGGACACCTGGATCATACGAGCGGCGACCAATCTCCCCTAGGCAATGCGCCATTATTCAATCAATTAATCTGAAGAACAAAAGTAAAAAAAGGAGCGCCAAGACAATGCCACCCCAGGCAAGCCACTGCGAGGAAATTGAACCTACCTCACCCGGCGCTTCGCCAGTTGAGTTTTCTGAGTTTACCGCGTGGGCTTTTCTTGCACCGTTTTCTAGGACCAAATCACTCTGTTGGTTCTTCCCGCGCACTTCTGCTGGAGTCTCAATGATATCCTCCATCTGTGACCGCATGAGATCTGTCGCGCTGTCTGGACCATAGTTCTTCGGCGCTTCCATCGATACCTGCTCGTAGCCAAGTGGCGGAGGAATTGGAAAGCGATAACTCTTTCTCAACCTCAATGGCCTATTTGCACCCCAAGAAATCTTGAAATATAATCTAAGAGGCTCGACCTTACTAAATGCTTTTCTAAACCAAATCGTGCACTGAGGCCCACCTCCTTCCGTCTGCCAACCAGGTTCTTTCCATCTGATGGCACAACCATCTGAAAGTCCTGAATAGGGATCATCAAAATCTAGCGGGTCGTTTTGAACTGCCTTGAGATAGCTATCAAGTTCGTCAATGGACCGCGTTCCATAAGGCAGCCATCTGAGTAAATCTTTCCTTGCTTGTTCAATACTCAACCTTGGCGTGGCACCTTCCATGTGTGCAATCTCCCCGTCATCAAACATCCTGATGTTTAGCCATTCAGTCAGCACTGTCGGCAAGTGCTTACCTGAAGCCAACTCAACCGTTAATCGCATATGCTTCACCTCTAGAGTCCTGGTTTCCAATCCCGGCAATCGGTATGGCCGTAATCCTGAATCAAAGACATCCTTAAGCGTTCCAGCTTGAGAGAGCTTAAGATGAACGGAAGGCCACTCGGCCGGATCGTACTCAGGAACCTTATCGGTTGCACCAAAATTAAGATTGATTGCAAAGAATAAGAAAAAGCCGATGACCCAGACGTACGAAATTCTTGAACTCATTCGATCGGTAATTCCTCCATTGGTCCATTCAAAGCGGACGGTGAGTCCCGAAGGATTGACCATGGACCATGGTTCTGAGTTGGTGAGGATTGGTTCTCCTGCTTGCGGCTGAACACCCCCCTTTCCGTTGCTGGCCATGTCTGAACCTATCTGAAGGAAATCTCGCTCTCCGGATCACATTCGAGGACAGGCGACCCGGTTGGGTTGTGCCTAGAATTGACCGACACCAGGTTTTGGCGCCCCACTCGGATATCGATGTTGATTCGGGCGTATGATCCGTCACTCAAGTAGGCCCAAAAGCCCAATCCACTTTTTGCCCATGTCCAATCTTCCGACAAACCTGAAAATTTAACAAAAATCTCCTCCTTATACCCGAAATCAGGAGCCTCAACTCCATTAGGATCACTCGCTTTCTGCAGTCTGCCATTTAGAATACGCGCCTTAAAGCTCCAATCAAAGGGAGCGTTCCGTCCTTGCCCATAGCGTCCCTCAAGATCAGCCCAGCAGTTCAAAATAAACTCGGGTTCTCCTGGTCTCAATTTGATCCGAATCGGAGCTCCATCCGTTGTCAACGGATACCGCCTCCGGGTATTTGTATACAACATTGAGGCTTCAAGTTTCTTTCGCAACACGAAAACAGCTGGCTGATCTTTCGACGGAGGTTGAAAACGAGGCATCGCGTCTGAAAACGAATAGTGAAACCTCCTTCTTGATAATGATTCCCCACTCTTATCCATCTTCGGCACAAAACCATCCTTCTCTACTAAGACTCCTAAGCTTGAACCACGAATGCCAGAAATAGCAAATAGACCCTGTGAATCAGAATACCTTGTGAAAACCGACGAGCGACCGTCGAGATCCCATGGAACATCTACAGGTCGGAAAGTGATTCTCGCTCCGCCCACTGGATTCCCCTCTTGGTCTTCAACCTTCCCCCAAAACTCAATTGGCGTTTTGAAACCATCTATAAAGCGCTTCCGAGGGCCCACTCTATGCCCTGGGCTACGCTGGCGCTCTGTAAGGACACTCCTCTCACCTTGATCTGGCTTTTGTCCAGTCTCAGCACCCCCCAAAGATAAACCATGTCTTTTAGATGCGCCAACAATCAAGATCACCAAAAGGGCAAAAACTGTAAGGAATAGAATATGAGGAATGTATCTTCTCATTCTTCAACATTTAGACCAAATTCAACTATCAACCTTGAATAGAAATCACTTGCAGACTGCAATGCATTTACCCACTCAGCGCTATGCGTTGCTCCGAATCCATATTCAGCATCCATATCGATCGAAGACTGGATTGAACCTTGAGTTGCTCCTGGAGCAGTCCTTGCCGCAGCCACACAAGCCAACGCCTGCGTTCCAACTATGTCCCGCCAAGGGAATCACCTCTTCGCCAACATTGGTGACCTCAACGAACGCTCGAAATCATTCGCCTTCAACCCAAGAGGGAAGGGCCTGATGAATCGGGGCGATCCTTGAAGCGAAGCAAGGAGAGTGAACAGTGCCAATAGTAGGTTCCGTTTCATAGGAGTTCTAGGACTATTGACAGCGTTAGGGAATATCGGACCTCCTGTTTCTAAAATTCAACGGCCACCCAGAAAAGGACGCGTCGGGAATCTACGACTGAAAATAGGCCTCATCCCACGAAACAAAGATCCGGTTTGGCTCGTGGGCAAATCAATTCGTTCAATACCTTCAGCGATCTATGCTCTGCCTCTCATCACTCTGACAACGACGCAACCAGTCCGAGCAACGTGATGACCACGCCCAACCAAAGCCAACGCCCACTCCCTTGCCCCTGCCTTTCAACGCTCTCCGGCAAAGCGCCGATTGAAGAAGCCTCGGGCTCTCCCTCCTCCGCATCAACTCCTGGCGGATCGGCTCCGTCTTCTGGTTGGAAAGAGGCAGCCTTCAACTCGGGATCGCTGCCGTCCCATTTGAGTTTGAAGGCCTGCTGGAGGGTAAGGCCACTCTCCTTGTAAAATCCGCCCGGAGTCCCAGCCATCTCATGCATAGAGCGATCCGTCAGGCTGCGCCACAGATGAAGATGCGGCACGGTTCGTTCGGAGCCGCTCTGTGGAAACAACTGCCGCACATCGATACGAACGGGCTCCTCGTCCACCCCATCGAATTCAATGACCAAGGTCTCCTTCTGGTCCTCCGTGCGAAATCGTGGCGTCGCCCCTTCAGGCACACGGGCGATCCTAAAACGGCTTCTGAAGAGCCACTTCTCCCCATCGATTTCGACCTCGCGAATTGACCTGATCTTTCCCCCTACTCGTTCATATTCCCCAATCACTGGATGGGTCTCAATGGCAGCCACATCGGCCATAATCAACGATTGCGGTTGTGAGAAAGCGTAACGATCGGGCCCTAATCGGAGGGCTAGTTGAAAGCTCTCCAAATGAGTGTTTGGCATCTTATAGCGGTGCCAGAGTCCACGGAGGGACAAGTCGCCTAGCACTTCGCTCTGACCCGGTCTCAAGGCCCTCCCAAAATCTCTCTCAAGCTCTTTCAATGACAGAACCCAATCCTGATCGGCCTTCCAAGGCTCTGCTGCTTGAGGCAGATGATGGGAGTGGAGAAGACCGCCGTGCAAATGTTGCATTCCTTCCTTCCACTTAGGTACCAGACGCGTCTGTTGGATCATTAAGTTCCAACTATCTCCCGCCAAAGGAATCACCTCTTCGCTTACATTCGTGACCTTCACGAAAGCCCGAAACCGTTCGCCCTCAATCCAAGAGGGAAAGGCTTGGTAAATCTCCCAGGAGACTGGCGAACTCCAGAGCGTAGAAAAGGGAACGACAAATGACAGAAGTAAACACCTCAGCCCGAAACTCCTGGGACGTGTGAATCTACGGATCATCTGACCAACGGCTCCTAAAATTCGTGCCTTCGATGCTTTCACCCTGGCCCCAAGTGAGGGTCCCAAGATTGATCGGATCTCCATTGATCACTGGATTCAGGTGACCCATGAGCCTTCCAGTGCCAGGATGCTCATGGCCTTGTACGCCAGTCATATCAGGTGTTATAATATGGCCTACCTCATGGGCGACAACATAATCGAGCAGTTGGGAGAATTGCTGCTCACTAAAGTGGGCGTTTTGATTATAGAAAAAGATGCGCTCATCGGCAACACACGCAACCTCGACGGAAACACCCCGATTGGTCTTCACATTTGTAGAATGGCCCGAAGTAAAAAGAATGCCTTGTGGATATTGAAGAGCTACGTTCCGATGCACCCAGCCAAGTCGTGAAGGGAAATAAACTTTCACGAAATCACCTAGGTTCGGATGGCGATTCAGAGCATAGAGCCGTGGATTATCTTTACCAGGCCCATAGAGATCGTCATGTTCGTCTTCATCACTCTTTGCAAGCTGCTCATCGCGATAAACGAGGCCCGCTCCTGCATATTCATTGGGGGCACCGAAAGTAGCCATCGACACTTCCCCAGCCCATCGGTGGGCGTTAGGCCGCGCCGCCGCCGGAGGTTGATTTCCATTCGCAGGGACCGCCGGAAAAGGTTCATTGGGCACTTCGAGTTCTAGCTCTACCCAATAAAGATCGATCTCTGCTCCTTGCTGTTGATCAAGATAAAAATCGCGGGTAGCCTCAAAAGCCGCAGTTGAGTCAAAAGTGGCCAAGACTGCTTGATTGGTTTCCGGCCCTTGGCCTTGAGTCATGTTGGCCTCTTCCCGCACTTCGACGAGCAGCTCCTTGCGGGCGAGACTCATGCGTTTGTGTGACTGGCCATTCATCGCCACGCCGTTATCGAGGATGTAGCCGCGATATTCTTGAAGAACGGTGAGTCCATCGCCCTCATCTGCCATCGCAGGCATCGGACCATTTCCGTCACTGTCCTCTAATTCAGCATCACTATTGATGTCCCATTGACCAAGACCCGCTTGGTCTCGTGGCACCGCAGCGGTCCCGGGATACTGGGCATTCCAACGATCAATCTCGGCAAACTGCCAGTGATCCGCCAACCCGTCTCCATTGGCATCATGGGGGATCGTGATCGTCGTGATCGCTCCCCCTAGATTGATATCCACCGTACAGGCGGCACAGTAATCTTTGCAGTACATGATCGCTGAGAGTTCGTTCGCTCCTGTGGTCGCATTGACGTCGCGTTCGTTCGAGCTGGCGCTGAAGGAGAAGTCTTCGTTGTTGTCGTCTTCAAGAGCAGGATCGATTCCATTTGAGGCATAGCCTGGATAGCTGGTCACCTCAGTGATCTCCATCGTAGGATTGGCAAATTGAGTGGAGTCCAATTCCACAACAACCACTTTCAGCGCTTGTGGTCCCCCGTAGTGGTAGCGGCTATTCCCAGCATTAAAGGTGTTTCCGGTGTGCAGCTTGGGCGCCCCAGATTCATAACCCGGCAAATAGCTCGGATCAGCCTGAAATGTGCCATTCACCTGAACTCGCACTTCCACTGGATGGACGTTCAATTCTTTGGACTCCGCTTGGCCCGTGGTGATCGTCGTGGTGACATTGGTAGTTCCGTGTTCGAGGGCCACATAGGGGGCTCCAAGGAGGTCGACGTGGAGGGTTGCGTATTCGCCAACATCGAAATAGTAGTATTCGCCGTATTCGACCATGGCCTCGGCCGTGCCTGTTGCCGAGTTGGATTGGCTGAAGGCGAGGTTGTCTCCACTATCTAGAACCAAGGATTCGCCGATGTCGTAGGTGAAGCGAATGAGGTGGTGCGTGTCATCGGTGGGACCGATCTTAGTTGTGTCGCTGTTGTCTGGTGTGCCGTCTCCGTCGTCGTCGGTGTCGGCTCCGTTGAGGACGAAGTCGCCGTCGACGTCTTGGTCGTCTGCGTTGCGGATGCCATCTCCATCGATATCGGGATCGTTTTCGTTTCTAACACGGTCACCATCGATGTCAGAGGTGGTGACGTAGGGAGCGTAGGCGACGGTGTCACGGTAGAACCAGTCGTCTCCGAAGAGGGTCCATTGACGATGGTAGAGTGTTTGGCCGTTGGTGGGTAGCCCGCTGATGGTTTGTGTTTCATGGCGCGCGTACCAGATCTGCGAATAGTGGCTTCCGCTTCCCTGCGACGAGCCAATGTCGAGCCATTTGGCTCTAACCCCTCCATAATGGGGATTGGGTGACCATTGATAGAGATGGGTGTTGTAGGGGTTTTTGACCATTTGTTCCCGGTCCGCAGGGTGGGTCATGGTGCTTTCGGGCGCGTGGGCGACATGGATGGTGGTTTTGGATTCCCAATTGGTGCCCGCGGGGCCCATGCGATACCATAGCCGGATGTAGACGATTTGGGGTTCGTTGGGGAGGATGTCAGAGGGGAGCACGTAGGTGGAGATGCTCCCTGGAAGCTCCCCCGTACTGTGGAGATCGTATTGTTGAGCGCCTGAGGCTGAGCTCCACTGGGATCCGACATAGATCCAATAGGCTGTGGGGCTGGCGCCGCCGTTGAGATGAAGTTCGAGTTCGTGATTGTTTCTTAGGGTGCTGTGATCCTCTACATTGCCAATGGATGGGCTGGGGACGGCGGCTGTGTAGATGTAGTCGCTGTAAGACCAGTTGTGAACGGGACGATACCACCAGAAGCGGACATAGACGGCTTGGCCATTGGTGGGGATATTGCTGACCGTGGTGGTGGACACGGCTGTTGCTGACACGGCTTTTGAGGCGATGTCGTAGGCTCCCTGTGAGGTTCCCACTTCGAGATGGTAGTCGGTTACATTGGGATATCCGTTGGAAGTCCATGTGAAATGGACGCGCGATCCGGGGAGGACGGAGCCTTCTGCGGGTGTGAGGAGTTGGGGCTCGGCTCGCTGGGTGAGGTAACCGAAGTCGCGGTGTTCCCAGCTTCCAGTGGAGGTAGGCCGATACCATAGACGGATGTAGAAGAGACCGTCATTTGAGGGAATGCCAGAGATATCCACATGATTGGTGGTGGATGGGAGCGAGCCTGAATTATAAAAGAAATCTTCGTAGACGACGCTGTCTTTGGCTTCGACCCAATATTCGCTCACTTGCATGCCTCCATTGGTCCATTCAAAGCGGACGGTGGGTCCCGAAGGATTGACCATGGACCATGGTTCTGGGTTGGTGAGGATGGGTTCTCCTGCTTGAACGGGAGCGATGAACAGGATTGCCATGAGGGAGACGATGGCATGGCGCACCGGGAATCCAAGAGACTTGAGGCAGGTTGGGCGGCTCATTTCTGACCTCCCTTGCTTGCTTCTGCACGGCGAGGACCGAGCGGTCGGCGAGGGGGAGTCCGAGGACGGGTCCACCCGTCTTCGCCAAGGGCGACGAGATAACGGTGTGGAGCGATTTCTGTGAGGGGGCTCTTTTGAGCCAGCGGTCGCAGGCAAGGATTTTTTCGGACTGCTTTTGGGTGGAGGACGAGAGTGGTCAACGGGATTTCCGCTCGCGACTCCTGGGTTCCTTTGGCATTGTATAGGGCACCCATGTTTCGTCCGCGACTCCTTCCCCTAGTCACCTTCCTGAGTATTCCTCTCTCTGCTGGAGCGGCCCCGCCCGGCGTTGATTTCAACGAATCGATCCGCCCACTGTTCAATGCCCACTGCGTGGGCTGCCATGGAGGCGTGAAGAAGGCGGGAGGGCTTTCGTTTCTCGCCCGCGATGAGGCCATCGCCGAGGGGAAATCAGGCCTGCCCGCGATCGTCCCTGGGGATAGCGCGAAGTCTCACATGCTGGAGCGCATCCTTTCTGATGACCTTGATGAACGCATGCCACCACCCGAACACGGTGCCGCTCTGAGCGCCGCAGAAGTGGACGTGCTGCGCCAATGGATCGAGGAAGGGGCCGAATGGAAGCGCCACTGGGCTTTCGAACCTCAGGAGAAGATCGCGCCGCCCGAAGTGACTCAGAAGGCATGGTGCCAGACGCCCATTGACCATTTCATCCTGCGAACGCTTGAGTCGATGGACTGGCACCCGAGCGCGCCCGCGGACAAAGCAACCCTCCTTCGACGGGCTTCCTTTGACCTCACGGGCTTGCCGCCGACCACCGAACAACTGGACCGTTTCTTGGCGGACGAGAGTCGCGAAGCCTTCGCGACTATGGTGGATGAATTGTTAGAATCACGTGCCTTCGGAGAACGCTGGGCGGCGATGTGGCTGGATCTCGCTCGCTACGCGGATTCGGAAGGGTTGGGTGTGGATGCGAGACGGGAAACGTGGGCTTACCGTGACTGGGTCGTTCGTGCCTTTGCCGAGAATAAGCCGTTCGACCAATTTGTCATCGATCAATTGGCCGGCGATCTCTTGCCAGAGCCTAGCATTGATCAACTTGTCGCCACCGCCTTTCACCGCCAAACGCAGAGCAATGGAGAAGGCGGGACTGATGACGAAGAATTTCGCGTCGCCGCTGTGATGGATCGGACCAACACGACGTGGGAAGTGTTTCAGGGCATCAGCTTCGGCTGTGTGCAATGCCATTCCCATCCCTACGACCCCATCGAGCACGATGAATACTACGAATTCCTCTCATTCTTCAACAACACCGCCGATGCCGATCTTGGGAACCATTGGCCTACATTACGCGTTCCTCGCGATCGCGCCCTCTATCAAGAGGCGCAAGCGCTTCGCGAGGAAACGCGGAGGCTGCGAGAATCCCTCACTAGGGAGACGAAGAAGCAGTTGGAGGCCACGTCGTGGCACACGCCTACCGTCGCAAACGTCAAAGCCACCTCTGCTGGCAATGGCGTCGCCATGATCGCAAACGACGGCCTAACGGAATTTCGCTCCGTGGGCAACATCGCCGCGGGCACCGAGTATTTCTTTCAAGTCCGGGGATTGGAATCCCTCGAGGCACTCACCGCCATTCGCATCGATCTCATGCCGGTGGATGAGGAGCAGGCTCGACACACGCCTGAATGGAGCGGCATCCTCTCACGGATCCAGCTGGAGGTCTGGCATGAGGGTGACGAGGAGTATCAGTCCGTCCCGCTCGCGCAGGTCTATGGGGATGAAGCGGAACCCACCTATGATCCCAATGATAGTCTCAAGCGTGGGAGCGGCGGGTTTGGAGCCATGAGCAAGATCTTTCATCGCCGGACCTGTGTGGTTGTGCCAGAGCAGCCCATTCGCCTCCGCGAGGGAAGCATGGTCATGCTCAGTCTTAAGCACGAGATCCAGGCCCTGGGGGCCTTTCCCCTGGTGACGCAGCGTGGGGCCATTCATTTCACGGGTGACGACCGGTGGACGGCGTTCTATCAGAGCGACCAATGGAGCACCGCCCGCGATCGCATCGCGGAGGTGCGCTCGGCCGCTCGCAAGATTCCTGCCAGTAGCGTTCCCATCATGCGAGAGCGGCCGGCGCACCTGCAGCGCGAGAGCCGGATGTTTGAGCGTGGCAACTGGCTAGAGAAAGGGAAGGTGGTCACTCCGGGGGTTCCTGGTTTCCTTCCACCGCTGCCTCCTTCCCAGAAGACGCCCGATCGACTCGCCCTAGCCAAATGGATGGTCAGTCCTGACAATCCGCTCACGGCACGTGTGGCCGTGAATCGCTTCTGGGAGCAACTCTTCGGCTATGGCTTGGTCGCTACGCTAGAGGATTTCGGAGGGGCTGGCGAGAAACCAAGCCATCCGGAGTTGTTAGACTGGCTCGCTGTGCATTTCCGTGAGGATCTCCAGTGGGACGTGAAAGCTCTGTTACGACTCATGGTCCTCTCCGCCACTTATCAGCAATCGGCGAAGGCGCCCCCCGAGGCTCATGAACGCGACCTGCAGAATCGCTGGTTGGCCCGCGGCCCGCGACGACGTCTCAAAGCGGAAATGATCCGTGACTTCGCCCTGGCGACGAGTGGGCTCCTCAATCCCAAGTCCTATGGACCGCCTGTGCGACCACCACTCCCGAAAGGCGTTTGGAAGCCCTTCGCTCGTGATCCGTGGGAAACAGAGGAAGACGCGGAACGCTACCGGCGCGCGATCTACGTCTATTGGAAGCGGAGCATTCCCTTCCCTTCCCTGGTCACCTTTGATGCGCCTAGCCGCGAGCTTTGCAATCAACGCCGATTGCCTAGCAACACGCCCTTGCAAGCGCTCGTGACCCTGAATGATCCTGTCTTCGTGGAGTCCGCCAACGCCTTAGCTGACCGGATGCGGAAGCACGCGAACACCCTCGATGAACAGCTCCGCTACGGTCACCGACTGGCCACGTCTCATGAGCCCAGCGCTGAGCGCCTCACCGAGATGCGAAACCTTTACGATCAGTTAGTCAAAACCTATCAGAAAGACCAACCCGAAGGCATCGACGACTTCGAAGACGCTTCGCTCAAAGCCGTGGCTTCGGTGCTGCTCAATCTCGACGAATCTCTCACCAAATGAACACGTCCTCCCTCCTCCAACAGCTCGAAAACGAACGCCTCCAAGCGGTCACGCGCCGCCACTTCTTGCGCAACTGTTCCACCGGCCTCGGCGCAGCCTGGCTCGCCTCACAAAGTGGCCAAGCCCTCGCCGCGGGTGGCAAGCCGCCGATCGTCCACGATCCGGCTGCCCCACTCAGCTCCTTGCCTTCTAGCATCACCGCCAAGGCCAAGCGCGTCATCTACCTGCACATGATTGGGGCTCCCAGTCAGCTGGAGTTGTTTGATTACAAACCCATGCTGCAAGAGCTCGACGGGCGGGATTGCCCGGAGGAATTCCTTGAAGGCAAACGCTTCGCTTTCATCCGTGGCGTGCCCAAGATGCTCGGCCCCCAATACGCCTTCCAACAGCACGGCCAATCTGGAGCGTGGGTTTCTGAACGCTTGCCCGAATTGTCTCAATGTGTGGATGACCTCTGTTTCATCAAAACGATGCAAACCGAGCAGTTCAACCACGGTCCCGCCCAACTCATGGTCCACACTGGCAATGCGAACCTGGGCAAGCCCTCCATCGGTTCGTGGGTCACCTGGGGTCTAGGGACACCCAATGAGAATCTGCCAGGATTCATGGTGCTCATTTCTGGGGGACGCCTCCCTCGCGTCGGAAAGTCACTCTGGGGGTCCGGTTTCCTTCCCAGCGTGTATCAAGGCGTTCAGTGCCGTTCGGTGGGGGACCCGGTCCTCAACATCGCCAATCCTCACGGAGTCACACGGAATATCCGTCGCGCTGCTTTGGATGGGCTCAATCGTCTCAATGCGATGACGCACCAGGAGATCGGAGATCCGGAGACCATCACGCGGATTGCTCAGTACGAGATGGCCTTTCGCATGCAGATCTCCGTACCGGAAGTGATGGACATTTCGCAAGAACCCCAACACATGCACGAGCGGTATGGGACGGAACCCGGCAAGGAAAGTTTCGCTAACAATTGTCTCCTCGCCCGACGCCTTGCCGAGAACGGGGTGCGCTTTATCCAACTCTTTGACTGGGGCTGGGACACGCATGGCTCGAATGAATCCGAATCCCTCAACGGTGGGTTCCTCAAGAAATGCCGCCAGATAGATCGCCCCATCGCCGCCCTCATCAACGATCTCAAAGAGCGCGGGATGCTCGATGAGACGCTCATCGTGTGGGGCGGTGAATTTGGACGCACCCCCATGCGTGAGAATCGGAATGGCAAAGAAATGCGCTTCATTGGTCGCGATCACAACCCGAACGCCTTCACCATCTGGATGGCGGGAGCAGGCGTCAAGCCAGGCATGTCCTATGGCGAGACGGATCCACTGGGGTACCAGGCAGCGGTCAATCCGGTGCCTCTCGCCGATTTCCACGCTACCCTTCTCCATCTCGTGGGCATGCCCCATCAGAAACTCTATTATCCCTTCCAAGGTCTCGACCAGCGTCTCACTGGTGTGAAGCCTGCCAAAGTCGTCCACGACATCCTAGCATAAGGACTCATAGGCATGGGCGGTTGGTGCCGTCTGACGTCCGGCAATTGATGAAGGCGTTTCAGGGCAGACTCACGCAACGAGCCTGTTCCTGAATGATCGCTTCCGCTTGCACGCGTGCCTCAAGATTCTCAAACGCATCCGCAGGCAGCCAATAGTAGAGATCGGGTTGCGGATAGAAGAGAAGGCCCTTCGGCGTTCGCAGGACGTGGTCGAGCGAGGCATAGCGCACCTTGGAAACCTCCCCTCCGAGGTCGATCACCATGCGGTCCTGGTGAAATGTCCATTGTCCCAACTGCCCAAGGATCGGCAAACGCTGGGCGCGTCGCCGCAGGAAGACCTCTTGATAGCGGCGGCGCATCACCAAGACATAACCGAAGACCAGCAACAATGGGCCCGCCAAACGGATCGGCGGAGGCGTGAACGCCATGAGGTAGACGGCCGCTAGCATGTTGAGAATCCCGCAGACCGGGTAGATCCAGCGCTTCCATGAAGGCTGCGCCCGCCAATGCCACTGCCAGGCCTCGACGAGAGAAGGTTCATCTACCGTGGCTTGGGCGTGAATCGTCACTCTTGGTCAGACGAGCCTGATGGCACCATGGTTAGGGGATCCAACGCAATCATGTTAGGATATTGATCGAGCGCCATTCTGATGGCTTCCTTGGGAAACTCTCCTTCAATCACACTCGCAGACCCGTCGCGAAATCCAATGATATGCCAATCGCGAGCTGCGCTCCCATGATGGTAGCCGCCGGAATAGAGGATGGGGACGCCTGATGGCTCGCTGTCGGTCGATCCACTCACATAGCCGTAACCGTTCTCCCCAGCCTCAAGGATCTTCTCCTCAGGTTCGACCAGGTTGTCAGGAGGATCTACAGCACAGAAAGGAGCACCATCTCGAATCCAGAAAGGGGTCTCTGAGTCAATATAATCGGCCAAGAATAGGGAGCGATAGGCCTCATTAGCATTCCTCGAGCCCTCAGGGTAGACGCCTCCAAAGTCTCCACTATACAGAGTGAGCGCCCCGAGAATCTGGTGCGCACCGCGTGCTTTCGACACACTTGGAAGCGATTGGCGCGTGCCTTGCAAGATTCCAATCAATAGGATGCCAACGATGCCACTGACCAGCATCACGACGCCTAACTCGATGCGAGAAAAGCCTCGCTGAGCAATCACGCGCTCTAGCGCTGCTTCCAGGACTTGTAAGGAGCGCCCTGACGGCGGCGACGCCAGTTCTGACGGCGGGCACTGGTCTGATTTCTGGGGCTGCACTTCTGCTTCTGCTTGAGACGCGGGTTCTTCTTGCAGATCACATAGAGGACGCCCCGACGCTTCACAATCTGGCAGTCGGCACTCAATCTCTTGACGGAAGCTCTTACTTGCATGACGAAATTCGTTTGAGTTTGGCGTCCCCTCGGAAATTCGGCCCAAGGGGAGAGCGCGGACCATGGACGCAATCAAACTGGCCCGCAAGCACTTTCTAATGCCTCCCTTTTCCCCTCCCCAATCGGCCGCTTTGGAACGCCTCCAGACGTTGTTTGAAGCCCATTTCCACGAACATTCCGAGATCGGTGCGGCGGTCTCCGTGTGGCAAGGTGACCAGGAGATCCTCAGCCTCGTCGGCGGCTACCGCGACCGCGAACACACCTCTCCATGGACCCACGATACCCTTGTCCCCATCTGGTCCTGCACCAAGGGCCCCGCCGTGGCGACCACGCTCACGGCCATGGAAATGGGCCATCAAACGCTGGATATGCCCCTTTCCAAGTGCTGGCCCGCGTTCGGCCAGCACGGGAAAGCGAGCCTCACGTTGGGAGAACTACTCAGCCATCAGGCGGGCTTGGCCGCTCTCGATGATCCCCCACCCTTCACCGATCACGCTGCGGTCCTCGCGGCCTTGGAGCGCCAGGCCCCTCACGAACCACGCGGTCATGGCTACCATCCGCGGACCTTTGGATTTCTTCTCGATGCCGTCGTGCAACGCCTCACCTCCGCGACCAGTCTTGGGTCCCTCTGGCGCGAAGCGCTTGCCGAGCCTCTCGGCTTCGACCTCTGGATTGGCCTGCCTGAGTCTGAACATGATCGTGTCGCGACCATCTATCCAGGGCGCATGGGCATTTCTCAAACTGCAGAGGAGGCCCCTTTCTACCAAGCGCTGGCAGACCCTCAGCACCTCGCCGTCCGCGCTTTCCGTTCTCCCGCTGGCCTCCATGCGGTCTCAGAAATGAACGCGCCCGAGGTCTGGAAAGCGGGCTACCCAGCCATGGGAGGACTAGCGTCGGCCAAAGGCCTGGCCGCTTTCTACGCTTTCCTCGCGACTGGGGGCGTCTGTGCAGGCGAATCTTTCTTCGCTCAATCAACCCTTGAAGCCATGGAATCCATCCGCATCCAGGGCCCGGATCAAGTCCTGTGCCGTGAGACGGCGTTTGCCGCAGGCTTCATGAAAGATCCGATCGATCCCAACGGACAGAAACGCCGGCAACTCTTTGGTCCCAACACCCGCGCCTTCGGGCATCCAGGTGCGGGAGGCTCCCTAGCATTTGCTGATCCCGAAACCGGGATCGGCTTTGCCTATGTCATGAATCAGATGGAGCGTAGCGTCTTCCCCACCGAGAAAGCCCTTCGTCTCGTGCGCGCCCTCTACGGAGAGCACTCCTAGCAAAGAACACAAGAAACTTGCCACAGCCATGGCTTTACAGCATGACCACGCCTGGCTCTACTGGGCGCCATGAGCGAAGAGAAACATTTGAATTGGAACAGTTGTCAGTTGACCGATGGCTGGCAGAAAGGAATCCAATCCTTCTTCTGGGGATTGGGATTCAGTGAGGGCGATTTCAAGAAGGCGCAGGTGGGGATTGGTGTGCCATTGTTAGAAGGCAACCTCTGCAATGTGCACGCTTACGAAATCGCCACCGCCCTCAAGGAAAGCTGCAAGGAATCGGGATTGATCGGCCTACCTTTCGGAGTGCCTGGCGTGAGTGATAATCTCACACAGGGTCAGGAAGGGGGCAATGCGTCGTTGCCCTCGCGCAATGTCATCGCCAACTGCGCCGAGCTGGTGACGAGTGCGCATTGTTATGATGCGCTCGTGGGGCTCCATCATTGTGACAAGAATGGACCGGGCTTTGCCATGGCTCTGGCGCGCCTGAACTACCCTGGACTACTCGTGAGCGGCGGGACAATCGCGCCGGGCTGTCATCGTGGCAAACCGATCACCGGAGCCGATCCTTACGACGCCTTGGCCAAGGTAGCCGTGGGAGCGATGGAAGCGGAAGAAGTCGATGAGATCATCCGTAACGCATGCCCCGGCCCCGGAGGCTGCGGCATCGCGGCGTCCTTCAATACCTGGGCCGTGGCCATGGAGACGATTGGACTGATGTTGCCCTTCAGTTCCTCGAATCCTGCGGTGGGCGAGGCGAAAGAGGCGGAGTGCCGCACCTTGGGGCCCGCACTCGTTTCTCTGCTAGAGTCAGGCATTCGCCCTCGGGATATCCTAACAAAAGCCGCCTTCACCAATGCGGTCACGGCCATCGCCGCCATGGGCGGATCGACCAACGGCATCCTCCACCTCCTCGCCTTGGCGAAAGAGGCCAAGGTCGATTTCACCCTATCAGACATCCAGCCTATTCTCCGACGCACGCCCGTATTGTGCAACTTTGCCCCCCGCGGTCATCTGACCATGATCGAGCTTCATTATCTCGGTGGCACACCCTTGTTTCTCGCACACTTGTTAAGGGGAGGCTTGTTAGACGGTGATTGCCTCACCGTTACCGGAAAGACCTTGGCTGAGAATGTGGCCGACCAACCTGAAGTGCCGACCGATCAAGAATTGATCGCTCCGTTAGACAAGCCCTTCAAGGCGTATGCCGACATGCAGATCTGCTTTGGCAATCTGGCCCCTGACGGCATCGTCTTCAAAGTATCCAGCAGGGCTGAGCCCCACTTCGAGGGAGAGGCCATCTGCTTTGAAGACACCCAAGCGATCGTCCGCGCGGTACAAGAGAAACGCGTCCGGCCCGGCTCCGTCGTGGTCCTGCGCAATCTAGGCCCGGTGGCCAGCGGCATGCCCGAAGTACTCGTGGCGACCTCCATCCTTGCTGTGCCGGAATTGGACGGACGCGTGGCCTTCCTCTCGGACACGCGCGTCTCTGGAGTCTCCCACGGCGTCATCGGCGTGCACTGTGCCCCGGAAGCCGCCGTCGGTGGCCCGATTGGACGGATCCAAGACGGCGATCGGATCTCGTTTGACCTGCTCAAAGGAGAAATACGCGTGCACCTTGAAGACGACGTCCTCGCTGGCCGCACCAGCCCATGCGCGCCCCCAGAGCGCTATGGCCGCACCTACCTGGCCGACTTCGCCGCCACCGTCGCGCAAGCGCACGAGGGCTGCGTGAGTCGCAGCGTCCTCTGATAACGGGTGGACTTTTCGCACCGGAAGGATTGACCAGGATTCCAGCGATGAACGAATGCTGACAAGGTGGTCGAAGAAGAAACTTCGGGAGATTTGTCCGATTCCGTCCCCCTCGGCAACAACCTGGTAGCACTCACCCAATGACGCCCATGAAATCCTCTTCCCGAGCTGATTCTGTTACCATCCTTGTCGCTACCATCTCCCTTCTTAGTTTCTCCCTGCTGCGAGGCGATATCACTGTTAGTACTCATCCAGCAACGATTGACCTCTCTTCTCCACCGCTGAGCTATAGGCTTCAAGTCTCGTATACTAGCGATACGCCGCTGCATCCGGCCTCATTTGGAGACGATGATCTCATTATTGGCTCAGGTTCTCCGCTTGAAGTCTTTCTGGTAGACTATTCGTTGCGGAGTTTCTCGGCTCTGGTGACCTATGAGGTCTTTCCTCCCGAACAAGGGTGGAGTATTCTCACTGGCGATGTGATTCCTATTCGTATGGCTGCTGGTGCGATTGTTGATCGCTCCAATACTTCCGTAGCTGAAGTCGAACTCCCCTCAATCCCCTTGCATCGACCATTGTTAGAAGGATCCTACACAGGACCGATGTTCGTCACTTTGCAGGATGAGGTCCTACAGTTTCGAATGCGCTACCGCCGGCACGATCTTGCCCCTGTGGAAGCGGACTCTCTCATCGACATCACCCTCGCCTCACAGGATCAGCAAGCCAACTGGGTTCGCACTCAAGATTCGTTGGGCAACCGACACTATCTGAGCCTGTTTGATGGAAGTCTGGGTGTGGATCCTCTAGGAAACTACTATGCGGTTCCACCTTGGAATGTGTGCATGGATCCACTAGGAAACCCTATCGCTGATCCAAACCTGATTCCCGAGCGTATTCGAGCCACCATTCTTTCCGTGGAGGCTGTTCCTGGGGAGTCAGGGGCCATCGATGTCGACTACCAATTACCACGACCTGGGGATTTCTGGCCCGTTGATCAGAATGGACGGCTGCTTTGGTCTGGTCCTACGCCTTTGCCAAGCATCAGAGCAGAGGATCGCATCCTTGTGAGGCTAGGTGAGGACTTGCCCTTGATAGATCCATCGACCGAATGGACTGACATCACGCTTATCTTCGAAAGCACACGCGCTCCGCTGGATTTGCTCAGCTTCGATGACCGCGATGTGTTCGCTATCGGAGAGCTATCTCAGGATCCTGGCGCTTTCTATCACTATCTCGAAATCGTCTCAGTGACACCGTCTATCGATGGGCGATCGGCGCAGGTTGTCTATCGGATGCACCGTCCACGCTATGGATGGGATCGGGGCTTAGCGCCGCGACTGTTGCTATTGGATGCCAACGTTGTCGCTGATCAGTCTGGGGTTGGAAATGGTCCACAACGAATCGGACCTATTACCAGTCTGGCATTGAAACCTAACATTCGCGCAAGCCTCCTATCGAACTCGCCTCCTCAACCTGATACAACGGCTTTTAGGGCTCATGTGGTCTATACCAGTGAAATGCCGATTCTGACGGGGAGTCTGCGTGATGACCACCTGTTGCTTTTACCCGGATCAACGAGTCCGGCAGATCTTCTTCCGGTGATGAAGGATCGCGAGCTTCCCTACCCCGTGGGTTGGGAAGCCTCTGGCGATCACGAGATGGTATGGATACCAACTCCCTTAGATTGTCCTGTGACTGTTCCCGATTTACCAGTTGGGACTCTCGATCAGAACGCTCTCCGGGCCCGCCCAGCCTGGATGCCTTTGATCGCGTGGGAAGCTTTCCTGTCCGACTCGCCTCCACACCCAGAGGATCCACAGTTGCAAGACTGGACGGGGGTCGACTTTGAGAAGCGCAACGGGCACCTCTATGGCCCTCGTTACCATCCCAAACCAGGCGAGAATAGCGCTCTCACTCCTACCGTCATTCGCACGCGCCTGTCTAACAATGATCGCGACTTAACGGTGAGCTACGAATTTCAGCGTCCCCAAGGTGGATGGCCAAGCGACTTTCGCATCCTAACCCGTGCGGGGCGGCTGATCGATGCGCAGGGCGGGCATCTTGAGGAGGCTATCCTCTACTCGCGACAGGCGTTTGATGAGCGAGGGCCTGCCATCTCTGCAGAACTCATCCATGGCGAAGGCATAGTCGATCCAAATTCGCTGACCCATCGATTCCAGATTCGCTACCTCTCGACGGAGACACCGCTCTCTGCTGCGTTCTTGCAAGCTACTGCGCAGCGTGGCAATGATAGTGGCGTTCGTATTGGCATAGCCCGAACGGCGCAGACTCCTTGGCGGGCCATTGACACGCCGACAACCAAAGTCTACCCCGGATTGGCTCCAGCGCATTTCGTTGATTGGACCCTTGAGGGCGATGGACAACGTGCGCTGATCACATACGAAATAGACCGCCCTGCCACAGGCTGGGATAGCTGGGGGGCCGTGAGGCTACCGGTCACCGTCACGGCTATGGCACTTGAGACAGTCCTGGGTGAGTCCGTGATCCATGGGGAGATAGGTACGATCCAGCTAGGCTTCGATCTTGAGAAAGCGCCTTATCAAGTCGCCTTCGAGGACTGGCTTGAAACGTTTGAGGACAAGCTAGACCTCCCAACCGAGGAACAAGAGCTTCACGACTCTGATAGAGATGGTGCAAGCGATTTAGAAGAGTTCATCATGGGCACAAGCCCAAAGACTGCCACGGAGATCCCATCACTTGAAACGAGCATTTATCATGAAGATGAGGAAACTCACCTGGAACTAACATTCCCCCTGCGTCAAGATATCTTTGGCGTCCGAGTAGGGTTACTTGGTTCGTTTGACGGTATCGATTGGTTCAATGTGAACGACGATTTCGACTTGATCGCAGACGAGGCCTTGGGTGGGGGGCTGCATCGATTAACATTGCGAGCGCACCAATCGATTTCACAGCGACCTATCGCGATGTATCGACTATCCATTTCACTTAGAGACTAGCGATGACGCATGAAGATTACTTGCAGGCCTACATCTCAGGAGATGAAGCCGCATTCGCTCTCCTCGTCGAAGCGTGCTTGCCGATGGCTTATCGCTTTGCTTACCAACGCTTGGGTGATCACCAGCAAGCTCAAGACGTCTGCCAGATTGTGTTCTCCACCCTCGCAGGATTGGGAGACCGCGGGAAGGCGATCCGCTCGGTATCGGCTTGGGTCTTCTCCACTACCCGCCGGCAAATCGCATTGATGATGCGTCGCGAATCCAGACGCCGCAAGCGAGAGCACACGGCTGTCGAGATGGGAAACGCTCACGGTTCTACCAATGAGGGAAACTCAGAGGCGTCCCATGATCTCTTTCCAGTGCTTTGCACCTCGATTGGAGAATTGAGCAAGCGAGATCAGGAAGCACTCTTTCTCCGCTACTTCGAAGGCCGAAGTCTTGAGCAAGTGGCTACTGCCTTGGGAATCCGTAAGGAAACCGCCCAGAAGCGAGTGCGGCGGGCTTTGGAACGCCTTCAAGGCTTGCTAGGAGCACGCGGTGTCACTTCGACGGCAAGCTTGCTGGCTGCTCCCCATTTCTCTGCCCAAGGAGCCGGGCTACCCGCGGAACTTGGTCAGGAAATCACCAGGCAGGCCTTGCGGAAGCCGATTCCCGCAGCTGGCTTCATGGGGGCGCTGGTTTCATCGCCCATGATCTCAATCGGTATCCTAGCTGCTGGAGGACTGATCGTTGCCGCCTCCTTCTACTCTAATCACCACGTTTCTGCCAATGCGCAGGGCACCCCGCAGACTCAACGCTCATCTATCCTTTCGAAACGGCAGTCTATCACAAGTACGCACAGCCTCGCTATCGATGACATTGAAGGAATCTACTTATTGCCTGACCATGAAAGGGAACGGGCCTTGGATCGGCTCACCGCCTACCTAAAAGGCAGAACCGATGATCAATACCTTTCAGATCTCTTTTCTCGATGGTCTGGTCTGGATCCTCAGCGCAATGCGAGGGCGGTGATCGAACTGATCCGGCTCCAATCCACCGGTGATGATCGGCAAGCCCTCTTCGGAAGTTTGCTAGATGTTCCAATTCATGAATGGTGGCGACGAGATGCAAAGGCTGCCGAATCGTGGATCAGAAATCTACCACGAACTGATGCTGCGGAGCGTCTAGCCCATGACTCTTTACTCCGACAATTGGTGGTGAATGACTTGGATACTGCCTACCTGTGGCTCACCAATCGTGGACTCGTCCGTAGAGAAACGGTAGAGATCCTATCGGAAGCGCTATTGAAACTCCCGCCATTTGAACTCTTGTCATTGCTGGGAGATTGGGAGATCGATCAAGGTAGGGAATGGGTCTCTGAGCGTGGGCATGACATCTCCTTCCGCCATCAGCGTGGGGAGACGATGGAGACCTTACTTTCGCTAACCATTCCAACGCTTTACCAGCAGGTTCCAGATCAGATAGTAACTTGGCTAGAGAATTTAGAGTCAGACAAGCTATCGAGCAGGCTCACATCGGAGATTCTTGAACAATGGGCTTCTGAACATCCTGCTGAAGCTGTTTCCTGGACGGAACGCTTGCCTTCCGTCACCAAGCAACAAGCAGAATCTATCCTTTATGGTTGGGCGAAGAGTGCTCCTCGCGATGCGTTGAATTGGGCGCTTAAGTCGCTCTCGGAGTGTCAGGATGCCTATGAACCTGCGCTTGTCAGCTGGCTTGAGAGTGAGCCTCCTGAGGAGCCTCAGAAATGGCTAACGCAACACGCCAATGTGCTTTATGAGCCGTCCCTATTCGAAAGGGTCGCTGCAGCGTTGCCTCCGCAGAAGGCGAACTCTTGGTCAGAAACGCTTGTCAACCCAGAGCAGTGCTCTGCTGTTAGACGTCAAGCTCTCTATCAGTTTGGCCGTATGGATAGGAATCGGGGATTGCTGTTGCTAGAAGCCCAGAGTCCCCTCGATGCGCAGGCCGCTGAGGCCTTCGCCTGGGGTGTCTTTGTCGTTGAGGGACGCTCGGGGCTTGCGGAGTTGAAACAGAATCTTGAAATCCAATCTGAACTCTATCAAAGCATAAATCTAGCTGAGATCGACCTCATTGCAGCGTTCAAGCCTTCATCCGCCTATGCTATCGTTAGGTCGCTTCCTCCGGGCGCAAATCGAGATGAAGCCGTTTTGAGGCTAATAGAGCGAACGAGGTATCGCTCCCTCAAGGGTGCTGACCGTGCGAATCTTTGGGCGAGGGAGCTTCTAAGTCGATCGGAACTCTCGAATTATCGTCAATCAATAGGGGCAGCTCGTGAGTCCCTTTTGACAAAGCTCGATAGCTTCGTTGTCCCGAAGCTTCTCGCTGGTCCATTCCATGACCAATCTTTGATCGAGCTTGAAACACGTTTGAATGTGCTCTCTCAGATCCCTCTGGCAGACGATGAGTAGCAGGTTGGAAGCGTCTGAAGAGCCGTTTCGGAAGCTGGGAGACGATTAGTCTGCTGGAATCCAGGGCTTCAACGGCGCATGAGGGAATGCTAGCGTCTTGGATGAGCACGTTGCTTTCAGATCAAGTTGCCGTAACGGTGTCTCGTTTCGCAAATGGCCTGTTCTTCTAACCAATGCGTCAGCTCGATCCTCCCAATCGCACTAAGAGGTGCGTGGATCCATTTCACCCCTGCTGCAGCAGCTGCCCGCATGAGCTCCTCCTCTAGGTCATCGCGGTCACTGACTGTCCGAAGGGTGACCGGAAGGTCGTTGCCGAAACCTTGAGCGAAACGGGCGATGCATGCCTCTACGGACTCATTTGCTCCCTCGCTTATCGTGAGGGGGACTCCAGTGGTCGCGCTGGCTAGCTGCGCGAGAGATGACTCCAAGGCGGTCGCCTCTTTCGGAAGACGAAGGAGAACGGCCTTCCGCGGACGGTAACGCAAGATGTTACTCTCACATGTCAACCCACTAGGATCCCTGGGAACAGTGAAATGATCGCGCCAAGCAGCCGCATAGTCCGCGGCCGCTTTCTCAAGGTTAGGCGGCTTCTCATCCCGAAGCGTTCGGAAAAGATTCACATAGTGCGGTCCGCCAGCTTTCGCACCTGGACCCACATTGCTATCCTTCCATCCGCCGAAGGGTTGGCGCTGCACCACGGCTCCCGTGATGCCACGATTGATATAGAGATTTCCCGCCTCGACATGGGCTTTCCACCAACAAATCTCCTCCTCATCGAGCGCGTGCAGGCCCGCAGTAAGACCAAATCGGACGGCATTCTGAAATGTGATCCCTTCCTCAAGGTCGGCGGCACGCATGATCCCTAACACAGGCCCGAAACACTCGGTGTGATGAAACCATGAGCCCGATCGGACCCCGAGCTTGATGCCCGGAGACCACAAGCGCTTGTCAGCAGTGTCTTGTCGTGGCGGCAACAACCATTCCTCGCCTTCCTCCAGCGTCGTGAGGGCCCGGACCAGGGCATTGCTAGGCGTCTGCACCAGCGGCGTGACCACACTTGAGAGGTCGTGCGCGGGCCCTACCACCAGACTCGCTGCCGCATCCTTCACTTGCCGCAGGAAGTCAGGATCATCATAAACCTCGGCTTCGAGAATGCCCAAGCTCGCAGCAGAACATTTCTGACCTGAGTGCCCGAAAGCAGAACGCACCAAATCACGGGCGGCCAATTCTCGGTCAGCGGTCGCGGAGACGAGAATGGCGTTCTTCCCACTAGTCTCTGCGAACAATGGCAGGGTCGGACGCCACTCTTGGAAGCGCTTCGCTGTCTCTGAGCTCCCTGTTAAAACAACGGCGTTCGAGCGAGGATCCGTGATAAGCCTGGTGCCAGTTTCGCCATCTTGACAGGATACGAACTGCAGCGCCGATCTTGGAATACCGGCTTCCCATAGTTGATGAACGAGATACCAGCCTATCTCTATAGCTTCAGGAGCGGGCTTCAGGAGCACGGTATTCCCGGCGGCCAATGCAGCGAGCACACCACCGCAAGGAATGGCGTAGGGGAAATTCCATGGGGGAGCGATGACCACTGTGCCTAACGGTTGCGCCACTACCCCTTCCGGCTCCGCGGCAAATCCGGCGTAGTAGCGTGCGAAGTCGATCGCCTCTGAAACTTCCGCATCAGCCTCGGCGATGGCTTTCTTGCCCTTGTCATTGAGAAGCGCGATGCTTGCGAAACGCTCGTGAGCCATGCGATCCGCGCATGCTTGCAAGAGCTGCTGACGGTGCTCTGGAGGAGCATTTCTCCACGCTTCCTGTCCCTCGACAAGACGCTCCAATGCGTCATCGATGTCCTCAGCATGATGCACAGGAATCCTTGCAGGGGGCCGATACCCTGTGAGCGCAGCTTGCAGTGCCTCCCGAAAACGCGGCTGGGTCCAATCCGTGTCTGGCGTATTGGCGAATACGCTAGCCTGGGTTTCGGGTAGCGAGGCTCGTCTTGAATCCGCGCACACTTCTTGGCGCCCGCTCCAAGCCTTTAGATACCGCTCTCGCTGCGCCTCCCAGGCCGGGCTATCTGGGGTGAGATCGAAGAGATCTGCCAGGTAATTGCCCGCTGACGTGTTCTCATCCAATCGCCGAACCAGGTAGGCGAGTGCGCTACCGAAATCGTTGGCGTCAACGATGGGCGCATAAAGCAGAAGCGCCCCCGCCTCTTGCGCCACCGCTCGCGCCTGTGCAGGTGCCATCCCTTCTAACATCTCAATATCAACCTGGGCCTCCACCTGCCGATCTCGAGCAAGTGTGAGTGCCAACGCCACATCGAAAAGGTTGTGACTTCCCACACCGACGCGGACGGCCTTCACATTCTCTGGCAACAACGCAATGTCTAGCATTCGCTTATAGTTGGCATCGGTATCCGCCTTGTTCGGATAGGGAGCCTGATGCCATCCATGCCATTCTGCATCCACCTTCTCCATCGCGAGATTAGCTCCTTTGACCAATCGAACCTTGATCGGCGCGCCACCCGCTTGGCACCGTCTTTGCGCCCATGCCGTCAATTCCTGCTGCACCTGAACGGAATCTGGCAGGTAAGCTTGCAAGACGATCCCTGCCGATAGAGCACGAAACTCGGGTTCACCAAGCACCGCTTGGAATACAGTCGCGGTCAGTCGCAGATCCCGATACTCTTCCATGTCGAGATTCACGAACTTTCCTTGGGCTGCCGCCGCACGATAGAGTCGCCTCAGTTTCGTGCCCAAAGCCTCCAAAGTAGCCTCCCACGCGACTAAACTGATCTGGCTGTAGATGGCCGACAGTTTCACGGAGACGTAATTGACATCCGGTCTTTCTAACAAAGCAATGACACGCTCCAAACGAGCGTTCGCTTCTCGTTCACCCAAGACCGCTTCACCCAACTGATTGATATTCGCACGCCGTCTCGCCCTGTCATTGGCCTTGAGGTAACGGGCGAAGCCAGGATCCTCAGCAGGCAGGATGACTTTGGCGCTCTCTCGCCTCATGCGATTGCGAATCGCTCGAATGACGATTGTGGGAGCGATGCATGACGCCCAGCCCGCGAGCTTGAGCATCGCCCTATCAATCCCTCGAAATCCTGACAGATGCCCATAGGCGTCCAAGATGTTCCGAAACCCAGCCGCCGCGCGCCGGACTGAATGCGTTCGCCACAAGCGATCGGTCATCGTCATGCTAAACTTCTTGGAGGCCGGATCACGGACGAGACCAGACAGGCGCTCCATTTCTTCTTGTTCCGCATGGGTTCGGATCGCCAATGAGGCGACTAGCAGTCTTTCAGCCAACGCTGCGGCTCGCGCCGCAGGGCATGGGTCGGTGGACGCAAGCGCTTCATTCGTGGCCATGGCCGTCGGAGGTGCTTTCATGGTGGAAAGCTAGGCACGCTGAGACCGCTCGTCTTTTCCCTTTCCTCCACCCAAGTTGCCGAAATCTGCCAAGAACGCGATGGCATCGCTCAAGTTCTTGTGAACCGTAACCACACTTCTTTCATGGAACGTTGGAAACAGATGATCGACGAGGTTCCCGAGTTGGAACCGATGGCCCAGCTATTTGAGAAGCTTGAAGATGTGCTCTTCTGCCTCAAAGACCGCTATGGACGCTATGTCTGGGCCAATCGCGCCTTTCTCAAACATGCTAAGCTCAGCGATCTTTCCCACCTTGCGGGTAAAACCGCTTCGCACGTCTTTCCTGCGCTGCTCGCCGAGGAGTATGAGCGTCAAGATGCCTCGCTCATCAAGCAAGGCAAAGAGACGCAGAATCGTTTGGAGATGATCACGAATTCCGACGGCTCCTACGGCTGGTTTCTCTCTGACAAAGTGCTCATCCGCCGCTGCGATGGCCGCATTCGTGCCATTGCCAGCATGTCGCGCAATCTCCACGCCCCCGCAGGCGACGACAAACCCATCGGACGCCTCGCAAGCGTGATCTCAAGAATGCAACAGGGCTACCATGAGCCCCTCAAGATCTCCGAACTCGCCGCGGAGGCTGGCTTGACCGTCAGCGCGCTGGAGCGCCTGACCCAGAGCCTTTACAAGCGGTCACCCAAACAGATCCTGACGCAATTGCGCATTGAAGCCGCCGCGGATCTTCTTCGCGACACCAATACTAGCATAGCCTCCATCGCACTCACCTGCGGATTCTGCGATCAAGCCGCTCTGTCGCGGTCCTTTCGAGCCGTCACCGGCACGTCCCCGCTACGCTATCGCAATCTGGCACGTGCCCACCGTTAGTAGCCAACCATCCACGGTCACTCCTATCGATCCAGCCTATCCGACCCTAGTCTGGGGAATTCGGCTCTTGCTGCCCTAGGATTCTGTGATTATCTGGAAGGGACGAAAGTCAACATACCTTCAATGTCCTTCACGCCGAATCACTGTGAGAGCCGCTCACTCCTAAAGTGGGCTTGGTTTCCGCTCTTGCTCTGGCATCTCGGCGTCTTCCTGGCCCAGGCGAAGGAGCGTTCCGATTCACCTTCGGACGCCGACCACTCTTTCAGGGAGTGGGCGATGATGATCGTTTCCGAGCGATCGATGGGCCATTTCAACCTCAAATACATTCATTTCAATGTCATCTTCGACGAAGCGCCATCAGCATGCCGCAGGAAAGGGTCGGGGCCGCCAGGGCCAAGGCCAATCACGTAATCGCCGGTCTCGCGGAGGCGGAAGACGCGGAGGCGGAAGACGCGGAGGCGGAGGCGGGAGACGCCAAGGCGGTGGTGCCCGCAGCGGAGGCGTGGATTTCTCCAAGATGCCACGCGCCAAACCGAAGCCATCCCTTTGGAAACGCTTCTTGGCGCTCTTAGGTCTCGGCGGAAGCACTCAGAAGGCCAAGACCAAGGCCAAGCCGAAAGCCAACGTTCAGAAGTCCAAGAGCACTTCTACCCAAAGCGCTAAGCAATCCCAGGGCAAGGTGCGCACGACTGTGAGCAAGAGCCCCAAGAAACGGGCGACACGCACGCCTAAAGTGGTCGCGGTGACCTCCCCGCGTCTCTACGTGGGCAATCTCTCCTACGATGCGACGGAGTCCGATTTGCAGGAACTCTTCAACGGAGTAGGCACCGTGATGCATGCGGAGGTCGTCTACCACGGGCGTACGCAGCGATCGAAGGGCTTTGCCTTCGTGGAAATGGGCAACCAAGACGAAGCGCAACGCGCAGTGACTGAATTGCACGACAAAGACTATATGGGACGAAAGCTAGTGGTTTCCGGAGCGAAACCACCCAAAGCGGAAGCGGCGAGTTCCAGTTAGGCAGCGAAGCCTCGCGGATCGCCAACCAGCCAGCCATGACCACGGCGACCAAGATCACCTTCGTTCGGCTCTTTCTCATCCCGGTATTCGTCGCCTTCGCGGTGCATTATGCGGATACAGTGGCTCAGGGGAAACCGAGCGAGTGGTATCGCTGGGCGGCGGTGGCTACCTTTATCATCGCCTCTCTGAGCGATGCGCTCGATGGATACATTGCCAGGCGCTTCAATCAGCAAAGCCGCCTGGGCCGTATCCTCGACCCGGCAGCAGACAAGGGCTTACTCTTTGCTGCCATTGTCACCCTGACAGTATCCTCATGGCCCAACTCCCTGCCGCTCTGGTTCACCACGCTGGTCATCAGCCGTGACGTGGGCTGTCTCGTGGGGGCTCTCCTCATCCAGCATGCGGTGGGGAAGGTGCATGTTCGCCCTCATTGGTCTGGCAAAGTGGCGACATTCTTTCAAATGGTTGCGCTCGCGTGGGTGATGCTAGGTTTGCCAGGGGACCTCGCCCGTCATTCCATCATCGCCATCGCCGGTGTCTTCACGCTGCTATCCGCCATCGTCTACTCGCTCGATGGCTTGCGCCAGGCGCACGACTCGGGCTTGGGCGAAGCAGGAACCGTCGATTAGGGAAAGAATCCGCTTGTGCGCATTGCCAAGCGCAGCCTGAGCCGGTAGGCTCTCCTATGCGAGCGACTATCATCTTCCTCATTCTGATCGCTACGGGAATGCCTGCCCACTTATGGGCGAAATCGTCCTTCGTACGCAGTGCGAACGGCGTGCATGGTGCCGTCGCGACCGTCCATCCGTTGGCCTCACAAGCCGCGATCGATGTCCTCAAAGAGGGCGGCAATGCCATCGACGCCGCGGTGGCTGCTGGATTGATGCTAGGAGTCGTTGACGGATTCAACTCGGGAATCGGGGGCGGGTGTTTTATCCTTGTGAGGACGAAGGATGGCACCATCACCGCCATCGATGGGCGCGAGAAGGCACCCGCTGCCGCGCATCGCGATCTCTACATCAGAAATGGAAAAGCCGTGCCGGAACTAAGCCGCGTGGGCCCACTCGCGGTCGGCGTTCCCGGCGCGCTCGCCGCCTACGATCACCTGCTGCGCTTGCATGGCTCCAAACCCATGGCCAGGCTGATTGCCCCGGCGGCCAAGGTCGCACGCGAAGGCTTTCCCGTCACCGCAGACTACGCGGGCCGCCTCCGCGGGGCGGTCTCCAAGCTCAAGCAATTCCCTGCCAGCGCCGCGATCTTCCTCAACGCCGAAGGCACGCCCTGGCAGATTGGCGAAACACTCGTTCAGGTCGACCTGGCCGACACCTACGAGGCCATTGGTAGAAATGGGATCGCCCACTTCTACCAAGGCTCCTTTGCAGACAAGATCGACGCGTGGATGCAGCAACACGGCGGCATTCTCACAAAAGCAGACATGGCCGCCTACGAGGCGATCCTGCGGGACCCGATTCGCACGCACTATCGCGACCATGAGATCATCGGATTTCCGCCTCCCAGCTCAGGCGGCGTCCACGTCGCTCAAATGCTGCAGATGTTAGAAGAATGGTCCTTTGCGGAGCTAGAACCCATTCAACAGCATCACCTCCTCGCGGAAGTGATGAAGCTCGCCTTTGCGGATCGCGCTCATTGGCTAGGCGACGCGGACTTTGCCAAGGTTCCGAAAGGCCTCATCAACCGTCAGTATGCCAAGGCTCTCGCAAGCAAGATCGATTTGAATCAAACTACCAAAGTGCCAGGGCATGGCACGCCTCCCGGAGCCGATACGGAATGGTTTGGCAAGCACACGACCCATTTCTGTGTCGCCGATCGTGAGGGAAACTGGGTGTCCTGCACGCAAACGGTCAACACCACCTATGGCTCCGGTGTGGTGATTCCGGGCACTGGGGTCATTCTCAACAACGAGATGGATGACTTTGCCGCGCAGCCCGGCGTGCCCAACTACTTTGGGTTGTTAGGCTCCGAAGCCAACAGCGTCGCTCCTGGCAAACGTCCCCTCTCCAGCATGAGCCCTACCATCGTCCTCAAAGATGGCGAACCCGTCCTCGCCATCGGCGCTGCCGGCGGCCCTACCATTATCACGCAAGTCTTACAGGGGCTTGTCCGGGCGATCGATCTACAACTGCCTCTTCAAGACGTGATTGCCCAGCCTCGCATTCACCACCAGTGGGCCCCGTCAACGCTCGCTGTGGAGGCGGGATTACCTGCCGCTATCAGGGAAGGCCTGCAGGCCATGGGCCATGCCTTGAAAGAACGGAGGGCGCTAGGGGTGAGCCAGGCTCTTCAGCGACGCGAGGGCCGTTTCGAAGCCTGTGTCGACAATCGCCTTCAGGCCATGGGCACCCTTGCCTACTAACACCCACACCACCCCACCATCATGACCGAGAACGAAGACAGACACCCAGAAGACGGTCTCATCGCCGCTGTGGAAGCGGGAGATCTTGCCTTCGTGCAAGAACTACTCGGCAAACTCTCCGTTGATGATCAACGCCGATTGATTTCGCGCTGTTCACCCGATGAACACGTGGCTTTGTTAGCCCTCTTGCCAGCTGATCAATCTGCCTATTTGCTAGGCAATCTCGCCGAGCCTCAAGCGGTAGAGATACTCGAAGATGTGCCATCCGCGACCGCCGCCAGCATCATCCACGAGCTCCCTGAGGAGGTCGGAGGCGATTTCCTTCGGGAAATGAGCGTGGACGAGTCGTCCGCCATCGTCGCAGCACTACCGGACGACGAGCAGACTGCCCTCATGGAACGGATGAGCTACGCGCGCGACACTGCTGGCGGGCTCATGAGCGGGGACTTTCTCAGCTACCGCGAAGGGACGCTCTTGGCAGCCGTGTTAGAGGGATTAAGTGAAATGGAGGATTCCAGTTCCGTGGACGTGCAATACATCTACGTCACTGACGCCAATGGCATCCTCACAGGCGTGCTTCGCTTGCGCGACCTGGTCACGAAACGGCGTTCGCGCGCCGTGGAAGAGATCATGTTGCGCGACCCTCGCTCGGTCGATGTTCGGAAAACGTTAGAAGAGCTGGAAGACATCTTTGACGCCACCCCTTATTTGGGCCTGCCAGTGGTCGATGAAAGCGGACGCATGGTGGGTGTGCTTTCTCGCGACGAAGTGGAGGAAGCCCTCGCTGAACACCAAACTGACTCTTTTCTCAAAGCCAGCGGGATTGTCTCTGGGGAAGAACTGCGCAGCATGACTCTCGGCACCCGTTGCTATCGGCGTCTGTGTTGGTTAGCCCCAAATATCATCCTGAATCTGATCGCTGCCAGTGTCATCGCCGCCTACGAAGAGACGCTGCAAGCGGTCATCGCCCTTGCCATGTTCCTCCCGATCGTCTCCGACATGAGCGGGTGTTCCGGAAACCAAGCTGTCGCCGTGAGTATCCGTGAACTCACCCTAGGGATCCTCAAACCCATCGATTACCTCCGTGTGGTCATCAAAGAAGGCCTGCTCGGCCTGGTGAATGGTGTGGTGTTAGGCATCGTCTTGGGATGTGTCGCCGCTCTTTGGAAAGGCAATCTCATGCTGGGCCTCGTCATCGGGGTCGCCCTCGCCGCGAATACCCTGCTCTCTGTCCTCTTAGGTGGCTTGGTACCTCTCTTTCTCAAGCGCTTCAAAGTAGATCCCGCCCTCGCTTCAGGCCCCATTCTCACCACCTGCACAGACATGTGTGGCTTCTTTCTTGTCCTCAACCTGGCTACCCTGGCCATGGACTCCCTCGTCTAACAATGCTCCAGCACTTCTCAGGGCAACGGGGGAGGTTGTGATGAGGGTGCGCGCCGCATCAGCTTGACGGCGCCCCAGATGATTCCGATGACGCCGAGGAGCCCACACACGCCGGCCACGGCTAGTCTCCTGAAGAAATGGCCCAAGTTGTTGAGGAGCGTCGATTGAGAGAAGGAGACGACACGAAGTCCACCTTCCCCCTCGATGCTGACTTGCATCTCAGCTGGCCCTGACAAATCCACATGCCCGATGCTCTGCTTGCGATGATTGCCGACCGACCACGAGAGGGAGGTGCTGTCGTCCAATGGGTAGTGCGTTCCCTCAGCATCCGTGACCGTGACCACGAGTGTCTCTGGAAACTTGTCCGTGGTCTTGAAACGCGCACCGTCGATGACGGTGCGTGTATTGTCCCAGAGGAAATAACGTCCAGGTTCTGTCGTGGACACTTGAAAGGTCCCAGGAACGCGGAACTGCTGCTCTGAGCTTTCCCCGCGAACCATGGGCTTGAAGGCGGCGACAAGGGCCATGATGGCCAGCACGAGAAACGCGACTCCTGTCAGGAGCGTCCTGAGCCCTTTCGGCATCATGGCCTATCCTCCGATCGAGAACGATAGGCCTCGCGAACAGCGGCCGTGTCCTTCGAACCGTACCCGAGCGCTTCGGCAGATTCTAACAAGTCTCGGTGCGTCGCGCTGAGCGGCAATTTCTCGCCTCGCCGCTCTGCTTCGGCGAGCATAAGGCGCACATCCTTGAGATGCTGTGAGACACGCGCCTGGGGCGGATCATAATCGCTCGCAATCATCTTCTGTCCCTTCGTCAGCATCACGCCCGATTGCGCTGGCGAATGTTGAAGAATCTCTAGCGTTTGCGCCTCTTTGAAGCCCAAGAGTTCGCCGAAATGCAAGGCCTCTGCAAGAACCGCTCGATGCAAGCCGAGAGCGAGATTGAACACAAGCTTGAATCGCGCAGCGGACCCGAGAGCGCCCACGTGCTCACAGCGCTCGGACAACTCTTCGAAGAGATGCTGAACGCGCTCTAAATCTGACTCAGCACCTCCCAGAAAGATCCCAGCCTGACGTTTGCGCAAGAGATCACTCGATCCCGCAATGGTAGCCTCGACCAATCGGGCCCCACTCGCGGCGAGCATGTCTGCGTGTGCCAAGGCGTCAGGAGGATCTCCCGTCGTCGTATCGACAATCAAATGGCGTTCGGTGAGGACGGGGGAAATGTCCTCAAGCACTTTCCGAACGATCTGGCTGTTCGGCAAACTAAGAAACACGATGGGATTGCGTTCAGCCACGTCGCGCGCAGAGGCGAGGAGATGGACATTCGCAGTTTGCGCCTGGCCCGGATCATATCCCTCGACTCGACGAGCAGAAGCGAGCACATCGACCAGGGCGCTTCCTAACAAGCCCACCCCAATGATCCCTACGGAACTGGATTCACTCATGAGCCTGGGCGCGGTAGCGTTCGTAGGCGGCTTGAGGATCGTAATCCTCGCGCGCCGAGTGCTCATGTACCTGCACACCGAAGCGCAAGGTGAATGGTTGATTGGCAGGAACGACCGTCTTCTTGTCTCGATTGGGTTTGCGATCGACCGGGAACGGATTGGCGACAAGCACCCCATAGTCGCGGCTGTGGGCCCATACTTCTGGATTTCCCGGCCCTGACATGATCTGCAACCCCACATGCTTGTCTCCCATCAGCCCGGCATAGTCCCACCACTGATCCACCACGCCCCAAGTGCCTGCTTCATCGCGGCCCCCTTTGCCACTGTAGATGCCACCCTGACCCCCCTTCACGCGGAGAGGGGAGGCCACCCGCATGGCCAGGCCCATCTCTTCCTTCACGCCAAAGGCAAACTCGTGGCCACTGACAAACGCACTCTCTAACAGAATCAGGTAGCCATCTTCATTGGGCACGATTTCGTAGCGCGCCACCTCGTGGCACAGAAGGGAGCCATCCTCCCGCTGATAGCGGTGACGCGTTTGGAAAGTGAGACTTCCATCCACCTGAGGTTCTTCCAAGAAGCGCTCGTGGATCACCTGTCCCCGGTCATTGTGCCAGAAATTCTCGTCATCGAGCACGGCAAAGCCAAGGGACAAACCAGGGTGCATGAAGGCGTGATCTGTGGGGTCTTGGCCCTCGATTGGCGGGAAATTGCGCGTCACGGGATGCCCACTTGGCGTGTGCAAATGAGCAAAGAACGGGCGCTTGGTCTTCTCATGCTCGAAATAGTAGCTCAAGAGAGGGCTACCATCCGCTTGAATGTCCAATCGACCAGGATGACGAATGAATGATAGTCCCTCTTCCTTCTCGGCCTCCTTCTTGTCTTGCCCCTGCAAAAGGTATGCCGTGATATCCGCAATCTGCTGCGCTTGTAGCATAGGCGCTAGGATTGGCATGGCGGATATGGGCACGGTTTCCCGCTTGGCGATGGCAGTCTTGGCCACTGGGACGGTTTGACCACCCACCACACCGAAAGTCAAGGAACGTCCCGTTTCTTCTAACACAATTCCTCCAACAGTGCTCCCATCCTGTTGCGTCACCACTTGCATGGCAAAGCCCTCAGTGATCTCAGCACTAGGATCGAGGATTGATCGGATGATAAAGGTGGCATCTGCTCGTGAGGCTATGTCAGAGAGATCGGGCGCAAACACATTTCCCAGCCCTTCCATACGGTGACAAGTGACACAGGTAGCTCCCTGAGAACTGTGAAAGAGCGTGCGGCCACGATCCGCATCCGCCTGGGCAAGACTTGCGAGCACTGTCTCCAAGGTCGCCGCTTGAGACGGTGGATCCAAGAGCTTTGGCCGCACGATCACCAGGTAGTGGGCCTTGTTTCCACCCACATCATCGCGATTGCTGCCGAAGCGCACTTCTCCTGCAGGAACGTCCATTTGAAAGATCCGCATGGCATGATCGCCATTGTGCAAGGTCATCTCGGTGGGCATGTACTGCCCTCGCGCCCACGACGGCAGTTCCTCGCCCCGGGTATCGTCCGCGAGAAAGATCGTGGCCGGATAAAGAAGCCTAAGCGTGAAGCCACCATCCGTCGCTTCATCATCACTATTGGCAACTTGGATAAACGTTTCTCCTGCAAGCTCCGCAGGAATCTTGCGAAAGCGATAGTCTCTATCCGTATAAGCCAAAGCACCTAACTGAAGACGCGCCTCCTGGTAGGGCTTCCCTGTGCGACTCTCAATCTTGCCGACCACCTTGAGCGGGGCCGCATCGGAAGCTGGCGCCCGCATGGCCGCATCCAGGGCAGGCCCTTTGATGATCGCCTCCGCCTTTCCTCCCAGACGCTTGCTTGCCAAGGAGGCAATGACGGGCACGGCATCACGAGCCATGGCGTCGATCTCTACATCCGTCAGTGCATCCTCCTCGAGTAAGGAGAGAAGCGCGGCCAAACGCACCCGCTCACGAGTATCTTCAAGCAAGGCCTTGCGTTCATTCACTCCCATCACGTCCCCCATTGCTCCCCACGTCGCGTAGAAGACGATGCGATCCTCCTCGTCTGCCACCAAGTCTATCAAAGCCATTGACGCACTCACATCCCCGGCTTGGCGCAGTGCCAGGACCGCTTCCAACCGCACCCGCGGCTCTGAACTCTGCAGCGACTCCACGACAGCTTGGGGAAGAGTCGACTCCCCTCGCAAACGGGCACGATGCGCCAAGATTCGAAGCGCTTGCAAGCGCGGGTTCAGCGCATTCGCAGGCTGCAAGCGATCCGCCATGAAGGCATCGATGTCAGGATCCTCGGGAGCGATGCGCCCCAGGGTCCACAGAGACCACGTTTCGAGCGCTTTGCTAGACGTCTCAGCCAAGGCCATCGTTTGCAGCCGATCGATGGCCCCCTTCCCCATGGCCAGGATCGCTTCCTGCGCATTGGTGCGCCAGACAGGGAGATGATGGCCAAGGTCTTTCCATGGATCTCTCGTCGTCGTCCATGGCTGAGGAGGGGCCGCCTTGGGCCAAAGGCGATACAGCCTTCCTTCATTCTGCATCTCGCCATCACTGACATTGGCCCCATACTCGCGTCCCCAACTGGAAATATAAAGAGCACCATCAGGCCCCAATTCGATATCAACCGGATCGAAGGCGCGCCCCGAACTGCTGCTCATGCTGCGTCCACCGTCTGCGTGCGCAAAGAGGGGCAATGAATCCGTCTCAGGTTTCATCCACGCACCATCCCACCGTGGACGGTAGATGTAGATCTCACGCTTTAGCCAATCATTCACCAGGAACACGTTTCGATAGGCTTCGGGATAGTGCGGCAATCCCACGAAGATCACTCCAGTGCCCGACCCTTCAAACAATGGCCCAGAGGCTGGCGCAGAAGGAAAGTGTTGGAGCCCTTCCCATTCATAGCTCCAGGGATGGCCCCAG
This sequence comes from Verrucomicrobiia bacterium, assembly GCA_030425385.1. Taxonomy (GTDB): domain Bacteria; phylum Verrucomicrobiota; class Verrucomicrobiia; order Verrucomicrobiales; family DEV007; genus JAACDM01. The sequence continues at coordinate 21,490 of JAUIAH010000023.1, read as the reverse complement.
CCGAAGTGTGCCCCATAAAAGGGTGAGAAGAATTTATCGCCATGGTTCTGGTCGTTGTCCGTGCCGAGCCAATCAAACCCGTCATCGAATGCCATGTCCCAAGGATTGCGGGCCCCGCGAGTGACGATCTCCAAGCCCGTGCCGTCTGGATGACAGCGCAAGATCCCCCCACACAATCCCCAATCATCACTGGGATCGTGATAGTGCTTTTGATAGGCGTCCGCACGAAAGGTCACAGGGGATGGGAAATCTGGCGTTCCCTCAGGGCTCTCCATGCCCCAAAGATCGCGGAAGGGTTTCGGAGCCACGCGGGCTGGTGGCTGATTCAATCCCTTGGAATTGCCTTTGGACATGTAGAGCATGCCGTCAGGACCCCAGTTCAACCCATGAAGGCCGTGCTCCAGATTGCCGAGATCCGTGTAGAGCCTAACATAGGTGTCGGCAACGTCGTCACCATCATCATCGCGCACCACCGTGAGATCCGGCGCATTGGCGATCCAGAGTTCCTCCCCGCGCCATGCCATGCCCTGAATCGCATTCAATCCTGTCGCAAACTTGAGACGATCTTCCGCCTCCCCGTCTTGATCTTCATCAATAAAGATCCACACAGAATCACCAGGGGTCTCGGGGGTGGGCTTCCGATACTGAGGCCCCATGCCCACGCAGAGACGCCCTTTGGCGTCAAAGGTGATTGCGCAGGGATTGCGCACAAGAGGGTCCCTGGCAAAGAGCGCCACATCCACGTCATCAGGAACCACCGGAAACGATTCCTCTGCCAACGTCAGTGGCAGAAACGCTAGTTGAGAAACCAAGAGAAGGAAGGGGTACCGCATCGGCCTACCATGCCATACTGCCACGGACGGGCTAGCAGAAAGCAAGTGAATGCCTTCCTAGTGCACCTCAGCCACTTCCCCGAAAGAAAGATCTCCCAGCCATGCGTCGGCACCGACGAAGGCAAGCGAGGATCGGGCAGCGAAGGGGCGGATCTCATTCCCATCATTCTCCCATCCGCGGCGCACGAGTTGCCCGATTTCTACCAATCCCGCGGGCCCATCGGCGTGGCGCAACCGCAGTGTCAGAGGAACCTGAGACACGTGCGAAAGAAGCGCGACCATCTCCTCCGCTCGATCTCCGGTGAACCGTCCGAGCCATTTCTCCGCTCCCTGCTCGGCCTCCATCCAGAACAGCCGCCCCGTCTGCCCTTCACGCAACCACGCTGGCGACAATTCATGGCAACTTGCCTTGGCAACGGAGACGGTGACTGGAAGCTCGTGCCAGCGCTGCCGATCATCACGGCGGAACTCAGCCCAGGCATCTCGCCAGTGTCCTGGCGCTTCCACCGGCTGCGGATCCGGGAGAACTGCTGTTGATTGATCTTCTGCCGACTTCGGGAGCACGGCCACCAACACACAGGCCCCCGAGAGAGCCGTGGCCACGGCCAGCGCCATGCGCTGACGGCGGATCCGATACCACCGCTGCATCGCCTGGTGTTGCGCCCTGCCTTCAGCCGGTGCCTGGGCGCAGCGCGCACAGTGTCCCTCCCTCAAGGTGCGAAATTCAAGAGCGCGACCACAGGATTCGCAAATGGGATCCGCAATCGGCTCCGGAGCCATCAGCATGGGCTGGCGCACCAAGGGCTTGGGCTGCGAAGCAGGGACCGTTCCCCAGCGCAGCATCGCCTGGCGATGGGGCGACCAGCCTCGTCCGCCGGTAGACGAGAAAAGTTGATGCTCTTGGGGAGAACCAGTCATGGAACAAGAACGTTTACCATCCACAAATTATTAGGAATCTCTAAATTGACAAGAGAAATCACAACCACAGGAAGCCGAACGGATTGCGCCTTCCCGATCGAGTGACCAGTGGTATGCTCTCTGCATGAAGATTTCAGGGCGACTGGACTATCTGCCTCCCCTACCTCGCAAGAAGAAGGTGGGCATTGGCTGCATTGGAGCGGGATTCATCATGGCTGACTGCCATTTGGAAGCCTACCGGCAAGTCGGTTTCCATCCGGTCGCCATCACCTCGCGCGATCCCAAGAAAGCCGCTGCCGTGGCCGAGCGGCACGCGATCCCTACGGTGCATGAGACCATCGATGCGCTCCTCGATGATCCCTCCGTGGAGGTCGTCGATGTAGCGGTCCCCCCGGACATTCAGGAAGACGTTATCATGGCCGCCCTGACACGTTCGCACATCCGCGGCATTCTCGCGCAGAAACCGCTTGGCGTCGATTACGCGCAAGCCGTGCGCATCGTCAAGGCTTGTCAGAAACGTGGCGTGACCTTGGCCGTGAATCAGAACATGCGTTTCGATCAATCCATCCGCGCATGCAAGTCTGTGTTGGACCGCGGCTATCTTGGAGAACCCGTGTTGGCGTCGATCGACATGCGCGCCATCCCTCATTGGATGCCTTGGCAAGAACGTCAGGGTTGGGTCACCCTACGGATCATGTCCATCCATCACCTTGACACTTTCCGCTATTGGTTTGGGGATCCTGTAAGGGTCTATGCGAGCGTGCGTCCCGATCCACGCACCGCCAAGAAGTTTGCCCATGAAGATGGCATCTGCATGTACATCCTGGAGTATGCCAATGGTCTCCGCGCCATGAGCCTAGATGATGTCTGGACCGGTCCCGCGGAAGAGGGAGCCCAGAAAGACTTCGGCGTGCGCTGGCGGGTCGAGGGATTGGAAGGCATGGCGCGAGGCACGATCGGATGGCCTGACTATCCCAAGCGCACCCCAAGCACGATCGATTTCACCACGGCCGCCTCAGGCAAATGGCACAAGCCACGTTGGCGGAAAGTCTGGCTCCCCGACGCCTTCGTCGGCCCCATGGCAGATCTCCTCATTGCCCTGGAAAACGATACCCAGCCCAGCCTCAACGGAGAAGATAACCTCAAGACGATGGCCCTCGTAGAAGCCTGTTATCTTTCTGCTAGGACACATCGTGCCGTGGAGCTTGACGAAATCCTCAAGCCCACGAAATCCAAATCTAAGAAGGACAAGACGCCCAAGAAAGACCGCGAGAAGAAAGGAAAGAAGAAGCGGAAGAAAGGAAAGAAGAAGTAACGCTTGGTCAGCCACAGGCAGATTCACGGCCATCGTCGACGGTGGGTGCCTCCAGCCAAGGTTGTTTGAGATCATCGGTTAGGATTGCTCCCTCCACTCCCGGGGCTGACGTGCCGCAAGCCAAGGTCGTTTGAGATCATCGGCTAGGATTGCTCCCTCCACTCCCGGGGCTGACGTGCCGCAAGCCAAGGTCGTTTGAGATCATCGGTTAGGATTGCTCCCTCCAGTCCCGGGGCTGAAGGCCCCTGTGAGCAGAGCCCAAGGCTTCAGCCTTGGGAAATCGTTCGCGTTCCCACGGGCGCCCTGAAGGGGCGCGAGAGGTCTGATGCCTCACGATCCCTTCTCGCGTCCTCGGGCGAGCCGCACAAAGCAGGCAGAAGGCCAACGCGCTCACGGAGTGAGCCGAGGCCGGCGCGCCTCCAACCATGGTTGTTCTGGAAGTCGGTTAGGATTGCTCTCTACCCAGTCTGGTTGAGGAAACCAGCGCAGGCTCGACACACGTGGGTAGCTCTCCCACACGTCTCCCTTCCCCAGCGCGCGGGGGTCACCGGTATCGCGAAGGTAGTCCAGCAGTTGCGCACGGAATTGCTCCAGTCGAACTGCATGGGCAGGGTCTTCCGCCAAGTTGCGTAGACAGCCTGGATCATCCGTGACCGCATAGAGTTCTTCTTGCGGACGACGCGCCACCGCCAGATCAAGGAATTGGCCAATGTCAGGCTCTTCGCGCCTTTCGATCAGATGCGTCAAGGTGGGGCAGGCATCAATGTCATGGTAAGCGCCATGCTCGGGACCCAATTGCCCCTTCACCAAGACCCCTTTCGCATCGAAAGCCGCCCGCGCAAATTTCTGCGAGGGTCCAGCGGGCCAGCGCTCCGGTGTGAAATTGTAGATGTAGAGATAGTCACGCGTCCGCAGGCAACGCTGAGGATAGCTCAAGCTGTGATAGCGTGAGGACGAATGACGTTCCCGCGCGCTGTAGACGGCCACGCGCGCGCGATCAAGGATCCCCTCGCCATCGCCACGAAGAACACCCGCCAAGCTGCGCCCGCTGAGAGGGAAAGCGCTAGGAGGCACCACTCCGGTGATTTCATAAATGGTCGCCGTGAGATCCACGAAGCCAACGAGGTCATCCACCGTGCGTCCACCGGGCACTCCGGCTCCCCAGCGCATGGCGAGCGGCATGTGGATGCCGTATTCATAAACATTGGCCTTGGCCCGAGGAAAAGCCATTCCGTTATCCGAGGTCACGATCACCACGGTATGGTCGAGTTCGCCCGCGTCCTCCATGAGGGCGATCATCTCTCCTAGATCACTATCAAAACGCTCAATCTCAATAGCATAGTCGAGCAAGTCACTCCGAATTTCTGGTGTATCGGGAAGGAACGGCGGGACCTCGGCCTCTTGGAGCGTCTTGCCTTTCGCCAAGCCGGATCCCTTCTCGAAGGCACGGTGGGGATCCGTGCTACCAAACCAGAAACAGAAGGGTTGATCGGGTTGACGTTTCTGTGAGAGAAACGCCTTGAACGCTCCCACATAGCCAGATCCTTTCGGTCCCGTCACACGAGGCCCAGCAGGATTCTGTGTCCGTCCGAGGCGTTTGAAATCACCCGGTCCCCAGCCCTTGCCAGTATACCCCACCGCGTAACCCGCGTCCTGCAAGCGATCAGGGAAGGTCTGATACTTGGGATGAAAGAAGCTCGCGTGCGTGCCCGCATGCTCCAGCTGCCAGGCGTGCCGCCCGGTGAGGAAGGCTGCCCTCGAAGGGCTACAACCCGGCGACGGTGCAAAGGCATGCGTGAAGAGGATCCCCTCTCGCGCCATGCGATCAAAGTGCGGCGTCTGCACCATGGACGACCCATAAGCCGACGCATGCGGCCATGATTGGTCATCGCTGATAGCAATGAAGATGTTAGGGCGATCCTGAGCCAGAAGCGAAAGCGTCAGAGCGAATGAGAAGAGCAAGAAGACTTTCATGAGGATGCGGTATGGTGGTGACGGATCATGAGAAGGATGGCGAGCGCCGCCATGATGCCTGAGAAGAGATCCCCAAAGCGAGCGTAGAATGTCAGGGGAGCCGCATCTGCAATTGGCAAGGCTCCAACAAGCGCCCCTTTCACAAAGATGCCTTCGTCAGGGTCTTCCAACTTGGAAATCATTCGCCCCTGGGCGTCGATGAGACACGTTACTCCCGTGTTGCACGCCCTCGCCATGGGCCGCCGGAGTTCCACACAGCGGAATCGCGCATTGGCCACATGCTGTTCGGCCGCCGGGCTTCGCCGAAACCATCCATCATTGGTCATGTTGACCATGAACTGTGCTTCGGGACGCACGAAGCGACGGGCCAATCGGCCCACCGTATCTTCAAAGCAGATGAGAGGGATCACCTGAAGGTCTTTGTCAGGAAATGGAAGCGGCTCTGTCGACGTGCCTCGCGTGAAGTCGCCGGGAATCAAGTCTTTCAACCATGCATCGAGGAATGGCAGACGTTCACGGAAGGGAATGAACTCACCAAAGGGCACCAGATGGATCTTCCGATAGAGTTGAAGGTCGGCTGACTGCAGAGACTCCTGGACGAGCACGGCGCTATTAAAGACCTTGTCATTCACGAGGTCATACTCGTTGGTTCCTAGCATCAAGGCGAAATCATCCTCCTCTAAAAGTCCGTTAATGATAGGATCATTGGCAGGATCCGCAAAGAGCGGCGTGGGCAAGGAAGACTCTGGCCAGATGATGAGGTCGGGATCCGTGGTCGAGGCGTAGGTGCGCGTGAACGCTTGCAAATCAGCAATGATGTTAGGCGCCTGAGCTGGATCCCATTTGAGTTCTTGGGGAATGGCGAGTTGCACGAGGACGCATTTCACCGAGGGACCATCTCCCTTAGGTTTGAGCGTGTGATTGAGTCCGTAAAGAAAGGTCGCCGCAACCGCCGCCAAGGCCACACCGAAATCCAGATGAGGACGCAGTTGCTGATGACGAATCTCAAGCTGGAAGCGACGGACGGTGATGACGAGGACGCACCCAGCAAACATAGGGAGAAATGATAGACCTGTCACCCCTGTGATCTCAGCGATCTGGATGAGATTGAGGTTGTCATGAAAGGCCACGCCCAGACCATTCCATCCGAACCCCGTGAGCAGGTAACCTCGCAGCCACTCCAAGGTCACCCAAGTGGCGGCATTGAAGAAGGCGCAACGCAGCGAATGAAACGACGTGCGAAAGAGCGAGGGCTTCGCCTCACTGTCAGGAGGCGTGTGGAGTTGCGCATCACGTGGACGCCCAATGGTGGTGGAGAGCCCTGCCCACACGGCGAGAAACAGCGCCAGGTAGAAGGGAAAGATGATGGCGCCCACCAAAGTCACTTCGTGGATCCAGGCGAGATTGATCCCAAAGAAGGCAAGCCCAGTGAGGTAGCCCAGACCAAAGCCACGCCAGAATCGTCTGCCGGTCTCCGGCCGTGGGAGCCACCACAAGCTGATGAGTAGGGGGGCAGCCCACACCCAGACCAGGGCTTCCACATTGAAACGCGGAAAGCATAATGCTAGGAGAACGCCACTGAGAAGGGCGAACGATAGGGCAATCAGTCGGGGCATGCCCGAGAGTCTATCCACGCCTTCGTTAGGCGCTCAAGCGGACATCGATGTCTTTCTCAAGATAAGCCCAGAGAGAGTCCAGTTGCTGCGCGGCATCTTGCTTGAGCTGCTCGACCTGTTCGGGCGTGAACGGCTCACCCGCTGGCGCGGGATTCTGGCTAAAGAGATAGTATTTGATCTTGGGTTCGGTGCCTGAAGGCCGCACCGCGAAAGATCGACCATCGGCCAAGTCGACGATGATCATCTTCTCCTTGGGAATGGGATCCCCCTCCTCGTCAATGAAGTCGTCTTCAGCAAAGTTGCGCACGGCCGTCACCGCGGAACCGTCCACTTCGGTCGGCGGTTGCTGAGTGTAGGATGTCGCTAGTTTCTGAATCTTCCCCGCACCCTCCGCGCCTTCCATGACGATCGATTTCAGATTCTCCAAATAATAGCCAAACTTCTGATAGACCTCGTCCATGAGTTCCGGGAGCGTGAGTCCGCGGGACACGGCGTAGGCCGCCAGTTCACAGAACATCACGACAGCAGCATTGCCATCTTTGTCGCGAATGAAATCACCCCCGAGGTAACCATAGCTCTCTTCCCCTCCAAAGATGAAGAATTTGGAGTGCTGCAGTCGAAGCGCACGACTCTCATCCTCACTCAGGTCCCCATAGCACGTGCCTTCGGGCAGGGGCACCGCCCGTTCGTATTTCGTGAGTTTCTGACCGATGTATTTAAATCCTGTGAGGGTATTCACGCAACCGACGCCATAATGCTTGGCAATCTGCGTCTGTAAGTTTGTCGTGACAAAGGTCTTCACCAAGGTGCCATTTGCCTTCGTCGACCCCTCTAACATCCCCAGATCCATCATCGTGGAGATCCGGTAATAGGCTAACAACGAACCAATCTGATTCCCCGTGAGCAAGACCATCTCCCCGCGCTGATCTTTCACCGCCACCCCCATACGATCACAATCGGGATCCGTACCAATCACGATATCGGCACCCTCACGCATTGCCAAATCGATCGCCATGGCCAGGGCAGGCGGATTCTCGGGGTTAGGCGATTTGACGGTGGGGAAATCGCCGTCTTGAACATCTTGCTCGGGAACGGTGAGGAAGGTGAACCCGAGCCGCTCAAGCATCTGAGTGACAATGATCCCTCCCGTGCCATGGAGATTGGTAAAGACCACCTTGAGAGCCTTGGCCTTGTCGAGCAGCGCCGGCTGAAGCATGAGCGTTTCCAGGCGATCCATGTAGATAGCGTCCAGGTCTTTCCCTAACAACGTCACCTTTCCCTGTTCTTCCTTTGGCAGTGCCTCATAGGTCGCCGTCGTGAGCGCATTCACCTCCGCAACGATTCCGCTAGCGTGAGGCTCCACGATCTGAGCGCCATCGTTGAAATAAACTTTGTAGCCATTGTCATGCGCTGGGTTGTGACTCGCCGTCAGCATGACCCCCGCCGTGCAGCCATGGTGGCGCACTGCAAACGAGACCTGAGGTGTGGCGCGACACGATTCCACCAGATAAGCATCCACACCCAGTTCCGTGCAAACCTTGGCGCAGAACTCCGCGAATTCTCGGGAGAAATGCCGAGTGTCATGGGAAATCGCAATCGATGGACGACCGTCCGGCTCGTGCGCCGCTGCCCACTGTTTCACATAGGCAACGAGCCCCTGCGTTGCGCGACTCACATTATAATAATTCATCCCGTTCGTCCCCACACAAGGGAACTGGGGACGACTACCTTCAGGAGCCTCTCCCTGCTCCGCCCTAGTGACCACGCGACCGACCGTCCGACTGCGCAGACCTCCCGTTCCAAAGGCAAGCGTCTTGAAGAACCGATCATTCAGTTCTTCCCATTGCTCGCCCGCGACGAGTTCGTCGACCGCTGCGCGATCGATAGGGTCTTGGCTAGACTCCAGCAACCGATGAATATTCTCGGCGCTGGACTGAAGGAGCTTTCCGTTGGCTACGGCAGAGTCGATGCTATCCACGACCGCATCGTTGCGCAGAAAGCAGGATTGTCTAGGAATCGGTTTTGCGAGATGCGCTCACGTCGCCGCTCGAGTCTTCCTGACCACTGCTGTCGAAGGAGACCCATTTGCCCTTCCACGCATCATCACCGTCAAACGTTGCCTTGATGCGAATGTCTACATCCGTCCCATCATAGGGATACAGAAAGTCGATCGTGACCTCGCCCTCCACGAGGTCAATCTTGTCGAGCTTGATGGCATCGCCGTCTTCACGAGCGAAATGCCCTTTCCAGGAATCGCCCTCTTTCTCAATCACGCAGATTGTCTTGGCCGTAGAACCATCATCGAGCACGGCGGCAAGATTCCATTCGCCAGCGAGTTCGGCTTGGTCACTCTTCCGTTTCGCCGTCCAGGCACCCGAGTAGTCCTCGCCATCTGCGGAAGCTGACCATTCCCCTTCGATCACGTCTCCTTTCAACGTCGCCGCGATGGTGACCGGCACGGCGCCACCTTCATAGGGATAGGGGACTTTGATAGTGACCTTGTCATCGTCCAAAGAAATAGCGTCCACCTTGAGTTCCCCACTGTCTGCTTTCAGGGTGGCAACGAGAGAATCTTCTGACTCGCTCACAGTCATGTCGAAATCGAGGTCCTCTCCATCGGGACCTTCCGCGCTGGCGTCCCAATCCCCTACCAGGGGATTCGGCTCGGGCTGAATACGAATCGCTTCCCAATCTCCGGTGGCCAACTCATTGCCGTCCAGGTCTTCCGCCATCCATTTGCCCGCGTAGCCATCCGCACCCGTCGCCTTCGCCGCGATGCGGAACGTCAGATCAGCCCCTTCATATTGAATGGGAAGCACCAAGGCAAGTTCCTTGCCGTCCACACTCACGGAGGTGAATGCGCGCGGCTCATCCCAGCGCTCAGAAGAAACCGTGCCCTTCCACCCATCGCCTTCTTTCGCGAGCATCATCTCTGATTCGAGTTCATTGCCTTCAGGAAGGGTCGTCACCGTCGCCCAATGGCCGGCGGCGCCACCAGCATGGTGATCCGCCATGAGAATGGTGGACATGAGAAGTGAAAGAATAACGGAGAGGCGCAGGCTATGCATGGAGGTTTGGTGTTAGTGGTTTGATAGAATGAAGAACTTTGTTAGTTTCGGAAGCCTCGAAATGCGTCCATGAAATTGCGTTCCCGTGAGGGTGGAGCCGTGACCTTCTCTTGGACGTCTGCAGGCAAGTCGCTGGTCGAAAGCCAGGCCGAAGCCGCCTCCTGATCTTGACGATACCACGCTTGCCCCGCGTCCGTAAGGGCCTCGGTCCGCAGGTCCGCATTATTGATCGTGGATGCCCATGTCATGGCAGCCTCTGGATCCTCGCGGACCAATCGCTCTGTGAACCCAACGATAGCGTGATCCTTGGTGGGCGAATCTGGCATCTCTGCTAGATACGTGCTCGCCGTGGTGGGATCGGACTCCGTCCATTCCTCAAAGGCCGCGGCCATGGCATCGCCCTGTGATTGTTCTGGTAGGCCCCCGGCCCATTCCACCGCGGCGGCAGGATCGAGCTCGGCCCACTCATCCGCGACCTCGCGCACCGCATCCTGCGCCCACGGTTCGGTCGCACGATCCTCGATCCATCTGCCCGCCTGCTCAGGGTCCTGCTGCGTGTAGCGCGTGGCGAGATCAGTGAAGGCATCGCCCTTGAGAGAGGCATCCGAAAGACCATCCGCCCAGCGTGTGGCTTCATCGATCCCTTTCTTCATCTGTTCATTGGCAATGATGTCAATGTAACGCGAACGCATCTGATTGTTCTCTGGCACGCTAAGCAAATACTCCGTCGCACTGCTAGGATCGCTCTTCGCCAGTCCGTTGATGAGCCCCGCCGTATAGATCATCTTCTGGGGCGTGTCTTCCTGCGACTCGAGCCAAGCCATGGCTTGATCAGGCTCATCCAACGCCCATCCTGAGAGAGCTGACGCGGAGCCCATCCTGCCCAACATCCCATCCGCATCCTTCATGTAGTCTAACGCTTTCTCGCCATCGATCCTTCCCCAGGCGTTGGCGAAGAGAGCCGAGAGGTAGAATTGACTGGGATCACGCGAAACGTTCCCCTGCAATGCTTGCATCGCCACCGGTGCATTCTCTGGGGTGAGTTGGCCTAACAACTCCGCCATCATTTGATTCATCTTGATGGGGTCGGATTCGGCTAACAGTTCACTCATGGCTCGCTCCATCGCTTTCGCGCTGATTTCCCCATTCCGGAGATATTTGGCAACGAAGCTTTCAGCATCACTCAACGCGCCCATCTGTTCCGCCACCGCTTGCTTGTCCGCCGCCGACTGCATGGGGGCCGGAACGAGCGACGCCGCAGGCGCAACAGGCTGTGACCCATCAACAACCTCCGGAGCTGGCCTCAGCGCATACCCGATCCCGAACGACGCTCCCGCGGTGATGAGAAGTCCAATGACGTAGCGCATATTCATAGCAGAAGAAGAGGATGAGATGGCGTGTTGCCGGAAGCTAGGAATCTCCCCATGGGAGACAAGCCCATTTGTGTAGCGGCTTGTAACAACGAGAAAAGGCACCTCAACCGAGGTGCCTTTTCCAAATAGAAACGAAAGAATGCTAGGTGCTGGATCAGGCACGGCGGCGACGCGCCATGGCACCCACAAGAACCGTGAGCAATGCCACCGCACCGCTGGGCTCGGGAACGCCTGCCGCTCCGGGAGCGCTGATACCGATCATCTGGATCGATCCATCGAACTCAGGATCCACATTATAAGTGAGCGTGACGTTGGTGACCTCAGAAAAGTCGACTCCCGCGAAGGCAGCATCAGAGAAAGCCACCTCAACCGCGCCGACGACGAACGGCGTCATGGCAGGGCCGCTCAAGGTCCCACCAACGCTGGCAGCCGCTAAGGCGAAATCGCCTGCCACGGGTGGGTTGTCCGAGGAAACCACATCAATGAGAAACGCGTGGCCACCTGCTTGGGTGAAATCGATGGGCGTTGGGAACGCATACTCGAGAGTCAGCATGCCATGCGTGTTCGCATCTGAACTGAAACTTAGCGTATTCCCAGAAATCGTCGCCCGAACACGCGCGTCTCCGCCGAGATGCGAAACCGTGGTGTCGCGGGTGGCTCCAACCAAACCGGGCACGGTCAGCGTCTCCGAGGTCGTAGCCGAAGTGGTCGGGACAAACACCTGAAGCGGGTCCGTCCCCAGGCCATCTCGGAAATCATCAAGAGCGATTGTAATTGTCGGGGCAAGCGTCACTCCTGCGTGAGAAGCGAGCGCTGTAATTCCCATAAGACCAGCAATCAGTGCGAATCGGGGGATCGTTGTCATTTGTGAGAGGTCAGTTTGGTTTATCGTTGGAGTAGATATTAGGGATTCTAAAGGGATCAGGTCGATTATCAAACAAGATTTTATGATAAATCAACGTTCTCACATCTGATCCGCCTAGAAATTAAACTCACAATAAGAGGGGCTTCTAAATTCTTGAAATTACGAATAATGGACTCGGTAGCCAAAGGCGTCGCCAAGCACGTTCTCGATTATGGTTTGTATGGATTGGGAGGCCAGGAATTCTGAAGATCGCGTCTTGCCAGTTTCCGAGATGCCTACGAGGCATCGTGCATGTCAGCGGCCTTGCGTTCCTTGCTGGATTCTCTCGGGGTTCAACCCAGCCGTAAGCTCGGTCAGAACTTTCTCACGGATGATCAGTCGGCCCAATGGATTGTCCGCCAATTGGAGCTTTCTCCAGGGGAATCCGCCGTGGAGATCGGACCTGGAACAGGAGCCCTCACGCGCCACTTGCACCAGGCAGCTGAGAATCTCTGGTTGGTCGAATACGATCAACGCTTGGCAGCGCACCTTGCGAAGACTTATGAGAGCGATCCCCGCGTGACCGTCATTCCGGAAGATGCGGTGAAGCACGATTTCCGGTCATTATTTCCAGAACAGCCCCTCAAGCTGATTGGCAATCTCCCCTATTCTTGCGGCGGTCACATCATGATCCACTACCTCATGCCGCCCAGCCCGTTCACCAGGGCCGTGTTTATGCTGCAGAAAGAAGTCGCCGAGCGTGTGGTCGCCAAGCCCCGGACCAAAGACTACGGCGCCTTTTCCCTCCGCATCCAGGCCTATTGGCGTCCCAAGATGCTGCGCTCCATCGGTCCCGCGGCTTTCTATCCACGTCCCCAGGTGGATTCCTCCATCATTGTGCTCGAGCGACGTGCCCCCGGGGAACTCCCTATATTTGATCACGATACCTTCGATCGCCTGATCCGTCAGGGCTTCTCTCAGCGGCGCAAGCAGTTGAAGAATGTCCTCGCGCCTCTGAGCGTGGATTGGGAACAGGTAGGCGCGACCTTGCAGATCCCGCCCACAGCCCGCGCCGAAGAGCTCTCGCTCGAAGACTGGATCCACATGGCTCGCCTGGTCGACGATCATCCCCTCAAGGATAACCCCCAGAAAGACGACGAATGCTTCGACGTCGTCGATGAGAACGACGTTGTCCTGCGTCAGGCCACGCGCCGCGAGGTGCATGCCAACGGCTGGCGACACCGCGCCATTCATGTCTTTGCGTTCAATAAAGCCGGTGATCTCTTCCTGCAGAAACGCTCGCATTTGAAGGACGCCCACCCTGGAGTCTGGGACTCTTCTGCCGCCGGTCATCTCGATGCGGGCGAATCATACGCCTCGGCAGTCGTGCGCGAATTGGAAGAAGAACTCGGCATCAGGGAACGCGAACCCGAATGGATCGCGACCTTGCCAGCCACAGCCGCCACCGGCTGGGAGCACGTCCACCTCTTCCGCGTGGACGCCCCCAAACGCCTCCGCTATCCCTGTGCAGAAGTCGAGACGGGCGCCTACTTTCCAGTGGAAATAGTCGATCGCTGGATTGAGAAGCGCCCGCAAGACTTCGCCTCCGGATTCATCGAGTGCTTCCGCGTCTATCAGAAATCTGGCGGAAACCGCGACGGAATCACGCTCTAGGCATTGAAGTAGAACCATGCCCACCACCAAATGCGCCCCACCAACCATTCGATTATTGTTAGTGCTAAGTGTGGGAACCCTAGTGGTTGGATGTACCACTGGCTTTTATAGGCGCCAGGCCGATAAGGATGTCTACAAGATCCTGCAGCAGGTCGAGAAAGACATCTTCGGAGAAGCCTCTGACGATTTCACCATCGATACAGAATTCTCCGACAAGAAACCAAAGGATCTCTCAAGTCAGGCCATTCTCGATAAACGCAGTCCAGCCAAGCGGAAGGAACTCAACATCGATCAGGCCCTCGACTATGCGGTGAAACACAGCCGTGACTACCAGTCAGAGAAAGAGTCTCTCTACGTCACGGCTCTCAATCTCACTGGCGAGCGTCATCAGTTCTTCCCCCAGCTGTTCGCCAATTCCCGCGCCACGGGATCACGCCTCAGCGATGGCGAACGTCTCGGACGCGTGAATTCGACCATTGGTGTGGACCAAGCCCTCATCACCGGTGCCGACATCGGCTTGAGCATCGCCAATGATCTCTTGCGCTACTACACCGGGGACCCGCGACGCTCCGCCGCCTCTGTCATTAGCCTCAATCTCCTCCAGCCATTGCTTCGTGGTGCCGGTTCCAAGATCGCCGGAGAACGGCTCAAACAAGCCCATCGCAACGTGTTCTATGGTGTCCGTGATTTCAGTCACTTCCAGAACACTTTCGCCGTGGATGTCGTCATTGAATACTATCGGCTCTTGCAAGCCAAGGACGTCATCTACAACCAATACAATAACTACCTCTCCCGCAAAGGATTCACCGAATACCTTCGCGCACGATCCGTGGACCGCGCCCGTCCCGAACAGGTGGCCGAGTCCGAGCAGGCCGAGTTGCAAGCCAAGGACAGTTATCTCAACTCCATCACACGCTTTCGCAATGCGCTCGATCGGTTCAAGATCACCTTGGGCATGCCCCAAACCGTCGACTTGCGTCTGAACGACGACGAAATGACGAAGCTGCGAGACTTGGAATTGAAATCCCTCGATCTCAGCCGCGAACAAAGTTTCCGCATTGCCTTGGAGCATCGCTTGCCCCTGCTCAATGAAGTGGATCGCTTCGAAGATAGCAAACGCCAGGTCGCTCTGGCCGCCGACCGGCTCAAAGCCGATCTTAATATCTTTGCGGATGCTAGTTTGGACAACGATGAAGGTGCCACGGACTACGCCGACTTCGATTTCGATAACGTTAGAGCCAATGTTGGCATCCAACTCAACCTCCCTCTGGATCGCCTCCAAGAACGCAATCAATATCGCTCGACGGTGATTCAGTTTGAAGCAGCTATCCGTCGCCTCGGCCTGACATTTGATCAATTGCGCAATCTGATCGATCAGGAATTGCGCCAATTGGAGCAACTGCGGCAAAGTTTTCAGATTCAAAGCAATGCGGTGGCCTTGGCCGAGAACCGAGTGGAGGGGAATCGCTTGCGTCTGCAAGCGGGCACGGTGATCTTCCGTGATTTGAATGAATCTCAAGATGCGCTCATTAATGCTCAGAACGCCGTCACGGGGGTCCTGGTGGACTACCTTGAAGTGCGGCTCGGCCTCCTCGCCGATTTGGGCATCCTGTCAACTGAGGGAGAGGCGTTTTGGCTAAAGGACAAAGCCCTCAAAGTGAATCTCGATAAATGGCGTTCTGCCAAGCCCGTTCCCACTGAAACCGCACCCACACCCACACCCGAAGTAGAAGTCAGTGCCGATGAGGATGCCATTCCCACGCCCGACCAAATCTTCGCTAACTAACAACCCCTCACCGTCATGGATTCCAATCAATCACCGTCACTCCTCGGCCGGATCGCGCGCGCCATCGGGACGCGGCCCAAAGTCATGGCTATCCTCGCCATCGTTCTCATCGCCCTCGGGTGGCTTCTCCTGAGAGGTTCTGATGAATTGAGTGAAGCAGCCTATCATCAAGTGGAACGCGGGGAGTTTCTCGTGGTGGTGACAGAAGGCGGTCAACTCGAGGCGGTGAATGAAGTGGTCGTGCGCAATGAAGTGGACGGCGATTCCCGCATCATCTTTATCGTTCCCGAAGGGTCTTATGTAGAAGAGGGAGACCTGATTGTGGAGCTCGATTCCGCCGAGGCAGAGGAAGCGTTAAAAGATCAACAGATCAGTTTTGAAACCAGCCGCGCGGCCTTCGTCACAGCGGAGAATGATCTCGAGATCATGACAAGCACGGTCGATAGTGAGGTGCGCGCGGCGGAACTCGCGGTGCAGTTCGCCCGCATGGATCTGCAGAAGTTTGAAGAATTGGACAAAGACCAGCAATTGCGCAGTGCCGAATTGACGATCGATACGTCAGAAGAATCACTCAAACTTGCGGAGGAGAAGTTTGAATGGTCCAAGAAACTCGCAGAACAAGGATTTGAAACCAAGTCCACGGTGGACCGTGACGGCTTGGAAGTCAGTCGCGGATCCAAAGAGGTGGAAACCGCTCGCAGTACCTATGCGATGCTCAAAGATTATGAACTGACGAAAGCAGAAGCCGAATTCGAATCCACCTTGGAAGAAGCCCTCCGAGAATTGGAGCGCGTGAAGAAACAAGGGGAAAGCAAGATTGCCCAAGCATCGGCTGATAAGAATTCCGCCGAAGCCACGCTCAAATTGAATGAGGACAAGTTGGATAAGATGAGGGAGCAACTGAAGTCCTCCAAGATCTACGCCCCCCAATCGGGATTGGTGGTATATGCCATGAGCTCAAGCCGGTTCAGCAGCGAATCCATGATCGAGGAAGGTGCCCAAGTGCGCAAACGGCAGGAGCTCATCAAGATTCCAGACACCTCGCGGATGAAAGTCACTCTCAAGGTACATGAGTCCCACGTGGGCCAAGTGAGTGTGGGCCTTCCCGCCTTTGTCGTCCTCGATTCGCTTCCTGACGAGCGCTTCCGCGGCGAAGTGACCAAAGTGGCCATTCTCCCAGATGCCCAAAGCCGATGGGGCAATCCTAACATGAAAGTCTATAGCACCGAGGTAACCATCACCGATTCCCTTCCCGACGTGAAACCGGGTGTCTCCGCACGAGCGGACATCGTCATCGCCAACCTGCAGAACGTGATCAAGGTTCCTATCCAAGCCGTGACCACCTATCGAGGCAATCAGGTCTGCTACGTGAAGCGCCTCGGCGGGCCCGAACCCGTACCCGTGGAGATCGGCATGTTTAATACTAGCTTCATCGAGATTCAGAAAGGGCTAGAGGAAGGCCAAGAAGTCATGCTGGCCCCTCCCGTGGATGAGGAGATCGATCTCTCTGGCGGCGTTCTTCAAGAAGGAGCCACAGACGATTTGGAACTGCCTACCGAACGCCCCGAAGCGAATAGCGAACGGTCCAGACCTCGCGGCGGCGGCGGGGGCGAAGGTCGCCAACGCGGCGGTGCCGACGGCGGCGGGCGTGGCGGCGGTGCCGATGGCGAGCGCGGTGGCGGACGCCCAGAAGGCGGTGGCGGTGGCGACGATCGCCGAGCTCAGATGTTGAAACGCTTCGATAAGGATGGCGATGGCACCTTGAGCGATGACGAGCGTGACGCCATGCGCCAGTCCTTCCAAGGCGGCGGTGGCGGTGGCGAAGGCGGCGGACGGGGACGAGGCGAGTAAGGTTTAGTGGTGTGAGTGTTATGCCCGATCCGGAGGCCATCATTGAAATCAAGCAGGTCGAGAAGATCTTTCAGGTAGGCGAGGTAGAAGTGCGCGCCCTTCGCGGGGTCGATCTCTCCATCGCCGAAGGGTCCTTCGTGGCCATCATGGGGCCGTCTGGCTCTGGCAAATCCACCATGCTCAACATTCTAGGATGCCTGGATCGCCCCACCCGCGGCCAGTATTATCTCGGCGGGGAAGATGTTTCCCAAATGGATGATGACACGCTCTCGACCGTGCGCGGCAAACGCCTCGGTTTCATCTTCCAATCGTACAACCTGATCGCCCAGCTCACAGTGATTGAGAATATCCAAGTGCCGCTGATCTATCAAGGTGTCGAATTGAAAGACTACGAGGAGCGTTGTCAAGAATTGGCGGCTTTGGTAGGGCTCGCCGACCGCTTGGATCACCGCCCCACCCAGCTTTCGGGGGGCCAGCAGCAACGCGTTGCCATCGCGCGCTCCCTCGTCAACGATCCTCTCATGATTCTTGCAGACGAACCCACGGGCAACCTGGACTCGCAAACGGAGCAGGAAGTTCTCGAGATCATCGAGAAACTGAATGCCGACGGCAAGACCATCGTCATGGTCACCCACGAAGATGCCGTCGCCGCCCGTGCCCAACGCGTGGTTCACATGCGGGATGGCGTCATTGCCAGGGATGTTCAAAACTAACAGAACATGATTTCCTCACAGCTTCTCAACACCATTCAGCTGGGAGTGAAGAGCCTCCTCCTGCACAAGTTGCGCTCGGGGCTCACCATGCTCGGCATCATCTTCGGAGTCTGCTCCGTCATCGCCATGTTAGCCATCGGTGAAGGGGCCTCCTACGAAGCTCAAGAACGCATCAAGCGTCTGGGGAGCACGAATATCATCATCAATAGCTTCAAGCCGCCAGAGCAGAATCAGGACGATACCTCAAACAATCGTAGCTTTGAGATCCAATACGGCCTCACCTATGATGACGCTGGCAGGTTGCAGCGCACCATCCCTGGTGTCTTGCACGTCATGCCCATGCGCATCATCCGCGAGAATATCCGCTTCGGTCGCCGGCAAGAACCCGGGCAAGTGATCGGCACCTTGAGCAATTATCCCGAGATTCAAGGCTTAGAGATGGCACGCGGACGCTTCATATCACAGACGGATGAGAAACATCAGCGCAATGTCTGTGTCATCACCGCCGGTCTCGCACAACGCCTATTCCCCTATCAAGATCCCCTTCAAAGTACCATTCGCGTGCAGGCCATCTACTATCAAGTGATCGGCATCGTCCGGGAAACCGGCACTCTCGAGCAGCGCCCGCAACGCAGCCAAACCGATGGGGATCCCGTGGATAATAATGTCTACATTCCGCTCTCCACCGCACGCTCCCGATTCGGCGAGACCCTCGTGCGCCGGAACTCAGGGAGCTTCAGCGCCGAACGCGTGGAATTGCACCGCATCATTGTGAAGATGCGCGACACGGACGCCGTCATTGCCGCAGAGCCTCAGATCAAGCAGCTCCTCACGCGTTTCCACGATCAGAATGACTACGAACTGATCGTTCCCCTGCAATTGCTACGAGAAGCGGAAGCCACCAAGCGCATGTTTAACATCGTGTTAGGCTCCATCGCAGCCATCTCCCTCCTCGTCGGCGGTATCGGCATCATGAATATCATGTTAGCCACCGTCACCGAGCGCACGCGAGAGATTGGCGTGCGGCGCGCACTCGGAGCCAAGAAGAAAGACATCATCACCCAGTTTCTGATCGAGACCATCGTGCTTTCCATCGGCGGCGGCTTGATAGGGGTGGTGTTAGGCATCGTCACCCCCTTGATGGTTTCCTTCTTCACCCAGATGGTGACCGTGGTCACCCCGTGGTCCGTCATTCTCGCCTTCGGCATCTCCGGCCTCACCGGCGTCGTCTTCGGGCTCTACCCCGCTTCGCAAGCCGCCAAACTGGATCCGATCGAAGCCCTCCGCCACGAATAAAGTCATGGCCAGGTTGCGCGAGCATCCTTGGAAACGCCGCCTGGCAGCGCTCGCCATCGGGTGCCTCCTCATCGCCAGTATCGAGGTGGGCTGTCGACTCCTAGGCCTGGGAGTTCCCGATTCCACGGAGGACCCCGCTATCCAATTCGAAAGCACGCGCCCACTCTTTGCTCTCGATCCCTTCTCCAATACCTACGCGACCTCGCCCGAACGCTTGCGATACTTTGTGAGAGACCGCTTTGCTAGAAAGAAAGGAGCGGGTACGTTTCGGATCTTCTGCCTCGGAGGCTCGACCGTTCAAGGACGCCCCTATTCCATTGAAACGGCCTTCTCGACCTGGCTCAAGCTGAGTCTTCAAAGCGCTTACCCCGAGCGAGCGTTCGAAGTCGTGAATGCAGGCGGCGTCTCCTACGCGAGCTACCGCCTCATTCCCATCCTCACAGAATGCCTCCAATACGAGCCCGATCTTCTGATCGTCTGCACAGGACAGAATGAATTCTTGGAAGCCCGCACCTACGCCGACGCCCGCCGCTGGGAACCCGCCGTGAAACTTGCTTCCCAGCTCCATCTCTATCATCTCATCAACGACTGCCTCCCGTCACCAGACAGCATCACCCACGCCCGTCCCATTCTCAAAAGAGAAGTCGATGCTCTGCTAGACTACCAAGGCGGCCTGCGCGGCTACACGCGCGACCCCATTTGGAAAGCTCGGGTGCTAGACCATTTCGAGGTCAATGTGCAACGGCTAGTCACTCTCGCCCAGCAAGCAGAAATCCCCCTCATCATGATCCGTCCTCCGGTGAATCTGAAAGACTGCCCCCCCTTCAAATCAGACGGCCCCGCTCTGGCAGCCTACCACAACGGCCAACGCGCGCTCGCACAGAACGACTTCGCCACAGCCGAGACCGCATTCTGGAACGCCCTCGAAGAAGACCTCTGCCCCCTACGCATGCTTCCCGAAATGGCCACAAGGCTAGGCACCATCTGCCACCGTGCCAAAGTCCCCCTCATCGATGCCCAAGCGCTACTCGGAAAGACCACTCCTGCGGGTCTGTTAGGAAACGAAATCCTCGTCGACCACGTTCACCCAACCTTCCGCGGGCATCAAGAAATTGCCAACGCCCTCACTCAAACCTTGCGCCCATCCCTCGGCGAGCCTCAGCCCGATTGGCCAGCCCGACGCGCGGAAGCCTACCAACGGCACCTCGACGGCCTCGACAAGCTCTACTACGCCCACGGCCGACAACGCCTCCGCAACCTACGCCTCTGGACCCAAGGCCGCACCGACGGCCCCCGCTTCCAGCCACACTCACCTTCAACAAAACGATAGGCAACGCAAAACAGCTCCCCTCACATCCAGACCGAGTCGACCCCGTCACCTACCCCAATGCGCCAAATAATGCCGCACCCAAGAAAGAGACAATCGCTCAGTCGCCAACGCATAGTGAATGAAAGGCCACCTGCCAACGCCAAGCGCATCGCCTGCAGCGCTGCCAGCTCGCTCGCCGATCCCCTAGCACGACGATCAGGCCCCGCGCCGCAACGCCATCTCAGAGGGAGAAACAGCTGAAACAGAAGCATCGTGTGCCACTGCGGGCATCATCTCCCTCGCGGAAGCACCCCCGTGCCGTTCTCCACCATCAGGTGGGACCACGGGAACCGAGAGGTCCCGGACCGGCAGAGCCGTCCGCAACCGGAAGCAGATCTGATCCCCCTCCCATCGCCCATGCTCGATCTCCCTGGCGAAAAGACGAAGCGCCTCGCGCGCCCGCGCGCCTGATCTGCTTGCCAATCGGGAACACTGGGCCGAGACTCCAAGTGATGCAAATACGCTTGGCTAAGAGGAATGAGTGCGATCCCCGTATGAACAGGATCACTGTAGCAAAAGCATCGAAAACGCTTGATCCAAAAGACGCTCCAACCAAGCCGCATGGCGAGGCAAATCCGAGTCATGGAAAGCGTTCATCCGAACAAAGTAAGCAATTGAACAAACCGGTCAAACGAAAAATGTAGTGATTATGAAATTAACAAAACCAAATAATCAAGAAATCCAAACGACCTGCACATATATCCGGTGATATATCGCACGTGTCGTATATACAACGTTGTCGCAAAAAATGGCATGACCACATTGCCCCAACTTGAGTCGTTTTTGAAGACGTGGTGGGGCGATGAATTTCCGGAGACGTCGTATTCAGATTCAGCCTTTCCTGCTCCGCTTTCTGACTT
>JAUIAH010000063.1 GCA_030425385.1 Verrucomicrobiia bacterium | reverse complement strand
CTGAAGCGACGCCGGGTGGTTGGTTTCGATTTCGGTCTTTTCAAGGTTCTGGGTGGTGGCGAGAGCCAACCAGAATGTCACTTAAATTCGACATCCGAAAACGTCATTTCCTCTGAAGCGCGACAGTACTCCAATGGCGCGCACGCCTTCTATCAATACGACGACATCGGCAATCCCCTCTCGCGTACGACCATCGCGCCGAACGCAAACCCGCAAGCGAATCTGGCGATCACTCACGCTGTCTCACCTGATCCACTCACGGCTGGCTCAGCGGCAACCATCACCTTCACCGTGACGAACAACGGTCCTGATCCAGCCACCTAGGTCACTTTGACAGACATCCTTCCCAACGAGTTTACACCTGCTTCCGCGACCAGCACGCAGGGCAATTGCGAGATCGCAGGGCAGACACTCACCTGTCAGTTAGGGACTTTGGCCAACACGCAAAGCGTGATCGTCACCGTGATCGGGACCGTGCAAGTGGCAGGAAACTTCGCCACCACAGCTACCGTCACTGCCCCCGAGGAGAGCGATGCCAGCGATAACGAAACGACAACAAATACCCCCGTCACCGGCGGCGTCGATCTCGCTTTCTCATTGTCCCAGCACGGACCCGAGCCCGCGCTCAACACGGGCACCACGCTCATCTTTCTCGCCCGCGCGATCAATCGCGGTCCTAACGAGGCCACGAACGTCGTCCACACCTTCACCCTACCTCCCGAATTCACCTTCCTCGCCGCCTTCCCTGAACAAGGTAGTAGCCACAACGCGGGCGTCGTGATTCGCAACCTTGGCAACATTTCTGCCGGTGCCGAAGTGCAGACCATTGTCTTCGCGAATCCCACCGGCACCACAGGTACATTCACTACGACGTCCTCACTCGCCGCTGTAGAAACGGATCTCGATCCGACTGACAACACCACCAGCTTTGTCTCCGATGTCCTAGCGCCGACTCTCACGGTGACCAACACCGACGATGCAGGTACCGGTTCGCTGCGCCAAGCCATCCTCGAGGCCAACGCCGACCCAGGCGCCGACGTCATTGGATTCGAACTGCCGCAGAACACGGTGCAAACCATCGTCCCACTGACGAATCTTCCCGCGCTCACCGAGCCCGTCATGATCGACGGATTCTCCGCCGCCGCTGGCCTCGTCGAGATCGACGGCACCAACCTCACCGACGGCCTCACCCTCGAAGCCAGCGACACCTGCTTGCGCGGGCTTGTCATCAACCGCTGTGGCAGCTCTGCCATCCAAGCTCGCGGCATCGATGGCGACCGCCTTACCGGAATCACCATTGAGGGATGCCTCCTCGGCCTCAACGCCGCTGGAGATGCCGATCTCGGCAACGGCGACCACGGCATCGATTTCGCTTTCGTCAATGACAGTAGCATCGGTGGCCGTCAGTTCTGGCAAGCCAACACCATCTCCGGCAACGACAACCACGGCATCTTGATTGCCGACACCTGCAACAACCTCACCATCGCCGGCAACCGCATCGGCACCGATCTCGCCGCCGAAGCCGCGCTTGGCAACACTGATAGTGGCATCCTCTTCCAAGGCACCAACTCGCTCATCGGCGGCACCGGCCTCACCGATGGCAACGTCATCTCCGGCAATGGCGACTTCGGCCTTGATCTCTCAGGCGAGGGCAACCGCATCTTTCAGAACCAAATTGGCACCGACTTTGACGGGACTGACGCTATTCCCAATGGCGAAGCAGCCAATGACCGGGCAGGCGTCGCTGCCCAAAGTCTCAACCTCACCAACCCCCACGTCATCGGTGGCATTACCGAGCGGGAACGCAATCTCATCTCCGGCAACGACGATGCCAACGTCCGCCTCGGTCCCGGAGTGGTCTGTGTCGGCAACTTCATCGGCCCCAACATCTCTGGCAATGCCCTCCTCAATGACCGACCCTTTGCTCTCGGCGTCGAGCTCCGCAACGGCGCCACTCTCGGCGGCATCCTCCCCGGCCAGGGCAACGTCATTTCCGGCAACCGGGGCAGCGGTATCTGCTTACAAGACTTCTTCCCTGAGGACAGCTTCGTCCTCGGCAACAAGATCGGTGTCGGCACCGACGGCACCACGGATCTTGGCAATGCTGGCTCTGGCATTGTCATCAACAACGCCGCAGGCGCCAAGCACATTGGATTCGACGTCGAGGGGGCCGGGAACCTCATTTCTGGGAACAATGACGAAGGGATCCATCTCCATGACCTGACCGGTGGCCCCATCCCTGAAAACGTTGCGATCATGGGCAACAAGATTGGCACCGACGAAGCC
The DNA here is from genome assembly GCA_030425385.1 of Verrucomicrobiia bacterium. Classification (GTDB taxonomy): domain Bacteria; phylum Verrucomicrobiota; class Verrucomicrobiia; order Verrucomicrobiales; family DEV007; genus JAACDM01. Next base: position 15,044 of record JAUIAH010000063.1, on the reverse strand, counting down.
GGCACTGCCGCCGTCCCGAACGGCGACAACGGCATCCTGATCGTGGATGGCACCAGCATCACGATCGGCAGCCCCATCACCGCTGGCCGCAACCTCATCTCGGGGAACATCGACGCAGGCATCCAAGCGGTGGGCGGTCTTACCACGGTGACTAACGTCCGCGTCGAGGGCAACTACATCGGCACGGACACCACAGGCTCGGTTGCCCTTGGGAACTTGCGTCAGGGAATCGATTTCGATGCAGAGAATTGCGCTCTCATCGACAACCTCGTCTCCGGGAATAGCAATGGGAGCTTCGTCGATGGTGGGATTGACCTCTCTGGCGACACCTTCACCGTCCAAGGCAACAAGATTGGCACCGATGTGACTGGCAAGATTGCCATTCCCAACGACGAGGGCCTGATCAGTTTCGCTAGCAATGTGTTGATCGGAGGAATCGAGGCGGGTCAGGGCAACCTCATCTCCGGCAACCATTCCCAGAACCTCGAGACCTCCGGTAGCCCCACCATCGCCGGAAACATCATCGGGGCGGATATTGATGGCAGTGCCGCTCCAACAGGTAGTCCCAACAGCGCTGGGGCTAGACTCAGTGGTGACGGTGGCACCTTTGGGCTTGCCTCCCCAGGCGGAGGTAACCTCGTCTCCGGAAACTTCTTCTCAGCGGTGTCCCTTGTGGGCGACAATTGGGTCTGTCAGAACAATCTCCTCGGCACCACCGGTGACGGACTCTTGGCTCTGGCAAACCGTGACGGATTTAGTGTTAGTGGTGACAACAATCTCATTGGGGGAGGAGATCTCCTCGACGGCAACCTCATTTCCGGAAACCGTGAAGTAGGTATCTTAGAATTCGGTGAGGGCAACACCTATCAGGGGAACACGATCGGTTTAAATGCTAGTAGCGAGCCTTTGGGCAATGGCGAAGAGGGCTTCCACTATCGCACGGGCTCCGGCACCACCCTCCTGGGCGGCACCGCTCCTGGCGAAGGTAACACCATTGCCCACAGCGGACTAGAAGGAGTGCGAGTCCAGGGTGGATTCTCCACCTCGGGCAATCTCACCATCCTCGGCAATGCCATCTTCGCCAACGGTGGCCTCGGCATCGACCTCACGGATGGCAGCGGCAGCACCGATGGCGTCACTCCAAATGATCCCCTAGATGCTGACACAAGCACCAACAGTCTACAGAATTTCCCCGTGATTACGACCGCCGGAAATACCATCACTGGAACCTTGAATAGCGAGCCTAACAAGACTTACCGGATTGAATTGTTTTCTAACAATGCCGCCGATGAGAGCGGTCACGGCGAAGGCAAAGTCTTTCTAGGTCACCGCGACGTCACCACGGACGGAGACGGTAGTGCCGCCTTCACTTTCAATCCTGTGGGCACCCTCGCCAACGGTCAGTTCGTCACCGCCACGGCCACCAACCCCGATGGACAGACCAGCGAGTTTGGAGCCGCGCTCATCATCACTGGAGGCGGCACCTTTGCCGACACCGATGGTGACGGCATGTCCGACGACTTTGAACTGGAGCACTTCGGCACTATCATCGCCGGTGACCCGTCCACTGACCTTGACGGTGACGGTCAGGACAACCTGGCTGAGTTTTTGACTCTAACAGATCCCAACGACGGCAGCAGCGCCTTCGAAGTGGTCGGCCGAGACGAGGGCGATTCGTTTGTCATCGTCATCCAGACGGAGGTGGGAAGGGTCTATCAGTTGAGCCAAAGCGATGATCTCGGCGGATTTGACCCACTGGGTGATCCCGTAGTGGGTGATGGCGGACTCGTCGAACTCGTGCATGAGAATCCCGGCTTGCGGCGATTCTACCAGATCACGGTATCGTTTCCGTAGCCGACTCTGAAATGAATGTCGTAGATACTCGTGATGTTTTCCCGATAGCTTCAAAGCAGCAGGCACTCCGCAGTCATGCGCATGGCGTGCCGCAGGGGATGAGATCGAAGGAGACCGCTAATCGGCTTGCACATTGCTGACATGCCTTTTTTAAGTGCTCTAGTTGCCGCTGACCTTGTAGGTTTGCAGGAGTAATTGGATATCGCGTACGCCGACCCCGTCCCGGTTGATGAGCCCAGCCGTTTGCTGGTCGAATCCAGGCAGGGGCGCCCCGTGGATCATGGTGTCTAGGCCTGCACTTGGATTGTTAGGGTCGCTGAGCAAACTGGCGTTGGGAATGATGAGCACCCATTGAGTGTTCCACACACTACGGCCAACCAGACGCCCGCTCTGCAACATCTCACTGGAAGACCAACCGCCTGCATCGTGGTAGGCGCGGAAGCTGCTGAACTTCCGGATTCCTTCAAAGAATCCCGTGGCGCTACCAGTGAAGGGCTGCCAATCGGGATTGGCGAGATTGTCTGGGCTGATCGCAATAGGCGTGGGAATGCGTTGATCCACCACCTTCCAGGAGCGGGAAGCAAGGCTGCGGCTGTCTGGCAGGAACATCTTGTCGTCCCCTACCGGCACCAGGTACACCTGCGGCGTCTGACTAAGCGCGGTGTTGTTGTAGCCATCGAATCGTATGCCAGCTGCGCGGATCTTCGTCGAGAAGCTGGAGGCGTTAAAGGCACTGTCGCCTCCAGCTAGCGTCTTCCCAAACCAATTCTGCCCGGCAGCAATGGTAGAATTAAAGGGGATGACCAAGGCAGGCTGCGCCCCACTAGCCTCGGCTGCAAACGGGCGGCAGAAGTGGCGGAAGATGTAACCGTAGTTCACACCGTTGCTCTGATACTCGTAGTTCCAAAGGTCTGGAACGCGCCATGCTTCCAATCGCGTCCGCCAATCGGCATTGACCCGGCTACTCATGCCGATGCGGGCTAGTTCGCGGCGCAGCGAGAAGCTCTGCACCTCCGTGTCGGCATTGTTGAAGCCTAATTGTCCTTTCAAGGTGCCGAAGTTGGTCTTGAGCACCGAGAGCGCATCGGCTAAGCCGCCATTTCCGAGCACCGGCTCGTCGTCCTGCCATTCACCCAGTAAACGCGTGCGCAACATGGCCGACAGGAGTGGTTGTGCGTTGGCCGCATGATTGTCAGGAAGATTCAGTTCATACTGATAGGCCTTGCCCGCCAGGTAGGCGTAGCGGCTCGCTAGGTCGAAGCTGCTGCGATACTTGCGTAGGGCTTCATGGTGGAAGACGCGGAAGGTGTAGTCTTCATAGCGTTGCTTCGTCGTAGTGCTGGCCACGCGCGTGTTGAAGACACGGCGTTCTTCGAGCACCGCTTGGCCTTGCTCTAACACCGTGCGCACGCGATCACTGGCTGCACGCATGGTCTCCAACGCATCCACCACGGCGGCGGCCGCATCGCCTTCCGCATTCACCAGTTGCCACATTTCATCGAGGATGTCGACGAGCTCGGCTTTGGCGTCTTCCGCGATGAGAGCCTTTTCAAGTTCCACGGCAGCCTCATTAGCTTCGAGTTCAGCCCGGTATTGCGTGACTTGCGCCGCGAGTGAAATTCCGCTGAAGATGTTGGATAGGTTCGCCTTGATCGCTCCAATAGCTCCGCGAGCCGGCGCAGTGACATCGTTAGACAAACCAGCGATCTTGGGCAGGGCTTCCTGTAGCACATCGAAGGTATCGTCGGTGATGTCGGCAGCGAGGTCCGCGGCACCGGCGGCAGCAAAGGCCGTAGTAGCGACGGTATTCCACAGGTCTTGCCGGTCCTCGGTGTAGTAGGCGACGCGGATCTTCTCCGAGTTGATGCCGCTCTTGAGTTCGAATTTGCGCAAAAGGGCTTGAAAGTCATCGGCCTGAGATTCGTAAGCATCAACGGCCATTCGTGTGCGCCATTGTGCGTGGACTAACTCTTGCACCGCTGCCTGGATGGCACCCGGACTGCGCCGTTGCTCCCAGCCTTCTGGGGCAATCAAGGCATACCCTGATGCCTGACGGGGAAGATTGAGCGTGATCTCGCCTGCGGGCTCGTTAGGCAGCTCCAGATCGTTGGGAAAGTACTTGGAGACGGTGTCTGCAGCAACTGCATGGATGCCCGTAGAAGCAGCGAGATTGCGTAGCCCTGGAACGATGGTGGTTTCGACGATCGTGCTATCTAACGGATCCAGAATATCACCACCGGCGGAAAGCTGATCGACATACATGAAGAGATACAAGTCCGGTCCTTTGTAGCCCGCCGGGTAGGCTTTCCCGGCCCCGATCATGCCCTCGTAAGGCGAACCGAACAGCTCGATGAGTTCGTTGCGATAGGCCAGATCTTGATCGATGGCTTGTTGGCGCAGCGTCTCACTGGTGGACTCCGTTTGGCGCAATGCCAGTGCTACGGCGTTGGCTTGACTGAAGGAACGCAACGCATTCTGAGCCGCAGTCATCGCCCGGTCATAGACTTGTTCAAAGTGAGTGGCAGCGTCCTCGTGGCTACGATCGACCAAGACGGGATCGATATCGAAAGGCACGACATTGGGATCCAATCCAGCCGGATTGAGTCCGCGGTCGGCCATGTCGAGCTTCGCCTGGATGTTAGCTGCTTGCTGAGCGATCTCGCTCAACTCCACCACGGTCGAGCGATCGACTTTGCGAATGCCCGTATGCGTGCTGTCTTCGGCAGGCAGGATGGCGTTGGCCAGCATCCAATCATACTGTGCGGCGGTTGCAGAACGTTGCGCGGTTTCGAAGACTCCCCACGCGCGGTCCGTATTGGTATCTTGGTAGCCTTGCCACTGGCCGCTTGGATTCTCGGTGTAGGCTTGGCGATACGTGAGGTCGACAAGCTCGGCGCCACACCGTGCACGGGCTGCCGCCGTCTTGGCAAAGGCACGTTCATCAAGGTAATCCACATTCACCACCACACCGTCGATGTTCACTTTCTCGTTTCGCGGACTCCATGTGAAGTTCTCGGTGGTGGCCAGATCGTAATAACCTTTCAGCGCCATGGTGTAATGCCCCCAGGCATCGCCATGACCTTGCGGATAAAGACGGCGACCGTCTGCGTCATCCAGGAAACCGTCCTTGGTGAGATCGCTGATACCGTAATTGAGCACATAGGCCGCCTCTCCCGGGCCATTGGTGAAATTCCACATCAGGCGGTTGTAAGCCGGACGCGCTCCCACCTCGCTGCGCCCGCGCAAGAGCATGAGTTCTTCGTCTAACAGATTGGCGGTCTGATTCTGAAAGGCATGAATGGCCGGCGCCAGGGTGCCAAACTGACCTCCAATCGTGCTGTAGCCGATCGTTGGATCCAGAGCGTCGGCATAGGCTTCATTGCCAAACAAGGTATAAAGTCCAGCAATGCGGTTGGCGGCGTTGAGCAACGCAGTGTTCACCCCATCGGTGCCGGAGGCACTGGCAATCGTGAAGTCTTTCGCACGATCGAGGACGGTTTGATAGAGTTCAATCAGTCCGACCTGCTCAATGGCATCTTTGTTGGGATTGAAAGCGACGGGGCCTTCCCAACGTTGGCCCGCTTGTTGCAGGGCGCTGGTGTAAGTGGCAGGGGCGTCGTTGTTGCGGAAGTCATCGTAGCGGGCATCAAAGAGATTGACGGCCTCAGTCACGCGCTTGACCCAGCCGGGCACGAGTTGGGCGACAAAGGGCGGATCGGTCGCAGTCTTCGGTTCCCGGCTATTGGCCGCTCCTGCCCAGGCGCTCCAATCGGTCGGCGCGTCGCCATAGCCATAGCGGCAGAAGACGAGGTTGTCGGTGATCAGGGTGGGTCCCGATCCGGCTAACTGAATCTCGCTCAGTCCCTTGCCTGCTTTGAACAAGGTCCAGGCGCTATCCTGCCGGTCTGCAGGATCGGGCAGCTCGATCTCTGGCGGATTGAGATCGCGCCCGTCTTCCTCACGGAGATACCATTGAAAGAACAGCTCACTGACATCCCCACCAAAGTCTGCGGTATGCCGTAGACTCACTTTCTCGTCGAAGACATTGCCAGGCTCCATCACCGCTACCGAACCACGATACTTCTCTCGCGTGACCTTGATGACATGCATAGCCACGGGCGAATCGCCGAGGTCTTCGTGGTCATTCTCAGAGATGGTGATGTAGCCATCGGGCAAGGTGCCGGCCGTGCCAGGGTCTTGCAGATCAGGATTGGTGATGACCGCGAGGCCAGGACCAAAGCTATTTGCCGGTTGCGCGGCTCCGGTCTCTCCCGGCTCCAGACCGATGCCTAATGAACCTGTCACCGAAGCTCCCTGCGGATTGCGCGACTGCGCCGCCAAGGCCGTCACGGCGCTGATCCAATCGCCACTTGACGCCAGATCCTTGACCAGGAGTTCGTCCTCGTAGGTAAGAACGTTAGGCTGGAGAATCGTCTGCGCGCCAGGAGCGGCTAACAGATCCCCGTCGCCAAGGATGCGTCCATTGAGCAGACCACGCACACCCAGTTTCTCGTTGGAGGTGTTGTAATAGACGCGCTGTTGCAAGCTAGCAGGCAATTGTTTGAAGCGCCAGAGTAAGCCATCTACGATCACATTGCCCGAGGCAGGTGTGAGTTCTGTAGGCACGGCTGTTAGTGCCAGATCCACCTCATAGGCTTCCAAGGCCGGAAAAACCCGAGCCAAGTAGTTGGAACCCATCACGCCGGCATCGAGTGACTCATTGGCATCATCGAAAACCAGTTTGCTACTCTGCCATGCCGCTGCTTGCGGCAATCCTTTCGGCCGTGGGGTCGCCGTGTGATTGTCCGTGGCATACTCACCGCCAGAGAAGGTGAGGGTCTCCCCAGCTTTGAGAACGGCCACGTCGTCCGGCCACACCGTGTTGTACCAAATATTCCGGGGACGAGATTCTGTTAGTTCTCCGAACGATACCGGATCGCCAAAGGCTCTGCTTGGATGCCAGAAATCGGCACGCAATGGATAATACCAGGCCGCGCGGATGTCCTCCTCTGAATCGGTATCGCCGGAGACGACCCAGGGCATGGCATTCTTGTCTTCGTAATAGGCAATGCGATTGTTAACATTCTCACCTTCCGTCTCGTCGGGAATGGGCGCACCGCCGAGGACGGAATCTAACGGATGTGGCGGCACGAGACGCAGCCCTGCCGTGCCTTCATAGAGATAGGTGTATTGTTGATTGAATTCGGGAAGTCTGGGATCGCGGGTGGCGGCGTCTTCCTCCTCCACTGCGTAGACACCCATCTTCGGAATCACGTTCTCAGGATCACTGCGGTCTTCATATTGCACCAGGACATAAGGGCGGCTGGTGTAGTTCCGCGCGCCTAACTGATTGAGGTCATTGTGCAAGGCGAACGCCGCCACCCGGGTGCCCTCTAGAAATGAGGGCGCGATCAAGGCGTGTTCTTCATTGGGATTGTAGCCCATCACAGTAATGTCAGGCTGTGTGTAGATCTCGGGATTGGAGAAGGCAGGTCCTGACAACGGTGATTGAAATGCATAAACCTGCGTCCCATGATCAAGATCGACCGACGCCGTACCTGTGCCGTCTTCTGAAGTCCCAGGGCTGACCACCATGATATAGAGCTTGCCTGCTTCAAGGCCTCCTCCGTTCTTGAAATTCTCCGCGCCAATGGTCAGGGATCGTGCGGAGACAAGATTCTTCAGCGGTGCCCCCGGATCAAAGCTGTCTTCATAGAGATACACCCAAGGGGCAAAGTCGCCTGAGAGCACCCATGCGCGGTCATTCTGGTTCGGCACAAAGCCCTGAGCGGCATAGGGCACGACGTCGTCGCTCAAGGAAGTTAAATCCGAATTTGGCCGCCGCCACCTGGGACTGTCTGGGCGAATGTGGAAGTCAACATAAGGCGAGCCTACCGAATCTGCGCTAGCGGCCGTGGCCAAGCCCTCGCTGCCAAGACGGCTGGCGATGACAATGCGATCCGTATTGCCCGGCCAATGCGGTTGGTAGTTGACCGCTTTGTAAGGCCAGCGAATGTCGTCCTGCACGCGATACCAAGCGATAGCCAATTGTTTGTCGGCATCCAGGTCAGGCTCACGAATGGCGGCGATGTGATTGGCGTCTAGAGACCGATCGTACACGCGCACGTCGCGAATGGTGCCATCGAAGTATTCCGCAGCCCCGGGAAGATCTGCACCAATCGTCAATGGCTCGTGACTCGATCCAAAGGTGAGAGCGGCGTTGTGCGTGCTATCAAGAGCCCCGTTGATGTAGAAACGTAGGGCCACGCCGTCATAACTCACGGCCACGTGGACCCATTGGTTGCTTGCGAGGACCGCATTCGAGTCCCAAGTCCCTGAGCCATTTCCTCCTGCTGGCGCAAAGACATTGGCAGCAAAGCGTATTCTCCCCGCAGCCGTCGTGGTCAACGCGTATGGCGCCTTGCTGGTGCCTTTGGTAACAATGCCTCCCCACTCATTAAACCCGTTCACGTTGATCCAAGCGGCCAAGGTGAGTGTGTTCGTGATCCTATTGCCCGTGGATGAACTCGCACTTTGGAAATACTCCAAGAAATCAGGATAGAATCGCACTCCGGGCTCGCTCCAGTAAGCCACTGGTGGATCGTAGGTCGTGACAAAGTTCGCAAAGTCACCAGATACGGTTTCGTAGGTCTGCGCACCTGAGGGTTCCGCTAGAGGGAAATGGGCAATTAATCCCTCTGGGATGCCGTAGCGTTCGTTGACTGGAAAGATGGAGCCTTGCCGCGTGGGTCTGTCATAGATTCTGCCATTGACGGGAGCACGATTATGAATCACGTGGCCATTGTGGCCTACAGCGCTTTCGTCATGGCCGCTATCCACCACCGCTTGTCCAATGGCCGCGGGGAGCAGGCTACCGCCCGCAGATTCTTGCCAGTGCAACGAGCGCACGACTTTCACGTCCAGCGTCTCGCGCTCGAGATCACCATTGGCCACGCCGCCACTGCGCCTGGAGAATAGCAGCGTGCTCATGCCCGATTCCCGGGCAGCGAACTGGCTTTGCGACACCTGAGCGCGACTAGCGCTATACGCAAGACTGACAAAGGCACGCTCGTCCGTGTCCGAGGTGTCCAGGCCTACAGGGGGAGTCTCGATGATGTGTTCGTAAGGCGCTTCTGTTGGCCATTGGGCAGTAACTTCGATGATCACATTCTGTGCTGCATCATCGGGAGCGGACGTGTTCTCAAATTCCACAGTGAATTTGCCCGGGCGCAGCGGATAGAGTTTCTTGGCCACGGCATCCCACACCTGCATGTCGTCCCAGGAACTGCCGGAGGGTCCCTCGGCAATACTCCCACCCGAAGGCGGCTTGACCTTTACGATTCGGCCCGCATCGTCGCCCGTCACTCCGCTGAAAGCCAGGGCACTACCAATGGTCACGGTTTCTGGATAGATGGCTCTCGCATAATCCCAAGTCAGGCTTGATGGCTGATTCAAAGTGATGACGCGAGAACTTACACCCTGAGTGGCGAATGGTGTGACAGCTCCCTGTCCGTTGGTGTAGCCCTTCAAGGCGAGCGTGCTCGTGCCACTGCTCACGTGGGGTGGTGCAGATGCCGTGACGGTAGCACCTTCCTTGAACCAATGCTCTCCGACGCCCTTCAAGCGCAGACTTGGTGGCGCCGATCCCCCGTTGTAGAGCACGGCGTCCACCTCACAGAAGTCCAGCCGCGTCGGATAGAAGAAGCCCGCTTTATCTCCAGCCACGACCCACTTCTTTGAGAAGATGCTAGCCTCTCCGAGCCGAGTTACCCTGACGTAATTCCCTGAAGGCAGCGCGCTCACGTCGAGATGAGCTAAGTGCTGAAGCGCGCCACTACTGTTCTCGTAGGCGAACCATAGTTTGTCAGGAGGATTGGCCGCCCACTGAGGGCCCCGGCGCATGAGGTAGTGGGTCACATTCACAGGCTCGGCAAACTCGAAGATCCAGCGATCACCGTCCGTTCCAGGTGCCGTTACTTGCTTCGGCGTTGGACGGTTGCTCCAAACCCCTGGGGCGTCGTTAGCCACCGAGGAGTTCACCGCCACACGCAGGCTATGCTCTTTCTGCCAGCGCCAGACAACTTTCCCAGGTCCTCCGACAGTCACTTTCGCGTCGAGTTGCTGGCGGTCATGGTCATCCAGCCATCCGACGAAGGCACCATCAGGCACACCAGCGGCACTCGCAATGCTACCATAGGCAGCATAGCCAAGTGAACGCCACCGTGTTCCCGTCAAGGCAGCACTCGCAGCTGTGCCGTCGATCGAGGCCGTGAAGGAGTCGTTTTCCGGGTACCAATGTTTCTTTACCTCGGGGGTGGGATTGCCCGCCGCATCGGAGGAAAGCCCATCCAACCCGTCAAGATCCGAGGCAATCTCAATGGCGTGCTCCGTCCGCCAGGAGAAGGTGAGCTCCGTGTCTTGCGAAACCACAAAGGAGACCGAGTTGATTGTCCCATTCACATTGCTATTCTTGAATTGATAGCCCGTGCAAATTCGCCGCGTCACGGCGCGTTCATTGATCGTGGCCGTGTCTTCAGAACTCAGGACATTGCCCTCGGCGTCTTCGTAGACAATGGCGTCGACGCTCGCTTCGATTGTTTCTCCGGAAATGATCGAAATCTTGCCACGTCCCGGCTGAGGGTTGCCGAATTCGGATTTGATATCCACCGTGAGACCTTCTTTCCAAGCACCCGCCGTGGTCATGAATCCCGCAAAGCCCGCTTGGCGTGGTGGGTCTGGCAGGGTCTTGCGGTTACCGCTATCGCCGAGGGTGATCGGCCCGTTGTCCCAGGCACCGACCGGCATGACTGTGTCTCCTAACACACCAATACCCGAGATGCGCTGCAAGCCAGGGATGCTGACCCCGGTGCCTTCGTGTGGGATCTCATGCCAAGACACGGAGAGATCGGTGAGACCTAACTTTGTCCAGAAGAGGTGCGCCGCAGAGGAGTTGGGCGTGAACGCCGTGCCCGTTCCGTTTCTTGTTAGGGTATTGCGATGACTGAGCGTGCTCCCCGCTGAACCAGCCACGTATACCGCATCGGCGGTGACGGTGAGTTCATTGATGTAATCATCTCCCGTGGATTGAAAGAGGCGCCATTTCTCGTGATTCAGAGTGGTGGGATGGATGATGGCCACCCAGGCATCGCTGCTGTGGGCACCGATATTTGTAAGACTCCAAGGCACGTCGTGCCCACTTGCTGCCTCCTGGTGATGCGCTACGGGCCGGAGAATCTTTTTCCAATCACCCGCCGCATATAGCTTTCCGCCATCATACGCCAGATCGACAACGCGACTATGGGATCCCTTTTCGAGGCCCTCCAATTTACAAGGGCTGAAATAGCTTGTGACCAGCGATTTGATGGCATTGCCAGTTGCGTCATCATCGGCGAAATGGGGGTCGAGACGAACGAGCAGACTCTGCGAAGAGTATTCGCCTTGATAGTCGTAGTCATACCACGTCCCACCCACTGGAACGAGAACGCCATCCTGATTGGTATCGGTGACCACTCTTCGGAAATTGTCCAGATCACCCATTACCGAATTACCTTTTCGATCAGGGTCTTCTAGTTTCAGGGCGAGAAAGATCGCACCGGTATTGTCCGCAGTCACCGCCGACGCCGAATCCGCGCTCCATTGGTGTCCCAAGGTGGTCCCCCATTTGGTATTGAGCTGCGAGTCCAGGCGCAACACATAGGCGTCCGTATACACTTGTTCGCCCCAGTCGCAGCGGAGCACGAGATTCTCAAAGCCTGTGGAGGGTGACGTGATTTGTCGCTGTTGCACCTCCATGGTGGCGCCCAAGATCTCGCCAGCGACCACAATCGACGGTTCATTGTTCACCAGACTCACAGAAATCGTGTTCGCCTTGGCATAGGCGCTAGTTACGACAGGGCCCGTCTTTCCCGCGATGAGCGTGTAATCATCAAGCACCATGGTCGTTCCCAAGTCACGCAGTTTGGCGACAAACCCTAGAGAATCATGGGTGTCACCGCACACGTAGAGTGTATCCCCATGAACCGCGATATCATGGATGCGCCAGGATCGGGTGTAGATCTGCGAAACCTCGCGGAATTTCCACGAGCGCACTACGTTCCCTTTGGGATCTAACTTGGTGATGAAACCGTCGGGTAGCGGGTTCGGCCAGTTATTGAAGACATCATAGGCAGAGCCCACGACATAGGTGTGTGTGGTTGATGAGGCGGTGCGGAAGCCTGGGTTCCAGTGGAAGTTGTTCGCCGCGTAGTTGCCATAGCCGGCATCGGCCTCGGAGCCTAACATGATCGATCCGCCCGGAAGCGGGATCGGATTCAGCAGCGCTTCTGCCGCGTACGCCCGAGGCGCCAACGCGCAGAGGATAAGAAGAAACGGAATGAATAATCGAGTCATCGGAAATCTATCGAAGTTGTCCGGCCGTGGAGACGCGAGTGAACGTGATAGGTCCCCGGGTCTCGATGGTGTCTTTGTGAAGACCTTCGACACTTTCCCAGAGCGTCGCAGCCACCGTATTGTCAGAGGGTGAGTCACCTTCGGCCAATTGCAGGCGCAGTTGGTGTTGAATACTGCGGCCAAGGGCGAGATCGGGATGGTACTTGTGGCGGAACGGATTGGTGGGATCGCTAGCCCCAATCGTCCAGCTCGCCGCCAGCCAGCCATCGCTCAGAGTGGGTGCAAATGGATTCGTCGACCATGGGAGCGCTGCGCAACTGAAGCGCTGGCCGATCCGTTTACCCCCACGCTCGACGATGCCTTCATAAAGAGAGCTTTGCGCCGGATCACTCAATACAATGGGTACCGATGGCACATCGCGCGTCCGCATGAGGATGGCTTCATTGAGCAGGCTCGTTTCACCCTGGGTGCTGACGTGCATGAGTAGTTGCTTTGTGAGGGCCGAACTGCTCGGCTGCCATTCGCCACTGGCCACTGACTTCACTTCGTTGAGTGAGGCCTCACCAACCCACAGTCCGGTCAACCCCGGATCCACCAAGGCGGGTGCCAGCCCCTTGGCTTCGGCATCTGTGAGAGCACGCCCGTAGATGCGCAAATCGCGGATCGAACCGTTGAAATAGGTCGGATCGAAGAAGGGCGGCGCGCCTCCGACGAGGTCCGTCCCAAACCAGAGGTCGAAGTGATGGGCAGCGGGCAGGCGCACTCGGGTTTCGATCTCTCGATCCTTGGTGCCATCAACATACAGACGCACATACTGGCCATCATTGCTCACCGCCACGTGCCGCCATTCGCCCGTCGGCACACTAGCATTGGCATGCCAGGTGCCACCGCCGATGCTGCCCTCCCCTGGAACATCATTGGCCCTAAACCAGAGCCTGCCATTTCCACCAATGCCCAAGGCGAACGCCTCCCCAAAGACGAAGGCTGATCCTGTGAAGTGGCTCGACTTCACCCATGCGCTGATCGTGAAGTGCTCACGAATCGGAAAGCCTGCCTCAAGATGAAAGGCTTGGGCCACATCCTGGCGGCCAGAGTCAAAGGTCAGTCCGGGATTCGCCCAACTCGGTCCGGGCGAAGATTGGAAGCTCGCGTGACGACCGGCGACAACCTCGTGCAGCGTGGTCCCGGAAACTTCGTTGAGCGGGTAGCGAGAGACGAGCCCGCCTGGCTCGGCGAAGGCAGGCAAGGCAAAGCTGAGTAGACTGGCGGCTACACGCCAGTATCCGAGAAGGGATTGAGAACGCATGATTCACCCATCACCATGCCCAGTCGGGTCTTGAAGTTACTGAAATTATGAGAACAATCATTATTTAGCAATCTTGAGGCGTTTGGCTCAAATGTGACGCATCGCCGAATCTCAGAAATCGCCGTGAACTTGTAAGCGTTTGACGAGCCCTCGTCCGAATTGCGGCGACAGGAGGGGCGGCGGAGGTGACAAGGGAAAATGGGCAAGCAAGCCAGTGAACAGATGCGAAGGACCGTTCTCCAAAGATTGGAAGAGAGCGAGTTGAATGCGGCGGAATTCTGCCGACGACAGGGCCTGTGCTACGCGACCGTGTTGCGGTGGCGTCGTGAGGCGGCCAATGGCAGGCGACGGCCGTCGTTTGTTGAGGTCGAGGTAGCCGAAGCTGAGCATCCTGATGACGTCGCTGGCGAAGAGGTTGTGGCACCCTCTTTGCGTGCAGAGGTGACTTTCCCAGGTGGCACCATGCTGCGCATCTATGGAACGGATCAAACCGCGACCGCACCATGATCTTTACCAGGGGATTGCGGGTCTGTCTCGCACTGCAACCGGCTGACCTTCGCCGAAGCTTTGACGGCTTGGCTTTGCTAGTGCGTGAAGAATTGGAGGAGAACGAATGCTCCAGTCAGATCTTCGTGTTCACTAACAAGCTTAGGAACCGCATCCGTATGCTTTACTGGGACGGTACTGGGCTCTGGCTGATGACGAAACGATTGGAAGCGGGAAATTTTGCCTGGCCAAAGGTTCCTGAGAAAGACGCGAAGAAATTGCGCATGCGCCCCGAAGCACTGGAGATGCTGCTTAGCGGCATTGATCTTAAAGGGGCGCGAATGCGTCCTTGGTATGAGGAGCCGAACACCACCAAGGCGTCATGATAGAGATTGGCGCATTCTTTGTTTGCATCTCGTTAGATTTAGATTTGCTTAAGGTCACCGTTAGTGAGTGAACTTGAGGCTGCCCATCAACGCATTGCCGAGCTTGAGGAAAAGCTTGAGCAAACGCAACGGCAGTTAGACCTGTTGGTGCGCCAAGTTTTCGGTAAAAAGAGCGAACAGAGCCAACCGGATGCGAGGCAAGAGGAATTAGAGCTTGTTGGTGAAGATGACAGCGAGAGCAAAGAAGATGGGGAAGAACAGCTAACAAAGCCGCGAACTCGAGTAGGCGGAAGCCGCAAGGGGCGCAAGATCAGAGCCGAGTTGTTGCCGGATGACTTGCCGGTAGAGGAGACGGAGATCATTCCGCCTGAGGTGGACCAGGATCCGGAGGGGTGGCGTCGCATCGGCGAAGAAGTGACCGAACGCATCGAACGTTATCCAGCCAGAGTGGTTCGCTTACGGGTGGTTCGACCCACTTTTGTCCGGGTAGATCAGCCCCTGGCCGTGCCCGTGACGGCCCCTGCGCCTCCGCAGTTGATCGAGGGAGGCTTCCTCGGTCCACAACTTATCGTGGCACTAATCCTCAATAAGTATCTTTATCACCTGCCACTCTATCGCCAAGC
>JAUIAH010000022.1 GCA_030425385.1 Verrucomicrobiia bacterium | reverse complement strand
TAGTCATCGAGAGAATCAGGCATCATTCGCGGCATTTGCCACGGTGTCCTCAATTGTGAGGCATCAACCCCTCTTCAGTGCCTCGTCGACGCATCGTTCGGTGTCCATTTCAATGAGTCACTGCGCCTCAGGATTCTACCTGCATTTCCCTTGTCGGGCAGAGCGAGGAATGAGATCCTGACTGCCTGTGAGCCGTTTCTTCCCGACGACTTTGCTCCTCCTCTCTGGGGCGTGCTTCCTGACGTTTGCACAAGAGCCTGAGAAATCAGCCGCGGCGCCTCCGCCTCCCTCACAGGAGGGCGTGCGGTTGCGACCTGTCTGGGAACCCGGGCGCGAGTATCGATGGCTCCAACGGCTGGAGGCCACTGTTCGGGTGGCCGGTCTGGGGAAACAAACCATGGATTGGCGTCAGCATTTCCATTGCGAACCTAACAAAGCCTCTACTCACCTTGATCTAATGATCGACCGCGTCCGTGTCGACCTCGACATCGGCGGGAAACGCAGTCGCTATTACTTCGATCCTGTGATGCCGCTGCGCTTTCAGGAACGCCGCGGCATCCAGGGACTCTTCTTGAGCCATACGGAACAGCACGTGCGCAATCGCTACCGCATCGACCTGGCTGACGACGCCGTCTCTCCATTCGTCATATTGGATCGGCACGGGCGGAAGCGGCAACCCAAACGCGAGGGCTGGTCGCAACTCCCTTGGGACGTGCTATCCGCGGCCGTCCTTCATCAGGGAATCCCGGACACCCCGATGGAGAAAGAAGATACCTGGGAGATCACCCGCCCCATCGTCGTCGAGCCCCATGGGCGAGCCGATTGGACCACGCGGAACACCTTTGTGGGCTTTCAACAACACGAGGGACGCGAACTAGCGCTTATCCGCTATCGCGGAGAGTTATCCGGCCAATTCTTTCAAGACATGCGTGTGGCCAACAGCCCAGGCATTGCCATTCATCTATCCAAACTCCGCGGACTGACACTGATCGATTCCTCTACTCGGCAGATCGTGAGCACGGTGGTGAAATTGGATGGAAAGCTGACAAGCTTGGGACTTCCGGGCACTGCGGAGAAAGAAACCGCGCCCATCAAGAGCACGCTGACATTGACACTTCTCGAGACGGAGTGAGGCTTTGCCATGGCCTCACCCTCCTCAGCGCTTCAAGACGCCCTTCGCGATTTGCCTCACGGCTCTGGGTTCCGGTTCGTCGATGAACTCGTCCAGCTAGATCCAGGCGGATCTGGCGTGGGCCACTATCACGTCAAGGGGAGCGAGCCATTCCTGGAAGCGCATTTCCCTGGACGCCCCATGATGCCTGCGGTGATCATGGTCGAAGCCTTAGCGCAACTCGGCGGCGTGATCGCCCAAGCCGATCCCCATCACCCCAAGATGTCCGACGTACGCCTCACCGCATTACGCCATGTGAAAGTGTTTGGGACAGCTACGCCAGGTACCTGCCTCGCTTTGCACGTGACTTTGGAAGCACGACTTGGTCCTCTCGTGCAGTTTGAGGGCGAAGTGAAGGATAGCGAGTCGACGCTGGTGAAAGCTCACTTCACGCTCAGCGGTCAATTAGAAGGAGACCTCGCCGTCTCTAACAAAAGCCGTTCTCCAGAGAGCCGCTCGTAGAGTTCGCGACTGATCAGAAAAGGCTCGGACGCTTCCTCAGAGTCAAGTTTGCCATAGTAGAACGCTGGCACATCAGGATTGACCGGCGCGAAGTGTAGCGTCCACTCTTGCCTCTCATTCTCTGCCTCGCCCGAACGATTCTTAAGCACCACGGTGAGCGTCGGATTCACCAACGCCTCTAGGGCCTGCTCTCCAGAAGACAGCCAACGATCGGCACTCAACGCGCCCAATTCCATGATGAGTTGCCCTGCCGCATGACGATTCATGTCTGCCGATCGATCGATTCCTCCCTCGAAAAGCTGCAATCGTTTCTCGGCGTCTTCATTCTCGAAGTCGATCACCAGGTTCAATGGCGATTCGTCGACTGGGGTGATCGTCACGTTCTCGATCAATGTGAAGGCCACGTTCAACACTTCCAGCTGACGCCATTTGGCAAGGTCGGCGGCTTGGGCCAATCCAGTGAGAAAGCCCTTGGGCACAGCAGCAATGTTAGCAACCCTATCAAAGGCCACAAAGACCCGCGGTTGCTGCACGCTTCCTAACGGCATGCCCACACGCATGGTCACCTTGTCCTTCTCCAGAGGGCCCAATTTCTGCCCTTCAAGTTCAATCGTGTAGAGTGGATCATCAAGACCGTAGATCGCTTCTTTGTCAGCCCCTCCCTCAAGATAATGTTCCACACGCGTGTCACTGAGCAACTCGATGAAGCGCGCCCCCTGTTCGGCATTGGCCACCGAAAGCGCTTCTCCATCCTTGATCAGCCAGACACCACTGTTCTCCAGAGACAACGCAGGACCACCCTTGGGCGTGATGGTAGCAGCGGTCACATCAGCCTCGATCAACCGGAGCAACCGCGTTTCCCGAAGACTCTCGGCATCATCTGGTAGCGCCGCGAGAAACGCTCGAGGAAGATGATAGGTGAGTGGACGCCCCGAATGCACGACCCACACCAACTCGGGATCCGTCGGGTGTGGTCGAATCTCCAGGACAATGGGCGCTTCCCTCTCCGCCAGTTGAATAGTCACCGTTTGCAACACCGCATCGCTCGACTCGCTCGGCTTCTCCAAAAGTACTTCGCTCGTCTTCGCTGAGGCGAATGTGCCTAACAAGGCCCCTACCAATTCCTCATCTGCCTGGGCTTGCAGAGGAGCTACCAATCGCCAGCGACTCCCAGGGGTCACATCACGCTCCAAGGCGATCTCGTCTCCAATCGTGACGCCGACCGCTTTCTCCATCTCAAAGCGCGTGAGCAATGGATCGATCATCTCTTTCACTGAAGCCTCCATCACCGGACGGAAATCGCCTGTAGCCACGAAGGCTCCCGCGTAGTCATCCGGCTCTCCTAGAAAGAGATAGGTGGAATTCGCAAAGGGACCTGGTTGACCCAAGTGATAGATGACGGGCGGTCCCTCTGTGAAACGCATGGTCAAAGTCGTGGCCTCGTCTGCTGACAGTCCATACTCGGCACGTTGCGCGCCCTCAGGATCTCGAAGAAAGGTATTGGGGCGCGTCGCTCCAAAGAGCTCTAACGCGGTCGCGACCCAATCGGGATCCGCCAAATCCTCGACAGGCTCGATCACGTGCCACACGTCACCCCTTTTCTCTAGGGAACGGGAGCTTGAGGCGTCTGCTAGGGTGAAGCCCGTGATCGTCTTGGATACCGGAATCACAAAAGGAGGGTCTTCGGATTTCCCCCACCAGGTGGTGAGGACACCCGTGTGATCCAGGTAGGCAAAGAGGCCGAGACCCAGAGCAAGAGCCGCGAGAAGAAGAGTAGTCAGCGGGCGCATGGACTCAAGAGACTAACGGCGACGGAAGAAAGCAACGACAAGGCCAATCAAGAAGACAATCACTGGCAGAATCCGCAGAGCCATCCACTCCAGCTTCCCATAGGGACGATCACCGATATCGAGCCGATAGTTCCCTGTTTGCTGGGTATCGATTCCAGTGACCATGTCATCTCTATCACTTGCCCAATTGATGCTATTGAGCACAAACTCGATGGACTCACGCGTGTAGAGATCGGGATCCACGAGATTGCCATTTCCGACGATGACCATGCGCGAACTGTTCAGCCTCAGGGATTGATTGATCCCCGCCCCTTTCTCCACTGAGACGGCCAAATGGATGTCCTGTGTCTCTCGCAAATCAGCCACCGGCGTGGGATCGCCTTCGTGATCCTTCTCTTTCCAATAGCCATCCACCGCATAGTTGGCGGCGATCAGGACCTTCTTATCAACGGCGGCGGGGGCAATGGGATCATCGGCAGCACCTTCCACACGGGTGTTGAGTGTGCTGGAAATCATGGGAAAGGTGCAACTTCTCCCCACCAGTGATTCCGTCACTGGCGAACCCGCTTGGAACCACCCGGGCACTTGGAAGTTCTTCAAATTGCGCCCCCCCTGGTTCTTCATGGTCAAGACGCGATCATCTTCCCAACGCACGCCATAATACGTTTGGAGATAGTTCCGCAGATTGGGAAGAAACGGATGAGAGAGCGGATCAAGCAGGAGCACAAGGCCGCCCTTACGTTTTTCCCAATAATCTTGGAAGATTGCTTTCAACTCCGCACCGGAAAAATCTTGGTTGGGGGCGACCATCATGACGACGCCTGCATCTTTAGGAATCACTGTGTTGTCCGTCATGGGCAACGGCCGAACCTGGAGATTCTGACGCACCCCTCCCTCTAACATCAAGGTGCCTCCAGCACTCTTACCCTGCACCGTCCGCATCTCTCCGTGCCCCGTGATGATGTAGGCCACGCGCTCGCGCTCTTGAGTCGCCGCCACGATACCGGAGGTCAAGGCCCGCTCCAAGCGATACTCTGTCACATTCCCACGTTTCGTTCGCCCGTCGCGAAACATGAGATTCTCCGCACGGAGAAACATGTCTTGCGCAGAGACAACCTGATACGGGGCCACTTCCAACCCATTCTCCCCTTCCACCTGCAAGGATTCCGACTTGCTGATGAGGATCTTATTCTGATCAAAGGCCAATTGGGGATCCTGGTCACGGAGTTCCGCCACAATCGAGGGATCACGAATCGGATCCACCCAGCGCACTTTGAGACGTCCGCCCGAGGCGCCCTGATACAATTCCAGCATCCGTTTCGTGTAATGATAGGTATCACTACTACGGCTGAAGGCGACCGTGAGAAAGAGATCATCCGAGAGATTCTTGAGAATCTGCTCGGTAGCTTGCCCTAACGAATACCGCTTTGACGGCGTGTAATCCCATTGCTTGTTCTTCTGACAACTCAGCATGTTGACCACGCCGACGATGACCATTAGCAGCACCACCTGAACGACCACGTTCAGGCCAATGCGCCAGCGCTTGATCGATGCGGGAGCTTTGGAATCAGAATCCGCCATGATGCTCTATACTTTCCATTTCCGGTAATCGAGGACGTAGTGTGTCAATGCGAGGGTGAGGGCAGTAAAGCTAGTGTAATAGACCATGGGCCGTGTATCCACGAGCCCCGAGGCGGCATCACGCACATGCTCGATTGGCGAAATATACTCGAGAAATTCAATCGTAATGGGCGGCAAATCACTTGCTAACAAGCGTACATAGCCAAGGAGAAAGTAGATGAGCAAGATCGTGAAGGAAATCACCGCCGCAATGATCTGATTGGACGTCATGGCGGAACTGAAGCAACCAATCGCCACGAAGAACATCCCGATTAGGAGGATCATCCCGTAGCCGCCGTAGAACGAAGGCGAACGCAGCGCAGAGACGCCCCCCACAGCAGAGGCATCGACGACGCGCTCAAAGTAGATCATATAGAACATGCACGGCAGATAGAGGATCGCGTAGAAGATCAGTGCCGCAAAGTATTTGGCGAAGACCATCTGCCAGGTTTGCACGGGAGCGGTGAGGAGGGGTTCCAAGGTTCCTAACTTCTGTTCTTCGGAAAACAGGCGCATCGTGATCAACGGCACGATGAGGATGAAGATCAGCCAGAACGGAATATTCAGGAGCATCACGTGGTTCAGATGCAGGGAGGAGGTCTCTGTCTTCAGCTCCTTGACCGAGCGGAGGAAGATGATGCCGTGCAAGAGAGCCACCGCCGCGATGACAATGTAAGCCACGATGGACTGAAAGTAGGCTTTCAGCTCGCGGTTGAGGAGAATAAAGAAGGTTCGCATGCCGTCCGTTTCCGCAGAGATGTTAGTCGTGGTGATGCAAGGTGAGTTCGGCAAACACATCCTCAAGGGAGACCCCTTTCCGGCTCAATTCTCGCAACGGCCACTGCTCCTTCCGCGCCAATTGATCCACACGTTCGCGCACGTCCTTGTTTGCCTCAACCTTGAGAACGAAGAGATGCCAATCCTCGCGGCTCTGTTCCAGGCTCACTTTGCGCACGGCTGGCAATCCTGACAATTTCGCCTCGATCACCTTGGGATCGCCCTTTAGTTCCACCCGTACCGTGCCTGCACTCCGAATCTGCCCGGCAAGATTGCGCGGCTCCCCAATGGCTTGAATCTTTCCCTGATTGATGATGATGACCCGGCCACACGTCATCTCTACCTCTGGAAGGATGTGCGTCGAAATGAGGATGGTGTGGTCCTCTCCTAACTCTTTGATCAATGATCGCACCTCACGAATCTGATTGGGGTCCAAGCCATTGGTTGGTTCATCCAGAATGAGCAAGGGCGGCTTGTTGATCAAGGCGTCGGCGAGTCCCACGCGTTGTCGAAATCCTTTGGATAGCGTGCCGATCATCTTGCGCCGCACCTCATGCAGGGCACAGCGCTCCATGGCGTCCCCCACCGCTGCACGCAAATCGCGGCCCTTCATGCCTTTCAACGCTCCGCGAAAGCGCAGATATTCCTTGATCCGCATGTCATTGTAGAGCGGGACGTTCTCCGGCATGTATCCGATCCGTTGACGCACTGCGAGCGAGTCCTTGAAGACATCGAGTCCATCAATCTCCGCACGCCCAGAACTCGGCGGCAGATAGTTCGTCAGGATCCGTAAGGTCGTCGTCTTCCCCGCTCCGTTGGGTCCGAGAAAGCCCACAATCTCGCCACGCCCCACCTCAAACGACACGGAATCGAGGGCCGTGTGTCCTGAGTAGCGTTTGGAGAGATTCTCAACTTTAATCATGTGGCTCAAAGCGTAGCGCTTGCGCGCCCCTCATCGCAGAATCTCCCCGAGGACGCCAGAAAGATCACCAGCTTTTCTCAACCGAAAGAAGCCGTTGGAGCCCCGCTAGCCAACTCGCATTCCTGCGAGCGCCAGAGCGAAGCTGTTTGCAATGATCCACGAGGATGCGAGTTATGAAGAGTGTACTCATTTCAGAAATCACACGATTGTCGCTGATGTTTGGAACGCTCCGCCTACTCCTCGCCTTCCTCGTTCTCCTCAGCCACCTCGATTACCGCATCGCTGGCATTCCGGGCACAGGATTCCAATTCCGCCCCGATGCTGAGGATTCTGGATTCAATCCAGGGCCCTTTGCCGTCGCCATCTTCTACATGCTCTCGGGCTTCGTCATGACCGGACTCGTCCGAGCATATTACATGGACCTCAAGAAATTCGGGCTCTTTCTAGTCGACCGCTGTTGCCGGATTTTTCCCCAATACTTGGTCTTCATGTTCCTCATGGTGCCCATCGTGCTCACTTGTGATCAGGGGCACATGCGAACGGTGGATGGCGATCCTACCGTGCTGCGGATGCTTTATAACATCACTCTCATTCCTCTCAATTTCCTCATGTACATTGAGGACGTTGCCAACTTCACGCTCATTGAGCCCGCCTGGTCACTGGGAGCGGAAATGCAATTCTACCTGGTGATTCCGCTCATTCTCATCTGGCGTGCTCGCGACTGGGTCGTGCCCGTCAGCATGGCCATCTTCTTTCTCGGGTCCATGTGGTTCTTCAACATGAATGCCGATGTCTGGGCCTATCGCCTCCTCCCCGGAGTCCTCTTTATCTTCCTAGCAGGCTCCTACGCGTTTGATGTCAATAAGGGCCTCACGTCAGCCAAGGTCAAACTCGGCCTCGTCTACGTCGGTGTGTTAGGCCTCTTCGCCCTCATGGCTGCCTACAGCCTCTACAAGGGCGAAGGCATCGATGAGAAGTGGTCGCTTGGAAAGAACTACGAAGTCTATTTCGCCTTTCTGATAGGTGTGCCTCTCACGCTCTGGCTAGCGACGAAGAAGCGCCAAGATTGGGATGAGTATTTGGGCAACCTCTCTTACGGTCTCTTCCTCAGCCACATGCTTGCCATCTGGGGCCTCGCCAAGTGGTCCATTGGGGAAACGACCCTTGATCAAACCCCATGGTTCACGCCTATCGTGATCGTCGCCTCCTTCGCCATGGCTGCGGCGGGTTACCATCTCATCGAGAAGCCCGTCCTCGCTTTCCGTCGCAGATTCCGTCAGCGCAAGATTGCTCCCGCAGGGCCACCCGCTCGCTAACGGAAACAAACGAGAATGCCGGACGGCAGAAAGGCGACCCTGGCCGCAGCCCGGATCGCCTTTCGCAAAGGTTTGGTTGATTTATTCTGAGGGAGTCGGCGGCTTAGCCAACCACATCACCAGGACTGAGCCCGCCATCAGTGGATGTTCCGCTTCCACTTCCCGTACCCGAGCTGGGGCTCGTCGTCCCGGGAGGGGTAATGGGGCCGTCAGACCCAGAACCGGTCGATCCTCCTGAACCAGAGCTAGAGCCACCCGACGTGGAATCGCCAGGACTTGGACCCGTAGGCTGCGTTGGGCCAGGGCTGCTGTCTCCCGTCGTGCTTCCGTCACCCGAAACATCTTCGGGATTGGTGTTGTTGGGCGGATCTGTATTGTCGGTGCCATCAGATGGCGCGTCATCACCGCCCGATGGGCTACCAAGTCCAGGCTGCCCAATTCCAGGTTGCCCCGAACCGGAGCCAGAGCCCGTTCCTGAACCGGAGCCCGTTCCTGAACCAGAATCCGTTCCCGAACCAGAATCCGTTCCCGATCCGGTATCCGTGACCACGCCGCCAGGTGAGACGATGGTATCGCCGCCCTCCGAGGAGCCATCAGGCACTGGGGGATTGGTTGTCCCGCCACCCGATCCACCACCAGAGCCAGAACCACCCGTAGGCTGGTCACTACCAGGTGAGGATGGACTTCCATTATCCGGCTGCTCATCGACATCCGTCCCAGGAGGAATCACGGGGTCATCGCTGCCATCATCCGGATTGGTGCTAGGACCGCCTTCACCACCAGGACCCAAGTCGCCACCGACACTTCCAGGAGTGACTGGATCGGGATCAGGATCGGTCGATTGTCCTGATCCGCCAGGAGTTGGGGTGGAGGGATTGGTTGGGCCACTCGTGCCATCATCATCCGGCTGCGTCGTGGGTGGCGTGATGCCACCATCAGGATCAGAAGAATTGTCGTCATCATCCGAGGGATCACTTTCGCCGCCAGGGCCGACGTTCCCTGACGTCACGTCACCCGGAGTGACGCTATCTCCCCCACCACTGGGAGATTCTCCCCCTTGAGGTCCTTCCGCTTCTGGTCCGTCCCCGTCATCTGGAGAGGGTGTGGTTGGCGTAGGGTCGGCTTCCCCATCTTCTCCACCCACCTCATTTCCAGGGCCCGAGAATTCTCCACCACCATCGTCTTCGTTCCCTCCGACGGTATCGGGCTGGTCTTCACCACCACCTTCAGTGCCATTGGTTGGAGCTGAGGTGTCGCCACCGACGTCTGGCTGCGAACCGCCGTCACCGATGTCAATGCCAGGGTTCGTATCGTCCTCCTTCTGGGTGACTTGGCCATCAGGACCAATGATCACATTGTCAGGAGCAGGCAGGTCCGGATCGAGCGGGAATGGATCCTCGCTATCGGGATAATCATCGCCGTCATCATTTGTATCGGCATTATTCCCGATCCCATCTCCATCGGTATCGACCGATTCGGAAGGATCATTCGGGAAAGCGTCATCCACGTCGAGCACCTGGTCGTTGTCATCGTCCGTGTCTGAATTGTCACCGGTGCCGTCACCATCGGCGTCCTCGGACTCCGCAGCATTTAGAGGGAAGGCGTCTTCGCTATCAATCACGCCGTCATTGTCGTCGTCGTCATCCGCATTGTCGCCGGTGCCGTCACCATCCGTGTCCACCTGTTCGGCAGCATCAAACGGGAAAGCGTCTTCGCTATCGATCACGCCGTCGTTGTCATCGTCTTCGTCCGCATTGTTTCCGGTGCCGTCACCATCCGTGTCCACCTGTTCGGCGGCATCTAGGGGGAAGGCATCCTCGCCATCAGTGACACCATCATTGTCATCATCGATGTCGGCGCTATTTCCGGTGCCATCGCCATCAGTGTCCACCTGCTCGGCGACATCTAGTGGAAAGGCATCCTCGCCATCAGTGACACCATCATTGTCATCATCGATGTCGGCGTTGTTTCCAGTGCCATCTTCGTCGGTATCCACTTGTTCGGAGGAATCGAACGGGAAGGCATCCTCGCCATCGACCACACCGTCGTCGTCGTCATCGGTATCGGCATTGTCCCCAACGCCGTCCCCGTCAGAATCGAGGGTTTCCGTGGCATCGTTCGGAAACGCATCGTTGGCATCCACCACCCCATCACCGTCGGAATCGACATCGGTGGGATCAGGATCGTTGACTTCCATGCGGAAGAAGGAACCAACTTTGTCACCCGTGAGGACAATGGAACGGAAGGCACCCTCGACCGTTGGTGCTTGGCTGATGAGTTGCCAATCATCGGGCCGCAACGTGCTCGACTCGTAAATCTTGGTTTCTCCGAGGGGAGCGATCCATGAGATCTTCACGGCGCTCTCTTCGTGTTGGATCTCGAGAACAGGGACATCGCCCGGCTCGACTGCGGACACCGATCCGGTCGCGAATCCGAGGAGACTCGCAAAGATGGCGGAGCGGCGTGTTGTGGATGACTTCATAACAAGTGGTTGGTGTACAAGGGGTTGAGAGAGCGCAGGGTTAGAACGCTACTCTGATTGGATTGCAAGGGTTGATGGAAGAACAGTATGAAGAACCATTCGGATCACGGCAGCGAGGGTTAGGTGTGGCCGATGATCATGGTACTTAATGTAGCTTAAACGGGTTGTCGCCGTGAAATTTGTCGGAAAAACCGCCGATCTTCGAAGAAATATTTCAGAAACCCATGCCTTTGGGAAGCTGTCCCCCTCCCATTTGGGACATCATCTTCTTCAGTTGTCCCTTGTTCTTCATCATCTTACGCATCTGCGAGAATTGCCGGAGCAGGTTGTTCACTTCCGAAACCTTGGTCCCACTGCCCTTGGCAATCCGCTGGCGTCGACGTCCATTGAGAATTTCTGGACGGGAGCGTTCTTTCGGCGTCATGGACAAGATGATGGCTTCCACCCGCTTCATCTGCCCATCATTGACGGGGAGATTCTTGAGTTTCCCCATGCCCGGTAACATACCAAGCAGGCCCTCCAAAGGACCGAGCTTCTTGAGCATCTTCATCTGCATGAGGAAATCGTTGAAGTCGAAGGTCGCCTTCTGAATCTTCTCAGCCATGCGAAGGGCATCCTTCTCCTCGATCTCCGAGGCAGCTTTCTCCACCAGGCCAACCACATCACCCATCCCGAGAATGCGTCCCGCCATGCGATCTGGGACAAAGAGATCGAGCTGATCCATCTTCTCGCCCATGCTCGCGAGTTTGATGGGCTTACCGGTGACTTGCCGCATGGAGAGTGCCGCACCACCGCGCGCATCACCATCGAGCTTGGTGAGGACAATGCCCGTCACCTGCACCGCTTCGTCGAAATGTGAGGCCACACTGACCGCCTGTTGTCCGGTCGCGGAATCGGCCACTAGCAGAACCTCTTGTGGTTCAAGAAACGCATGCAAGCGCTTGAGCTCTTCCACGAGTTCAGTATCCACTTCCTGACGGCCAGCCGTGTCAAAGATGAGCAGAGGCGCCTTGCGCTCTTCTCCCCAGGCCAGCGCTTGTTCGGCGACCTTGAGAATGTCTGTCTCTCCCTTCTCGGGCTTGAAGATGGGCACATCGATCTCCTCTGCCAAAGTCGCCAATTGATCCACGGCTGCCGGACGATAAAGGTCACACGCCACCAGATGCGGCTGACGACCTTCCTTCTTGAGACGCAGAGCAAGCTTAGCTGAGGTCGTCGTCTTACCGGCGCCGTTCAGTCCCACCATGAGGATTCTGCCAGGGGACTCCAGGTTCAGTTCCTCCGCATCACCGCCTAACAACGCCGTGAGCTCGTCGTGGAAGATCTTCACGATCTGCTCGCCCGGCTTGATGCTCCGCAAGACTTCCTGCCCCAGGGATTTCTCCTTCACATTGGCAATGAAGGACTTGGCCACGCTAAACTCGACGTCCGCTTCTAACAATGCCATGCGCACTTCGCGCATCGCATCGGAAACGTTTTTCTCGGTGATCTTCCCCTGTCCCCGGAGCTTCTTGAAAGCACCCTCGAGGCTATCTGACAATTGACTAAACATGATCTGAAGTGGTGGTGATTAACGTTACTCGCTTTCCTGAGAGGACGGCTGGGCTACGAGATCCTCATCCTCATTGCTTTCGTCAGCGCGTTGCGTGCTCAGCTCGGCTTTCGCCAAATCGAGATAGAGTCCAACGAGGTCTAACTGAAATTTCCAACGGACCGTCTCCTGCTGACGCTTACCTGATCGCTTGAAACTCACCTGCACCCAATACTCTGGCATGCGCAAACGTTGCTGGGTGCGGTAGGCATACACCTTGGTCTCAGGATCGAAGACCGCCTCCACACTGCCCACACCCGAGATTTCCATGCTCAGCGAATCGGGATCCAATCCTTCTATCCCTGACAAATCCACACGCATCTCAGGACGACGGTCCTTGACCACGCTTCCATAGGCTGGCGAAACCTGAATGAGTGGCTTCTCCTCACCCGTGGCCTCATCTGTGATCGTTTCCTTGAGAAGATTTGTCGCCCCAACGGCTCCTGACGGAATCTTTGACGAAACCGCTAGATCAAAGGGCTGGTCTATTCCCCCATGCACAATGTAACGCCCCGCTTCGAAGAGTGCCGTTTCCCAATCAACTTTCTGACCACGAATCGTGAATGCCGCTTCGTACCCTGCGTCCTTCACCGCCTCCATCGCCTCATCATCGTAGGCTCCATAGGGATAAGCAAAGGTTGCCGGCTCAACACCGAGACGCTCTTTGAGGATTCTGCGAGAGCCAGCCGTCTCCTCCTTGAGAAACGCGGCGTGCTTCTCCGCGCTTCTCCTCCCACGATTACGCATGTCCTGATGAGAAACACTATGGCTCCCAATCTCGGCACCCGCCGCCACCATTTCTAACACTTCCGCATGCGTCATAGTCTTCCCCCCCCCTTCCAGGTAGTTGGTATAGAGATAAAGCGTGAAGGGAAACTCAAACTCCTTGAGAACAGGAAACGCCTGCTCGTAGATTGATCGGTAACCATCATCAATCGTGATGATGACCGAGAACGGAGGCAAATGCTTCTCCCCACGACGCCAAGCCAGGAAATCGCTCATGGGAATGACAGGAATCTCATTGTCCTTGAGTGCCTGCATCTGCGCCCGGAATTTCTCCACGTGAATGGTCGTGGGCAGGTGGCGCTTCGAGATCTTCGCCGATTCGGAAAAGCGATGATAACCCAGAATCGCCACACGCGCACTCGTGTCGACCGCCTCTTCGGGAGTATCGACCTCGGGCGGGGGTGGAGGCGTTTCCTCCTCCGCCAGAGCATCCTCCGCTTCTACCTCTACCTCCGCCTCCTCAGGAGCTGGCGCTTCCGTTTGGGCAGTCGGCTCTGGTGACCTGTCTTCTTGCCTCCCTTGATCACAGGCATTCAGCAACAGCACCCCGATCATTGCGATCGAGAACCAATGCCAGATGGCCGATGAAGAAGGCGTCATACGCCGCAAGCCTAGCCTAAGACTGGCTGATGTCCAAGCGGCTCAGAATCGCGTCCCCCATCGCCGTCGTGCTCACTTTCTCCGTGCCCTTCTCACCCGTGTAGAGGTCACCCGTGCGGGCCCCATCATCGATCGCTCCCCGCACCGCCGCTTCGATCGCATCCGCCTCCGCGCTCAAACCGAGCGAGTAGCGTAACAACATGCCCGCAGAGAGAATCTGCGCGATGGGATTGGCAATGCCTTGGCCAGCAATGTCGGGCGCCGTGCCACCACTGGGCTCATACATCCCGAAATAGAGCCCCCCTTCTTTGGAGGCACCCAGACTGGCACTCGAAAGCATGCCCAGGGATCCTGCGATCATCGCCATCTCATCACTCAAGATGTCGCCAAACAGATTCTCGGCCAACACGACATCGAAATCACGAGGACGGCGGATCAACTGCATGGCTGCATTGTCCACATAGAGATGATCCAAAGCCACCTCGGGGAAATCCTTCGCCACGCGCTCGACCACTGCCCGCCAAAGAAGCCCATTCTCCAGAACATTGGCCTTATCAATAGACGTCACCCGCTTGTCCCGCTGCATGGCTGCCGTGAACGCCACCCGAGCAATCCGCTCAATCTCGCTCTCCTTATACACCATCGTGTCGATCGCCACCTTCTCGCCATTCTCCTCATGAGTGCCCTTGGGCGCTCCGAAATAGAGGCCGCCCGTAAGTTCACGCACACACAGCACGTCGAATCCGCCCTCGATCAACGCATCTTTCACAGGAGACGCATGCGTCAGCGAAGGGAAGCACACTGAAGGGCGCAAATTAGCAAACAAGCCAAAGTGCTTTCGCAAAGGCAGGAGAGCTCCCCTTTCGGGCTGTTCTGCGGGCGGCAAGGACTCCCATTGGGGCCCACCCACCGAGCCAAAGAGAATGGCATCGCTCGCCTCACAAGCCTGTAGGGTCGCATCTGGCAACGCCGATCCCACCGCATCGATGGCCGCTCCGCCCACCAATTGCTCATCGTAGGTGAACGCGAATCCACGGGCGGATGCCACCGCATCGAGCACGCGGAGTGCTTCTGCCATCACTTCAGGACCAATGCCGTCGCCCGCGAGAACGGCGAGGCGATAAGGAGTATCTGCTGCCATGCCCCTACTTGAAACGTTCCCTCTCGAAAGCAAGCCGATTTGACTCCCGCGGTTTGATCGAGATTGCCTTGTGCTGATTCGGAGGGTTCACGATGCTTGGGACCCATGCGCGCTGTCATTGCCTATCTCGTCTTCTCTCTCTCTCTCGCCTCCGTGAATGCGGATTCGCCACTACCCGATCCTTTGGTCTTCGAGGATGGGCGTTTGGTGACGTCACCTGAAGATTGGTTGCTGCGGCGCGCCGAGATTCGCGAAAAGATCCTGGCCACGCAGTATGGGCAGGTCCCCTCTGCCCCAGAGACTTGGGAAGCTGAGATCACCTCGGAGAAAGAAGTCTTCGGCGGCAAAGGGATCGATCGTCGCGTCACGTTGACCTTCCAGCAGGGCTCGACGTCCTTCAGCATGCGGGTCGGTTATTTGATTCCCAATAGGGAAGGGCCCTTTGGCGTGGTGATCAAGAATGACGCCGCGATTGGGCATGTAGCGGTTGCCGAAAGACTGTTAGAGAGGGGCATTATTGTCAGTGAGTATCTGCGGACGGATCTCGATCCAGATGCGCCCGGTGTGGCGGGACCGGCGCAGCAGGCTTTTCCAGATCACGACTGGGGCACGTTGGCCGTGTGGGCCTGGGGTGGGATGCGGGTGATCGATCACGTGCTCACATGGCCGGAGGTTGATCCCAATCGGATCGCAGTGTTTGGGCATTCGCGCGGGGGGAAGGTGGCGCTGCTCACAGGCGCTTTGGACGAGCGTGTGACCGTGACCTTACCAAACGGATCGGGTGCCGGAGGCGCCGGCCTTTATCGCGGTCAAGACGGACACGCAGAGAGCTTGGAGGCGATCACCGATCCTAACCGTTTCGCCTATTGGTTTGCTCCACAGTTTCGCGACTATGCAGGACGTGAGGATCATTTGCCTTATGATCAACACTATCTCAGAGCGCTCATCGCTCCGCGCGCTGTTCTTTCAACAGATGCCACTGGTGATCGATGGGCGAATCCCTCTGGCACACGACAGGCCTGTGTGGCAGCCGCGCCCGTCTTTGGACTCCTCAGCGTCGCCACTTGGCGCAACGCCTGTCACTTTCGCGAGGGCACACACGACGAGACCGAAGAGGACTGGGAAGCTGCCATGGCCTTCATGGATAAATGTGACGATGCCGTATCCGCCAATGACGTCCACGACATGACTATCTTAGGCCTCCGCGTCTACCAGCCTCAACAACCGCTTTTGTTAGGCAAGGAGTCTAGCATTTACATGCACGTGATGGTGCCGACGCAAGGCGAGAAACAGCCCAAGGCGATCCGAGCCGTGACGCTCAGCTTTCCAGATCCTTCAGCCATGAATGCCATCAGTGCCGTGCACGTGCTAGGCCATTCCCTAACACCCTCAAGTGAGATGCGATTTGAAACGAATCATTTCCTGGAAGAGGGTCAGAATCGCTTTCCCATCAACGTGACCCTCAGCCCTGCGGCGCGCCTCGATGATCGAGTGGAGATACGTTTAGAGTCCTTGGAGATCGACCGCGACGCACACTTACCCACCTTAGCAACGCTTACCGGCCCTGCTCGCGTAGGCATCGCCTTACGCCAAGGAGGACAGGACGCCTGCCACACTTATCGCATCCCCGGCCTAGCAACGAGCACCAATGGAACCTTGTTAGCCGTGTACGACAATCGTTATCGTGGGGCAGGTGATCTTCCGAATGACATTGATGTGGGGTTGTCACGCAGTATCGATGGTGGGCAGACTTGGTCGCCCATGCAGATCATCATGGACATGGGAGACGATCCCCAATGGCATCATGACGGCATCGGCGACCCAGCCATCCTCGTCGATACGGTCACCGGTCGCATCTGGGTCGCCGCCACCTGGAGTCATGGAAACCGCTCTTGGCATGGATCGGGTCCTGGCATGACACCGGACGAAACGGGGCAATTGATGCTCACTCACAGTGACGACGATGGCCTCACCTGGTCACTGCCTCGTAACATCACTTCTCAGGTGAAGGATCCAAAGTGGCGCTTTGTATTGGCAGGCCCTGGCAAAGGCATCACGATGCGTGATGGGACGTTGGTCTTCGCTGCGCAGTATCGCAGCGAGAATGCGCCCCCTAACGAAGGCAAACCATTCTCAACCATCATCACGAGCAGGGATCGTGGCGAGACGTGGTCGATTGGCACCGGCGTGAAGATCGATACCACCGAAGCTCAAGTGGTGGAACTCGGCGATGGCGCGCTCATGCTCAATTGCCGCGACAATCGGAATCGCGCCCGAACGGACGCGCATCGCGGACGGACCGTGGCAATCACGCGCGATCTCGGGAAGACTTGGGAACGGCATCCCACAGACCGTGCCGCGCTCATCGAGCCCACCTGCATGGCATCGCTCATCCGCGTGGACCATCCTCAGCTGGGAGCTTTGTTAGCATTCTCCAACCCTGCCACGGATCGTGGACGCTACCGCATGACGCTTAAACTCAGCCGAGACGAAGGCATGACCTGGCCCGAGCAGTGGCACACTGTCTATGATTCTCGTCTTGGAGCGGGCTACTCTTGCCTCACGCCCGTGGGTGACGACCACGTTGGCGTACTCTATGAGGGCAATCGAGAACTCTATTTCCTCCGGTATGCCTGGGAAGAACTGCTCCGATGAGGCCTCAAGCCACGCGATTGGTAGCTTCGCCCGTCTCGATAAACGCGCGGATATTGGCGGCGACACGATGGATGAGTTCTTGCCGAGCCGTGCGAGAACTCCAGGCGGTGTGAGGAGTGATCAAGAGATTGGGCAAACTGCTAGCCGCCTCAAGCAAGGGATGATTTGCTGGAGGGGGTTCGACTGACAAGACGTCCAATCCAGCCCCTCCTAGATGTCCCTCGCGAAGACTAGTCAGCAAAGCCGCTTCCTCGACGAGTTCCCCGCGCCCCGTGTTGATGAGAAAGGCACCTGGCTTCATGGCACGCAGGGTCTCGGCATTCATGAGCCCCTGCGTCTCCTCCGTCAGAGGACAATGCAAACTAACCACATCACTTTCTGCCAAAAGGGCATCCATGGGGACACGTGGCCATTCAGCATGCACCTCTTGGTTGCTGCCCGGTCGCGCGTAGCCTATCACTCGCATGCCTAACGCTTGCGCAATCTCTCCCACACGCCTTCCTATATTTCCCACGCCGATGAGCCCCAGCGTGCGCCCCTGCAGCTCGATCACCGGATAGTCAAGACGGGTAAAGATCGGCGAAGAAGCCCATTGAGTGGGCTCAGCGGTGTAACGATGCATCTGTGTGGCCAGATTGAGCATGGCTGCCACAGCATGCTGAGCCACGCTCTCAGTCGAGTACCCGCGCACGTTGCACACTTGCACCCCTGCTCGGCGGGCGGCGTCCAAGTCAACGTTGTTCGTGCCGGTCGCAGCCACGGCGATCACTTTCAGATCCGGATGCGCGGTGATCAACTCGGCATTCAGACGCACTTTGTTAGCGATGACAATCGCAGCATCGCGCAAGCGCTCCGCGAGCTGATCGGGCGTCGTGGTTTCGTAGCTTTGAAAGGAACCGATTCCTTCCAGGGGCGAAAGATCAACGTCGTTCGCGTGCTGCACGGTAGAGGCATCTAGAAAGACGACTCTCATTCGGCCGCGTCCGCGCGCTTGTGAAAGACCTCTTCGATATCGCCACGAATGATCTCTTCGAGATCGAGGAGCGCCTCGTGATAAGCTTCTTCAGCATCCAGGCGTTCGCGCGAACGTTCCAAGGCCTTCAATCGGCGGCGATGAGCGACTTCTGCGGCTTGATTCCCGAGCGCGTCGTTCAATTCATTCTCAACAGCCGCATACTTAGCAATGATACTAGCTGTTTCCCTATCGAAGCGCCCCAATCCCTCGCGGGCGTTCTTGATGCTGTTGATCCTACTGGAAATCCGACGTTGGATCTGTTTGCGATAGCGCTCGGCCTGCTTCTTGTAGCTGCGGATCTGTTCTTGATAGACCTCACCCTCTTTGCTGAAGACCGAGAAGATGGGAACATTGAAGGCGAGTCTCGCGGAATACTGATCATTGACGGGCAGGTGCTCGTTGTAGCGTCGATCGCGGCCCATCTCAAAGAAGGATACCCAGGGAATCTTTGTCGCCTTAAATGCCGCGAGGTCCCCTTGTGCCAGTTTCTGCAAGCGATCCAAGTCAGCGATCTCAAGGTTGTTCATGAATGCCATTTCGGTGAGCGCCTCAACGGTATCTGGACGAAAGCCCACCACAGGGCGATTGGGAACACCTTCCACGCGGATTCTGCTAGGATCCTCTAAGCCAACGAGGGCTGCCAATTCACTCCGAAGCGCTTGAAACCGGATCTCAGTGGCACTCGTTGTGTCCAGCCGATCAAGTTCACGTAACTTTTGGTTATCTGCGGGCCCCCGGAGAGAGCCAGCTTTCAGCCGCTCATACTCCTCGAGCTCCAAGCGATAGACGCCTTTGCCCAAGCGAATGTCTTCCTGAGCGAATTGGAGATCTTGATAGAGTCGGCGCACTTGATTGATGATCTCCCTTCCCGTTTGCCTCAAGGCGAACTCTGCGTAGCTGATCTCGGCAAGGGCTTTGCTCAACTCGGCTCGCATCTCCCAGGGATTGGGAGGAAAGAAGCGAACACTCACGTCGAAGGCTTCATTGCGGCGGGTAGTGTCAGTCCCCGGACCTCCAGGACTTTCTTGCACCCTCACATCATCCCAATCAAAGCCAGTCCGCAACTCGGGATCGCGCCAATGTCGGAGGGCGCGACGCTGGGCTTTGGCAACGTTGAGATTGCCTTCCGCACTGGCGAATGCGGGAGAATTGGCGAGGGCTAACTGGGTGAGCTGACGCAAATCAAGATTGCCGCCGGGGTCATCAAACGTTGGTAACTCAGGAGAGGAAACGTCCTCAGAGATGCCTTCATCTATCGGCTCGGCGTTGCCTGGAATCGGCTTTTCGGAGACATCCAGGGGTTCGCGAAAGGACTGACAAGATAAGAGGAGGCTCCCCGCGAATATGAGGACGAGGATGGGAAGTATCCGAGAGACCATGAGTGGGCGATAAGCGTAGAAGAGATGAGCGATTGCTGACAAGGGGAAATCAGCCCTTCCGTTGGCCGTAGTAGGCATTGGGGCCATGTTTGCGCTCGTAGTGTTTGTTTAGAAGATGCGAGGGAATGGCCGCGACATCAGCTTGCAAGTGAAAGGTGCCCAAGGCCATTTCCGCACAGGATTCCAAAGCGATGCTGTTCTTGACAGAATCCATGGCGTTCTTGCCCCAAGTGAAGGGCGCGTGATGAAGTTGCAACACAGCAGGCATGGCTACCGGGTCGAGACCCGCGAAACGTTCGACGATGGCTTTGCCAGTGTTGCCTTCGTAATCCTCAGCCACTTCCTCAGGTGTGAGCGCCCGGCAAACAGGCACCGGTCCATTGAAATGGTCGGCATGCGTAGTGCCGAGACAAGGGATCTCGCGTCCCGCCTGTGCAAACATGGTAGCATGCACACTATGGGTGTGGGTGACGCCACCAATCTTGTCGAAGGCTCGATAAAGCTCCAAATGCGTCTTCGTATCGGAAGAGGGCGAGAGGCTCCCTTCGACCTGATTTCCATCCAAATCGACGAGGACGATGTCCGCCGGGGTCAACTGGCTGTAAGGCACGCCACTCGGCTTGATCCCAAAGACTCCCCGCTCACGGTCAATGGCACTGACATTACCCCAGGTCAATTTGACCAAGCCAGAAGTCTCCAAGAGCTTATTCGCCTCGACCACGGTCGCTTTGAGTTCTTCTAACATAGACATCTCATCACTATCAAGATCACGCACTGGCACGGGCGGCATCCCGGATGGCGATGACGCCTTTCATCACCTCATCTAGGGTTCCGCTCCATCCGGTGCTTCCAAAGGCATCGTGCAGGGTACGGTAGTGTTGATAGAGCTGCTCGTAGACGTGCTGGTTGGCTTCAATGGGCTCGTAGATGCGATCACGCACCTGACAACAGTTCGCTTGCGCTTCCGACAGCGTCATCCGACCACTGGAGGCGGCGCCAAACAAGGCCGCCCCGAGCGCGCAAGTCTGCTCACTCGCGGAGACTTTGAGAGGGCGGCCCAAGATGTCGGCATAGATCTGCATCAGCGTGGGATTCTTCACAGCTAGGCCTCCCGTGTTGATGACCTCCTGCACGGGCACTCCGTATTCTTCGATCCGTTTGATAATCGTGAGGGCCCCAAAGGCTGTGGCCTCGATGAGCGCCCGATAGATCTCGTGGGCTTCCGTGTGCAAGGTCTGCCCCAGGATGAGACCACTCAAACGCACATCGACGAGGATGGTACGATTGCCATTGTTCCAATCAAGTGCCAGCAACCCCGTCTCTCCAGGTTTTAAGTCTGCTAGTTTCGCCTCCATGGTCGCGAATTTCTCATCCACCGTCGCTCCGTAGCTATCTGGGACGAGGTGATTGACGAACCAGAGGAAGATATCTCCCACCGCCGACTGGCCCGCTTCCAGTCCGTAGTGATCGGGCAGGATTGACCCGTCAACAATGCCACAGAGTCCTGGGATGTCTGCTAGGGGATCCTTGTTAGGCACGACCATGCAATCACAGGTGCTCGTACCGAGGATCTTCACGAGCGTGCCTTCCTTGATGCCGGCTCCCACGGCTCCCATGTGCGCATCGAAAGCCCCCACGGCCACTGCCGTGCCCGGTTTCAACCCGAGCTTAGACGCCCATTTCTCAGACAACCCGCCCGCGAGTTGATTTGCCGGCACGGCATGATCATAGAGCCGGTCGCGCAGGTCTGCTAGAGCGGGATCGAGTGCTGAGAGAAACTCTTTGTCAGGAAGTCCTCCCCACCCCGCGTTGTACATGGCTTTGTGTCCAGCGGAACAGACTCCCCGTTTCATAGCACCCGGGTGGCAATTGCCAGTCAGGAGCGCAGGAATGAAGTCGCAGTGTTCGACGAAGCTAGCCGCCGCCTCGAAAACCTCGAGGTCCACGTTCCGCAATCGCCAAATCTTGCTCCACCACCACTCACTGGAATAGGTGCCCCCACACTTTGCCAAATACTGTGGGCGCATCTCGGCAGCCTTGGCCGTGATCGCCGCCGCTTCCTCGTGGGCGGTGTGATCTTTCCAAAGCCACACCTGAGCATTGAGATTGTCCGCAAAGCGACGATCCAATCCAAGCGGACTTCCTGAGGCATCCACCGGAATGATTGTGCTCCCCGTCGTGTCCACACCAATGCCGATCACTTTCTCGACGTTGAAGTTCGCATCGGCACGTTTCGCCTGGTCGATCGCGGCAGAGACCGTCGCCACCAAGCCGTCGATGTAATCCTGCGGGTTCTGGCGAGCGACATTCGGGTCTTTGGGATCCAGCAAGATCCCAGCCTTTCCCGAGGGGTAGGCAAAGACCTCAGATCCGAGTTCACGCCCGTTTTCGAGATCAATGAGGAGCGAGCGACACGAATTCGTGCCGTAGTCAATTCCAATTGCGTAACCTTTCATATAGAGAACACCAGCGTGTGCCTCTCGATATGCCGGTCATGATCCCAATGGTCAACACGGTTTCGCCCCTTGGAAGCTGCTAACCGAAGGTCTTCTCAAGACGCCAGTGCATCCAGGGAAAGGCACCCGCCTTCTTGGCGCGCTCGTAGTCACTGCGAGCAGCTTTCCGATTTCCTAGAAGCCAATGAGCCAATCCTCGGTCGCTCAGAAGGGCGGTGTCCGGATAGTCGTCATGAGGACGTATCCGCCCATCCAACTCCTTCAAGGCATCCATGAATTGTGATCGTGCCTCTTGAGGCTGTTCCAGACCGAGAAGTGCTTGCCCTTTCCGCAGACGCCACGCTGCGCTGAATCGGAGCCCAGGCAACTGACGGTCCACTTCTCGAATCACCTCCTCGTAGCGCTTCACATCAATCAAGGCATCCACCCACTGAGCATGTATCACGGCGCTGCGGGTCCGGGTAAGCGCAGCTTTCAGGTCGCGTTCACACGCCTCAAAGGCACCTGTCATGCGCTGTGCGAAGGCTCGGTACAGCACCCAATCGACCCGATGGTGATTCGGAAGCGCTTCGTCAGCCGCATCGCAATCGCTCACGGCGTTCTCATAGCTTCGCCAGGCCAGGTAGATGGAGGCCCGTAGCATGAGCAACGATGCCCGATCTTCAGCTTTCTCCGCGATCGCCAGCCCGGACTTAACCGTCTCAAAGGCAGGCTTGAGAGCATTGTGGGCATATTGAGTCCTCGCCAAACGCCGCTTCAACCCCACGGAATTTGGAGCAAGGGCGCAGGCTTCCTTCAGATCCTCGATTGCGAGATCCAGTTTTCGCAGACTGCGCCACAACTCAGCCCGCGTTGTCAGCGCCTCCACGGTGGGTCCATGGGCCTCGATCGCCGCCGTGACATCTCCGGCCTTGGCCGCAGGATCATCGTGCGCCCACACCCGTCCCGATGACCACAACAGCGCTCCAAAGGCGAGCAAGGAGAGAGCAAGGCGCATCGCACAAGGAAGAAGGCCTTCCTAGAAATGCAAATAGCGAGCACGTGCTCGCCATTTGCATCAACCAAAGAAATAGAAGAAGGCCGACTACCGTCGACGACGAGCGCCCAGGAGAACGCTCCCCAAGAGCAGGAGCATCGCGCTGCTAGGCTCGGGGATGACCACGTCTGGACCGGAGAATTGAAATGATTCGAAGGTCGCGTCGATCGCCGTGCCATCCGAAAGGGCGAAGGTGACCGTTTCAAGTGAAGTGAAATCAACGCCCCCAGGAATGGAACTAAACTCGGCTGATTTCGTGGCGCCGGTCCCGATTTGGAGCAAATCAGCACCCGTCCATGTGCCCACATTCGAGGCAGAATCCACAAAGGTCACTGACAGCGTCCCACTGTCAGGCTTGTCCACAGAGGCAAGCGTGAACTCGACCGTGTCTACCAGCCCGCCAAAGGTCGCATCAAAACCAGCTGGGGAGAACTCATACTCATGGGAGAACTGTCCGGTTGCCTCATCATCAACCGAGATGGAGAGTCGGTTGGTCGATGTGTGGAAAGCCAAAGCGGATTTGTTACCCGTCGCGGAGACGGACAGCGATGCGGTCCGAGTGCTCGTTGCCACCTGGGTGCCATTGAAGGTGATGGGGACGGTGACTCCAGAGGGATTGGTGTCCGCACTGTCCGCAGCATCCACGATGAGAGCTTCGAAAGGCCCTAACGCATCTGAGGGCGTGTCTCCAGAGGCGCCAATACCGGTGGTGAAATCATCGATTGTCACGATAGTAGCAGCGCTCAACGGCATGAGACCCGTGGCGATGAATGCGAAGGAGGAGAGAAGGGGGCGTAACATTGGGAAGAAGGTTCTCAGTATTGAGACAGCGAGTCTGCCGATCCGTCAAGATCTAGAGCATTATAATAATTAAGATAATGGAAAGAGCGAAAGGAATGAGTTACGGGCACCTAGCGTGATACCTCTGGAATTTGCAAAGCGGTATTGCAGAAATTCGAGAATTTAGATCAGTTATGCGAGGCCACTCGACCATCGATCCCCACCGCCGAGCACCATACCCGTCTGCCCCAGGCGGTCACAGGCTACCAAGAAGTCCGCGGGATCGGCCGTATTGAAGGCAAACATATCGTAGTGACAGGGAATGACGACTTTCCCATTGCACGCACGCCCAAAGGCGGCCGCCTCGGTGGCATTGAAATTGCCTGCAACCCGCCGTTCAGGCTTGTTTCCATTGATGGGCAGCAGCATCAAGTCCGGTGCGTGGGGCAGGACCTTCGCGACGAGCGCGTCGTGCCAGAGGGTGTCTCCACTATGGAAGAGGGTCCACGGGCCAAAGCGCACAAGAAAGCCAAGATAGCGGCAACGCCCTTCCTCATCACGATCGATCTCATTGTGGGCCGCGGCGACTCCTACGAAATGGAACGGCCCCACGTCCTCCTCCGATCCCTCATCTAGACCAATCATCTCAAGCGCTCCCTCTCCCAGGCGATCGCTGGCGAAGCCAATGTTCGCCACGGGGAGCACGAGCTTTACTCCCGGGTTGGCCTTGGCGAGCGGGAGAAGGGTGTCTGCGTCGAGGTGGTCCGTGTGATTGTGCGAGGAAGTGACGACCTCGATGCCTTGTAAGAGCCCGGGATCGAGCACGCGCTCTGACAAGCGCACATGAGGTTTATCCGTTTCGGCATACTTCTTCGTGAGCGAATCCGACAAGTAGGGATCCAAGAGCAACTGATGCCCCTGCCATTTCACCAAGAAACCACTTTGCCCCAACCACCAGACGCCAAAGTCGTTGCCGTCGTTGTGTGAGGCGGCGATGTCTGCCAATAACACCTCGTCCTTCTGAACGGCTTGTTTTAACATAATCCCAACTCCTTCCGTACAATACCAATCCCTTCTACCATATTTGCCAACTTGCGTCGTGAGGCCCAACGAGCGGTTTGCGAGAGCCCACAGTCAGGGGCAAAGACAAGTTTCTCGGCAGGGGCGTATCGCAGGCACGCCCGCACGCGCTCGGCCACGTCCTCCGGCGTTTCTATATAGTAGCTCTTAACGTCAATGATGCCCACGGCAGCATCCATCTTCTTGGCCACTTGCTCGATCACTTCCAAGTCTTGGAAAGCCGTGGTGGTCATCTCGATATGCATCTCGTCAACCTTGAGATCGAGGAAGTCCGGAAACATCGCGCGGATGACACGTTTCCCTACCCCTCGCGCTTTGAAATTTCCAAAGCACATGTGCATGTCCAAGCGCGCGCGCCCAACGGCCGGCTCGATCGTCCGGTTGAAGATATCGACGAAACGTTTCGGGTCCTCTTTGTAAGCATAGCAACTCATCGACGGTTCATCGACGCAGATCTCCGTGCACCCAGCGGCGACGAGGTCTTCAATCTCTTTCCGCACCAGCGGCAAGAGCGCTTCCGTGATCGCGTATCTGTCAGCATACTGCTCATTCGGCTCTAACCGACCGCTCAACGTGAAAGGACCTGGAATACTCACCTTCAGGGCCGGCCCACTCGGAGCGAGCGCCTTCAATCGCTCGAACTCCTCCACGCACCCCAATCCATTCGGGGCCACAAGTTCGCCAATGATAGGATGCTTCCCCCGCTGGTCATGCGCCGGCGGACCAAACCGCCTTGGCGGAGCGGGTTCCAGATCAATCCCCTGGAGGTAACCATAGAAAGAGAGATTGAAATCAAAGCGGCCTTGTTCCCCATCCGTGATCACGTCCAAACCAGCCGTCACCTGATCATGGATCGCCGCGATGGTAGCGTCCTCTTGCATCTCGCGGATGTCCGCATCGCCGAAGGCATCAAGGTGCTGACTCGAAAACTCTAACCATCCTGGAAAGGGATAGCTCCCGATGACACTGGCACGAAGAGGGCAATCATTCATAGCCCTAATGGAGGACGTTGGGGAATGCCTGTCGAGCCGCGAATCCTGGATTCTCCATGGACAAGCTCGCGATTCGCGTGAAAGCATCCCGCATGCGCATCGTTCCCTTTGAAACCCACCGATCCCTGGTCAAAGCCGCCTACCAACACCGCGGTTACACCGCCGACGAAAGTGCGGACGCCGCTCGCTTCTGCGAAATGACCGCTCGGCATGGGATTCGCACCCACAATGCTCTCAAAGCCTTGCACCTGGACGATCACTTCGGCAGCCGAGCGGGAGGCTGCGTGCCAGGAGCGCGAGTCGACAAGTTGCCTAGCAAATTTGCTGCGAGCGAAGTGTGGAATGCCAACCGCAAGTTGGGGCCATCCGTAGGTTTCGCCGCGATGGAACGCTGCATCACCCTAGCAGACACCTACGGCATCGGCCAGGTGAGTGTGGACAACGCCTTCCACTACCTCTGGGGTGGTGGCTATGTGATGGACGCCGCTCAGCGTGGCTACATCGCCTACACCAACTGCACCGCCGCGCTGGCTGAGGTCGTTCCCTTTGGCGGCAAGTTCCCCACCCTAGGCACCAATCCTCATAGCTGGGGATTCCCCACCACCGATGCCATCGGTTTCCCCATCGTGGTGGATTGGGCGACGTCTATCATGGCAATGGGGCGGGTGCAGCAGTTCAAGCGCGAGGGAAAAGCCCTGCCTGAAGGCGTGGCGGTCGATGCCTCTGGCAATTTCACCACGGACCCGCACGCCGTCACCGCGCTGGTTCCTTTCGGCAATCACAAAGGCTACGGTCTAGCCCTCATCAATGAGCTCTACAGCGCCTTCACGGGAGGTTCCTTACCCACACTACGATCCCGCGAGATTCCCGAGGGCGAGAAACGCACGCCAACTTTCTACTTCCAGGTCATCCATCCCGAAGCCATCTCCAGCGGGCAATTTGCCGTCGGTCGCGATCTCGGCGCCAATGTGAAGGCTGTGATTGATGATGTGTTAGGTCATGGCAACGACGCCTGCTTGCTGCCGGGACAGATTGAGGCGCAAGGAGCCGCCAAGACGGAGAAAGCGGGGGGCTTGCTCTTCACCGATGCCGAGCTGCAAGAGTTCAACGAGCTCGCCGCCGAGTGCGGGCACACGCCTATCGTGATCGATTCCCTCCCCACATTCGACGAGGCCTAGGAATCTGTCGGACTTAGGATTGCGGATTACGCAACCCGTTGATGGCAAACTACTTAACTCAATATGAGCGGTTTGTGGTTTAATGATAGCAAACGAGTCATGACTAGTTCGTTATGACTCCCTCACGATCGCATAATGTCGAGTGGTCGCTTCCAATATGGGCAACACAGTGATGACCCCTAACAAATCATTCAACCAGCGTACTCGCACTTGGCGGTCCCGCGAGACGATCAACCCAAAGCGGTATTCGCCCACCACCACCACCTTCTCCAGTTTGCCGGGCCCGAACGCGATCACCGATCTCTACTTGCTCGCTCTAGCGGTTTCGCAGCACGGACAATTCGCCACCCTTGATACCCGCATCGACCCTAGCAATGTTCCTGGAGGACCTCAAGCCTACACGCTGATCTCTTAGGCACTCACCGCCCATGAAACTCTCTCAGCTCACTCTGACGACCTTCCGATGCTTCGAGTCCATTACCGTGGACTTCAATGACCAACTGACAGTTCTGGTCGCTGAGAATGGCAACGGGAAAACGACCATTCTTGTACCATTCGACCGAGGGCACTGAACCTGTTGGACATCGGATGGCCAGGTCACGAAATGGTGATCTATCTCACTGAAATCACAGCGCGTTGGTAACGGGTGATGGGCGGGCTTCCGGCGTCGGTGACTTCGCAGACGATGTGGATGGTGTCGCCATTCTGGGCATCGACGGGGACGTTGAAAGAGGCGTTTGGCTTGTCGGAACTCTGGATGGCAAAGTCGCCGTCGTAAGTGTCCGCTTCATGATAGCGCCACCAGCGATAGGTGAGCTTGTCGCCATCAGGATCGGTGGCTTTGACGCCGAGCTGGACCCGCCCACTCGCCTTAGCATTGATGTCAGGGCCGTGAGTGAGAACGACTTTGGGTTCATGGTTGGCCTCTTCGAACGACTTGACGCACCAATCAGCGCGGCCGGCGAAATCATTCTGAATGGCGGCGATCCATCGCGATTGCGGCTTCAGGTAGTCGGTGAGTTCCTCATCATTGGGAATGTTCTTCCGCAGCCGCGAACGCCCCCAAGCCGAACTCGTATACCAGCGCCCCTTGGGATACTCGTAGCCAGGCTCCGAGACAGGATCGAGCCAGGTGTTGTCACGTACCCACACAAAGCGCCCACCCCAGCCACCCCAGTTCGGCGATTCTGTGCTCCTTAGGCCTGTGGGAATGGTATGGAGAAATGCAGGCGAGTCGCCTTCTGAACGGAAGTCACCGTCATCGTATCCCTTCTCTCCGGCCTTTCGCGCCTTGTACAGCGAACACAATGGGCCGTGGCTCTCCAGAACGTTCGCCCTCATCCACGAGCCAACCATATAGCTCTGTTCCTTCTTGGGAAGATACTTCTTCCAATGATAAAAGAACGCAATAAACTGATCCGAGATGATTGTGGGAATCTGATACTTTCCCCAATGTGGACGAACATACTCTTGATAAGTCTTGTCTTGCTCCCAGATAAGGTAGAGCCGAATCTTCTTTGCCACTCTTGCCATCTCTGACGGGTGTTCCTCCTCAATGGTCTTCAATGCGCGGGCGATCGTATTCGTCCCACCCCACGCTTGCAACCAAATGGGCCGTGAATCCGACTGGTCTAACAAGACCTCAACGATACGCTGTGAACCCGCCGTAACTTCCTCCATTTCACCTTCTGCCTTGGTATTGCCTAGCAAAGTGCGTGCTTGCAAGAACTTCGCATCAGGAAACCGGGGGTCATGTTTCACCAGATTCGGATGTACTTCCGCATAGGCTTTCAAATATGGCTGCGCCCAATCGTCTCCGGCCCATTTGTGTCCCTGCCAGTGATACTGCGAACTGGAGGTGATGATCCCTTCAATGTCCCATTCGTTCGCGTAGAGAAGGAAGCGGACGAGGGAACATTCGTCGTCAATCTCACCATCACTGGTCACAATGACCCGCGAACGTTCGGATGCAAATGAGGCAGAGCATGCGCCGATAACAAAGAAAGCCAGCGCTAAGGAAAATAAATTCATTACAATCAATAGGTCGTCGAAAAGCAGTAAAGTTGATCAATGGAGTGGGTTAGCAGCCGCAGAGCGTCGGAGTCTTGCGACGCCAGCAATCTGTGATGGTGTCAGAGCTGATCGATAGAACCGAATATCAGCAATTTCTCCGGCGAATGCGAGGTCTCGCTGGCTGGAATTACCGATAATCAGATCTCGTGTGTTAGCAACACTGCCAGTTTGGTCAATACCGTCGTCGCCATCATCTCCTTCAGCAATGGATTGCTGTAACTCGCCATTGATGAAGAGTTTCAATCGCTTCGCCCTTCGGTCACGCACTGCAGCGATGTGAACCCAGTCCCCTTCATAAAGGGAGCCGCCTGAAACTCGAATGGACGATCTCTTGATCTGGTCATCGACAAGAAAGCGGAGCCCACATTCCTGTACGGTAAGTTCCCAATGGGCCTCACTCTCCGATTCCAAATCACCGCTCCCTTTGCAAAGGAGATATTGTTGGATAGGACGGATCCT
The DNA here is from genome assembly GCA_030425385.1 of Verrucomicrobiia bacterium. GTDB lineage: Bacteria > Verrucomicrobiota > Verrucomicrobiia > Verrucomicrobiales > DEV007 > JAACDM01. The sequence goes on along the minus strand of JAUIAH010000022.1, from coordinate 96,475 downwards.
CTTCTTCCCACGCACGTGGAAGGCGACCGAGAATGACTCATCAGCGAAATCGACGCCTACACTATGAGGCACGACGACTCGCTGGTCAGCCCCATCGAACCTCAAAGCAATCCCTTTGGAACTCGAACTCCATGAGTCCTCCCTTGCATTGGCCAACGCACCAACCACACCCAAAACGCTATCGTTCAACTGATCTCCCTTACCCTCGTTGATGGCAAAGTGTGCTGTCATGGGTGGAATCTCAGAAACCTTGGCTGCGATCACCCGATTCTCGTTCTTCATCTGCGGCAAAGGTTTCTCAATCAAGGTGGCTTTTGATGCGATGGCTGCCGTTTGATTGTGTGAAAGAGCCGCTCGGAAGAATCGCAAATCCCTGAGTCCACCCTGGAAGGGATTGTCTTCCCGACTGGCATCGCCGATGTAAAGCCCAACAGTATTGGCAATATCTCCAGTCGCGTCGGTACCGTCATTGTTCGGATTTCCTGGATTGTTCGGCGGCATAAGCACCCCATTTGCGTAAAGCTTCAGTCGCTTGTTCCTACGGTCACGCACGGCTGTCACATGCACCCACTCGCCCGTGCGATAAGGATCCATGGAAACCTGGATCTGTGATCTGCAACGGTCGTCATCGACATTGAATCGTAAATTGTCTGAGCTGATATAGATTTCATACCGTTTGCCCGTCTCGCCATCGAGGGAAGAATCATAATCACCTTTGGTGAGAATGCGCTCGTAAGCTGGGCGGAGACCTTTCGGCCATCGCATCCAGAAAGCAATGCTGAACGAATCGTTGCCGAAGTCGAAAGTGGAATCGTGTTCGACGATGATTCGATCATCGATCCCGTCCAGATGCAGCGCACCGTCCGCCCATGAAACCTTAGGGTCGGCATTGTGGAGCGTTCCTTCGATCCCGCCAACCACATCCGTTACCCGCACACTGTCGCCACTGTTCAAAGGGAAGTGGGCTACCATAGGAGGAATCTCTACTGCGCCAGCGCCATTGGTCATATAGCTTGGCGGAGTCAGTGGATCGCTCACTTCGATCACCACTCGTTGATAGCGAGTCAGCGGCGGCGAACCATCGTCCGTAACTTCGCAAATGATATGAATATCCTCCGCATGATTTGCATCGTCTGGAACCTTAAATGAGGCGGAGGTTGCGCTTGTCTTCTCGATGGCTACCTTGCTAGGATAGGTATCCGCTTCCTCATATTGCCACCATCTATAGGTCAGGGCGTCATCGTCAGGATCGGTTGCCATTGCACTTAGTTGGACACCTTCACCAGGCTTGAAGGTAAGATAGCTTTCATGGCCAAGTGTCACCACTGGCGGATGATTGGCTTCATCGACAGACTTTACACACCAATCCGCTCGCGCGGCAAAGTCATTCTGCAAAGCAGGCGTCCATCGCCACATCGGCTTGAAATACACCAAACGCTGCTCCGACGTGGAAGTAGACGACGAGCGCAAACTATTACGTCCCCAGCCAGTCGATCCATTCCAAATTCCAGGCGGATGGCTGTATCCATTGACTGGCACCGGATCGAGCCAAAGATTCTCACGAACCCTCACATAACGTCCACCCCACCCACCCCAATGCGGCGACTCCATATTCCGAAGACCAGTAACGATCGTGTGGAGAAAGGCCGGGGAATCACCTTCCGAACGGAAGTCGCCGTTCTCATGGGAAGCGTATCCCGCGCAGAGTGGCCCATGGCCTTCCAGGATATGCTCTCGCATCCAAGGACCTTCAAAGTAGGGATGCATCTTCTCTGGCTGCGCTGACTTCCATCGATATGCAATCGCTTCAAACTGGTCTGACACAATGGTGGGAATCTCATACTTGCCCCAGACAGGCCGGATGTATTCTTGATATGTACGGTCTTGTTCCCAGATGAAGAAGAAGCGCGATTTGGCAGCCACTTCGGCCATGCGATCGGGGTGCTCCTCCTCGATAGTTTTGAAGGCGCGCGCAAATGTGTTCATCCCGCCCCATGCTTGCATCCACACTGGGCGCTCATCTGTTTGGTCTAACAAGACCTTTACAATCAAGTTGGAACCTTCCGTGGGTTTCTCCATATCACCAACCGTCTTCACATTTCCCAACGCAATACGCTCACGGAGATACTCGGGAGTAGGATAGCGTGGGTCATGCTTCACGAGATTCGGGTGCACCTGCGCATAAGCCTCCAACGCCGGATCGATCCAATCATCACCCGCCCAATTCTTGTCATGAGCGTGATACTGTGAAGACGATGAAACGATCCCCTCCACATCGCATTCATTCGTATAAAGAAGAAAGCGTACCATCGAACATTGATCATCAATCTCACCATCCGATGTGACAATCACACGTGGGCGTTCTGTACCAGCGACGATCTGAGCACAAACAAGGAATGAGAGCCATGCTGCTTTCATTTCAATGTATTGATATTGTTCGCGTGCTTGGTGTAATCAATCGCCTCCTTCGGATGGGTGTCATTGAGGAACTCTTCAACGTTGGTATAGCCGTCACCATCACTATCCTTGGCCCCGTCTGCCGAGTTTTTAGGGTCGAGGCCATGCATGTTTTCCCAGTCATCGGACATGCCATCGTCATCGGAGTCAGCGGGAGCAGTGCCACTCTTCAATTCGGGCCACCCTCCGACGTCTTCAGCAGTGCTGATGATGCCATTGCCGTAAGTCGCGGTTCCGTCGGACACTTCTTTGACAATACGCCTATCAACCGAGTCACGTCTCGGCAAAGAGCAGCCAGCATTGGCGAGCACGGATGCGTAAGCTTCTTTCGCGGAAACCTGATTGATAGGCATGGCTGGCCAGGGTTCTTCGAGGCGATACTCCGGGCCAGAAGGGCGAACACCTAACCAATTGTCAGCGGTGACCTCCTCACTCTCATCCATCACATTGTCTGCGACCCACCACTTGCCGGCATCATCCGCTCCGTCGCGGGAAGAAGGATTGGCGATCCGAGTTCGAACGCCATCTTTGGTAGCCGGGCCGGGTTTGTAGTAATTGCCCACCATATTGATATGTGAGAACTCAACCGGCGGCTGGCGACGATCCCCTCGCTGGTGCGCTTCAGCACCATAACAGCTATTGTAACCCCAATTGTAGATGACGTTGTTGCGATAATCGTTGAAGCCGCAGCCAGAGGCCCACCTTGGATTGCGGCTATCACAGTGCGCGATGAGATTGCGATGATGCGAGCTGTATTGACTCCCCCAGATAGCTGCAAAGCGATGACTCGTCCCGTGGCCGACCGATTCTGAGATAAGACAATTCTGAATGGTCACGTGGTCGCAATGATAGATGGAGAACACCTCGTCCGCTCCCCAACTGGCGGAAACGTGATCAAAGATGATATGCTTTTTGTATCGACCGCTAATCGCATCTGCCTTTCCATCAGTGCGCACACGAATGTAGCGAATGACAACTTCGTTCGCCGCAATGCTTAGATTGCCCTTAATCGTGATGCCATCGCCAGGGGCGGTCTGGCCGGCAACGGTAATGAAATCATTCTTGATCCGCACATTACCATCAATCGTGCCACCGACTTTGAACACGACGATTCGGGGCCCCTCGGCGTCACAAGCGGACTGGAAGCTACCGGGGCCTGAACTGTTCAAGTTGGTCACGGCAATGACCTGGCCTCCACGTCCACCCTTGGCGATGGCACCGTAGCCTTCTGCACCGGGGAAGGCAGGGATGGCTTTGGGATCATCGAAGATGGTCTGTTCATCTTCCGCAAAGGAAACGGTGCAAAGGATGGCTGTTAGGAGTAAGGTGATTGCTTTCATTCGTATATGAGTGTTGAGACGTCGCGGATCGATCACTTTATGCACTGAATCGTAGGAAAAGATCGTTAGGTTTCGCTTTCGCATCCGACGGTCAGTTCTATTCAAACGGGACAAGGTGTAGCCGGAAGAACTGCTCCTGAGTTTCGTCCAGCGGAAGATGGGTGCGCACCACGATTCGGGTCTGCCCCACCTGCTCGCCGGGCGCACGAGACACCACTTCCAGGGCATCTGTCCACTCGACCAAGTCGGTCGAGAACTCGGCGAGCAGTGAGTAGTCATTTGCCACGTCATTGCTCGGATAGGAAACCGTTAGGAAGGCCTGGCCTTGCTCTATCACCGTTCCGACAACGATCATGTCGGCCGAATGCGCACCTACCGGGTCGGTGCCTAGCCCATACTCAAGGAGGGTCAGAAGACCGTCACCATCTTGATCCAAGTGCTCGTCCCCTTCGGTAAGGCCGTGGCTTGCCAACCAAGTAGCGAGGTTGAGGCCGGTATCTTCCGTTCCAGGTGAACCGCCTATGGAGGAACTCGCCCTCCAGCTACTCGCGAGGCTGGAATCCGGTTGACCACTGGGGTCACGCAAGGTGAGCGAGAACCCATGCCCATCCGCTTCCTCCGGCCACGGGGCTTCGTCGTCAAAAGCGATGTCCTGGATCGTTTGTTCCCCTTCAGGCAATGCCTCATTGATCAATGTGAGACGCTCACCGCCATTCGCCAGCTGGCTTCCTCTCTGAAATTCACCGGCAACCGGCAGCTCATTCCCGTAGCGTGAACGGAACGCCTGTGCGTTCTCAACGAGAAGGAGTCGCTGACCGGAAGCCAATTGCCGGATCGAGGAATCCGTCGCAAAGTCAAAGTGAATCCCATCACTAAACCGCACGTGATCCAAATTGACGATCACATCGCTGCTATTGAAGATCTCAATGAATTCAAACTCCCCGCGATCACCAAACCCGGCCGCGATCTCATCGATACTCGGTGCCGCAGGACGATAGTGAATCTCGCTAATCAAGAGACGCCCCACTGTCGCCTCCTCACCACCGACAATAAAGAATGCTTCTGATAGCGCCGACCATTCGTTCCCCCGCCTTACGCGGGCTTTAATCAACGCAGTGGTATCCAGAGCGATCGGCTGAGTATAGGCCGTACCCACGGGATTCGATGTGAAGGCTTCACGCGGATCGCTGCCATTCTGCGTATAATAAATTGTGCCACCGTCAGGACTAGACACCTCGAGTGAGAAATTGGCAGGAACCTGTCCACCTGGCTGGCCCAAAACGGGAGCACTGGTGTCCGGGTACCAGTCACGCGCCTTCAACTGCCCAAGAACTGCATTTGTTCGCTTTGGGAAATAGTCGTTGGTGAGGCGCTCCAGTTCAGCCAACCAGTCCTCGCGGGTGTGCGGGGCACCGCCACCTACTTTATTATCTCCCCAGCGGGCCGACTCCGCCCGGATCGCTTCATTGATGATGGCTATGCGTCGCATGTAATGGGCTAGCGCATTGCCCGGAGTAAGGTTGCCACCGTCAAAACATTCCTTCCGCACGAGATCAGCAAAGATCAGACGATACTCCGCATTCTCCATCAGGCTGTGATGAATGACTGCCGGGCCTTGATCGTCATCGTTGTCCTCTAGCTCTGTGCTGTCGTCATCGAGATCTTTCAAGACGTGTTCGGCGTCCCATGAATGGAAGCGCCACTTTCCATCTGGTGCCACGCGATTGTAACTCGCATACCAGTTGTGGTGCGCCCAGTCAGTGTTCCCGCCGTAGTAGTTGACTAACATATAGCGCGCGAGATCCTGCACATCCAGCACTTCGGAGATCGCTTCGTAGTTCGAACGTGACGACAGGTCGCGTTCTGCAAGATCAAGAAGTGCGTGATAGTTGTCCGCCGATCCGGCGACGACTGTTGATCGCTTGTGTTTAATCACGTCGTAATCGTCCTTATCGCCCCCCAGATACTCTGCGGCAAAGTTGTCGTCAGGCCGCTCGTGCACGGTGAACATGCCCCAATAGAGCCCTGCCAGATAGACATGCATATGCCTGCCGTGAGGCGCCGTGCCTCCCAGGGCATTCTGCAGATCCGCGATGTATTGATCCCTGACATATTGGCCCCGCTCGCGCTGACTGCTATCCGGATGAATCCAGACATTATTCAATCGCGCGTCGAGCACGAGAGTGTCGAATCGATCTGTCGCTTCCTCTCCAAACGGAATCCACGGCTTGTCGAAGATCGCCGCCGATAGATCACGCAAACGCTTGCCACTGGTGCTCAATACCCCCGATGGACTAAACTTTAATCGTAGCGAAAGCTTATTGGCCTTCCAGTTACGTGGGCTGCTTCCTCCCACAATCTGAACTGTGCCCTCGACCTGAAATGTCTCTCCCGCGTTCGGCGCTACAGGATCACCGTTAGCATTGAAATACTCAATAGAACAGAATTTCTCCACGTTCTGATTCGCATCTGCATAGATCCCGGACGCACTCCCCCACAAATCAGCAAAGGGAAGATTGATCGACAGAGTCGGGATCTCTAACAGATCATCCGTAGTCACCCGGTTGGACTCGCGGGGATGATTCACTACCTGGGGATCCATTTCCCAATCCGGCCCCGCACTACCCCAGTCTTGAAACGCTTCCCGCGGCCGTGATTGTCCCAGCACCTCATCCGGAAAGATGTAACTCTGCACATCGACATTCGTCGCCTGAAACCCTTCTTTGAACGCCATCGCACGCAACTGCGTCGTCGTAGATACCATGACTGTCGCAGATGGTGAAGTCACGGCATCAGGCGCATCCACGCGGGTGCCATGGTTCTCGGTGGGGATCGTGCCATCAAGCGTGTAGACGATACTCGCTCCGGGCGTTTCGGTAGCAATCACCACCTCTTGAGGCGTTTCGTAAAACCCGCGTCCAACAGAGAATGAGGTGTCCGCGACAAAGCCATCCACCGCCATTCCATCGTTGTTCGCGCTTGGGGTTGGCACTGCGAAATAACCCGAATTCAGTTCATCGAGAGAACCCACCACTCCGAACGAGACATCTTCAAACTGTTCAGCATAGTCATTGAACTGATGCACCACCTCCATTCCGCCAACCTCATTGCCGCGGGTCAATGCGAGGTAGCCACCCTCCCGCTGCAGGGCAAAGTTCGTATGTAACTCATTACCCGGAACGGCACGATCCTTTCCCGAAGCGAAGATCACCAGAAACGTATTCGCTTCTAGCGCCATGTTTGGAAACGCCCACTTTGTGAGATCCGACGGGTCATCGGTTAGATACCATCCCGATATCGAGATCGGAATGAGATCATTCGGATTTCGAAGCTCGATCCAATCAGACGATTCTCCATCCTCATCAAGCAAGCTGCCTCCATTACAGGCGACAAACTCATTGATATGCACATCTCCCAAATCGGTGAGATCTGGTTTCCTCGTGGCATCATTCGGATCGGAAGCCGCAGCAATCTCAACTCCGTCGGAGAATCCATCCCCGTCGCTATCTGATACCGAAGGCTTGGTCGCGTGCAAGCTGACCTCATCCCCATCGGTCAGGCCATCGCCATCAGTATCTGGAACGCGAGGAAGAGTGCTATACACGTCGATCTCGGCGCCGTCGGTGAGCCCATCACCGTCCGTGTCTCGATCAGACGGATCCGTTGCATGGATGTTGAACTCATCCCCATCACTCAAGCCATCACCATCAGAGTCCGATTCTGTTGGATCTGTGCCAACGGCGAACTCCTCGCCATTCGTTAGTCCATCCAAATCAAAGTCACCGGTTTCCTTCTCGTCTAGATTCTCGAACGCACCCCGCTCCCAGTCATCAGGCAGACCGTCGCCATCGGTATCTTCAATTGCTAAAGCTGAAATGCCATTCTCATAAATCTCGGCAATCTCCTCTCCCGTCAGCGCCAGGTTCTTCCAGATCCCCACATCATCAAAGTGTCCCTGCGTCCACCTGTTGTTATACTGCCCGATGATTACATCGCTCGCATTGATACCCATTTCCCAATCTCCGCTCGATTCACTCAACGGAGAGATCACTGGTGTCCCGTTATCGTAGTATATCCGAATCACCCCCGTCTCAACATCCTTCACCACGGCGATATGATGCCAGTCGCCGTCTGATAGTTGTGAATCAGGCGCATTGCTGTCAAATCTCACACGGGGCGAGCTGCTCGAGGTCTGACGGGAATCGAACTCAGGAATCTCGTCCCCTCCCGCTCGTATTAGATAGTATCCGCCGATATGCGGATTCGAATCGTATCCCTTTCCAATGAAACCGCGCGTGTTGGGGAAAGCCACCGAACTCCTAAACCAGAACGCAATCGAGAATGAGGCCTCCGCATCGAACTCGAAATCCGAATGATCCGCAATGCGAACCCTATCGTTTTCCCCATCCAAGCTGACTCCACCGCCGAACCGCCCCCCGTTTGACACAAACATTGCCCCGTTCTCCAGCATCGCCGGATGATTCCCGCCTTCAGGCGAAGAGTCTGCCGCTTCAACTCCATTAGCATCATCAAACGTCCACCAGCCGACCAATCCCGCCTTCGATTCGTTCACCCCAAATGCAATAATAACGGTGATAATCGTCTTAGCGATCAGATCGATGAGTCTAGCAAGTTGCATGGAAACAAAGGGGTTATTTCGAAACGTCGATGATGACACGTTCATACCGCGTCAGCGCCGGGGTGCCATGGTCGGTCACGGCGAGAATGATGTGCAAGGTGCCCACGCGGAGGATGCGCTTAGTCGGCACTTGGAACGATGCCTTGATCTTATCGGCGTCGTTCATCTTGACTGAGATCGGCGTGCGTGCACCGGCTGAGGTGAAAGTGCCAGCTTCATTGTAGCAGAACCACTCATAACTCAGTTCGTCGCCATCGGGGTCAGTCGTGCCTTCGGCGCTGAGCTCGACCCTATCGCCGACCTTGGCTTTCAGGTGTTTCGCATGCGCAATCTTAGGCACTGGTGGGTGATTGGCCTCTTCGTAAGACTTGATTGTCCAATCGATTCGCGCGGCAAAGTCATTCTGATAGGCCTCGCGCCAACGCCAAATGGTGGCGTGATTGGTCGTGTGCCAATGACCGTCCTCGCCCATGACTTCGTCCTGCGCGTCCGTCCAGAAAGGACGCGTCTCGGGTTCTAACAAACGGCGATGCAGCGGCGGGGTGTAGAACTCGTAGCGACCGCCCCAGCCACCCCAGTTGGGATGTTCTGGATCGCTCAAACCATTGTCGATGAGATTGAGAAAGCTCGGGGTGTCGCCTTCTAACAGATACTTGGTATGGGGGTGCTGCCCTCCCAGCGGCCCGTGACTGCGAATGTGTTTGTCGAGCCAGGGGTTATCGACGATCTCGAAGTTGGCCCCGCCAAAGCGCGCCCAGAAGTTGTCGCCGCTGATGCCGCTCCAGGTGGCAAAGTGATAGGCACCGCCATCAGCCATGCCCGGGCTGGCGATGTAGAAGAGCTTGGGAAAGGTCTTGCGGATCCACGGGCCGCTATCGTCCTGATCGGAGATCGTGTAGACGCGGAGCTTGCTGACAAATTTCTCCAAGGCCTCGGCCGAGCGTGTCTTCTGCACTTTCCACAAAGCCTGCGCGAGCACGTTCGGGCCGCCCCAGACCGTCACCCAGACCGGGCGATCATCCTCGCGATCGACGACGTCGATGAGATGTTTCGATCCCGATGAATCCATGCCTTTGCCCACGGCGTTCATGCCGTAGTCGGGCAGGCCTTCCTTGATGATGCTTTGTAAGTGTTGGCTGGTGGGAAATCCTTTCTCGTGCTTGAGCAGATTCTCCCGAACCTTTCCATAAGCCTCGACGATTTCTTCAATTCTCCATGCTGCCGTTTCCTTCTTCTGATGCACCGAGGTCGTCGCGACCAGGCCTTCGACGTCCCATTGGTTCGAATAAACGAGAAAGCGCACCATCGATTGCGCGTCATCGGGTTCGTTCTCGATGTCAGTGAGGACAAAGACGCGTGGCTTGGCGGCAGCACTAACAAGGCTGCACACGAACAGTGCGACAAGCAGAAGGGGTTTCATGCTTCCAAGAAGTTAGTGGCCAGCAGGAGCGCTGAACGGATCGGCCAAGCGGGCCTCGATGAATGAAGAGATACTCTCGTGACCAGCGGCTTTCTCATGAAATCCAAAGACGCAAACGGCATCCGTGCCCGTGAAAGCGCGTTTGTCTTCATCGCGCCCATAACTGAAGATCACCATGTTGCTCCCTTGGCGCCAACCTTCGTCGCCAGCGCTTTCGGGGCCGGTATTCTTCACGCCGACATACAAGACCTGCGTGTCCTTCGGATCGCTATCGGCCAAGTAGAAGAAAGGCGATGGGAACTTGTTGCCAAACTCGGGCTCGAGATAACCGAGGCCGCCGGACTTGCATTCGCGATGCTTGCCATCTTTGAGCACATAGTAGTCTTTCTCGACTGAAGAATCCTGTTCACCACCGATTGGGCCTTCAAAGAGAAAGGCGTACTTGTCGTCCGCCTTGAGGACTTTGATCGCCGCGTGGCTGGGAAAGAAATGGTATTCCAATTCATACTTCGAATTGAACGAACGCATGATCAAGTGAGCGCCTTCAAGTCTGCCGTTGAAGGCCACGTCATTCCCGTCGGCATCGACCCAACGCGTCTTTGCGCCGCTCTTGCGTTGCGGATGATCGAAGTTGCCATTGCCGAAATTGGGCCAGCCACGGTATTCGTGACGGCCGCCTTCGCTCGATGATTTGTTATAACCGCGATCCGCGTCATTGCCGATCCAGTCATTCCCTGCTTGATCAAAAGCACTGTTGAATCCGGACTTCCCGTCCGTCTCGCCATTCTCGAAATACCACGTGCCGCCCGCGGTGGCGATCTTCCAGCACAGGTTGTCGAAGTGCTTCACCTTGGTCACCACCACCTTGTCTGGATGCGGCGCATAGGGCGCGCCCGCTGCGGGTTCGCCTTCACTGGCGCCCGTCGCCGCCTGCTCCGCTTCGCCCGCGGCATTGAAGATCACACGGCGATAGGCATAAAGGTTCGGCTCGCCGTCGTCGAAGAGCTCCAGGATCACGTGGATGTTCTTCCCGGCCGCATCGCCAGGAATCTTCACCGTGGGCTTCGGGGAATTCGCATTCTCGATCGTGACCTCGCCTTTGTAGGAACTGGCGTCCTTGTAGAAGCTCCACTCGTAGTTCAGCTTGTCGCCATCGGGATCACTGGAACCTTCGGTGCTGAGTTCAATGCTAGCTCCAGACTTCACATTGCGTGAGAGCACCTTGCGCGTCTTGTCGCCATCGAGCACGGCGATCGGCTGGTGGTTTGCATCCTCGTACTTCGGCGTGATGCTCCAATCCATCCGCGCAGCAAAGTCATTGTCATACCCCTTGCTCCAACGCTTGATCGACTTCGCGCCGTCCGGCGTGTTGCCATACATGAGATACGGATCATAGCTGGCTTCGACTTTCTTATCGACCGCCCGCATGCTGCGAATGCCGGCTTGCTTCTTCCAATCAAAACGGCCTCCCCAACTGCCTTGATCAATTTGTTCGGGATCGTTCAGACCGTTGGGAAAGACGTGCATGAACGCGGGCGTATCGCCTTCGGTCGCCCATTTGGTATCAGGATAGAGCGCGCCCAATAGGCCGTGGCTCTGAATGTCGTTCTTCTGATAGTCTCCGTTCTTCGGCGGTTGCCAGCCATAAACGCCGACGGCGCGGATATAGAAGATCTCAGGGAAATTCTTCGCGATCCAAGCGCCAGCATCGTCTTGGCCGAGAATATCGAAGAGGCGGAGTTTCGCTTTGAATGTCTCAAAGTCTTCCGCCGACTTCGAAGCGCGTGCTTGCCAGATGGCTTGCGCGATCGTGTTCATGCCACCCCAGCCCGTGACCCAGAGTGGCCGGGGATCCTCTTTATCAGCAGCCGCCACGATCATGTCCGATCCCGGACTGTTCTTGCCATCGCCGACATCGCCCATGCCATAGCCTTTCTGCCCCATGACCGAGATCGACTTCAGATATTCATAAGAAGGAAAGCCCTCAGCATGCACCGAAAGGTTCTTCACGACTTTCCCATAACCCTCGACCAAGGCATCGAGCATGGCGGTGTCCTTCTGAGTCTTGCGCCAACACCCCGTTGAAACAATGAGTCCTTCAATGTCGAATTCATTGGCCGACACGAATTGTCGAATCAACGACTGCTTGTCATCGGGATCAGCACCGAGATCGGTGGTATGGATGACGCGCGGTTTGTAAGACTCGGCCGCACCGAGCTGTGCGGCACAGGCCAAAAGTCCGAAGACTGATATGAGGAGTTTCATGAAATATCGACTGATTGAAAGGAGACAGTGATGATGAAACACCGTGGGAAAGAGTATGAACCACCTGTATCGGCTTTGCTTGCTCCTGTATCCTAATGGTGATACGTCCAACTCGCTCACTCTAAGGGGCTCGAAACTGCTGACGATAGCGGATTGGCGATTGGCGTGAGGCCGGTGATGCGGCGGAAGTGCCGGTTGAAATGGCTTTGATCGCAGAAACCCGTCTGCACGGCGATCTCCCTTACCGGCAGATCGCCGTTGCTCAGGAGATGGCACGCCTTGTCGCCGAAGACAACGGCGAGACCTGGCAATACGGTGGTCATCTCTTCATCGGGCGCAACGGCTACAGCCCCTACACCAAATACATCACCAATGGTCGTGATACCATTCACTTTGTATGCACGGAAGATCACCCTCGGAACTACAACCATAGCCTCTACCATGCGTTCATCCGTGGAGGCAAGGTGTACGAGAGTGATGGCAAGATTATGGGCCCCCTCCCCACCAGCACCGAGACGCCCTTCCGTGCCTCAGACTTTACCAAGATCCATCAAGGCACCCCCAATCAGGTCGCCTGGATGACTGACATTCATCTCGACGCGAACGAACAACCAGTCGTTCTCTACACCACCCAACGGGATGGCGCAAGCAAGCCCAAGGGCACCGGTGGCATGGATCACCGATTTCACTACGCACGCTGGGACGGCAAGCAGTGGCTCACCCATGAGATTGCCTACGCTGGAACGCGTCTTTATCCAAAGGAAGACGACTATACCGGGCTCGGCGCCATCGATCCGCAGAACACCCATCGCGTGATCATCTCCAACGGCGCGGACCCTGTCACAGGTGAGCCCATTTCCCACGGAGACGAGCGGATCCACGAACTCTTCAAGGGCGAAACCAAAGACGGCGGTGCCACCTGGAGCTGGGCGCCCATCACCCAAGCCTCCACGACGGACAATCTCCGCCCACTCATTCCCATATGGTCAGAGGCCGAGGGCAAGACCTGCGTCGTCTGGATGCGTGGCACCTACCGGGCCAATCGCGGAGAGTGGACGACTGCCGTCGCAATGACGATGTTAGAATAGATTTCAACGCATGGTCCTGCGCAGTCAGCCACCGCCTCGAATCACAGCTCGCCGTTACCCAAGCGCCAATCGACCCGACCCTCGAACGCCATGGTTTCCTTGACGAGTTCATAGAGGTCAGGATCGTGTCCAGCAAGGGCTTCGCGGGTGGCAATGGTAGTGAACCCACTGTTAGGAGCGCCTCCATGACCGACGGCATCAAGATATGCGGCCACCCCTTGAGCCCAGTATTCTGCAGGAGAATGCACGGCGGCAGTGCCCTTCCATAAACCTTTGTCACTGGCAGCATCGAAGAGTTCCTCCACCTTCTTCCCGAAGGTTTCGTCTAGGCGTTTCACACGCAGCTCATACTGTTGCACGTCGCGGCCACGGTTCTCCCAGTTGGGATCTACGGGACGCCCGCTGGTGAGCGTAAAGAAGGCTTTGGCCATGCCACGGACCACTTGGCTTTGGCCGATCATCGCGGCCTGGGGATCGGCGAGGACGTTGGTTTCATCGATGACGATCAGTTTACTCAGAGGATCGTAGTCGTGGAAGCGTACTAACAGATCCACGTCTCGGCTCTCCAACTCTGGCAGATCGGCGAGCGCCTCATCCTTGCCGAGCACCACGAGTCTCGCACCGTCATTGATCAGGGCTTTGAGAATGTCGTGCCGGTAAGCAAACATCCGCCGAATGATGCGATTGGTCTTGAGCAAGGCTTCGTCCCTGGCATTTCTGCCAAGCACGGTGAACTCACGGGCCCACGAGAACTTGGTGTAATAGGGGTCAATCTGGAATTTCGCTGGCGGCGTGGTGACGATGGGGTGTTTCTGCAAATAAGTGTAGCGCCAATCCTGATCGGGCTGAAGGCGGAAGACCTTGCGGGCGAGTTCGTAACCCTCAGGGTCATAGACGGCCAGCTGCTCTCGGGTGCCGATAGGGCCATGATTGTAGTTGTTGACCCGATTGCTATCGAAGTAGCTCTGCGCGATCTCAGCCCAATATTCGCCGGGATTGCTGGCCGCGTATGCATACTGGTAAAGCCCCTTCTCCATGGCGTGTCGATAGGCCGCGTCTCGGGCGAGGAGCCATTTGCCATCGAGGGTGCGCAAGGCGTTGTCGATCGTGTGGCAGAACTCGTGCACGCCAATGCTTTCGTCATCGTAACGGTCTAACGGGAGACTCAAGAGGTTCTCTTCACCGAAGCTGGTGGGATTGCCACCAGTGCCGCGCACGCGTTCGTTCAGGTAGTCTTTGTTGCGGCGATTACGATTCTCCGGCATGTCCGTGTAGAGCTGGTCCTTGCCGATGATGATCAAATACATGTTGCGTTCGATCATCGTCTGCACAATGTCAGGCCGTCCGGCGAGCATGTGGCTGACGATCTCGTGGGTGCGAAAGAGAGCCTGATCGGCCACCACACCAGCGGCGGCAACGGGAATGCCATTCACATCGAGGTACTTCTCGTAGAAAGCGCGGGCAGCCTCGCGATCCCTCTCTCGCACTTTCTCAAAGAATGATTCAGGTGGGGCAATGACTTGAAGGTCTTGGGCGTTGGTGAAGACCAAACAACAACCAAGCGAGCAAAGGACGTATGTTAGCAAGGGTTTCATGTGAGAAGAGGCAAGTATCTATGGCTGAAGATGACGGACAAAGAAGTCGCGCATGCGGCGACGGCCATAACTTCCGCCCATGCCATGTCCCGCTCCGGGAACGACAAGCATATCAAAGTCTTTGTCGGCCTTCACCAAGGCGTCCACGAAGCGCATGGTCGATTCCGGGGGAACGTTGCGGTCGAGTTCACCCACAATGAGGAAGAGTTTCCCGCTCAATCGATACGCATTGTCCACGTTAGAGCTCTCACTGTAGTGCTTGCCCACGGGATAGCCCATCCACTGCTCGTTCCATGAGGCCTTGTCCATGCGGTTGTCGTGGCAGCCAGAGGCGGCCACAGCAGCTTTGTAGAAGTCACCATGGAAGAGCACGGCACCGCCTGCATTCTGGCCACCCGCTGAGGTGCCATAGATGCCAACACGCGAGAGATCATAGTAGGAATACTTGGCAGCGATGGCTTCGTGCCAGAGGATTCTGTCAGGGAAACCCGCATCCTTGAGATTGTGCCAGCAGACATCGTGAAACGCTTTGGAGCGATTGGCAGTGCCCATGCAATCGACTTGCACGACGATGAAGCCGAGATCAGTGAGGTCCGAGAAACGCCGCCGCTCACTGAACCGCTTGGGCACGTAGGAACTCTGGGGACCCGCGTAGATTTGCTCGATGACGGGATACTTCTTGTTAGGATCGAAGTCGGGGGGGCGGCAAATGATCCCCCAGATGTCCGTCTTACCATCGCGCGCCTTGGAAACGAAGACTTCGGGAGCTTCCCAATCGGTGGCTTCAAGCAGCGTGATGTCAGCTTCCTCCAGTTTGCAGACTAGACTGCCATCGGACACGCGTCGGAGCTCACTCACAGGTGCGCGATCGATGCGTGAGAAGGTATCGACCAGAAATCGTCTATCGGGAGAGTATTGCACCGAGTGCGTGCCATTGCCCTTGGTCAGCGCCACAAGTCCCGTGCCATCAAAGTTGACTCGGAAATAGTGAATCAGATAGGGATCCTGACCGGCGTGACGGCCACTGGCGTGAAACCAGACCTGGCGGGCTTCCTCATCAATCTGGTCCACACCGCGCACCACCCAGTTTCCCGAGGTGATGGCCTGCCAATCACCGCCTTCATTAGCGTCGATGAGGTAGAGGTGCCGCCAACCGTCGCGCTCAGAAGCATAGATGATTTCATCCGTCTTGGATAGCCAATTCACCTGACGAACCCTGACATTCTCCGTATGAGCCGTCCAAATGAAAGTGTCTGTCCATTCGTCCAAGGTGATCTTGGCTTCACCTGTGTAAGCATCCACACACATGATCCGGAAACGCTGGTGCCCACGGTCGACTTGCGAGTAGGAGAAATGGCGACCATCACGATGCCAATGAATCTGAGGACGCTGCCATTCGAGTTCCAGGGGATCGACGTCCGGAGTGTGCTGTTTGCCTTCATCGACTTGAAACACGTGCAAGTGATAGTGCGAAAAGCGATCGCCAGGGAGGGCGTAAGGTCGGCTCGAAAGCACGGCCCTGCCAGCGCCTTTGGGGGAAGATTCGACCAGATGGACCTCTTTGCGCTCCCCGGGTACGACTTTCCAGGCAACAAGGGCCTTGCTGTCTGGAGACCACTGCACGCGTTGGTAAGCGTCATCGGCATTGCCGTCGTTGGTGAGGGAACGTTTCTCGCCCTCAGTGCATGTCAGGATGATGTTGTGATCCTCGATTCTTGCCGACCAGTTGCCATCGGGTGAGACGACGGCCTCACCGCGACGTCCTCGCGATCGTCCATTGCCTTCGCGGTCGGAGGGGCGACTCTCATTGGAACTAGCAGAAAGCTTACTAGCGGCTTCTGAGCAGGTGTCTTGCTCAGCGTCATAGACCCATGTCTTATCATTGACCTCAAACATGATCGAGGTCAACGGGTTGCCAAACGCGATCTGATCGAAGGGGAGACGTTCCGGATCGACTTCTTTACCAAGCACCAACGCTAGCGCTTTGGCGAGCTTCTCGTGATCAAAGGCGAGTTGACGGGTGCCTTTCTCGGCGTCGACAAGCATGAATTCACTCCGATCTTCAGGCAGTCGGTTGCGGTACCAGAATCGCTGGTTGTCCTGAAACCAATGCGGGATGATGCGGGCTTTGAACACCCTCGATTCACGGGCGCCTCGATCAGAGCGCCCCTGAGGCGACAGCGGTTCGGCAAGCACGGCACCTACGTAGAAAGGAAGGATGGCTGCGTAGGAGAGAAGCTTCGTCATAGGATCTTCACAGTTACTTTGATTGAAAGACGTGGCTCGTGGCAATCGCTTTGATGAGACTTCGGAGGGCGTAGCGGTTGGTCTTGAGGTGGTTGGTCAGACGGTCGACTTCGCCGCGGTCCGAATACTCCAACCCACGCCCCAGGGCGTACGTTAGTATCTTCTCAGTGAGACAGCGGAGGAAGCGATCTTCTTCCTCAAGAAGCAGTTCCTGCAGGGCGTCGACACCTGAGAACGTTCGGCCATCGGGCAATTGCCCACTCGCATCAACGATAGGATCCTGCCGTCCCGCACGGCCGTTGTAGCCGAAGCCATACTGATCTCGCCAACGACCATCGGCGTGGTAGTTTTCCAAGGCGAAGCCGAGTGGATCGATCTTATCGTGACACCGGGCGCATTCAGCGATGGCCCGATGGGCCTCGAGCCGGTCGCGAACAGTGGCTTTGTCGATGCCAGGAACTTCGGGAGCCAAGTCACCCGCATCGGGAGGGGGCGGCGGTGGGGGATCACCCAGAAGGTTCTCCAGAATCCACGCTCCTCGCACCACGGGAGACGTGCGCGTGCCATTTGAGGTAATGGTGAGGATACTGGCTTGGGTCAGCAATCCACCACGGTTTACCGGGGCGGCGACGCGTCGGAAATGATCACCTCGAACACCTTTCATGCCATAGAAACGCGCCATGCGGGCATTCACGGTGACAAAGTCAGCGCGCAGAAAGTTAAGAACACTGTGATCTTGATAGAGCATCTCGGCAAAGAATGCTTCACTTTCACCCACCATGGAACGCTCCAGGTGGTCATCGTAGTGAGGAAAGAGCGTCTCGACGGGTGGGTTGGCACCCACTTCACGCAAGCCTAACCATTGTCCGGTGAAGTTTCTCACCAACGCTTCGGAACGCTTGTCGGCAAGCATGCGATCCACTTGAGCTCTCAACGTGGCGGCATCGCCGAGCCGCCCCTCCTGAGCCAGATGAAAGAGTTCATCATCTGGCATATCACTCCAGAGGAAATACGAAAGCCGACTGGCCAATTCGTAGTCATTCAGCGGGCGAGCCACAGGTTTCTCGTTAGGCTCTAGCAGGAAGAGAAACGCTGGCGACACCAGCGTCGCAATCAATGGCACCTTGATCGCTTCCACGAAACTCGGCTTGGCGGGCCGCATCTTTTCGAACAAGGCGACCATGCGGTCAAGCTCGTGCTCGCGCAAGGGACGCCGGTAGGCGCGCTCCATGAAATCCTCAAGCACCCGACGGGCACGCTCGACATCCGATTCACCTCCACGCGGTTCGCCCACGAGACGCTGGTGACTCAACGGAGGCCACTCGTCAACCCACGGGCCTTCAATCTCCATCCAGTCGATGAACAGTTCAGGGCGAGCAAACTCGGGATCGGCTTGAAACCAGTGATTCTCCAAGAGGCGCGGCACGTGGTACTGATTGCGAATATTCACACCATCGGTCCCATTGCGATGGCGAGGTCCGAAACGATGAAAGAACTCATAAACGTGGGGCTCGTCCATCTCGGCGTCGACTGACACTTCCCTTATAACAATCCCTTCATCAGTCGTCACTTTCATGCGTGGGGCGCTATAGTGATAGATCGGGTCCGACAAGAAGTGTTCGCGAATCTCCGGCCACTCTTCGCGCAACCATGCCTCTTGCGCAGCTGGATCATCCTTCCAATCATCCGTCGCATGACGGGCCATGAACACCTTCTTCACAGAGGCAACGACCTCTTCCCGACCGGGGATCCGGCCGGCAGCGCGAATGCGGAGTCGATAAAGCCCCTCTACCGGAAACTTGAACCAGCGAAAGCCCGCGGCGCCTTCTGATTTGGATCCCTTCTGGAGAACGAAGCCGCTGCGAACCTCAAGTCCCCCACCCTTGAGAAGATAACGATGACGTTGCACGTGATCGTGCAACCACAACTCATCGCGGCCGGCGCTATCGCGACCGTCAAACTGGTTCGATCGATGCCCTTCCTCAACTTCCAGCTGCCAATGATGCCTTTCGGGACGCTCGCCGGTCACCAAGGCCCGGCCCACCACATCGCGAGCGGCTTTGAGGTATTTCTCCATGAGCATCGGTGAGACTTCTAAGGCCGCACCAATGTTATCGAATCCGTGAGCGGGCGGGTCTTCAGGAAAGTCGCGCCCGGGATTGAAATTGACACCCGTGAGCGTTCTCACCGTCCGGTTGTACTCATCGCGATTGAGACGCCGCATCACCACACGGCCACCGGTGCTTTCTCGGCGCTTGGAGGCCTTGGCCAGCTCTCCTTCAATCCACTCGATCACCCTCGTTTGCCGCGTCTTATCAGGGCGCGGCTCTCCCTCTGGCGGCATTTCACCCGCATTCACGTTGTCGAGGATTTCCACCCACTTCTCCGCAATCGACAACGAATCAAAGGCAGGCTCCAGGAATCGAGCCGCAAGGTGCCCTTCTGCTTCTCCGGGCCGTGACACTCGATGCAATGCTGCGTCAAGAAGGGTTTGATATGCGACTCAAAGGTTTGGGAGTCGACCTCTTGCCCGACCACGATTGAAGCCGCTCCTAACCAAATCAATAAGAACCTACGCGAGACAAGCACAGCTTCAAATGGCAAGTGCCCCCGTGCTATCCATGAACCGATCCGTAGCCGGATCCACCTTCTGAAGCATGGAGACAAAGAGATTCGATAGCGGCACGGTGCTTTCTGCAAACGATTGGTGATGACCAAGGGAGAACCCTAACGAACGACCACCAGCAAAGAGCAAGGGCAGGTTCTTCGGCGAGTGGCCGCCACCTTCCCCACTATTCATACCGCTGCCGTAGACGATCATGGTCTGATCAAGCAAGGGCTGACCGTCCTCATCAGATTCTTGAAGACGCGTGAGAAAGTAGCCTAGTTGTTCGAGGAGAAAGACATCGATCTGGCGCAACCCTTCTAACATATCCTCATCACCGCCATGATGTGAGAGTTCATGATGGTTTGCCTTCAAGCCGAGTTCATCATAACTCCCACCGGCCGCCTCACGTCCAAGCTGGAAACTACACACGCGCGTGAGATCGGTTTGAAACGCCAAGGCAATCAAATCATACATGGTGCGGAAATACGTCTCGCGATCGCCACGATCATTCGGCTCCGCATCGAGCGCCAACCGATCCGCATTGATCGATGGCTTGGGCACGTCCATCCAGTTCTCCGCGCGCTCGACCCGTTGCTCCACCTCACGGACAGAAGTCAGATACTGATCGAGTTTCTCGCGATCGCGTTTGCCGAGTTTCCGTTCGAGGGACCGCGCTTGGCCACGCACCGCGTCGAGGATGCTACGGTCCTCCAGATGCCGTTGCCCTTTCTCTTCACGCGAAGCCCCCGTTTCGTCGACGAAGAGTCTCTCAAAGACCACGCGCGGATTGCTCTCCGCAGGCAATGGAACGCCATCCTGAGAGAACGCTAGGGTCTGCGAATGCCCAGGCTTGCCGGTGCCACCTGTCGAAGACAACTCAAGCGAAGGCAATCGCGTCTTGGGCCCTAACGCTTGCGCCGCCACTTGATCCACCGATATGGTGTTGCGGTAATCATAGCCTGGCGTGCCTTCAAGATCAGCACCCGTGAGCCAGGTATCTGCACCCGAGTGACCACCTTTGGAGTGGGGATGCCCCAGCCCAGACAACACTGCAAAGTCATCACGATGATCACGCAAGGCCTCAAGCGTCGGCGAGAGTGCGTAGCCCTCTCCTACTTCAGAGGGCAACCACTTCTGGATGTTCACGCCGTTGGGCACGTAGAGGAAGGCGAGTCGCGGAGTTGCCACCGTTGCAGGTGCCTTCCCAAAGACTGGCGTCATCGCCTCCAAGGCCGGGAGCGCCATTGCCGCACCCAGGCCTTTGAGGATCGCACGGCGAGGGATTGGTTTGGACGTAGAAATATGCATCACGTGATCAGGGATACCTCACGCAAGCATACGTCCTCGGCGGCACGATGCGAGCAGTATCTCCAATGATCGCCTGAAGCCACATCTTCGACTAAAGTTAGTCACACTCAATCTCTTGGTGTCCGATAGTGCGTGCGCTCCGGAAGGAAGGTGATAGGATTCTGCCGTGAGAGCATTCCTATCCCCCATCGCGATCGCAGCTCTGGGAGCCGCCTTTGTCGCCGACACGGTGATTGCCCAATCCGTCGACATGGCGGATCATGTAGTGATGATAGAGTGGCCAACCTTGAAAGGCCGGACCTATGCACTTGAGGTATCCTCAGACCTCCAATCCTGGACACCGCTCCTCGCAGAGGTCACAGGTATCTCCAAGCAGATTGGCCACCTTGTGTGGGTCACTGATGCCCCTCATTATTTCCGGGCGCGAAAGGCCCCTAAAAGCATCTTCGAGCCACCTGCGCGCGAACTCGAAGAGACGGGTGCCATTGATTGGCACCACGCCCTCACATCACACCGCTTTACCCTGACAGAAGCCTTTGATGGGACCGATCTTTCGCAGTGGGCCGTGCCTCCAGCCGATGCAGCTTCATGGATCGTCGCTGAAGGTCGTCTCAACGTCGTGAGCGGCCCAGATCGCCGAGCCTCCACGCTTTGGACGAAGGCTGTATACACAGATTTCGTCATGGCTTTCGACTTTCGCTTTGGCGAAGGCACGGTGGACTCTGGAATCTTCATCCGCGGCACCGATCAGATTCAGATCGGCGAATCGCGTTCGCTTCAGCGAGACATGACGGCATCTCCTTACATTCCCGGAATTGGCTATCCCGTGGAGGCCGAAGGCGTCGCGACGCTCTTACAGCCGGACGATTGGAATGCCATGCGAATCGAGGCCATCGGCCCCCACTACGTCACCTGGCTGAATGGCCAACGAGTCGCCTCTTACACATCAACGACGGCGAAGGAACGCGGAGCCATTGGAATCCAACTGCACGGAGACTTGGATATGGCCATTGACTTCCGGGACATTCGCATCGCTTCGCTTGAACGCTAGGGCCTCTCTCGCAGCCATTTCCCATAGGCTTCCTTTGACATGACTGTTAGCATACCCATCCCTTGCCCTGGCGGCAGGCGGAATCCGCACATTGGATCCATGGCGAGTTCATGATCGCCAGGCGCTGGGGTTTGAAATCGAAGAGCAAACTCAAGATCGGGCACCGCGATCTCTTTCTGCTGCAGACTCGGGCAGGAGAAGACGTAGATGAAATCATCGCTCCGAAGATGCAACTCCACCTCTGTGTGCGATGGAAGCACGAGTTTTCCCATCAGCCTCCTTGGCATTTCGCCTTGATAGGTGAAATGCCAGGCTCGATCTTTGCCCCGTGCTTCCACGACCACCGGAGACTCGATAGGCTTGATTGATCGCTGATCGACGACAAGCCAAGCACCCGCCAGAAAGATGGCCATCACCACCCCCTTGGCAAGCAACCCCTTGGTGGCTCTAGCCATGCCGACTTAGGGATCGATCTCTTGCTCTGTCAGACTGACAAACGCTTTACGGATCTGTTGAGTGAGTTCACCTGGACAATCCGGAAGGGAACGGCCGTCCACGGTGCGAACAGGTTGCACCTCCCGTAAGGTGGAAGTGAGAAAGGCTTCCGACGCCTCAGCCAAAGCACGGAGCGGAACATTCCGCTGAGACACCTCGATGCCATCACGCTCACAAAGCTCAAGCACCAAAGCCCGCGTCACCCCCGGAAGGCATCCGGACGAGATCGGTGGGGTGATGAGTTCATCTTCGAACACGATGAAGAGATTACTGCCAGTGCCCTCACAAAGACTCCCTTGCGTGTTGGCAAAGATGGCCTCCGTCCCGCCCTGCTTCTTTGCGTAATCGAGGGCGACGACATTCTCTCCATAAGAGGTGGTTTTGTGATTCGTCAAGGCTCCGTGCTCATTGCGCCGAAAGGGGACCGTGACGAGATCCGCTTCGGGCCCATGTCCTGGCAAACTCGCGACGGCAACGATCACGGTGGAAGAGGCATCGCCTTTCTCCGAACCCAAGGGAGCCGGCCCACCGGTGACGGTGATCCGCAAGCGCCCACCCTCGACGGCATTTGCTTCTAACACTTCCTCTATCGCTGTCGCAAGCAATTCCTTGCTAGGAATTTCCAATCCGAGAACAGCCGACGAACGGCCGAGACGCTCCCAGTGACGGCGCAGAGCAAAGGGCTGCCCTCGGTAGACGATCAACGTTTCAAAGACGCCATCACCGGTGAGCAATCCATGATCGAAGGGATCAATGCGTGCTTCTGCGACGGAGACCAGGCTACCATTGAGCCAAACATGTGAGGGATCGAAAGCGCTGCTCATTTCACTCACTTCACTTCCAGGGCTTCCACGCTGACGATCAGCGTCACCTCATCGCCAATGTTGGGAACGCCGTAATTCATGCCGAAATCCGTGCGCTTGACCTTGAACGTGGCCTCTGCTCCGAGAATCTTCTGATCACCGCGCGGGGATTTCCCTTCTCCGTAAAACTCGCACGTGGCCGTGACCGATTTGGTCACTCCTAACATCGTCAAATCACCCGTGATCATGTAGTCCTCACCCGATTTCTCAATCTTGGTGCTTTTGAAAGTGATGGTTTCAAACTCTTTCGCGTTGAAGAAATCGGGGCCACGCAAGTGGTCATCGCGCTTCTCACTATTCGTATTCACGCTGTCCGCCTTGATCGTGAGCGCGAGGCTACTCTTCGTGAGGTCGCCATTCTCGTAGTCTAACGTCCCGGCCACCTGGTCGAAGCGTCCCCAAGCATTGGCCGTTTGCATGTGGCGCACCTTGAAGAGCACGGTGGAGAAGACGGACTCAATCTCGTATTTCTCCCCGGCGGTAAGGGGAAACGTCGTGGCGAAGAGCGTGGCGATGGAGGCTTGTAAGAGGCGTTGGCGAAACATGATGATCGGAACAGGTTATCCCGCATTCTGACCGAGCTTCGCCAGCGTTCAAGAAACTTAGCAAGCGACAGTGCAGCCTTGCGTCGTGCGGCGAAATCGGCTTTGGGTGGGGCATGAAAGCTGCCTATATCCACGCCCCTGGCCCTGCCGATCAACTTCTCTACGGGGATCTGGAAACGCCCACCCCGCAAGCTGGCGAAGTCCTCGTGAAGGTGGGAGCTGTCGCCGTGAATCCGATCGATACCTATTTGCGCTCCGGTGCCGTGCCGATGGCGTTGCCATCTCCCTACATTGTCGGCTGTGACCTGGCTGGCACGGTGGAAGCGGTAGGCGAGGGAGTTGCCCGTTACCAAGTAGGTGATCGCGTCTGGGGATCCAATCAGGGTTTGTTAGGACGTCAGGGAACCTTCGCGGAGTATGCAGCCGTTCAGGAGGAATGGCTCTACCCCACTCCACCCCAAGTGGCGGACACGGACGCCGCGGCGCTTTCATTGGTCGGCATCACTGCCCACCTTGGACTCGTTCATCGGGGCCAGTTGCAGGCCGGTGAGACTGTCTTCGTCAATGGCGGGAGCGGCGGCGTGGGTTCCACCGTCATTCAAATGGCAAAGTGTCTGGGAGCGGCCAAGATCATCACGACGGCAGGCAGCGCCGAGAAAGCAGCGCTCTGCCGTGACCTCGGAGCAGACGATGTCATTCTCTATAAAGAAAGTGATGTCCTGACAAGCGTGCAAGAGCTCGCTCCCGATGGCGTCAACCTTTGGTGGGAAACCGTGCGGGAGCCGCAACTAGCAGATGCCGTCACCGGCCTGGCGCGCGATGGCCGCATCATCGTCATGGCTGGACGCGACGCGCGTTCCGAAGTTCCCATCGGCCCCTTCTATACGAAACAAGCCTCTCTCCTTGGGTTCGTCATGTTTCTGATGCCGCCAGACGTCCAGCGCGTCTGTGCTGAGGAGATGAATCGGTGGATGGCGGCAGGTTCTCTCAAGCCTCGCATTGATCGCATTCTCCCCTTGGCCGAGGCGGCAACTGCGCATCGCTTGCAAGAGGAAAGCACCATCGGCTGCAATGGCACGTTGAAGGGTAAACTCATTCTGCAACCAGATTGAATTGACGGCGGCGCGGCGCTTCGCACATTTCTCTCATCATCATGAAGGTGTCCATCATCTCCTTTTCCAAACTGGCGGTGCTAGCACTGTCCGTAACCATGTTCACCCATTGCGGGAAATCTCCTGCCCCCTCGGAATCGGCCGAAGGGGAATCCTCGCCAGCTACCGATGCAAGCGGGAGCACTGCGGAGGTGGTGGTGGAGAAACGGATCCTGGAGGAGATCATTCAAGGTGTCTGGGAAAGCACCAACCATGACCTTCTCGACGCGCAGGTGGAGAAGATTCAGATCGATTTCCGCGGCAATGGGGAATTGACGATGATCATCTATAATCAAGGAGAACAGCAGCAGGAAGGCCACTATCAAGTCACGGGTGACGCGCTCTCGATCCAGATCATCGGCCAAGAGGAGGACGATGTCTCCACACGCTGGGATGGCACCGTGCTCACTGTGATCGATCGGGAAGCTGGCCAAGAGGTCACCTTCGAGAAACTCTGATCACAGACTTCTAATACTTGATTCCCCGCAAGGTCGTGCCTACCACGGGGCATGTCCTTCCCATCCATTGTCTTTCTCTTTGCAGGTCAAGGTTCCCAAGCCCTCGGCATGGGTCAGTCCCTCGCCGAGCGCTCCCCCGCCGCCCGGGCTATTCTCGACGAAGCCGATGCTGCCCTCGATTTCTCACTTCCCGAAGTCATGTTTAACGGGCCCGAGGAGGAACTCACGCGCACGAGCCGGTGCCAACCTGCCCTCTACGTGCATGGCCTCATGTCACTCGCCGCATTGCGCGAAACGTTAGGAGATGATCTCACATTGTCCGCAGCGGCGGGCCTTTCGTTAGGCGAGTTCACCGCCCATGCAGCCGCAGGAAGCTTCAGCATTGCCGATGGCCTTCAACTCGTGGCTCAACGCGGTCAGTTCATGGAAGATGCCTGTGAGGCAACCGATGGATCGATGGCTGCCATGATCGGCGGGAGCGAAGAACAAGTGCGTGATCTGGCGAAACAAGTCGATGTGGATGTGGCCAACTTGAATGCTCCTGGGCAGATCGTTGTTTCGGGAAAACGTGAGCATATCGCTGCCGCCATTGCTGGAGCGAAGGAAGCCGGCATTCGCATCGCCAAAGAGATCAAAGTCGCCGGCGCCTATCATTCATCCCTCATGCAGAGCGCGCAAGAGAAGCTGTCTAAAGTCCTCGCAGACACACCGATCAACGAGCCCAACTTTCCCGTGATTAGCAATCTGACAGGGCAGCCCGCCACGGATCCTGACGAAATTCGACGAACCCTGGAGGCCCAGGTGACAGGCTCGGTCCGTTGGTCTGATTCCGTGAGCTATCTGCTAGACCAAGGCCACACGCATTTCCTCGAAGGCGGCCCCGGCAAGGTCCTCAGCGGCCTCGCTGGTCGCATCCGCAAAGGGATGTTCTGCAAGCCCACCGGCACGTCCGACGAGTTAGATGCTGCGATTGAAGCCCTCAAAGGCTGATTATCGGCAAGATTCACGGCATTGACGCCAGAATCGCCTTGCATCAGGCAGCGCTTAGGCTGTTCTCCTTATCTATGAGAAAGCACCTACCCTTCGTTCACGCGGGCGCTGCGTTGCTTGCCGGGTGCCTTCTTTGGACCCAGGCAGACGTGCAGGAAGGCGCCTTCAATCCTTTCCCCCAGCTCATTCACGAGTTCGAAGAAGACCAAGGCAATCTCAAGCGCTACTATCGCTTTCACGATCTCCAACTCGACCACGATCGCTTGGCACAATTCTATCAAGATTACCAATCGACCCTTGAGGACATCTCCTTTGACCTTCTCAGCCAAGAAGGACGCGTGGACTACCTCCTCTTTCGCAATCTGCTAGATCAAGAACTCGGTGAGCTGGCCTACACGAAACAACGTGCGGATGAAGTTTCCGAATGGCTTCCGTTCCAGAAAGGAATCACCGCTCTCGCCGCCGCCCGTCGCTCCACTGCACCCATGGACGCCTCGGGCGCAGCCACAGCCCTGACAATGCTTCAGGAACAGATTAAAGCGATTGATGAGAAATTCACCAACAAAGACGCCAAGCTTTCTACCATTCACACCAATCGCGTCATCCAGTTCACCGAGCGCCTTTCTCGGCGACTCGCCAACTGGTATCGCTTCTATGACGGCTACGACCCAGATTTCAATTGGTGGACCCGTGCTCCCTATGAGGAAGTGAGCAAAGCACTTGAAACCTATCTGAGTCATTTGCGTGAGGCTGTGGGAGATGAAGACACCGTGATAGGAGACCCCATCGGTCGCCCAGCTCTCCTGCAAGCGCTCAAGCGCGAGTTCATCACTTACACCCCAGAAGAACTCATCGACATGGCACAGAAAGAATACCTTTGGTGCATGCGTGAGTGGCGCCGGGTGGCTCAAGACCTCGAGTATGAGAACGACTGGCGCAAGGCATTGGAGCACGTCAAAGGGAAGCACGTGGATCCTGGGGATCAGCCGGCCCTCATCAAAGAGCTCGCTCAGGAAGCCGTCGACTTTCTGGAAGCGCGCGATTTGGTCACCATTCCTCCAGTATGCAAAGAGACCTGGCGGATGGAGATGATGACGGCTGAACGTCAAAAGGTGAATCCCTACTTTACCGGCGGCGAAGTGATCAGCGTCTCGTTTCCCACCCATGCCATGGCGCACGATGACAAGCTCATGAGTCTGCGCGGCAACAATCGCCATTTCTGCAAGGCGACCGTGCATCACGAACTGATTCCGGGACACCACTTGCAACTCTACATGCAAGAGCGACACCGCGCCTACCGGAAGATCTTCCGCACGCCCTTCCTCGTTGAGGGCTGGGCGCTCTACTGGGAGATGCTCCTCTGGGACAAGGAATTCTATAGTGGACCCGAGGATCGAGCAGGCATGCTCTTCTGGCGGACCCATCGCTGCGCACGCATCATCTTCTCCCTCAAATTTCATCTCGGACAGATGACTGCAGAAGAATGCATCAACTACCTTGTAGACAACGTCGGACACGAACGCCGCAACGCCACCGCTGAAGTGCGGCGCTCTGTCCAGGGAGGCTATGAGCCCCTCTATCAAGCCGCCTACATGTTAGGAGGGTTGCAATTCCGAGCATTGCGAAAGGAACTCGTCGATAGCGGACAAATGACAGAACGCGA
Source organism: Verrucomicrobiia bacterium (assembly GCA_030425385.1). Taxonomy (GTDB): domain Bacteria; phylum Verrucomicrobiota; class Verrucomicrobiia; order Verrucomicrobiales; family DEV007; genus JAACDM01. The sequence continues at coordinate 68,292 of JAUIAH010000022.1, read as the reverse complement.
CTTTCATGACGCCATTCTGCTAGAGAATTCCATCCCGGTCGATCTTATCCGCATCAGCCTCGGTGGGCACCCTGTGGATCGCCAATATGAAAGCAGCTGGCGATTCTATCACGAGGAAGCCAAGACGCCCGCAAGCGAGTAAGCTGTGACGGCGGCACCTCATCAGGATTACCGAACGCCACTTAGATCTGGCTACAAATTACTCTTGAGCGTTATGATAGGAGGATGCCTTTTGATGAACACTTTTCCACAGGTTGGTCCTCCTCACTTTCGCTACAATGGGGCTGATCCCGAGCGCGATGTCGTGAATTTCGGCTTTCCGATTGCTTTGGCAATCTATGACCAGCACCGTTGGATCCTTTCTCCTTTCTGGGCCTACCGATTGGGGATGCAAGGCACCGTCATTCTCATTCTCTCCCTGCTTCCGCATGTCTTGCCCGCCGATTGTCGGAGGCAGCCTTCACGGCGCGTTTGTCAGGACCCGTTGTAATCGATAGAATCCGCTGGACTTCGCCAAACGGACGGGATTGGCATCGCGAACAGTGAGTTGTGAGCCATCGCCCTCCTGGACCGCGTCGACACGGATCCATCGCTCTGGTTCCAGGGATTCATTGTATTCCAGCTGATATCGCCAACCCTCCTGGCTTTGCCAGGAAACCGCTAGTTGATTCGGAAACCGTTGCAGACGCAAGAGAGGCAGGCGATCACCCATGGCTTCACCGAGTTCTTCAAGGGTCACAGCCTGAATCACGGGAGAAGGATCAGGGAAATCAATTGGCCGTCCGCGAAGGGTGATGGTCAATTCCGATGATCCCGGAGGGATCCGCACAACTACGACCACTCCTCGATCGGTCGCTTGGCCACCCAGCTCCGCCGGACTAAACCGCGGGAGGATCACGGCGCCATCTAGCATGATATCGAATCCACGTTGGCAGCATTTCTCGACAAAGAGGAGCTGCAATTGATGCGCTCGCGCGGCATCCATGTCAGCGAGTCGAAAGTGCAAGACGTTAGGATGCTTCGCAAAGCGCATCCCATGAAGCAGCTGTGAAAGCGCTAGGGCGTCTGGACTCTCTCCAAACTGATTCGCCGTTTCCCATGCGGTGATCGCTGGCTCCGCCTGAAGATCGAGACCCGCCACTTGTGTATCAGGGAGGAAGGTCCATTGACGAATCCTCAGCGGTTCCTCCCCTCCGAAATGGATCGCATGGACCACGCGGCCATCACCTTCGACCGTCAGATCAAGATCCTCGGGACCTGCGAAGAGCCGTACCTCCGGGCTAGACACCTGCGCCCTGACGATCACGAGCGAACACCATAACAAAAGGAGAAACGCTCGCTTTCCCATGACGTGTCAGTCCCGCTTGAAATACGCGGGCATGGTCCCTTTCTTACCAGGAAGCTCTAATTCCATGGGCATGATGATGCGCCTCGTCTTCTTGTCATAGGTCCAGGCTTTCTCTGGCGCGCTATCATCTTGCAGTTTGATAAAGAGGGGCGATTCCTCGGCTGCCCGCAGGGTGAAACTGCCGCCCTCCCCACTGGGAGACAGAACGGAAGCCTTTCCATCCGTCGCGATGCTGATGCGGCAGCCTCTCATGCTGTCATCAGCAAATTGTCGCGGATCAGGAATGCCTTCTTCCCACACCGTCGGCTCGCCCGCATGACTGTAAACCCAGTCCCCTGCTACCGCAGCAAGACCTGATTTCTGTTCGGTGGCCAGTGGACTCACCGCGCAACCAGTGATCCAAGCCAGTACGGCTGCGAGAAAGAGCTTCCATGGCATGCTGAACTGTAGACGAGGCGTCAAGGCGGCGTCAAGGCATCCAGCACCTCGCGCACCAATCGCTCGCTGTAGCCATTGATCTTCCAATGCCCTGGACTCCATCCTTTAAGGAATCGATGAAAGTCTACCCACGCGAGATGGTAAAGGCCTCTCCATTCGTGTTCGACGGCATTCGCATTGATGTCAGGATGGCGCTTGGCGAGGGCCGCTCTCAGCGCTTGGAAGTAGACATCTAACACATCACCTTCAAGCGCCGCACAATCATCTTCATGAAGGCAGCTACCCACAAAGTAGGCGACATCTTTCATGCCACAACCACCCCCCACATACTGGAAATCGACCGCAGCCACCGCGTTCCCATGGTCAGCAAAGCAGAAATTTGCCAGCTTCGCATCCCCATGGACCAAGCTTTGGTAACGCGCTGCCGAGAGTCGGCGATCAATTTCACAAGCCGCTTCTTTCAAAGGCCGATCCTCAAGAACCTCCCATTCATCGGGACGCGTATCCAGGTGCCAGTAGGTCCCCACCGGCCACACTCCCACCGGTTTGGCTCCCATGAAGATTGCGTGAAACGCTGCCAACCATCGGAGGCAGGCATCCATCTGTGGCCGATCAACCTCGGTCAGGCGTCGAGGAAACCCTGCCGCGTCCAGGTCCTCTAACACCATAACCATAGAATCATCCACTTCAAATGCTGCCAGACAGCGGGGCACGCGACAATCCGGCCCGCAGCACCTGTGGTGGAGACGATACCAGGCCGCTTCTACTTCATAGGAACGTAATTTCCGCGCATGGCCACGGTCAGAATGCCATCCTCGAGGATGGTGCCTCACCGAAGGGGGCTCCACGTGCTTGACGATCACGGCTTCCCCTCGCCCCGCACGCCCATTCAGCTGGGCCCGGAAGATACGGCCGTAGCCGCTCCACAAGGTCTGGACACACTCACCAAGAGACAACGTCTCCGCTCCGGTAGACTCAAGGATCCGAGTGGTCACTGTTCGCGGAAGAATTGCCATGAGCCTTTAGCTAACGAAACGGGCGCGCTCCGCAAGCATTCGCCGCCCCGAACAGGGCACGATTGTCTGGTGAAGATACAGCCGAGCCTCTACGCTCTCCGCATGACCCGATGGTTTCTCATCCTTCCGTTCTTTATCCTCAACCTTCAGGCAGTCGCCGCGGAGGAGCGCCCGAACATTCTTTGGTTGTCCTGTGAGGATATCAGTCCGCACCTTGCTTGCTTTGGAGATCCTCACGCCATCACACCGAACCTGAATGCATTGGCAAAGCGATCGGTTCGTTATCCCAACACCTTCACCACGGCCGGAGTCTGCGCCCCTTGCCGGTCAGGAATCATCACCGGGATGTATCAGACCACCCTAGGCACCCACCACATGCGTTGCCAAGCGCAACTCCCTGCACCCATTCGGCCCTTCCCGGCCTATCTTCGGGACGCTGGCTACTACTGCACGAATAACTCAAAGCAAGACTATCAGTTTAAGACTCCCAATGGCACCTGGGACGCCTCTAGCGGCAAAGCACACTGGCGTAACAAGCCTGACCCTCAACAGCCCTTCTTTGCTGTCTTCAACTTCACGGGATGCCACGAGAGTGGGATCGCAGGCAATGAGAAATATGCCAGTGTTACCAGATCCCTGACTAGCGCTCAACGCCAAGACCCTACCAAACTCACCACACTCCCGCCCTATTATCCTGACACGCCCATCACGCGAGAAGATTGGAAACGCAACTACGAGCTGATCACGGCCATGGATGCCTGGGCAGGCGAACTCCTGGCGCAACTCGACGCCGATGGATTGACTGACAATACCATCATCTTCTTCTGGTCAGATCACGGCGTGGGGTTGCCGCGGGCCAAGCGTTGGCTTTATGACTCGGGAACGCGCGTCCCGCTGATCGTGCACATCCCCAAACGCTGGCAACAGAACGGCCAGGGAACTCCTGGAAGTATTACTCCAGAGTTGATCAGTTCGATCGATCTCGCTCCGACAGTCCTTCAATTGGTTGGCCTAGACGTGCCCAAGCACATGCAAGGCCAGCCCTTTCTTGGCGAACAGCGCGCCCCGGCGCGGCGCTACGTCTATGGGGCCCGCGACCGCATGGATGAACGTTATGATATCATCCGATCCGTGCGGGATCCGCGCTACCGCTACATCCGCAATTACGAACCTCACAAGCCCTACTATCAGTATATGAACACACCTGAGAAAGGGGCCACCATGCGCGAGATCCGTCGGCTCGAAGCTGACGGCAGCTTGCCAGCGGCAGCCGCTCTGTTCACAGCCGAGCGCAAACCGGCAGAGGAACTTTACGACCTCCACGATGACCCTCACGAAATCCGCAATCTGGCGCATGACTCCGCCCATCAAGAGACGCTTGCCCGTCTCCGCCAGGCGCACCTGCAATGGGTGGAAGACACGCGCGATCTTGGTCTTCTCCCTGAATCCGAGATCACGAGACGCGAACAAACGTTAGGCTCTCGCCACGCCATTCTGCAAGGACCGGACGGGCTGCAGTTCATGCGCCGCCTACGAGAAGTGGCCAATCAAGCAGCCTCGCCTGCAGCCCACCTGGAGGCGTTGCAAGGGTTTCTCGCGGACGCTGATGCCGCCGTGCGCTATTGGGGAGCCACCGGGCTGGGAAACGCCGCTGCCGATGGCCACGCTCTTTCCCCTACCATGGTGGCAGCGTTGACTCGCCAAGGCACGGATTCATCACCAGCGGCGCGCATCGCCGCCTCCCGGGCCCTTTGTCACGCTGGCCACAGTCGGACGGCTCTCCCCATTCTAGCACAGGCATTGGACGGGGAGGCCCCGTGGGCCCGCTTGCAAGCGGCTATCGTCGTTGATGAAATCGATCTCCTCGCCTCTCCATGGATCCCGCAACTTCAAGCGTGCTTGCAGAACCAGCCTAACAAGTACATCACGCGCGTGGCCAATCGCGCCCTCAACGAATTGCTAGGCACGGCCCATCAGGTGCCTTGATAAAAGCTCCGCCCGCAACGCTCTGTTAGAGTGATGTCGTCAGATCACTCTTGGCGAGCAATTCAAATGGCCCCGTGAATTTCATGACAGAATCAGGCTCGGTGATCGTGATCTTGGCATCACCCTTGATATCGACCTGCGTCGTATGCTGTGGCTCCAGACAGCGGAAGAGCTTGCCGTATCCGTGAAGTTCGATCTCCATGGGCTTGCCATCTTGATCGATGGTTGTGCCGCGACAGCGCTCCAGTGAGACGACGACTTCTGCCGTCCGACGATCGTCATAGTTCAACGTCTTCTCGACGAACAAGTGCGCGCTTCCTGAGCCGTTCTCGAACACCTCTCCGAAGATCGCTCCGAGAATATCCTCGGGTTTCACCACCCATTCACCGCGGGTCTTCACTTCATCCTTGGAGAAGAGTTCATTCCCACCAAACCACTCAACTTGATAGGACTTCATCTCCTCACGTTGATCATCATTCGGCATGGCCTCCATGGACACGCGCGGCCCATCACAATTCAGAACCTGATTGGCCAAAGGATGCGGCAGAGTCATCACTTGAGCTTCCTGACCACGAGGGGACAATTTCATCTCAAGGCCGATGTCTCCAGTATCAATGGTCCAAATGGACGATGACTGCACGGTGACGGAACGTTCCTCGGTAAAACTGAGATCGGCTGCCCCCGTGAGTGCGATCTCCTCACCCACTTCAACGGTGAAACCCATGTGTTTCATCGTGAGTTTGCGAGAGTCTTCCATCCGTGTGCCGCGTTCTAAAGGAGCCTTTCGGGACAATAGCAGCGGTTCATTGCCCCGGCGGCGCGAGGGCTCTGGCACTTCGCTCAGATCGGCCTTGGGCGGATCGGGATCGATGTCGAGATCACAGGCGGGCAGGACAAGGGCAAGGCTGAGGAGAATGAAATAGGTGGCTTTCACGCTTGCAGGAGAACGGATTCGCCTCGCAAAGACAATCCCAATTGAGCAAACCGTTTGCCGCATTCGCTGCGGGCGCTAGTCTGCTCGCCCGCGATGGCATCACCACATGAATCTTCTCCCCCGGTTGATCCCCGGAAACCATGGTTTGTCCCCTACCTGGACGAATCTAAACCATGGCGCTCGCGCTCGCGCTTTCCCCTGAAACCGGAGGACACGGCATTCGCCGTCCGCGAGGGCAAAGACTCCATGGTCACGTATCCCACACCAGAGGCCTTTGAGGAGGGTTTGCAGGGGAAATCGCTATTGGAGCGTCAGGCAGCTGTGCCTCACTATGATCGCTGGTTTCCCGCCATTCTCTTGCTAGAGCCTCGGGAAGGGGAATCGACTCACAAACTCACTGAAGGCCTGGGGGCATTGGCCATATGTGTGATCCTCGGATGGCTGTATTTCGCCCCGCCCAAGCAATGGCCCATTGCTGGAATGGAATCGCGCATGCTTCTCCTCGTGATTCTCATGATGTTTGGAGTCATGCCACTATGTGGTCATGTGATCCGCTGGTGGGAAGATGTGAGGGACAGGTCGCCGGATCGGAACAAGCGGCGTCAAGCGGAGTTGGTCTTCTTCGATCATTGGTTGCGATCTTTCCCATGCCTCGTCTTGAAAGGCGCGCTTGCATTGCTAGGCCTGCTATATTTGCTCCAAGTGTTTGGTGGCGTGCCCAAGGGATCTTTGGGTCAAATCCTGACAAATGTGTTGGCAGGAGGTGGCGGCGTCCGCCGTTCGGTCTTTGAGGCTGCGCTCGTGCCCAGCCGCGTCCTTCAACAGGGCGAATGGTGGCGACTCGTCACCGCTGGCGTGATGCATGGGTCGCTCTTACACATTCTCTTCAACGGCTCGGCGCTCTACTTCCTGGGGCGCGTCACGACAGCCATGGTCGGCACCGCATTCCTCGGGCTGACTCTTCTCAGTAGCATCGTGGGAGGATCGCTCGCCAGTCTCTGGTTGTCAGGAGGGCGCCCTTCCGTAGGTGCCTCTGGAGGAGTCATGGGGGTGTTGGGCCTGCTGACCGTGATCCTCGTGCTGCATCGCGCCGGGATCCCACGTCCCTACAAGATCAATTTGCTTCAAGCCATTCTCGTCATGGCCATCTTTGGCGCGCTTGGAGCACAGTTCATCGACAACGCAGCTCATGCCGGCGGCTTCTTAGTGGGCGGTTTGTTAGGCATCGTCTTCGTTCCCCGCTCGGAACGCGTGTGGGAACACACCCCCTCTCAGCTGATCACCGCGCTGGGCTGGGGAAGCTGGGGCGTGCTGCTCCTAGCAGGCGCCCACGTGACACGCCTCCTCCTCTACTAGGAGGGAGGAAAGGAGACCCTCGGCCTCCTCAGTGCTTCTCGCCGTCCGCCTTGTCGTGGTGCTCGTGCTTCATGTGCAACTCACGCGCTTCCTCCCAATTCTGCCGTTCACATGCGGCACCGAAGAGGATGGCGAAAGCAGCAAGAAGAAATAAGGGACCTTTCATGCCGATCCCATAGACCGAGGGTCGCGGATTGCAAGAAGCTTCAGCCTGTCCCTGGAAATGCAAAGCCCCCGTCCGGTGGGACGAGGGCCTGCAATGAGAGATCTGGTCTGGTTCCGAAAGGATCGATTCAGAGAAAGATTCGCTTAGGAAGCTTTCTCTGCTTTCTCTTTCTCCCCTTTCTTAGCAAATGTTTTGACCACGTAGCGCTTAGCCTTGTCTCCGAGAGACGTGACGGCCTGCTTCTTCGTGAGCTTTTCGGAGGAAGACATGACCAGCACTTTCTGGGTGCCGGGCTTTTCGCCTGCCTCAATCTTCACTTCAGTGACTCCCTCAAGCTTCTTGAACGCCGCACGGACGTCCTTCTTACAGCCAGCTCAAGTGACACCAGTCATTCCGACCACGTAAGTGGTCCCAGCAGTTTTGTCCTCCGCCGCGGCGGACACAAGTCCGACGGCGAGGGCCAGGATAGTCAGAAGTTTCTTCATCGATTTAGATATGGGATGCGACCCGATCTCGAGCGAGAATACGGCAGGAGTGGATGAGAGGCAACCCACTCAGGAGAGAAACTTTATCCATTGGGGGGGCGTTTCTCGCGAGAAATCCGAGCATTCGCCCTCCTTGCCCCGCGAAAGGAGGGGGCTATGCTCTGCCACCCATGGCAGAACGCTCCTCCACACCCGGCTGTATGATTGGCATCGTCGCCCTCATCGTCTTCGCCCTTGTCGCCACCTGGGCAGCCTACACAGGCTATCAGCAGAACAAAGCCATCGACACCTTCACGCAACCGGCCCCTCTCACGCTACCCTACACCGCGGGAACTCCTGACGAGGTCGTCGCTCTCCGCCACCGCGTGCGCTCATTCGGGAACTCGGCGAAGACTGGAGAGTCACCCACGCTCAAGCTGTCCCTTCAAGACCTCAACGACCTCATTCACCACGAAGACCTCCTCATCGATCTGAGGAAGATGATCGTCTTTGACGAAATTGGCGAAGGAACGGTGAACGGCCGAGTCGCGCTCCCCATGCAAACGCTGTTTCAAGGAGGGAAACTGCGCTACCTCAATGGGTCCATCGCCATCCAGCCCTCTGTCGAGTCTGGTCAAATCATGCTCAAAGTTGTCTCGTTGACCCCCGATACCGGAACAACCATTCCAGAAGGCTTCTTCGATTACTTCTCCGATAACGTGAACTTCATCGCAGCCTATCGGGATGACAAACAACTCAGCCCCATCTTCGAACGTATCCGCAAGGTGTCTGTTGAGGACGATCACATTCTCGTGGAAACTCACGGTCCCTGAGTCGGAAGGCAGACCAATCGCGTCCCTCTAACATTAGTATCGATACGCTCTATAGGCTTCCCGCGCACACGCCCACATCACAACGTGAATCAATCCAGCAAGAAACGGATTGACCGGGAACGTCTCGAAAAGCCAGCTCACCACGGAAGCAACCAACATCGTCGACAACGGCGGGGCGATGAACGCGAGCACAAAGAGGATAGCCCACAGACCACTCCACCACATGATGATCCACCAAAGCCTTCGCCCAACGGACACCGAAGCCTCTCTCACAAGTGTATACCCAATAATAAGAAAGGCCACAAGACTCGGGTACACATACCATTCCCTGAGAATCATCACCCCTCCCTGCCAGAACATCCAGTAAAGGACAGCACCACTTAGAAGGAAAGCCACTACCTTCGGAGCAGTCGACATGCGTATTCTCCTACTCTGGCTCATTCGCGAATTCGCGCCCTATGAAGCCGGTCGCCCCTCTCGCAGATCCACCAACCCGCGCCAACGCTCCATCCCAAGCGATTTCAACGGGCGCGCGCCCTGTTCACGCTTCACCCGCATCCCCTCCCGATGCCGCGCAAACACCTCCTCAATGAAGGCCTCACTCCCCAATGCCAAGCCCTCACTGAAATAACGGACACGCACCCGCACCACCTGCGCCAGACTCAACTGCCCTCCCTGTCGCGCCACCTTCTCCACCGATTCCTCCCGAATCCCTGCGCGCCCTTGGCCAGCAGCCTCGCCAGCCTCCGCTTCCCCAAACCCATACAAATAAAGCCGATACTGCGCCTGACACGTTCGCCATTGCTGCGGACTCCCATGCTCCACCCCTAACACCCGCATCAACCCTCGACGCCGCGCCCTATTCCCCGCCACCGCCTCCCCATACCCACTCCACCGATAATCCTTCGGATCCTCCACGATCCCAGCCCGCACCGGATTCAGATCAATGTAAGCCGCCATCGTCAGCAACACCGTCTCGTCATTCTCTAACAACACACTTTTAAACCGATCCTCCCAAAGGGGCCCCTTACGCTGAACCTGTTTGTTATACCACTGGGTGAAGCGCTGCTTCAGCTCCTTCATGAACATCGACACATCCGCCATCCGATTCAGAAAGCGTTGCCGATACTCGGGATACCCCTTCTCAGGGCACTGCTCCTTCATCCGCGCTAACATCTGCCGCACTTCAATCAACTGCTCCTCGGAAGTGGTCACCAACGCCAACCGCCGCAGCAATTCTGCATCATCAATCGCCGCGCGATGTTCCTCCGCATTCGGCACCTCGATCAGCAAATGGATGTGATTCGACATCAAGCAGAACGTGATCAACTCCACTCCAGCAAACCCGCACTGAATCTCCAAGAGTTCCCGAAACTTCTCCTTCACCGGCCCCTCCAGCACAAAGCGCCCCTCAGTGATCCGAGACATCACGTGGTAACAGTTCGAAGCCGCTCCAGGCTCCCCTTTGATTCGAATCGCTCTCATCACCCATCCCTACCCAACACCACCACTCCGTCAATTAATTTGTGGTCAGACCTTTATTATGCATATCAACGGTGTCCACACCCCGTCAATCATTTAAGGGTCTGACCATTAAATACGTCGCTGACAGTTGTCGCCACAACAATTCTTAATCGCCACAACCGCCCACGGCAATCAGTGCATCATGATCGAGACTTCAATCTTCCACCCCTACATTCTTCCTCTGGCCTCGTGTCATGTGCTGGTCACTCTGATCGGCCTTGGGCTCCTGTGGGCACCCATCACGACTTGCAAATCGCTACGCTGGTCGCGAGCTTTGCTCACACTGCTCTTTATCGCCCCGGCCGTATTGATCATCATCTGTCCCCGGGACTTGGGGTCATCAAGCATCACCTTCACGCTCCCCCAACCTGCAGCTATCGCCCCGGAGACTTCAAGCCCTATGCTAGGAGCTACCATAGGAGCAGCACCTCTACCCTTCACCGTCAATTGGATGCAGACCACGCTTCTCGTTTGGATTGCCGGCAGTGCCCTGGGCTTGCTTTGGCTGAGCTTCTCTATCATCCTCACTCTCAACCATTTAAAGTGCCTGTCAGAACTTTCGCCAGCAGACAGAATGGCTCGCGGCGTTGCTCCTCAATGGAACAGTAGGAATTGGCGATGGTGTGAAGATCCAGGCACAAAAGCACCCTACTCCTTTCGATGGTGGACGCCCTGCCTCGTGCTTCCTCCTTCCTCTTATACCGAGCGCGATAGCGACTTGGAGCGGATGATCCGGCACGAAGCATCCCATTTGCAGAACGCGGACGCATGGTATCGGATCCTTTGGAGCACTTTACGAGTCCTCTATTGGTGGAATCCATTTGTCCACTTATTGGCAAGACGCCATGCAGAACTCCAAGAATGGCGAGCCGATGACGCTGCGGTGGGTCGAAACCGCGAAGATTCGCTCGCCTTTTCCCGGACGCTTTTGGATCGAGCCAGCGTCGCATCGCCTAACAGACTCACCCAGGGCATGGCCACCTCCACCGCTCGGGCACTGAATCGTCGACTGACGCGATTGCTCAAGGGTTCATCGACTCCTTCACCACATCCTTCATGGTCAGCAGTTCCCCGATCCTAACGCTGCTTGCGGCAGCTACTTTCGTGGGCTGCGCACAATGGCTTCCCGCTCGCCACGAACCTAGGGAACTTCTCTATGCCGACGGTCAAACGCGAGCCTATCTTGAAAGCCACCCCCCATTATTTGGAGATACCATAGAGGACTTGGTAACCAAGGAAGCCAATCTGCCGGCGCGGCGCGAAATCACGAAACGCTTGAGCCAAGTCCCTCATCGCTCGAATAGCAAATCAATGATCGCTATCGAATTTGCTATCCTAGAGCATTTGAAAGGTCGACCAGAGCCTGATCAGCCACGAATCCATATCCTGCCGCCCTCACAAGCAGAGCCATACTTGAAGGTTGCCTCCCCATTATCCGCGCAAACTCAGAATGCCCGTCCTATCATGATCAATAGCATCATAAACGAGCCCATCATTCTCAATCGATCTCAAAGGGGAACGGAGAGCGGCTTACTGCCTATTGGAACAATCATTCATGCCGTTCCTGCTCTTTTGAAATCCGGTCAAATTCATTGCGAAATCGATTTCACGAAGAGTGCGATTGTCGGTCAACGCGTTATTGAAGGTATCAAGTATCCAGTGGTGGCAAGCCACACCTTTGCCGCGCCGATCACCGCGCAACCGGGCCACACGTCTATGATCTCTGGCATTCGCCGAAATGATGCTTCCGGAAAGACCCTCTCACTTCTCGTGACACCCACCGTATCAAAAGTAGAAACGGGCCCATAGGCCCCGATTGATTTGATTTGCCCTCAATTCTCTGAAGCGTCAGGACTCAACAAGGGCACAAATTCGTGCTTGAGCGTTTTGTCAGGCCCCGCTTGCCAGAGCCGGAATCCTGCGGGGCGCTGATCGAAATTGCGGCTCGTGGTTTCCCCGCTGACCATGTGCATCCCACGAAATCTCGTTTCCATGAAGGCGTGGGTGTGTCCAGTGAGGACAGCGACGACGCCATGACCAGCGAACAGGTCTAGCAATTCCTTCCGCTTGGCCCTGGGTAGATTTGAGTAGTTCTCTGGCTCCTCAGGGTGGCTGACAAAGAGAGGGTAATGCCCAACGACAATCACGGGGCGTGCTTTCGCGGCAGCCTCTTTCAAGGCTTTGCGAAACCAGGCTTCATGACGGGCGGATTCTTCAGGCACGGTCGTTTTCCATAATTGCGTGTTGGCGACGAGGAAGGTGTAGCCACCGTGCTCGAAGCTGTAGAAGTCTTTGCCGATTTCCGTGCGATACGTCTGCAAAGTAGCCTTGGTGGGCACCTTGCCGACATCGTGATTCCCAGCCGCGCAATGGCACGGGACGGTGAATCCCGCCTTGATCCTCTTGAAGTCTTTCCAAGAACGCGCGTCCGGATTCTGCACGAGATCACCACAGATGAGGACAAAAGCAGGTCTCAGGGCATTGATCTGTCGCACGGCCTGCTCGAATCGCGCCACGGTCGCTTCATAGCCTCCAAAACCGAGCTGGGTATCGCACACCTGGACGAAAGGGAACGCCTCTTGCGGGTCTTGCGAAGACGGTTCCTGTGCCCAGACGATCGTTACGATGAGAAGACAGAGAACCCAAGCAGCCGCTTTCATGCGTCGATCCTAGCGGAGGCGGGATCGGAAGGAAAGTTTTCCGATGGAAATGGCCCTTGGAGCCGTTCATTCTATGAACCCAATGACCCCCATTCGTAAAAATCTCTCCTCACTGCTCTCCCTCTCGGACGAGAAGGCCATGGTGCGGGTGAAAGAGAAAAGCGATCACGCGGCCTTTGCCCTGCTGATGAATCGCTGGCAGGGCCCGATCACACGGCTCTGTGTCCGCATGATGACGGATCAACAGCGCGGTGAAGATCTGGCGCAGGAGACGTTTGCGAAGCTGTTCCAGAAACGCGCCTCCTACAAACCCACGGGGAAATTCTCCACGTATCTCTGGCGCGTGGCGATGAACACCTGTTACGACGAGTTGCGGAAACGCAAACGCCAGTGGGAGCGAGAATTTGAGCAGCTCGATGAGGAGGGCCAGGAACGTAGTGATCGTGTGGGCCTGCATGAGGAGACACCGCTGGACACCACGGCGCAATCCGAGGAAGCTGCGATGGTGCGCGACGCGGTGGCCAAGTTACCTGAAAGCTACCGCTCTGTTCTCATCTTACGCCATTACGAAGGACTCAAGCTCCGCGAAATTGCAGAAGTGCTAGAGATCCCGCCCGGCACTGTCAATTCGCGCATGGCGGAGGCTCTCAGTCGATTGCAGCGTTTGTTAGGGCCAAAACTAAACAAACTGCAGACCTCCGAGGATGTCACCCCACCCCAGGAGCTTCCCAAGGTCGTGCCACTGGCTCCACTTCAGCGTTTCCTAACACGCACTCAGACACTTCTTCTCATTCATCCCAAACTCGCCCTTGCTTCATGAGCGCTCCCCATCAAGACGACCTCATTGCCTATCTCTATGGCGAAGCCAATGCCGCTACACGCAAGGCCGTGGAGAAACGCCTCGCAAACTGCGAGGAGACGCGACGACAAATGGAGGCATGGCGCGCCACCATGGCAAGCCTTGATCAATGGCAAATCGAGGAGGCATCTCCGAGCCAACCTTCCTTCTGGAGCGCTCAAGGACCAGCGATGCTGCGCATGGCTGCCGCTGTGGCTATCTTGTTAGGGATTGGGGTCATAATCGGTCGTCACCTGTCACCCACCACACCCACCATCGTTCAAACCACCCCCGCGTCATTGCCAGATGGCGCGCAAGTCGAGCACCTCGTTGCGGAGCGTGTGGCCGCGTCCCGCGCTGAAATGCTGGAGACGCATGGTGAGATTGAAGAGAAACTTATCCTCGCATCCGGCGCCATGACGCACCGACAGGTGCAGCGCTATCTCGGGGAGGCCTTGCAGGAGTTGGAGAGTCACGAGACTCGCAATGCTACCCTCGCTCTCTTTCTTCCGCCTGCAGAACAGACGCGCTACGAAGAGAAACGGGCGGCCTTCACACAACTGGCTCATGGCGTGGCCAAGGAGAGCGAACGCCGCGAACGCTTCACGCGCCAGATCATTGAGCGTGCCCGGCAGCGGGCCATGCGGACGCACTAACATCTGTTGATCTCTACTATCATGACACTTATCTTCAAACAGCGCTTCATCCTGGGGCTCATCGCGATGGCGATGGCTCAAGTGATGATGCTTGGGCCCGTCCTTGCCCAGGAAGACCCAACAGTCGCGAGTCCCGATCAGGATACAGGCGAGGGTGCAGACCCCGCGCCACCACAGGGTGGTGAAGGTGCCGAGTTTGCCGATCCTGGGGCGGGATTTGATGCTCAATCTCCTAACAATCGCATCCAAGATCTCAATTTCGAGGCCGATGTGTCCGGGCGCGGGATGGAGATCACGAGTGACGCCTACGCCATCTTCCCAGATGCGGTGAAGGATGACATCCAATCGCTGATGGCACGGCTCTTTGCCGCCCTCGATCAAGAGGATCCCAAGGCGATCGATACCTTCTTCCAAGCGGAAGGTGACCGCATTGCCACAGTCTTCGATCAGTTAGGTCTAGAGCCTACCGCCGATGACCTTCTCGCCATGCCAGCATCGACGACGATCACGTTTCCCAATGAGTTTGACAATTATGCCGCCTATTTGGACTCGCTGGAGTTGGCTCCCTTCGAACGAGACTACATGCTTCAGTCTCACGAAATTGCCAAAGACTACGAATCTCAAATGGCGATCGCCCTGGGTGATCGCGAAAGGGTCGAGCAGACTCTTGAGGGGTATCGCGCACGGTTGGAAGCACTGAATGAACGTTATGCTGAGCAATTTCGCGAACAGTTTCTAGAGGGCATCGATCGGGCCGATATCGATGGACGGAGGCCTGACATTGATCGTTAACCCCTTCAACCCTTCGGTGGATGGTGGAAGGCAGAGAGATTCTTGGGAGGTCTCTCTGCCTTCTCCGTGCCCGTTACGCTGCTAGATCTTAGATCGCCCGTTCTGCCATGCCGCGCCTCGCGTTCTGGCTCACTCTCTGTTGGATTCCCTGTATTCTCACGGGTCTGGCTGAGTCTGATCTGAATGCTAGTGTTTCTACCCTGGAGATCTACAAGCGCCGCCTCCAGAATCTCAAGGCGCAAGCTGGGAGCGATCCCCAGCGCCTCCAGCAGATTCATCAACTGCAGCGTCTCCTCACCTTCATGCAACGCTCCGTCGTGCTCACCTCGGAAAGCAACGCTCCAACGCCAGAAGAGCACGTCTCCCAGGTAAGATCTTCTCCTCCCAAAGCGCCTTCCCCTGTCCCAAAGCCCGCCGAATCCACGCCGCTCCCAGACGTTTCTCCTCCCAAGGAAACGAAGAAGCCGTTAGCCGATACGCCTCCGCCCACTCTCACCCCCATTCAAAGGAGTCCCAAACAAGCCCCTCCCCCGCCGGCCGATGCTTCCGTTCCCAGAGACGACGCCATCGCTCCTCCTCCAGAGCCGCCACGATGGCTCTTTCAATCCAAGATCGGTCTCGCGGTGGGATATCAACGCAATTTGCTGTGCAGTGCCTTCAGTGATCTTGATAGTGCCGTGGTCTATGGTGAGGGTGATCTTTCCCTCCTAAACGTGCGACGCACGCAACAGCGCTACACGGCGATCGGGCGCTACACGCGCACGCATTTCCTCGATGACTCTTCTGTTCAAGATGAGGACATTCTATTTCTGCTAGGCGAGGCAGACTTCAGGTGGCATGACGATTGGTGGCTTGGAGCCACCACAAGCTATTTCTCGGCACATCAGCCCTTCGACGATCCTGAGGTGGCCGATCTCGACGGGGCCTCCACGCCACTGCATTTCCGGCAATGGGCATTGGCGCCGCGTCTTCTTTGGGAACCATCCGAGGAGCACCAGTGGTCGTTCGCTCTCGGCCTTCAGGAGGAATGGACGGACGGTTTGGACTTCGAGTCTCAAGACAATTCGCAGTGGTTCGCCCGCTTGGGCTACACGTTTCAGCCGAACTCCCGCCATCGTTGGCGCTTGGACTATCATTACGCCGAGACTGATTATGACGAACGCACCACACGCGAACCCAACGGGGTTTCTCAGGGACGGTCCTTAGAGACGCGCACGCATGACTGGCAGATGAGCTATCGCCACACCTGGCACCTTCGTCACGCCCATCGGTGGCGCACCGAGGCACGGCTTCGCGCTTATCGTCAGGAAGATGTGAATGGGGGCGGCTACGATGATTATTGGCGAATGGAGGCACGTGCCCGACTCAGCTGGCAGTACGGTGGCGGAAGCGCGCTGAGTGCCGATCTACGATATGGGCACTATGAATACGATTCCCGTGAAGTGAGTTTCCTCGATCCAGAGCGCCGTAGCCGGTCCTACCTGGCTGGCAGCCTGACGTGGGAACACCGTTTAAGCGCCAACACTTCCTGGTGGATGCGTTATGATTTCCGCGAGAACGACGGGAATAAGGCCCTGGATCGCTATGATACACAGACGCTGTACGCTGGTCTCCGTTGGCACTTTTGAGTCGGAAGCAGTGACTCCTTGACTTGTGAACGAAACCTCGGTTGTTCCGCGGATGAGCACGACAACGATTCCCGTGGAGCACGACGATCCGATCAATGCCCAGATCCTCGCAGTGTCAGAGGACATGGTATCTGGATTTCAGGAAAAGCCTTTCCAAGCTATCGCCGAGAACGCCGGAGTACCTCTGGAAACGGTGCTCGAACGGATCCGTGCCATGTTAGAGGCGGGCGTCATCCGCCGGGTGCGGCAGACGTTGCTCGCGACCAAGTTGGCCCATGGCGCGCTGGTCGCCTGGAAAGTGCCGAATGAGAAATTGGAGGCGGCTTTCGATTTCATGTTTCATGAGGATCCCTTCAGCGGGCACGTCGTCTTGCGCTCCACCGATCGGGAGATTTCGGGGTCAGACTACAAGCTTTGGACCACGCTCAAAGTGCCCCAAGGCGAATCCCTGCAAGAACATGGCGACGTTCTCAAACGCCTCGTCGGTGCGGACGACTTTATTCTCATGCCGGCCAAGGGCATCTTCGCGCTCGGCGTGGGGCACGTTCGCCGCAAGACGATGGAACCCGGAGACAAAGCAGAAGCCCCTGCCGTGATGACAAACACGCGCACGGTCGAGCTGGATCAAGAAGAATGGGATGTTCTGTTAGCCATGAAAGAAGAACTTTCACCCGAGGAAATCTGTGAGGACCCATGGCGCGGACGTGCCAAGATCGCCGGTGTTCCGCTAGAGCGCTTTCTCGAAGTGGCCCGCGGACTCAACGAGAAGAAGGTGATTGGGCGGTTCTCCACTTTCCTTGAGCATGTGAAACCGTCAGACACCGGTAAGCGGGTGACGCGGTTCAACGGCCTGTTCCATTGGAAAGTGCCCCAAGGAGAGGAGGAACGCATCGGAGGGGAGATCGGGCGCCATCACATCTTCACCCATTGCTACTGGCGCGAAGGCGGACCACAGTTTGGCAATGTTAACATCATGGGAGTGGTCCACGGCACCGAGAAAGATCGTGTGCTCGCTCACAAAGCGGCAATCGACGCCCATTTGGAGTCCATTGGTGCCCCTATCGAATACACCAACGTCTTCTGGGGAGGCCGGAGCGAGATCAAGCCCTCAGAAATCTCGCCAGTGGTCTACCGCGAATGGCACGCCAAACACGCTCAATAGATGTTCATCGATCGCGTCAAGATCTACGCTTGGGCAGGCAATGGCGGCAACGGCTGTGCTAGTTTCCATCGCGCCAAGTTCAAGCCCAAGGGCGGCCCGGACGGTGGCGATGGCGGCAAGGGTGGTGACGTCATCTTCGAGGTCAGTCCGCACGTCAATGACCTGCGGAGTTTCTTCTATCAACCGCACCAACGCGCCAAGAATGGTCTTCCCGGCAGCAGCCAGCAACGCAGCGGGCGCAGCGGCAAGTCTATCATTGCCAAAGTGCCTCCCGGCACCGTTATCTATCAGAGTGACGAACGGCTCAACCAAGAACCCGACTACGACGAAGACGGCCTGCCGATCGAGCCTGACCCTGACAAAGAGAAAGAACTCATTCAAGTCGCTGACCTGACCACGATTGGAGAGCGTTTCGTCCTGGCCAAAGGCGGCAAGGGTGGCAAAGGCAACATCCACTTCAAATCCGCCACCAACCAAGCACCCACGGAATTCACCTACGGGGAACCTGGGGAAGAGGGCGTTTATTATCTGGAGTTGCGCCACATTGCGGACGCCGGTTTTGTCGGCTTTCCCAACGCTGGCAAATCGACTTTGTTAGGCGCCCTCAGTGCCGCCAAGCCCAAGGTCGCGGCCTATCCTTTCACGACCTTGCAACCGATGGTCGGCGTGGTGGACTTTCCAGGCTACTCACGCGCCACCCTCGCCGATATCCCAGGATTGATCGAGGGCGCGCATCGGAACGTCGGCCTCGGCCACGACTTCCTCCGGCACATCACCCGTTGTCGACTTCTCCTCTTTGTCGTCGATATGGCAGGAAGCGAAGGCCGTGATCCCTGTGAAGACGTCGCTCTTCTGCGCAAAGAAATCAGTCTCTATGATGACCTGTTAGCGAAGCGTCCATGGATGGTGATCGCCAACAAATCGGACCTTCCCGAGTTCGACGAGAACTTGGAGCGCTTTCGGCAGCGGTTTCCCAAGGTCGACATTGTTCCCATCTCCGCAGCGGAAGGCGTCGGCCTGGATGACCTCAAGGATACGCTCCGAATCAAGATCGGTCAGGCAGCGGAGTAGCATTTCCCCAAAGGATTCACGCACCGGCTCCGAGTCGGAGGGGTTGGAAAGAGCCACGAGGGTTAGTCCAGTGCCCTTCTCGAACTTGAGAAGGGCGACATCGCTCTGAATTCGCGCCCAAATTGCCGAAATAGACGGAACGATCAGATCAATCATAACAATCGTAGCAAGCAGGTTCGCAAAGCTCGGCTAAGTATTTCGGTTATGTTAATTGTTTGAATACCCGTAAGGTTTTATCCTTGCGCATCGTTGCGGGCGGCTCAGGGTCGGGGTGCCTCACTTATGGTTCCTCCTATTCCCTTCCTCGTTTGCTGTGGCCTACTCTGGATTGGGAGCGGCGTGCTCTCAGCCAAAGATGTGGTGCGCCATGTGTTAGCGGATGGCTTTGATTTCCCTGTGGGTATTCCCGATGCCAAAGGCTATTACAAATACCGCGGCTATACACCGAACGGGCATTTGGGAGAGGATTGGAACGGCGTGGGCGGCGGCGATACCGATTTGGGAGATCCTATTTATAGTGTGGCGCATGGCGTGGTCGTCTTCTCTGATGACGTGCGCAAAGGCTGGGGAAACTGCATCATTGTCAGACACGCCTATCGCGATGCCGATGGGAAGATCCGCTATGTCGACTCCCAATATGGGCATCTCTTGAAGCGTCATGTGAAACTACACGATCGGGTGAAGCGGGGCCAACAGATCGGCACCATGGGATCGAACCGTGGGATGTATGCGGCTCACTTGCACTTTGAGATGCGCAAAGAATTGCGCTTGGGAATGAATCGCTCGGCCTGGCCGCGCGACAACACGTGCTACTATCACCCTACCAATTTCATCAATGCGAATCGCAAGCTGCGCAGCTCTAGCAAACAGTATCCCATTCCCGTGAACACCTTTCACGGGCAGGGTCAATTGGGGAAGGATCCTCGACTGAAGGGCCTTGAAGTGACCGTCGCTACCAGTGGACTGGAGCCCCTCGAAGAGAAGAAGCCGAAAGAGAAGAATTCGATCCTCCGCGGTATTCTCTCCAAGTTGCGCAGCCAGGATGCCAAAGAGGACTCTGAAGCACGCAAGGATTCCGAGGAACCGTAAGCTGTCGGAGAGCGGGTTTGGCTGGTCAACGGAGGTGGGGGCCATTTATAAGAGTGGAAATCCTGAAGACCCACTCTATGAACCTTCGACTAGCATTCCTCCTCTTCCTTTTATGTATCCCTCCCACGCTTCGAGGCCAAACAACGTTCACGGGGACGGGTAATTGGCTCGATGAAGCTCGCTGGGACGGTGGCGTGCCCACTGACAATGCCATCGCAATCGTCAACGGATCAGCCGTCATCGATGAAGACATTGTCTCACAGAATTCCCTGAATCCAGGACGGATTGAGATTGGCACTGGAACCGAAGGGGCGCTGACCGTCAGTGGAGGAACCTTGAGCGGGGCTCACGGCGGCAATCAAGGCATCTATGTCGGGGTCGGAGCTGGCGGCAACGGCACACTCATCATCGACGAAGGAGCAGCATTCCGCTCCCAAGGAGGTGGCATGACCGTTAGGATCGGAGACGATGAAGGAGGAACCGGAACCGTGATCGTGGCCGGAGAGCTCCTGAATTTCAAATTCTTCGAGTTACTCAACGGCACCCTCGAAATGCGTCCCACCGGGATCAACGCGAAGTTCAATCAGTTAGACAACCGTTCTCCCATTGGCCCCAACGGCACGCTCTCCTTTATCATCGAGGGCTCTCAGGTGGCGACGATGAAGCGCGCCAACACCAGCGGGTTGAATGTTGACATCGATCCGGGCGCGACCTTGCAGATCACGTTGAATGGCGATTTCGCGGTCGGCGATTCCTGGACGTTGATGGAGTATACCAGCCTAACAGGCCAGTTCGCTCAGGGGACATCTTTTGTGAATGCGCAAGGCTTCGAGTTCGCAGTCGACTACGGTTCTGGGAATGCCGATCTGCTCACCATCACCCTCACCTCAACGGATGCGCGCCCCAAGGTAGAGGCCTTCAACGCCGATCCCGTTCTTATCGCCTCCGGCGAGGAAGCGACGCTATCTTGGCAGGTCGATAAGTTCACGAGCATCACCATCGATCAAGGCGTGGGGGATGTCACCGGCATGACGATTGGAAACGCCGGTAGCGTGGCCGTCTCTCCTAGCGAAACCACCACCTACACCTTGACGGTCGATTTCAATGGCGTGACGACCACGCAGCCGTTGACGGTGGTGGTCGATGGCGTGCCACTGGTGCAACGCTTCACGGCTACGCCAGAACTCGTCGCCCCCGGTGGCGAGACCGTGCTTCGCTGGGAAGTCGCGGGAGCCGATGCTGTCAGTATCGAGCCCGGACTGGGTGTCGTGGCTTCCAGCGGGGCGATGCCTGTGAATCCTGACGAAACCACTTCCTACAAGCTTACGGCTTCCAACGGCAATGGTTCCACAAGCCGCGATGTTTCCGTCACCGTGAACGCGTTAGAAGCAGCGATCATCAATCTCTACGAGGCCGATGCGGCGGACCAGACAGACGGCGCCTTGAAAGACGCCGTGGGCACAGCCAACTGGGATGTGAAGAATGGCGAACTAGCAGAGGTGACAAGTGCGCGGACCACCATCACGCGAGCCCATCGCATGCTCACGTTTAATAACGATACGGGATCCGATAACGGCAATGGATTCCCTGGCGGAAACACCACTTACGAGTTGTGGGTGCGCTTGGGAGACTTTCTCGAAGCCCCCTCACATCAAGTCATCTTTGAGACGGGAGGCGGTGGCGACGGGACCGGAATTCTAGCCACCACCGATTCCCTTCGACTCATTCACAGCTCTGGCGGTTCGCGCACCATCGATCTCGACGTCTCACTCTTACAGATCAATACGGATGACTACGTCCAGATCGTGGCGGCTCTCGATGACACCAACAGCACGGCAACCCTCTTTGTCCGGGGTGCCGGTGGCGGGCAGGCAAGCATGATGGGAAGTGGCGCCATTGGCATTCCCGTGGGAAGAGCCACCCTCTTCAGTCATAGCAACTTCTCCGCAGGCATCGCGGGCGCCCTCGGTGGCAGCGGTGGCAATGAACCCGAGTTCACCACGCAGTTCACCGGAGAGATCGCGATACTGAAAGTATATGAACGCACCCTCTCCACGGCCGAGGTGGACCAAGCCTTTCGCAAGCTCGCCGTGGAAGGCGAGGACGATGCGGACAATGATGGCCTACTCGATTTCTGGGAGGTCCGTTTCTTTGGCAACACCAACGCCACGGCGAACCAAGACGCGGACAACGATGGTCTCTCCAATCGAGGCGAGTTCGAGTCCGGCGCACGTCCAGATGATCCTGACAGTGATGACGATGGCCTCAGCGACGGCGATGAAGTGAATACCTATCAAAGCAATCCCATCGTCGTTGATAGCGACGGCGATGGCCTGGACGATGGCCGAGAGGTCACGATGTTAGGCACGGCACCGGGCAAAGAAGACACCGACGACGACGGCTTCCGCGATGATGTGGAACTCGCCTTGGCCACGGATCCTACGGACAACGCCAGTGCGCCACCTGCCACGGCCATCTTACTGACGCGCGCGCCTGGCGGTGGGGAAGACTGGAACACGCCCGCCATCTGGGCTGATGGCCAAGCACCTTCCCCTGACAAAGACTACTTCGTGGTAGGGAGCTTGTCAGGAACCCTATCCACGCCCTCAATGGACAGCCCGACCTTCAGCGGCGGCAGCTTAGTCCTCGCGGGAAACGCCGCTCTCGAACTGCGGCACACAGGGACTGCCCAGATCGCGCAGTTGACCATTCGTGATGCGGGTACCCTTCG
This sequence comes from Verrucomicrobiia bacterium, assembly GCA_030425385.1. GTDB lineage: Bacteria > Verrucomicrobiota > Verrucomicrobiia > Verrucomicrobiales > DEV007 > JAACDM01. The sequence continues at coordinate 45,600 of JAUIAH010000022.1, read as the reverse complement.
CATCGGTCAAGACGTGCGCATCGCAGGTGCTCTCTATCTGGAAGGTGCTCTCACCATTGAGCATCTCAATGAAGGAGTGATCTTTGATCTCGCCAGCACCATCAGCGGCGAAGGAACAATCACCCATCTGTTAGACGTGGATACCCTCGACAATGCGGAAACCCATTTGACTGGCCCAGGCAGTCACTACCACGCCGATTGGCGACTCGACGGGGGCACCTTGCGCGGGCAGGCGAGTGGTTCGCTCGGCACAGGAAACATGACGATTGTCCACGGGTCACTCGATGCAGATTACAATATCAATGCGCCGGAAAGCGCCTTGGCATTCGTGGGGGGCGACTTCGTCCTCTGCCTGGATCAGGAATGGGTCTACCACTCTCTCTCCGGGCTCTCTCCGGAAGACGAAAGCAATGTGCTCTTCAGCCTTGCCGGTGATGACTACGACGCGAATGTCCTGATCACCGTTGTGGGCTTTGGTGAGGATCAACTCAAGGGAGATGGCATTCTTGCCATCCTCGGCGATACAGGTGACACAGATGATGATGGCCTGTTAGACCGCTGGGAACGTGAGCGGATCGGCGATCTCAGCCTAGACCAGGCGAGCGATGCCGACGGCGACGGCTTGACGGCGGCGCAAGAATTCGCTGCGGGTTCTGATCCTTCAAATGCTGATAGCGATGGCGATGGTCTCTCCGACGGCCGAGAAGTGAATGAGGCAGGCAGTGATCCCAATGTCAGTGACACGGACGGCGATGGTCTTTCCGACGCCGAGGAAGTAGATGGCAATCCGCCGAGCAGTCCACTCCTCGCTGACACCGACGGCGACGGCCTATCGGATCTGAACGAAGTGAATGGAGATCCGATGACCGACCCTGGCAATGCAGACACGGATGGTGACGGCTTTCGCGATGGATTTGAAATCGCTCAGGGATCAGATCCTAACAATGCCTCTAGTTTACCAGAAGATCGCTTGGGCGAACCCACCCTTGTCTGGCGCATGCTCGAAACGCTTCCGAGCTTCGACAACATCGAAGAAGGGGCCGATCTGTTAGACGCCACCTTCCGAGCACGCATCGATTTCGCCCCAAAGGAGGATACTGAACGGGAACTGATCTTTGAGACTGGCGGCGCCACCATTGGCATGAGCGTGGTCTACGAAGCCCCAGGCAAGCTCGTCTACCGCGCCGACGGCAACGGCGGCCTGTCCCTTTCAGTCGTCGAGCACACCCTCACACAGGCACAACTCGATGCCGGCGAGATCGAGGTGATCTGGACCTATGATGTGAATGACGCCAATGGCGTGCAAACCATTGCCCTCTTCCTCGATGGGGAGCCTGTGGGATCCGAATCTCAAGACATCGGTGGCGACTGGTCGGGAACGAATGGCGCCGCCTTTGGCGTCGCAAGTGATGCCATCGCCGGAGATGGCATGAACAACGTGCTCACCGCGGTGGACTTCATTTCGGGATCGATCAACGCATCCAGTGGTCTGGAGTTCTTCGCCGATCGGCTGTTTATCTCTGGTGATGGCGGCGGCGGCGATCCGCAACCGGGCTCGCTCGCAGAGATCACGACGGTCGAACGGACTGCCAATGGCGTGCGCCTCCGTTGGACAGGAGAAGGTGCCCAACAGGTCGCCCACTCACTCGACCTCTCCCCCGATTCCTGGGAAGTCATCGCCACGGACGTCACAGCTGGGAGCTATGAAGACACCGACGCCACGCGAACAGGCGCAGACGGCGGATTCTATCGCCTACAAACGCCCTGACACTAATCGGCACGTTGCTCTAACAAACGCAGTGCTGCCTGCGTCGCTTCGGAATCGGGCTTCAGCTGCAAGGCACGCTGGAGCAATTGGCGCGCCCCATCTTCCTGGCCATACTCGGCCAGGAAGACGCCGTAGTTGTGATGCAGGGCAGCAGACTCAGGCAGATAGCGGACGGCCTGGGCAAAGGCTGCCTGCGCCTGTTTGGGTGAACCCGATTCAGCGGCTTGCTGCGCCCATTGCTGATGCCGAGCACCCAGCTCTAACCGAAGCGCCTCCTTCTTAGCCGCTGTCTGCGCCTGTTCATACGCGAGGTGGAGGTAAGGCAGCGCATCCTCCGGGAAACGCTCTTGGAGTCGCCGAGCCACGTCTTCCATCACGAATCCAGGAGGCACCGGATTGGTGAACCAACGCCCCGCGAAGGGCGGCGCCAGATGATGCCGAGATTCGCCGTCCATGGCTGGCAGGGTTGCGGCGTCTTCACGGATCCGTTCTGTATCTTCGAGACCACGATAGATCGCCAGCACGTCTTGCTGCGCGTTCACGAGAAAGGCCGTCGGGGTGGCCAAGGGAATCGCTCGATCAAAGGGCGCGGATTGGAAGAGATCCAGTTTCGCCACCATGTCAGGTTCCAGAAATCCCCACGGGTGCGGCCAAGCCACCGTCTCCATGAAGGCATAGGCATCTTGCGCCTGCTCCACGGGATCCACACACAACGCGAGAACACTAAACCTATCATCGGCGAGCCCCCTCAGCGCGGGAAGCGAGCGCACACACGCAGGGCAAGCACTCGACCAGAGCACGATCAGACGCGACTTTGCGGCATTCGTCAGGGTCTTTCGTTGCATGGCCTGATCCCGATAGCGGAAGGACGGTAGCAACGGGATGGGCACGGGAAGCCGCACCACCGCCCGCGCCGAGGTCGGTCCAGGCATCAGTCCGCCCGCCATTTGCTCTGGCCTAGTCAAGACTTCTCTGATCTCTGCTCGCCTTTCTCCTTGACGAAGATGATAGTGCCCCGTGCCCGTGATCCCTTCGACGACTTCCCATGACGTCTGTCCAGGCCAGAGAACCCGCACCTTCTCAGGAGGGGACGCGTTGCCTAATCCGAAGTGGAGCCGTTTGCTCGACTGAGAGAGAAAGAGATCACCTGCCTTAACGGACCGTGAGAGTAGTCCCGGTTGGCCCGCAACACGCATTTCCACCACAGCCCCAATAGCATCGCGATTGCAAGTGCGCCCCTCCAACGTCAGCATCACCGTATGCGCTTCCGACTGTATGTCATTCTGTAAGAAGCGTAATCTCGGAGCGGTCCGATTCCGGAGCCAGACATCGAGGTCTCCATCATCATCCCAATCCACGAAGCCCAGCGCACGACCGTCGTCTGGGAAATCGATCCCACTGACCGCAGACACATTGGCGAATCTGCCAGTGCCTTCATTGAGATAGCACACGTGGCGTTCGCGCCCACTCCAGGAATGCCCCTTGGTCACCAGTTCCATCATGGCATGCCAACCCTGCACGTAGGCTTCATTCAGCACCGGGGCTGACGGGGATGGCGACACGACCTGTCGCCAGAAGAAACTTCACAAGTCATCTTCGCGGTGATTCGTCAGGTAACCATTGGCCACGAGCAGATCCTCCCACCCATCGTTGTTGAGATCCGCAAAGGCCGAACTCCAGGCCCATCGACCCATCGTGACCCCCGCAGGGACGCTCACATCATCGAAGGCTCCATCGCTCCCCGCAAAGAGCGTGTTCCCCCGAGCCATCCGCTGCGTTCCTAACAAAGCCTTCTCATCTCGCTCACGCACAAAGGCGCGCTGATAGGCGATCCGGTGCCCTGCCGACGAATACATGTTGCCTACGTAGAGGTCCGGCGAGCCATCGCGATTGTAGTCTCCCCAAGCCACCGACATCCCGGCAGCGCGATCCTCCACGCCGACTTCGTGAGCGATGTTGACCAAGCGTCGCCCACCCGCGGGTGTTCGATCATTGCGATAGAGTTGGTTCCTCCCGAAATCATTGGCCACATACAAGTCAGGATCGCCATCCCGATCCATGTCGTCCCAAGCCGCCGCAAAGCTCCAGCGTGCATTGCCTAGATCCAGACCAAACGCCGACGTGCTATCGACAAACTGAAAGTCACCCAAGTTTTCCAACAAGATGTTAGGGCCGCCGTTCTCCGCATCGTGGAAAGGCGTGGGAGTGCGCGCTTGGAATCCTTGTCCCACTGATCGCGCATTCCCCATTCCCTCATACACACATACAAAGAGATCCACGTCACCATCCACATCCACATCCGCCGCGCTGATCGATGCCGGATAGGGTGCCCCCATGTGTCCGCCGCGCAAGGTGAAGTTTCCCTTCCCATCATTCTCACAAAAGACGATCATGGCCACGGTCGCCACCGCGAGATCCTGATCTCCATCGTTATCCCAATCCACCAGGAGCGCTCCTCGCGAATCCTCGAGGAAGTCGACTCCCGCCTCGGCCGAGACCTCTTTCACCGACCCATCGGGTTGCTGGAGGTAGAGGCGATTGGGTAGGCTACCACCATCACACACATAGACGTCTTCTCGCCCATCCCCGTTCACATCGCCCACCGCCAAGCCATGATGTCCCGTCTGGTAAAGATCGCCATACCGCGTCACCCGTTGGCTCCAGAACTCGATCCCCGTGACGATTGGTGCGGTCGCCACCTCTCTCAGAACAGACGCCGTGCTTTCATTGAACCAGGGCGACGACGTCACCTCTTCCAAAGTCAGGACCGTGATCGCTTGCAAACGCAAGTCTTGCTCAACGCTCCACTGACACTGCCATCGCGCATTGATCTGGCGCCGCTTCCCTGCAGCCGTCTGCCCAAACCATTCCATCAAGGACTCTGTCAGAAAGGGTTCGCCCTGAGCATTGGGAGGCGTGATTCCTACCATCTTGACCGCTGCTCGCGGGGGCGAATGAAAGCGCGCGTAGAGAAACTCTAACGAAGAATCATCTTGCTGGAATGGCGCCATCGGCTCCTGCAAACGTCTCACCTCGGTGCCTTCATTCTCGAAGACGGTAGCGAGTTGTGATACCCACGCTGTTTCATCCGGCCGAACGCTGCTCACTTCTTCCGTGAGCCAACGCTTTAGATACGCCGCCACACGGGTGCTTATCTCCTCCGTTTCCCACTCGCGACCAGGATCAATGTTAGGTGAAGGCTCGGGCGGGCGTCGCCAGGAATCGTCATTCTGGAAGGAAGGCACGGTCCATTCCACATCACGGAGAATGGATTTCGCGGAAAGCTTCACCATCTCATTGGCATCGAGACGAGACCCCGACATCGGCGGCTCGGGAGTCTTCTCTTCCGACTCATGGCCACAGCCCGTCAGGAAGACCGTGGGAAAGAGAAGGGCCAGCCAAAGGACCGCACGCATGCCATCGCATAGCAGTGACCAGTGTTGTTGGCAAGATCGGCCAGTCGAACAGAAAGCCATCCGCGTGATCCTAGTTGACCTCAGGCATTTCCTCCGTTCGAATCACCGATGGGACTGGATAGCGTCGAATTAGTGCTGGGGTTTGAAGAATTCTTCGGTATCACGATCTCAGATGATGAGGCCTACCGGCTAGAGACCCCACGCATGGTCATGGATCTCGTCTTCGAGAAAGTTGGGGCCGTGAGAAATGACGAAAGCCCCAGCTGCCTATGCCAACCCACGTTCCAGCAGGTGAGAGATAGGCTCCTTGAATCGACAGCGGCCAAGCGACAGGCGATCCGTCCAAGCACGAAGCTCTTAACCCTTTTCCCTCGCAAGAATCGACGTCACGATTGGCATTCATTTCGACTGGCGATTGGGGCGCCCGCTTTGCCCAATCTGAACTTCGGAAGAGGGCACTTCTCTCACCCAATCACCGTCCGAGACGTGGTGACCCACCTCCTTCACCACCACTTCACCCAACGCGAGCGATCCACATGGACTCGCAATGCAATTCGAGAAGGCGTGCGCTTTGTCATCTGGCGAGAACTCCGGATTCGCCATTTCGCGGACGACGACCATTTCATACGAGATCTAGGAATAGACTAGCAATTCACTAGGTTTGCATCGTTTCTCAGCCCTATCACGTAAACATGAACACCCGCTCCCACTGAATCCTGACGGATGCAGCAAGAACGGGTGTTACGGGGAGGAGAACTTTCCTTCGAGCGCTTCGTTAGCTCGTGAGATCGAAGCGATCGAGATTCATGACCTTCGTCCACGCGGCGACGAAGTCGTGGACGAACTTCTGTTCCGCATCGGCACTCGCGTAAACCTCGGCGATGGCGCGGAGCTGCGAGTTGGACCCGAAGATGAGATCCACCGAAGTCGCTGTCCACTTGATCTCACCCGAGTTGCGGTCGCGGCCTTCGTAGAAATGCTCACAGATTTCCGATTTCTTCCACTCGGTGCTCATATCTAGCAAATTGGCGAAGAAATCATTGGAGAGTGTTCCTGGACGCTTCGTAAAGACCCCGAGATTCGGATCGCCCACATTGGTCTTCAGGACGCGCATGCCGCCTACCAATGCTGCCATTTCGGGAGCCGTCAGCTTGAGAAGCTGCGCCCGATCGACTAGATTCTCAGGGGCCGGGCGATCCAATTCATGCCCGAGGTAGTTGCGGAAGCCATCGTTGGTCGGCTCCAGAACAGCGAATGAGTCCACGTCGGTCATCTCATCCGTGGCATCGGTGCGTCCCGGAGTGAAAGGCACGTTCACCTCATGGCCCGCTTTCTTCGCTGCCGCTTCCACTGCCGCACAGCCACCTAACACGATGAGATCAGCGATGGAAACTTTCTTCCCATCGTTGCGAGAGCTATTGAACGCTTGTTGCACCTCTTCTAATTTGCCTAAAACTTTCGCCAACTTCTCAGGCTCATTCACCGCCCAATCCTTCTGTGGAGCGAGCCGGATGCGGGCGCCGTTGGCTCCCCCGCGCTTGTCAGATCCCCGGAAGGTCGATGCGGAAGCCCACGCCGTCGAGACGAGTTGGGGAATGCTAAGACCGGAGGCTAACAACGCTGCCTTGAGCTCAGTGACTTCTTTCTCTCCAATGAGCGGATGATCCGCAGCCGGAACTGGATCCTGCCACAATTGCGGTTCGGGCACTTCAGGGCCCAAGCACAGCGAGTGGGGACCCAGATCACGATGCGTGAGCTTGTACCAAGCTTTGGCAAAAGCCTCATCGAATTCTCGCGGATTCTCCAGAAAACGCTTCGAGATTTCGCGGTAGATCGGATCCTCTTTGAGCGCAATGTCAGATGTGAACATCATGGGTGCATGCCGTTTCTCAGGATCGTGAGCGTCGGGTACCATCCCGGCACCTCCGCCATCTTTAGGGCGCCACTGATGGGCTCCCGCAGGGCTCTTGGTGAGTTCCCATTCGAAGCCAAACAGATTTGCGAAATACTGGTGGGACCACTTAGCAGGGGTGCTCGTCCACGCACCTTCCAGTCCACTCGTGATGGTGTCCTCAGCGTTGCCTTTCCCATGCGAACTCTTCCAGCCAAGTCCTTGCTCTTCGATTGATGCGCCTTCAGGCTCCACGCCTACCGTGCCTTCGGGGCTGGCTGCACCGTGGGCTTTGCCGAAGGTGTGCCCGCCGGCGATCAGAGCCACCGTTTCTTCGTCATTCATGGCCATCCGCCCAAAGGTCGCCCGGATGTCTTTGGCCGATGCGAGAGGGTCAGGATTTCCGTTAGGCCCCTCTGGATTGACATAGATCAAGCCCATTTGCACCGCTGCGAGAGGATTATCGAGCTCGCGCTCTCCCTGATAGCGTTTATCGCCGAGCCACTCACTTTCAGGTCCCCAATAGACATCTTCCTGGGGTTCCCACACATCTTCGCGACCGCCAGCGAAGCCCATGGTCTTGAATCCCATCGATTCCAACGCGCAATTGCCCGCGAAGATCATGAGATCGGCCCAAGAAATCTGCTGTCCGTACTTCTGCTTGATTGGCCAGAGCAAGCGCCGCGCCTTGTCGAGGTTGGCGTTGTCCGGCCAGCTATTGAGAGGGGCAAAGCGCTGCGTGCCATCAGAGGCACCCCCACGGCCATCCGTCACTCGATAGGTGCCGGCGCTGTGCCACGCCATGCGAATGAAGAGTGGCCCATAGTGACCGAAGTCGGCCGGCCACCAGTCTTGAGAAGTCGTCATCAATTCATCAATGTCCTTGCGCAGGGCATCGAGATCCAATTTCTTGAACTCCTCGGCATAATCAAAGTCTGATCCTAACGGATTACCCTTTGCCGCATTCTGATGGAGAATGCGCAGATTCAATTGATTGGGCCACCAGTCGGCATTCGACATGGCCGAGGCAACGGTATGACGATTGGCGGCAGCGGGAGTCCCCATGACTGGGCATTTGCTCGTGATCTCGGCAGACTCTGCTTCTGGCGATTCCGCTAGAGCATGAAGACCAAGCGCGCATTGGAAGGCGAGCGCTGCTTTCCAAATGGGACGGCTGTGTTTCGGGTATGGTTGGGTTTCTGTTCGCATGAGTTCTTGCTTGTGGGTGAATCAATATCAGGACTTCGTGAGGCACTCGGGACAGGTTCCCCAGAAGATCACTTCCGCCTCATCGATGTGGAATCCAGAATCCTCCGCTGCATGGAGACAAGGCCGTGCACCAACCACGCAATCCACGTCGACCGTCTTGCCGCAGCCGCGACAGATGAGGTGGTGGTGATTGTCCGCCACCCGATCCTCGTAGAGTGCGGGGGACCCTGCCGGCTGGATGCGCCTGATCAGTCCTTTGTCAACAAGCATCCCCAGCGCGTCATACACGGCTTGCCGGGAAATCGTCCCGATATCGCCCCGCACCTCCTCGGCAATGGCCTCCGCCGTGGCGTGCGGACACGTCGACACCGCCCGGAGAACCGCCAACCGCTGAGCGGTCACTGGCACGCCAATTTCTCGGAGGAGCGATTCTGGATTCGTCACGCACCGTTACTGATCCAAGATCTGGACTCTGTCAAGATCTAGATACAATCTGATACGATCGAGCCCATCGAGCCCCCGCTTCTCTCAAGAGTCCAAGGGAAGGCGCACGAACCATTGACTTGCCTTCGATTCCTCTGCGAGCGTGCGTGTCTCCATGACCTTTCACACTTCCATCTTCGTTCTTCTCAGCATGGCGGCGCCACTCAGCGCTTGGGCTGCCGAAGGGGATCTGCCACCCATCGCTTCCTCCGGCGAGGGACCTGTCCTCCAGGCCAAGCAGATCTTTCCGATCGCGAATAAACCCACCAAGGAATGCCACGCGTCCACGATTGTCGAGACGCCGACAGGGCTCGTCGCTTCCTGGTTTGCCGGAACCCGCGAACGCGATCCCGATGTCGGCATCTGGGTTTCTCGTCACGTGGACGGCGAGTGGACAGCTCCTGTGGAGGTCGTCAATGGTGTGCAATCGATGAACCAGCGCTATCCCTGTTGGAATCCCGTGCTCTTTCAACCGAAGGAAGGCCCCCTTCTCCTCTTCTACAAGGTCGGTCCCAACCCACGCGAGTGGTGGGGAATGCTCACGACCTCACACGATGGCGGTGCAAGCTGGTCCTGGCCCACGAAATTAGGCGACCATTGGGCTGTGGGGCACCTGCTAGGCCCTGTGAAGAATAAGCCTATCCAATTGGAAGATGGCGCCATTCTTTGTCCCACCAGCACCGAAGTCGATGTGCCCGAAGGCGACGACTACTGGCGCGTGCACTTCGAGATCACCCGCGATCTGGGCAAGACCTGGGAAGTCATCGGCCCGATCCACGACGGCATCGCCATGGATGCCATTCAACCTAGCATTCTCACGTATCCCAATGGAGACTTGCAAGTGCTCTGCCGCAGCAAGCAAGACGTCATCGCCCAAAGCTGGTCCAAGGACGGTGGGCGCAGCTGGAGCGCCATGACGGCCACCACCCTGCCCAATCCCAGTGCGGGCACCGACGCCGTCACCCTAGCAGATGGACGCCAACTTCTCGTCTACAATCCCACCAAACGCCAACCCTCCATCGCGCGACGACAAACGTTGAGCGTCGCTCTCTCGACCAATGGCCAAGACTGGACTCCCGTCCTCACCTTGGAAAAGGAGTCCCAACCGCGCCCTGCCGACACACGTCACTGGGGGGAATACTCTTACCCCGCTGTCATCCAAGGAAAGGACGGCCGGATCCATATCACTTACACCTACAATCGAGAAGGCGTGAAACACGTCGTTCTCGATCCCACGAAACTGCCATAGACGGCGACGCCATTCTCAGATAGAATGCTTTCATGCGCATTCGGTGCTGGACTCTGCTCTTTGCTTGTGCATTCGGAGGTGCCTTGCGTCTTTGGGTGCTTCGCAAGGAAGGATCATCCGCTTCTCAGAGGAACGAGATTTCCGCATCGATCGACACTGCAATTCGTGAGAAACCGACGGTCGCGAAAACGCCACAACTCGCAGGACAGACGCCTGTGGGCCGTTTGGTGTCTTTGACAGAATGGGCGGCCACTGCAGCGACGACCGATTTCCACGCGTGGCTTGACGAACGTCCCGAATGCTCGCCCCTTGAATGGCAAGTCCTCCTCGTGCGCTGGTCAGAGATTGCCGGAAAGACGTTCGATGCGGAAGCCCACGCTTTCATCCAGGATGACGCCCCCTTCACCACCGCCGTCCTCGATCAGATCCACCGCAGTGTCAACGAAGAGGCGAATCGATTGGATGCCGATATCTTCCTTAGACACCCTGACACCTTAGCCGAAGTGAGCGGCGCGCGGCCAGGCCTAAGGGACGCTTTTGAGGCTTGGTTGCGCGCGGATTGGGAAACGGCGACGCACGCCGTAGCGGCAATGGATGGCGAGTGGACGCGAGCCGAATGCATCGCTGTGCTGGTCCAGGCTGGGGCGCACGTCTCGCCGGAGAAGACCCTCACCTGGATCACCGAAAGCATGGCGACCGATCGCTCCACACAATTGAAGTCGTACGGCACGCTTATCAACACCCTTAAAGGCGAGAATCACCAAGAGGCATGGGCATTTCTCACCGAGCATACAGCAGCCCTCGCCTTGGGAAGCCCTGAAGAGCTTCAGCAACTGGGTATTAGGCCCCTCGTGGAGCGTATGGCCTACGATGATCCTCACCAAGTCCTCGACTGGATTGCTAGTCTTGAGAATATGGACGTGATGAAGGCGCAACTGGGCAATTGCTTCAACCTCCTCAAAGGCTGGAAAGATCCCCAATCCTGGCTTGAACGTGTGCCACCCGGCGAGGCACGCGACGCCATGGCAAGCGGCATGTTAGCGATTCGCTATCCTTCGGCCAGGGAACGCATCGACGTCATGAAGACCTGGGAAGGTCTCAATCACGACCGGGTCCTGGCAAACATCTTGAACAGGTCGCAGCTTGACTATCATAGCATTGTTTCTACTACAGACGCTTGGAAACATCTGCCAAAGGAAGAGACGGAATCCGTCGTCAACATTACATTAGCCCAATGGGCTGAACAGGATTCACGAGAAGCTTATACTTGGCTGCAGAACCTTCCGCCATCCATCGTCTCGCCCTCTCACTATCAGACTTTGTGGCGGAGATGGGTGAATTCCGATCCCCGCACGGCCTCTCAAGAACTGGCGGAAATGCCTCCAGGCCCCCTCCGAGACGGAGCAATTCGGAGTCTCATCGAACGCGTCGCCCTAAGAAATGCATTCCCCGATTACGAAGCCGCGTGGCACTGGACGCAAGCCATTGACGATCATTCAGCTAGAGAAACGCTACAGGCGGAAGTGAGAGAGAATTGGCACGCCTTCGACGCACAGGCTGCCTCGACAGTCATTGACCATGATCAATAGAATCTCGCTCATCACCCTCCATCTGCTTGCCCTCGTGCTCGGCTGGTTGATGGTGCCATGGCTTCCGTGCTTCAGAGATTCTGATAGAATCAACGGTGCCAACACCACACTGAATACGGGATCATTGCTAGGCGATCGTGCAATCCATCGACCGCTTATCCTTGAGGGAAGTCTGTCCTCCCAAATTCACCAAGCCACCTCATGGGCTGCCAAGGTTTACCTTTCGAATCCCCTGCGATTGCGGAAACAGGCAGAAAACCTCCGTGACCACACGGCGCAAACCTGCGCCAAGTTCGTCTTGGCCCACCGTTGGGCAGGAACAGACTTACAGAGCGCTTTACTCACCGATTCAGAGACACATTTCCAAGAAGAATGGATCGCGAAGCTCTCCGTAGAGGAAATCTCTGAAGCTATCCGGCAAGACCCCGAACGTTCCTTCGGGCTCTTGCAAAGTCTGGCCCGGCTAGATCCTTACAAAGCGCTAGAATTGATCAAGCAATCGCGCCTCTTCTACGCCGAAGCCGGGGAAATCATCTCCACCATGGCCGAAACCGATCTCCAAGCTGCTCAGAAGGCCGTTATGGCCTTCACCGATCAATTCAGCCGCCGCGTGGCGACCAACAGCCTGATCGAAGCTTGGGTTCAGCATGATGTGAAGGAAGCCTGGGAGTGGATCGAGCAACTCCCCTCGGCAAACTATTCCGACCGCGTCCTTTGGGCACGTCATGCGGCGAAAGCCGACCCGGAAGGGGCTCTCGCCATGGCCGCAAGCACAGATCCTGGCACCGCTCGTCGTCTAGAATTCTATGCTGCGCGTGAATTGGCAAATTCATCCCCGGAGCGCGTCTACAAAATCGCCCAATCCCCCGGTTTCGAGCCAGAACGCAGCTTGAATATCGCACAGTCCGTGGCCCGCATCCATGTGCGGAACGATCCGATCGAGGCTCTTTCGCAATTTGAGGCTTATGCCAGAGACTATGGCATCGCCGAGAGCCGAGCGTTCCATCAGGCTTACGGACGCATCTTCCAACACTGGCGCAAACAGGACGCAGCTTCCGCCATGACCCACGCAGAAGGTTTGGAAGACAATGCCCTGCGAGCTGCCGCCCTGCAAGCCTTTGACGATTCCGAATAGATCTCACGGAGACTATCATTGACACGCTCCCCTTCCGCATCTTCCATCATCAATGACTGAAGATTCCGCTCTCCAAGAACGCATGGAAGCGCTGGGAATCGAGGAAGACGACCTGATCGAGCGCCACATCAAAGGCACTGGGCCCGGTGGCCAGAAGGTGAACAAAACCGCCTCCTGCGTCTTTCTAAAACACGTGCCTAGCGGCACAGAGGTGAAGTGTCAGGATGGCCGTTCGCTCACCGACAATCGGCTGGAGGCGCGCCGTCGTCTCTGCCAGATTCTCGAAACGCGCGAACGCCAGCGACGGCAAGAGCAGCAGCGCAAACGCGCTAAGAATCGCTTTCAGAAACGGAAACGCTCGGCCCGCCAGAAGAAGAAACTCGTGGAAAGCAAACGCCGACACGGCGAGGTCAAGCGCCTTCGAAAGCGCCCGAGCAAGGACGAACACTGAGCATTGGCCTCGCCAACTCACTCTTCCCTCTGCCAACGCCTTTCGTTAGGTCGCTTCTGCAATCTAAATTAACTATCATATTTCTCGGCCAGGTAGCGCTCAGCTTCGAGGGACGCGGCACAGCCGGAGCCCGCTGCGGTGATAGCTTGGCGGTAGACGTGATCGGTGACATCACCGGCGGCAAAGAGCCCAACCACGGAAGTCATCGTGCCCGTCCGCTGCAGGAGGTAGCCATTGTCATCGACGTCCACGATGTCTCCCAAGAAGCTGGTATTTGGAATATGGCCGATCGCCACAAAGACACATTTCACGTCTAACAGACTCTCCTCTTGCGTCTTCACATTCTGAAGGCGGACCTTCTCCATCTCGCCTTTGTCATCAGTGAGATACTCGATGACGTTGGAATCCCACACCGGCTCGATCTTCTCATTCGCGAGCACGCGATCCGCCATGATCTTGGAGGCGCGCAATTCATCCCGCCGATGTATGAGGTAGACTTTGGAGGCAAACTTCGTGAGGAAGCTCGCTTCCTCACAGGCAGAATCTCCTCCGCCAATGACAGCGACGGGGACGTCCGGGTAGAATGCCCCGTCGCAAGTCGCGCACGAGGTGAGCCCGTGGCCGATGAGTTGCTTCTCATTGGGCAGGCCAAGATGACGGGGCGAGGCACCCGTCGCCACGATGATGCTTCGCGATTCATACCGTTTCTCTCCCGCTTCGATGACGAACGTCCCATCCTCCTGCGGAATGACTTTCGTCGCTGCAACGTATTCGATCCGCGTGCCGAAACGCTCCGCTTGTTTCTGCATATTCATCATGAGCTCTGGGCCCATGATGCCTTCGGGAAATCCGGGATAATTCTCCACCTCCGTGGTGGTCGTGAGTTGACCGCCAATTTGATCGCCCGCGAGGACGAGGGGTTTCAGGTTCGCGCGCGCACTGTAGATCGCGGCGGTCCATCCCGCGCAGCCAGTTCCGATGATGATCACGTTTTCCATAGGGGCAGAGTCTTGTCGTTGTCCGCATGAGCATCAAGGACGCATTTCATTCCCGGTAACTTGGTGCCAACGCGCTCTGGACACCGCAGAGCGCTCTTGGTTACATACGCGCCATGAGACCATCGATTTCCTCCCTCTTGGCACTGGCGACCCTGATTTGCGTCGGCTGCGTCGGCAAGAAAGAGCCCTCCGGTCTACGCATCGCCGTGGTGCCCAAGGGAACGACCCACGAATTCTGGAATGCGGTGCATGCAGGTGCCGTGCAGGCGGAACACGATCTGCGTGGCAAGGGCTACGAGGTGGAAGTCCAATGGCGCGGCCCGATGCGGGAGGATGATCGGGACTATCAGATTCAGATTGTCGAGACCTTCGCAACCACAGGCATCGATGGTATTGTGCTAGCCCCACTGGACGAGACAGCCCTGGTCGGCCCTGTGGAGATGGCTGCGAAGGCGGAGATCCCAGTGGTGATCATTGACTCGGGAATTGATACCGAGAGTTATGCCAGTTTCGTGGCAACCGATAATTTGAAGGGTGGCCGCATGGCAGGCGAGCACCTCACCCAATTGCTCCAAGGCAACGGCAACGTCGTTCTCTTCCGCTATCAAGAAGGATCCGCGAGCACTTCGAAACGAGAACAGGGATTTCTCGACGCGATCAATGCCGCGGAGGGCATGACAATCGTGGCCTCGAAAGACTATGGCGGGGCCACCGTGGATGCCGCCTACACCAAGGCAGAAAGCATGTTGAAACGCTTGCAGACAGAAGGCACGGAAGTGGGAGGGATCTTCTGCCCTAACGAAACCACGACTGTCGCCCTAACCAAAGCCCTGCGCGAAATGGGTTGGGCCGGTGGCAAAGTGAAAGTGATCGGGTTCGACACAGGTCGTCAATCACTCGTTGATATGGAGAATGGCGATTTGCAGGGCTTGATCGTACAGAATCCTTTCCGCATGGGTTACCGAGGCGTGATTGATTGTGTGAAGAAGATTCAAGGACAAGAAGTGGAGCGGCGCGTGGATACAGGTGTGGTGTTAGTCACGAAGGAGAATATGCGGAACGCGGAAGTTCAGAAGCTCCTCAATCCACCCGTCGACGCCATTCTCAAAGGCAATCGCTAGTCACCGGCTTCCGAGTTCCGATGACGCCGCGATTGGAAGCCCTGGGCATTGACAAACGCTTCGGGGCCACCCACGCGTTGCGCGAGGCGTCCCTCGTCATCGCGCCAGGAGAGGTGCACGCCCTCATCGGGGAGAATGGTGCGGGTAAGAGTACCTTGATGAAGGTTCTGAGCGGGGCTTGTCATCCCGATGCGGGCGAACTACGCCTGGACGGGAAGGCGATCCGGTTACGCAATCCGCTAGAGGCGCGTGCCCAAGGGATCGCCATGATTTATCAGGAGCTGAACCTCGCCCCCGATCTCTCTATCGCCGAGAATGTCTTGTTAGGCGTGGAGCCCAACCGGTGGGGATGGATCGATCGCAAGCAACGAGACGCGCGCACTCAAGCAGCTCTGGATGTGCTGGGTGTGGGCGAACTCGCCCCTGATCGCCCAGTGGGAGGATTGACCATTGCCGAGAAGCAATTGGTGGAAATTGCCCGTGCCCTGGCCGGCGACCCTCGTGTCGTCATCATGGACGAACCCACGAGCAGCCTGACGTCGGAAGAAACGGCGAAACTCTTTGCGGTGATCCGGGAATTACGGAGGCAAGGCGTCAGCGTGATCTACATCAGCCACTTTCTCGAAGAATGTCAGGATATTGCCGACCGTTACACCGTGGTTCGAGACGGCCAAGTTGCGGGATCAGGTTCGATGCAGGACGCAACCATGGACGAACTTGTCGCTCTCATGGTCGGCCGCGAAGTGCGAGACATCTACGCCTTGCCGACCCGAACTCCTGGCGAACCGTTGCTGAAAGTATCCGCATTGAGCGGACGCGATCGCCCCACGGACGTTTCCTTCACTTTGCGTGCGGGAGAGATCTTCGGCCTCGCTGGCCTCGTCGGTGCCGGACGCACGGAGACCCTACGTGTTCTCTTCGGCCTCGATCACAAGCAAGGCGGCCAGGTAGAGCATCACGACCTTCGACGTTGCCAGCCAAAGCAGTGCCTGGACGCGGGCATCGGCATGTTGAGCGAGAATCGCAAGGAGGAAGGATTGGTGTTAGAGCGGAGCGTGGCTGATAACCTCACGCTGAGCGATTACCAGTCTGTGTCTCGATGGGGATGGATCCGCGAGGGTGCCCTCCGTCAGGCTGCCACCCGTTGGATTTCAGAGTTGGCAGTCAAAGCGGACGGTCCTGACCAGCCCATCCGCGCCCTTTCAGGGGGCAATCAACAGAAGATCGCCATCGGGCGCTTGCTCCATCACGGCGTGGATGTCCTTCTCCTCGACGAACCCACCCGCGGCATCGATGTCGCAAGCAAGCAACAAGTCTACCAGCGTATCGGCCAGCTCGCGCAAGAGGGCAAAGGGATCGTCTTTGTGAGTTCCTATCTCCCCGAATTGTTAGGCGTGTGCGACACCATTGGCGTCATGCGTCGCGGCCGCCTCATCGCGGTGAAACCCACCCACGAATGGACAGAACACGACATCATGCTCCAAGCGACCGGAGCCCAACGTAGCCTTTCCGAATCTCACTGAGCCACCATGATGAATGTTATCCCTTGGAGATCGATCAAACAACTGCTAGAGCCATTCATTGGCCTTATCGTCGTCCTGGCGTTGTTAGGCTTCAGCGGAGAGAGTTCCACCCTCTTCGCAGGGAGCACCTGGAATCTTCTCCTCGTGCAGACCGTGGTCATCGCTTTGGGAGCCATGGGCATGACTCTCGTCATCATCAGTGGAGGGATCGATCTGAGCGCGGGCTCCGTGGTGGCGCTTACCAGCGTCGTTGGGGCCAAACTCATTCTTGCAGGATGGCCCCTTCCCCTCGTGATCCTGGCCTGCATCTTGGTCGGCGGGGCGACGGGCTTGATCAGTGGGATGCTTATTGCGGGGCTCCGCATCGTCCCTTTCATTGTCACTTTGGGCATGATGGGGATCGCTCGTGGCGTGGCCAAGTGGTTGGCCAATAACCAAACGGTTAGTTATTCCGGCAAGTATGGGCACGATCACCCCATCGGTACGCTGTTGGAACGAACCGATTTCAAACATTTCTTTCCCCTACCCCCTGGGGTCTGGGCCACCATCATTCTCGCCATCTTCATGGTCCTCGTCCTGCGCAAATCGATCTTCGGCCGTCACGTCTTCGCCATTGGCTCTAACGAAGATACAGCGCGCCTCTGCGGCATTCGCGTGCGGCTCAAGAAGATGATGATCTATGCCATCGCGGGACTCTTCTTTGGCCTCGCTGGTCTCATGCAATTGTCACGGCTCGACCTCGGCGACCCCACCGCCTCGGTGGGCTTGGAACTGGAAATCATCGCCGCCGTTGTCATCGGTGGCGCGAGCCTAAGCGGCGGTACAGGCAGCATCCTCGGATCCATGATCGGGGCGCTTATCATTTCCGTTCTCAAACTTGGCGCAACCATCAAAGGCTGGGAGAATTACGCTCAAGAGATCATCGTCGGCATCGTCATCATCGTCGCCGTCTGTGTGGATCGCCTCAAGGCCGGCGCCAGCCGGTCAGACTAACACCGTCCCACAGTCACCAGATATTGCCATGAGTGCCGATTCCCCCAAGCCCAGCCAAGGCCAGTTCCCGCTCACGCGATGGACCATGGTCCGTCGTGCGCAGGGCGACGACCAGGAAGCCGCTTTCCGCGCCATGTCGTCTCTTTGTCAGAGCTACTGGATGCCTCTATACGCCTTTGTCCGGCGCAGCGGCAAGAATCCTCATGATGCGGAAGATCTGACCCAAGCCTTCTTCGCCCGCCTCCTAGAGAAAGATCACCTCGCGACAGCAGGCCAAGAGAAGGGCAAACTACGGTCCTTCCTACTCATCATGCTGAAACGCTTCATGGCCAACGAATGGGAAAAGGCCAAGGCGCAGAAGCGCGGGGGCGACACGAACCATGTGTCAATCGATCAGGAAATCGGAGAAGCACAGTTTCGGATCGAGCCCTCGGACAATGAAACGCCGGAAAGCGCCTTTGATCGCCACTGGGCCAAGACGCTCCTCGACGGCGTCCTCTCCACGCTTCGATCCGAGTATGAGAAGTCAGGCCGACTGGAAACCTACGACGCCCTCAAAGATTCGCTTTCCTGGCGCACGGGCGATTCCTCCTACGCCGCCATCGCTGATCAATTAGACTGCTCGGAAGGTGCCGTCAAAGCCGCAATCTACCGCATGCGCAAGCGCTATCGCACCTTGTTAGAAGAAGCCATTGCCGACACCGTCGATGACGAAGGCGACATCCAAGACGAACTCCAATACCTCATCAGCGTCTTTCAAAAGAAGTAGCGAATAGTCAGCCACCAGGCGCCTCAGGCCTCATGCTTTCCCTCGCCGCGCAACGCGGCCCCGAGGGCGTGCCAGGCAAGCGTGGCGCATTTGATCCGCGCGGGAAACTTGCGAACTCCTAACAGTGCCGCCAAGTCACCATGCACGGCGAGATCCACTTCGGGCTCTTCTTCCTGGAGGAGCAAGGCCACCACCTCGGCAATCTTCGCCTCCGCCGCTTCTTGATCAAGCCCCACGACTTGCGACGTCATCATGGAGGCGGAGGCTCTGGAAATGGCGCAGCCCTCTCCGAGAAACTGCACCTTCTCTAGCAGACTCTCATTCTGACGCACGTATACCGTGATACGATCTCCACACAGTGGATTGTATCCTTCCGCCTGGCAATCGCACGGCTCCAGAATGCCCTCATTCTTGGGACGTTTGTTATGAGATAGAATGATATCTTGATAGAGATCGTTGAGATCGTCCATAGTTCTTAGACGAGTTTGACTTTCGTGAGGTAGCGAGCCAAGCCGGCCACACTCATGAAGGCGGGATTGGCGACTTCGTAGTCGGCGATCGCGTCCTCCCCAAGCCCGGCATTCTGCAACTGGGCGCGCACCTCCTCCTCGAAGGCCGGCACCAAGGCTTGCGGAGTGGTTCCTGGCAGATGCGACTCCACCCACCGGCACCATTCCCCCAAAGTGCGCCGAAGCGTTTCCACGTGAGAGGCGATCGCACGAATCTCGCCGTAGTGAGTCAGATAGAGCACCTCCGGCTTGAGAGCGACGATCTTGTCCAAGGAGGCATCCCAATCGTCGAGGTGAATGTCAGGCGGCGGACAGGGTGGTTGAGCAGGCCCGCCTCGCAAAGCGACGCCACCCACATCGCCCGTGAAGAGCACTCTATCAAGTTGCCAGGCGATGTGATGCTTGGCATGCCCAGGCGTGTGGTGCGCGATGAAGCTCGTATCTCCGACCGCGACCGATTCCCCATCGGCACACGCATGGAGCTGGGCGGACGGGATGGGGCGCATTTCTCCCCAGAGAGTCTCCATAGCGTCTTCAAAGACGCGTTTGGCCGATTTCCAAAGCACCTCGGGATCGGCCAGGTGATCCACGCCAAAGGGATGCACGTGAATTGTCGCTCCGTGCTCCGCGAAACGCCAAGCAGCCCCTGCGTGGTCGAAGTGAATGTGTGAGAGGAAGACGTGCTGGATATCTGTCAGGGCATACCCATGCGCGGCGAGACCATTCTCAAGCGCCCGCAAGGTGGTGGCAGGACCGGACTCGACCAAGACAGGCCCAACGTCCGTCTCCACGAGAAAGGCAGCAATGGTCCCGGGATGCTCTTGGAAATGAAGGTCGAGGACGTGAATCATCGGCCTTCCGTATCCAAGGAGACCGCTTCTAACAGTTCCTCACCAAAGTTTGGCAAGGCTGAGAAGACACGATTCCAATTGGGAATCTCGGGATGATGATAGTCATCTTCCAAGAATTCACGATCGGCAATATCCATGGCCCGCTCGAACGACTCGATAGCGGCCGCTTCCTCGTGGCGCATGTAGGTGAGTCCATTGATCACGGAATCATCGTGGTAGCGTTGGATCGTATCCTTCGCCGTCTTCACATAGGTGAGGCGGATGGTCTTGAGGGTCACATCATCCAACCGCACACCCGCCGCCGTGAGATTCGAGTAAAGCGTGAGGACGATTTCTTTGGCCATCTTCATCAAGCCTTTCTCCGGAGAGGGTTCCGCGCCACCATCCGCCTTCGTTTCCAAGTGCTGATGCTTGTGCTCGAAATTCATCCCCAGGTCAACCTGACAGATACGCCGATTGGTGGTGTTGTGAAAGACCTCGCACAGCATGCCCACCTCTAACCCCCAGTTTCCGGGAAGGCGGAGGACACTTGCGAGATTCACATTCATGGCGAACTCACCCGAAAGTAGGTAACGGAAGCTATCGAGAAACTCCAACAGCGGCAAGGGACCTAACACTCGCATCATGGCTCGGATCAATGGCCCCATGAAGAGACGTGTGACCCTACCATACATGCGATCCGACACCCGCCCGTAATAACTCTTACAGAAATTATAGGCAATGCTGGGGTCCGATGCAGGCATGCACAGGCGCAGGAGCATCTCCCGATGGTATGAAATGATATCCGTGTCGTGCGTGGCAATGATGTTGGTCCCGCCTTGTGCCAGTGTGTGCCCGATGGCCATCCAGACATTGTAACCTTTCCCCGGGGTGTACGATGTCAGCGCCGCTTTCTCCAATTGATCGTAGAGCGCCTTCAGGCGGGGCCCATCATTCCAAATGATCTGGTGCTCCTGCGGCAGTTCGGAAAAGAACTCCCGCGCATGAGCCAATTCCTCCGCCGTCATCCGGTTCATGCTGATGATGATACGATTGACGTAATCAACCTGTTTGAGCTCGTCGACGATCGACCGCAATGCGGGACGTTTGACCTCCGCATAGAGCGCAGGAAGGATCAGCGTGATGGGGCGCTTCGCCGTGTGACTCGCGAGCCGCTTCGATTGCTCGTCAAGATCAATCTCGCGGAGGTGATGGAGGGTGGTGAGTAGGCGGTGCTGATAGAAATCGGCCATGAAAGGACATAGACTCATTTCCGGTCCATTGCGAACCGATTCGCAGAACTTGCACGCGGTGGTGAGACTTGCCACGGTCTCGCATGTTACGAAAAGGTGTCATCGGGGTCACCGTCGGCTTCGGGCTGGTGGCCTTGTTACTAGGAGCCTTTGCCACCTTCTACTGGCCCGAATTCCAGCGTCGCAACGCCGCCCTCATTGCCCATGTGGTGGAGACGGGCCTCGCCGATTTCCTTGAGGAACAGGAGCAGTATCCCGAGGGAGAGCCGCCCGTCATCGTCGCGGCCCTGCTAGGCGAGAATCCGCGAGCGAAATCCTATCTCCGGCCCGAGTTCCGCCAATTTCTAGATCCCTCTGGTCAAGTGCTAGACCCATGGAAGCGACCCTTCCGATTTGACAGAGCCGAGGGCGGAGGCGTTAAGCTTCGTTCCGCAGGTCCGAACGGCACCTTCGGAGATGCCGACGATCTCGGAAGCGCATATCTCCAGGAGCAGGCAACGGACTAGCCGTCTCCATCTCCTTCCATGCAAGCCTATCACCGCCTCCTCCAACGCGTCCTCACCGAGGGACGCTATCGCGACGATCGCACTGGCACCGGCACGTACTCCGTCTTCGGTGCCCAAGAGCGTTTCGATCTTCGTGAGGGGTTTCCCCTCCTCACTACAAAAAAACTGCACCTCCGCTCCATCATTCATGAACTCCTCTGGTTTTTAAAAGGCGACACCAACATCGCTTATTTGAAAGCAAACAAGGTCCGCATCTGGGATGAATGGGCGGACGAGGAAGGCAACCTCGGTCCCGTCTATGGGAAACAATGGCGTTCTTGGGAAGGCCCCGATGGCAAGACGGTCGATCAGATTGCTCAAGTGGTGGATCAGATCAAGACGAACCCAGCGAGTCGTCGCCATGTTGTCTGTGCCTGGAATGTCGCTGACGTGGAGGACATGGCCTTACCACCCTGCCATTTGCTCTTCCAATTCTACGTGTGTGAGGGCGAGCTGAGTTGTCAACTCTACCAACGCAGCGCCGATCTCTTCCTTGGTGTGCCGTTCAATATCGCCTCCTACGCGCTCCTCACCCTCATGATGGCACAAGTGACAGGGCTTCAGCCGGGAACTTTCGTTCATACCTTTGGAGACTTGCATTTGTACAGCAATCATCTCGATCAGGCGAAAGAACAGCTTTCGCGTTCTTGTCGCCCGCTCCCTACCATGCAGCTGAATCCTGAAGTGGATCAGATCGATGGCTTCGTCTTTGAAGATTTCCGTTTGGAGAACTACGACCCCCATCCTCATATCAAGGCGGACGTTTCTGTCTAACGACCACACGCACCTCCTCGCATGACACACGGCGATCTCACCCGCGTGGGCATTCATCTCCATGCACTCGTCGCCATGGCCTCCAATCGCGTCATTGGTCGTGACGGCACCTTGCCCTGGCACTTACCCCAAGACCTCAAGCTTTTCAAGGAACGCACCTTAGGGCACCCGATCATCATGGGCCGCGCGACGTTCGAATCCCTGCCTAAACGCCCGCTGCCCAAGCGCCGCAACATCGTTCTGAGCCGCACCCTCACGCCGGTTCCTGGAGTGGAGATCATCGCGGACCTTCAGGGATTGATCGATCTCGGCGTGACCGGCGACGCCTACCTCATCGGTGGCGCCCGCGTCTTCGATGCCTATCTGCAGACGTGCGCCTCTCTCATTCTCACGCACGTGCATCAGGCCTATGAGGGCGATACCTTCATGCCACCATTCGAAGAAGCTTTTGTCTTTGACGAAACCCTGACTACCTTCCCAGACTTTGACGTGCGTCGCTACGTGCGTCGTCCGGAATGCTCATGACTGTCGCGCCCGAGTCTTCAGAGAACCCACAGCGAAAGCTCCGCCTCGCCTGGTTCGGCTTGCCCTTGGTTCTCGTGGGCTGTCTCAGCTACTTCCTCTTCTTCGCCCTCTTCCCCATCACGCGGGATTTCCCCTGGCTCAATCTGATCCTCATTGGAATCGGTCTAACATTTGCCTGGCGCTCATTCGCAATCGCTCGTGAAACACAACGACGCGGACATTCCGTCTGGCACGGCCTGCTGCTCACCGCCTCCGCCTTGTTCGCAGGACTCTTTCTCTTCTACGTCTTCTACATTTCCTATCAGATCCCTCAAGAGACTGCCACCACCAAGAACTTGGCGGCGTCTCCAGAATTCGCGCTCACCGCTCACGACGGCTCCACGGTGCGATTGGAAGACTTTCGCGGGCGTTATCTCATCCTGTCTTTCTATCGTGGTCACTGGTGACCGTTCTGTCTTTCAGAACTGCAAGGCTTGCAGTCGCGCTACCACGATTTCCAAACACTCAAGACGGACATTGTCGGCATCTGTGTCGATCCCCCGGAGGCCAATGCCAAGGTCGTGGCCAAACTTGACCTCACCTACCCCATCCTCTCCGATCCAGACCTCAAGGTGATCGATGCCTTCGGCCTCCGTCACGAGAACGGTCTGATGGGAAAAGACATCGCTCGACCCGCCGTCTTCATTCTCGACAAAGAAGGACGTGTCTTGTGGAAAGACCTCACAGCCAACTACCGAGTCCGCGTCAAACCCGGCACCCTCATCGACGTCATCGGCGCGGCCACCTCGAAATCCTAGCGTGACCGTCCAAGCATTCAACGAGACACCTACCTAAAAGGATACTTTGCCAAGGCCCTGGCAGCAGCTTCGTGAAGGCGGACATTTGAATGCCCTTCCATCGCACGGATCAGTCTTGGATGAGGCGGCCGGTGCAGGAATTCCTTAAACCATCGGGCGTCGACGTTGAGAGGCGCATTCAAGAGGCGATCGATTCCTCCGGGATCACCCGCCTGGGCTAACATTGCGTCAGCCACGACCAGCAGTTTCTCTTTCAGCGACTCGCGATCGAGTTGCAGAGCCTCCTCCCGCAATGCTCGCAAGACGTCCATTCGTTTCTCTCCGCTCAACCGAGCCAACATTCGCAATCCGCTCACCAGATCACCTTCATGACCCTCGTGCGTTCGAGGCAGCAGTTGGGCGAACGCCTCCCTGTAGAGACGCGGGGGCGTGTCGGGCTCCATGCGCGTCAGGTAGGCAAGCGTTAGTGATCCTAATCTTCCAGAATGTTCGCGCCGCGCCAAGCGCTGGAAATGCGGATAGTATTGGCGAGCCAGGGAGTCAGCGTGATACGGACCGTCCAGGAAGAGGTATTCTTCGAGATAGCCTCCCCCATGCGTCATCGCAAAGTTCGCCTCGTTCACCATGCGATCTTTTAAACCAGCGCGGATTTCGCGTCCGAGATCCCCTGTGAGCCAACACGCCGAGCGAGACCATTTGTCTGGAGCCAACGCCACCTGACGGGCTACGTAAGTCTCGTAAACCAATCCTCCCAACTGGGCAGCAAATGCTAGCATCGGCCCATCGCTGGGATGCCATCGCAGGATCCAGGTGACGAGATCCTGCTCTAACACGTTCCCGGGACCGGCCGCCTTGTCCCAAAGGAGCGCCGCGGTGGCCAAGGCCCACCACCATGGGTCATCCGTGTACTGATAATAGCGATTCACGACTTCCTCGGACCGCACGATTGGTTTCAATTGCTCGACGAGCCAAGTGGGGTCCAATCGAGGGGCGAGCGCTTGCAGCCACTGTGATTCTGGAGACAAGCGATCGCCCAGAACGGAACCATGCGTTTCTAACATCTGTTCAAATATTCCCGGAATTTCCGCACGAGGAACGGATTCAGGCGTCCCGAAACGGCGTGCGAGCTTGGCAGCCACCACCGCTTCGTAAACGGCTTTCAGCTCCGGTGCCGTCTCTGATTCGTAGTCGAGCACCGCTTCCCCGGAGCGACCGAAGCTCAACATCGTATCGATCCAGGCAGGAGAAGTCTGGTAGGCGCTTCCTCGCAAAGCCACCAAATGTTCTTGAATGGCCGCTTGATGGCTTGGAACGACCACATTCACAACCGAGGTGCCGCCAAGATGTCCGCTGAGCGGTGGTCCATGCCCTCCCAAGAGATAGACCTCATGCCCTTTCCACTTGGCACGCATGTAAGTGGGCACGGCGGCGCGATAAGCACGCGTCGGCACCTTCTCCGGCACGGCAATCCGAAGCCATGGACGGGCCGTAGCCTCATAGAATCGTGGATAAAGCCCATTCCACCAGGCATACTTGTCTATCTGCCAGTGCCGCTGTGGTTGATCTGTCAGTTCCGTTGAGAAGTCTCGGCGATAGCTACGAGCGTTGGGTATCGCCACCCTGACAAACGTGCTTTCATCATGATAGTCCTTAGGCTCCTCTTGAGGTTGACCAATCCTCTCCCAAAAGGCATTCACCGTCGTCGTGATCGGTGTCTTCCCGAGATAGACCTCGCCTACCCACACATCCGCCCCTTTGATAGATCCATGACCATTCTGCGCATCCTGGAAATCAATGGTGAACGAAGGATTCTCTGACAGATCGGCAGGATTCTGAATCCGATAGACATGATGCTTGGCATTCACGTGCAAGCCGTGGCTAGCGACTGCTCCGATGACGAGAAACAGTCCCAAGCGGGTCTGCCCACGCCAAGCAAGGACACTCGCCACGATCACGGCAAGGAATGCCAAGCTCGCCAGCGACCAGTAGCGAAACGCAAGTTCCGGCGCCAGCTTCTCCAAATCTAGCAGATAACCACCACGCGTCCGCATGAGCACCAGTGCTAGGACGCTAAACCCTGCAATGACCAAGAGAGCACTCTCCACACCACGGATCGCTCGCGATGGCCGTCTGTCTAGCCCTGAGCCATCCACGCCCGCGTAGACCAGTCGACGACGACGCATCCAGTAGGCTATACCTCCCGCCACAGGAAGCAGCAACACGAGGAGAAGTGTCAGTGTGTAAGGCTGCGTGAGTAATTCGGTACTCATGACTGGGAAAGTTCCATGGATTGGCTAAGGCGACGTCCTCCAAGCAGGAAGAGGATACTGAGGATCAAGGTGAGAAGGATCGCAGACCCAGCGTAGAGCGTCTGCTCAAGCAACGGCGCGTGCAGACAGCGGTACCAGGTGTAGAGAAGCACGGGCAATCCAGCGAGAAGCCAGTGCCCTGTGCCCGGAAAGCGGCATGGCTGCGCTTGGCGAATCCAGGCATAGTGCGCCGCTGGCACGGTCACTAGATAGAGGAGAAACCAGCGCCCGACCTCCACCACATCGCGCGCATGCATGATCGGGTAATAGGGATTCTGAAAGACCTCACCCTGGAGCCAGGACCGGCATGGGCTGAGCACCACGATCGCTGCGGGGAGCCAGACAATCGCCGCCGTGAGATACCCAGCACCCAACCGATGCCGCCAGAGCGTTTCGGGAAGGTGCCCTCGCGTTTGGACATAAGCAAAGCTTCCTGCCCTGCCCCACGCCCAATAAATCGTTGCCGTCGTGAGAAAGGTGTGCAGAAAGATCAGTATCGCAGGCAAGACAGGAGTTTCCCACAGCGGATCACTCTCAAAGAGCACCCACATCAAGGCAAGGACCGCGAGCAGGAGGCTCCCCGACAAGGCCGGGCGCAGAATCCATAGAAGGAGATGGCGTTTCATCATGCTAGGTATGTTCGTTGTTAGGCCGCCAGAACCATTTCAGATTCCGTGAGCGATTGATAGAGTGCGTCGATCGTGAGCCGCTGCACCCGGTCCTTCGAAGAGAGCGCTTCTCTCACTTCATCAAGCCCTCCACAGTGACGGACGACGTAGGCATCCCCGCATGCACGCGGAGTGTGCCCCAAGACGTGTGGCACCAAGTTCTCGGGAAGCGGACACCCACGGGCCATTTCCACCTCACACAATTCTTCTCGCAAGCGCTCAAGGGATTCGTGCATCACCAGGCGACCACGTTGGAGGATCGCCATGGCATCTGCCACCCGTCCAATATCAGGAAGAATGTGTGTGGCAACGACGGCAGCACATTCGCGCTCATTGACCACGTCCCGGATCGCGTCGTAGAGCTTCTTTCGCGCCCTTGGGTCCAAGCCATCGGCGGGTTCATCCAGCAGGAGGCAGGATGCGCGCGTTGCCAAGGTCAAGCTTGCACAGACCCAGCGTCGTTGGCCTTTGCTCAGCGCACCATAGCGCTTTGTCAGGGGAATCTCTTGAGAACACAGGAGTTTCTCCGCATAGCTACGATCAAATCCAAAGGGCACTTCACTTTGCAAATCTAACAATCGTCTCGCCGTGGCCCAGCGTGGAGGTTCCCATCCATCGATCATGCTTGCCACTGCGGATGCCACTGATTTCGAGACATCCCAGTGCACGCACCCTGAGGAGGGCTCTAGCACCCCAGCCATCACGCGGAAGAGAGTACTCTTGCCTGAGCCATTCGGACCTAACAGAGCAGTGATCTCTCCCGTTTGGAAAGACAACGAGACATCAGTGAGAACGGGCACGTTCCCAAACATTCGACTAACATGATCGGCGTTTAACATGAGGCATTCCTTGGCGTGGTTTCTGATTTCGAAAGTGGGAGTTGCATGGCCTGACAGGTCTCCTCAAAGATCGCTAACATCTCATCGGCGTCGGCTCCCATCCGCGTGCCCTCTGCCAACATCCGCCTGGTGAGATCTTCTAACACAGCGCGACGCGCATGCTGCGAAGCGGGTTCACGGGCTTCCCCATTGAGAACAAACACCCCTTGGCCCTGCCGCGTGACCACCAATCCCAAATGGCCCAACTCTTCGTAAGCACGCACCACCGTGCGCGGATTCACCTTCAAGGTGCTTCCTAGATTCCGAATGCTTGGCAGGCGCTCCCCCGGCGTGAGTTCCCGAGAGGCGATTTGGACTTTCAGTTGCTCCACGATCTGCCTCCATATCGGCTCCCCACTGCAGGGATCGATCGATAGCGGCGGCAGGTCTCTGGGCATACCAACTGTATGCCATCAACGACAACAGTTGCAACAACAGTTATTGTTTTTATGGAAATTAAGGAAAGATCGGCTTTCGCGAGACTCAATCGGAAAAGGTGGGAAATTTGACCTTTTCTCTGAATTCCGCGCGACAAGCCTTTTCCCGGATGCTATCCTTTCCGCATGCCTACCCCCACAACCGACCGGCAAGCCTTGGAGAATCACCCCAACTGGAAGGCGGCCTATCAGAAGACTCGACGTAGCTTGATCGAGCGCTTGGAGAACTGGGAGGATCAGAAGACCTGGGATGAATTCTACAAGACCTACTGGCGCCTCATTTATAGTGTGGCGACTCGTGCTGGGCTGCGCTCTGAGGAAGCGTTCGATGTCGTGCAGGAGACGATTCTCAGCATCGCCAAGCAGTCGAAGCACAAGAAATATGATCCAGATGCAGGGTCCTTCAAATCGTGGCTGATGAACATGACGCGCTGGCGCATCACTGATCAGTTTCGCAAGCGAGCCAAGGACACGGCGGCCGCTCATGATGGGACCGATGACGAACGGCGCACCGCCGAGTTGGAACGCATTGCCGATCCTGACCCGAGTCCGCTGGACCAGTATTGGGATGAAGAGTGGCAGCGCAACCTTGCGGAAACCGCGATGACGAAAGTGAAAGGCCGTGTGTCGCCGAAGCAGTTTCAGATCTTTGATTGCTACGTCATCAAAGGTTGGCCGGTCAAACGCGTGATGACGGATCTCGGAGTGAGCATGGCACAGGTCTACCTTGCGAAGCATCGCGTGGGAGGCCTTATCAAGAAGGAAGTTGAGGGACTCCAAGAGCAACTTATTTGAGGACGCCCTCTTCGCCCCTTCGATCCCGGACTATCAAATGGTCTGCAAGATCGGTGGGGGTGCCTATGGGCAGGTGTGGATGGCTCTGAGCGTGACGGGCGCTCACAGAGCCATTAAGATCATTGCCAGGGAAGACTTTCGCCTTGAGAAGACCTTCGAGCGCGAGTTTGAGGGCATCAAGCACTTCGAACCCATCTCCCGCAGTCACGCGGGACTGGTGGATATCCTTCATGTGGGGCGTTCCTTTGAGGAACACTGTTATTACTATGTGATGGAACTGGCGGACGATTGTGCGGGCAGCGGATCAGCAATCGATCCTTACCACTACGAGCCGCGCACGCTACGGACCGATATTGTCGCTGAGAAGCCTATCGATGTGCATCATTGCATCGAGGTGGGCATCACCCTAGCAGAAGCCCTCTTTCACCTTCATCGCCGCGGTCTCTCGCACCGGGATGTGAAGCCTTCCAATGTCATCTTTGTCGATGGCGAGGCGAAGCTGGCCGACATTGGCCTCGTGGCGGAGACAGGGCAACAGGCCTTTGTTGGAACGGAAGGGTTCGTGCCGCCGGAAGGGCCGGGCACACCTGCTGCGGACATCTATAGTCTGGGGATGGTCCTATACGAACTTTCCACAGGGAAGGACCGGTTGGATTTCCCGGAGTTGCCGGATGAACTCTCATTATCCTCACAAGATCGTCAGTATTGGCAGGCCTTGAACCAGGTCATTTGCAAATGCTGTGCTCCCGAAGCCGGTGATCGTTACACGTCTGCTAGACAATTGGCCCATGCCTTGCGCGAAATACTCGCTCCCACTCAGAAGGCCTGGTCTCATCCTGGGCGATGGAAAGCTCCGTGGGTCGTTGGCGGAGCCATGGCAGCCATGGGACTGTTGCTCCTCACCCGTGGCCCTCGCGAAGACACGGGCGACAACGCTGCACCAATGGGCCTAGCACAAACCTCTCCAGCGGATGCATCACCTTCCGACGAGGCTGTTGCCCCTGTATCTTCTCCCGTTCCCGTAGAGGAGGGGCCACAATTGCTGATCCAGAGCAGTCCGGAGCGGGCCTATGTTTATGGACCCGATGGGAGAGAAATCGGCGAGCTCCCTTTCTCGACGACTCGCCTCGCGCACGTTCCCTATCAACACGTCGAAATCGCAGCTCCCGGCTTTCAACCGAAGAGCGTGCCGGTGGCTCGAATGATTGATCTCAACACGCCGCAGCGCACCCACGCCCTCACTCGGAGTCCTCAGGCCAAACGTGGCTGGACCAGCCCACTCGGCGTCGTCTTCCGCTACGACGTCTCCAAGAGTCGACACCTGAGCAAGTGGCCCGTGGGTGAGAAGCTGTTCACCCAATTTCAAGCGGAAGGGCTCCTCGAGCCCGTCGCGAAAGAGGCGGTGGCCCGCGTGCGGGCAGACACGGTCTTTCCCGAGAACGATAGCCCGGAATCACACTTCATTCTCACCACTCCTGAGATCGCCCAGGCTTTCTGCGAATGGATCATGGCGGAAGATCACCGCAAAGGCCCGCTCCGGGAGGGACAAGCCTATCGTCCCGTCCTTGCGCCCGTCTTCGCCGGGCGCTCGTATCAGTCTACTCTCCAACTGCTTTATTGCGAAATCCCCCTCTCCGTGGACGCGTGAAGGGGAATTAGAGGGATTTCACTGGAAACACAGATGAATCCGCCTACCCAGTGTTCATGATGACAATAGATTCAATAAACCGGAGCCTGATCGCACTTCTCTTGAGCGTGTGTTTGATCCTCACAGGGATCGCCCAGGACGAAGCCCCTGCACCCGAAGCCCCTCCGGCAGCACCCGTCGAGGAAGTCTCCGCTGAAGAGGTTCCCTCTCCCGAGCAAGAAGGGGAAGAGGTTCCTGTCGAAATCGATGACGAAGCGCCGGCGCCTGTCGAAGCCCCTCCTACCGAAGAACCAGCGCCTCCCGCGGAAGAGACGCCCGCCGCTCCTAGCGAAAGCACCCCGCCTGTCGAAGAAGCTCCTGCAACTCCCGATGCAGAACCCGTCCCTAGCGAAGACACCTCTCCTGAAGCCGAGGAAGGAACACCTCCCACCACGGAGGAAGCTCCCGACGAGCCCGCAGCCCCCGCCTTGGTGCCCCAAGAACGTGCCATCGGCCCCATCGGCGAGACCGATCGCTTTCTGAATCTTCCTGTGAAGAATGGTGCGCCAAAGACCAAGATGACCCTCACAGATGGCCAAACCACGCGCCAATTCGACATCGAGCTTTCTGATCAGCCTGACCTTTGGGTCGCTGCGGACCTCACCGCCTACGCTGGGAAAACAGTGCAAGTGAAAGTCGATCAACTCGATTCCGCGTCCCGAGCCTTGGAGATGATCGAGACTGGGGAAACTCTCAAGGATGCAGAGCAACTCTATCAAGAGGCCCTGCGCCCTCAGTTTCACTTCTCCACGCAACGTGGCTGGATCAATGATCCCAATGGCCTCGTCTATCATAAAGGCGAATACCACCTCTTCTATCAGCACAATCCTTACGGGTGGTCATGGGGGAACATGCACTGGGGCCACGCCATCAGCACGGATCTTGTCCATTGGGAGCAACGTCCCATTGCGATCTACCCGAAGGCCTACGGTGACTGGGTCTTCTCTGGAGGAGCGTTAGTCGATTCAGACAACACTGCTGGTTTCAAAACCGGTGACGAAGACGTGATGGTCGCTTTCTTCACCAGCACGGGTCGAGGCGAGTGCCTCGCTTACAGCAATGACCGCGGTCGCACCTGGACGGAATATGAAGGCAATCCCGTAATCGAGCACGAAGGCCGAGATCCCAAAGTGATCTGGCACGAGATGTCGCGACAATGGGTCATGGCCGTCTATCAAGAGCACGAAGGCGGCCGCTATATCGCCTTCTACACTTCTCCTGACCTCAAAGAATGGGCGTTCCAAAGCCGGATCGAAGGCTTCTACGAGTGTCCCGAACTCTTCGAAATGCCTGTGGACCTCGATCCCACCAATACCAAGTGGGTCCTCTACGGAGCCGATGGTGACTATTTGTTAGGACAATTTGATGGCAAGACCTTCACCCCTGAGGGAGAGAAGGTGAAGCACAACTACGGAAACTGCTTCTATGCCTCCCAGATGTACAGCAATGTCCCAGCCTACGATCGTCGCTTCATCCAAGTCGGCTGGGGAAAGGTTGACATGCCTAACATGCCCTTCAATCAACAAATGCTTTTCCCCTGCGAATTGCACCTGCGCTCGACAGAGAATGGCCCTCGGCTTCATACGAATCCCGTCCGTGAAATCGCACGGGCCTATGCCTCCACAGACGAATCCTCTGACGAGACGCTATCTGGATCCAGCGAGATCGCCTCCGGGGAACTCCTTGACATTCATGCCACACTCGATGTTTCCCAAGCGCAGAAGCTCACCTTCGATGTGCGTGGCACGGAGGTGATTGTCGACATTGCCGGTGGCACCATTTCCTGCCTGGACCAGCAAGCGCCCCTCACTGCGGCAAGTGGTTCCACGGATATCCGCTTCCTCGTCGATCGCACCACCATCGAGATCTATGCGAATCGCGGGCAGGTCTACATGCCGATGGGAGTCCTCTTGGATCCTAACAACACAACGGTTTCGGTGACGGTGGACGGCAGCGCACAGGTCGATCGCCTCCGAGCTTCCCAGATCCAATCGGTCTGGCAGAAGCGCCCCTAACTCCGCGTGCTCCATGAAGACCATCCAGCGGCATCTCTTCAAGTGCTTTGTCGCCGGCGTGGTGGCATTGCTTCCGCTGGGCGGCACAATTCTCCTGGTGCTCTACGCGGAGAAGCAATTGGCTGGTT
This sequence comes from Verrucomicrobiia bacterium, assembly GCA_030425385.1. Taxonomy (GTDB): domain Bacteria; phylum Verrucomicrobiota; class Verrucomicrobiia; order Verrucomicrobiales; family DEV007; genus JAACDM01. The sequence continues at coordinate 12,855 of JAUIAH010000022.1, read as the reverse complement.
CTTGGCTTGAGAACCAGCCGTTCTACCGCTTTGGGATGGGCATCATCATCGGAGCAGGCACGGTCTATCTCGTGGGCCTGATCGTTTCGAGCTTTCTCGGGCGCTGGCTCTGGTCGCAGGTGGACATGCTTCTGATGCATGTGCCCCTCCTTGGATCTCTCTATCAGACGCTCAAGCAGCTTCTTGGCTATGGTGCCGGACCAGATGCCATGTTCAAGCGCGTCGTCATGGTTCCCTGTGATGATGTCCCAGGTGAACAGTTAGGCTTCGTCACAGACGAGATTGCGCTTCCCAACGGAGATAAGACCCTTGCGGTGTTTCTCCCCGCCGCCCCCAATCCCACCAATGGCCGCCTCATTTATATCAGCGGCGAACACGTCTCCCCGCTCGATGTGTCCGTGAATGAAGCCATGAAATCGCTCGTTTCTGCTGGAGCACTTCCTCTCGAGCAGTCTTCTTGAAGGAAGGCGCCCCTGCTACAATCGGAAAAGGCCTTTATAATGGATGATTGCGGACCTCCAGGGTTTCTTCGAGCATGCAACCGTGGATCATCTGGTTCGTCATCGGTCTCATCCTCATCGGGAGCGAATTCTTCCTCCCAGGAGTCATCCTGGTCTTCTTCGGCCTGGCGGCCTGGATCGTCTCTGGAATCTGCCTTATCGGCTTGGCTGACTCCCCGGCCCTGCAGTTGATCCTCTTTGCTGGAGCTTCCCTGGTCCTCACGGGAACTCTTCGCCGTGTGCTTATGTTGAAATTGAACGGAGGCCTTGCTCTGCCTGGCAGCTCTGATCAACAAGACGAATTTGTGGGAAAGCCGGTCACCATTCTCACAGACTTCGAGAATCCAGGAGCACTCGGCAAGGTCGAATTCAAAGGGGCCGAATGGAAAGCGCGAGCCGAAGAAGCCCTGCATCCCGGCGACCCCGCAGAGATCGCCGCCGTGGACGGCATCACGCTCACCATCCGCCGCCGCTGGCTGGACTAACAGGCACACTCTTTCACCAAGAACCTAACCAAACACGCACACCATGGAGAACCTCGCTACCATCCTCGTCGCCAGCGGCCTCGTCTTGCTCATCGTCATCGCCCTGATCAAGACCGCCAAAGTGGTCCCTCAACGGGAAGCCTTTGTCATCGAACGTCTTGGGAAGTACGCCCGCACACTCGATGCTGGCTTTCACCTTCTCATCCCTTTCATCGAACGCGTCGCCTATCGTCACAGCATGAAGGAGGTCGCCGTGGATGTCCCGTCACAGACGTGCATCACAAAAGACAACATCGCGGTGGAAATCGACGGTGTCCTTTACATGCAAGTGCTCGATGCCAAGAGCGCAAGTTATGGCATCGAAGACTATCGTTATGCCGCCATCCAGCTCGCGCAAACCACCCTCCGGTCGGAAATCGGCAAACTCGAACTCGACCGCACTTTTGAAGAACGCGAGCAGATCAATGCCCATATCATTGATGCCGTCGACCGCGCCTCTGAGCCCTGGGGACTCAAGATCACTCGCTACGAGATCTCTAACATCAACCCTCCACAATCGGTGAAGGACGCCCTTGAGAAGCAGATGCGCGCCGAACGCGAACGACGCGCCGTCGTCGCGCACTCGGAAGGTGAACGCGAAGCCAAGATTAACATCGCCGAAGGCGAAAAGCAGCACGCCATCATGCTCTCAGAAGCTAAGAAGCAGGAACAGATCAACGAGGCGGAAGGGAAGGCTCAAGAAATCGCTTTGCTCGCCGAAGCCACGGCTCAAGGGATCGCGCGCATTGCGGGTGCCATTCAAAGCCCCGGTGGCCACGAAGCCATGAATCTCCGCATTGCCGAACAGTATGTGAAGCAATTCGGGCACTTGGCCAAAGAAGGGAACACCATGATCGTACCCTCCAACCTCACAGACGTCTCAGGCACCGTCGCAGCCCTCACCAAAGTCATCAGTCAATCGAAGTGACTGCGCGTCGATTCGCAAGGAGTGAGATGATGGACTAACTATCGGACCGCACCTCCGTCTCCGCCATCCGATCACCGAAACGATGCCCATTGCCCAAGGCATTGGTGGCGATTGCTGCCAATTCCGCTAACACAATGGCGAACCCTGCAATGGACAGGAGAAACGATAGGAATCCACCGCTGATCGCGTGGAGGAACGAGGGCAACGCAAGCGGCCAATTGCGCCGCGCAGAGGTCTTGGGATCCATCACCCCTCCCGAAAGGGATATCGGTCGGAGCCCCAGCAACTGTTTCCCAAAGGACCGCTGATTGATGAACGGGAGACTCAATCCATCTCTCAGCAGGATGTAGGTGCCTCCGAGAATGAGACCAATCCGCTCATGTAGCAAGCTGCCGAGCAAGGCTAGCAATCCAGCAATCAATCCATCGATGAGGGCCGCAAGGAAACGCTTCCACAGCAGAGTCTTCCGCGCGTCTTCGTTGAGTGGAGGTGGAGGAATCATCGTGTCTCTCCTTAATAACCAGTTTCCCAGTTCACACTGACCAAGCGAGGAGCAATCCGCGCTCTTTCCGTCCAGGAATCATCAAAAACCACAGCCATGACCTGATGCTGCCCGGGAGCCGCGAGATCGGCGGGCCATTGAGCCACCGCCCTGACAAAGTTTCCTTCCTCAGCGAATACTTCAGTCGCTGCCGGAAACTCAGCAATCACATGGCCATGCAAGTCCGTGAGACGGAATACCACGCGCTGCACAGCCTCCACTTGTCCCGGGGGAATCGCGATGACGCCTGTCACCTGGGGCTTGGTAGGCTGCCCCCACGCCGTGTCCACTCGCAACGGGAACATGACAGCAGCACAGGCACTCCAATCCGCTGGCTCTAGCGCTTGCACTAATTGCACTTTCGCCAAATTCGCCGGCTGCTGCACGCTCAATGGACTCCCAAAGACAAAACTGCGAAAGAGGCGCTCCGCCCCATCACTATAGCAAAGCTCACTATCGAGAGCGATGACCGCGCCCTCCTTCGCTTCAAAGTTAGGGAAATTCGCCCACGGCAATTTGAACTCCACTTCCAATCCGTTGCTCGTGCGACGCGATCCCACCTCGACACCAGCCTTCTCCATCACATCCAAGTATCCAGGACGCAGACAGAAACGCGGCTTGATCTCGGCATCCGTCAGCCCCACCCAATAGCAATGCACGGCACCCGCGTGCGGTTCCTTCGGCCAGGCCTGACTGCGAAAGTGTTCGTCCTGACGCGTATCAAAGTACCACTCAACTCCGTCCCCCTCCCACAGCCGGTCGTCTGCCGCTCCATTGAATGGCTTTGTATCCAGCGTGCGTAAGCCTGCGTAAAAGGCTTCCTCGTCCCACATGTAGAAGAACTGGGCAGCACGTTCCTCCAGATTGGCATGATGATACTCCACTGGCGTGCAGAAAGCGGAGGCAAACTCGCTCAAATCCCCATCGATCGTCATCGTCTCTGGAGCCCGCGTCGCCATCCCGCGCACGCCTGGCTTGAGAGTATCTGCTAGAGCGATCGACCCACAGAGCGCCCATGACGCCAGGATCTTGCTAAGAAGAGAAGTCATGCCGCGACCCTAAAGATGACGCCGACTTCTTGTCGATGGAAATCGAGGCGCTTTCGGCAACTCGGTCCTTGCAACTTCCAGGGAACTTGTGGATTCGTTGGCATGCTCACGCTGTTCGCTTTCCAATCTCTGCAACCTCAAGAATGGGGCATCCTTGCCGCTGCCTTCCTCGCCATTGCCGTGGGGGCATTCTTCCTCGGCAAACGAACGAAACCGGAAACCGAGCCTGTCACCGCGGCCCCTCTACCCTCGCAGACATCAAAGACGCCACGTGCCGAAGCCGATGTCATTCACTTCCTCGCACTCTTACAAGAGAAAGGTCGTTTGGTCGATTTCCTCATGGATGATGTCACCAGCTACGATGATGCCCAAGTCGGAGCAGCCGCACGGGTCGTGCATCAAGGATGCCAATCCGTGTTGCAAGAGCACCTCTCCATCACACCGATCGCTGCCGAGGCAGAAGGCACCGCAGTGAGTCTTCCAGCCGGCTATGCCGCGGCTGATTATCGCCTGTTAGGCAATGTCAGTGGCGAGCCCCCGTATGAAGGCACCCTGGTGCACCAAGGGTGGCGAGCCGGCAAAGTGACCCTACCTCAAACGGTGAATCAAGACGACGACCGCTTGCCTAACATCGCGGCGGCTCAAGTTGAGCTCTACTAGTGACGACAGTGTAAGCACCCTGCCGTCGGCAAGGTGGTGAGCTGCGCTCCGGGCCCGTGAGCCACCCAGAAGAAGCGAGGAGCCTCCTCGTGAGCCTCACCATACGGTTGCATGGTGGAGGCATGATAGAGTTGCCCATTGGCCATCACCAGGTCCACAAACTCCGAATGCCGAATGTTCACCGTGGGATCTTTGCCAGCCGCCATGACAAGCACATCCGCCAGCTTTCCGGGCTCTAACGTTCCCAAATCGCCATCCAATCCCACGTAACGCGCCCCATTCAGGGTCCCGCAGCGCAGCGCCTCCATCGGCGTCATCCCTCCTTGGACGAAGCTCCACATTTCCCAATGCGTGCAGAGCCCGTTCAGTTGTCCGTGTCCCCCAGCCTGCACCAAGCCCCCCTGATCGATGAGCTGCTTGGTGATGCTAGCCACCTGAATGTGATTGTAGTCTTCCAGAGGTGCCTTCTCACGGCGCCGCGCTCGCGGATGCAACACGTGCGGAGGAATGAAGGATTGCAGACGGGGGTGTTTCCACAAATCAGTTTCCTGATACCAGTAGCGCTCTCCTGACAAGCCTCCAAAAGCCACGCACAGCGTTGGTGTGTAGCCGACGCCTGTTCCTTTCCAAAGATCCATGACATCTTGATAGGCATATTGAATCGGTAAGGTGTGCTCGATCCCCGTGTGTCCATCCACGATCATCGTCATGTTGTTCATGAAGAGCGATCCACCCTCCGGCACCACCATCATCTCCATTTCACGAGCCGCCTGGAGAAGCTTCTGCCGCTGATCGCGCCGCGGCTGATTGTAACTCTTGACCGTGAACGCGCCAACCGCCTTCATCCGCTTGAGATGGAAGCGTGCGTCTTCTAACGTAGACACCTCCGCTCGAAAGCTCCCGCGTGCGCCGTAGAGAATGGTGCCCGTGGAATACGTACGCGGTGCCGTGATGACACCAGCCTTAGTCATCTCACTGGCGGCAAAGATTTCTTGCGTATTGTTAGATGGATCATGAATGGTGGTGACGCCAAAGGCCAAGCGCGCATAGTCTACCCAATTCTGCTGAGGCGTGATCCCATCACTTGCCTGGGAACCATGGGCATGGGTGTCAATGAATCCTGGCAGGACCACTCGCCCCGTGACGTCCACCACTTCAGCGCCGTCTGGAATCATCATCTCTTCACGATGTCCCAATGCTAGAATGCGATTCCCCTCCACCACGAGGACACCATCATCGATCACGCCTCGCTCGGACATGGTCACCAACTTCCCACCGACAAAGGCGATCGTCTGCTCGGGTTTGGCATGGGGCACTTCGAAGGTCAAGTCCTCAACACGCGGCTTTCCTTCGCTAGCCTCCAATTCTTGCGTGAAGAACTGCGCTCCCAAACTCCAATGCAACGCCTGTCCATCGGCCGAGAAATGCACCCACTCTCCAGCCGATTCACTCACCTTCCGCACGGGGAGACCTTTCGCTTTCGGTCCGACATCAATGGCTTTGCCCGCTCGAACAAAGGGCGCTACATGCACGTTGAACCGCTCGATGAAGGCGATTTGTTGCCCGTCTGGTGACAGCGTGAAATCGGTCGCCCAGTCACTATGATAGTGTTCCCGCTCTTCATGCCCATTCAGATCCGTCGATACCAAGCGCACGTGGTCCGATTCTTTATCCGCTGATTTCGTCACGAAATAGACGCGATCGGGCTCCGAGGCGATGAACTGCGGCCGGTGCCCCCGTTTGCTCAGTTGCACGGCTTCTCCGCCGTTCGCCGCGATGCGATACAGGCCAGTGTCTCGCGACCACAAATGCGATCGCACATACCCGCCGCTTCCTTTGCGAAACACAATCGACTCCCCGCGAGGAGAGAAAGTGGGATCATGATAGTGTCCCGGTTGAGCTGTCACCACGCGCGACACATTTGTTCCGAGATCGAGCACACGGATGCTCCCTAGCGTTTCGTCATTCCACGTGGTGTATACCAATTGCTTTCCATCCGCCGAGAAGCTGGGACAGAACTCGAAATGGTCTGTTTGTGGGGTCAATCGCTCGATCTTTCCAGAGACCTTCTTGTAGAGGTATCCCAACGCTTGAAAGACAATCATGTCCTCACTGGGGGAACGCCGCACCCAACGCAAGAGACGCGGTTGAAAGGGATCGGGGGCAGCCGCCACTGGATACCGGAGCGCGTCGACAACCTCACGCGTGTCCTCGATCCGGAAAGGAATCACCGTCTCCACTCCATCGCTCACACGAATCTTCCGGATCTTGCCGCGGGCCCACAGGACGATGTTCGCATCATCCGGCGTCCAGGCGAACGCGGGATAAACACCGTGTATCGCCCAGGCCTCTTGCATATCCCGCTCCAGTCGATCATAGAGCAGCCGAATGGATCCTGACGTGGTGTCAAAGAGATGTAGACCCGTCTTCGCGCCTACTCGCCGGACAAAGGCAATGAAACGCCCGTCATGGGAAGGTGTCGGTCGGCAAGCGCCGCCAGGACCAGTGATCACATTCTCAGTCTCACCCGTTTCGAGGTCGAGGCGTTTGATCACATAGATCTGCTTGTTCGAATCCTTATCATACTCAAAGACATCGCCAGGGGTCGTATCTTGAGAATAGTAGAGATACCTTCCATCTGGCGAGAAGGCGGGCTCATTGACATCTTTCTGATCATTTGGTCGTTTCGTTAGTTGGATGCCCGCGGCAGCTTCCGCCGCCAGGCCGTCACGGTGATAGAGCCACATCTCGCCCGCCCCCAACGAGCGACGACTCGTAAAGTGTTTCCGCCCCACCAACGAGCGCCCATCGGGTGACCAGGCCGGCCCATTGACCAAATGAGCGCTTTCATCGGTGATCTGAGCGACCTGCGTCCCGTCTGCCTTCATGATCCAAAGATTGTTCCCGCCATGCCCGCTCTTCCCGAGACGATCACTGGTGAAAGCGATCCATTCGCCATCGGGACTGAAGCGTGGCTGCATATCCCAGGCCATTCCCTCTGTGATCTTCGTCGGCGCCTCCGAGCCCGCGATAGGCATCCGATAGAGATCACCTAACAAATCAAACACGATGGTCGCCCCATTGGGACTAACATCCACACTCATCCAAGTGCCTTCCTCCACAGCGATGGCTTGGGTCCGCTTTGGACCGGGCGGTTCATTCACATCCCAGAGGGACGGCTCCGATTCAGCAGCACGGAGAAAGCCCACTGTGAGAAAGGCCAGGCAAGGAAGAACGCGTCGATTCACCATGTCTCAGTATTTCACCCACCCACGCGAAATCGAGGTGAAAGAGCGCAAACCCGCGCTTACCTGTCCTGTCGCCATGCCCGCCAAACCCCTGCAGCGCTGGAGATCCCGGTTGGAGCGCCTGTTCATCACAGGTCTGCTGCTCGGTGTAGGCGCCATTCTGGCGCTTGAGATCGTCATTTCTCAAAGCACTCTGCCCCAGGGACTATCAGATCCACCAAACCCAACTCCAGTCCTCTACGACCGCCACGGAAAAGTCATCACCCGGTTGCCCGGCGGTCCCGATCGAACGCGGATCACAGGGGCCATCGAAGACATGGGCCGGTGGTTGCCCGAGGTGACCGTCGCCCTAGAAGATCACCGCTTCTACGATCACGGCGGCATTGACCTCTATGGCATCACCGCCGCCGCATGGGCTGATCTCAAAGCACGCCGGATCCACCGCGGAGCCTCCACCGTGAGCCAACAGCTAATCAAGCAGGAACTGGGTAAACGCGGGCGCCAATGGAAGCGTAAAGTCACGGAGGCCATCTTGGCTCTGAAATTAGAGCGCTACTGGGAGAAGGACGCCATTCTAGAGGGCTATCTCAATCGTCTCGATTATGGCAACCGCCGCATCGGTGCGGAAAGCGCTAGTCTCGCCTACTTTGGGAAACGGTGCGCGGCGCTCACGCTCGGCGAGGCCATCTACCTTGCTGGGCTTCCCCAGGCACCTACGCGTTACAACCCATGGCGCAATCCGGATCAGGCCGAGAAGAAATTCCGCCGTGCGATTGATCGCCTCCAAGCCCTTGGATATTTGAGCCCCTCTCAAGCCGAGACCTTGCGAGCGACGCCTCCCCGCCCAATCAATCGCCCTATTTCCAATCAAGCGCCAATGGTTGTCGATGCCGTGCAACGCTTGGCACCCGAAGCGTTGCAGGGTCCGCGCACCACCTCCATCGATCTTGCCATCCAACAGAAGGCGGACGCGCTCCTTCAGGAGCGGCTCTCTCTCCTTGACCGACCCGACATTCGCAATGCGGCCATGATCGTCCGTGATGTGGCCACTGGAGGCATTCTCGCACTCAGCAGCGTCCACCATGCAGACGCCAGCGATACCGCGGCCATCAACGCCGCGCTAGAACCACGGCACGCGGGCTCCACGCTGAAGCCCTTTGTTTATCAGCAAGCCGTCGAAGAAAGGCTCCACACCCTCGCCTCCGTGATCCCAGACACGGCCGAAGCCGTGGCCGCCATCTACGCAGATTATGATCCCAAGAACTTTAACAAGCGGTACTACGGTCCCGTTCGTTTGCGCGAAGCGTTAGGCAATTCTCTCAACATCCCAGCCATCCAAGTCGCTCACGCGATCTCGCCGAGACGTGCTTACTCCCGTCTCACCACTTGGGGACTGACAGAACACGACTCTTTCGAAGCAGACGGCGCGGGCTTTGTCCTCGGCAATCGCCGAGTGCGTCTCCTTGATCTCACACAAGCCTATGCGACTCTTGCTCGGCACGGGGTGCGCGTCCATGACCGTGGCTTCTTTCCCCAAGGGCAACCTGCTAAGACGCGTATGGCAGACTCAGCTTCCTGTCGCTTGATCGAAGATGTCCTGACAGACAGGCGAGCCCGGCGCCAAGCCTTTGGGAACCTCTCGACGCTCAATTTCCCCAAGCATCGGCGCACCGCCGTGAAGACGGGAACCAGTTCCAATGCGAGAGATGCCTGGGTCGTTGGCTACACGCGCGATCATGTGGTCGGTGTCTGGGTAGGCAATCTCGACGGACGCACCATGGGACGAGCACTCTCTGTCGAAACGGCAGCACCTGTCTGGCGGCGGATGGTCGATTGGCTCTATCATGCCCACCACAGCCGCCCCTTATCCCGTCTCGAACCATCGCCTGCGATCGTCACCGTTGACGTGGACGCCCTCACCGGCTGCCTTCCATCCGGTACCACTCGGCAGAGAATAGGGGAACATTTCCTCAAAGGCACCGCCCCAACAGAATCCAGCGCCCCTTGGTATCACAATGGACGCCTTGCCCTTCCCCAAGCCTACCGACAATGGTGTGCTAGCCCTCACAACACTCTTGGCGCTATTTTAAGGAGCACCTCAACCGAATCATGGTCGATCCTCACCCCTCGAGACGGTAGTGTGTTCATACTCGACGACGCTCTCCCCAGCGCTCAACAGCAACTCACCCTGCAAACTGACCACCCTCATGAGGCAACGTTAGAATGGCATCTAAACGGGCAACTGCTCGCCCCGGGGAATCAACCTCGTTGGCCCCTCACACCCGGCAAGTGGACAGCGAAGGCAACGGATCCCACCACCGGCCAAACGAAGACAGCGCATTTCCGAGTCGATCGCTGATGCTAATGCTAATGCTAATCCGCCCCCAGCCTACCGAGAACGGGCGCGCCCGCTGCATCTCTATGCCCTGGCAACTTCCCGCAACGTTTCCGTTAGAGCCAATCCAGCTTCTCTGATTCCTGGCGATAGAATAAGCCGAGCAGACGCGCGTGCACGGTCACGAAGTAGAGCGTGAGGGCCGTGGTTGCGCCCATGATCACGATGATGGAATCGGATTCGCTTAAGCGTTCGGACATCCAGCTTAGGGCAAACGATAGGGCCACGGCGACAGCCCCAACCAAGGCATAGCTCGGGAGAGTGCGAACGATGCTGGGGATCACTCGCATGGGATTGGCGCCGCTGAGATTTCCCAGGATCACCACGCCCAAGAGCGCCATGGGAAAGTAGAACATGCCGAAGCCTTGCCCTACCCAGGCCAGGGGAGAATCCTCACCGAATTGCCAAATCGCCAAAGCCCACAACAGATTAGAAACGATCAAGACGGCGATCACTTGGATGAGAGGCGTGATCATGTCCTCCACTCAATTTCCCTTTGCTTGATTTTCTTGAAGCTTGGCTTCGAAGAATACTCTAGCTTCCTCACCCTTCAGCCCTTTGGCATAGGCTTCCGCTGCCCAATCCTGCTGACGCTTAGTAGAATCCGAAGGTGATCTTACTCTATTCGCTTCAAGCTCATTCAGAGCCTTCTCAGGATCTATCGGGCCATTTTTTACATTGTCTGAAAGGATGCGACACGAACCAGTGGCAACTTGCAGGGCTTCATTGACCACGGTGACTCGTAATGTATTCCACCCAGTGTGTGCTGCATTGTGTCGCACCGATAGTTTGTTATCGGTGTAGTTAACATACAGCCCATCTGATTGTCCGATTACAGCGACATTGCCTGGAAAGGGGTTGTTTACAGCAACGTCAACAACTGTCGAAAACGACTCGCTAGACTCGGGGATCAGCGTGGAAGTTTTTGGATTAACTTCAATGACTGTCAAAGGCTCTGCTTCTTGGGTCTGCTCAACAATAGCTGATGCAATTGTTGATGCCAACTTCCCCAAATCCAAATCAGGCCAAACCTTAAAGTCGCTCGCTGTGAAATCTTTAGTTGTCAGCTTTCTACCTTTTTCGAATGCACCAGCTGCGATCCGGCTATTCTTTGAACGCCCCACGAGTTTACACACATATTCTCCACATCGGAAAACTGCTGCCGACCGGCCAACCTTAACACCTTCGTCGCCTGCTTTGAGGGTTTCTTTTGAAGCGCCGAATTCTTTGATCCTATTTTTATAAATCAGCTCACCTTCATTTGTAGATTGTCCTCGATAGAAACTAATGGTAATACTGTCATCACTGTTCTCAACGATCATGGATCGGGAGGCGACTTTGTCAGTAACGTCAAGATGATCACTCGTTAGCTCGAATGAACGAAGTTGAGGAATACTCGCGATGTCGAACCGATAATGCTCTGCACCAACGCCGCAAATAATGGTGAGAATGAGAATTGAAGCTGTACGGAGAATTGAATAATTCATGATAACAATAATTGCTTGTGGCTATGGGGCGACATAAAGCAGATCTATATTGTCAACGATGTTGCCGCTGTGGAATAGCGATACGATGGTTTTAGGGACACTGACCTCAGCTTGTGTTGACATATCCCTATCTAAAAGAGGCCAATTGGATGAACCGTCCCAAACGCATGCGTCATAAAACTGACCGTTCACCTTGCAAACACCGTGAGTGTCAAACTTCGAACGCTCTTTCAAGTTATTCGGTGGATTGTCCGTGTCGATTTCAACTTCGTCGTTACCAACAATGAGTGAATGTTCAATATCTGATTTAAGCCAGAACGGATTATTGCACTGCCCCCAGATATCCCATCCAACCAATTTTGAGATGGGAATATAGCCGTACATACGTGTTGGATGCTGATCCCAATCGTAGAATATTGCCTGCGAGCCTACCAGACTGGTAAATGCTTGAACCGCAGCGGCGCAATCGTAGCAGCTTAACCAGTCGGCACTTGGGGCGTAGAGCCGCACTATGAACTTTTGAAGATCAAAACCCACATCATCCGCTGAGCCGTTCAAAAAGAATGCAAACTTATTGGCTCCAGTTATGTAATCGTAAACGAATTCTTCATTGATCATCTCGGCCACACCTGAAGCATGCGCGGAGGCACTGGTCTGATAGTCCTGTCCAGAATTCCCGATTGACGCTGACAACGCATTTACCCAAGGGACAACATCATTTGTGGCGTACCACGGATATTTGGGTTTATCAAAAACCACATAGGCATTAAAACCTGAGTAATCGGCAAAATACTCCGTCCATTGCCCCGAAGAATCGAGGTACTCTGCCCACCAAAAACACTGGTTTGCGCCTGTTTCTCTTAGGCGCGACTCAATTGGCTGGGCGAATGGAAACAAAACCCAATTGGACTCTCCATTGGCAAAAGCGACCGAGACCTGCGCAAGAGAATTACTCATCGGTAGATCCGCTCTAAGTCTAACCACAAAAGGGTCGGTCTCGGAACTACTGAATTTCACGGCGACCATCGGAGTAGTGCCTGCAACAAACAGTCCTGGTTCAGAACGATTGTCTGGATAGTTATATTCCCCGCCGCTCTGCGAGTTACTCTGCTGATTTAGTTGGTGGTAAACCAGATCAGTATCACGATCCATCTTAATGTAGAGCCCATCCAAGCTGGCGCTGGTTGAGTTCAGCCAATCATAGCGAATGTATTCAACGTTTATGGATGGCCCTTGCCCAAGAGCGGCTAGACTCCCAGATATCCATACAGCAATCCCTATCCATTTGCTAAAGTCCATTGTTAGGACTTAATTACGCTTGGTGCTAGAGTCAACTGGTTTTTGGTGCAAAATCCTGATAGTCGTTTAGGGTCTAACTGTCCAAAGGTCCCTAAAGTGGTATTCCCCCGAAAAAGTGGACACAAATCAAACAGATCGCATTGTTAGTTTAGGTGTGTCTTCTCGTTTTGAAAGTACTGATTGAGATAACTTTCGGGCGACATATTCCCCAGGGAACTATGGCG
>JAUIAH010000021.1 GCA_030425385.1 Verrucomicrobiia bacterium | reverse complement strand
CGCAGAGCGATTACTTTCGATTTAGGCTGGGGCTGGGAAGTTTTACGTCTCTTGTTAGTTTTCACACACCGATTAGACGGCGTGAGCTTTCCGGTTTCCAGCTTTTCTTACGGGATGCCTGTGTCTCCGTTTCATTCTCGCCGTGAAGAAAGGGAAGCATCGCTGTCAGTAGCTCGGCTTTTCTCTTCGCGGCATAGGCGGCTTTGAGATTGCGCATGACTTCGGCAATGACGGCAGTCGCCCATTTCCTTGCGAAGATGGTCTCTGGAGTTTCATTCGTTTGAAGCTCCGATCGGTAGAACTCGTCGGCATCCGTCGTGTCGAGTGGCACATGCGTTGCATTGCCTCCGCGTTTTAGTCGATGGGCCCTGCGGTCTGACGTAATCACATAGCGTTTCACGGCAACTGTCAGGAATTTTCGCAGACTGCCGATCTTGGCATCTGCCTTGGCAAAATCACCTCGCCGTAGAAACGATTGGAAGAAGCTCTGGGTTAGATCCTCCGCGCTGTGATGATCCTTGCCCAGCAGCCGGACGTACCCATAAACGGGCTTCCAGTAGATCTGGCACAGTTCCGCCAACGCTTTGCTTGCTGCTTCGGGCTCCCGAGTCTGCACAATCAGACTCCATCGGGTTGTTGGGAAGAGTTTACTGGCATCCGCGCTCATCGGAGCTTTTCTCATATCACGGGGTAGCATTGTTTCAATGTGGTTCATTGGGGTTCGATTGGGGTGAGGTGGATTTCCGATTTACCGCCACCCAGCAGGTTCTCCCGCAAGGCACGGCGCACAAAGCGTTCGATGCATCCTCGCAAGGGTCGAACGCCCAGTCGTGGATGGACGCCTTGGCCAGTCAGGAAGGGAACGAGCTTTGGGTCGTAGCTGATCTTGATTTCGCTGCGACTTCTCTGGTTGAAGATCTCGCGATCCAGCAAGTGTTGGGCGATCTCCAACTGGACGTCGTATTCGAGCCTGTCAAAGACGCTCACCGTCTGAAATCGCGCGAAAACCTCGGGACGCAATTGCGCCTGAGCCTGCGATTCCACAAACCGCACGAGCGTTGACCTGACACTGTGCCGGGCATTCAGCATCGCACTTGCAGCGATGTTGGAGGTGCAGACAACATAGAACTCGCTGAGATCCAGCGTGTCTCCATTGGCCATCGTTACTCTAGCTGCATCCAGAATCTGAAGCAGTAGGTCGAGCACGCGTGGATGCGCCTTCTCAATTTCATCGAGTAGAAGCGTGCCCTGTCCCTGCACGGCGGCGAATCGCTTCGCGATCAGTCCTACTTCATTCTCGTTTCGCCCTAGCAAGACGCCAACCGATTCCTGATTCTGGAACTCGCTCATGTCGAGCCTAACCAGATGATCTTCTCCAAACAAATGCCGCGTGAACGCCAGCGTTAGTTCCGTTTTGCCGACACCGGTTGGCCCTAGGAACAGAAACGTTCCCTTTGGCCGATCAGGATCGGTTAGGCCAAGTTCGCCGTCCTGAAGGGCTTCGACGACCTGTGGTAGGACGTGATGCTGTCCCATGATCTGATTCCCTAGGGCCGCACCGAGCCCAGTCAGCACATCAAGGTCTTGCCGCATTTGCTTTGGTTGCATCAAGTTTCTCTCCCCACTGCTTCAATTCACTGGATGGCGAATCGCTTTCCTGGTATGGAGTGGCGCTTGACGCATTTACTTTCCTCAATGCGGCAAGCTCTCCTTCCAAGCGATCGATCTCGTTTTCCAACCGGTTACGGTCGAGCTTGTCGTTCGCCGTTTCGTTCAGTTTGTCGCGCGCAGTCCTCGCGGCAGTCCGAAGCGTTTCACTGGCGTCTTCCAACTCCTTGGCGAGCCCTCGCTGCCGATTGAGTTCAGCACGAACGGCTTTTGACTCTGGAGCAGGTTTGAACGCCGAATCGACAACCCGATTCACCGGCCCGGTGCTGGCGAGCGGTGGCTGATTGCGCGCAAGATTCCAACGACTGGGCTTCTCCAATCTGTAAACGCGGTGCGCTTCGTGCATCGTCGAGCCGCCACGGCTTTTGACGCTACGTCCAACGTGGTAGGTCTTCACAAACTCACCTGTCCGCACCCGCTCGATGTCACCAGGCTTGAGGTAGTCATGGCGCACCTTTGCACTCGGCAATGGCGGAGGAACACTCGTTGGTTTCGGTGGCGATTGGCAGGCGCTCAGTCCGATGAGAGAGATCAACGCTAGTTTCAATGGTTTCATGTCAGGATGCTTTCTTGTTGGACTCCATTCGTGCCCGGATCAATTGCTCAAGTCGTTCACGATCCTCTAGAGCGTTCCGAACCTTGGGGGATGGTTCGGATACAGTTGAGCGTTCGTTGATTTCGGTATTCTGCCACGAGTTCACCGGTTGCTGCCCCTGCCTGAGTCCGGCAACGCTAGCAAGCTTGGGCTCGAAGACCTGCAGCGTGTAGATGTAGAACTCGGTTCCGGCAGGTATTCTGACAAACAGCCCATCGCCCTCGATCTGATCGAGCATCAGTTTGGCGTAGCGGTCGGCGACGGATTCTCCGCCATCAAGCAACGCATTGGAGAGTGAATTGTTCTCGTATTCTCCTAGCACGGTTTTAGTCGTGCCTTTGGCATTCCTGCTAGCTCCTGATATCGCAGTTGCTGCAAACATCTTGAACTCCAGAAACTCGTCTGACTTCTCGACTTTCCCCCGAATGCCTGCCGAGCCATCGGTGATAGCGTAGCTGTCCTTGTCAGGATCGTAATCCCGGTCAAGCGCGATACCGTTGATCCGCACTTCACGACCATCCTGCCAAACAAAGTTCCAGGTTCCAGTGACTTCGATCCTATTGCGAACGCGTCCGCGCTTGGCGAAGCAATGCACTTCGGTTCCCGCCGGCACAATCAGGTTCTGGTTGTGCCAGACATCATCGCTCACGAATCCAACGACCGGCGTTTCGAGCGAACTGCTATCGACGGTAATCACGAGCTGGCAGGGAATCAGCGTACCCATTGGGGCAAAGGTGCGCGGAGGTTTGATGGGATCGGGCGCTGCCGGTTCATCTTTGGCTTCACGATAGAGATGCACGAGTTCCGGCAACACGGGTGGCTTGTTGGGCTCTTGACGGGCGACTTCTGGCCTGGTTAGCGGTACATCTTTCTCAGGTGGAGGATTGAATTTCTTCAGTTCGCCTTCCTTCACCCACTCTGATTGAAGCGGTGTGCCAGGGTTTGGGCCAACATCCTCGGGTGACATCTGGCCTAGCACGTTGACGCCTTCAGCGGCCATGGCTTCCATCGCTTTGTGCTCACGATAACTGCGCACAAAGTAGAAGAAGACGAACATGCCTACCAGGAACAGAATCCCGGCTCCGACCGGTGATTTGAAGAATCCGATGACGCGACCGATCATTTGGAGCCTCCCTTCTGTCCGGTCTCAGGGAAAAGGCCATCATCAGGGACATCGTAATCGCCCGGTGGCACGAGCACCTGACCCAACTGATCCGTCAGTGATGGATCGTCTGTGCAAGGCGCATAGTCGGGCATGATCAAACGGAACTCATTCTTGATGCTCAAGTGCGCTCGCTCGCCTTCGATGCCACCGCGCACGACGACATGGAGCGGGATCTTCCCCATTGCCGGAATCTCGGAAGCGGAATCGACCAGAGCCACGGGATAAGTGCGAGATCCCACTTTCACTTGCAACGATCCCGGATCGAAATACAACGCTTCGTCGGTGTGGTTCTCAACGTGACCGTTGATGAAGACGGCATCCTCCTTCGGAAACCGATGGAGTTTCTTCACGACAGTCGCCACGGAATCATCGTCGTGCCGATAGTCTACTTTGCGGCTTTCGACATCCTGATAGAGATGCGGCACCGCGATTCGGAAGGCGCGCTCGTTCTTGCCGAGCTTGAGCAGGTTGAACAGTCGCGCCGTGTCAGGATCAAGCTGGCGCTCTGCCAGTGCATCGGCTTCGACTCGCCACGCCTGACGCTGTCGCGCCAGATCGTTTTGATCTAGCAAATGCACCGCGATCGGAGGCTCTGTCGATGGCTTCAGATGCAGCACGTAGAGATCATCTTTACCCAACAAGACGGAGACGTACGTCTCCTTGTCCGGTATCAAATTACGAAAAGCGAGAACGCGCGCCCCATCGGGATGGGCGTAGTGATAGGTGCCGGGTGCTTCGCCTTTCGTCAGCCCGAAGCCGAAGATACCTTGGATCTGTCGCGGGAACTGGACGGTGGTGGCGGTCTTGGAGCCGATTGGGATGACGAGGGGCTTGCCGGGGTCGAGCGCGAGACGCTCGATGGGCTCGGCGCTGGCGTTTAGGCTGATCAGCCCTGTCGCGAGGATGCATGTGAGTATGGGTTTCAGTTTCATAGTGTAGGTTCTGTAGTGGAATCAAAGGCGATGGCCACGGTCGGAAACCGGCCATTCGCCGTCATGTCGGGGTTGAGGATGAATTTGAATTGAGCCTTCACGAGCAGCGCTTCGGTGAAGGCCTTACCGCGAAAGATGCCGCTGCGAACGAGCTGACCTTCGACACCGGTCAGAACGGAATCGTCACGCACTTGCAGTACCTGAATCGGCCCGAGTTCGACCTTCTGGTGAATCTGCTTGTCTGCGAACTCGTCCGCTTCGTGATCGATGGCGTCCATGGCCTTGTGATAGGCATCGCGCCCCAAGATGCGCTTCAATCGTTCCGGGCTGTCTGGCCCATTGGCAGTGCGATTGAAGATCGCCTCCATCGCTAGCCGTGTCTGCGCCGCATGAACTTCCTTCGCGCTGCCAAAGTCCATCGCGGACGGCAGGTAGTAAGTATGGTTGGCGTCCATGACGAAGAACTGCGGCTTCGCCATCAGGTTCTTCACAAGTCGCTGACGCTCGAACCAGAATCCGATGGTGACCAGCAAAGCGACACCGAACCAGAAGAGCGCGACTTTGTCCTTGTGGATGAAGAGATCAATAGCTTGTGAACGTTTCATAGATTGATGTGAGTTGAATGGTTAGGCTCCCGCCGCCTTGGCAATGGCTTCGGCTTCAGAGTTGTAGTTGGATGAAGACGCCGAGCTTCCACCCCCGCTTGAGCCTCCCGATCCACCACCGCCGCCTTTTGAATCGGAACCGCTGGATGAGCTGCTCATCCCTCCCGCCATAGAGAATGCCGCCATGCCTGCACCGGTGGCCATGCCGGAGCTTGGGCCGCCAGCGGCTCCGCTAGCAAAGCCTCCACCGCCACCTAGGATCGCGCCTCCGACCGCACCGGCTCCGCCCGCCATGCTTCCGCCTAGCATGGCCCCTCCGACACCTCCGCTTGCCGTCCCGACCATGCTTCCGGCGAACCCTCCTAACAGGGCTGCTCCAATCTGTGCACCACTCGTGAGAACCCGGCTCATAATGATTGGGGCACCAATGGTGCTGGCGAGTAGCCAGATGGAGGCGATCAGTATGAAGATCAGCATCTGCGGCCCGTAGGATGCCTGACCGAGGATGCCGCCGAATTCGTAGAGCGTGCGATCCGCCGCCGCATCCATCAGTGACTGGGTCATGAGGTTGGCAACTGCCCAGCCGAGCGGCCACATGATGAGCGAGAACAAGCCCATGACATAGCGCACGGCAATTCCGCGCGTTGGATTCAGCATGAGCATCGGCAGGAAGATCGGTGCGAGGGAGACGCCGAAGTAGACAATCGCCTTGTGAATGAAGTAGGCCCACCAGACGATCACCCACGCGGCTTTGGCGGCCAGCCAGATGATGCCTTTGGCCAACCATTCAGCCATCGCCGTTTCTGCGTCGAAGATCCGATC
Source organism: Verrucomicrobiia bacterium (assembly GCA_030425385.1). Classification (GTDB taxonomy): domain Bacteria; phylum Verrucomicrobiota; class Verrucomicrobiia; order Verrucomicrobiales; family DEV007; genus JAACDM01. The sequence goes on along the minus strand of JAUIAH010000021.1, from coordinate 121,047 downwards.
ATACCACGAACGGTCATCGTCAGCGTCGGTTGGATTGGCTAGCAGTTCACCGAATCGTGTGTGCGTTTCTCGGGGATCGGTGTTGAGACCATCGATGATGAAGTCGTTCACGAGGTTTCCCGAATCGAAGACCCAATCATCAATGTAACCCAACGTGACACTGAGAATGGCGACGGCGACCAGTGCCCTAACAACTTCGGTGATGTTTCCGAACATTCCGCGATAGGCCGCGAGCAGCAGTCCAAGCACCATCGTCAAATAGGCAAACACGAGCAGCCCGTCGTGCAGATCGGCGACGTTGGTCTTGAAGGTCGGAAAGAGAGAGTCGAAGTCGTCCATGATTGCGTTGGGTTAGGCAGACGCCGTGCTAGTGGCTGCCTGTTTCGGCATCAGGAATTGCCAGTTCGTCACTCGAATGAAGTTTCGGAAGAACCGCTCCCCGTTCTTCTCCCATTCCGCGAGTTGCAGCTTTCCCTCGATGTAGACCGGCGTTTGGCTCGTGACGTGTTGCTCGAAGGCCACTCCGCGTTTGCCCCAGATCTCAATCTCGACTGCGGTCAGGCGTTCGATCGTTTCGCCACTCGCCTTCTCCACCGTTTCGTTGTGGATCAGGCGAGCGCGAACGACGATGGAGTTGCCAGCCCTGGCTGAGCGTGGTTGCTTGGCAATATTGCCAGTGAGTTCGATACGATTGCGTTGGAACATGGTCGTGCGGTTGTGTGCTGTGAATGGTTAGGAAATTGGGATCACCATCCGTAGGGCGATTGATCCAGCTTGTAGGTCTCAACATCAGCACGTCCTGCGGCCTCAAAGCGTTTGGCGCTTTCTTCGGCTCGCGCTTTGGCTTCGGCTTGTCGCTGATTCTCGTTCTCCAGAGCGCGGGCCTCGGCATCGCCGCGTGCGATGTCCAGTTCACTATCAATGGCCTGCAATTCGGTTTGCTGGCCTAGCAGGATGCCGGTCAGCTTCTTGACTTCACTGTCGGTCTCGGCGGATTGCATCTGCTCTGTGGTCTCCGCGATCTTGGCGCGCAGCGCGTCCCTCCGCTCAATGACCTCCGCCTTCTTGGCGCGATACTGCGCGACGGTTTCCTTGGCTGCATCGTTGGGCTTATAGCGCTCTGGGTCTCTATCAAAGTCTTCGTCGCCAATGGTGATCGTTGGCTGGATTGGCTGAAAGATGCCCCTGCCATCGAATCCGAAAAAGTCTTCGCCGGTGATTTCTGGCAGAATCCCCTCAATGTCTAGTCCATCGGTTGCCTGCTCGAGTTCTCCAAGCAATTCGTTGAACCCGGCGAGATTCACAATCGACTTGGGATCACCGAAACGTTCCAGATAGTCATCCATCTGAGCGATTTGCTCATAGAGCTGATCAATCTGTTCGTAGAGCTGCGTGACCTGCTCTAGCTGATTGGTAATCTGCGTTTGCTGGTTCGCCTCGTGCAGGACTTGCTGCACGTAGTCGATGGCGTGCGACACTCGGTTGGTTGCAATGTGAGCAGCGTCAACGACGGGAATGCCTGTTGCTTGCGAGGCAATTGGAGATAGCGCCAGGGCGCCGAATAGAATGGTTAGGATCGTGGATCTCATGTTGTTTTGATATGGTTTGGTTGTGGTCAACGCCGTCGAACTTGTGCCCGAGTAGCTGTTACGTGATTGGCGGTTGAGGCTTGGCGTACTGGCCAGCCAGTTGTCGCCTGATGAGAACTGTTGGGGCTGGATACTTGCGCCGACGTCAGCCGCTTCTCTCTTGCGGCATCGACACGCTTGAGGAACTCGTGAGCCTTGTTCGTTTCGAGTCCGAGGCTTCCATCGATGATCGTGACTTTGCCGCCAACTTCCATGGCGGTGAAGCTCTTGCGCTCGCCACCGAGTCTCGCCGTCATCTGGCGTTGCAAGCCACCCTCAACCCCTTCGATGGGCTTCACTCGCCCTAGCGTTAGGGTCGAAACCTCTTTGCCGGTGAATTCGGCAAGGGCGCGTCGAAGCTGGTAAGGTGCCTGCGCAGTGTCGATTCGATTCATTCTTTATCTCTTGGTTCGAAATCCGTGGTTGTATCCGGTCGCCGCCGGGTTCGTTCGGGGCGGCCAAGCAAGGCCCGCTTGGGGTGTGGTTAGAGTCGCTGGTTTTAGAGCAATGCGTTCGGCGATCTCCTCATGAGGCATCTTTGGAACCGGGGTACTGGCAGCAGGCAGGCTTGCTGCTAAGGGAAATCCCAAGTCCTTCCCGAGAGGCGCTGCGAATCCGATCGCCGCCGAATGCTCATCAACTCGTGCCAAGTGATCCATCCGGCGTTGCCGTTCCAAGGCCTGGTCGGCACGATGAAACAGTTCATGCTCGTTGTCCGCGTGATGATCGAGCTGTCCTTCGTGTGTGTATCGCGATCTCATGGCTCCAGCACTTCGATGATTTCCGTGTGAGGTTCGATGATGGTGCCGTCCGAGTTCACATGCTCGGGCACCGGGATCTCGTAGTAGGAAGGCGTTAGGGATCCCGCCCCACCGAACTCATCGCCTCGGTGTAGATTTCGCTGCACCCAGTAGAGCCGCTTTACTTCATCGCTCCTCCCCTTGTCATAGCCAGTGCCGTAGGCCCTGGCTTTGCCAGTCTCCTGCTTGTGATTCAGCAGCTCTCCCGCAACAACCCCCGCCGCCGCTCCTAGCAATGCTCCCTCCGGTTCGCCGTCCGATACCTCATGGCCAATGAATGCCCCCGTGCCAGCCAAGGCGGCGTTGGTCGCCGCACGCGGAACACTGCTACAGGAGTTGAGAAAAGTGATGGCCAGAACGGTTGCCAGCCAGCCGACGGTTGCTGCGATAGGTTTCATCACCAGTTAATTCGCCGTCTGGAGAGCCACATCACGTTCTTGGGGAAGTTTTTTCCCACTTTGCCATCGCCTCTCCTAAGGTAAGGTACGCCTTCACGTCCCAGTCGAACCGGTTCACCAGCTAACCTTAGCGCGACGATGAAGTCGATTGCGCCATCGGCGTTCATTCAGCACAGCGACGGAATTCCTCCTCATAGCCTCCCTTATAGGCTCTGCAGGGCCGAAGGCACCATTTCTTGCAACTCTCTATTCCACTCCAACGGAGTATCGATTGAACGTTTGAACTCTCAATCGATCATGAGTCAGTTGAGTGCGATTTCCTCCGAGCCAATCGTCACGTTGCTATCGCAAGCCTCTCTGCGAATGCAGGCGGCAAGCCTGCTAAAAGAGTTTCTCCTGAGCGGTCTCTACGTCATACACTACTCTTCAAGCCCACAAATATGAACATCACGTGCACCAGCATGATGTCGTTTCCGCAGTCACGCTCGTGGGAGCTTAGGAAACAATGTGTTGGCCCACTGTCAAACGTGGTTTCTTCCCATGGTCTACCACTCGTTCGGCAATTCACAGACGAGAGCTGTGATAGTTTGCTCTCAATCTTACGTGTCCAGTCCGATATCTCATCTGATTGGATGTAGCCCATCATTCCGCCTAACGAATCGCCTCTGCCGTAGTTGCCGCTTAGGAAGGCCCCGATACCTTCGTCGTTGACGTATTCACTTACAGAATCACTGCGATAGAACCGTTTGGCTTCGATGCAGTAGCCGCGATTTGGGATCTGATGTTTGCACACAATACGAATGTCGATCTTCGGCCGCCTTTTTCCTTTTCGAAGCAAACCTGTCTTTGCTGAGACCACCTCATTGCTTGGATCTTGATCATGCACTGAGAAACGGCTCATCCAACGCTCTGTCGGGGCCACTTCGGTCAAGTGTTTCATGTGCTTGCAGAGATCGCCAGTGATATCGTCCTCCTCAGACTTTTGATAGTTTGCGGGCTTTAGGGATTCGTATGCTAGTTGCAGCAAGCGGTGTATTCGCTGAAGAAATGCCGCCTGATAGTCAGCATGGTTATTGCTGAGTCCGAAGGGAGCTGAAGTGCGAGTGGTAGTCATCGATCAACTAGCAGAAAGCGTTTCCGCGATAATCTGACTGGCATCGGTAAGCGCGTTGCTTTGCGTCCAGTGAAAGCGGTGCAGCGGCTTCATTATGTAAATCTTTCGTCCGCGATAGATCCGCAAATTGCGGTTGAAGTAGGCCCACTGCCAAGCGCCGTGGGCGTCAAGCATAAGCTTCCGCGCTCGTTTCAAGAATCTAGCCTCAGTGTCAGAGGCTGAAAATATGCGAGGCGTGCGTGCGGCATGACGGTCTTTGGTGAAGTTGACTTCTATCATTGCGGATTGGCCATCGGCGAGCACGGTCACTTGATGAGCGCGTCCCGCAGCATCTCCCGCGAAATCGTCGAGTTCATTCTTCAGGGATCTAGCATAGGCACGCAGTTCCTTGGGTTCCGGCGCGCGCATGGCAGCATCGCCACGCTTGCCGTCGTTGAGCGCGTACCTTACTTGCACCAGATCGTGAATCAGACCGCGCTCTTCGTTACTGAGGCCGAGCGCATCAGCCGTCATCTCGTTGAGTTGCGTAAGCAAAGCGTCCAATTTGGAATCCTCGCTATCAGTTTCGAACATGTCGCCTTGCCGCAACTCGGATTTCTTCTTCCCACCCTCCAACTTGCGAGGCTTGCATTTGGCAAGCTTGGAGTAGAGCAATGACCATTTCTTTAGCTCCGTGCGCGTTAAGCTTGTTAGGGGAACCGGCATCCTGCGCAGCGCTTCCAAGGTCGCTCGATCCCGTTTGATTCCAAGTTCTGTACACCGAAAAAACTGATGATAGAATACAAAGTCTGAGCTAAGGAAGAGCGACAACGCTTTGAGGAGGTCTTTGTCGTTACTTCGACTAACGATGCCAATCTGTCTTGGCGGCACGATAATAAGATTCTCGGAGTAGATTGCAAAGTTTCTAGCTGCGCTAACGATTACATGAGGTGGGCGCGATACTGTTAAAGGTCGACGAACGCGCCCCTTCAACGCATAGTAGCTCTCGCGATCGAGCTTGATTAACGAGTCCGCTGGGAACGTAAAGAGGCAACGCCATCGATTCATGACTTTCATGTCGATGGCCCATTTACCCGATGCTTCCTCCACCGGTTCAACATCATCACCGTTTTCTTCACGGATCTGAAGACCCTCACTTACACACAGAATTTGACTTTCGTCACTTTGGACAAATTTTTTCAATGAAGGCTTCCACTTTGCCTCCAAGGAGTTCAAAGAAGGCCACTTTTTCTCAAGTCGGGCCAGAAGGCGTTCATCCCAAGGCGAGCCCCACATGGCGAGCTTCCACGGCAACCCGTGTCCCGTAGCGGCTTCTCGTTCCTCGATGACGCGCACTTCACTAGCATTAAGGCTGATGCTCCAGACTTTGCCACGCTTCCCTTCAGTCAGCGGTCTGGTCTGTTCTTGATTGACCACAAAAGGCGAAAAGACGGTGATGCAATCGTCGGGTTCAGATACCACATCCGTTAGGCGATTGCGGTAGCTAATGGATGCGGCGGGTACGCGAGCGCGACCATCGAATAACACTTCCGCGAGATTGGAGAAGTTCGCTACTTCATGTACTTTGAGGTCGGCAAAGAATCCTTTGCGAAAGAGTTCGGAGGGCTCCTCAAACAAGCCCATGGCGGGAATCAACAAAGTACACTCGCCACGGGCCTTAAGATACTTTGGAGCCTCCCAAACAAAGGCCTGTGCTGCTTGGTTGCGCCCAACGGGCCTTGCTTTGGCATTGTTCTGCATCCATTTCCAAACTGGCTTGTCATTGGCTCCCAGCTTCTTGGGGCTGATCGTCTTCCATGGCGGATTTCCAACGATCCAATCAAAGCCCTGAGTGGGCCAGTCAGCATTAGCTCCTTGTTTGCCTCGAACAGATGCACTAAGCAGCGGCTCCGCGCCAAAGAAGTTGTGATGTAGGATGTTTGGCGTGTGCCCGGCGGCGAGCTTCTTCGCATCGGTCGTCTCGCACAAGGTCGGCAGCTTGAAGGCGTGCATCTGCCCAGTGAGGTCTGGTGGATCGACGTAGTCTAACAGTGTGAGCAGTAGGCTGAGTTGCGTGACTTGACACGCATCGCTGTCGACATCACACCCAAAGATGGAGTCCTCCAGCAATTGTCGAAGCTCACCCGGCTTGGGGCGCGGTTTCGACACAGGAAAGGTCTTCTCAATGAGAAGGCGGTAAGCCTGCACCAGAAACGAACCGGATCCGCAACTCGGATCGAGCACTTTCATACCCCGCTGAAGCGGCTTCTGGCGCTCCAAGCTGGCGAGCATGAAGTTAACTAGTGGAAGCGGCGTATAGTAAGCCCCTTCCTCGCGACCTTTCGTCTTCTTAGTCTTGCCGTCTTTCTTCGCGTTCGGGTCAGGCGTGTGAAGGAATTGTTCGTATACCAGCGAGAGAGTCTCAATGGGGATGAAGGCAAAGTTGTAGGCCTCGAAATCGAGGTGCATCTGGGTACCATCGCTGGAGTGTTCATCACCACGAAAGGCTCCCGCGACCGCCTGGATTTCTGAGGCAGTGGGCAGACGTTTGCTTTTCGGGAAGGGAAAGACCTCGCCATTGAGCCAATCGTCGAGATTCTTTGCAAGCGTGCTGAGGCTAACTTTCTTCGCCTTGTTCCCAAAAACATCGTCGGCTTTCAACCCCCAAACCGCGAGACGATCATCCGACAAGATTCCCCGATCTCTGAGATATCTGAGATATACATACTTGCCGATCAGGGCATGGGAGACCTCCTTTGGGAGGCCGTCGGTCTGCAAGGCCTTGTCAAGTTCGCGTAAGGAAGCGAGCAGCCGGTGATAGACGCGGCGGCTCTGGTCAACGCGCAGATGCGGATGCTGCCACAGACCGCCCTCGTCAATCTCGCGCCTGTGAAACCGCCGCAAGATCTCCTTGGCGTTGTTGAAATCCGTCAGTGCAGCAATGATTCCCTTACCATCTAGATCTTTGGCCTTGGCAGCGTAGTTGAAGCCCGAATAGACCGCCACTCCGCGAGTCGTGTAAACGATGATGTATGGGGCAACATCCTGATTCCAAATCAGGCGATGAAGCTCCGCAGCAGCCTTTTCGTCGTGAGCTGTACACACGTAGACAAGAGGGATAAACCGGCCATTAGCATCAGCGGATTCGCGGATGCCATAAATCCCTTCAGCTTGCCAGCGTGGACTACCCTCGCCCTCAGGATCCTTTGCACGCCTGAAGATGTGCCCGTAGCCCATCTCCGTCTCGAATACCCCGTCACCCCGCTTCAAATAGCTGGGTGATCCAGAATAGCCAAGGCTGGCGAGCAGGTCTTCAAGGGGCATTCGACGGGTTTTCGGTGGGATACGTTAAAAACCACAAGCTATCTTAATTTTCAAGGGGACGCGAGAAATTCTCAAGATCCAAACGCAATGTGGTTCGGGACGGAGACTTGCCATCCCTAAAGGCCTTGGACAGCACCGGAAACGCGGGGATGCCGAGTTCTGGAATAGAATGAGGCTCCCAGACATGACTGAATAGAATAAGCCCAATGGTTCGGTTCACCTTGTGTTTGAATCGAACAGCCCCTTCAAATAGATGATCTCTGCTTCGATTTCGCGCGGGTTTTCGCTGGGAATCGTGGCAGCGACTTCGGCCCGGAAGGCTTTGCCGAGTTTGGAGCGCCATCGCTGGAGCAGGTTGGAAAGGGCGTTGGGTTCCATTCCGAGCCGTTGGGCGACTTCCTGTTGAGGCGTGTCTGTTTCCGGGCCCATGAGGTAGGGGCGCAGCTCATCGAACAGCTCTTGTTTGCCCCGTGCAACGAGATCGGCCTCGAATTCCGTCACCACTCGGCCAATCGTTGCAATCGCCCATTGCCGGTCGAAGTAGAGGTCAGGACTGGATGAAGTATCAAGCAGGCCGTCGTCGGATTCTTCAGCCGCTTCGAACGACACAAAGGATTGATCGCCGCCGCGCTTGAGTCTTCCTCGCTTCTTGTTGGCGTCATACACTAGTCGCTTCACCGCAACGCAGATGTAGCTTCTGAGAGAGCCTTTCCCTTTCCGTGCTTCCAGAAACAGGTTTCGCCGGATCATTTGCTGGCGAAAGAAATCCTGGGTCAGATCTTCGGCGTCTTCCTCGGTTTGGCCAAGGTGGCGAATGAAGGAGCAAATCGGCTTCCAGTAGGTAACACAGAGTCGATCAAGGGCAGCTTTAGCGGTGGCACTATCACTACCTCTCGCTTGGCTAATGGCGCTCCAGTGGGTGGAGGGAAACATGTCGGCTTCGAATCCTGTTCTCACGGTTCAGATGATGGGGTTAAAGAGTCTGTCAGGTTGGGTGGCAGGGCTCAATGTTTTAGTTAGGCGGATTGAGCTGCTTGGGTGATGCGTTCGACGACTGGTGCGTTGCCTAGCATTTCCTTGGCCCTGCGTTCAAAAGTCGCACCGTCGCTGGCGGTTGCGTAGAGCATCTCTTTTGACGCTCGGTTCCTGGCGTTTGCGATGATCGGCTTGGCGTCGTCTTCACGATAGTAGACGAAGCTGGAGAATGCCTTGGGCTCGGGGAACGAACTGATGGCTCCCTGTGTCACTTCTGGCAATGGAAACGCTTCCGAGATGCGGTCGAGATCCTGACGGTCTCGCTGTTTCATGAGCATGAGCATTCGCGAGTTGCCCATCACGCTGGAGCGGACGGGACTATCGTAGAAACGACCGAACTGTTGAATCACTGAGAACACCCAGCAGTTGAACTTGCGCATCCGCTCGTAGAATTCGCGGGTGATGCGGTCGCCATCGGGAATGGTTAGGAAGGCGCTCAGCTCTTCGAGAATCACACGTTTTCTGACATCGCGGCGACGCGTCATGACCTCGTTTCGAACGTGATTCGTGATGAGAAAGGCGGCGACGGCTCGCAGGTCTTGCGCGGATTCGGGGATGTAGCCGAGTTCGAAGTGAGCGATTCGCCCCCGCAGATTGACGTTGTTGGTGCCGTCAAGGATTGCGCCGTAGCTGCCATGATGGCACCATGGCTCTAGCAGTTGCGCGAGCTGCCTCGCTTCCTGTGCATTGACGCCTTGGGGGTCCATCCCTAGCATTTCCTGCAACTGGCTGTGTGTTGGCATTTGATCCGGGCGCATTCCGGCGAAGGCGAGGCGGAAAGTCTCCTCGGAGGCAAGTTGATCGCGTTCGGTGACTTCGATCTCTTCGTCAGTCGTGCTCGCTAACCATTCTTCTTTCTCCCCGTGGCCAGAATCGCGAAAGTCGATGTAGGCGTCGAGCATGGTTGCGCCGGGAGGCAATTTCTCGACCAGCCATTTCTGCAATGCCGCGACGGTTCGAACAAGTTCACGATGGGAATCGGTGTTCCGTCGTGTCCAATCGTCGTAGTAGTCACGGTAGAGTTGGCGGATAGCGCCCGACAATTGCGCCCCACGCAGCCGGTTCTTGTCTTCGTCCTGACAAACGCCTGCCATGAGTTGGCAAAGTGCGGTAGCGTTCGAAATGTGTAGCGATGTGAGCGGCAAGCCGCTGGTATCGAGGTAATTGAACGTCAGCGTTCCGTTGGGCTGAATGATGATCGGTTTGGCGTTCTCCTCGACGGTTTGTGAATAGATGCCGTAAGAAAGGCCTTCCTCGACGATCACGGTGTAGTCGTAGTAGGGATCGGTCTGTGTCAGGAGATCGATCATATTCACCGACTTGCCCGCGCCGCTCATGCCAAACATCACGCCATGTTGCGGCGCATTGTTGGCGAATGTCTTCACACCGATGAGGTTGCGGTTGGCTCCGTCGTAGATCGCTTCGGCATCAGCTAGATCGGCGGTGGGCGTGGCAGACACTGGAAGCAGGTTGGCCAGGTTCGCATCCTCAATGTAGTGGCTGAAGTCCTGGTACTTGTCCCAAGACCATCCCGGTATGGCGGCGTAGAAGTAGTTGCGATTACTGGTCGGCAGAGCGGGATCATAGTATTTCGCGCCGCCCAGTTTTGAAATGGCGCTTCGCAGGGCCGCCATCTTGGCGCGAAGTCCGGCCTTGTCGGCATCCCAGCAGCGCAGAATGAACTGTGCCTTGTAGGGGAGCACTTCGTTCGACATCAGACGCGAGATCTTCTGCCCCTTCTTCTGCATGGCGGCGAGCATCCGAAGCTTTGGCGAGTGTTGGATGGTGTTCTGGAGTTTCTCGTAGGCTCCTTCTTCCTTTTCGATCTCCTTCATGACGTCGAGCGGACGGATGTTGACCGTGATGCTGTAGTCGAGCATGTCGAGTTCGGTCAGCTGAGCGATCATGCCGGAGAAGGTGGTCTTGGGCAGACTCTTCACGACGAGGATGCCTTGGTAGTAGCCGTCGAGGTAGTAGCCCTGATCGGGTTTTGATAGGGGGGCAGCTTCGCCATTGAAGCAGTTCTCGATCAGACTTCTGTCAGGATCGTAGAGTTGTTCGTAGTCGATCTCAGGGCAATCGGGGGCGGAAGCGTTGAAGTAGCGATAGAATTCTTCGAAGTGATCCAACTCGCCTAACGGACGAACAGAGCCTCCGACACTTCCAAAGATTTGCTCCATGAGGTCGCCGTATTGCTCCAATTCCCTGCCAATGGTACCGAGCACGTAGTCATAGATCTTGCGCTTGCCCCCATCCTTGGGCAGCGCGCCTGCATCGACTTTGCTTGTGATGTAGATGTTTAGACGTTCGCGGCGCAGTTGGCGTTGCTCCATGAGTCGCCAGTAGCGCGTGAAGCGTTCGTTGCGCTGAAGTTTGCTCCATTCGTTGGTCGCCAGTTCCTTGGTCTTTGCGTAGTAGGAGAGCAATTCGCGTTGGTAATCGGAATCAACCGACCAATGGAACTGCATCCGCGCTGTGTCCTTGAGCGAGGCTAGCAGAACGCGCATTTCGTCTTCGAGCCGGTTAAGCCAGCCCACATCGGCGTTCTCGCCATCGGGTGGGTGGATTCGGAAGCCACGACCGACGTAGCCTCCTTTCTGCAGTCCGCGATAGACGATGAGGTCATCGACAAGGTAGCCGTCAATGGGTTTGGCCATGATTGTTGGATTGTGAAGATTTGCTGGATGGATGGTTGGGCCGACGGGTAGGCTTGGATCTCGGCGGAGCGAAGTAGGCACGATCACGCATCAGTCCGAAGTGATCGAGGGCCTGTCGTGAACGGATGGCGATCCATTCGAAGAACTCACGGTCAAAGCTCTGCGGCTTGCCCGACTTGAGGAGGATGACGTAGAGCGAGATGATTGATAGGGGAACGAGGCCAGCGGCGAGTGACTCGCCGATGCTCCAGTTCAGTTGGTCGTGGCCGAGCCGAAACACGAGAAGGGCAAGCCCGCATCCGAGCACCATCCAGAGGATGTTGTTCCCCTCGAAGATGAAGATGACGGGCTTGGAATCCCTTCCCGCGTTCGCCTCGTGGTAGCGTCGGCCTTCGCCGTGTGGGCTCATGTGATGAGAATGTGGGAGTCGTATTCGGTTAGGTTCGACGCCGTGTGTTCACGCTAGAAGTTCTGCAACTGGATGCCGGGATCGACCCCATTGCCCGCTTGGAAGAAGGTCGTGACAATAACCCACGCGAGACCACCAAGCCCCGCACCGACCAGACCGTATTTCAGGTATTCGGTGCGCCCGATCATGAACATGATAGCGGACATGAGCAGCCCTCCGAAGAAGAGCAGAATGGCGATAGCGTTGAGGACTCCCGCGACTTGCCCCAAATTCTGTTGAAGACCTCCCGCAGCAGCGAGAACCGGCATGATATTGTTGATAATGTTATTCATAAGCGAATCAAATGGTTAGGATTCACCAGTTAATTCGCCGTCTGAGAACGCACATCACGGTATGGCGTGATGTTTTTTGAAACTTTCTTCAGAGCAGAAGGAAGTGAGCACATTCTGACAATGTGCTTAAGTTCCTGCGCTCCGCTCGGCAGCGAGTCACATCCCGATGCATGCCAAGCGAGTGAACGTAATCCAACGCATCGCAGACTTGCCCAAGCACACTCATCGCGCTCTGAATCGACAGTTTTTCCTTTGAGCGAATCTACTCAGCCGCCTTCCATCCGCTCCATCACGAGATAATCATCTACTCAGCCAGATTCATAAATCGAAACGATGTTAGGATGGTTCCGTTTTGCCATCGTCGAAGCTTCCCGTTCGAAGCGTTCCGAGAACCCGGGAATGTGGGGATCATCAGACATCACCTTCATCGCCACGATACGATCCAGTTTTCTATCAACCGCACCATAGACGGCACCTAGTCTTCCTTGCCCTAGTTCTTTCTCGAGCTTGAATCGAGGAAGCAGGGCACATCGGCGAGACGGGTCAGAGATATCGGCGTCTTCGGAGGTTGCCCGCGCGATAGTTAACGTCGAAATCTCCACCGGTTTCGGGGCTGAACCCGAAAGCAGACCTGCCCAGCTGCCTCGCCGCCCCCAAGAAACGCGTCCAACGCGCCGAGGCCCGGGTTGTCCCCGGCCCCGGCTAACGGACACGATGAAAGATATTCTCACTAAAATATTCCAGCAGTCATTGATGACGCTAATCGTGGGCGCAGGTGCAGGCGTACTCCTTGTAGTCGCAGGTCGGGCAGTCGGCGAGATTCAGATTGAACTTCTCGCGAACCGTCTCGGCAGAGGCGTCCGTCTTGATCTGGACGATGACCGGGAAGTCGTTGCCGTCGGGAAGGACCTTGTCAGAGATGAGGACATTGCCGCTCTTGGCAAAGGAGAGACTGGTCGGATTCGAGCGGTCTCCCGCAATCACTGAGACATTCTGGTCGCCTGCCGCAACAGGTTTCAGGTCATCGTCGACGAACGCGATCTGCACCTTGCGGTCGTCAGTGACGAAGAATTCCGCATGGGGTTCGACGCTTGTTAGGACCCTGCCACCGTTCGGCCCTGCAACGATGTCGCTGTGGTCATGTCCTTCATGGTCATCGTGATCGTGTCCTTCATGGTCGTCATGATCGTGACCCTCGTGGTCATCATCCTCGGAGTGTTCGGCATGCTCGTCGTAGTCATGACCATCGTGGTCGTCGTGCTGGTCTCCGCCGCAGGAAGAGAGATAGTAGGTGCCCGCTAGAGCGATAGCGATTAGTGGCAATTTGGTTAGTTTCATTGTGTTAATTCTAGTTGGGTATTGGTTTTATAGTGAGGCGTTCCGATCTGGTTGGATGCGCCTAGTTACATTCTTGTTCCACTCACACCGGTCCTTCTTTTCATCAGGTGGCGCAGGGGCGCTGGCACAGGGTGCCGTATCCCCGCCGCTTGGGGCGCGTTCCGCGAGACCCTCAAGCGACCAGCGTCAGGAGGGGTTATCGCGCTCGGCCTGGTGATGGCCGGTAGGTATCGAGGTTGTTCTAAGTTTGGTTGCATGGTTAGGTTGACGGGCTCCCCGAAGTAGCCCGTTCGAAAAGGATTCCGAGTTCTTCCGCCCGGTGCTCTAGTGAAGTCTCTAGCTCAAACCACGGGAACGAACGCAAGAATCCCGTATTCTCGCGCTGCCAGATGATCTTCCGACAACCGTTGCGCACCGCGTAGTCGGATACTTCGGCGCAGGTTTGCTTGAGGAAGTTTGCCATCCGGCGGTGGTGCTTGCCGGTGAGCTTGGAGCGGAACTCATTGATCGGGAGGCGATGTCTGCGCGATTGCCTGGCCGCGAAGTCTTGGTCGGACGATAGGCGTCTGAGGCGTTCGGCGTGGGAATTGATCCAGCGCCTGACGTGGTCGGCGTGGAGTGTCCATTGAGGTTCGCCGGAAACGGAGGCCGACAGGAAGAAATCATTGCCGGTGCTCACACGGAGGTGGCGCCGCTTGGCTGGACCGGAAACGGTTTGGCGCGGGAGCCAAGCGGTGAGTTTCACAAACACCTGCGAGTGGAAGCGTTGGCCTCCTCCCGGAGCCCGAGAAACGACTCCGGGTCGGTGTGTTCCAAAACTGACTTTTCGGTAGATCGCCCCTTCACAGAGCTTAGCTTCGCCTGCGACGATCTGAGAGAGCGATAGCTTGTAGTTCTTCTGGTGTTTCGACTGGAGCTGAAGTCTCGTCCGCTCGCCGCCGAGGCGTAGGGTCACCACAGGGACTTTCTGAGAATCAGAGAGCCACTCAAGTTTGGAAGACTGGCTAGGGAAAGGGGCAGGCGCCGGGTATCGGTACTGTGGGAGCGAGCGGGACCGGCGCCAGAAGACCTCCAGGCGAAAGCGATTGTACGTTCGTTGTACGGTATGGATGAGTGAGTTGATACTTTGGACGTCGAGGTCGGGAAACTCATCGCATGCCCACGGATAGAGGTAGGGACTCGGGGCTGCGGGCATCTTGGTCATCTCCGGCGTTCTCACGGGTTCTAGCAGAGCCAGCTTGGTGATAATCGCGTTCGATAGTTGCGTGGTCTGCCGCCAGGCGGTCTCCAATCGATCAGTAAATTCATCCCAGGAGAGGTCGAGAGGCTTGCTCACGGCGAGCACCAGGGAGCGGAGGACGAATTGCTTTTCCCAACAAGCAGCACAATACCTCTGCCCCTGAAATAGCTTCCAACCACGGGGGGTACGTTCCTTACCGTGTTTATCGACAAGGCGATTTTCAGCTCTGCATGTTCCGCATTTCATAGGTATGGCCATCCGACGTCCGTAGCGGTGGCGTTAAACGGGAAGAGCCGTCGCCCCCGGATGGGAGGGGCGACGGCCTCGAAATAACGCTAGTGGGTGTTACTTATCCTTTTCGTCTTAGTGGTCGTGGTCTTTGTGGTCATCGTCGTCCCCGTGGGCGCAAGTGCAGGCGTACTCCTTATACTTGCAGGTCGGGCAGTCTTTCAGGTTTAGGTTGAACTTGGCGTTCACTGTTTTTGCACCTTTTTTAGGCTTGATTTGGACGACGACGGGGAAGTCGTTGCCAGCTGGGAGTTTCCCGCTGGAGACGAGTTTGCCGTCTTTCACTGAGAAGGTGAGATTCGTAGGGCTGCTGCGCTTACCAGCAATCATCTTCACCGTCTGACCGGCAATCTTGGCGGCCTTGTTGTGGTCGTCGAGCGCGGTGATCGTGACCGTGCGGTCTTCGTTGACGAGGAATTCGAGGTGCGGTTCGACGTCGGTGAGTACGCGCCCGCCATTCGGCCCGGCAACGACTTTCTCGTGGCCGTGATCGTCATGGTCGTCGTGTTTATCTTCGTCTGCTAGAACTGGCATTACGGCGTAGGCCGCAACGGAGAAGATCGTTAGGATACGGGTGGTTAGTTTCATCGTTTTATTTGCTGTATGGTTTGGGTGATCGCCCAGGGTCGGGCGGGTGAGTGTTTGAAGGCTATCCGCAAGCTGGAGCCCCGGCAGCGACCGCTTTCTCGGCAGCTTTGCGGCAGAAGCTAAAGAAGATGGCCGGAGTGATTGCGAGGCCTAGCAAGGTCGAGCTAACGAGCCCGCCAATGATGACGATGGCCACCGGATTCAGGATCTCCTTACCTGGTTCGTCGGCGGCAAGGATGAGTGGTATCAATGCGATGCCCGCTGAAATGGCTGTCATGAGAACAGGAACTAGGCGTTCTAGCGTGCCTCTCTCCACCATCTTGCGTGTAAATTTCTCCCCCTCGTGCGCCATGAGATGAAGATAGTGCGAAATCATCATGATATTATTGCGCGCCGCGATTCCAGTAATCGCGATGAAGCCGACAAGCGTTGCGATGCTAATGTTGTCGAGCGTGAAACGTGTGTAGAGCACGGCGCCGATGAGGGAGATTGGAATATTCGTTAGGACTAGCAGGACGAAGCTGAAGCTTTGAAAGTAGCTGTAGAGGAGGAATACGATGACCACGAGGATGATGGCAGAGGTGATCGCGATCGTCCGGGTAGCTTTCTGTTGGGCCTCGTACTCGCCTTCGAACGAAAGCGAGTATCCCTTAGGGAGCTTGAGTTTCGCTGCCACGTCTTGCTGCAACTGTTCGACGACGGCGTTGAGGTCGCTGGTGGTCGGGTTAATTGAGACGACGAATCTCCTTAGCGTGTTTTCACGCAAGATGGTGTTCGGGCCAGTCGCCTGACGTAGCTCGGCCACATAGCTTAAAGGGATACGCTGGCCGCTCTCCGTGTCGATGTAGATGTTTTCCAAACGCTGGGGATTCTCCCGCCATTCAAGCGGGAGTCGGACGACTAGATCGTAGACTCTTTGCCCTTCGTAGACTTCGGCGACGGCCTCGCCCCCCATGAGAGCGGCGAGATCATCGTTGAGTTCCCCCGGTGTGACGCCGTAGGCGAGGGCGCGTTTGCGGTCCACTTCGATCCTGAGCTGGGGGATCGGAGCCTGCTGCTCCGTTCGCGCCTCTTCGAGACCTGGAATGGCACGAGCGATGCCTGCGACTTCTTCGCCGAGGCGACGCAGTTCCTTGAGATCTGGGCCATAGATTTTCACGGCGACCTTAGCGGAGACTCCGCTCAGCATGTGGCCAATCCGGTCTGCCAAGGGGCCGCTGAGGGCGCTGAAGGTGCCTGGGATGGATCGCATCGTATTACGGACCTGTTCTAAGACTTCCTTCCTGTTGGCTTCTCCTTCCTCATTGAACTCGACATCGAACTCCACTGTAGATACGGGGACAACATGGTCGCCGCGCTCGGCACGACCGACACGGTAGCCAACGGTTTCAACTCCAGGAATTTGGAGGAGAAGATCTTGGGCTGTTTTCGAGAGTTCTGTGGTGGTCTTGAGTGAGGTTCCAGGGGCAGTGGTCATCGCGACCACCGCGGTCGGTTCGCGGAACGGCGGGAGGAAATTGCCGCCCATCTTCGTGTAGGCTTCGTAACTGATGAAGAGGAGAATCCCGGTGAGGGCGAAGATGAGGAACGGTTGCGCGAGTGCTAGCTTTAACCATGTCAGGCGAAATGCACCCTTGATCCAGCGAACTAGGAAGCTGTCCCCATGTTCTTTTCCTGGCTTTGGGTTGAGCAGGTAGGAGCTGAGTACCGGGATGACTGTTAGAGAGACGACGAAAGAGGCACCCATGCTGACGATGGTGGCGATGGCGATGGGTGTGAACAATCGCCCTTCGACGCCGCTCAACGCGAGCAGCGGCATGAACACGAGGATGATGAGGATCGTTGCGTATAGGATGGAGGAGCGCACCTCGCTCGACGCGAGCGCGATCACCTCTAACTTCGACTCGGGCGTCTCCCGGGCGGCGTTTTCCCGCAAGCGCCGGAACACGTTCTCCACGTCGACGATGGCGTCGTCCACCACCATGCCAATGGCGACGGCTAGCCCTCCAAGGGTCATGGAATTCACGCTCAGATTGAGGAAATCGAAGACCAATATTGTGATCGCGAGAGATAGTGGAATCGCCGTGAGCGTGATGAAGGTGACTCGAAAGTTGAACAGAAATAGGAAGAGGACGATCGAGACCATGATCGCACCGTCGCGTAGGGCCTCTTCGAGGTTGCCAATCGAGAGATCGATGAAATCGCGTTGTCGGTAGAGCGTGACGAGTTCCACGCCTTCTGGAAGTGTCGTCTTCAACTCATCGATGATGGATTCGAGCTTATCGGTGAGCGCAATGGTGTCGAAGCCAGGAGATTTTCGGATGTTGATGATCACGCCCTCGTCGCCGGTGACGGCGCCTTCGACGTGGGTTCCGTCTGGATTGAGCTTGGTGCCCATCCCAGCATCACCGCGCATGGGTTCGATGTCCCACCTTACGGTGGCCACATCCTTGATGCGGATGGCGCGGTCATTTTCGTGGACGACCACTGTGTCACCGATGGCATCTAGGTCGGTCGTCATGGCGAGATTGCGCACCATGATCTCCTGATCCTGTTCTGTGAGGAATCCGCCTGTGGTATTCCTGACCGCCTTGGACGCGGCCTCGCGAAGCTGCTCAAACGTTACGCCCATGGCGAACATATTGTTCGGATCTGGTTGCACTTGGATCTGCTTCACCCCACCGCCCATCGAGAGCACCTCGGCAATGCCCGGAACCGACTGGAAGCGGCGACCGATCACCCAATCTGCCAGCACGCGCAGGTCGCGTGGTTTTGTCTCTCCGCTAGGGTCACGCACGCCGACCATCATGATGTCGCCCATGAGCGAAGCCACGGGCGTCATGTATGGCGTAACGCCTTCAGGCAATACTTCGACCGCACCAGTGAGACGCTCTTGGACGAATTGACGTGCTTGGTAGATGTCTGTTCCCCACTCAAACTCGACGAAGATTAGCGAAAGTGAGATGTCGTTTGTTGATCGTAGACGCTCGACGCCAGTCACCCCCATCAGAGCGTTTTCCAGGGGGATTGTCACTAGGGTTTCGACCTCCTCGGGGGCGTAGCCTGAGGCTTCTGTCAGGATGGTGACCGTAGGCTTCGTGAGGTCTGGGAGGACATCGACGGGAAGCTCTAGCGTCTTCTTAATACCGAGGACGAGTAGAACGAGTGAGACAGCGACCACAAGGGCGCGCTGCGCCAAACTGAGTCTGATAAGTTTGTTGAGCATGGTCTAAGTGTTAGCTCGTTGCTTTACGATTTCTCCAGTAGAGTTGGGCGACCACGATAAAGAGCAGCGTGATGACAAGTGCGTAGATCTTGAGGATGCCGCTGGACGCGCCGCCCCCTTGGCCAGCAGGCCCTGCCTTCTCAGCTTCCTTTGCCGCCTTCTGCGCTGGCGTAAGCTCGGAGCCGTCCTCGTTGTGCTCGTGGCCGTGGGCAGCGTCGAGCGCTTCTTTGAGCGATACGCTTCCGCCGCCAGCGAATCCAAGGGAGTAAGAGCCTTGCGTGACGACTTCATCACCAGGGAAGAGGCCGGCAGTGATCTCAATGAATCCATCGTTCTGTTCGCCGACCTGTACGGGGGCTTTGACGAAGGCATTGGGGAGATCGAAGTCCTTCACAAACACGACCCGCTTAGAGGGGTCTCCTTGTAGAGCGGTGCGCGGGACGGCCATCACGTCTTCACGACTGCTCACAATGATAGAGAACTCAGCTCGCATGCCGGGCTGGAGTTCCCCTCCGGGGTTCGGAATTTCGAAGATACCTTCGACGGTACCCGCTTGTCTGTCGGCGGCGATGCCGAAGCGTATGATAGTCGCTTCGATGGGCTCACCCCCGATGGCGGGGATGCGGATGCGCGCGCGAGAGCCAATCTTCACGTCGGCTGCTTCTTTTTCTGGGATCTTGGCGACGGCCCACATCACTGATCGATCCGATATGTCTAACAATTCCGCATCCGGCTCGATCGGCTGGCCGACTTTCACATGTGATTGGATCACGAGGCCGGTCTCGGCAGCTTTGAGGGGAATGACAGGAGGGGGGCTGCCAGGTTGGCGGCTCTCTACTTCGACCAGAATGTCGCCCTTGGTCACATGGTCTCCGAGGAAGGCGTTCACTTTGATCGCTCGCCCAGAGATGCGTGATGAGAGAACCGAGCGGCTGTTTGGCGTTTCTTCGAGCCGACCGATGGCAAAGACCGTCGATTCGAAGTCCTGCTCTTCGACGGCCACCGTCTCAATGCGCAGGTTCTTTACACCATTCTCGTCGAGGATGATGGTGTTGGCGGCCCGGCCTGGGTCGATGGCTTCTTCCGCCAAACCACTCGTCAGGCATAAGGTAGTGCTAATGGCAGTCAAGCCAGCATAGAGCATTCGCATCATTTCTATTTCTTGTTATAATTGTCGTTAGTGTATGCAGACGGTTGAGGGAGCGGATACGTGCCTGCGATAAATCGGACTTCCGTTTCAGTGATGTGATAGTTCGTCTGAAACTCTAACGCTGAATTCTCTAACTGAAGCAGCTGAGTCTGCGCCTGCTGCACTTGAAGCAGACTCGCTTGACCAGTCTGCTGCGCCGCCTTGAAATCAATAAAGTTCTTTTTAGCCAGTTCCAGAGCCTCTCCTCCAGCACTTAAGGAAAGCTCATGAGCTGCTTCACGAGCCTTCAGTGCCGCCCGAAGTTCACTGTGGATTTCAAACATCTTGGCCCCGCGAGCGCGTCGTGCTTTCTCGATCTCGATCTTTGCTTCTTCGATGGCCTGCTCATTCCGGTTACGAAGTGGAAGCGGGATCGACAGTCCGATCCCTGCGAAGGTATTGCGTTCGAGGCCTTCCGGGGCGTCCTGTGCCAGTTCTCGTGTGACGAAGATTTTTACGGCAATATCATCCCAACGTTGTGCCATGGCTAGGCCGAGCTGAGCCCTGCCAAGATCACTTAACGTTAGCAATGAGGCATAGTCGGGGCGGTTCTGCAGGACGGCGTTTAAATCTATCGAAGAATCAGGAGGATCCTGCGAAAGCACTAGCGAATCAGAAATACTGACGGAGCTATCGGGGTCAACCCCTAGCAGTTGCTGTAGCCGTGAGCGCGCACTCGTAATTGCGGCCCGCGCCGTTCCAAGCTCCTGATCAAGCAGCTGACCGTTGAGGGAAGCCTGGGTAGCATCGAGTGCAGAGATTTCCCCTAGCTTGACCCTGCTTGTCATAAACGTGACGATCTCTCTGTTAAGCTCGATTAACTTGCTCTGAAGTTGTACCTTTCGTTCGGCCGCCAGAAGCATGAGAGCAGCCTTGTCCACCTCATAGGCAAGTTGGCGCTGCCTTATGGCAAACTCGATCTCCGCAAGTTCGACATCGTGCTTTCTAGCCGTCTTCTCGTCTCGCAACCGAGAAGTGACCGGGAATCGCTGGCTGAACGCGATCTCAATCTCCCCTTCGTCTTCATTGAGCCCGAATTGATCCGTTGAACTTGAAAGTTCGAGTTCAGGATTCTCAAGACGTCCGGCCCAGCGAAGCCTTGACTTCGCGCGTTCGATCTCAAGCGCGGCGACCGATAGTTCAGGGTTGTTACGAACAGCACTCTCAATTGCAGCCTCACGACTGAAAGTTAGAATTGATTCGTCCTGTCCCGTTGCGGTTAATCTGAGAAGCAAGAACAGCAAATAGGTGAGCGTAAGTCGCCTGTGTATGGTAGTCATCGAGATCGAAACGAAGTTCACTGCAAACTCAAGCGCTCTGCTTTG
This sequence comes from Verrucomicrobiia bacterium, assembly GCA_030425385.1. Taxonomy (GTDB): domain Bacteria; phylum Verrucomicrobiota; class Verrucomicrobiia; order Verrucomicrobiales; family DEV007; genus JAACDM01. The sequence continues at coordinate 100,177 of JAUIAH010000021.1, read as the reverse complement.
CTGCCTCTATTGCTGAGAGAAGATGGCGCTCCAAATGTTGGAGGTCGCGCATGACGGGGATGAATTCATCTGCGCCACTCGCAGTCGCATTAACGGCGCGTTTTAAATCTGAGCGGAGCTTTACGACGTCGTCAGCCGCTTTTCCGATCGCTTGATTGTCGGAACTATCTTTGAGACGCTGCACTAACAAATTAACCCCTTCGACAACGGTGTCGATTTCTTCAATGCGAGAATCAAGTTCGAGTGGGGCCAGTCGGCCCGATCCGACGTGATAGAGATGTTCGAATATCTTCTTCACTGGCGCGATCACCTTTGAGTGAAGAAGCACGCTCAGCGTAACCGAAACAACCAGGCCGATGAATAGGGCTGGAAACAGGTGGTGGGTGAGAAATTCTGCCAGGTCGGTGGGCGTCGCGAAAAGATACTCAAAACCCGTGTAGACGAGCATCCCCACGAACACCGCCACCAAAGTGGCGCCGACAACGGTTCGGCCAAGTGTTTTGGAGGGGCCTGGGGCAGTGGTTGTTGCAGTCATTGGTAAGATGGACGGGGCGTTAGTGGTAGTCATATTGCGTTGCTGCCGAGTTGAATGCCGCCGAAGCGCAGATCCCCCCGTTTTTTCACAATTTTCTTCGATCGACCTTTCAGACCGGCTGTTGCCCAGAGCTCTGGATCCCGCCGTAGGCGAGGAGCCGGAGTGCATTGACGACCACTAAAAGGGTTGATCCCTCATGAAATAATACGGCAATCCCCATGTTGAGACCAAATACGGTAGCCGGGACGAGCAAAGCGACCATCCCAAGGCTGAACCATAGGTTCTGTTTGATAATCTGACTGGTCTTCCTGCTCAAGCCCACAGCAAACGGCAGATGCGCCAAGTCGTCGGCCATGAGCGCGATATCGGCGGTTTCGAGAGCCACGTCTGAGCCTGCTGCGCCCATCGCGATTCCTACAGTGGCATTTGCCATGGCAGGGGCGTCGTTAACGCCGTCCCCGACCATCGCAATATCCTCCTGTGCGCGGATCTCCTTAATCGCAGTGACTTTATCATCTGGAAGCAAGTCGCCTCTGGCTTCGTCAATACCAACTTCGCGAGCGACGGCATCAGCAACTTGCTGATTGTCGCCCGAGATCATGATCATGCGGCGTACGCCAAGAGCGCGAAGTTGGCCGATCATGCGTTTCGCAGCTTCGCGCGGGGTGTCCATCAGACCGAGCACACCAAGGTACCTTTCTCCCCGGCGCACAACCATGGTCGTGCGACCTTGCGTCTCTAACAACTCAACCTGCTGGCGCACTTTTTCCGGTAGCCCTGGCCCATCGACTTCGGCAAACAAATCGTCCTTACCGATGTGGATCGTCTCGCCATCTAAACTTGCTTCGATACCTCGACCGGTGATGCTCCGAGTATTGGTGGCTACGCTAGTCGGTGAACCACCGAGCCTTTCCTCGCCACCCCGGACGACGGCAGCAGCCAAAGGATGGTCGCTGAATCTCTCAACGACCACGGCGATTTCAAGTAGCTCGGATTCGGCGACACCGTCACAGGGGACGACATCGGTGAGACGCGGTTTGCCTTCCGTCAGGGTGCCCGTCTTGTCGAACGCGATGGCAGAAATTCTTCCGAGGCTTTCCAAGGGGGCTCCCCCTTTTATCAGAACGCCGCCACGCGCTGCTCGGGCGATACCGCTGAGGACGGCGCTGGGTGTAGAAATGGCGAGCGCACAAGGGCTGGCAGCCACCAGGACGGCCATCGCCCGATAAAACGAAGCACTGAACGGTTCATCGACGACGATCCAAGCGAAAAGTAGAAGCCCAACGAAACCAAGCACAACGGGAACGAAGATGCGCTCGAATCTGTCGGTGAACTGCTGGGTGGGCGACTTGCGGGTTTCGGCTTCGCTGACCATCTTGACGACCTTCGCCAGGGTGCTTTCGCTAGAGAGCTTCGTGACCTGCATTTCCAGCGCCTGACTTTGATTGATAGAACCCGCAAACAAACGGTGTTCAGCAGCTAGACTGTCGCCCTGAGCTGCGGCCTCCTGCGGATCGTCCGCTGGCCTTTTGTCGACCGGCACACTCTCTCCGGTGATAGGCGCTTGATTGACGCTGCCCGAGCCTTCCACTACAAACCCATCGGCAGGAATACGCTCGTTCGGCTTCACGATGGCGATATCGCCGCGCTGCAATTCCGCGACCGCCAATTCCACGATTTTCCCATCGCGCCGGATTAAAGCAACGTCTGGAGCGAGTTCTGCCAGAGCCTCGATCGCACGCCGCGCGCGTCCCATAGCATAGTGTTCGAGTGCATGCCCCAAGCTAAAAAGGAACAACAGGAGAGCACCTTCCGCCCACTCCCCAAGCGACGCAGCGCCGATGGCGGCGACCAGCATCAGTGAGTCGATCTCGAATCGACGCTGACGGATATTATCAATCGCCTCACGCAAGGTGAACCAACCGCCAAAGAAGTAGGCCGCTATGTAGAGCGCTAGTGTGACCCAGGGCGGAAGAGTTCCGAACTTCGCTAGAAGCACTCCACTCAACAACAGGACTCCGCAAGCACCTGCGAAAACGAGTTCCGTCTTCTCCCCGAAAATGCCTCCATGCTTGTGCTCGTGACCTTCGTGAGTGTCAGCTTCAACGATCGGCACGTGCGCGGCGTGCAGCGCGTGATGCAGCGTATCCTCATCGGTCTTCTCTCGATCAAACTCGACTCGCAACACGCCATCGGGTGAGCACGCGGCTTCTAACACACCGGTAATTCTTTCCGCAAGGCTCGCGATTGAGCGCGCACGTCTGGCGTGCATAGGCTCTGTTTTGAGCAGCAAGTGACCAAAGCGCTCCTGAAGCCTCGTGCCAGCACGCGTTGCGAATTCTCTCAGAACACTGATGCTCATCAACTTTGGATCGTAGTGAATACAAAGTTGTCCGAGAGCGCTCTTGTCCGTGTCGATCACATGCGCGCGACTGATGCCTTCCTTCGCTTCGAGAAGTTCAATGAGGCGCTGTACGCACGCATCACGCGCATCTGCTAGTTCTGGCAAAACCAGGTGGATTTCAATTTTCGTCTTTTCAGTCATTGTGCTGCTGTGGTTGATTTGAGCCTCGGCCTAACGACCACTTCAAAGCGAAGGGCGTGACGAGCGTTGTGAGAATGACCATCGAAACTAGAGCGGAAAAAACGGATCCACTGATGATTCCCATGGCCTTACCGATGCTCGCGAAAATAAGTCCGACTTCACCACGAGGCACCATTCCAATCCCCACCGTCAGACGATCAATTCCACGCCCTGCCAGCAAACCGCTCAAAACTTTGCCTAGAATCGCGACAACTGTGAAGGCCACGGTTAGCCACAAGGTGTCGAGCTCAAGGTACGACTGGAGGTTCACTTGCATTCCCATGAGGACGAAGAAGATGGGGGCGAAGATGCGCTCTAGCGGAGCAATGAGGTTTTCCATCGTCACACTAGGTGACTGCTTGGCGAACTGATCTTCAGTTAGAATCAGTCCGGCTGCAAAAGCACCTACGATCGGTGCAAGTTCAATTGAGTTTGCAGCCCAGGCCATTAGAAAGGCAAGTGCCAATGGAAACAGCAGTTTGCTATGGTGCTTCTCAAGCAAACTCACGAGTGGGACTATGAGTCGGACTAAGCGGTTCCCAAATACTAATAGAACACCCAAAAACGTACAAGAGAGCAGGGCGATCCGGCCGATCGCAAACGGGTCGATCTGGCCCGTGGAAGCCACGTCGATGACGGCTGCGAGAATCACCAAGCCCAAAATGTCGTCAATAACTGCCGCACCAAGGATCACCTTCGCCTCGGCTGTTTGCAACCTGTTGAGGTCACGAAAGACACGCGCCGTCACTCCAACGCTGGTAGCAGTCAAAGCAGCGGCCAGGAAAACCTGAACTGGTGTCCCGGCCATGGGGAGAAGTAGCTTTGCTACGACTATTCCTGCCACGAACGGTATTACCACTCCCGCAGCGGCTACCGCCAGTGCTCTTGTTCCGACTCTAAGCATGTCATCGACCCCGCATTTGAGACCAACCATGAACAACAAAAGGATCACTCCAAGTTCAGAGAAAATCCAAAGTGCGAAACCCATCGCCACATGGCGAGGCCCCTCAAGACCGGTCATGATCGCTAACAGGTGTTCTGCACTCCCACCAGCTTCGAGCTGCTCGGGTGAAAAGACGTGTTCAGCTGATTCGCTAACGGCTTTCCCCGTCAACCACACCTCACTGAAGAGCGGAATTGCATCTCCCAGATTCATGACAAGAACGAAAATCGGAATCCCAAACCAGTAACCAATGTTGCCAACGATGACGCCGATCAAAAGCTCACCGAGCACTTCCGACTGGCGAAGACAGGTCGCCAACCAACGACCCACTACTGCCAGACCTATAATGATAGCTATCTCCAATAGGATCGGGGAAAACGGCACGTGATGATCGGTTGCGTCGTGCGTCAGAACTTCCGCCGCCGGAGTCCCGAGCTTGCTAGCCTGGGCGGGGGCGTCTTGGCCATAGGCTCCGGTGCAGGCAACAGAAAGGACAACCGCGATAATTGCCCAAACGATGGCCTTCTGCTTACGAGACACGGTTCTGGAAAGACTGTTCTGAAAGTTGCTAACAGTATGGATCACTAGCCCCGCCATTTGAATTCTAGCATTGATCGCAGTCGTTCCCGGGCTTTTGCGAGTCGGCGTTCCACCGCTTTCTCCGTGCATTTGAGAATCTGGCTAACGTCGCGGTAAGATTGCCCTTGAATCTCAAAGAGCACGAAAGCTACACGGAGGTCGTGCGGTAAGCTCTGGATGGCGCTTTCGAGATCCGCAGCAAGAGTGTTGCGGTCGCTTTCGACACTTGGATCAGTCAAATCGATCCTATCAGGAACGCGTTCTGTATCTTGATTGCGATCTGCCTCAAGCACTTCGGGGTGACGCGTGCGCCATCGCGTGCGCATGCGACAGAGGTTGGCCGCAATGCTGAACAGCCAAGTTGAAAAGGCAGCACTCTGTTGGTAACGATGCCGACTTCCATGCACTTTCACAAACGTCTCTTGAGCAATCTCGCACGCATCCGTTACATTGCCTGTGTAGCGCAAACAAAACGTCACCAGAGGCTCCTTCCATCGACGCATCAGATCATTTAGTGCAAGGTCGTCACCCTGCCTGAGGCGCTCCATGCAGTGCGCGTCATCATGCTGCTGATCCCTCATCGGCTACTCACGGATCAATTGGCCACGACCGCTCGATCAAGCCACCCTTTCATTCGTTGAAGGTATCGCTGCGACTGTGCCGTATCCATCTCGCCAGCGATTCTGTAGACGAAATCGATGAATTTCTTGTCTGCCTCCTTCTCTAGTTGCGTGAGCTCTCTCGCGGCTTCTTTGTGCTCGGGGCTATTGTCGAGATGCGGATCGTTCGTGATCTTTGCCAGCGTGTGTTGAGTATCGGCGTAGTGTACGCAGTGATCTTCGCACTCGGGGAAATACTCTTTATGCAAGGCCTCTATCTGTGCCCGTTGCTCTCCAGTGACTGCGAACTCTTCACAAAACCACTCAAATGCCGTTAAGTGTGCGTGGTGATCATCTATCCGGCTTTTCTGCCAGAAAAAGATCGCCGTGTAAGCGATGCCCCCCAACAACGCGGCGAGTAATACGGTAAGGCCGAGATTGCGCATGGTTTCGCTAGTGTTCTGTATGATTACTCACGTGGTTGGCGCTCATCATCACAGGATGAATGGATTCCACGTAGCGCTGCTCCAGGTCGAGAGATGCTTGTTTCCCGTAGGATTCGGCTTGAGAGAATCCAAGGGTGATGCCCGCGCCGATTGCGGCGATGGCCACCGCCGCGGTGGCAGGTGCGGGCATGAGAAAACGCCCGCCTTGGAGCCACTGCAACCAGGAGCCGCGCTCGTCACGAATGGCAATTTCAGACCAAACATGGTGCTCAAAACCAGAGAGGTCGACCTCACCAGATCGCTCTTTCAGGGAATGCAGCGCCGTTTCGAAAAGGTCGTTGGGTTCATTCTTTTTCATGGTTCTCAGTGCTCGTTAAGCTGCTTGTAGTGTTAAATGCCGCCCAGCGCGAGTTCCCCCCAAAGAATTCACAATTCGCCCATTATGGGGCGAAAACTGCCTTTCGGAAAAATCTCTTGACCCATGACCTAACTCCAAGGCTCGGGTTGAAGATGGGGATTGCCGTTCTGTTCCACGAAGGCTCCACTCTGTTGGTGGTCGGCAACTTTTGAGGTTCTTGGCCTATCGGGAAGATTGAGCGGCTGAGCAGGCAAGGCTCAAACACGGTCGAAACTTGGGGGGATTTCTACGTGGGTGGCATTTCACTCGCAAACAGAAATCACCATGACAAATACTAACCATAAAACGATAGCCGAAACCTCGTCAGACGGCAGGTCTGATCGTCCTAGCAGCAGCATTATCCGCATCCTTGCTACGGCGAGCCTTATGGCCACGCTGGTTGGGATGCTCATCTACTCCGCATTTGAATATCTTCTCGGAGAGGCTCCGACACTAAGCGAGTTTGCTGGACACCATCTCCTTCCCGCCATGCTTATCGGCCTGGCTGTCTGCGTGACGCTCAGCATCATCCTGCATGCGAAGATCATTTCTCCGGTGATGCAGATCTTTAAACACCTCTACCAGATTGGTTCAGGGCAGCTTTCTCCCCTCAGTCTCGATTCCAGGGTATCGGAGATCCGCACCGTAGTCGAAGGGGTAAATTTGCTAGTGACTCGTCTAAAAGGCGATCCGAAAGATGGATCGTTGGGCAAGGCTCTGGACGATCTCGTCAAGCTGCGCGGAGATCTGGAGCAGGTCACAGCGTCATCCAACCGCTCGGCAGATACGTTTGTGCCTGTTATGCAAGATCTCCGGCGATTGGAAGGTGATCTCCTAATGGTGATGCAGAGCGGCAAATACGGCTCATAAGAAATTAAGCCTTGACTTAAGAGTCAACTCATAGGTTGGTGGTAGTAGATGCAAACCCTGCTCACCGTCAGCCAGTTGGCTAAAGCAACCGAAGTCCGCGCAGATACCGTGCGCTACTACGAGCGCATCGGTATGATCGGTGAGGCCGAGCGGACGGGTGCGGGCTACCGCAAGTTTGATGAGCAAGCAGCTGAGCGTGTGCGGTTTATCAAAAACGCCCAGGGCATGGGTTTCACCCTAGACGAGATCAAACGCCTCCTCGACTTGGCCTCGGATGAGGAAGCATCGGATTGCTCGGCCATCTGCGATTTCGCCCGCGAGAAGGTTGCCAACCTAGAGAAGCAAATTCGCCAGATGCGCGCGTTCAAGCGCGAACTGGAAACGCTGGCCGACTCTTGTGCGAGCGAGCGGAAAGTGGATTCTTGTAAGATCTTGGCAAGAATGAGTTCCAAGCTATCCTCAAAGCGTTGAAGAGGTTCACCACCATCATTCTCCTACTGTGGACAGCGTGCTACCTCCACTGCTCGGCAGAGCAAGCTGGAATGGCGGACTGTAGCACGTGCCCGGTGCAGAGCGCTGGTTCGGACGGATGCCCGGACTCTGATGGTGGCGAACAAGACGCCCCCTGTGGAGTGTGCGACATCTTCGGTATCGGCGGCGTGCCTACGATCAGTCCGCTCGTAGTCGATTCAGTCGACTGGACCCTACTACACTTCACCGATTTCCTAGCATCTGTAGAACGAGTAATCTGCGAGGCCGAACAGGCTAGCGGCAGTTTGTGTTGCACAGGGATGCCCGTTGGGCATCTGTACACCCGTCTGGTGAGCACGTCGCTCCCGACGCGCGCTCCGAACGCCTAGTTCGTGCGCTAGAGCCTGACAGCACCTCACGCGTGTCGGGTTAGGCTTAGGCTAGAGTCCATCCCCTGCCCATCCGTGCCCCGTCGGCGCGGGGCTTACCCACCTTCCTATTTTTTGAACACCCACGTATGTACCGAACACTTTCCATTCTACTATTATCCCTCCTAGCATTCGCGCTGTTTGGTTCCGTCTCCGCTGAGGAGAAGCCGGAGCCGATGACGATCGAGAGTCTTGTGATCAACGCGCTCGCGAAGAACCCGGAACTCCAGTTCTACGAAAGCGAGATCGTTGCAGCGAAAGCTGGACGCCGGGTGGCAGGTCGTCCCGGCAATCCCGAACTCGACCTCGAACTTGGTCACAAGCGTTCGTCTGGCAGTGATTTCTCCGCTGAGGGTTTGACCTACTCCGTCAGCCTTGCACAGCCGATCGAATGGCCAGGGCGGATCGGGTTGCGAAAGGCCATCGCGAACGGCGACATCCGACTAGCACTGTTGGGGCTGGAGCGTTTCAAGACACGCCTTGCAGGCGAAGTGCGGAGCTTGGCCTACCGGCTGTCCACGGCCCAAGACAAGGCGGCCGTTGCCGAAGAAGTTTCGGGCCGGTTTAATGCCGTGAAGGAAGTCCTCGTCCAGCGGGAGGCCGGTGGCGTCACGCCAATCCTCGAGATCAGGGCCATCGACGCGGCATCGGTGGTCATGGAGAAGGAGGCCTTCGAAGCGGCCATCGAAATGCAGAAAGTGCTACTTCAGCTCAATCAGCTCATGGGGCGCCGCGCCGACACGCCCCTGATCGTTGCGCGGACCGAGTACGACTTCCCAGAGACGCCGGGCTTCGCCGAGCTGATGGCTTCCGCCCTAACCAACAACTACCGGATGCATATTCGCCGAGCCGAACTTGCTCAGCAGGGGCTGCGTGTCTCGCTGGCCAAGAACGAGCGCTTCCCGACCGTCAACGTCGGCCCCTACTACTCGGAGGAGAGAGCGGGCGAGCGCGAGCGCGAAGCCGGGATCGGGCTTTCGCTAGAGTTGCCGATCTTCCGCAATGGTCGAGTCAAGGTGGACAAGGCGAAGGCGCGACGCATGCAGGCGCAGGCGTCGATGCACGCGACGGCCAGAGAGTTGGAGCGCGAGGTTGCGGAAGCGGCGCTCGTCTACAAGAACTCCGGAAAGCGGCTCGCCTCGTGGTCATCCGAACGAATCCAATCACTTCGCGAGGCTGCAGAGCTGGCGGACCGGCACTATCGGCTCGGGGCCGTTCCAGTGTCCACCTACATCGAACTGCAAGAGAACTATCTGGAAGCGCTCGAGGCGATCAATGATGTGAAGGCGGAGGCGCTCGAAGCCGCGCTGGAACTCGAACAGCTCATCGGCGCAACCCAGAAGCTTGTGAAAACCGAGAAAACGGCCAAGGCCGAGTAATCCCAACACTACCCTAACGAAATCATGAAAGCGCAATACACACGAACATTAGCAATAGCTGCCCTTCTGGCGGGAGCGCTGCTGGTGCCAGCGAACGCGGACGAGGAATCGGTCGGCCCGATCCGCGGCGACAACCCGAACATCGGCATCAAGTACGATAAGAAGCAAGGGCTATACGTGACCCCGTTTTCCGCCAAACTGCTAGGGTTCGAGACTGCTAACGTGGAGGAGCGGGAGATCACCGCGACGCTCACCCTTCAGGTGCAGGTGTTCGATGCCTCCCCAGAAGACAGCGTGTTAGCGAGCGCTTGGGTACCACAGGAGGACGTATCGAAACTTGCAACCGGGATGGCCGTCAAATTGGAGCATGGCTTCAGCGGCAAGATCACCAGCGTGAAGAACAAGATCAACGGGCAGGGTGAGGTCTTGCTAGAGATCACCGACGAGGGCGGAGCGCTCAAGACGGGCAAGTTTCTGTCGGGGACGGTCGAGATCAGTAGCGACGGTGAAGTCGTCGTCGTCCCCAAGAATGCCGTCGTCAACTCGGCGGAAGGCGTGTTCGCCTACGTCGATAACGGCGGTTGGATGACCCGAGCAGAGGTCGAGACTGGTGGCGAGGAGGGCGACATGGTCGAGATCGTGGATGGCCTTTACGCCGGCGATGTCATCGCCACCTCGCCAGTCATGACACTGTGGATGACCGAGCTAGCCCTGTTGAAATCCGGCAGGGCGTGAAGCTGCGCCCACTAGGTGCCGGTCGGCACCCATCATACGAACAAACGAACACAAACTAACACCACCCCTGTCACACCCATCACTATCAGATGATTAACTGGATCGTCACCGCAGCGCTCAAGCAACGCTCGATCGTCTTGCTCGCCACGCTCATCCTTATCGGGATCGGACTGTGGTCGGCATTGCGCCTACCCGTCGATGCCGTCCCCGACATCACCAATGTGCAGGTGCAGGTCAACACCGAGGTCCCCGCACTCGCGCCCGACGAGATCGAAAAGCTAGTGACCTTCCCGATCGAGACTGAACTGGCGGGGCTGCCCGGCATGACTCAGATCCGATCGCTGTCCAAATACGGCCTCTCCCAGGTGACGATGGTTTTCGAGGACGGCTCCGACATCTACCTGCTTCGCCAGCTAGTCTCGGAACGCCTCCAGACCGTCAAGGAGAACATCCCGGAGGGACTCACCCCGCAGCTCGCGCCCATCGCGACCGGCCTCGGCGAGATCTTCTACTACTCGGTCGACTTCGAGGATGGCGCTGCAACTGCGCCCGAAGATCCAACCGAGCGTCTGATGGCCTTGAAGCTCATCCACGACCTCACCGTTAAACCGCTCCTGCGCGCCACGCCGGGGATCACGGAAGTCAACTCGACCGGTGGCTTCGAGAAACAGATCGTCATCCAGCCCTACCCCGAACGCCTGACCGCCATCGGCCTGACATTGCACGACATCGCGGAGATCGTCAGCGAGAACACCGAGAACGTAGGCGGAGGACTGATCGAACTCGGCGGCGAGCAAGTCGTGATCCGCGGGAATAACCGCGTGCAGTCCACCGAAGAGATTTCACTGTTGCCCCTCAAGTTCGGCGCAGGCGTCGATCCGATCTTGGTCGGAGACGTCGCCGAGATCGGCATCGGCCACAGCTTCCGCACCGGCGCGGCGACAGAGCGTGCGGAGCAGGCTGTGCTGGGCACGGCGGTCATGCTGCTCGGCGAGAATAGCCGCACGGTGTCGATGGCTGTCGGCGAACGATTGGAAGAGATCCAGGAGAAACTGCCCGAGGGCGTCGTCATTCGCACGCTCTATGACCGCTCCAATCTGGTCAACGCCACGATCTGGACGGTCGAGAAAAACCTGTTCGAAGGTGCGATCCTCGTCGTCGTCGTGCTTATGCTGATGTTAGGGAATTTCCGCGCGGCTGTCATCGTCGCTTGCGCCATCCCTCTCTCTATGTTCTTCGCCTTTACCGGAATGGTCAGCACGGGACTCTCCGGGAACCTGATGAGCCTCGGTGCGATCGATTTCGGGCTCATCATCGACGGCGCCGTGGTCATGGTGGAGAACATCGTCCGCCACCTCGGGGAGAAGCAGAAAGAACTCGGGCGTAAGCTCAACGCGAAGGAGCGGCTGGAAGAGGTTGTCATCTCGGCTCGCGAGGTTGCCAACCCGATGTTCTTTGGCGTCACGATCATCACCGTTGTCTACATCCCGATCCTCGCCCTTGTAGGGATCGAGGGAAAGATGTTCAAACCCATGGCGATGACCGTCATGTTCGCGCTCATCGGTGCGCTCATCCTCGCCCTGACACTGATGCCGGTGCTGTGTTCCTACTTCTTGCGGGGCGAGATCAAGGAGAAAGACTCGTGGCTCGTAAGGGTTTTCAAGGCCATCTACACACCCATCCTCTATTTCGCCCTGCGCTTCCGCTGGGTGGTCGCGGTGGCCATGTTCGGCCTGTTCGGCTTTTCGCTCGTGCTCTTCAGCCGCATGGGTGCCGAGTTTGTCCCCGAACTCGACGAGGGAGACATGACTATCCAAATGATCCGCAGTATCAGCGCGGGGCTTGATGCGTCGTTGGACCTCCAGCTCAAGTCGGAAAAGATTCTGTTAGAGAGGTTCCCCGATGAGGTCGAGACGGTGTTCTCGCGCATCGGGACCTCAGAGGTCGCCATGGACCCGATGGGGCCGAACCTGGCCGACACCTTTATCATGCTGAAGCCGCGCGACGAGTGGCGAAAGATCGAAGGGCGAACCATCACCAAGCAGGAACTGGGCGACCTCATGCGCGACCAGCTCGCTCTGAACGTGCCCGGCCAGGGCTACCTCGTGACGCAACCGATTCAGATGCGCTTCAATGAGATCATGGCGGGCGCGCGCGCCAACCTCCTCTGCAAGATCTACGGGCAGGACTACGACAAATTGGAGGAGCTCGCCGGGAAGGCGCGCGAACTCATTTCTGCCATTCCCGGTGCCAGCCAGGTTGAGTTCGACAGTCTCGGGCGCAACCCCACGCTCGAGATCACGCCCGACCGCGAGGCCATGCGCAAGTTTAACGTGCAGGCGGACGAGATCAACGCGGTCATCCGATCAGCGCTCGCAGGCGAGGAGACCGGCACGATGATCGACGGCAATCGGCGTTACGAGATCGTAGTGCGTCTACCGGAATCTACCCGCACCGACACCAAAGCCATCAAGCGCCTGCCGCTACGCACCGAGGACGAGGGACTCATCACCCTCGGGCAGGTCGCCAAGATCGAGATTGTCCAGCAAGTAGGTCAAATCGTACGCGAGTCCAGCGAGCGCCGCGTCGCCATCCTCATCAACAACGCCGGGCGGGACACGGAGAGCTTCGTCGAAGAGGCGCAGGCTACTCTGCGTGAGAAGATGGAGTGGCCAGACGGTTACTACTTCGAGTTCGGAGGGCAGTTTGAGAATCTAATCAAAGCCAAACAGCGACTCACGGTCGTGGTTCCGATGGCTCTTGCATTGATCTTCATTCTCATCTTCATGAGCTTCGGAAGCTTCCGCCAGGCGGCGCTCATCTTCACTTGCGTGCCGCTCGCGGTCACGGGGGGCATCTTCGCCATCTACTTGCGGGGCATGCCGTTCACCATCTCGGCGGCGGTCGGCTTCATCGCCCTCAGCGGCATCGCCGTGCTCAACGGAATCATGTTGATCAGCTTTATCAACCAACTGCGCGAGGGCGGGATGGGGCTCCGTGAGGCGGTCGTCCAAGGCTCCCTGACCAGACTGCGCCCGAAGCTCATGACGGCGCTTGTAGCCTCGTTCGGCTTCATCCCGATGGCGATAGCAACCGGTCCAGGGGCAGAAGTTCAACGCCCACTTGCAACCGTCGTCATAGGGGGAATCCTGACATCGACCATCCTCACATTGGTACTGCTGCCGGCACTCTACGAGTGGCTAGAGCGCAAACCAGAACGGCGGCGTCTCGACGAAGCACAGTCTTTGGACCAAGCGCCAAAACCATCCCAGACCGTTTCATCTCCAACCAGTACGTAAACCAAACTAAAGCAGAACATAACCCAACAAAACGAAATCCATGAAAACATCCATGACCAAACTAGTCGTTGCCGCTTTTCTTGCGGCAGTCACCCTACCAACAGCATTCGCTGAAGAAGCTAAGGAAGTCGAAGCTGGCCCAAGAGGTGGGCGCCTGCTAGCCACTGACTATCCTAGGCCCGAATTCTTCGTCGAGAAAGATCACACCGTTTCTGTGAAATTCTACAACAAGGAAAAAAAGGTCGTGAAACCGACGGATCAGAAAGTGACTGTCATCGCGAGTGGCACGGCGAAGGCAAAGCTTCAACTTGAGAAGAAAGGAGACGCGCTGGTATCGAAGGAAAAACTACCAGAAGGAGATGGCTACAACCTTGTCGTGCAAGTGCGTTCCACAGCGAAGGCCAAACCCAAGAACTTTCGCTTTGCATTCCTAAATCATATTTGCGGCGGCTCCTGCAAGAACCCCGAGTACGCCTGCACCTGCGACGAATAACAGCAGCCCTCATGAGTGACTGTCACTGCAGAGAGGCTTCAAGCGAGATCACGGAACGCTCCGTGCTCCTGACACTGTTGTCGATCAACGGTGTGATGTTCGTGGCCGAGTTGGTCGCGAGTATCTTCGCTGATTCCACCGGGCTGCTCGCGGACTCACTCGACATGCTGGCCGACGCCATCGTCTACGGCATCGCGCTGTACGCGGTCGGTCGCGCCGCTGCGGTCAAGACCACCGCCGCGCGCTGGAGCGGTTACTTTCAAATCGCTCTCGCGTGCGGCGTCGGTCTCGACATTCTTCGTAGGCTCGCCTTCGGCAGCGAACCGCAATCATGGTTCATGATGGGAGTGGGATTGGTGGCGCTCATCGCGAACGTGGCCTGCCTCGCCATGTTGGCGAAGCATCGCAAGGGCGAAGTCCACATGCGCGCCAGCTGGATCTTCTCGAAGAACGACGTGATCGCCAACCTCGGGGTCATGGTTGCCGGTCTGATCATCCTCAACACCGGCACCCGGTGGCCGGACATCGTCATCGGCGCGATCATCACCGTCGTAGTGTTGCGTGGCGGGCTGGCGATCCTGAAAGAGGCCAACACGAACGACAAACCCATCTCCGCCTCCCCCTGAACATCACTGTCCCCAAAAAACGAACACAGAGAACCGAAGAAGAAAACCGAACCAAAAACCTAAGCCATGAGAACGAAATCCCCTACGAAGAACAGAGCCCTCCTCGCGTTTGCTCTAGCGATTCTGGCGGTCGCTTTTGCAGCACCCAGCGCCGAAGCACGACCGCCATCGAAGTCGCCCGGCATCTCGCATTTGCACAAGAAGAGCAAGGCAGTGAGCAAAGCCCGGCCCAGTTGCTGCAAGGCAACGAGCTGCGCTGACAAGCAGACAAAGGCGTCTAGCAAGAGGACACGTAGCCCGCGTTTCACTCGCAAGGGCGGTGCACGGACCTTCCGCCGCGGCCGCTAGGCGACGACACCCTAGCCTCCTCCTCCCCATCCAACCTCCACCGGCCCTGCGGGGCCGGTGGAGGAAACTGAAGATCAACTGCTGCGTGGATCCTCCCAATCCATGCAGTGCCTAACGAAACGAAACCAACAACCATCATCTATGAGAACGAAATTGCGAAACACGATTGCCACTAGACTCGGCGTGGCGCTGCTGTTGTCAGCGCTTGCCCTGGTTGGCACGACATCGGCAGACGAAAGTCGTAAGAAGACGAAACCTATCGCCGGAGAATCACGGAAACCGTCGGTCGAAGAAGAGGGACGGCAGAAGAAGGTTCGGAAGGGTTCGGCCTCCAAGCCAAAGCGCGCTAAGGGCAAACAACATCAAAGGAAGCAACACCTTGCCGCTGCGATCAAGCACCTCAAGGCTGCCGGTCTGGACGAGGTCGCAGAGGAAGTCTCACAACTTCGGAACAATCGAAAGCGGCAGGTCGACAGCCGCCTCTCCGAACAGTTGGAGGGGATCGAAGATCGCATCGAACAGCGCTTCGAAGAGCTAGAGAGGCAGATCGCCCGAAAGCTAGAGAAGCTGGAAGTCGAGAATTCGGAGGGCGGAGAAGACTCAGACGAAGGGGCCGAGGCAGAACAGTCCAAGAAACCTGGCTGAGGCTGAAAGAAATAATCGTCTTTGCGGTCGCAGAGACACAAGCAGCTCGGGAATCCGATTGACCCTGACATGACTATCAGACATAAGTAACCGCCTCCTAAGAAAACCTCGATTATGAAATCTCTCACAGCCCTCCTGATCCCTTTGACCGTCCTGCTCGCGGCTAGCCCTTCGTGGGCGCAGCGCCCTGCTTCCGAAGTGCCGGCCTGAGTGATGTGACCAGGTGAAGCGGGCACCGTGCGTGGCCGATCAGCAGACCCCAACGAAGATCCGTTCAGCTCTATCAGCTTCCTCAAGGACAGTGATAGCGAGTTCCTTCAAGGCGTGGGCTCCCTATTGAGTAAGCCTGAGGAACCGATGGGCTTCTCGCTCTATTCGCGATGGATTCCGGAGAAACCCGATCACGGGAAATGGTATCTCAATCTCAGCTACCAAGTCACCGACTGGTTCCGCTTCGGAGTCGACTATCGTCCCCTAACCGATGACGTTAGCATCCTCGCCAACGTCCGGGTGTTCCCTGAGAACGACTCGTGGCGGCCAGCGCTTATTGTCGGGACGAGCAACGATGACTTCGGAGACATCAACAGCGATAGCTACTACGCAACCTTCTCGAAGCACCTGTTCGAAGTCGGCGGCACCAATGTGTCGCTCTACGGTGGTGCCACCTTCATCGAGGAACTCGACGAGGTGCGCCCCGTTGGCGGGCTGCATCTCAGAAGAGACGCCTGGTCGGCCATGTTCATGTATAGCGGGGTTGACGAGCACGTTTCGATTTCCCGCCAATTCGGCAACCACACCCTCACCTTCCTGATGTTCGACCTGGAACTCCCCGGCATCGCCTACGGGTTTGCCTTCTAGCCGGATCGGGGATTGCGCCCACCTCGGCAAGGTGTAAGCTCTTCATTACGAATGCGCTATCTTGTCACCATAGGCCTGATCGTCAGTCTGGTTTCCAGCCAGGCGGGCATGTGGCTAAGCGCATGTTTGTGTTCGACCAGCGTCGAGCACCGCGCTGCGTGTTGTTGTGGCATTGCCTCACAAGAGTCCGACGAATGCTGTGAAAAGACTCCGCAAGATGAACACCCATCTGATGATCAAGGGAGCGATGGCCTCAGCGCGGCGACTTGTTCCTCTTGTGCCTGTCTCCAAGTAGCCGACGAGGCTCCCGAGCCTGCGCCCGCAGAGATTCCTGAAGAGTCTCTGCTAGGGTTGATCGCTCCCCCAGCGTTGGTTGAGCTAGCGCAACTACCGCTTCCGCCGCCTCCAAAGGTGGCCACGTTCCCGCTACTGACTGTTCGACTTTCCGTCAGTCCGGCGAGGATTCGATACTGTTCGTTCCAGCTTTGATTCGCTCCGGCGTCGCCTTTCGCGACACCACCGTCCGAGCGAGAGCGCGCCATTGCGACTCTCGCATGAACCGTAATCACGGAACCCTTGTGGAGCGAACTCATGGTCACTCGACCACCATTATCGAACGAATCGAACAACGCTAGAGACACTGACGAAACACTCATGACGCGCCTGCGCGAGGGCGACGACCTCGCACTGAACGCGCTCATGGAGCGATGGGAGCAGCCACTCGTGGGCTTTTCCATGCGCTACACGAACAACCGTAGCGATGCGGTTGAGCTAGCTCAGGAGACCTTTGTCAGGATCTACGAGAACCGGAAGCGCTACCGCCCCAAAGGCAAGTTCTCTACATGGATGTTCAGCATTGCGGCGAACTTGTGCAGGAACCATGTCCGTTGGAAACGGAGGCATCCGAGCGTCTCCCAGGTGACCGAGGACGGCGTGGATCTGATCGAGTCTCTGCCGGCAACCGGCGCCAGCCCGGATACAGAGAGCGCCCGTGCGGATGAAGCCGCACAGGTGCGCCATGCGATCCAGGAACTGCCGCACGATCTCAGGACGGTCGTTCTGCTATTCGAGTTCCAAGGGCTCTCCCAAGCCGAGATCGCCGAGGTGCTCAAATGCTCGGTCAAGGCGGTCGAGACACGGCTTTACCGTGCCCGTAAAGCGTTGAAAGCCAGCCTTGTCGGACTTTTCGAAAGAAACTTTGAGGGGTAGCCCTGCCCTGCGGTGTAGAACCGGTATGAACCCTGAAGAAGACGACAAGATACTCTCGCAGTTGCTCCGGCAGTGGGAGCCGGGCGCCGAAGTGCCTTCAGGCTTCCGATCTTCGGTCTGGACACAGATCGCCGCCCGGCAGGAACAGCGCGGGCTGTCCTTTCTAGATCGTCTCAACGCCTTCTTCGCCCGTCCGGCCTACGCCGGGGTGACTGCTGCTCTGACTTTGTTGGTTAGCATCGGCGTCGCCCACCAACACGCTGATCACGTCGTCAGCCAACGCCGAGCGATGGCCGAGGGAAGCTACCTCACCTCCATCAGCCCGCTGGCACGAGTCGGCGCCGACGGCGAAACTCTAGCAATGAACCACGGCCATGAATAAGGGGATCATTTGCGTTATTGCCATCCTGCTTTCTTCCGTGGCGGCGTACTGTGCCTACTTCGGCTGGGCGACGGCGCAATCCCCTGACGAACCGCTTGAGTGGCTCCAAAGTGAGTACGACTTGAGCGACGAAACGGTTGCTCAAGTCGCGCAAGCGAAGGAGGCCTATCTTCCCGGGTGCTGGGAAATGTGTCGCCGCCTTGCTGAGGCGCGGAAGGAACTCGCCCAGCGTTCTTCGTCGACTACCGCCACGAGTTCGCAGATCACCGAGGCCTACGCTGCCGTAAATGCGATCGAGGAGGGGTGCATTCGCATGAGCCTCGATCACGTCTTCACCGTCGCGGCGATGATGCCCGAATCGCAAGGCGGGCGTTACCGAGAGCGGATGGTGACAGCCCTGCTTCAAGATCGAACCGGCCAACACCAACGCCACTCCGACATGATCCAAGGGGGGAACCAATGAAAGCCTTAGCACTGTTCCTAACGGCCGCCCTAACAGGCTGCGCGACGACCGCCACCACCAAACGCAATTCAAAGCCCGATACGGTCGTGGCCATGGCTGCTCCGCATTCGGGTGACCGTTCCATCAGCTATGCCGTTGGCGTCAACGCGAGTCTCGACGATCTCGTGCGCCACGCACTGGTGCATCACCCCAGCATTACGGCAGCGGAGGCCAAAGTAAGGCGCTTGTTAGCCAAGGTGCCGCAAGCCGAGAGCCTCCCCAATCCCAAGTTCAAACTTTCATCGGGAGCGATGGCCGAAACCGCTGCGGGTCGGGTCAACTGGATGGCAGGCGTCGAACAGGCGCTGCCGTTCCCGGGCAAGTTACGCGAGATGGCACGAGCCGCAGGCAAGGAGGCCGAAGCGGCGGCGGCCCAGCTCGAAGGCGTCCGGCTCAGCGTTGCCTCACAAGTCGAGCAGGCCTATTGGAATCTCTATCTTGCAAAGCGGACGACCGAGATCACATCACAGAACCGGCAAGCGCTCGAAGCGGTGCGCGATTCGGTCGATGCTAGAGTCGCCGCAAACCAGTCGAGCCAGGACGACCAGCTGCGCCTCGCTACAGAGTCGGGCAAATTGGAACAGGCGCTCATCCAAGCCAACCGAGCCGAGGCGAGTGCGCGCTCTCGGCTAAACGCGCTCCTCAATCGCCCTTCTGGTTCAGAATTGCCGAGCCCTCACTTCAGGTCAGGCGGTGTTCGGAAGGACTTGGACGGCCTGGTTTCGCTAGCGGAATCACAGCACCCTTCAGTCGTCGCGGCAGGCGCGTCTCGCGAAGCCTATCAGCACCGGCTCAAACGTGCGGAGCTAGAACGTTTCCCGGACTTCATGTTGGGGGTACAGCACGCGGCAGTTTCCGACAGCGGGCTCGCTCCCTCCGCTAATGGTCGCGATCAACTGTTTGCCTCTATCGGCGTTTCGATCCCGCTCTGGCGAGCGCCCCGTCGAGCGAAGATCGAGGAGGCGCGTGCGGGCATCGACGAATCCACGGCCTTGATCGGCGCGACACGCGCCAGCCTGCGCCACGAGGTAGAAGATGCCTGGCAGCGTGCGAAGTCAGCGGAGTCGCTCATCACGCTGTTCGACAAACAGATCCTGCCAGAGTCACAACAGTCATTTGATGGAGTGCTGACCAGCTACGCCGCAGGTAAGGAGAATTTCGTCGATGCGCTAGACGCCTGGCGGCAACTGCTCGCCTTCCAACTGCAACAGGCAGGCAACCAAGCACAGCTCGGACAGGCGCTCGCGTCGCTGCGAAAGGCAACTGGAACCCACTTCTAACAGGATGTCGAAATTGCTAACAACTCTTAGGCACACACAGAAGCTCTGGCTACCCGCGTTGATCGTGGCAGTCTTCTTGGCGGGTTGGTATGTCGGTCTGCCAGCGAAATCAGGTGGGGAGTCGGCCAGTGCCAGCGACACGAGTTGGACGTGCTCAATGCACCCACAGGTACGGCAGCCCAACCCAGGCCTTTGCCCCATCTGCGCGATGGATCTCATTCCGCTTGAGCCGGGTGGCGAAGGTGGTCTGCGAGAGATCAAAGTGACGCCCGAAGCGGCGGCGCTCATGGATCTGCGGGTTAGCTCAGTGGTTAGGGAGCCTGCTGCCATCCACCTCGACCTGTTTGGCAAGATCGCCTACGACGAGCGCAAGGTGACGACCACCACCGCCCGCGTCGCGGGGCGTCTCGACCGGTTCTTTGTCGACTACACGGGCACGCTCGTTCGCAAGGGCGACCACATCGCCGAGATCTACAGCCCGAACTTGCTTGTCGCCCAACAGGATCTCATCAAGGCGGTGCAGGGATTGGCTCGCGCAAAGAACGGCGGCACGGCGGCTGCGGTTCGTACGCAAGAGCGCTTGGCTCAGTCCGCCCGCGAGCGATTGCGGCTCTTGCAGCTCGCAGACGATCAAATTGATGCGATCGCGAAGAAGAAGACGCCGTCCGATCACATCACCATCTTCGCACGACAAGATGGCATCGTTACCGAACGGCATGTTGTCGAAGGCGCCTACGTGAAAGAGGGCGAGCCTCTATTCTCTGTCGCTTCGCTAGAATCGGTGTGGCTATACATGGAAGCCTACGAAAGCGATCTTTCTTGGCTGAAGTTCGCGCAAGACGTGGCCTTCACCGTGGAGGCGATCCCGGGCGAGGTGTTCCACGGTCTCATCGCCTACATTGATCCCGAAATCGATCCCATGCGTCGCGTGGTGAAGGTGCGGGTCAACGTGCCCAACGAAAGGCGCCTGCTAAAGCCCGGCATGTTTGTCAGGGCAACGGTGGATGCGCGTGTCGCTGCCGGTGGGAAGATCGTGGACGATGATCTCGCGGACAAGTGGATCAGCCCCATGCATCCGGAAGTGGTGCGCGATGCTCCCGGCGAGTGCCCCATCTGTGGAATGCCGCTGGTGCTCGGCAAGGAGTTAGGCTTCGTGCGCTCGAGCGAAGGCCAAATCGAACAGAACCCGCTCCTCGTTCCCGCGTCGTCCGTCCTCAAGACTGGCAAACGCGCCACGGTCTATGTGAGGCTCACCGGCTCGCCGGAACCGAAGTTTGAAGGCCGCGAGATCGTGCTCGGCGCACGTGTGGGAGAGCGCTACATCGTCGAGTCTGGCCTGAGCGCAGGCGAGATGGTGGTGACGCGGGGTGCGTTCAAGCTGGACTCCGAATTGCAGCTAAAAGCCAAGCCGAGCATGATGAACCGGAATTCCGGTCTCACCGAGACGCCCGCAGCCGAGGCCGACGCAAGCCTGTTAGGGCAATGGGGAGCGGTACCACGCGCACTCGGGCGACTGGAAAGCGCCGTGAAAGAGCGCGACCAGAAAGCAGCCCATTCGGCGATCTCTGACATGGGCGCGGCGATCGACGCCGTGAACATGGAGTCCTTCCCCGGCAAGACCATGCAAGGATGGCATGAGTTCTCCAACCGCCTCAAGAATGCCTTATCGGTCGCCCACAAGGCACCTGCGGGAGAATTGCCCATTGCCTACCGCGACCTCCGGCATGAGATCGCTGAGGTTGGTCGCTATCTCGGGCTACCGAGCGACCCCGTTCGCGTGGCCGCCACCGTCAACGGCGAGAAACTGAAGACCCTGCAAGAAGCCTTGAAAAAGTATTTCGCTCTTTCAAAGGCGCTCGCTGCTGATGACAAGAATGCTTCCGCGAGCGCTGCGGAGCGATTGGCAGCTTCGCTAGACAGCCTGGGGATCAATGCGGCAGCGCTCAGCGCATCGGCTGATCTCCCGGCCAGACGCAAGGCGTTCGCACCGGTAAGCAATGCTCTCGTCGCCATGGTGAAAGAGATCGGCGCGGATCGCGTGGGCAGTGTCTACGTCGTGCATTGTCCCATGGCCTTCGACTACGAAGGCGCCGATTGGCTGTCGCCCGCTCCTGCCATTCTCAATCCCTACTTCGGTGAGGAGATGCTCACCTGCGGCACCGTCACGGCGAATCTTTCTTTCGATCCGCAACAAGCCACCAAGAAATCTGGAATGAAGTCGGGCGCTCACGAGGAGCACAAACACTGATCCTAAGGCATGAGCAAAGAAGCAACTGTCCACCGCCTAGTCACACCCGACCATCTTTGCCCCTGGGGTATCAAAGCCATGGATCTTCTCCGCCGAGGCGGATTCGAGATCGAGGACAAGCACCTCGTATCTTCAATCGAGAACAATGCCTTCAAGGAAGAGCACGGGGTCGATGAGACACCGCAGATCTGGATCGAAGGCGAACGCATCGGGGGCTACGACGAACTGCGCGCACACCTGGGCAAAAAACCGGAGGGAGCCGAGGGGGAAGCCTATCGGCCGATCATCGCCATCTTCTCGATGACGATCCTCATGGCGCTGGCGACGTGCTGGGTGGAACTCGGCGGGGTGAATCTCGTCCGAGTGATAGAGCTATTCATCGCCATCAGCATGTGCGTGCTCGCGATCATGAAACTTCGGGACCTCTCGTCGTTCACCACGGGCTTTGTGCAGTACGACATGGTGGCGCGGCGCTACGTTCCCTACGGCTATTTCTATCCCTTCGTCGAGGGCGGCGCTGGCGTCCTCATGATCGGCGGCTTACTCACCTGGGTTGCCGCCCCGCTCGCCCTCATCGTTTCCACCATCGGGGCAATCTCGGTGGTCAAAGCGGTCTACATCGACAAGCGAGATCTGAACTGCGCCTGCGTGGGTGGCGGCAGCAGCGTCCCTCTCGGATTCATCTCCCTAACCGAGAACCTCATGATGATGGCGATGTCCATCTGGATGATCGCCAAAGAACTGGGGCTGATCTCCTTCTAACAATCACTCATCGATAACCCTTCACAACCACAGAAACCCCAATCACCAAGCAACCCATGAAGTCCAAACTATTGTTAGCCATCATCTTCGTCCTTCCGCTCGCCCTTGCTTCTTGCTCCAAGAAGGACGATGCAGCGAGCAACGGCGGTTCTGAAGATTACCCACTAGAGGACTGCGTTGTCTCAGGCGAGCCCCTCGGGAGCATGGGCGAGCCCTACGTCCTGGAACACGAGGGCACCACGGTGAAGTTCTGCTGCAAGAACTGCTTGCCCAAGTTCAACAAAGATCCCGACACCTACGTCGCCAAGATCAAATAGTCGGCTCGTTCTCCCGCACCCGACGCCGTCCGTGCCGCTAGTGACGTGGGCGGCGTCAACCCTACCAATCATCGGTGAATCGCCTCATCCATTTCTGCCTCAATCAGAAGCTGGTCGTCCTGCTTCTGCTAGGGTTGGTCGTGGGATGGGGCGTCAAGGTCGCACCCTTCGATTGGGACACGGGTGTGCTCGAGCGCGATCCGGTGCCGGTGGACGCCATCCCCGATCTCGGGGACAACCAACAGATCGTCTTCACGGAATACGCAGGCCGATCACCGCAAGACGTCGAAGACCAGATCACCTACCCGCTCACCGTCTCCTTGTTAGGGGTGCCTGGCGTTCGCGAGGTGCGGAGTTTCTCGATGTTCGGCTACTCCTACGTCTACCTCATCTTCGAGGAGGATGTGGAGTTCTACTGGTCGCGCAGCCGAGTGTTGGAAAAGCTCAACAGCCTTCCCTCAAATCTCCTGCCCGAAGGCGTGACACCTTCGTTAGGGCCGGATGCGACCGGTCTCGGACAAGTTTACTGGTACGTCCTCGAAGGGCGTGATCCTGACGGAAAGCCCATCGGCGGGTGGGACACGGACGAGCTGCGTTCGATTCAAGACTGGCAGGTGCGCTATGCCCTGCTCAGCGCCAAAGGCGTTGCAGAAGTGGCTTCCGTGGGTGGCTTTGTCAGGCAATATCAAGTCGAAGTCGATCCGAACGCCCTTCGCGCCCACGACGTTCACCTCATGATGGTGGCCGACGCGGTGCGCAAAGCCAATCAGGAGATCGGCGCAAGGAACCTCGCGATCAACGGCGTGGAGTACATTCTTCGGGGCACTGGCTACATTGAGAGTCTCGATGACCTACGCGATGCCGTCGTGGCCGTTCGCGAGAACGTGCCGATCACGGTTGGCGACGTGGCGACAGTTCAGCTAGGGCCAGCCATGCGACGCGGTGCGCTCGATGTGAATGGCGCGGATGCAGTTGGCGGTGTGGTCGTTTCGCGCTTCGGAGCCAATCCGCTTGCGGCGATCAACCACGTCAAAGAAAGGATCGCCGACCTCGAAGAATCGCTGCCGATCAGAGCGGTCATTGACATGGAGAAGGCCGACCGTGAAGCAATCACCCGCTTTGCTAGCGAGCGCGGAGTTGTCGAACCATTCGTCGAAGGCGATCCGAATCAAGAGGCCTGGCTCGCATGGGCACGTAGCGTTGACCGCTCGGAGTGGCCGGAGTGGCTCAACACTTCGAAGGTGACCATTCAACCCTTCTATGATCGCTCGGGGCTCATCGGCGAAACCTTGAACACGCTCAACGAGGCGCTGTTCCAACAGGTGCTCGTCACCATCATCGTCGTGATCATTATGGTGATGCACCTGCGAAGCAGCTTGCTCATTTCCGCCATGCTGCCGCTCGCGGTGCTAGTGACCTTCATCGCGATGAAGCAATTCGGCGTGGATGCCAATATTGTAGCCTTGTCAGGGATCGCCATCGCCATCGGCACGGTCGTGGATGTCGGGATCGTGCTCACAGAGAACATCCTCAAACATCTGGATGAAGCCCCGGCCGAGAAGTCCCGACTAACGATCATCTACGAGGCCGTGACCGAGGTGGCCTCGGCGGTCACGACGTCTGTGGCCACGACCGTGGTGAGCTTCCTCCCCGTGTTTACCATGACTGGCGAAGCGGGAAGGCTTTTCCGACCACTAGCGTTCACCAAGACCTTCGCCCTCATCGCCTCGATCATCGTCGCCCTCACAATCATCCCGCCCATCGCGCACCTGCTGTTCAAACGCGAGTGGCGCTTTGCACCGAAACGGCGCGCGTCGCTCGTTATCAACCTTGCCTTCGCGCTCGCCGTGGTCTGGTTCCTGGCGAAGGACTGGATGCCGCTCGGCCTCGACCGCGCCGTACTTTCTAACATCCTGTTCGTCGTGCTCATCATCGGTGGTCTGCTTCTAGCATTCCGGCTGTTCGAGAAGTTCTATGGATCGATGTTGAGGTGGTGCCTAAACCACAAGTTACTCTTTCTCTGCATCCCCGTTCTCTCGTTGTTGCTGGCTGTGTTCGTTTGGCAGGGTGCGGAGAAGATACTTCCCGACGCGGTTGCAAAGACGCGCATCGGTGAGGACTTGGTGCAGAAGTTTCCCGGCCTCGGCCGCGAGTTCCGGCCATCGCTCGACGAGGGGTCATTCCTGTTCATGCCGACGGTGAGCCCCCACGCGTCGATCGAGGAAGCGGTCGACACGTTAAGAACGCTCGACGCAGCGATCGCAACTGTACCTGAAGTCTCCCAGGTCGTGGGTAAGATTGGGCGAGTGGAGTCTCCGTTAGACCCGGCTCCTATCTCGATGATCGAGACGGTCGTGAACTACCTTCCCGAATACCGTAGCGATGAGAAAGGGCGTGCCCTTAGGTTCAGGACGGACAAGGAAGGGAATTTCCTCTACAAAGATGACGACCTCATCCCGGACGAGCGCGGTAAGCCATTCCGCCAGTGGCGCCCACACATCAAATCGCCAGAGGACATCTGGAAGGAGATCGACAAGGTGGCGAAACTGCCAGGGGCAACCGGCGCTCCGAAATTGCAGCCCATCGAGACACGTCTCGTGATGCTTCGAACGGGAATGCGCGCTCCGATGGGCATCAAGATCAAAGGGCCGTCGCTAGAGATCATTGAAGAGTTCGGGCTTCAGCTCGAGCGGATCCTCCGATCCGGTGAAGTCGAGGGCTTAAGCACCTCCACTGTGAATGCCGACCGCATCGTCGGCAAACCCTACCTAGAGATCGTACCCGATCGGCAGGCGGCGAAACGCTATGGGCTGAACATCGCCGACATTCACCAGACCATTCAATTAGCCGTCGGCGGCATGGTCGTCTCCACCACCATTGAAGGCCGCGAGCGCTACGGCGTGCAAGTGCGCTACGCCCGCGAGATGCGAGACTCGATCGAAGCACTCGAGAAGACTCTGGTCACGAGCAAAGAGGGCGCGATGGTGCCGCTCTCACAATTGTCCGAAATCCGCTATGTGCGCGGCCCGCAAGTCATCAAGGCCGAAGACACTTTCCTGACCGGCTACCTCACCTTCGGATCCGAGGCTGGCTTTGCCGAAATCGATGTCGTCGAAACGGCCCAGGCATTTTTGAAGGAGAAGGAAGCTGCTGGCGAACTCGTTAGACCACCGGGTGTCCGTTACGAGTTTGCGGGCAACTACGAATCCGCTCTCGACTTCAATCGGACACTAGCAGTCATGCTGCCGCTCTGCCTCGTGTCGATCTTCATCCTCCTCTACCTCCAGAACAAATCGGTCTCGACGACACTCATTATCTTCTCCGGGGTGATGGTGGCCTGGTCGGGCGGCTTCATCATGCTCTGGCTTTACGGCCGTCCGGGTTTTCTGGACTTCAGCATCTTCGGGATCAACCTGCGCGAGCTGTTCCAGGTCAATCCGGTCAATCTATCGACTGCTGTCTGGGTCGGTTTCCTAGCATTGTTCGGAATCGCCACCGACGACGGTGTGGTCATCGCCACCTACCTGCGCCAGAAGTTTGGTGAATTGAATCCGAGGAGTATCGCGGAGATCCGCGATGCCACTGTCGAGGCTGGCCTTCGGCGAGTCCGTCCTTGCCTCATGACCACAGGCACAACGCTGCTGGCGCTTCTGCCCGTCCTCACGTCAACTGGACGCGGTTCAGACATCATGGTGCCCATGGCCATCCCTGTTTTCGGGGGCATGGCCATCGAATTGATGACGATGTTCGTCGTTCCTGTTTTGTTCTGCCTAACCAAAGAGCGCTCGGCCAAAGGCAAACTCCAACCTCAAACCGAAGAGTAGATCGATGTTACCCCTGACTTACCGCTTGATCGCAGCCCTTCTATTCGTGCTTGTCGCGAATCCGGTCTGCTGTTGCGATGTGGAGTCAGCCCCCAAGTGCTGCCTGCCTGCCGACGCCGAAGGCCAATCGGAGACGCCGAAGAAACCGAATGATGGTGGCTGCGAGTGCTGCCAATGCGGGGAAGAAATGAACAAGCCCACCGAGGGGGGGAAGCTAGCTCCATCGGCTAAAGTGGACTGTAGCCCCTTAGGGGCTTGCGATGGTAGAGAAAGCTATGCGCTTCCAACGCCGACTCCACGTAATCGGAGGGAGACTCTAGCATCGCGATGCGGATGGCACAGAACCCTCGTGCCCATCTATCAACGGCATTGCTCGTTCCTCCTCTGAGGAGTTCTGACAGTCCCCAAACCACTGGTGGTTCGCCCCATCAAGATCCGAGCCGCTTGTAGGCGGCCTCAATAACGCGCCCGCTGATCGGAGAGGCGCAGCACTATCAGAACTTTATTCCCCTGTCGGATTCGGCAGACCTCCTTCCATGAACGACTCTCATCATCACGAGAACGCCATTCGGCGATCCCTCAGTGATTTCTCACTAGCAAAACAACTCAAACTGCGCCTCGGAAAGCTTCTGCTTCCGCTCTTTCGCGGGCGCATCGAAGCCGTCGAAGCCGCACCGTTTGGCTCTGACGGACAGATCCACCGGCTCGTACGCAATGGCTTATACGCCCGCGCTCTCGAACAGGGCGACTTCGCCAAGCTAAGAGGCTATCTCTCAAAATACTGGGGACAGGAGGCGAAGAACTTCCACGATGCCTGGCAAGACCGCTTTGAGCGCATGTTCCTCAAGCACGATGTCATCGTGATCGATGAGCTGGAGAAGGCAATGGCCAGCCTCACAGACGGCACAGGCTTCGATCATCTCTACGAAATCGGCTGCGGTGGCGGGCAAGTTATCAGCTATCTCGCCGATCGTCTAACAGACATCGACGGGTTCGTCGGCATCGATCTCGGCGCAGAGCAAATCAAGGCCAACGTGAAAGCGTTCGACCACCCCAAGATGGCGTTCCACGCAGCAGACGCTGTCGAATGGGTGCCCGCCAATGCTAAGCCACGCAGCATCGTTCTCACCAACGGGGGCGTCTTCGAGTACTTCCTCAGAGAAGAACTCCAAGACCTGTTCGCGCACGTTGCCGAGAACCTAGCTCCTGCGGCTGTCGCCGTTGTCGAGACGATTGGCTCCGACCACGATCTCGATGCCCACCAAGAATCCTTTGTCTATGGCCGCGAGCTGTCTTTCTCGCACAATTATCCCCATCTCCTTCGGGAAGCTGGTTTCGAGATCGTCCACCAGTCGGAGCGTGTCGGATACGAGGTCGATGGCGGTGGCCGGTGGCTCCTCGTCCTCGCGCTAAAAGTTTGAGGCATGAGCCACTCGCTAAGGTTGAGTATCATTGGATCGAAACGTCCGTAGAGCTTATCCTACCCCCGCTTTTGTTCCCAGATGCGAATGTGGTCGACCAAGCCGCGAAATCCCTGGACTTGCAGTGTCACTCCCTGATTTCCTTTCCATCGTTCCCAGTTCTCCAAGCCCGCAGATGCGCGGGTACGGTAGACTGCTTTTCCATCGATCCATAGGCGATGGCTATCTGTGAGGACAATCCACACATCGTGCCACTGGCCCACTGCCAGATGAGGCTCAATGACTCCAGGAGGTGCCATCGGCTGACGTAGGTCTGTCAGGAACGTTGGTCGAGGATCGCCCCACTTTGAGCCCTGGAGGAACACGCCGTTCTTCCAGTGCAATGAGTATTCGAAGATCACGGTGTCCTGTACGCCCGTGGCCAAGTATTCCTCGGGCAGGAACTTGAAGTTCACTGCGAACCCTTTGGGAGGTGAAGTCCATGTTCGCTTCAAGTTTGCCACCGCGAAGTCTCCCAACAATTTCAATCGGAGTTTTCCATCTTCGACTATGACTCCTTCCTCAAGCTTGAGATCCTCTTGGTTTCCCATGCTATCCGCTGCCTTTCTTTCAAAATCGTAATCAGCCAGCTTGTACCAGTCGTCGAAATCAACTTCGTCCGCGAGTTCCCCTAGCGGAAGGCCCTCGATTTCTTCTTGCGGGATGTGTTGTGGAGCAGCGGCTTTCTGGTTGGTTTCGCCTCTCAGGGCCTCCAGGGCTTTTGCACCCGTGACGGCAAAGAGGATCAATCCCACTGCCGCTCCGAGCCGAATCGACCAACGTTTCTTCGCCTTCATTCGGTGTATCATCTCTTGTTTCAAGGCAGAGGCTCGTTCGAATCTCTTCTCCGGCACCTTGTTCAACGCGCGATCAACGATGGGATTCAGAAGGCGCGGCACTCCGGGGAACTTTGATGCGGGCTTGTAGCGCCCGTGCGGCACTTCTCCTGTCATCATCTCGTAGAGCACTGCTCCAGTTGAGTAAATGTCAGCACGAAGATCAGCTTGGGCTGGCCATTCCAATTGTTCGGGAGCCATGTACTGCGGCGTACCCACCGCCATGTCGGTTCGTGTCAGGGCCTCTTCTGTGAACTCCTCATAGAGCATGCCTTTCACCAGTCCAAAGTCGCTCAGCTTGGCGTTGCCCTTTCTATCCAACAGAATGTTACCCGGCTTCACATCCCGATGCATGCCCCCCATTGAATGAACGTAGTCCAACGCATCGCAGACTTGACCAAGCACATTCATGGCACGCCGAACCGGCAGCTTCCTCTTTGAGCTAATCTCCTCTGCCAAGGTGCCACCTTCCATCCGCTCCATTACGAGGTAGTGCAGATCATCGACTTTGCCGGACTCATGGATCGACACGATGTTAGGATGGCTCAGCTTTGCCATCGCTGATGCTTCGCGCTCGAATCGCTCCGAAAACTCAGGGTTATCGGGATTCTTGAACATCACTTTGATCGCCACGATACGATCAAGTTTCCTATCAATTGCTCCAAAGACCGTTCCCAGTCCTCCGCGTCCAAGTTCTTTCTCGAACTTGAATCGGGGAAGTCGGCTCGCGGCCTCTTCCATGCTTGGCGGCTCGCACGGATCCCACACTCCCGCGAACGGAACGAGCAGGCAGCTCTCGCAGTGACCGCCCTCGCCGGGGGCCGTGAGGGGTTCACCGCATCCGTTGCACAAACCGAACTCGACGTCCGTGCCGTTCTCGTCGGGAACGCTCTCGTTTGAGTCGAAGAGTTGAGACATGACACCAACTAATTCGCCATTTTCCCAGGCGCATCACGTTCGATCTACTGAAATTATCATCATCTCGCACATTCAGTTAATCGCGAACCAGTTTAGGTAGAGTAACTACAAATCAATCAGTTAAAATCCGACATCACTACTCCCACTTTCTAGCAGCGCTCGATGCTCACTGGCAGTTCTCTAGCAGCCATTTGATAGGGAGAGGTCTCTCCCTCGCGCCTACTTCGTGCGGCGCTACCCTCTCTAGCGGGAGGGCCCGCAACGCCCCGATCCGCTTTGCGGCAGTTGTCGCCAGCGCTTACGCGGGTTTGTATCCGCCCCAGACAGCCGCCCACCCGGAACCGTCTTTGCCTTTCGCCAGGCACTCCGTTCCAGCAGCGCTGCGCTTCAGCCGCTTCCTCTCCGGCGCCCGTCGAAACGCAGACCGTTCCCTCCTACCATGACCACCACCCACCGGATTCTTGTCGGCACCGTGTTGCACACCGTGCCGAGAGGTGATGGACGCTCCGCACCACTCGTGATGCTCGCCTCGCACTTGCCACACCCTCCTTCGTCGGCCTCCCCGAGGCCAGCTTCACGCTACCTTTCGTCGCTTCGCCATTCTGTGATTCGTCTTACACCGTGTCGGGAAGTCTCGCATTCGCCGCCACCCGATCTCCACCACCCGGCGATGCGAAACTACCCAACACCGTGCGCTTTTGAATCAGCCGCTCTATGAGCTGTTCGTTAGAAGCTCCGCACCCCGCAGCGACGTACCGGGCGTCCACGGAAAAATGGGTATCCCAGAGGGAGCCCTCCTTCCCTTCGGCATTTTGTCCTTAGGACTCCCGGCACTCTGCTGCATCTTGCAAAGCGTCATTTTTTCTCTCGAAAAAATGGTTTTTCATCCTCCTTTCTTTTGTTCCACGTCCCGGTGATCGGGGCCGATGAAGGCGAGCGCTGGCGCTGCAAAAAGGGCGAAGCGTGATCGGCTCGTTGGCCGATGGCGACGGATTGATGCCAATGAAGAACGCAAGTTTCACCGCATTTTATGGCCGTGTTAGTGTCTGGCCCCTCTGAGCCAAGCATGTTCTGTAAGTCGTTGTTAAATAGTGCATAATGCACCTAAATAAATTGCTTATTTCAGCCATTTTCTATTGAAAAATGTTCATTAGAACACTATAGTTGGAATGTCACTTGAGAGCGGAAAAACGCTCTCTATCAAACCGTAAAACATAAACACGAAAGGTAATTAGACCATGTTCACTAAGAACTCTATCCAACTGACAGGTAACATCGCCAAGGCTCCCGAAACCCGCAAAGCCGGTGACACAACGGTGACCCGCGCCCGTCTCATTCACAACGAGACGATCCGCAAAGCGGACGGTGAAACCGTTGAGCGCCTGGTCGCCGTTGACCTCGATATCTGGGGCAAGCGCGGCGAAGCATTCGCCAAGCACGTGACGAGCAAGGTGCCTGTTTGCATCGAAGGCAAGTTGCAGCTCGATCAGTGGGAGCACGAAGGCAAGCCGCAGTCGCGCCTGCTCATTCGCGTCGAAGACTGGCAGTTCCTCGCAAGTAAGCCGGAGGAGAAGACCGCAACCAATTCGAAACCAAAAGCACGTCGCAAGGCTGCCTAACATTGTGAGGCAGGAGCGGGGAGGGGCTGGCACCCCTTCCCGCCATGAGCCACTCATCTAATCACGTCGGAAAACGAAAGCAGATACATGAAACTCAATAATCTATTCCTACACTGTGGCGGCGCTCGTGTCGAGCCAGAACAACTTGAACGCGTCGCCACTCCACTAGCCGAGGGACGCTGGCAACCAGTTGCCCATGCAACGCTTGCCTCACAGGTAAGGCGCGGTCTCGAAGATGCCGGAATGAAAGTCCTCACGGAAGCACACGCACTGAACAGGGGAGGGGCTCAGTACTTCGGCCTGATGCAGGTGGCTATCGATGGCCATGAAAGCGACGATTGGGGAACGATCGTTGGCTTGCGGAACTCACACGATAAACGCTTTCCCGCAGCTCTAGCCTTGGGAAGCTCGGTCTTCGTTTGCGACAATACGGCCTTCTCTGGCGAAGTGGTTCTTGCGCGCAGGCATACCACCAACATTCTGCGTGATCTCCCCCAAGTCACGACTCGGGCCATTGGCAGGCTCACGGATTTCGTTGGTATGACAGAACATCGAGCGACGGTATACCGTGACCGTGAGATGGGCAACGCAGAAGCGCATGACCTCATTGTCAGGGCATTGGATGCCCGCGCCATTACCACGACGATGGTTCCAAAAGTGTTGGAGCAATGGCGCGCGCCCAACCATTCGGAGTTCAAAGATCGTAATCTTTGGAGTCTCTACAATGCGTTTACGGAGACGCTGAAAGGTGGCTTGTTGAAACTGCCGCAGAGAAGCGAAGCACTTCACGGAGTGCTAGACATCGTGGGCCAGGTCGAACGGAAGGAAGCGCTCGCGCTGCCCGCCTAAACGATTGTCAGTCCTGGGGGGGACTCGAAGGCAACCTCCTTCCGAGTCCCCCACCCGCACCAAACGCAGATAAGACGCCTACGGCTGGAACGTCGAAATGGTTGTTCGCGTCCGGTGCGGGTCTCCTTGAGGCCGAATCTTATCGCCGGAGATGCATCTGATGTACCACGCCACTGAAAGCATCACCGCGATTCCCAAATCTTAATTTCTTTTCCTCATTCTATCATGATCTCCACAGCACTTCCCGAAACCATCACCTGGCACGGCGATGAGTACGAAGCGCCTTCCGAGGAGGCCATCGATTTCTGGGCGCATGACAGTGTCTGCGAAACGCCTGACGGCGATATCGTCGAACCGGATCATCCGGACAGTTGGCTCAGTCTGCTTGGATTTGTATAACTGCAACGGAAGTTGAATGTAGGTAGATTGTTAGGGTTTGAACTTGCCCTGTCGTGCGTTTCCCTTCATGCTTCATCAAGCGGCATGGACTTTATTCCCAATCCTCACGAGATTCGACGCGTTGGTGACCTCTTGCTGGAAGAACACGGCACCCTCTTCTTTTGCAGTGTCGGCACGGTGCTTTTTCTTTTCGGCTATCTCGGCATGCATTGGATCCAGCGCCGTCGGTTCTACCGCCGGAAGCTTGCCGATCCCTTTCCTTCGTATCTCCGCTATCGGTTAGTGAAAAGTGCCGAGAGCTGGCTTGGTCTCCTCTTCATTACCTCAGGTTGCTTTGGCTTTGTCTGCTTTCTTGGCGGGATCATTGATTGGATCGACGGTTAGAAAAACCATAACGGAGCGTTCAAAAATTTTCCGGCGCGGTCGCGCTTACGTTACACTTCGCACGACCGCGCCGGAGACGGGCATTTGCCCTTGGGTTTGTGGCATTCGCCAGATTCCTGTGAATCACTCCTCTTCCTGATCCATTCGGTGGATCACGATGTCTTCGACCTGGCAGCGCGCCGGTTTCACCGCCAACTCTTTCTCGACCACCGTCAGGACACTAACCGAGACTTCTCGCAATCGATAGGCGCAGAGTTCGCGCCACATCTTGCCGAGATGGCTACCGCGAATCAGAATCCTAGTGTCGTCACAGTCGATCTCAATGCTTCGATCACCTTGACCTCGCCTCATTTCATCGATGCGATGATAAGGGAAGGCCACGGTTTCCTCTTTCGCGTTGAAGGCAATCGTATGCGGATGATCGTCTGTTTCATAGACGTTGTCAGTTCGGTTCGGAGTCGTTGTCATTCTGTGTACTGGTGGGTGTTTGGTGATTTGATTAGCGTCGTCGGCCCATGCTCCGCACGCCGGCACGGGCGCGCTCGAACCACTGCGAAGCTTTACGCCCTTGCCGAATGCTTCGAGCCACGGCGTAGGCTCGGAACTTGCTCTTGGCTCGCTTGCGAGTCTGCTCCTTGCGTCGCCCTTTGAGCCATTTGAGAATGCGCTCCGGCATCTGGCTGATGCATAGCTTCTCCTGAAGAGCGTTGAAGCTGACACGGTTCTTTGCTCTTCGTTCGCGCCCGGCAACTTCTCCCATCAATTGTTTGATGCGTTTCTCGCGTTGCTTCGCTCTGACGATGTCGCTGCCGTTCGATTTCGTGTTCAGCTTGGCTCGTTCCTGTTCCTGCAACAGCGCGCCTAGTTCTTTGCTCAAGTGGGCGACAAACTCGCGCGCCAGCATCCGTTCAGAACGGCTAGCGACGGCTCCCTTCAATGCGCTCAGATTGTGCGCATAGAGACGGTGACCATCCTTGAAACGCGTGTTGCTTACGTAAAACTGTCTCAGGTTCGAAGCTGGCAACGAACTTGGCCCGACCACGAGGATCGATTGCTCGACGCTCGCGCCTTGGGATTTGTGCGAGGTCACGGCGTGGCCGTGGCTCACTTGCGTGAAGTTGTCAGGCAACACTCTGTTTCCTGACAGTGTCACCTGATTCGTCGAGGCATCGACCGAGACCACCTTGAGACGTTCGCCGTTCGAGACCTTGATTTCGGGGCAATTGGCCCGGAAGAGAAGCTCGTCGCCTGCGGCAACTTGAAGCGGTCGCTCTTCCGCCACGTCGAAGCCGTTGCGTTGTCTGCGTCCAATCTTGACGGTAGTTCCATCGGGTCGCACGACACTGACACCGTTGTTATGCACCTCTTTAACGGTCGCGGATTCGCCCACTTTCATGCCGCCCACTTCGCGATGGAAGTTGAGCACCATGCCAGGTTGGTAATCCTGCCAGTGACACCGTTCGACTTCCGTCCAGGACATCGAGGCGGATCCACGGATCTCGATTTCATCGCCGTGGATCAGATTCCGTGCCTTCATTTCGGCCCGCGCCTCCTCATTGAACCAGTCGATGTCATCCCAGGTCGGGATGACGACGAGCGTCTCTTTTCCAGCTTCGACTTCGTCGGCGTAGTGCTTCGCCGCATCGACGAACAGTTCGCGGGCATCGGGGATCTCGTGTACCATGCCTAGCGCTTCGGCTTTCTCCAACGCCTTGAGGGACTTCCCGTCGGCTAGCATCTTTGCCAGCTTGCGATGCAACTCCGCTCGTTGTCGCCTGACGTCTCGCAGGCGTTCGGGCTTGATGAAGCCGGAATCGATGATGCTGCGAAGGGCGCTACCGCGTTCAACGGATTCGTGTTGCTTGGTATCGCCAACAAGCACCAGTCGCACCCCGCGCTCGTTCGCGATGGTGACGAGTTGCGCGAGTTGTTTCGTGGAAAGGAATCCTGCTTCATCGATGAGCACGGCTCGCCCGGCAGCTTGTTCTTGAAGGCGTTCGCTGTTCAGGAATGCGGCTACCGTGGCCGCTTCCGGGTACCCGTTTGCGGCAAGCTCCGCTGTCGCCCGTGTCGTTGGAGCCAGCGCGATCAGTCCGTTGCGCGTCTTGTGCCGATGCGCTTCGTCGAGTCTCGCTAACGTGTGCGTTTTGCCAGTTCCGGCATCGCCGATCAGGATGGCGATGCCATTCCGGCTCTCTGACAAACCTACGATGGCTTTACGTTGACCTTCGTCCAAGAGATCAAGTTGTGCTCCCTGACAGTCGCCCAACGGCTCGAACTGGTTACGTGAGTGTTTCGCAAAGTGGAGGATGGCTGTTTCTTCCTGGAGGACTAGCTCAGTGGTCATCAAATAGCCGTCGCTAATCGCACCGGTTCTTGAACGCATCTCCTTGTAAAGTCCACTCGGATCGAGATCGCCGATCCGCTTCGATCCGAATCGCAATGCCGACGCCAAGGCATCGCCCAGGCGGGGAACGCTGGTGCGTTCGAGGCAGTGATCCAAACCCTTGACGGCAGCCTCCTTTAGACTGCTGCTCGGTGAGAGGCTGATGCCTTCCGCTGCGCGCACTCGTGCTGCGGCGACTGTCTGCTCGACTTGGCCGAGGCCTTGATCGTCTAGCCGCTCGCGTTGCCGTGCTCGCACTTCCCCTGTGGAGATCTCGGGTAGTTTCGGACTGCGGGCGTTCTTGACGAAGTCAGCCACGAGCTTCGCTTCTGGCTCTTTCTTGAAGGCTGCCTTGTATTCGGCGCGGAAGCGCAGCTCTGACGCCCCCTTGAGATCCGCGATGAATTGCCCAACCCGTCGTTTGGTCGGTTGATGGCCGAACACCTTCTTGTAATGGGCCTCGAACTTGATTCTCTGATTCGCGCGCTCGCTGAACGTGCGCTTTGCCTCCTCGGAGATCCCGGCAATCTCGAATCCGTGCGAGTCTTTGCTGGGTTCGACCTTGTAACCTAACTGCGTCAGTTTCCGAGCGAAGCTATGATAAAGAAATTCGCGCACGTAGACGCTCGACTCCATCATGGCGCGACGCTGAAGCGCCATCCACTTGTCGCGTTCCCTATCAAAGCTCGCGTTGGCCATCACAGCATGGGCGTGCAACTGCGGATCAAGCTCTCGGCTGCTGTCGTGGAAGAAGAGAGCACCGACTACATTGCCGGTGATGCGGAGTTTCTCAGAGTTTCTGAATTCGCCCGCGCGCAGCCTAACGGCTGCGAAGTGTTCCATTTCTTTCACGGCAAGCCTAACCGAATCCTTCCAAGCCTCGACCACGCGATCATCTCCGCCGACAATGGCGACAATGCTCGCGGCCTTTGGGGCACTGATGTTGATGTCATGTAGCGTGATCGGCTTGCGATTCTCGACCCGACCCGTTTTCGGATTCGTCACTTTGGCGACGGTGTTCTTGCGCTCGGTGAGACGTTCTCCGGTGAACGGGTGCTGATTGTTCCGAAGCATCTCGAAATGTTCGGATTCGACGGCCCCCTCAAGCCCAAGTTTCTGCGCGCCGTTTCCGATCCACTCGCCGGAGACTTCCTTGCCTTCCTCGTAGTAGTCGTTCGCTCGAAGGTGCTTTGACAGGTAGTTGTCGCCACCGGTGATGGAGCTTGCGGTAATCATTCTAGCGACAGGCCATGGGGCGTCACTAGTTCATTCGCCGTCCGTGAATGCAGATCACGTTTTAGGAGTGCGTTCTCTCAACTTCTTTCCATTGCTGATGAAGCCGTGGCAAGGTATGAACCTCCATGACCCTGGCTTCGGCGGCAATTCTCCTATTCCTCATCATGGATCCCTTTGGGAACATGGTGATGTTCAATTCATTGCTCAGTTCGCTTGAGCAACGGCGGCGCATCGTGGTGATCCTGCGAGAGTCCGTGATCGCCTATGGGATTCTTCTGCTGTTCTTGTATACCGGTCGGTGGGTGCTCGTCTTTCTTGGATTGCGCGATGCCACGCTTAGTATTTCCGGAGGCATCATCCTGTTTCTGATCGCTCTCGGAATGGTGTTTCCAAGGAAGAGTGTCATGATGCCGGAGTCGGATCAAGACGATGGCGAGCCTCTGGTGGTTCCGTTAGCCATCCCGTTGATTGCCGGGCCTTCATGCATCGCAGCGTTGTTGCTGATGGCCAGCAAGGAACCCGAGAAGATGGGGCAATGGACGCTGGCACTGACTCTAGCCTGGTTGGCATCGACCATCATACTCACTGCGTCCGTCCCTCTGTTTCGCTTCCTGGGCCGCCGAGGATCTGCGGCGATCGAACGCTTGATGGGAATGTTGCTTGTCATGATCGCGGTTCAGATGTTCCTCGATGGCATCAAAGCCTATTTGGGCAACTGAGCGGGGCACCAATCGAACGAGCGATACTCGTGCGTTTCACGAAATGTTGTTAGCTCCCAATCTTCTTGAGCGCTTCCTTCTTGCTCAGAGCAGACAGTTGCGGGTGCGTTCTCACAAACTGCTTTACGGACTCGGGATTGGCCTTTGCATACTCACGAAGTGCCCAGCCAACCGCTTTCCGGATGAAGAAGTCTGGATGGTCAAGGTTACTGGTGAGCGTCTCCTGCAATAACGGCCAGTTCGTCTTCGCCTTGCGCTTAAGTTGGAACAGGATCGCCGTGCGTTTCATCCAGAGATTCTCACTCTTACACCACTGACGACTCAGCTCAGCTTCCTGTTCTGGATGCGAGGTGAAGTAGTTGCCCACCAGCTTGGTGGCAATCATGTCCACAGAATCCCACCACGATTGATGGACGATCATGAACACGTAGAGATCCAAGGCATTCGACGGTGGTTTCCGCCAGACCTTGTCCGCCAATTCTTGTGCGCAATAGTGGATCTCGCGTTCGGGCATCTGCCAGAGTTCCCGGACGGTGGCATCCAGCTCACTCACTGAAGGTAATCCATGCACAGTGATGAATTCCTTGAGCACTCGTCGACGCGAGTCCGACTTGATTCCAAAGAAAGGAAAATGGCCTTTCATATACGCCGACATTGCCCGTGCGTTGTCGCCATCAGCGTGCGATTCGAGCGCTTTTCGGAGGTGCTGGGCGTAGGTCATGAACTTGAGAATCTGAAGACTCGGGAAAGCACCTGGGCTTGGCAAGTCGGGATGCTACGGAGGAGGGGAAGTGAGTTGGTTGCCTCCAAAGCTAGGCGCAGCTACGTGCGGATTCCCTAGCCTCCGGCTAACTGCATTCGATTGTCGCTGTAGGCAGCGATTTTTATTGTTTAGGATACGCAAGACCCTCGCGCCTTCGGGCGTGGTTTTCGCGCAAATGCCGCCGACTTCGGTGAGGGATTGGGAACGGTTCGCCTACCGTTCGTTTTTCGGCGTCTACCGAACTGACTGCGAAGCGTTTCCGAACGCATTGCGAACGGTTCCCGACGCATGAATTCCACGCTCATTCGTGATCTACGACTCTAGACGGCGAATCTCATATTGAGATGAGCAAGACTTCAAGCACCCCCACCGAAAATCTGGAAGAGCATGTTCGACCTAACGTTAGCCGTATTGAGATTTACCGAAAAGAGGTGGCTCTCGCCCGCAAGAAAGGATGGCCGTACGCTCGAATCGCGGCATTCCTAAAAGAACATCACGAACTCGTCGTGAGTGACCGCGCGGTAAGCGCTTTCTGTCGCCGCCGGGGCATCAAGAAAGGCGTTGGCGAAACGACAACGGATTCTGCCACTCAGAATACCACCGAGACTCCTGCAACCAAAAGCCCGAGCACTTCCTCACAAGATGCCCTTGCGAGTCTCCTGCCAAAGTTCAGGAAAAAGAAGATCTTCACGCCTCGCGAAGGGCCGGTTCGCACGAGAAGCAACGGAGGGCTTGATGAGGCCTAACTGTTCTCAACTCCGGCCATCCAGAGCGAAAAGTCGCACACATTGTTGCCATAAACGTGATCTGCCGGACTCAACGGCGAATTAACCAGTGAGACCACTCGGCTCGCATGGAGGCGAAGCCTGGCATCAAACTACTTACACAACCACTCTCCTATGAAACCCGAATCCGACATTCAACCAACTCAACCAATGCGAGCCGTTTTTACTCAGGGTGGCAAAGGTGGCGTTGGGAAAACTGAAGTCGCCATTGCGCTAGCCACTTGGTATCGTGCGAATGGCATCAAGCCGACACTGCTCGACTTCGACGTTGAGAACGCGGACAAGGCCGGTTTTCAAACCTATTTTCCTGAGGCAGGCAAGATTGATGTCCATCGCGAGGGATCGCTCGACGCTTTCTTCAATGCGTTCGATGACGGGACAACCGTCGTCTTGGCGGATCTCGCCGGCGGTTCTTCAAACGCGGCTGAACGGTGGTTCGAAGAAGCTGCCGAATACGCTGTCGAAATGAACGTGGCATTTACTGCCATTG
This sequence comes from Verrucomicrobiia bacterium, assembly GCA_030425385.1. Lineage (GTDB taxonomy): Bacteria > Verrucomicrobiota > Verrucomicrobiia > Verrucomicrobiales > DEV007 > JAACDM01. Next base: position 60,574 of record JAUIAH010000021.1, on the reverse strand, counting down.
GCGTCACTACCAATGATGCCAGTTCTGTTCAATCGATTCTCAAGTGGGCGGGGCACCTTCAGGACGCGGTCGACTACCTCATCGTTCTAAACGAGATGCGAAGCCCACGGTGCGCGTTTCAATACTGGCACGACAACGAGAACGTCGCCGAATTCATCGAGGCCGCAAGCCCAACGGTGATGACAATGATGTCGCGATTGGAAGAGTTTCAGGCCGAAGTTCGCAATCACGCTTGTACCTTGGATCAGATTATTCACGGAAAAGTAGACGCGAAGTTCTTCCGCTACAGTCGCAACATCGTCAGGGCGAAAATCTACCTGCGGCAGTTGTTCGAGGGATTCAGCAACGCGGCTGACATCCTCCTTCCCAACAGCACCAAATCTGACGTTCCACCTTCGAAGAATTGATCCCATGGCTGAGACTGCAAACCTTGAAAGCGTCGCGAAACTGCTTCCTCCCGATCAACGCGAACGATTCTATCTCACCATCCAGAAATTTCGGACAGTTCCTCAGGACGACGATCATCTCGTTATGCTCGACGCCATGGGCTTCATCGCACTGTTCATGAAGGAGTTGCCCGCTGAGTTCGGGAAGCTGATTGATCAGGCAGGCCAACGTTTAACAGAGGATCAATCCAATGCGCTCGGCGACCAGATCCGTGAGATCCTGACAAGCTCGCTTGACGTTCCCAATTACAAGGACATGAGCGAGATGACAAAAGCATATCAGAAGGGGCACCAACAAAGTGGTCGCCTCCTCGACAGGCTCGACAGTTTGCAGCGCGAAGTTAAGAAGAGCAGTCGCCTGTCTCCCATTCTTGCGTGTTCCTTGGCTTCCAGTCTGGCCACTCTCGCGATCGGAGCAGTGGTCGCATTCTTCTGGCTACCCAAACTTCTTGACGAGCCTATCATAGTGCCGAAACACCTCTGGCCTTATGTCGAACTGCAGCGCGAGCGCAGGTTGTATCATTTCGATGGCCAGCTCCCAAACCTAACCGACAAAGACGTTAGGGTTATGAGAATCAAAGAAGGCGTGCTTGGCGCATTTAGGGAAGGAGATGATGCGGTCATCGTCTTGGAAAAGCCCACAACAGATGAATTCCGCGAAGCGGACTCAGCCAACTAGAGCAGACTGATTCAAGTGCTCTATCAGATGACTTGCACTAATCACACAAATGACAGGAAACAACCGATGCTGACTCAAGAAGATCTAGAACAAGAACAGGAAGCTCGTCCCGAGTGGCTACGGATTCCTGAAGCAATCAAGCGCTTCGGAATCTCGCGAACGAAGCTCTACGAACTCATCTCTGACGGTGACATCAAGTCAGTGTCATTGAGAAAGCGCGGTCAAGTTCGTGGAACTCGGCTCATCAGCTATGACTCCATGTGCGACTACTTGAACAATCTAGCCGACCAGCAGCGGCCTCTTTAGTGCCATCAGCCCAACCTCCGCACGTTGCTACATCTTGCTGCTGCGTCGATTAACTCTATCAGCGCATCCTCATGTTGCTTCGAACCATCCCACGCCCGGCAGATGGCAGCGTTCAGTCTAGGATTGTCTGGAGTTGAAAGTGGTATTTCTATGCGCAAATATTTGCATATTTTTAGAACGTTCTTGGAACATCTCTTAAAATCTCCACGAATGATTCGACTCACCTGAGATTGATTTAATCCTGTTTTTTCCCCTAATAACTGCTGAGTCAAAGATTGCTTGCCCATGCGCATCACAATCTCTTTAGCGAGTGATTCACGTTCCGAGAAAGTCATATATGCATATTTTCTTGCATATTTTGCAGTAATGTCAATATTGACTTCAATGTCTCAATCACTGGTTCTCCATCATCAGACTGGCACTAGAACAGTCGAAATGCCGAATCCTGATGAACACGTTATTCCGAACGTTGTATGGGGACGTCCGGATGTAACTTTTACTCCTGCTTTTTGGTATGTGAGGGCAACCTACGCAGAGATTGAAAACAGATTCAGGCAACACCGCCTTGGACGAACATTGATCGAAGAAGTGTGCGCCTGCCTCTTGGGAGGCTACGGAATGCCGGCAGAGTTGGGCCTTGCAGCATTCAACCGACTAGTGGAGAGAGAATTGGTCTCTCCAGGTTCATCGGAAGAGGATATCAGAAAGGCTTTGATTGAACCGGTTATAGTTGGCGGCAGATCTCTACGTTACCGCTATCCCAATCAAAAATCGAAGTTTCTAGCGGCGTCGCTCATGCGTTTCTCGGATGACAGTCCACCAGAAAATGACGACCTAAGGCTACGAAACTGGTTGGTCGAATTTCCTGGAATCGGATACAAGACGGCGTCCTGGATCACAAGGAACTATCTTGCTAGCAATCAGGTGGCGATTCTGGATGTTCACCTTATAAGGGCGGGTGTGTTCGCAGGCTTGTTTGGTGGGAATGAGAAGTTGCCTCGGGACTACCTGTGTATGGAGCGGAGGCTGGTAGACTTTTCGCGGGGCCTGAAAGTACCTCTCTCAATACTCGACGCGATGATTTGGTCGGAGATGAGAGTGCTGGGTTCCGCGAGGATAGTCAGGAGTAGCCGCTAACGGATAGTTAATTCCCCTTGACCATCTGTTTTCCTACATCATCGTTAGATGGGATGTCTGGATCAGGTTCAAGTCACGATTACGGCGGCGGCTCATCAGGAGGCGGCGAAGAGGGTTTTGATTGCTATATGCTCATTGAGCGTGCTCAGCTGAGTTCGCCAGTGCCTGAAGTTGTTGAGAAGCTTCAAGAGGGAACCTTGCTCGACGTGCAGCTAAATGAGGGCTCCGTGCCAACTCTCCACGCAGTACACGATGGCACTGTTGCCGGATCGCTGATTCCAAGCAAGATGACTCAACTGATAGCCTGCATACGTAGCGGCGTGAACTACCAGGCCACGGCGCTCTCGATAGACGGTGGCTCAGTTACGCTTGAGATCAGGCCGACAAAATGAAACTCGAAGTGGTAGGAGGCACCTATGTGGAACGGTGCCAGTTTCCTGAGTGGAACGAAGTGTTTGGGTCGGGGCTCCGAGCCGCAGCGGTGGCGCGAACGCTGAACGCTGAGGTCAACTACCACACTTGCATTTGCAGTGACCAGCGGCCAGCACTCGATGCACGATGCCACGAGCTTGGGATATACACTTCACCACATGAGATCGACCGCACACATCTCTTCGAATATGTCCATGGCCTGTCTACGCCTAACATTTTCCCAACAGCCCCAGTATCAAGCGCAGAGCGATCCACCAAGATTGAGGTGGAAGGCGAAGCGGTCATGGCATTTGGTATGCTGGAAGCAAATGTCTCTGTTAGAGGGAAACGAGTTGTCTACGATCCGCAGAATCCTCACGATCCCGAAGCGTTCAGTTTGACAGGATCGTCTGCAGATTCGCTCGCGATCGTGTGTAACAGTGCAGAAGGAAGGCGGCTTACGAATTGTGTGGATCCCGTTCAAATAGCCGAGCACCTCATAAGCTCGAAGCAATGTGAAGTCGCCGTCCTGAAATGTGGGAGCCGAGGAGCTATTGTCTCGACAATTGAAGGAACTGAGCGTGTGCCTGCGTACGAAACTAAGTCGGTGTGGCCGATAGGGTCTGGAGACGTTTTCGCCGGTGCTTTTGCGGTGCACTGGGCGGTGCACGGTCAAGACCCGGTCGAGGCGGCGCGTTTGGCCTCCCTGCATACTGCCAATTATTGTGAAACCAAGCGAGTCTCTCCGCCCAGTGAAGATAGGAAAGAAATGGTGTGGAATGGAGGACAGTCTAAACAGGTGTATTTGGCAGGGCCGTTCTTCTCGATGCCTCAGATATGGCTGATAAATGAATCTCTTCGCGCACTAGCTTCTCAGGGATTCAAGGTGTTTTCACCCCTCCATCATGTTGGGAGAGGAGCCGCAAAAGATGTGTATGCCCCTGATATTGCAGGTATCGAAAAGTGCGATCTTGTTTTTGCCTGTGTTGATGGCCTCGATGCAGGGACTCTATTCGAAATTGGTTACGCCAAGGCAAAGGAAAAACCGGTGGTAGCGTTCGTTCAGAACGAGAAGCAGGAAGACCTTAAGATGCTTGAGGGGAGCGAGTGTTTTTTGGAGCGGGATTTCGTAACAGCAATCTACCGAGCTTCTTGGGCTGCTCATGTCTGAGGCAATCCTCCTGTCAGGTGGAATTGATTCCACAGCTCTCGCCTATTGGAGACATCCGAAGGTCGCATTGACTATCGACTATGGCCAAGCATCGGCAGCAGGTGAACTACGGGCATCCGCTCAAATAGCATCTCTGTTAGAGATAGATCACCATATCATCTCTGTCGACTGCAGTTGTATTGGCTCTGGAGATTTGGCGGGAAAACCAGCAACTCCAGAAGCTCCAGCACCAGAATGGTGGCCATTTCGAAATCAACTCTTGCTTACATTGGCTGCACCAAAAGCCCTTGAATTGGGTATAGAGAAACTGATTGTAGGTTCAGTGGCATCAGACTCGTTTCATTCTGACGGAACAGCTCAGTTCTACGAACAGATCGACAAGTTGTTTAGAATGCAGGAAGGAGGGATTTCTGTCGAAGCACCATCACTTCATCTCACGGCAGCCGAATTAGTCGAACAATCAGAAGTCACACAAGGAGTTCTTGCTTGGACTCATTCATGCCACAAGGCGGAATTCGCGTGTGGGCATTGTCGTGGCTGCAACAAACATAGGGAGATCTTACATGAGAACTATCTTACGTGAGCCCGTGCCCCGCAGTGCCCCGCTACGATTCAATCCACCTGAGTTCCCAACCTTGGGAATCACACCTCTTCAGAGTCTGGATCTTGAGCACTGCTTTCCGATCGAGGAAACGATCATGAGACGACGCTCAGCGAGGAGCTTTGGAGAGATTTCTCTTACACAGCTCTCTCGTTTCCTCTGGAGTGTCTCCAAAACGAAAGAGATTCGACCTCGCGGAATTGGTGGCTCCTGGGAAAGAAGATCTTTCCCTTCGGCTGGCGGATGTCACGCGATCGAGATTCTGGTCGCGCGGCCGACTGGACAGGCACCAGAATTCGCCAGATACGAGCCAATCAGCCATTCTTTGAGCACATTGCCAGAGAGCGAGCTTGTCCGACAGCTTCGATCAGACGTCGCCAAAGTTCTCGATCCTCAACAGGGGACAGTCTTGATGTTCGCTGGCGACACGGAGAAGGTAGGTAGTCACTACGAGCATGGAGAAAGTCTCTTGTGGAGAGATGCAGGCGTGCTACTCGGTGGTGCCTCGATAGTCGCTGAGGCACTTGAGCTGTCGTTTTGCCCTCTAGGCCTCACGGGCCAGCGCTCGATTCCTGGCATTTTCCCCGGCGAGGATAGATTCATGGGATTGGGAGGTCTCGTAGTGGGATCGCGCGCCAAATAGAGATCTCGTCAAACGGATAGAAATGTCAGGTTTATGTTAGCAATCTTCGGCGGAACCTATTAGATGGGAAAGGATGCGATTGCAGTGATTCGGGATCAACCACACTCATGACTCCATGCTGGTTAAGTTGTTGGATAACTTCAAGAATAGAGTAAATGGCTAGAATAGACTCAGTATTTATGGCAATTCATACGCTGGATCCTGACAAAGAGGAACCTGAATTGCAGCTGCTGGATGAGACTGAGAATGTGGAAGACTACGTTCAGACCTTGGTTCTGGCACTTGAGGGATCAAACTCGACACGACAGTACCGCTTCCCAAGCGAAACTCTGCAGGTGAAGAAAGAGATCGAAGGTATCGTTGAAGGAAATGACGCCGCGTCCTCCGCCGAAACCATTGCATCCCGCCTCCATCGGACACAGCGGCAAACTCAGGACAGAGTAAGGATGACCAAACTGCAAAAAGGAAGTCTTCTCAACTGTCACTTTAGGATAGAAGGCGAGCTCTCTGATCGAGTGCTTCTCGCGAAGATTGAGCACTCGGAATTCCTGGGACTGGAAGAGTTTAAGCGGAGAGTGGGGCTCCCGTTTGAGAAGCAGGTATTGAAAGCTGCTCTTGGAAAAAGTAATGGAGAGGATGGCAAGTTTTCGGAAATGCTGCTCGCCGATTCAAATAGTGGGATTGCGTCCTTTTGGTGGCAGGATTTTTTGGAACTTGATCCTGTAAGATCTGACGAAGAGAACACGACCGCAGCTTTCAACGCGGTCGATAAAATCATTGCGAGTAAGCTTGGGAAAAAATCAAAGGCTGATCATCTCAAGATTCGAAACCGGATGGTCGAGTATTTTCGAGGTCGAACTGATTTTTCTTTCGGTGACTTGAAAGAGGCGCTAACCGAACACTACGTTTCTTCAGCGCCAGATCTCGATTTAGATCCGCTTAACAGCGCTATAGAGAAGCTGTCGGAATCGGGGAAATTCGATACGAACTTCGGAATAGATATTTCGAAAGTGAAGAGCCGTGCAGTGTTCAAACAAGTGATCCCTTTGTCTGATAGTGTCGATCTTCATCTTAAACCAGATTTTGACCCCGGAGCGGTAATAGAACCATTTGTTGAGTCTGGAAGAAAGGGAATCAAGATCCTATCCGAAGTCGGATACGATTACTTTCACGAAGATGAAGCTCCTGCAGTGGCGCCAGAAATCGATCAGCAAGGGCAATCCGAAAACCAAACCACAGATGCCTAGCCTTCAAGAGATTGCCGGAGTATTTTCTTCGAAAGCCCAGATCGAAGCAATCGAAGAAGATTCGGTTCGTGTGAATGCAAGTTTTAGTCTTGATCACTTAGAAAGCGGAATTGAGGCAAGCGATTTAAGGAGTTTCCTTTTTTCGTTTCCGAGAAGAGACAAAGTTAATGTTGTTGTAAGAGTCGGGGCCCTTGATGGAGCGACTTGTAGCAGCAGCCATATGGACCAGCTCGAATCGCAACTTTCGGCTTTGTATTCAGTATGTGAAGCCGCTGACGGGGATGAAGGAATCACTGTCGAGATTTCGATCTCCAAGTCTTTCGATACTGAAGGCGCTGCCAGCATCTATTCTGAGCGCGAGTTCTTTGATTGGCTGACGAAGCTCTCGCTGAAAGAACAGCTGTCGTGGATTTCGGATGCTATTGCTAAACACGGATGCATCTATTTGAATGAACAGGTTGAAGGAGCTATACCGTGGGGAACCCCAACGGTACGTTTCAACAGTTTTCAACCGGATGCCCATTCTTATCAACCGTTTGATAGGCAATCTCTCTTGCTGAGACAATCCGATCTAGTCAATTTTTCGGATGCTTCAACGGTCGCCGTTTCGCCCTACGACCTAGTGCTCGTTGAACCAGCCAAGAACAAAGTAGCAACAAGTTTGTTTAACAGTTTGCTTAGATCGTCCATGGTTATCGCTGTGGCCGATCATTGCCGATTTGAAGATGGCGGTAAGGCTCTTCACGGTAGATTTAGAGGAGTGCGTGTTCTCGACAGCCGAGTTGGCAGTTCAAACGACGATATCGGCACTGTGCAGTCATGCTATAGCATTTTTTCTTGGTTGTATTCAGGTGGAGAGATCAGTGACAAGGCTGGATTGTTGCGAAACATTATTTCACTTAGAACTTCATTGGAGTTTGATGATGCAGTCTTGCACTCGGCCCGGAGCGGTTATGAACTGTATTTAAAGGAGAATATCTCACGCTACATAGATCTCAAGAATCGGGTCACTGACTACCTGGACTCTGTGAAAAATCAAATGGATGAAAAAGTCGATAGTCTCACAAAAACATTCAGCGGATCTGTAATCGCAATGATTACTTTTTTCGTGACCGTGATCATCAGTCAATCTGGACAAGGAACACAGTTCAGTGAATTTGTCGGGAAAGAAGTGCTGGTCTTGTCTTATGCTTTCGGAATCGTTTCGCTAGTTTTCCTGATAAGCACAAATATATCCATCAATAGCTCTAAAGAGCGAATTAGAGAGTCTTTTCTAAGACTTAAGAAGCGATACTCCGATCTCTTCTGCCCAGAGGATCTGTCTAGAGTCTTCTCTGAAGAGGAGGATCTAAAGCCTATGCTGTCTAGCTGTTCAAGGCGCCAGGTCATCATCTCAGGCTTCTGGATTCTGACTTTGATAATACTGCTTTGGGCGGTCACCGCTCTTGCAAATGACCCCGTCGCGTACCTAAAATCCCTTATCCCTTGAGGATCGCCTTCCTTGCCGATGATCAATAATCTTCGAGCAGCCCACCTCCCAAATGTCTGTCGATTCTTCTGTTCTACAGTCGATCCGATCAGCGACCAATCCTGGGGGCAGCGACGATGTGTCTGGTCAGTTGCAAAAACAAGGTAGTTAAGGTATAATTACCTTGAATTTCGACCAGAACCATGCCAAATCAGATGGAGATCCTCACTGATCTGTCTCGAAAGAGGCCGCTTCTCCGTGCCAAAGAGGCTCGCGAGTCCGGCATTTCAACAGCAACTCTATCCCGGGCGGTTAAGCAAGGACATCTTGAACGTATCGAACGGGGGCTCTATCGACGCCCAGGCTCAGAGCTAGATGAGCATCAGTCTCTTTCAGAGGTTGCAGCTCGAATTCCACAGGGAGTGATCGTCCTCATTAGCGCTCTCAATTTCCACCAAATCGGAACTCATCAAGCACATGCCGTTTGGGTTCAACTGAAGATCAACGCGGTGACTCCGAAGATCGACTATCCCCCGATTTCGATTGTCCGCACAAGCCTGCCACGGGCCTTCAAAGCAGGAGTCGAGACTCACGAACTAAATGGAGTGCCTGTTAGAATCACGACACCAGCTCGCACGGTGGCTGATTGCTTCAAGCATCGGAGGAAACTCGGACTCGAACTCTGTATCGAAGCCCTGCGCGAGGTCGTACATGATCACGCGAAACCAGCAGAAATTCTTAAGCACGCGGCGATGAATCGAATGGAAAAGATCATGGTTCCTTATATCGAGGCTCTGGCATGAAGAATCCTGCAGCCTCTATCAAAGATCGGTTGCAGAACTACGCGCGAGCGAATCGGTTGCCACTCAATCCCCTACTGGAGCGTTATGTGCTCGGGCGTTTCCTGGCTCGGCTGAGCGCAAGCGAGTACGCCGAGCGGTTCATCTTGAAAGGCGCGCAGCTTTTTTCCCTGTGGGCTGAAACGCCTCATCGTCCGACCCGCGATGCTGATTTTCTAAGTTTCGGCGCTCATGATGTGCTAACGCTAGAGTCAGTCTTCGACAAAATTTGCTCACTTCCGAGCAGCCCTCCAGACGGCCTAGATTGGGAACCATCTAGTGCTGCACCGATTCGGGAAGACAACATCTACGGAGGAATACGCGTGAAAGTCTCAGGGCTGCTCGGCAAAGCTCGAATTCCTTTGCAAGTGGATGTGGGCTTTGGCGATTCGATCAACCCAGACCCACGGTTGGCACAATGGCAGGGCATGCTTGATTTTCCGAATGTAGAGCTGCTTTCCTATCCTCCCGAAACTGTGATTGTAGAGAAGCTGGAGGCAGCCGTTACTCTCGGGATTGGCAACAGCCGCATGAAGGACTTCTACGACCTGCTCTGGCTGTCTCGTAACATGGAATTCACTGGCGCAGTTCTCCAGACTGCGCTGATATCAACATTTGAGCGTCGAAATACAGAGGTTCCCCACGAATCGCCAACTGCGCTCACACCGGCATTCTCCGCTCGTCCAGACAAAGCGACACAATGGGAGGCCTTCCTTCGAAAGAGCCAGCTTGAGGAACTCGACCTCTCGAACGTAGTCGAAGAGATCTCACATTTTCTCCTGCCAGTAATGTCGAAAGGAAGTATCTGAGTCCGCTTGGAAACCGGGAAAGGGCTGGACGACTCCAGAGCAAAAACCCCAATCAGCCAACCGTAGGAAAAGAAGCAGCAGCGTCCTGCAAGGCTTTGTCCCCAACTGACACATAGACTTGATGAATCGCTTCCGAATCGTGACCGATCAGCGCTTGTGCTACCGCTGGAGGAATACCCGCTTCATGAAGCATCGATGTCGCTGTATGGCGAAGACTGTGAAAGCTCAGCGGGTGGTAGACACGCTTGGCGCCCCGCCCTTTTCCAGTGCTCTTGTTGGAAGGCTTTTCTCGAAGGCCTGCTCTTGCGAGTAACCGAGTAAATTTGTTAGACAAGCTGCCAGATTTTTTCTGAACGGTTACGATGTCATACGCTTCGGAATGAAGCGGACTTTCAGGGTCTTTTGGCAGCTTCGATTCTAGCAAGAACTTCAACAAAGGAGGGGCTAAAGGAATGTTCATCCGCCTCTTTGTCTTTCGAGTGATGAACTTGAGCTGCTTTGCCTCCAGATCAATATTGCAACGCAGGAGGGTCGAGATGTCTCCAAGCCGTTGCCCGGTATAGAGCCCAAACATGATCATGCTCTTCCACTCTGGATTTGCCGCTGCCAATGCCGCGTCAAGCTCGTCGACCTTGAATGGTCGACGCTCAAGCTTCTTGTCGTCTTGATCACGCACGGTATCGACGAATTCAGACGGATCTTCGGAGATCAGCCCTTCCCGTCTTGCCGCCTTGAACAACATCTTCAGGCACTTCAAGTCGTGATTAACCGTTTTAGCGGCGAGCTTCTTGGCCTCGCTATTTCGAAACGCGAGAACTTGTTTCGCCGTAATCTCGCTGACAATCCTCTCCGCATCGTCGCCCAAGAAGTCCAGAAACTTGCCCGTGGAACCAGCATAGAATTTCAGTGTTGAGTCGGCGGTCTCTGGAGCCTTTCGTTCGAGCCAGGACTCAACAAACCCTCTGATCGTCACCGTAGGAAGTTCCTCGCCAGTGAGCCTCTCGTGCAACTCAGAAATCACACCTCTCACCTGACGAGAAGTTCGGTGTCTTCGGGAGGCCTCTTCATACTCCTCGGCAATCCTTTGAGCTTCTCGCCGGTTGGTTGTACGGGTGCTTCGGTTGCGACGCTTCCCCTTATTGTCGAGGAATCCAGCCACCCAGAATCGACTGTTCGGGCCTTTGAAAACGAATGCCATACGCCAACATGTACTAATACTCAAAATAATACACGTACTAATACCTGTACTAATACATCTCGTTGCAATTCGACGAAATCCGGTAAGATCCAATATTTTCGTAACTCACTCATTGTGAGAATATAATCGGACATAGACAAACCTAACCAAACCATCAAAAGTCGTCATTTGCGACACAGGGGTTCAACTCCCCTCGCCTCCACCAATTTGCAAAATGCCACCATTTCCCCGTGGAATGGCGGTATTTTTATGAGAGCCAGCCTCGAACGTCGAGCCAGTGGTCACGAGAGTGGCCACAAATCGGAGGAAGATTTTGGCATAGAATGACGGAAATCGGGAGTCTTCGGTGGTTCCTGATCCTCGGACTCACGGGCGCTCAAAGCGCCCCAGGCTCTCGACCGTCTGGTAGATCTTCTGAAAAACCGAGTCTTCCCGTCTGTTCGTGAAATGGAGATCGAATCCTTGCGGCCCGCCAAGCTCTACAATCTTGGCTCCGATCAACTCAACGGGATCGTCTCCCTCAAACACACCGCTCTGGGCAATGAGATCAGGAAGATCCTCGCCTGTCCTACGCTTGTTCGCCAGAGATAGAACCACAGCCCACCATTTGCTGTTCGTGTCGACCTTGGCCAAGAAACCGGTTTCCAACAGGTGATCGAGAAACGCCTGGTTCGTCATCTCCCCACGACCAATCCGGTGATACAGATCACGATCCTTGATGCTGAGAGCCACGAGGAAAACCGAGGCCACGTGCCAGGGGGGCAGCTCGGCCTATAGCGTTCTGCCCATCAAGTTTTCACCGTGGCAAACTGAGACTCGTCTTTCCGCTTCCACCGTGATCAATGTTGACCACAACCAGGTCACCGCACTCATCGTGGATGTGCACGAAGTGCTGGTGTTCAACTTCGACTAAACGATATCCTCTCCCTCATGCAAAATCACTCCCGCACAATCGTCCTGACAGCCGCATGCCTGGTTGTGCAGGTCTTTACCAGTAGCATGGCTGAAGGCGTTCCTCCGTCGCATCGCTTGGAGAATGGTGCCGTGTCGATGCCAGGCATCGGCCCTGACAATCCCATCATCTACGACAATGATTGGTGGTTCGACGTCTTCGATAACAACTACCTCTGGGCACAAGCCAGTCTGGGTGAGGCCGATCTTCGGGGAAACATTGTCACACGCGATATGTGGGACTGGCAGAAAGGTTATCTCTATCCGATGGATAAATGTGTAGCGGACGCGAGGAAAGCGCTGAAGTTTGCGCGCGAATCCGGACTAAAAAATCTTCCTGATCTCACCCTCGGATCAGACCAAGTGCTCGAGCGACCGGAGAGTGGTGAGATCGAAAATACCTTGGCTCATCCAAGCGATGGCAGCCGACTGATCGTGAGCGAAGCAAAGAAGGCCACGCCTGAGACGCCGCTCCTTGTTATTTCTGGAGGCCCTCTGACGACCGTCGCCAACGCCTTGCTCACCCATCCGGAGATCGCTGAAAACATCGTCGTTTTCAATCTCACGGTGAGTTCGTACGGCTACAACGGCAAGGACGGCTGGAGCACCTACATTGTAGCAAAGAAGACGCGCCTGATCGAATGGGCCACTGGCACGTTCTGGGACAAGAATTCGGTATTCACCAAGGAGCATTTTGAGGCCCTCCCGAAGAATCCCTTCTGCGACGACATGCGTCGATTGATTGCGACCGATCTAGGACAAGCCAATCAGTTAGGTGACGGCGCGGCACTCGTCTGGTTGTGGCGAAACGATTGCTGGACGAATGTGAAACGCCGTAAAGCGCTGTGGCGAGGGCCTGATGTGCGCTTCGAAGAAGTGGCCGATGACGAAGCTGCCGACGTCCTGGATATTCCAAAATCGGCAACGGATCTAAACGCCAGTCGCGAAGAATTCTTCCGCGTCCTGACAGATCCAAAGCTGTTCGCCGCCAAGACCAACAAACCTCGCGTCGTGGTTCTCACGGATATCAGCAACGAGCCAGATGATCAGATGTCGCTGGTTCGATTCCTCACCTATGCCAACGAATTCGATGTCGAGGGCATCCTGGCAACGACCTCTTGTTGGCGAAAGAAAGATCCAGATCTTCCCACCATCAGCCAGGTGATCGATGCCTATGGCAATGCCTATCAAAACCTCACCGTTCATGCTTCCGGTTTCCCAACAGCGCAGCAACTTCACGCCGTCACTCTGTCGGGCGTGGACGGCTACGGCATGAGCGCCGCAGCCGATCAGTTAGACAACGCGGGAATCGCCCACATCATCAAGGTTCTGGAGAAGGATGATCCCCGGCCCGTCTGGTTCTGCGCGTGGGGCGGTGGAAATACGTTAGGCGGAGCGGTGATGAAGCTGCAACGCGAGCGTCCCAACGAAGCGGCGCGGTTGGTTGGCAAAATCCGCGGCTACGAAATCGCTCTCCAAGACGATGGCTTCGCCTACATCGCGCACCACTTTCCCGAAGCCAAACTGATCTCCGCGCGGTTGTTGTGGAAAGGCATTTCAAAAACGGTGCCGAAGTTCAACAACTGGCCAGAATCCTGGGGCGGCAATAACGACGTTTTCAATGCCGCATGGATCAAACTGAACGTGCAGGACGGACACGGCCCGTTAGGCAAACAGTATCCGAGCGCCGACTATCTATGGGAGGGCGACACGCCTTCTTTCCTTTATCTTATACCCAACGGCCTCAGCGATCCCGAGCACGTCCATTATGGAAGTTGGGGTGGCCGCTTCGATCCCGCGCGCAAGAAGAACGTTCGCAGCGGAACGGGAAATGACACGGTGGACAATGAGATTTCCAGTCACGACGACTATCACTTGTTTTCAGATGCCATCGATTCGTGGGCATACCAGGACACGACAGTGACGAGCGAATACGCGACCGTCTTCCGCTGGCGAGAGCATTTCCAAAACGACTTTGCCGCACGCATGGACTGGTGCATCGCCGACGACTACAAGAAGGCGAATCACAACCCGATCGCGGTGCTCAATGGCGATCGATCCAAACAAATCATCGAGATCAAAGCCAATCCAGGAGAAACGATCACTCTTTCCTCTTTCGGCAGCAGTGATCCTGACGGTCATGCCACGAAGAGTCATTGGATGATCTATCCAGAAGCAGGAACCTATGTCGGTGACGTCGAGCTGAGGCAGGCCACAGGAACGAAGACGAGCCTTCGGATTCCTGAAGGAGATCCTGTTAGCGGGCGCACACTGCACATCGTCCTCACCGTAGAAGACCGGGGAACTCCTAGTCTGGTGGCGTATCGTCGAGTGATCGTTTCCATCGAGAACGATCAAGATTAAAGGCAGTGCTGAATTTCAAGATCCCATGCCCATCATCAGCAGAACCATACGAACGCTCGTGGCAGTGTCGGCCTTGGCCGTGTGGATGGTTGATGATATTTTGCATAAGCGAATCAAGTACAAGTAGGCTAATTGGTTAGGACTCACCAGTCAGTCCAATTATTCGCCGTCTGAGAAAGCCTATTGCGTCCGTCCTTTGGGAACTTTCCTTGGCCAATTCACGAGCCGTCGTCTGCCGATTTGATTGACGCGCTACGCTCGCGTTCGGTAAGCCAATGACGGGTACCCGATGCGAAAGGTCTTGACTTCCGGTTGGGCAACGCCGGCTCCCCTGAATTCGGCGTCAGGCTTCGATCAACTGCGCCTTATAGCTGGCTGGGGTCAGGGTGTGCACCGTTAGGTTCGTTGCCAGTGGCAAGCGGTCCAGCAGCCAGCTTAGGTAGTCACGAGGATTAATCCCTCGGCGCAGGCAACTTCCCAATAGACTGTAGAGCGTGGCCGCATACTGGCCCGCCCCAACGTCACCGATAAACATCCAATTCTTTTTGCCCAGAGCACAGGGGCGGATCGCATTCTCCACGCCGTTGTTGTCGATCTCCAAGTGGCCGTTCTTCTCGCCGAGATATACCTGCAGGCTCTCCCATTGTCCCAACGTGTAGAGGCAGGCTTGGCCAACGGCGCTCTTCGGCCGTTCTTTCTGCAACACTTGGTCAATTCGTCGACGCAGCCCTTTCACCACGCGAACGGCACGCCGTTGACGCAAGGCCGCACGATCATTCGCATCGAAATGACCTTCTCGGGCAACTCGTTCAATCCGGTAAAGCACATTGATGATCTTCAACAAGCGCTTCGCCTGCCGACATCCTGCTTTAGCAGCCTGGAAAAATTTCCTTCGCACATGGGTCCAACATCCTGCCCGTGTGATATCAGGCGGGGGTTTGTCTCGCTTCTTTCCCCCTTTGAGAAAACAGATCAGCTCGCTTCCACCATCGGCTTGGATGATCCCTTTGAACCATGGCGGGATGATTCGTTCGGCCACCACGGCCTCCTTGCTTTTGTCCCATGTGTAAATCACATCGCCTCCAACTTCAGCCGTGACCCACATTTGCCCCAAGAACGAACCACCATCGTGCTCACGGGAAAGGCAACGCACCGGCGTCAGGTCGTACTGCACATAGCCACTCTTCCACATGGCATCGCTCATGCTCTGCACGACTAGAAACGCCATATCGGCGACACGCGCCACCGTTTGACACAGGGTGCTCTGTGAGAGGACACACCCGATTCCCATTCCAGTTCCCTGGCTTGGCGATAGAGTGGCAGGTGATAAAGATACTTATTGAGGATTAGTGCCACGATAAGTTGTGGACCGAGGAAGCCTCCCTCGATCAACTGCGGAGGCGCAGGGGCCGTCACGGGCACGGCCAGGGCTGATCTACCCGGACGAAAGTGGGTCGAACCACCCGTAAGCGAACCACTCTGGCTGGATAACGTTCGATGCGTTCGGTCACTTCTTCGCCGATGCGACGCCACCCCTCTGGATGCTCCTCCACCTCACGATAAGGCGATCAGCTATCTTAATAATCACTTCGATAGGATGAACTACAGCCTTCACGTAGCGATGGTCTTCCAATTGGTTCGGGAGTTACTGAGGCTGGCCGCAAGACAGTCGTAAAGCAACGGATGTGTGGAAGCGGCATGAAATGGCAAATACCGGGCGCCAAACAAATCTTGTCGCTTCGCACGATGGTGCTAACACCAGAAGATGGGAGCAATTGTGGCAGAAAGTGTCTCAATTTGGCTTTGCTAGAATATCCGGCCCAATCGCAAACTAGACGAATGATTCCGTGTAGCACGTATAAGGATTCTGTGATGTTAACATCAAGATGAGGTCTCACCCGTTACGATGACAGGATATTAGCCTTCCCACCTGGTCTTTCAAACTTCCCACTGATTTCGGTCACAGGCCTGGCTTGGGGGGCTTGATGGGACTTTGTGAGGGCACGACTCCAGTGGCGTTCACCTTCCGGCGGTAGACGCGGTCGGTGCAGGTGGCGTAAAGAATGTCTCGATCAGGCCCACCGAAGACGACATTGGAGATCTTGCGACCCTCGGGATGGGGGTTGTTGACGATGAAATGGACACGGCCCAACTGGTCGAGGACCTGGATGCCAAGCTTGGTGGCGACGTAGAGTCGTCCTTGGGTATCGACCGTCATCCCGTCGGCACCGCTTTCCGCTTCGGCGTCTGGACAGTGCAAGTATCCGTAACGTTGCCCATGGGTGAGGGCACCGTCTGCGGCGCGTCGATAGGAATAGACAAAGGGTCCGCGAGAATCAGCCACCCAGACGAAGGCATTGTCTGCGGTGGGAATGATACCGTTCGGAAATTCCAGTTCCGTTTTGTATTCCTTAACGGCTTGCTTGGCATCCACGTGCCAGATGGCTTGCTGGCGCGGCACGGTGACGTAGGCAGAGCCGTCTGGCAAGACACAGAGGTCGTTGCCTGAGAGATTCTCTAGCAGAACCTCCATCTCTCCCTTGGCATCGTAACGCACGAGCTTGGACGCCCGCATCTGACAAGCGAGGAGCCGATCCTCAGCATCCATCATGAGGCCATTGGCTCCACCCGTATTCGTGGCAAAGACACTGACATTTCCCTCCACATCGACTTTGTGGATGCTGGATTGCCGCACATCACTGAAGAAGACTTCGCCCGCACGATCGACGGCTGGGCCTTCGGTGTATCCATGTCCTTCGCTAACCAGTTCCCACGAGTCGCCATCGCGAAGGATGTCGGTCCGGCGTTTGGGCGCTTTGCCAGGCTGGATCGCTTGTGGGTAGTCACGCCAGAGCCAGCGGAGAGCATCCGGCAGGATCGCTCTGGCATGTTTGCCATTGTGACCACCCTCACCCCAGACGGGCTTCACGTCGTAACCGGCAAAGGTGAGTGCGGAAAGCATGTCCTGATTCGCCATCCACCAACTGCCCGCGTAGATATCCAGGTCCCGGCTGCCGTCTTGTAGAAACACACGGATGGGCTTGTTCTCTGTCTTTCGAATCAAGGTCGGATACGCATTGCCTCCGCGAAGCCCCACATAAGTACCAATGGTGCTCAAGACGCGTCGAAAGGCATCTGGCCGTTCCCAAGCAGCCGTGAAGGCGCAAATTGCTCCCGAACTTGCCCCGGCAATGGCCCGATCATTGGGGTCCTCGCTTAAATGATAGTCTTTCGACACCTCTGGGAAGATCTCTTCCAGGAGAAAGCGTGCGTAGCGATCTCCCATGCCGTCGTATTCGAAGCTGCGATTGAAGCGCGGCTGCTGTCCTTCCCCGCTCTCCGGGAGAACCTGCCCATGATTGATGAAGATACCGATCGTCACCGGCATGGAACCTTCATGGATGAGGTTATCCATCACGGTAGGCAGATTCCAATCACGCGCGCGATTCAACCCATCTTGCACCGCCAACGAGCAGGCGGCTTTGTCAGGATCATACGTGGCGGGCACGTAGATCCAGTAGTCGCGCACGGTGCCCGGATAGATCGTGCTTTCCCAACGGAAAGGACCGCGCACCTCGCCTTGGGAGACCTCGGCTTTCTCCGTGGAGTCCGGATGGACGGGGTAGCTTTCCTCTGCCAGACTGCCATTCAAGCAGGTGACCATGAGAAAGGTGGACGGGATCAAGCAAGGGAGACGGACCATGTGCTCAGCTTGCACCGTGCACCTGATTGGGAGAAGACCTTTGTCGAAGAAAGTTGCATCCCTGGCAGATTGCCGATTGAGTCGCCTCCCATGAAATTAGCGATTCGCGACACGCTTGCTTCGATCGCCGTAGGCGTCGGCGGCACGGTATTGGTGGTGGGACTGGCGAGCATGTTCCTAGCAAAGCACTTCTGGCTTGCGGATCTCTTGGTGAACTTCCAGGCGCACTATGTGATGTGCCTGCTCGCATGCCTCTTCACCCTCGTCCTGACTCGGCGTCAACTCACCGCTGCTGGCATGCTCCTCGGCACGCTCATCCTGGCGCTCCCCATCATCCCCTACCTCAAGCTCCCTTTCAAAGACATCTCCACAGCCACCCCGAAGGACAATGATCGCGTCTACAGCCTTCTCACTTACAATGTGCTCACTAGCAACACGCGCATGCGAGACGTGGCCGACTACATTGCCAGTGAAGGAACCGATTTCCTCCTTCTGATCGAAACGGACAAGGTCTGGAGTGATGAAATGGACTTCGAACTTCGCGACCACTTTCCTCACCGATTCACCGAACCCCGATCAGACAACTTCGGTCTCACTTTCTACAGCAAGCTGCCGTGGAAGAGCATCCGCCTTCATCCCGAAACCGAACTACCCGCATTGGAAGTGCATTTCTCCCTTCCAGAGGGTGAACTCACCTTGCTAGGGGTGCATCCCGTGCCCCCGGTCCGACCGCCAAACGCAGAGATCCGCAATGCCTATCTCCAGACGATCGCTCAGCACGTTGCCGATTTACCAGAGAGCGTGATCGTTGCTGGCGACTTCAATGCGACCCCGTGGTCCCCCCATTTCCAACAAGTGCTCGCCGATGGCCAGCTCAAGGACTCCGGCGTCGGACGTGGCATCCAGAACACGTGGTATAGGCTTCCCGTGCTCCTCCTCGGGCTTCCCATTGATCACGTGCTCACTCGCAACCTCGCCATCATGAATCGCCGAGTGGGGCCGCCCATCGGATCGGATCACCGCCCGCTTCACCTTGATTTCCTCCTGCAGAACGACTCGTAAACCCTGACAATCCCACCTCACCCCTCATGACCTTTCCTCGCATTCTTTCATGCTGCCTGTTCGCCCTTTGCTCTATCGGAACCACCACGGCGCAAGACCATTGGCCACGCTTCCGAGGAGCCCAGGGCGGAAGCGTCGCGAACGACGATCCTCGTCTACCCGAACGCTGGAGTTCCACCGAGAACGTTCTTTGGAAAGTAGACGTGCCCGGCGTCGGTTGGTCCAGCCCGGTGATTTGGGGCGACAAGGTCTTTCTCACCACGGTCGTCTGCGATGCTGCCACGGAGAATGCAGCTCCACGTGCAGGTTTGTATCTTGGTGAGGGTCGACGCGGCATCCCGGAGGGCAAGCACCATTGGTGGGTCCATTGCTATGATCTTGAGACCGGCACGTTGACATGGAAACATGAGGCTCACACGGGTGCCCCGCCAGTGGGCCGCCACCCCAAGAGCAGTTACGCTGCCGAGACGCCTGCGACCGATGGGGAGCGGCTCTATGTGCTCTTCGGAGATCTCGGTTTGTGGTGTTATGACATGGACGGGAAGGTCCTATGGACACATCACATTGATGCCAAGAAGACGATGATGGACTACGGCGCGGCCGGTTCTCCCGTCGTGCATGGAGATCAAGTGATCGTGGTCTATGACAATCACGAAGCTTCTAGCATTGCGGCCTTTGATACCAAGACGGGTAAGGAACGCTGGCGACAGGCGCGGGATGAGAAGAGCACCTGGGCCACACCCTTCGTGTGGGCGCACGACCAACGGACGGAGATTGTTGTCAACGGCAAGAATCGCATCCGATCGTATGATTTGTCAGGGAATATCCTCTGGGAACTGGGTGGCAAGATGTCGAATCTCATCATCCCTTCACCCTTTGCTGCTGAAGGTCTGGTCTATGTGTCATCCGGCTACTTCGCGGATTCCGTCCGGCCAGTCTTCGCCATCCGTCCCGGTGCCTCAGGTGATATTTCGTTAGAGAATGAAGAGGACCTGGCGAGCAATGCACACGTGGCATGGTATCTCAAGAAGGGCGCACCTTACAACACCTCACCCATCGTCACTCAAGGCCGGTATTTCACCTTGTTAGACCGCGGCATGATGACCTGCCATGACGCCAAAACGGGCTCAGAGATCTACGGGCGGACGCGCTTTCCTCAAGGTGAAGGGGCCACCTTCACCGCATCGCCCTGGGCTTACGGCGGCAAAGTCTTCTGCCTGAGCGAAGTAGGCAAGACCTATGTGGTCGATGCCACGGCCGACACCTTCTCGATCACGCATGTGAATACGTTAGATGAAGAATTGTGCATGGCCTCGCCCGCCGTGGCTCAGGGCAAACTCTTCCTGAGGACACAAAGCAAACTCTATTGCCTGAGTAAGCGGTCCCCATGAATCATTGGGGCATTCAGATGAATGGTCCTGAAGGGTGCGAGAATGGTTTTCGTGAGCCTCTCGCGACCTTTCAGGCCGCCTATTTATTTCACGAAACGCATCCCAAGGCTAAAGCCTTGGGCTTTGCTCTCTGGGGCCTTCAGCCCCAAACACATGCATCCCAAGGCTAAAGCCTTGGGCTTTGCTCTCTGGGGCCTTTAGCCCCAATTCTGCTTCTGTTTTATTTCATTCTCAGATTGAGAACCAACAGCACACGCCACTAACGTTGCGACAGCTCTTCGAGCTCTCGCTTGAATCCTCCTGAGAGGATTGGGAATCGGCACCAAGTTTTGGGATCGAGGTTCTCGTCATCCAGATGAAAGCTGGGGGCGTAACGTTCGCGTTTCCATTGGTTGCGGCTCCAGAGCTGGAAGAAACGTTTCACCCAAAGTTCTAATTGCTTGATCTCGTACTCGGGATAGCGCGCACGCATCTCTAACAGAACTTCTTCCGGCGCGCGTTTGTCGCGAATGGCTGAGCGCTCGATGGCATCAAGCAAGGGATAGGGCATGAGATCTGCCTCATCTGTCTGCGTTTGCTCCAGGGGCCGAAGCTCTGCCGTGGGCGCTTGGGCATTGATGACTGAGAGTTCTGGGATCGGAGGGAAATCGTCGCTGCCTGCGGTCTCCATCCACCGCAGCCACTGGCGAAGAAACGCCTTATCGATGCCTGCGATAGGGCTAAGTCCTCCGCTCGTGTCGCCGTCCATGGTGGCGTAGCCGACGGCGGCTTCGGAGCGATTGCTCGTGGCGAGCAGGAGGGCGTTGCGAGCATTGGCTAACATCCACACCCCTGGCGCGCGCACCCGCGCTTGGATGTTCTGTAAGGTGATGTCGTCCTCGTCCCAGGTCAGCGCACGTTCCAGGCTGCTTTCTACCATGGATCGATAATGGGTGACAAGTGCGTCGATCTTCCACTCGCTGTAACGTGCTCCTAACGCTGTGGCGACGGTCTCTGCGGCGTGACGCGTCGTTTCCGAACTGTTCTCACTGGCCTGATAGACGCAGAAGAGCAGCCCTTGCTTAATCGCCGCCAATGGCGCGCCTTCCTCAAATCCAAGGTAAGGCACCCATCGTGGCCACGCATCAGGACCAAGCTCCCTCTCAAAGCGATCGACCATGAGCCCGACCAACGCGGCGCAAGCCGCTGAGTCTGCCCCTCCACTCAGGGAGACGACAAAGCCACGCGACCAACTCTTCCGCATGTAGTCGAAGAGCGCTAGGGTCATGACGTGCGTGAACTCTTCTTCCTTAGAATGATCGTTCGGCTCACCAGCTTCCGCGAGCGCGAAGGTGGGCTCTTTTCGATCAAGGAGAACAGGCACGGCATCCAAAGCATCCGTTTCCAGCGCGTTGCGCGCACTGACAGAACGCACGCGTAGGGTGCGCGTGAGATCCACATCCACGGTTGCTCCGATGACAAACTGCGGCCGGAACGAGAAACGCGGTCCGGTGGCGACAAACTGGCCACCGGTCGCAATCATGGGACCCCCATCGTAGATCGCACGCCCCGCCTCATTGCCTAACAGATTGGTGTAAACGTAAGTTGTATGAAAGGCTCGAGACCCTTCGAGAACGAACCGCTGCCGGATCTGGTGTTTCTCAAAGGCAAAGTGGCTCGCACTGGGATTGAGAATGATATCCACGCCGCGCTCGGCCAAGCGCGATCCGGGACGCTGCGCCACCCAGGCATCCTCACAGATTTCAAATCCAATGCGAATACCATCCCAATCAAAGATCAGGTCTCCGATGGGAATGTCCTTGCCATTCATCTCAAGCAAGCCCTCTTCCTCCGCGGGCCACGCTTTGAACCATCGCGGCTCATAATGGATCCCATCCCCGGCCAAGGACTGCTTTGCCACGAAGCCATGCACCTCACCTTGCCCTAGCAGAGCGGCTACATTGTAGAGAGCACCCCGGTAGAGGACGGGCAGGCCCACGGCGGTGAGCATGTCCTTGGAAGCATCTGCCAGGGTGGGGAGCATCTCCAAGGCCCGTCTGCAGACATCGGGACTGAAGAAAGCATCCTCACATCCGTACCCCGTCAGGCAGAGCTCTGGTAGGCAGAGCAATTGGATGCCCGCATCGCGAGCCTCAGTCATGGCGGCCAAGAGCCGTTCCTGATTGCCCGGCCAATCCAGAGGAGTTTGGTTGACGACACCAGCGCCTACGCGGATCAAACGCATGCCATCCCTTAGCGGAGAGCGCGATGGACGCAAGCAAATCCAGACCACGGTTGCCTTGCCTCGCCTCTTCCTTTAGCCGTTAAGAATGCCCAAGTCCCGTTTCCTCTCGGTTGGTCTGCTCCTGGCCCTCTCCTCTCTTGTAGATGCCTTTGAGATTGTGCAAGTACAACGCGACGCCGACACCGTCCGATTGCATTTCGTTTATGAGAACGATGATTCGCCTTCGTTCGTAGTGGAGCATTCTGATCGTCTCGAATCCGCCAGTTGGACGATGGCCAGCGCCTCTATTTCCACTCCCAATGATGGACTTCACATGGCGGAATTGGAGGCCGACGAAAGGCTCAGCGGATTCTTCCGAATCCGTGCGGTACCCGGCGGCAGCAGCACGGTGAAGGTAGTGATCAATGAGATCATGGCGAACAATGAAACCGCGTTTGCCGATGGGGATGGTGATTTCCCTGATTGGGTGGAACTTTATAATCCAGAGAGCACGCCTGCCGACCTTTCCGGTTATGGATTGACCGATAATGAGAATCGCTTGGGGAAATGGCTCTTCCCTGAAGGCACCGTTATTGAACCTGAAGGTTTCCTCATCGTCTTTGCATCCGGAAAAGAAGACGACGAGATTCCTTCTGGAGAATGGCATGCGAGCTTTGGATTGAGCAATGGTCGCGAGCCTGTCATTCTCACCGCACCTGATGGCGACATCCTTGATCGGCTCGATCCTGCCACCATGGCTAGCGACACCTCCATGGGGCGTTCCCGAAGTGATTTGGACATTCTTTATGTCTTTGAACCCAATCAAGCCACACCGGGAAAGAAGAATCACGGCTTCATCTTCGGAGCGCCCGATCCGTTTATCCAAACACCGCGCTTCTCCGTGCCAGGTGGCGTCTATGAGAGCACGGTCACCGTCAACTTGGTGGCTCCACGTGAAGGCGACGTCATCCGCTATACCACCGATGGATCAGAACCTTTTCATAGCCTCTTCTCAAGCAATTCCACTTTATATGAAGAACCCATTGTGATCGATCAATCCACGGTGATTCGAGCCAAAGTGATGGGAAGTGATAGCAGTCGAACGGTCACGTCCACCTATCTCATCGGCGTGCAACATGAATTGCCCATCTTATCAATGGCAGCCGATCCCGAGAACTTTGATTTCCGAGACGGGTATCTTTATGGATTTGGCGATCATATGTTTAGTGGCGACCAGATCCGTGGGACGTTCCCGTATTCCTCTTCCAACGCGTGGGATCGCAATCGCGAGATTGAAGCTGGACTGGAATTCTTCGAGCCCGATGGCGACGACGGTTTTGCCATGAATGTGGGTGTGAAGATCTTCGGTGGCTGGGGTTCCCGTGGCTATCCTCAGAAATCCATGGCTCTCTTTGCCCGCCAAGCCTACGGCTATGGACGCATTCGATATCAACTATTTCCTGACAAAGACGTCGATTCCTTTGAATCCATCGTGCTACGCAATTCCGGAAATGACAATCAAAGCACCTGGCTCACGCACCCACGCCCTCCCATCAATGCGTTCAGTGATCCCGCATCACATGGCAGCTATTTCGTGAATTGTAATTTCACCCTCTTTCGTGATGCGTTGGTTCAGAGTTTAGCTCAAGAAACGGGATTGGACACGCAAGGCTATCGGCCTGCCGTGTTGTATCTCAATGGCGACTATTGGGGCATCTACAATATCCGCGAGAAATTGACCGAGCATTATGTGGAGTCGCACCATGACGTTCCTAGTGAGGAGGTCGATCTGATTGAAGGATACGGCGCTGCCAATGCGGGTTCGGCCACTGTCTACAACCGCATGCGCAGCTACGTCTCAGGAAACGATATGAATGACCCTGAGAAGTATCAATTCGTCCAAGACAACTATTTGGATATCGAGAACTTCATCGACTATCATTTGACTGTGATCTGGGGGCAGAATTTCGATATTGGGAATATCAAATGCTGGCGGGCGCAGAGCGATGAAGGTGGACAATTCCGTTGGCTCGTTTACGATCAAGACTACGGCTTCAACCTGTGGAAGCCAGAGGTGTATCTGCCCGCGATGAAGCGCGATTATGCCGATTACGAGAATATGTTCACGTTTCACACCAATGCCTCAGGCACGGGCACGGGTTGGCCCAATGCAGGCGGGCGGACATTGCTCTTACGCGAAATGTTGGAAAGTGAGACCTTTCAAAGGCAATTCATTCTGCGATGCGCTGATTTGCTCAATCATTTGTGGTCGACCGAGCGCGTTCTCGCTCGGATCGATGCCATGGCGGGGGTCATTCGTTCAGAAATGCCTCGTCATTTGCAACGCTGGTCCTGGGAGGGGATCCAGGCTCGAGGATTTGGACATCCTCATAAAGAAGAGGACGCGCCCTTGGACCTGGAGCATTGGGAGCGCAATGTTGAGGTCATGCGCGCCTTTGCCCGCAAACGGCCTGGCGAATTGCGGGAGCACTTGATGAGCCATTTCGGATTCGAGAAGGGATTGACCAATGTAGGGATCACCATCTCCGGTTCTGACAAAGGCACGGTTCGGATCAATACCATGAACGTCCCCGCGGCCGAATGGGCGGGAACCTATTTCCGCGATGTTCCCATCTCGCTGGAAGCGATTCCCAACGAGGGAAGCACTTTCGTGGGCTGGGAAGGCGCCTTGAGCGGGGCGGAACGAACGGCTCTGTTGGATCTGGAAGCGGAATCGATCGCGGTAACCGCTCGCTTTGAATAATTCATGCCTAGTTGGTTGGCACCTGGACGGGGCTTGATAGAGTCCGCGCCATGATCAAGCAAGCGATCGTCTCCTGGTTCTTTATCACCTCCGCTCCCCTTCTCCTCGCCGACTGGCATCAATGGCGGGGACCTCATTTCAATGGCTCTGCGGCGGCCGATGCCAAGCCTCCCACCACATGGAGTGCGACTACGAACGTTCACTGGAAGCAAGCGATTCCCGGTCGTGGATCCGGTACGCCCGTGATTGCTGGCGACGATCTCTTCGTCGTCACCGCCGTGGACACGGGAAAGCCCTCACAGAAGCCAGACCCCGCTGCCGATCATCGTCAGGATCAGGCGCCCGACACCTTGCACCAATTCATCGTCCTTTGTCTTGATCGGCAATCCGGGAAAGAGAAGTGGCGGAAAGTGGTGGCGGAGTTGGTGCCGCACTCTGGAGCGCATCGGGATCATTTCTACGCCTCTGCTTCCCCAATCACGGATGGCAAGCATGTGTGGGCGCACTTTGGCTCGCGCGGCACCTATTGTCTGACTGTCAGTGGAGAGGTGGTTTGGTCACGGACGGATTTGGGATACATGGTCCTGCGCGGCGGTTTCGGCGATGGGTCTAGTCCAGCACTACACGGGAATCATTTGGTCATCCCGTGGGATACCGAGGATGGCAACTCTTACATCATTGCCTTGGACAAGATGACAGGAAAGACCAAGTGGAAGACGGAGCGCGACCAGATCAGTTCGTGGGCCACGCCTCTGATCGTCGAGCATGGAGGGAAAGGCATCGTCATTCAGAATGGCGTGAACTTTGTCAGGGCCTATGATTTGGAAACGGGCAAGGAACTCTGGCGCGCTGCAGGACAAACGACGCGTCCCATTCCCACTCCCATCTATCATGAAGGCATCGTCCTCGTCACGAGCGGACATCGCGGCGCCTTCCTCGGCGCGTATCAGTTAGACGGAGCCAAGGGCGACATCACGGGCACGGCGAATGAGTTGTGGACGCTCGATCGGAACACGCCCGATGTGCCCTCGGCGTTACTGTCCAATGGCCGTCTCTATTTCCATTCTGGCCGGAATGGCATCCTATCGTGCGTGGATGCCAAGACAGGCGAGGCACACTACACCCGCCAACGCCTTCCGGAGATTCGCAATGTCTACTCGTCTCCTGTGGCGGCGAATGGGCACATCTATCTCACAGGCCGCGAGGGCAACACCGTGGTGATCGAGGACAGCCCCGAGTTCAAGGTTGTGGCGACCAATGCGCTCGACGAGTCCGTCGACGCGAGCCTCGTCATTGATGGCGCGCACCTCTACGTCAGAGGGGCCAAGCACCTCTACTGCATCGCGGAATAATTAGGCTAGGCTAGAACGTTAGGAGTCGGTGGATTCCTCAGTGGCGTCAGTGGCATCCGCGTCTGATTCCACTTCGGCCTCTTCTCCTTCCACTGCGTCTTCGTCCTCGTCTCCAACGACGCGGACGATATCACGGATGGAATCGCCATCTGCCAAGCTCACGAGCTTCACGCCCTGAGCGTTGCGTCCGATCGAGCTGATACCACTAGCTTTGATGCGAACGGTCTTGCCGCTCGCCGTCATGATCATGACATCATCATCTTCGAGAACGACCACGGCCCCAGCCACTTTGCCCGTGCGGTCCGTCGTCTTCATGGTGATGACGCCTTTGCCACCACGCCCCTTCGTCGGATAGTCATCAAATGGCGTCCGTTTGCCGAGCCCTTTCTCAGAGGCGACGAGGAATTGCCCATCGGTATCCACGACAGCAAGAGACACGACATAGTCATCGTCACGCGGGCGAATGCCCGCCACCCCGCGAGCGGTTCGCCCCATGGCTCGAATGGTGCTTTCGTGAGTCCTCACACAATAACCTGCTCGAGTGACGAGACAGACGTCATCGTCGCCAGTCGTCAAGCGCACTCCGATCAGTTCATTGCCGTCTTCGATGGTGATCGCGTTGAGGCCACCCTTGCGGTAATTGCGGTACTCGGCGAGGCCCGTCTTCTTGACTGTGCCGTCGCGCGTGGCGAAGAGGATGAAGCCATCCTGATCAAAGGTCTTGTCGCCATCTTCCTCCATGACAGCTTCCAAACGGAGCACCGAGGCAATCTTCTCGTCTTCCTTGAAATCTAACAGATTCTTAATCGAACGCCCCTTGGCGGTGCGTGCCATCTCTGGCACGGCGTAGACACGCTCGACATACAGTCGGCCAGTGTTTGTGAAGAAGAGGAGGTAATCATGCGCCGTCCCAGAGAAGAGATGCTCGACGAAATCCGATTCCTCTTCCTCCGTCTGGGCCTCGCGTGTCTCCATGCCTTTGAGCCCTTTGCCACCTCGACTCTGAGTGCGGTACTCGGTCGCAGGTGTGCGCTTGATGAATCCGCGATGACTGATGGTGATGATGGTGGCCTCATTGGCAATGAGATCCTCAATATTGATCTCGCCTTCATCGGGCACGATGTCCGTCTTGCGAGGAGACGCGTGCTTCTCCTTCACCTCCAAGAGCTCTTCCTTGATGATGGTCAGGACGCGCTCTTCCTTGGCGAGAATGTCTAACAAATCACGAATCTCTTCGAGCACTTTGTCATACTCGTCTTTGATCTTGTCGCGCTCCAGGGCGGTCAATTGATAGAGACGCAACTCCAAGATCGCGTTCACCTGACGATCTGTGAAGACGTATTGATCTCCCTGGATGCTAGGCTGATCTCTGATGAGAATGCCCAACGCTTCAGCCGCTTCCGTCGTGAATTGGTAGGCCTTGATCTTCTCACGCGCTTCGTCGCGATTAGCTGAACTTCGAATGATCTTAATGAAATCATCGAGATTGGCGATGGCGAGGAGATAGGCTTCGAGCACCTCAGCGCGATCCTCTGCTTTGCCTAACAAATAGCGCGTGCGGCGAATGATGACTTCGCGCCGGTGCTCGACGAAACAGTTGAGCGCATCCTTGAGATTGAGGAGCTTGGGGCGACGGTTATCGATCGCCAACATGTTCGCGGAGAACGATGTCTCCAGCTGGGTGTGCTTGTAGAGATTGTTCAGCACCACCTGCGAGCGAGCATCCCGCTTGAGATCGATGACGACGCGGGTGTTCTCGTCCGATTCATCGCGGACCGCGCTGATCTCTGGCAACACTTTCTGATTCACCAGCTCGGCAATACGCTCGACCAAGGTCGCACGATTCACGTTGTAGGGAATCTCCGTGATGATGATCTGATCACGGTTGCTAGGGAGCGTCTCAATCGTTGCGCGCCCTCGCACTTTCACACTCCCGCGACCCGTCCGCATGTAATTGCGGATGCCGTTGAAGCCGAGGATGGTACAACCCGTGGGGAAATCTGGGCCCTTGATGTGCGTATTCAGCTCATCGATGCTGATGCTAGGGTCATCGATCAAGGCACAGAGTCCATCAATGACTTCGCCAAGGTTGTGCGGCGGGATGTTGGTCGCCATGCCGACCGCGATCCCGGTGCCACCATTGATTAACAGATTGGGAAACGCTGCGGGCAGGACATTGGGTTCCTTATTCGTGCCGTCGTAGTTGGGCACGAAATCCACCGTATCCTTGTCCATGTCCTGCATGAGGGCCACACCGAGATGCGTGAGGCGCGCCTCCGTGTAACGCATGGCAGCCGGTGGATCCCCTTCCACAGAACCGAAGTTCCCTTGCCCATCGACGAGAATCTCTCGCATGGACCACGGCTGGGCCATATTCACGAGCGTGGGATAGATGGCACCATCCCCGTGCGGGTGGTACTTACCCATGGTATCCCCGACGATACGGGCGCACTTGAGATGGGCTTTGTTAGGCCCAAGACTCAAATCATGATACATGGCGTAGAGAAGACGCCGTTGAGAGGGTTTGAGGCCATCACGTGCGTCGGGCAAGGCACGGGAAATGATGACGGACATCGAGTAGTCCAAGAAGGACTTCGACATTTCGTCCGCAACATTGATCGGGGCGATGTTATCGTCAGTGGGTTCGTCGCTCACAGGTCGTAACGGGATTCGTAGAACAGAGTTAGAGAAAGAATGATGTCAGGATAGCTTAGACATCCAAATTGCGCACATTGAGAGCATTGTCCTCAATGAAACGCTTGCGAGGTTCGACCACATCTCCCATGAGGATGGTGAACATGCGGTCGGCTTCGACGAGATTGTCTTCGTTCAGTTGCACGCGTAGAAGTTTGCGCGTCTCGGGGTCCATGGTGGTGCTGTAGAGCTCTTTGGCGTTCATCTCTCCCAGCCCTTTGAAGCGTTTCACTTCAATCCCGCGCTGACCGATATCAAGGACCGTTTCAAGGATCTGCGGCACCGCGTGAATGGGATGAGTCGTGCCTTCTTTATCGCCTTCGACCATCTCGAAGATGGGCTCTTCCCCGCCGATGAATTGGTCCGGATTGAATCCCAATTCTCCCAGCTGCTTAAAGAGCTTCAGCATGGAATGGGCCTCATGGATCTCGTGCAAGGTCGCTCGTCGGCTCACGCCCGGCTTGGAAACCGTCTCTTGGTCTCCATCCTCGGTCTCTTCGCCTTCCGATGACGACGACCCAAAGAGGTGCAAATCCCGATTCTCAGAGGAGAACTCCCGCAGAGCATCTTCGTCCAAGAAATACTCGACATGTTCATCGTTGCCTTCTCGCACTTTGACAATGAAGGCGGGAATCGCCCCCGATTCGGAATCGCGTTGACGGAGATAATCCTCGAAATTTCCGCCGGCTCGCACGACCACATCGCTGAATCGCGTGAGTTTTGTCAGGATCGCGAGGGTATTCTGCAACTGCTCATTGCTATATGCCTTGCCGTCCGCGGCCTTCAAGACGACATCCTCCGAGCCTAACTCAATCAGAATACGATTGAGCGCATCATCGTCCTGGACGTATTCCTGCCGCTTCTTCCGCTTGACCAGATACAAAGGTGGCTGCGCGATATAGAGGTAGCCACGGCGCACCAACTCTGGCATTTGTCGACAAAAGAAGGTCAACAACAGCGTGCGAATGTGAGAGCCATCAACGTCCGCATCCGTCATGATGATGACCTTGTGGTAACGCGCCTTGGAAATGTCAAAGGCCCCCTCCTGTTCACCATCACCAATGCCGGTGCCAATGGCGGTGATCATGGTTTGAATTTCTTTATTCTGTAACGCCCGATGGAGACGCGCCTTCTCGACATTGATCAGCTTGCCACGGAGCGGCAGGATGGCCTGAGTGCGACGATCCCGACCTTGCTTGGCCGAGCCACCAGCAGAATCACCCTCCACAATGTAGAGTTCTGTCTTGGATGGATCCCTGACAGAGCAGTCGGCAAGTTTGCCAGGAAGCCCACCCCCACTGAGGGCTGATTTCCGCACTGTCTCGCGCGCCTTCCGAGCCGCTTCGCGAGCACGTGCCGCGTTGAGACTTTTCTCAATGATCCGCTTGGCCACCTGAGGATTCTCCTCGAAGTGATTCATGATCCCATCGTAGGCGATCGAACTCACCACCCCGTCCATCTCATCGTTGATGAACTTCTCTTTTGTCTGCGAACTGAAGCGCGGGTTCGGGTGCTTCACACTGACCACACAGACCAGCCCCTCCCTCACATCATCCCCAGTCAGTGCGGGATCCTTGTCTTTGACCAGATTGTTCGCCTTGGCGTATTGATTGATCGCGCGCGTGAGCGCTCCCCGAAAGCCCGTCACGTGGGTGCCCCCATCAGGATTCGGCACCATGTTCGCATAGGCGAGGATCATCGAGTCGAACGAGTCATTGTACTGCAAGACCAAATCCACAATGGCCTCGTCCTTGATCGTCTGGCCTTCGGATTCGTATTCGATCTCGCGTCTGCCACCCAAGACGATTGGGTCGGCATGCACAACGTTCTTATTCTCGCCTAACTGATCGACAAACTCGACGATGCCTTTCTGATAGAGGAAGGTGACGGCACGCGGTTTCTCCCCGCGTTCATCCGTGAGGTTGAGCGTGAGTCCTGGATTGAGAAAGCCAATCTCGCGGAGGCGCTTGGCGATCAGATCGAAATTGAATTCCGTCGTGGTCGTGAAGATCGTTGGGTCGGGCAGGAAGGTGATCGTGGTGCCCGTTTCCTTGGGATCATCCAATTCTCCCACCACCGTCAACGGATGGGTCGTCTTGCCCTTCTCAAACGAAATCGAATGCACCTTGCCATCACGCGAGATGTCGGCGCGGAACCAATCGGAGAGCGCATTCACACACTTCGCACCCACCCCGTGCAGACCACCTGAGTATTTGTAGGCACCCTGCCCAAATTTGCCCCCCGCGTGCAAATTCGTCAGCACCAATTCCACCGCCGGAATGCCCCATTTCTCATGCACATCCACGGGAATCCCACGACCGTTATCTTTGATGGAAATCGATCCGTCGAGGTGGATGACGATATCGATCTTATCACAGAATCCGGCGAGATGCTCATCGATCGAGTTGTCCAGCACCTCTGAGATCGAGTGATGCAGGCCGCGCTCCGTTGCGGGGTCCCCGATGTACATCCCGGGGCGCTTGCGAACGGCCTCCAAGCCCTCCAGTTTATCGATCTTGGAAGAATCGTATTTCTCGTCGTTAGGAAGGTCAGAAGAGGTGTCGTCACTCATGGAATGTGGGGTGTCAAATGCCCATAAAACGCGGGCATAAACCGTTCATCACGTTAGGCTTCTACAAGGGGAAAACCAGAGAAATCTCAATGAAGAAGGCGAAGTTTTTCCGGCTCGCTCGCCTGTTAGGATGGGTCGATTAGCACTAAGGCTTATCGTAATTTCCACAAGGTGAAATCATGCGTTTGCCTTCGCTCTCAAGCCGATGGTGAGTGCTCTATGGCCACTTCATCCGTGATCCTTCCGGCAAGGTTGATACTCGTCACGTTTCTCCTGCTAAGCGCCGCTTCCAAGGCCTTCGAAACGTTCACGTTTCCCTCCGAAGATGGTCTTGAGATCACGGCCGATTTCTATGCTGCCGGCCCGGGGCTCGACCGACCTATCATTGTGCTCTTCCATCAGGCAGGGTTCAGTCGAGGCGAGTATCGGGAGATCGCCCCCAGGCTGACCACGCTTGGTTTCCACGCCTTGGCGATCGACCAGCGATCGGGAGATGCCGTCAACGGTGTGCCCAACCAGACCGCCTCACGCGCGCGCAAAGCGGGCTTGTCTACGAACTTCATGGATGCCGTGCCCGATATGCGCGCCGCTCTCCGCGAAGCCGCCACTCGGACGGCGGGTCCGGTTCTGAGTTGGGGCAGCTCCTATTCCTCCGCCCTCGCACTGAAGCTAGCGGCGGAAACGCCCCTCGTAAGCGGAGTACTCGCCTTCTCTCCAGGCGAATATTTCTCCGATCGCATGCTCATCCAGCAAGCCGTCGCTACGTTGCAGGTGCCAACGTTCATCACCTCCGCGCGCTCCGAAGCCCCTCACCACGCGCCAATCATTGCCGCCTTGCCTAAAGAAACCGCGCTCACCACCTTCCGGCCAGAGACGGAAGGCCAACACGGCTCACAGGCGCTCTGGTCCGCGTTCGACGATTCCGACGCCTACTGGTCCGCGGTGGAAGCCTTTCTCCAGCGTTGGCAATCGCTGCCTCGATTCCTCACCCTTTCCCCTCAGGGCGAACTCCGAGTGGACGCGCCATCCCATTGGTTGTTGGAACGCTCTTCCGATCTGCGCACCTGGCAGGGAGTGGGTGGCGGAAGCGCGAATGCTCCCCCAGCGCAAGAACAACTAACACTCACCTCATCAGCGCAATTCTTCCGCCTGCGTGTTGTCGACACGCTGCCATTGGCCGATGTGGTCTCTGTGAGTGCTCAACCCACAGCAAGTGGCACCCGATTCGCCGTCGGCATCAGCAGTTTGGAGACCGGTTGCGCACAGTATGCGGATTGGTGGGAAATCCTCAATACCGATGGCCAGCTTCTCTATCGACGCATCCTCGCTCATAGCCATGTGACGGAACAGCCCTTCGTCCGCACGGGAACCGTTCGCGTGGACGCCGACGACATTCTGTGGATCCGCGCTCACATGAATGCTCACGGCTACGGAGGACAAGCCTTTCACGGTTCGGTCAACGGCGGCTTCCAATCAGCGGAACTCTCACCACTCTTCGCCATCGACGTCGCTGAGGAGGATCCCTTGCCAACCGGCTGCGCATTCTAACTGAGGTGCCACACGTCTATCTCTGTCATTCCGTCTTTCCCAAACAATAAAGCTTCTCCACACGAGCCCCGTCGAGGTCATGCGCGACTCTCACATAGATTCGAGAATCCACAATCACTGGAGTAGCATAGACTTGATCGCCTAACTGATTCTCGGCAAGCACTTCGGCACCTTTCGGACTTATCTGGAGAACCGTGAACGCGCCTGTTTCACTCACCGCATAGACACGATCCCCCACTGGGACGGGACTGGCGGTGAAGGGACTTCCCATGCGCTGCCGCCAGCGACGCTCTCCGGTGGCAGCATCCCAGCACACCAAGATCCCTGCATCCATCATCCCATAGAGATGCCCCTCACGAATGAACATGGAAGGCACGTAGACGCGACTCGTATTCTCCCACACAATCTTCCCAGAACCATCGGCTTTGATCGCGGCGACGTGATTCTTGGGATAGCCGCCACTGCTGTAGACATGGGTGCCATCGGTAACCGTAGATGTGACACATTCCGTCGTAGCTCCCTCACATTCCCATAATTTCTCGCCGGTGTTGGGGTCAAAGCTGGAAATCAATTCACACCCGGTCATGATCAATTGCTCTTTGCCAGCCGCATTGAGGATGATTGGCGATGGATAGTTCGGCGTGGCTGGGCGTTTCACCCGCCACACTTCTTTCCCATCTTCACGCTTGAGCGCACAGAGAGCGCCGCCCTGCTTGTTATCAGCTGACACAATGACAAGATCCTTGTAGATGGCTGGAGACGATCCATATCCCTGGTGCAATGTGTAATCGACGATCTTCGTCTGCCACAGTTGCTTGCCATTCAGATCCAGAGCGGTGGTGTAGACCGCCTTGTCATTGAGGAAATTGATATAGAGCCGTTCGCCATCGCACGCCACCGCCGAGGAGGCATTCGAAGCCTTGGAATTCATCTTCTCGGGAAACCCTCCCTGATGAATCTCGGTGCGCCAGACCGCCTTCCCCGTGGCGCGCTCATAACATAACACCCACTGGATCTCGCGATCATCATCGGCCGCTGTGAGATAGACGCGATCCCCCGCCACCGTCGGCGTGCCATGCCCACGCCCAGGCACATCAGCCACCCAAACCACATTCTCCGTCGCGCTGAACGTCGTCGGAGGATCTTGATCTGGATTGGCCATCCCGTTGCGATCCGGTCCTCGCCACCAGGGCCAATCATCAGCCGTCGCAAGAGGGGAAAGCGCTAGGAGGAAACTCAAGAGAATGGATCGGGTCATCGCCATGCCTTCGTATACCTCGCCCGCTAGACACTGTCGAGGTCTTCAGGGCCGAAAGCACGGGGAAGCAATGCCGCCAGAGTGGTTTCCTGTACAGTGCCTCCCTCTGGATCTGCCATGAGGATGGGCAAGCCGGGCGCAAACTCGTGCAGCACTTGGCGACACGCCCCGCAAGGCGCGCCGGCCCCCGTCAAACTGATCGCCAAGGCACGGAACCGTCGTTCCCCCTGCGCCACGGCTCGAAAGACGGCCACCCGCTCCGCACACACGGTGAGCCCGTACGAGGCATTCTCGACATTGGCACCCGTGATGATGGCACCGCTCTCCGTAAGCAACGCCGCCCCGACCGCAAATTGAGAATAGGGAGCATAGGCCGCGCGCCGAGCCTCGACCGCTGCGTGGACCAATCCTGCTTTCACCTCTGGTTCTAGCATGTGTTTATTCTGGAAACTTTAGGGACGCCTGGAGCGCCAGCTCCATGAGATGATGGAAGCCCCTCTCGCGATCGTCGGAACTCAAGCCCACGCCACTGCTGAGGATATCAGAGACCGCACACACCGCGAGAGCTCGCTTCCCGCAGGCCGCGGCACACCCGTAGAGACCCGCCGCCTCCATCTCCACCGCCAGCACACCCATGCGACGCGCCATCGCCATGATGTCAGGATCTGGATGATAGAACAGATCCATGGAGAAGAGATTTCCCACACGCACCGATTGATGGGCCTCTTCCGCCGTCGCTACCATGGGGAGCAACAATTCAGGATCAGCCATGGCGGCGAAATCATAGCCCCCAAAGCGCGCCCGATTCACTCCCGAATCCGTGCACGCTCCCATACCCACGACAAGATCGCGCATCTCCAGATCAGAGGCGATCGCTCCACAGCTGCCGATCCTCACAATGTTAGAGACACTGAATCGCGTGAACAGCTCTTCCGCATAGATGGAGATGGAGGGAATCCCCATCCCACTGCCCATCACGGACACCGGCTTTCCGTGAAAGGTGCCGGTGAACCCGAGCATGTTCCGAACGGAAGTGACTTGCTGAGCATCTTCAAGAAAGCGCTCTGCCAGCGCCTTGGCTCGCAACGGATCGCCAGGCATCAGAACCGTTGAGGCGAAATCACCTGGTTGTGCATCGATGTGAGGAGTGGCCATGAACGAACTGTTAGTAAGATGGGGTTAATGAAAGACTTCAAGCACAGTGGGAGCCAGGTCGGGCGCTTCCTCCGCGAGGGCGATGGCTGTCAACAACGCTCGCGACGCCTCCGACGCCGCCGTCTCGTCACGCGCATGAATCCGCCCCAGCGGAAATCCTGCATCGACCGCTTGCCCACAGCTAACGAGTCCTGTTAGTCCCACCGCATGGTCAATCGTCTGACCGGGATGCGAGCGACCACCACCCAACCGCACGACGATCATCCCCAACTCACGCGTGTTGACATCCGAAACAAAGCCTCCTCGCGGAGCTGGCACGTCAATCTGCACTGGAGCTTCTTCGAGGAAAGCGTGTGGGCGATCTATGAAATCGTGCGGACTCCCTAGAGCAGTGAGCATACGCTGGAATCGCTCTAACGCTTGTCCTGATTCCAAAGCAGTCTTGAGCTGCCGTCGGGCATTGGCTTCATCGCTTGCCAACGAGCCTAACAACAACGCTTGCGCACCCAGGGCCATGACCACCTCCAAGAACGGGGATTCGCGGCGTTCATCTGCACGCAAACAGCGAAGGGCATGCGCCACTTCCAAGGCATTCCCCGCACATCCCGAGAGGCTCTGATTCATGTTTGTCAGAACGGCTCTCGTTGGCATGCCCGCGCCTTCCGCGACACGCACGAGCGCCTCCGCGAGCGCACGTGCGCTGGCGTGATCCGGCAAGAAGGCTCCATTGCCCACCTTCACATCCATGACTAGGCCACCAAGCCCAGCCGCCAGTTTCTTGGAAAGGATAGACGCCGTGATCAGATCAATGGACGCCACCGTGTCGGTCAAATCACGCACGGCATAGAGGCGCGCATCCGCTGGAGCAATCTCCTCTGACGCTCCCACAATCGCGACGCCAACATCGCGCACGGTCTCACGGAAACGCGTCTCGTCGGGTTGCACTTGATAGCCGGGTATGGCCTCCAACTTGTCCAAGGTGCCCCCTGTATGCCCCAAACCACGACCCGAAATCATGGGCACATGGGCGCCGCAAGCTGCCAATAAGGGGCCGAGAACTAACGAAACGCCATCGCCCACGCCCCCCGTCGAATGCTTGTCGAGCACGGGCCCATCGAGCCCTTCATCATCCCACCGAAACACCCTCCCGGAATCGCGCATGGCCAGGGTCAGCCCTACCCGCTCATCGGTGTCCATCCCCCGGCAACAAATCGCCATGGCCATGGCCGCGATCTGCCCTTCGCTCCACGCTCCGCTGCCCACACCCTCACAAAAGCATGTAATGGCATCGGGAGATAGGCGTTCTCCCAATCGCTTCAGGCGGATGCATTCTTGTGGCAGCATGCGTTTCCCTCAGGCTGTGAACCAATGGGTGAGCGCCCACTGATAAGCGGCGCCTCCCAGATAGATCCCCACAATGCCCAGCACCCCTGAAAGCACGGGCGGCGCGGGCAGCGGCAACTTGATCGCAGAGAAGAGGACACCGACCAGAAAGCCAGCAAGAAGAGAGAGAAGGAGGGTTTGCATGAGGATGTCAGGGCGTGGTGAACGTCAGAAAGAAGCCAGCCATGGCTGCGCTAGTGAGATTGGCGAGAGTGGCTGCCAAGACCGCCCGCAAGCCGAGACGCGCAATGTCTTGGCGGCGACTCGGGGCCATGCCTCCTAGCCCGCCTAACAAGATCGCAATGGATGAAAGATTAGCAAAGCCACAGAGAGCTAGCGTGAGAATGGCCTGCGTACGCGGAGCCAGAGCTTCTTTGACACCGACAAATTCCTTGTAGGCGACAAACTCATTCACGATCACTTTCTGCCCAATGAAGCTTCCCCCTTGAGTCGCCTCTGACCAGGGAATGCCTAACAACCAGGCAACAGGTGCAAAGAGATAGCCCAGGATCTGCTCGATGGTGAGGTTCTCCACCCCGAACCATTCGCCCACCCCTCCCACCAGCATGTTGAGAAGGGCAATCAGACTGATGAAGGCAAGCAGCATCGCCCCGACATTCAGGGCCAGTTTCAAACCACTTGAGGCGCCATTGGCCGCCGCCTCAAAGACATTGACGGGTACATTCTCTTCGTCTGTGAGCCCCTGCAAGCGCTCATCAGGAGTTTCCGTTTCAGGGAGCAACAACTTGGCGAAGAGGAGCCCGGCGGGCGCTGCCATGAAACAGCCGGCTAACAGATACTTC
Source organism: Verrucomicrobiia bacterium (assembly GCA_030425385.1). Lineage (GTDB taxonomy): Bacteria > Verrucomicrobiota > Verrucomicrobiia > Verrucomicrobiales > DEV007 > JAACDM01. Next base: position 22,416 of record JAUIAH010000021.1, on the reverse strand, counting down.
AACTCCACACCGATCCCAGCGTAAGCTGCGAGGACAGAACCGGCGATCGACGCCAATCCTCCACACATGACCGCAAAGAGCTCGCTTTCCGTCATCTTGGAAATGTAGGGGCGCACCACAAGAGGCGCCTCCGTCTGCCCAACAAAGATGTTCGCACTAGCAGAAAGCGACTCCGCTCGACTCGTTCCTAGCGCCTTACGCAAACCACCTCCCAACACAGCGATCACCCATTTCATGATGCCCAAGTAGTAGAGCACCGCGATGAAGGATGAGAAGAAGATGATCGTGGGGAGCACGCGGAAAGCAAAGACGAATCCATCATCCCCAAAGTGCTCGAACATGCGATCACTCACCAACCCACCAAAGAGAAATCGAATGCCCGCATTCCCGCAATCGATCACCGCCTGGACTTGGAGAGAAAGAAACTCCAGGGTGGCTTTGCCAAAGGGAAGATAGAGGACAAAGGCACCCATCGCGAGCTGGATAAGAAAGGCTCCCACCACCGTGCGCAGATTGATCCGGCGGCGATCGCGGCTTAGCAAGACTGCTAGCCCTATCATGACGACGATGCCTAGCAGACTGATGAGTGCACTCATGCGGGAACCTTAGGCCGAGTGCCAATGAGGAATCAATCGACGAATTCGATCGGCGCGGGCATTTCCAATCGCATGTGCCCCTTCGTATCCAACGGCAGCTTCTCTTTCACCACATTGGCCTTCGTCACCAGCTTCTCCGTATCCACTTTCTCCTCCTCTTTCGGCTGCATCGCTGCGGTAGGCGGATGCAAAGCGCTGTAGGGATCCAGCCCAATGATGGTTGATTCGCGGACGAAGACAGGTTTCGGGCCTTCCGTATTGGCCGATCCGTAAAGCCCAGCTCCGCCGCTCAAGGTGATGCTCTCCGTCTCTCGCCGGAGTTCTTCCGCAGCCGAGTTGGGCGAATGCAGGGTGCAAGTGCCGGTGAGATGAAACTCCGTAGGAATGAACTCCAAGACGGTGGTGCGTTCATAGCGCGGCGACGACCCGCTCCCGATTAATTGTTCATAACAATTGTCCGTCGCCACTTGTCCTGATACCGTGCAAATCTCAATCATCTTCCCTTCTTCAGGCGCGAGAATCGGCTCGGGCTTGAATGTGCGCGTCGAGGCATTCATGAAATCCACCCAAATTGGCAAGGCAATCTCGTGACTGAAGGCTCCCGGATAGATGGTCTTAGGATTGATGAATCCAGACCACACGCCACAAGTGACGCGACTGTTATAACCAAGAAACCAGACATCGGTGAAATCATACGCCGTCCCGGTTTTCCCGCCCACCGCGGGAAACGCCTGCATCCCCAAATCATCGGCATTGGCGGCGGTCCCCGTCTTCATCACTTCCTGCAAACAATTGTGTGTTTGAAAAGCTGGAATCTCGTCGAGCACATCCACCAAATCCGCGCCGGGCGCCTCCGACGTATAGAGCGCATTGCCATCGGCATCTTGAATCTCCCGAATGATATAAAGATCCTTCGGTCGTAACCCGCCGTTGGGGAAGATCGTATAGGCTTTGCACATTTCGGCGAGAGTCACCTCACTACTACCTAGAAAGGATGAATTGTAAGGACGCATCTCACTTTCGACGCCGATCTCTTTGACGAAATCTAGAAACGCTTCCAAGCCCACACGCAGGCCCAACCGCACAGTCGCCGCGTTCTTCGATAAGACCAAAGCCTTCCGCGCCGTGATATCTCCCAAATAACTCTGCTCCTTAGTTTCCACCGCCCACTCCCCTAACAACCCGTCCGCACCGCCAATCTGCACATACTTGTTATCGATCACCTTGTCCGTGACAATCGTGCCTGGGAACATCGCATTCTGAAAGGCCAAGGCGAAGACGAACGGTTTGAATGCGGATCCAGCCGGGCGCTTGGCTTGGGTGGCCAAATTGTATTGGAAGTGCTGGAAATTGCGTCCTCCCACCAAAGCCACAATGCCGCCATCGTCATTATCCACCGCCAAGAGAGCGCCCTGCAGATACTTGGGAGCAGGTGCTCGCTGGCCCTTAGCACGCGCCTCTTTGACCAATTTCACATACTGCGCGTAAGTCTGATGCTGGAATTCCTCACGGGCGTCCACTTCTTCCAATCGCTCCCGCAAGCTGCGCTCTGCTCGTTGCTGCAGATAAAGGTCCAGAGTGGTGAAGACGCGGAATCCACCCTTCGCGGCCTCTTTCTCGCCGAGTTTCTCCGTGATCTGTTCGCGTATATAATGGAAAGCATGGGTGGAGCGGGAGATACTTGTCAGAGTATTCGTCACAATGGGACGTTTCTTCACACGTTCGGCATCTGATGCGGTGATAAACCCCTCCGCCGCCATCCGATCCAAGACATGATTGCGGGCGCCCAACGCGCGATCGCGATTCCGCAAAGGAGAGAAGATATTCGGTGCTTTGATCAATCCGCAGAGCATCGCCGCTTCTTCAATATTCACTTCACTGACATGCTTTCCAAAGTAACCCTTGGCGGCGGCATTCACTCCGTGAAAGCCATGTCCAAAGAAGATGCGATTGAGATAATGCTCCAGAATCTCTTCTTTGGAGAACTCCTTCTCAATGCGGTGCGCCAGGAATGCCTCGGTCAGTTTCCGACCATAACTCTTATCCAAGAGTTCGAACGATTGGCGCCCGAGCTGCTGGGTGATGGTGCTCGCCCCTTGCGTGCGTCGTCCCGCTTTGAAGTTCAGCAATACCGCGCGTCCCACGCCGATCCAGTCCACCCCACGGTGCTCAAAGAATCGCGAGTCCTCAGCCGCGATCAGGGCGCGGATGAGTTCTTTCGGCACCTGCTCCAGCTTCACCGGGAGACGATTCTGAACGCGGAAATCCTCTCCCATCTGGTTCCCATGCCGATCATAAAGAAGGCTCGCCGCCTCAAGATCATCAACCTCTGACAAATCGAGCGAGTAGGCTTTCTTGTAGAAAGGCCGCAAGAAGAGCGTGAGCAGGATGCCCCCAATGACGATCCCAAAGACCGCCATCTTCGAAAGCTTCGTCAGCCAGAGCCACCACCACGGCACAGGCTTGCGCCGCCGGGAGGCGCTTTCTGAACCAGTCTTGCCGAAGCGATATGCCATGGATACGTGTGCTACGGGCACTCAAGGCGGCCCGCGGCACGTCACTTAGATCAAATTTGCAATAATGACAATAGAATACAAGAATTTAGGACAGGAATGAGAAATGACTCACCATCGCCTGCGAAAGAGGGAATCATCGCTCGGATCTTCTGCGAAGGCACGCTGACTTTCAAGGAATTCATGGAGGCCGCTCTCTATCATCCAGAGCTTGGCTACTACACCACTGGGCCTCGACCAGGACGGCAAGGCGACTTCTTTACGAATGTCAGCATCGGCAGCGTCTTCGGTGATCTCCTGGCGGACTATGTGCATGCGTTGTGGAAATTAAACGATCCCCACGAGCCCTTCACGATCTTGGAGGAAGGGGGCAACACAGGCGCGCTAGCCGGGGATCTCCTCCTGCGACTGTATGCTAAATTTCCAGCACTTTGCAAGCAGTTTCGTTTCCTTGCCTCGGAAAGGATGGCTCACGCGATGACCGATCCCCGCCTCGAGCCGTTCGCTGACGTCTGGGAGCAGATCGACGATCCCTTCGCCATCGCACCCGACACGGTCGATGTCGCCTATTCCAACGAGCTGCTTGATGCCTTCCCCGTGCACCGGGTCGTCTGGGAGGGTCCCGAAGTGGGCTGGCGCGAATGCACGGTCCGGTTGCGCACCAATGGCCAATCGCTCACCTGGGACAGCCAACCAATTACCCATCCCCTCCTCAACTCCCGCCTTGATCGCATCGATACGGCAGGGTTCCAGCCAGGACATCTCACGGAGGTGAATCTCGACCTGGGTCCATGGCTTCAGCGCCACTTCCGCACGCTCAAGCCCGGTGGGACGCTCCTCATCTTTGACTATGGAATCACAGGCAATGCCTACCACACTCCCAGTCGTCCCGAAGGCACCCTGCGCGCCTATCATCAGCACCAGTTGAGCCGTGATTTGCTCGCCCATCCAGGTCAACAAGACCTCACGGCCCACGTTGACTTCGCCGAACTGGAGCGCGACGCCACGGCCAAGGGATTCGAGCTCGTCCGCCTCGTGGACCAATCGCGATTCCTCACCGAGTGCGCGCGGGATGCCCTCCTCGAAATGGAGCGAAGCCTCGACGGGAAGGCTCCCGATGCCGCTCAGGAGAAATGGTTCCGCCAGTTTCGCCAACTCATCAGCATGGGCCCAACATTCAAAGTCCTCGAACTCCGCAAGCCGAAACCTAACGCTTGAGACACGCCTGCCGCACCGGAACCAAAGGCGCTTCTTTATAAAACACAGGGCGAAAGTAACTCGAGAGCTCCGTCAGACAATGCTTCTCCAGCTCGCCCAAATAGAGGTAGGGAATCATCTTCACGGGCCCATGAGGCACGGTCGCCCGCTGCAAGCTGACCTTATAGCCCGGCGGCACCCAGCAAAGGGTCGGTTGCGGCAGGTAATTCCGGATCATGATCCCATGTCCGTGGTCGAAGGCTCGGGGAGCCAACGCCTTGTAGACAAAAGGTCCGTGCCGATAGCTCTCCACCAATTGCAGCATCGGCATCGCACCGATCCAACACACCTCAAAGCGCCCTTCGTAAACAACCTGCCCCAAGCGATTCTTCCAGAAAACCGTATGGAAACTCTCTTCGGTATTAGCACTCGAAGCCTCAGCTCCGACCATCAGAGCAACAAGAATAGCGAGAATGACTCTCATTTCTGAATCTTCTCGCAACCATGCGCCGTGACAAGTAGAAACGGCTCCGGTTCGCGGACTTGAGTCCATTCGATCGCAAACGCTGGCAATCGTCGACGTCGGCATCGGCGTCGCTTCGGAGTGCCCTGGCCACCTGAAGAGCGGTCAATCCACAACGACGTCGTCGACATACCAACCGGGGGCGACGACATCGTCTTCATTCGTGAGGAAGGCGAACTCGATGATGATGCGCTGTTGGAGGGCTGCGCTTGGAATGTCCACGCTGAAGGCTTCCCAGCCGTCCGTTTGCCCGGTGAAGATGTCAGGCAGCTCCGGCACCGTGGCCAATGTCACCCCCTCCTCATTGAGGAAACGAATCTGTCCGCCTTCACCGTCGATGGCATTGATGTGGTAGTGAAAGGATAGCGTGGCACGTCCACGGGTCGTGAGGTCAATGACAGGGGACTGCAAACGCGCGGCATTCGTGGCAGGAGCATAATTTCCCGCCAGGTTCGTGCCCCAGGCTTGCGTGCCACTGTTGGCTGCTGCCAAGCCATCGACGTTCGGTGTCCCCAGCTCCCAAAGCGTCTCGCCTGTGTCCGTCACCGCCGTCCAGCCATTGGCTCCATTCTCAAAGTCCTCCCGCAAAAGCGCCGGAGGAGGGACACGACTGACCCGATAGAACCGCAGAGGCGCATTGCTGAGCGATTCCAGGTAACGACTTTCCTCTGCCGTGGCTCCGCCCAAAGGAAACTCCGTCACCACCGTCTGCCAGGCCATCAGATCTGGAGATGCCTCGATCCCGTAGTAAGCACCCGGTTCTGAGGTCCAGGTGACGCCCACGCCATCGGCTCCGTGAGTGATCGCCGTAATCTCAATCGCCGGTCCTGTCACGCCTAACGGATGGGCGCCTTCGGATAATGCGAGAATCTGTGCGTCTGTCAGTATTTCTGACCAGACCGCGATGTCGTCGACGTCGCCGAAGTATGGCCCTTCCCCCTCACATCCACTCCGATTTCCCAGGATCAGATCCGCATCGAGGATATTGGGAGTGCCGATCTCGTGCTCCGCGTCGAGCATGCCATTGAGATACATGCGCCCTTCCCCAGCTGCCTGGTCAAAGACCCAGGCAGCGTGCACCCATTCATCTTCGACCAGGGCCGTGCCAGCATTGTGATCATCTGACCAGTGGGCTTGATGCAGGACACTTCCGTTGCGGATCCCATTGTGAAAACCTTGGTTGGTCTGGCCGAGCACGATGTGTTGGCCGCTGACGTCCGAAGGCCGTAACCAGGCCGTCATGGTGTACCCGCCCGCCTGGCTGATGAGATGCTCAACATGGAGATCGGTCACGACACAACCGCCATCGTCGGGGAAATGGAACCCACCGATAGGTGACGCGCCTCCTGGAGCGCCTGCCGTCAGTTCTCCTGACACAATGACACCATGATAGGCATCGCTCGCTTGATTGGGGATCACACGCACTTCATCCATGCCATCCCCCGCCTCATTCGGCACCTGGACCGTTTCCTCATTGCTGAAATCATAGTAGACTTGCGGCTTCGGTAATTGGTGAGGACCAAAGGTCGGTGGATCTTCCGGGTCTAACGGATTGGTTCCCGCCGCTACTTCACTTCCATCGGTCCCACCCACGCGATCCGTGTTGCTCACCACCGGGTTCGTTCCCGTCTGACTCGCACTGACAAATGTACCGGTATGATCCTCCACATTGTCCGGCAACCCATCTCCATCCGTATCAGCCTTCAAGGGATCCGTGGGAGGTCGCTGCCCAGCGCCTGTCAATTCCTCACCATCTCCCAAGGTATCCCCATCGGTGTCTGCCTTAGTCGGGTCTGTGTTCGGCGGCAAACTGAACTCCTCCACATCGGAACGCCCATCGCCATCGAAATCCCCTTCAGCGGTGAGGTCCGCGAGATTGCCAGCCACCGCCATTTCATAACTATCCGGTAGGCCATCGCCATCCGTATCGCCCGAATCCACGCCGATGGGACTCGCCCCTTCCGCAAGAGCCATGATTTGCTGCTCTGTCAGAATCTCCGACCAGATGGCAATCTCATCCGCCACCCCCTGGAATCCAAGGCCCTGACATCCATTCCGATCGCCGACAATGAGGGTGGAATCGATCACATTGGGATCGCCTTTTCCATGCGTGCCGTCTAACACTCCGTTTAAGTAGATACGTCCCTCAGCGGCTGCGCGATCGTAGATCCAGGTGGCGTGCACCCACTCTCCTTCGACGAGAGCTGTCCCCGCATTGTTGTCGTCACTCCAATGGGCTTGATGAAGGAGCCCCCCATTGCGGAGTCCCAGATGAAGCCCTTGATTGGCCTGACCGAAGAGGAAGAGATCTCCCGTGGTCTCCGATGGCTGAATCCATGCCGCCATCGTATACCCGCCATCGGTGTCTAACATTTCCGTGACTTGATAGTCCACCCCAACGCAGGTGGAACCATCGCCGAGAAATTCAAATCCGCTAGCGGGCGTCGCCCCCTGAGGCGCCCCGGGTACCGACACCACCGGACCCGAATACGTTCCATGGCGCTCATTCCCACTCTTATCCGCCACCGTCTCGGTGATTTCGTCCTCGAAGTCATAGTAGACCTTCGGCGTCGGAAGATCTTGCGCGTGCGCAAGGCTCAGCGCGCTCACAATGATGCATGGAAACAGGAGAATGGGGCTGAAGTGAATCATGATCGGGGGGCGCATTCCCGCAGGTTTCTCTCAAAAGCGCAAGCCTTTCTACTCCCGCCAAGGATGAGCGCATGGTTTGGCATAGGCCGGGGTTTCCTTGCCATGCACCGACGATTTCTCATGATTCTCGTGGTCTCGGGGACATTTGGGACCTTCCCTTCCTGGTCAACCACCTTTGAGAAGATAGCCGCAGACCGTGCTCAGGACGGCAATCCTGCCATTCATGCGTTCGATACGGATACGGAAACCCGTTGGGCCGCTCAAGGGCGTGGAAGCTGGCTCCAATGTCGCCTCGATAAACCCATGCTCCTCAAGCAAGTGGCCATCGGTTTCGCCCGACATGAACGGGACTACACATTCACCATTTCCACCTCTCAAGACGGAACGACCTGGAGTGTCCCCCATGCGTTTCAAAGCCGCGGCCAGGCAGGCGTGATCAACTATCCCTTTCCCCAACGTGAGGCCCAGTGGATCCGAGTGACTGTTTCTGGCAGTGATCACAATGAGTGGGCAAACATTCACACCATCCGCGTCAACGGAGTGACACCGTTAGAGACGAAGACACGAGCGCTCGAAGCGAGCGATGGCTTTGTCGTCAGCGAATGGGCTCGCGATCCTGCAGTCGTGAACGGTGTCGGCTTGTCCTTCGACGATCATGGCCGAGCCTTCCTCACCACCGTACACCGGCGGAAGCAATCCAGCCTGGATATCCGCAATCATCAGGACCTGGTGAAACGCGATCTCGCTCTTAAAACAGTGGAAGAACGTCGCGCATTCTATCGCACCTACCTCACGGGCAAGTCTTGGCTCCCTGATCGCAACCGCGATGGTGTGCGCGACTGGCGTGATCTCACCGTGCAACAGGACACGGCCACCATGGTGACGGATACCGACGGTGACGGCACGGGCGAGACTTTCTCTATCATTGATCGCTATCACAGCGAAGTGACTGGAATCGCCGCAGGCATTCTCGCAGTGAACGACACGTTATTTGTTGCCGCTGAACCCGAGTTTCTCCGTTACACGGACAAGGATGGCGACGGCATCCCCGAGACGAAACAGGTCGTGGCTGAGGGTTTGCAAGTGCACATGGGTCAAGGAGGCCACAATCTCAGTGGGGTGACGTTAGGGCCTGACGGTCGCGTCTACTGGTCATTAGCCGACAAAGGCCACCACCTGCAGACGGCCGAAGGCAAACGGTATGAGCGTCCTAACAGTGGCGCTATCTTTCGGTGCGAATTGGATGGAACCAGGGTCGAACGGTATTCCACAGGCGAACGCAATGCTCAGGAATTAGCCTTCGATGCGCATGGCAATCTCTTCAGCATGGACAACGATGGCGATTATCCAGGCGAGAAAGAACGCGCGCTCTACATCACCGAAGGCAGCGAACATGGATGGCGTCTGAATTGGCAATGGCTTCGCAAACAGGACTTCATCAAGATCAGTGGCCTTCCCGCCTACAATCCGTGGATGGATGAACGCCTCTTTCTCCCCGATCATCCCGATCACGCGGCCTACCTCACCCCCACCTTGGGAAACTTCGGTCCTGGCCCTTGCGGATTCACCAGCAATCCAGGCACAGCCCTGAGCGAGGCGCTGGCTGACGCATTCTTCATGACCAATCAGAAAGGCGAGGTGCGTGTCTTCCACTTCCATCCTCACGGAGCGTCATTCACCTTCGAAGAGGAGCGCGCCATCAAGGGTGGCCTCAACAATACCGGCCTGGCCATTGGCCCGGATGGCGCCCTTTACACAGCGTCCTACGGCACATCGAAAGGCGCCATCTACCGCTTCGATGTGGAGCCTTCTGCCCGCCATCCCTTGAGAGAGAACACGCAAGCCATTCTCGCCCAGCCCGCGGACAACGCCTCCGTGGCAATCCTAACGCAATGGCTCAACCACCCGGATCAACGAGTACGTATCAAAGGACAGTTTGCGTTGGTGCAACGCGACCAACTCGAAGCCCTCTCCGTGCAAGCGGCCAATGCCAGCACTCTGTTAGGCCGTCTCCACGCCATTTGGGGGTTGGGTCAACTCACCCGCAACGGTGTCCGTGACGCGCCCGTGCTCGCGACGGCATTGGACGATCCCGAAGCAGAAGTGGTGGCGCAGGCTGCCAAGGTGCTCGGCGACCTTCCTAGCAATGACCGCAACGCCGTCGCCGCCCTCCCGAAACTCCGCGCTCTCCTCTCCCACTCCAACGCGCGGGTAAACTTCTTTGCGTCCATCAGTTTGGGGAAACTACGAGACACGGAGTCCGTGGATGCGATCGTTTCCATGCTCGCCACGCGCGGCCCTTCTGATCCTTACCTGCGCCATGCCGCCGCCATGGGGTTGAGCGGCGCGGGATCGCCAGATCGCCTAGCGGCCCTTGCCGATCACCCCAGCCGAACCGTGCGCCTGGGAGCCATCGTCGCGTTGCGCCGTTTGCAGGCGCCTGAGGTGCGCGCGTTTCTTCAGGATGCCGATGAGATGGTCTTGTTAGAAGCCGCACGCGCCATTCACGACGACGCCTCCATTTCCACGGCTCTCGGCGATCTCGCCTCGTTGTTAGAACGCGCCAATCTCAAGAGTGAGGCGCTGATGCGCCGTGTGATCAATGCGGCCTTCCGCGAAGGTTCGGATCGCAGCTTGCAACTCCTGAAGGCGTATCTACAGCGCGGAGAAGGCAGTTCCACCCTTCGACGCACGGCCCTCGCATCCATCCTCTGGTGGTCCCAACCACCGGTGCTGGATGCCGTGGAAGGGCGCTATCGCGCGCACGCCCCCCGAGACGCCTCCGCAGCTGACGCCGTGGTTTCTGATCTCAAGCACGAAGTGATTCTGCAAGAGAGCGATCTGTTAGAAGTCTTGCTCAATGGGATCGTTGAACGTCGTCGAGCCGCATGGCTTGAGGGTTTGGAAGGAGCCGAGAACGCCCATTGGCCTGCTCCCTTACAAGCACGGTTCCTCACAGCGCTCGCCCACACCGATGCTCCTACATTGCGAGCAGCAATCACGCGCGGGTTGCAATCGCCACATGCAGCAGTTCGCGAGAGTGCTAGGGAGCATGCCTCAGCCGCAGGCATTCCCCTGGTGGACACTTTGATAGCCATCCTTGACGACCCTCAGCCAGCCGGCCAGGGCAAGGCCGTTCTTCAGTTGAGTCGCTTGGAGGATCCCAGAGCCACAGCAAAGTTGCGCGCTCTAGCAGACGCCTACCAGCGAGGCGAAGCCGCACCCGAATGGAAACTTGAGCTCTGGCAAGCCGCAACGGCGCAGGGCATCGCGCTCCCCGCCTCTCCCGATCGTTTGGCTTACGGCGGGGATTCCAAGCGTGGGCAGAAGCTCGTGCAAGAACACGCCGCCGCGCAATGCGTTCGCTGTCATCAGATTGGCGCCGAGCAACCGGAGGCTCACGACACCACCACCATCGGAATCGGTCCCGAGTTGACTCACATTGGCAAGACACGTGACCGCCCTTACCTCGTGCGGGCCTTGCTAGAACCATCCAAAGATATTGCGCCTGGACACGGCACCATTGTTCTCAAGACAACGGATGGAGAAGATCTTGCCGGAACGCTGGTTGATCAGCAACCAGACGCCTGGACGATCACCCTCAGCGACGGGAAAACTCGCGTGGTGAAACCGTCAGAGGTCGCCACGCATACGCTGACCTCCGTGATGCCCCCGGCGGGAGCCTTGCTCAGCCCTGAAGAGATTCGTGATGTGGTGAGCTATCTCGCCACTCTGAAATAACGTTAGATTTCCTCGGCGGGCTCTTGCTTGGGCTCGTTGAGCATCACTCGTAGCGGGATCCTGGTGATCATCTTCTCATCTGCCTGGATATCGATAGAATACTGACCGGGTGATTTGAACTGAAGCCGCTGGATGTTGAGCACCAGATTGCGCGTGACGAAATAGCTGTCACCGGGAAAGGCGACGTTGATCTTGGGCTCGAAAGGAGGCATGACGCGGTTGCCATCGTCATCGATGAACCCGATACGAAAGACGTGCTCGCCTTCGTCTTCGGGACGGAAACAGATCCGAAGCGCGAGCGAGCATTGGGGATGCACGACGGGCATTTGTCCGGCACAAATGGTATCGAAGCAGCCGAGCATGCAGAGCTTGCCATGATAATCATTGGCAGAATCACAAAGGGTCGCGACGAGGACTTCCATGCGCCAACCAAGGGGTGTCCACCGTGTTTGGCAAGCGAAAGCGTGAGGTGTCCGGTTTTAGAAGGATTCTAACACGACCTCTAGTCCAAAGATCTCCTCAAAGAGATTCGCTTTATTCTGTAGCGCCAGCTCTTCCACGCTAACATTGACGACATCGCCCACGCCGATGCGCAATTGATCCTTCTTCACATAGGCGCGCTGGATCTCGATGTGCTGGGTGTGGCTACGATCAAGCGAATCGGCCACCCGCAAGAGGGCGGCGAGCTTACTCACGCGCACCCGCACCGCGCGCGGGAGTTCGTTCATGTGCGGATGATGCGGCTGCGGGAGCGAGTGCCGATGATAGCGCGCCACCAAAGCCACCATCAGCGTCTCTTCCTCGTTCAATCCAAAGATTTCGCTGTTCTTGATGATGTAGAGGGAGTGTTTGTGATGGCTCCGCCGACTGATGAAGGAACCGACCTCATGGAGAATGGCCGCCACTTCTAGCAGGAGACGATCCTGAGAAGACAACCCTATCATGTCCACTAATTCATCGAAGAGTCGCACACTGAGTGCGGCGACATGCAAACTATGTTTGCTATCATAGCGACATTTCTTACCCAGAGCCCGCGCTGAATGGATGACCTCCAGAATGAAACGCTCCGCATCGATCTCGCCAAGAGCCAGCGCCGTGAGAAAGCCTTCCTCAAAGCGCCCTTGCGGGACCGCGAGTTGTTTGACATGAAGCCGATCGGCAATGGACATGTTGCAAACCGCTCCGGCCACGATGGCATCAGCCGCATACGCATTGATATCAAGGAGACTGGAGATCTCTTTCCCTGACATCGTTGCCAAACGCTTGGTAAACTTGCGCAGTTTGCGACGGTCCACCACGGTGAGTGGTCGCGACGTTTCCACCTGCGGCGCCAGTTGCTGGATCTCATGCCCAATGGCCAAGATTTCCGTGATCTCACTTTCACTATAGAGCTTCTCAATCAACTCCATGTTGCCATTCACATGCCCTTGAATGAGATCGATGAGCGAATCGGACGGCAAGCGCTCCACAGCCTCTGCCACGCGATGCGCTCCCATCCGGTAGCTGGTGTAATGTTGGATGCGTCCCTTATTAAAGAGCATCAACCGCGTGTTTCCGGGGCCTACGTGGACCGCGAGAACACGGCCCTTCTTCAGGCGCGCATGGCTTCTCAAAGCATTCGTCGCTAACAGATAAACAAGCCGTGTCATGTCCCCCTCGTCGAGGGAACGCGCGCTCAACCCGCAAGCAACCTGCAGCCGATTGAGAAGCGCTTCCCGGTTGTCTGCCTCTGACAAGATATTCATCACCAGCGTCTGAACGTTCCGTGCCGGTATTGCGTATTCTGTGAGGGTTTTCCCAAAGCGCTCAGCGATACGCACGGAGCGCTCGATCGTGCTACGCGAAAGCACGCCGTCGCGGAAGATGTCTTCCGCCAGAGGCAGAGGTTGCTCCAAATACTCTAACACCTCTACCTCCGCTCCTTGGCTCCCATCTCCTTGAACGAGAATCATGCTCATGGCATTGGCTCCGATGTGAATCACCGCACGCTGTTCGAGCGCTGGCGTGATCTCTTCGGGAGCCGAAAGGGTACCCATGTCAGGGGACATTGCGCTCATCGGTCATTGATTGGCTTGTTTCACGGCATAGGCTGCCGCACCTTTGGCTCCCGCGTGGTCACCCAGCTCTGCGGGTACGATCTTCAAATCATCCAGCAACATGGGAGGCACCGTCTTCTTAAACTCCTTCCCTAACCCCTTCACATAGCGATCGGGAAATTTCTCAACAAGGCCGCCCCCTAACACCAACACCTCGGGAGCAAGCGTCGCTATCAGCCCGGACAATCCGATTCCGAGTACGCGGATCGCTTCTTCGAGAATCTCCTCCACAGCTTTCTCTCCATTCTCTATCGCATTGGCGATCATCTTGCTCTTGATGCCACCGATCGGAGTACCCACGAGAGAAGGGGCATGCCCGCGATACGCTTCGATGGTGATGGCCGATGAGATGGCCAGGCGACTCGTGAGATCCTCCAGGGTCGCCCATTCCCCATCATGTCGCAGCAGCGAAGCCCCTCCCACGCGAAGGTCGCTGATTTCCATGCAGGAGTAGCGTTTGCCATGCAGAATGGCCCCGTCGTAGATGAACCCGCCACCGAGACCAGTGCCGGGGAAGACGCCCAAGAGAGACATCGCTTTCTTGCCCGCGCCGAAGCGATATTCCCCGTAGGTTCCTGCGTCCACGTCATTGAGAACGGTCACCGGGCAGTCGAAGGCCTTGGAAAGAGCTTTTCCGATGGGGACATCTTCCCAGCCGAGGTTGGGGGCCACTTTCAGCACACCTTTATTCAAATCCACGACTCCAGGACACCCAATTCCAAGAGCCTCGATCTTCGCGTCCTTACAATCGGCGCTTTCAATCGCTTCCTGCGCCGTCTTGAGGAGGTTCTCCACTCCGGTATCAGGTCCTTCGTGTCCATTGGTCGGGCGCCGGGCCGTCCCAATAACTTCGCTATCTTGATCGAGCACCACGGCATACATCTTGGTACCGCCGAGATCGATTCCCACGCTGATTCGAGAAGACTTGCCCATATGGCGAAACCCTCCTTGGTGAGATCCAAGGGGTCAAGAACGCTCCGCACCATTCCTTCCTCCATGCTCGCTCTCCAGGACTTCAACCCCACACGGTCACGCTCACGTTCATGAAATGGCGGCTCTACACGGTGGGAAAGCCCGCCCTGGCCTACGCCAAGACCGGTGTGGCAGAGTATCTCAAACGGCTCCAACGCTACACTTCCTGTGAGCATCAGGTCTTGCGCCACGGCCACTGGCAGGAAATAGCGCCATGGCTTGATCGTTCCGAAGGCACCCTCACCCTCATCCTAGACGAGCGCGGAGACGCGCTCACCACCCGTGCGTTTGCATACAAGCTAGAGGAATGGCAACTCCACGCCGTCAAAGCCATCCACGTCTTCATCGGCGGCGCCAATGGTCACCCTGAGGAAGCGCGGCAACGAGCGGATCTGGTCATCCGTCTCAGCGCCTTCACGTTGCAACATGAGTTGGCCCTCCTCGTCTTCTTGGAACAGCTCTACCGGGCCCACACAATCCTGCGAGGCGAGCCCTACCATCGCGATTGACTAAGCAAGCAGCTAAACCCGAAGGCATACGACAAAGCCAGCCGTCAACTTCGTCAACCATATTAGGGACTGACCCTTATTTGGCGGGCGTCAACCATATTAGGGACTGACCCTTATTTGGCGAGAGGCGTCTATGGCCATTCGTCCTTGAGGTTTGGAAAGGGGGAGCTTATGGAACCAACCTCTGGAGCAAGATATTCCTCAGTTGCAGAAATTTAATGGTTGTTTAGCGTTTCCATAATGACTGTAGCTCGAAATTCCATCTTCCAGCTCCCATCTCACTCGAAGTTGTCGTAGAAAGCCCGTAATGAACCGCGCTGCTGTCTCTGTTCTCCACGCTGTTGCCAGTCTTGCTCTGGGAATGCTCGCCGTTGTGCCTGCTCATGCTCAGTTGTTCGACCAGCCCAACTCACCTGAAGGAAAGATCATCCGCTCGATCCAGGTCCAGCACCTCGGGGCTGCGACGGTGGATACGAATCGGATCCTGGCCAATATGAAGCTCCGCGAGGGACTTCCCTTTAGCGGAACCGATCAGCAGGAGGACGTGATCAATCTCCGTGAACGGCGCATTGTGGAGTATGTCACTATTGTTCCCGAGGTGGTAGGTGATCAGGTTGATGTGACCGTGCTCGTCATGGCAACAGGAACGCTCGGAGCCATCACGTTTGAGGGAAATTCTCGCTTCGATGACCGCGAATTGGCTCGCGAAGTGAATGCGGAGATCGGTCAGCCGTTAGACGAAGACAAGCTCCTCGAGGGCAAGTTCAACATTGAGGAGCTGTATCGCGAGAAGGGCTTCAGCGATGTGTCGGTCACTTACCGGACGGCCGTGAATAAAGAGACTGGCGTGACTCAGGTGATCTACGGTGTCGTCGAGGGGCAGTCCAACAAGCTGCGGAAGATCTATTTCCAGGGAAACACCGCTGTTTCCTCCAAGGAACTCCGCAAGGTGATGACGACGAAGCAGCGTGGGATCTGGTCGCGCATCACGGGCAAGGCTCGGATCGACACCTTTGTCCTAGAAGATGACAAGGCCAAGATCGCCATGGAATTTCAGAATCGGGGCTACATGGATGCCCAGGTGACCCGCGTGGAACTGCAGCGGGTGGAGGAAGGAAGCGAGTATGTGGACTTGATCATCTATGTCTATGAAGGCCCGCAATACACCATCTCCGACATCCGTTTGGGCGGCAACGCCAAGTTTTCCAATGCCGATCTCGCCTCAGAGATCAAGCTCGCTCCCGGAACTCTCTACACCGCCCAGGGCATCCAGGAAGATGCTCAGCGTCTGGAGGATTTCTATGGTCGGCAAGGCTATGCAGATGCGCGAGTCACCACACGGATCGATAGCATTGGCGGTCAGCGGGTACGCGTGGTGCACAGTCTTCGCGAAGGCGAGGTCAGCTATATCCGCAAGATCAACATCGGCGGGATGGATTACACGCGAGACGATGTGATTCGTCGGGAACTGCTGGTCGAACCTGGCGAGATCTTCAACACGGTGAAGCTGCGCCAGAGCAAGCAGATCCTGGAGAACACGCGATTCTTCGAGCAGGGTTCCGTCGAGGTTCGCCCTGAGGACACCGCAGAGGCTGGCTACAAGGACATCAACATCCGGGTGGCGGAGGGCAAGACAGGTAGCTTCCAAGTCGGTGCCGCCTTTACGTCCGTCGAGAATGCCTTTGGCTACATCAGCTTCACTGAGTCTAACTTCGACATTGCCAATTGGAGCCGTTTCCCACCGCGTGGCGGGGGGCAGAAATTCAACTTCAATCTACGCTACGGCTCTCAGACGAAGGATTTCCTCATGGGCTTCACGGAACCTTGGTTCCTTGGCCGCCGGCTCGCTCTCGGTGGGGAGATCTACTGGCGTGAGCAGCTCTTCTTGAGTAGCGAATACTCCCAGCGTGTTGCGGGCGGAGCCCTTTGGCTGCGCCGCCCAATCAATGACACGACTCGTCTCCAGCTTGAATACCGCCTGCAGGAATACCAAATCTACGATCTTGAAGACAACGAGATCGTCGACCGCGATGGCGATGGTGTGCGTGAGACGTTTGTCCGTGGGGTGTCTCCTGAGATCGCTGCCGAAGAAGGCACCTTCATCGAGAGTAAGTTGACCCTGGAGCTTCTTCAAGACACGCGTGACAGCAACACCCTGCCGCGCACTGGTCACCGACTCTCCCTTTCAACCAGTCTCTCAGGGGGCTTCCTCGGAGGCGAGGTCGATACCTATGACCTTTCCGGTTCGTTCACCCAACACGTTTCCCTTCCCTACGATCACATCTTCACCTTCCACATTGAAGGGCATGTGGCCGATACCTGGGCCGGTGGCGATCGCGTGCCGATCTTTAATCGTCACTTTCTTGGGGGTGCCTACAACATGCGCGGCTTCAATTTCCGCGAAGTGGGCCCGGTGGACGAAGACGAAGAGCCTCTTGGTGGCCAAACCTCGGCCTATACCTCGGTTGAGTATAGTGTTCCAGTCATCGATCGCCTCCGCGTCCATGGCTTCATTGATGCGGGCTTCGTCAACGCCGACGCTTACGATTTCAGCACCTCGGAATTCAATGCCGACGCCGGTCTCGGGATCCGTTTGGAGGTGCCTGGATTCGGTCCCATGCGCCTCGATTACGGGATTCCCATCGAACGCAGTGAACACCACGGCTCCAGCGGCCGCGTCAATTTCATGCTCGATTTCCGCTACTAGGCTCTCTATAATCCAGAAATATAATACCAGCCGCAATCTCCCGTTTCACTTGCAAATAATGAACATTGCTTGACGGTTGGCATCCAACTCAGTCGAAACTGCTACTCTTTACCCATGAACATTATCCCCAAGACCCTACTTTCCCTGGGACTCACCCTGCTCATGCTCACGGGCGCCTCCGCGCAGAGCGTGAAGATCGGTGTGGTCGATATGAAGCGCATCTTCGCTGAGTATGGGCGCACGAAAGAAGCTGAGAAAGAGATCAATGATCGGAAAGCTCAGGCCAAGAAGGAGCTGGACGAACGGACAGCCAAGTATAAGGAGCTGTTGGAGAAATTCCAAGCCCTCCAAGAGCAAGTCACGGACGAGGCCTTGAGCCCCCAACTTCGCGAGCAGAAGCGTGACGAAGGGCGTGAGATTGGTCAACAAGCCAAGAGTTTGGAGCGTCAGATTCAGGAGTTCCGCACCCGCCGCGAGCGTCAATTGCAGGAACAAGTGGTTCGCATGCGCAAGACCATCCTCGAAGAGATCCGCGAGCTCGTGGAAGAGATGTCCAAGACCCAGAACTTCGACATGGTCTTCGACAAGTCTGGCGTCAGCATGAATGGCGTCCCTATCCTCCTTCACTCACGCGATGCCGTGGATTTCAGCGAAGACATCATCAATCGCCTGAACGCCTCCGCGGGCAACTAACATCTCGCAAAGAACCTTTTCTGGAAAGGCGAGTTCCTTCATGGGGACTCGCCTTTCTCGTCCCCACGAACCGCTATGGAGATCTCCCTACAAGAACTAGCCACCCTCACCGGTGCCGCCATCGTTCCCGGATCGCGCCCCGCTCCCACCACGATCACTGGGTTTGCCGATTTGTTGGGTGCCACAGCGACCGATGTCAGTTTCTTTGGAAATACGACGTATCTTCCTCAGTTACGCCGCACGGCTGCTGGCGCGGTGTTTGTTCCCGAGGACTTCTCTGAAGACATTGCCAACACTCGACTCGTGGTGACCAATCCGTCTGTCGCCTTCGCGCAAGCGGTCGATCACCTCGCCCCTGCGGAGGACAGTTTCTCACCCGGTGTGCATCCCAGCGCCCAGATTCATCCCACGGCCACCTTCGATCGTGATGCCGTACACATTGATGCCGGCGTGATCGTCGGCGAAGGCGCTCGCATTGGTGACGGCAGCTATCTCGGCCAAGGGGTCAGTATTGATCGGGGCGTGCAGATGGGAGATGGTTGCCGCCTGCTCGCCAATGTCTCGATCCGCGAGCATTGCGTTCTGGGTCATCGCGTCATCATTCAGCCCGGTGCGGTCATCGGCTCGGATGGCTTTGGCTTTGAATTGGTCGAGGGCCGCCATCAGAAGATCGAGCAACGCGGTATCGTGCAGATCGATGACGACGTCGAGATCGGTGCCAACTCAACCATCGACCGCGCCCGTTTCGGCAAGACCTGGATTCAGGAAGGTACTAAGATCGATAATCTCGTCCAGATTGGGCACAACGCGCGCCTTGGGAAGCACTGTATCGTCGTTGCCCTGACCGGGATCGCGGGGAGCGCGATCATTGGCGACTACGTGGTCATCGCGGCACAATCCGGCGTCGCCGGGCATCTTGAGATCGGCAATCAAGCCACCCTCGCGGCTCGCAGCGGGGTCACCAAGAGCCTTCCGGGAGGGCGCATCTACGCAGGTTACCCAGCCATGCCCGCCGAAGAGCATCGGCGTATGACCGCCATGCAACGTCGGATGGAGAAACTCCAAGAGCGCCTCTCTGCACTGGAAAAGGCGGCCACGATGGGAGACGCTTAAGGCGTTTGAAGAAGCTCTCACACCTTGCGATCCCGCTGGTCACTCTCCTAGCGATCGCGGGGCTGTGGCTCGTGCTGCGCTGGGTGGATCGCACGCATCAGACCAGAGGCGCGCAACCTGCCGCCGCATCGACGGCACGCCTCATCGATGAGGATGCCGCTCTCTTTGTACATCTGCCAGACTTGAATACTTTCGCCCGCGAATGGGAGACCGCAGATTTCCCCAAGCTCGGAGTGACCGATGGACTCGCCGTCATTCTGCGAGAATTCCTCAGCGAACTCCCCATTCACGCCACATGGAAACAGCGCTGGCGTCAATGTCAGGCCTTACAGATGCAGCAAATTGCCTTTGCCATCTCCCTAGCACCTACCAAGTTGGAGGGAATCCTTCTCTTCCGTTCGCCCCACGACAGCCTCTCTCTCTGGTCGACGCTCATCGACGATTGGCATGGGGCCGATAGTGTTTATGAGCAAACGGACGAACGCGAAGGAATCGTCTATCGCACCGCCGTGGCCGCAGAGAGCCAATGGGTGCATGCCCGATGGGAAGATTGGCATTGCCTGGCCACCGATTCCGCCCTCATCGAACGCGCCCTGGCTCGCCTTCGAAAGGTACCCGCCCCCTCCTCACTCGCCGATCAGCCTGCCTTCCAACAGTGCTTGCAATCCTTACAGAACAATTACGTTGTCTTGAGCTATCTCGCTCGAGACACTCCCGACGACGGGAATCTGACCTCCACCCCCAGACGTCGCCTCGCCAAGATCCAGCACACTCTAACAAAAGCGCACGCACGCGCAGCTGCCTTCACTGCCCACGTCCGCCAGGGCGAACTCTATGAGGAAAGCAGCCTCCTGACCGTGCAACCACCACAGGCCACGTCGCCACCCACAGCGTTTGACTTCGAAGTCACTCTGGGACTCACCTCGCCCAACACGCTCGTGTACGCATCCGCCAATCAAGGAGAGTCCGCGGTGCGGCGCTATTTGCTAGAACGCTACACAAAGCGTTGGGAAGGCCTGGCGCAGCCAGAACTTATGGCACTGACACAACGCTGGGAGCAACATTTCACCGGCACCTGCTCGCTTCAGTTAGAACCTATGTTAGAGCCCAATGGCAGCCCCACGGGGAACGAAGCGCTCGCCGCCATCGTGGCCTTCACCGTCCGCGATCACGAACACGTGGAACGCGATTTGGCAACCCTCGCCACCGCTCGCGGCTCTGGCATCCTTCGATCACCCACCGGCACGTATCTCCTCGATCCCGCCCTGCTCCCCCCTGCCCTAGCCAACCTCGTCGACGACGTGCATCTCCATCCCTCCAACGGTCTCCTCATTATCAGCGATCAGTTAGAGGGCTTGCAACAAGTCCGCCGACGCTACCACCTGGAAACTCTCCAGCGTCGCGAAGACTTTCAGCGCGCCTTCAAACTCCTTCCAGCGCCCGAAACTGGTCTCGTCTTTCTCGACAGCCAGGCCCTCCTCCAACGGGGCCACGATGCTCTTCGGCATCCTCTCATCTTCGCCACCTTCTGGTTAGGCGTCCGCAGTCAAACGCACCTCCGCTTTGACCTCGATCAGCTCGCCTTGCCACCCCATCCATCCACCATCCTCGTCCGCCCCACCATGGCCACTTGGCGCCCGACCGTTCACGGCTACCACCAAACAGCCCTCGGAACGCTCAGCCCGCTGCAATGGCTGTTAGGCGGAGGCACCCTTCTCGCCGTCATTGACCAAGCCTTTCTCGAGTCCGCCCCCATTGATGACGCCGACGGCTTTGTCACGCCCATGATCGAGCAGGAACTTCTCGATATGATCGAGCCGTAACCTAGCTAGCCTAACAAACGAATCTCATTACCTGGTGGGGGATTTCCGAGATTTCCAATGGAACCCAAGTTTCGTCAAGCGCTCCTCATGTTCCGGGCTCATGGCACCACGTTTACGCTTATCGCGTTGGCGAACCACCCAGCGCTTTAACACGCCTCCCGTGGGATCATTGGCATCGGAAACGCGGCAGTGACCGTGGGTCGCTTGGAACGCCTTGAGCTTGGCGTAGCGATCTTCAAAAGCAGCGGCGGCCTCAAAGCGAAGCGCGTTCCATACAAATCCAATGCGATCGAGGCGCTGCACCTGTTCTGCTGTCAACGCATCGCGCCCGCGACGTGTGCGACTGACCCAATTATAGAGGCTTTTCCAATCTGGGTCATTCGAGGAGACCAAGCAATCCCCATGCTTCTCTTTATAGGCTAACAAATCCTCAAAATGCGCCTCCCACTGCGTGGCGATCAGTTCTTCCATGCGGTCCCAGACAAAGCCAATCTCCTCAAGCTGCTTCCGGCGTGCCTCGCTAATCTCTTCACGCCGCATCCGTAGGCGCGCCACCCATTGCCCGAGTTGACGGTGCGTCTTGCTCTTCTGGGGAACATTGCAATGACCATGCTCCTCTTTGAAGGCGGCAAGATCGCGCAAACGTGCCTGGAAGAAAGCATTCGTCCCTGGAAGCCCCCAATCAAAGCCCAGTTGATCCAGAATCTTGCGTTGCTCCTCTGTGATCGTCTCCTCGCCTGAGCGGACATTATAAGCAAAGTGATAGAGTCCTGGGAGAATCTTATCACACTCTCGGAGGTCGCTCAAGCGCAAGTGGCCGTGACGTTTCTTAAACTGACGAGCCCCTTTGAGCCACTGTTTCCAGCTCAAGGAAGGGTAGGATTTCGGCATTGCTATCGGGCCGTCTAGCACCATGCCAGCGTCCAGCAACGCGCGTTTCCTTTGCGGGGTGAGTTCATCCCAATGGGCCCGTTGGCGACGAACCCAGCGGCACAGAGAATTGCTTTCCTTGGGAGTGGGATCGGCATGGCCGTGAGCTTCTTTGAAGCGCAGCAATTGCGCCAATCTTTCCACCCAAATCAACTCTACCCGAATCTCCCGAGGACCTACCAAAGGCACACCAGCCGCCTCAAGCTTGCGACGCCGCTCTCTAGTTAAGGCAGTGCGAAATAATAAGTTACCGAATTATTCTACCTGCGGATGAATTTCGTAATTCCATTCTCCATGAAACTTGTTTCGCTTAATGTGAATTTCCTGAAAATCTTCGTCGGACACCTTTCG
>JAUIAH010000073.1 GCA_030425385.1 Verrucomicrobiia bacterium | reverse complement strand
CAAAGACCCTTATGAATTGCCGAACGGCTATCCATTGGTGCACTCGGAAACGCTCCCGCAATGGAACTACACATGTTATCCATTTGAACCTCTAAAAGCCCATCTTAACTAATTCTTGCGCCATTCCCAGCGTCCGCACAGCAGTCTGAGCAAAAGAACACCGCATGAATGCCACTACCGGCCCAACGAATTCGGGGCAGTCGCTCCAGCATGGAGCGACCTGGAGATGATCGCAAACTTCTGGAATTGATTCGAAATGCTCCTGTGAAAGCCGTTGTGGAGGCGCTGATCGTGCCCGGGGAGGGGCGGCGACCGAAATCCAGCCCTCCTGGAGCCCTAAAACCCGCTTCGCGGAAATGGAAAAGGGGCTCCAGGAGGGCTGGATTTCGGGGCACGCCTGTGCAAAATAACTCAAGAGAGAGCAACCCGTAAACCAAACCTAGACATCAAAATGCTGCTCTAACAGGACCATAATTTCCACCTTAACTTTCGCTCTCTGTGGTTTAAATATGGGGTCCACCTCAATGCCCATCAAGACAGCCAACCCAGTCGTTGAGATCATCGACAATGATAAGCAACACGTTTGGTTTCGTCTGAGAGAGCGCTAGTCCCAGGGAGATTCCATACCAAGCGAGCGCGAGAACGACGATTCGGGAAGGATGTTTGGTTTGCATGACGTTTCGGCCTAAGACGAGCTTCACAAGGCCGTCGAAATCCTAGACACTCTGGCGATGCGAACCAATCAGAATGATCGAGCGATTTCATGGATCTTGTTACCATGGATTTGTTTGTGGACTGCTTCCTTGTGGTGCGCTGCTGCGGAGATTCAGATAGAGATCAACGATCCTGAAGGAGCCGCACTGCCGTGTCGTGTACGGTTCGCGGATGAGTCCGGGCAGTTTCATTCTCCTGTGGGAGCACCCGTTTGGAATGGCGGATTCATTTGCAAGGGTACGGCTGTGTTGCAGGTGCCGGAAGGTCGATGCCGTTACGTGATTGAGCGTGGTCCGGAATGGACGACCGCGGAGGGAGAAGTCCTGGTCTCCGAAGAAGCGCAGAAGGTTTCGGTCGAGCTCAAACGACTCACTAACCTACGTACTGAGCACTGGTATGGCGGCGACCTCCACGTCCATCGCGCGATCGAAGAAATGGCGATGCACTTGGAGGCAGAAGACCTCGCGGTAGCCAGCGTTCAATCATGGTGGAATGAGAGCAATCCCTGGAAGCTTAAGCAACCTGGCGATCTTGTTAGGACAACTGCCGGGCGTTCCTTTCACGTGCTCAGCGGGGAAGACGAACGCGGAGGTGGAGCGCTGCTTTATCACTTGATGGACCGAACCGTCGACATCACCGGTTCAGAACGCGAATGGCCGCCTTCCACACGCTTTCTCCATGAGGCGAAAGAAAGAAATGCGTGGGTGGAATTGGAGAAACCGTTCTGGTGGGATACACCCTTGTGGCTTTCGACGGGCAAGGTCGATAGCATTGGCTTGGCGCACAATCACATGAACCGTCGCGAAGTGTTAGGTAATGAAGCCTGGGGACGGCCACGTGACTCGGAGCGTTATCCGGGCATTCATGGGAATGGGCTCTACACTCAGGATCTCTACTACAAGATCCTCAATAGCGGGTTCCGCATGCCTCCTTCCGCTGGAAGCGCCAGTGGTGTCCTACCGAACCCTGTCGGTTACAACCGCGTCTACGTGCACACGGGAGATGCGTTCGAGTGGGACAGTTGGTGGGAGGGATTGCGAGCAGGTCGTTGCTTTGTCACGAATGGCCCACTACTCCGACTCACCGCCAACGGCCAAGTGCCAGGTGAAGTCTTCAATAGCGAGAGCCCCTTGAAGCTGCGCATCGAAGGCAAACTGGATTCACGTGATGCGATCGATCGCGTTGAACTAATACATAACGGGAATATTCGTCAGATCGAACTGCCTACTGACATTGAGCTTGAGGAAAGCGGCTGGTTCTTGGTGAGGGCGATCACGGATGTGAAAGAGACCTTCCGATTTGCATCAACAGCACCATGGTATGTGGAGATTGGAGGAAAGCCGATGCCACCCAATCGTGAGGCGGCGACCTTCTTTCTGAAATGGGCCAAGGAAAGGCGAGCGAATGTGGCTGAAGCTATCTCGGATCCCGATAGGAAGCGCGAGTTGATCGATATCCATGATCGAGGCATCGACTTTTGGAAAGACATCCAATCCCAAGCGCCGAACCCATGGCCCGTGGTCTCACGCGTCGATGCTCAGCCCTTGCTACTTCTCATGGATCGTCTTGTAGAGGCCATGGAAACGCTCGGCGAGCCACTCGACGCCGAAATCGTTGATGTTCTGGACGGACTGAGAGAACTCGAGGACGACGCCACCATCTGTGAAGCAATCCAGGAGCTGTTTGATTCGCGGTGTCTGTTAGCGATTGAGGCGCACTCGAAATCTGGCCTGCGCTTGGTTCCAGGTCAGGGAACCCCAAAGCTCTTTGATAACGGTTGGCGAAACTTTCTTATTAAAGTCACAGGCATCCCATAGCGGAGCATGAGGGAGCGTAACTCGCTGATGACGAGTCAAAAATGCCCTCGTTCGGCATTCGTGCAATCTTAACTTTGGCTTCTCTTCGGGCTATCTATTGATGTGTGCT
>JAUIAH010000020.1 GCA_030425385.1 Verrucomicrobiia bacterium | reverse complement strand
GCTGAAGCGACGCCGGGTGGTTGGTTTCGATTTCGGTCTTTTCAAGGTTCTGGGTGGTGGCGAGAGCCAACCAGAATGTCACTTAAATTCGACATCCGAAAACGTCATTTCCTCTGAAGCGCGACATTGGTCAAGCGAGAGGAGTCCCCCCAGCCTCTTGCTCGTTCTTCACGACCCGAGTCCGTGCTGGCATCCGTGAGCAGCAGGCAACCTTCCAACCCGTGGGGACGATTGGAATCGAGATCGCCGTCCACGCTGCGCGCGAACTTGCAGGCCATCGGGTGTCCAGAGCATCTGATCCGAAATGCAGTGGCCGCAGAGATCAATCGGTCCTATCAGAAACGGGCGGAAGCAATCAAGCGCACGCCAGAGTTCTGGTCGACTCATGATGCTCGGGAGACTGAGGAAAGCGCTTATGCGGCCGCATTCTGGGAGTTGGAGCAAGCGCGTCGTGTGGAATTGGCGCGTGAGGTGGGCACCACCATCACGCCAGAGAGACATTGGAAAGGGACGAAGAGAACCATGTTAGCGGCCATGCAGTTTGGATCGCTTCGCCCCGACGTTCACGAGAAAGTGTTAAATGTCTTCAATCATGCATGGAAATCAGGCGATCTCTTCAAGCGAGTTGCGAAAGGGTTCTCTGATGAGCAGGCTTTCGATCATCGGGAGGCGCTCTACGCTGAATACGAACGCCAGATGAATCAACTGGTCACCTCCGAAGTACGTCGGCAAGGTGAGCTCTTCTATTTCGAGGTCGACTTGTTTGATGTCTGGAAGGATGAACAGCAATTTGGTCGTAAGCTGGATCGGAGTGAACTTAACGTGCTTCGAGAGATCCTGATGCCTCCGGATTTCATCGCGAACACATTATTCTCTTTGCCGATGACGTCCACACGTGATGAGGCCTATCAGGAATACACCGTAGAACGCTTGCGAGAGGCCTTTGGAGATGAATTGGTGAATCACTACTTGGACTTTAGAAGCCGGAAACCATGACGAAGAGTCTATTGGTGATGTCCCTTTCTATTAATGTGTGTCTCGCGTGGGCCGTCTGGTCGTCACGTAACGATGGAAAAGAGAATGTTAGTCAAATGCAACCGAACGGGACTCAGATGGTTCCTCAAGAGGCGATATCGGAATCGAAGCCGTTGACGTGGGAGTCGATCGCTTCGGAGGACGAAGAGACCTTGGTGGCCAATTTAAAACGTGTTGGTTGCTCACCAGAACGCATCAAAGACTTGTTAGGGCCTGAGATCAGTCGCGAAATGAGTCGGCAGGTCATTGCCCTCATCAATCAGCGCTTCGCCGAACACATGCCTCAGCCTCTGCATCCAGATTGGGAGAAGGTCGAGATCGCGATAGACGATCTCGGTCAGGCCGAGGACGTGTATCGAGGCAAGGTACGGCGTTTATTCGATCAATCAGAGGAGAGACATTCAAACGGAGTTCCCCAGTATGCTCCATGGTTGGATGGCGATACGGCAAGTCCACTCAGCGTTGGCCTGCGGGCCCATCTCTCACAGCTCCATGAGGAACGTCGGGAAGCGCTTGATCGTTTTCGTAATCAGGAGCCTGCGCTTACAGAGCAACAGATCCGCCATGAAATGGAAGGTTTGTTAGAACAGCAACGGCGGGATCTGCGAGATTCTGAACGGTATGCTGATCAAGAACTTGAAGAGGCCTTTCTCCGCTCGAGCCAATACGCCGACGTGGTTCGAAACATCCCAGGGGTGGTCATGTCGCCGCATGAAATGCGGGACGTTGTGCGAGCCTTTGAGCGTTCGGAAGGCGATCACGAAAAGGCGCTGCTGGTGACCGAATCCATCCTGGGATCCGAGCGCTTCGCTACCTTTGAGGCAACGTCACAGGACCGTTTGCGGCGTATTGCAGACGACCGCACGAGTATTGGACACCTTGTGCGGTGATCGTAAGGCATCGGCGATGCGAGCTACAGCCCAGGGTTTGGCATTTAAAAGAGTTCTAATTGTTTCCCGCGTGGGGGAATGAATGACTCTGTGGAGAGAGGCTGTTGTTTCGCATCGAGCCGGTAGCGTTTGCTGCTGACTTCGAACAGAGCGCGGATCTCATCGGCAACCGGGCCAATACCGCTCATGCGGTGGCCAAAGCGTGAGTCATTCAGGCGAACCCCTCCGCGCATGGACTGGATGCGCCCCATGACCTTCTCCTTCTGGCCAGGCGTGAATTCCTCTAACCAAGCGGCGAAGATGTCTTTCACGGCGAGAGGGAGACGCACGACGGTGTAGCCAGCGCTGGTCGCACCGTGGTCGGCCGCCGCTTCCAGGATCTTGGGAATCTCATGATCATTCAGCCCTGGAATGATCGGAGCGACACTTACGCCCACAGGGATGCCCGCATCTTGGAGGGTTTGAATGGCTCCAAGCCGCTGGGATGGGCTGGAGGCGCGTGGCTCTAACCGATGGGCGAGATTCGGATCGAGCGTGGTGATGGAGACATGGACGGCAGAAGCGCGATAGGCTGCGAGAGTCGCGAGATGATCGCAGTCGCGGGTAACGAGGTGGTTCTTGGTGATGATCCCCACGGGATGACGGAGACGCGCGAGCACCGCGAGGCAGGCGCGCGTGATTTCTAACGCTTTCTCCACGGGTTGATAGCAATCCGTCACGCCACTGCAGGCGAGCGGTGTGGGTTTCCAAGAGGGCTTGCCGAGGGCTTTCTCCAAGAGCGTGGCCGCGCGTTTCTTCACCATGATCTTGGATTCGAAATCCAAACCGGCGTTGAAGCCGAGATATTCGTGGGTAGGCCGGGCGTAGCAATAGGCACAGCCATGTTCGCATCCGCGATACGGATTCAAACTCGCGTTGAAGCCAATGTCCGGACTGTCATTGTGGGTGATGATGGTTTGGGAGTCGTCCTCGTAGAAGGTCGTCTTGAGTGGGCGAGGGGAACTCTCTGGATCACCATCCGGCGCGACACCTGCTTGGACTTCGGGTTCCCATGCTATCGAGAGCTTTTCGAAGCGGTTGGGCGGGGCTTGCGAGGTGCCCCGTCCGCGGGCAAACGCTCGCGAAAGGTGATGAGCGGGATCGGGCATGGCATTGCCTACCTGTTCACAAGAACAGTTGCCAGCGAATTTGCGGAATGTTTGCGAAGTTTTTAGAATAGGCACTACATGTTGTGGTGGGTTTCTCGTTGACGCCACTACATGTTGAGGTAGCCTCGCGGCACCATGCGTTGCGTCCGTTGTGGCACTCACGAAGACAAGGTGATTGATTCCCGATCCTCCAAGGATGGGAGTTCGATTCGCCGTCGCCGTGAGTGTTTGCACTGCGGGCACCGATTCACGACCTACGAGGTGTTGGAACAGCGCGAGCTGTTCGTGGTGAAGCGGGACAATAGTCGCCAACCGTTGGAACGCACCAAGCTCCTGCAGAGCTTGAGTAAAGCTTCGGAAAAGCGTCCGGTGAGCCGCGAGACGCTGGAGGAGGCGGTAGATGGCATCATGGCGGAGCTAGAGGAGTTGAGCGAGAAGGAGGTCCAGTCGTCACGCATCGGTCTTGCCGTCATGCGCAAGCTCAAGGCGATCGATCCTGTGGCTTATGTCCGATACGCGTCCGTCTACCGCGAGTTTCAGGACGTGGGTGAGTTCATCGAGGAAATCCGCACGATGAACAATGATCCGCTCCATGGCGCGCATCATCCCGAACTCTTTAAGATCAAGGAAGCGAAACTCAACCCTCCCGTCACGACCTCTCCCTCAACATGATTGCCCTCGCATCAGGCCTGCCCGTTCTTCAAATCGGTGACTGTGGTATCCGAGAATACTCTGCCGAGTGGTTGGAAGGATCCATTCGTTCGGCTGCTAAAGAGGCGGGGCATTCTGAGTGGTGGTTTGCTGCTGACATTGTCAAAAGCCTATTTCTCTATTTGCGAGAGCGCTTCACCTCTGGCGTCATCACGGTCAATGAGCTCTTTGAGAAACTGCGCCTCACCTTGGGCGCACTTGGTTTCCAAGATATCGCCGATCACCTTCACGATGAGGTGCCACCCTGCCGGATCCAGCTGCATCATCTCGCTCTCGAAGCTTCTGCTAGTGGATTCTACGAATGGCGATTCTTCACGCGCCTCGCGGAGATGCTCGACGAGGCACGGCGCACAAGCGCTGAGGTCATTGTGGCGACGGAATCGGAGAATGCGGTGAAGGTACTGTTAGGGGCGAAGCGTTGGACCCGTGCCTGTCAACGGCTTCACGAAGAGATCGTTGCCTTCGTTCAGAATCACGTGCGGGAGCATCACACGCTCAAGCTCCAGCTACTCTAGAATACTCACCCTAGCATCATTCGAAACCATGCCCACGCTCTTTGAGAAGATCATTGCGCGCGAGATTCCAGCAGACATTGTCTACGAGGATGATCTCTGCCTCGCCTTCAATGACATCGGTCCACAGGCGCCGGTGCACATCCTCTTGATTCCCAAGAAGCCCATCCCGCGTGTCGCCGCTGCCGAGTCTGAGGATCAGGCATTGCTGGGCCATCTCTTGCTGAAGGTGGGTGAAGTGGCAGAGAGCGCAGGCATCAAGGAATCTGGCTTCCGAGTCGTGATCAATAACGGCGAGAATGGTGGGGAGACCGTTCCCCACATGCACATTCATCTGTTAGGAGGGCGCCCGCTCCAGTGGCCTCCGGGTTGATGAGTGAAGTGTCAGTGTCACCTCTCTAGGGCATGGTGAGCACGATGGCGAGCAGGTAGAGAGCGGTCATGACCAACGCTGGAAGGTTGGTTGAGAAAGCTTCCCCCAGCCAACTCTGTCCTAGCAAAGAGGAGTTGATAGCAGCGCGCCAATCTCCCTGGTTGTTTACGCCCAGCCTGCGCGATACACCGGCTTGATCAGTGTGTTTGCAAGAGCATCGTTCTTGAATTGCATGGCCTGAGCATCCCATTCCAGGCGCTTGCCGGGACGGCGGATGGCGATCATAGCCAGAAGACCGATCTCGCTCAGGGCACCACCGTATTCGAAGTTGGAGCCTGCCTGGCGTCCCTCGCGGATAGCGGTGAGCCAATCCTTCTGATGGTGTCCACCCGGCACTCGTGGAATCTTCTGCTCAGGGCGCTCAAAGGCTTTCATGCGTGCTTCGGGGATCAAGCGACAGCCGCCAGCACCGTGGGAACCATGCATAATCACCCCCTCGGTCCCGTGCACGACAGCCCCGGTGCGCACCGGATTGCGCCCCTCCTCCAACTCCTTCGGACGAGGAATGCTCTCTTCCCCATCATGCCAGATGATCTTGATAGGGCCATTCTTCTCCGTGGCGGCGAATTCAAAGGTGATCCGCGTGCCGGCGGGGTAGAATTCGGCGTGAATCATCGGATCGTAGCCTTGCACCTCTGCGGTGATGGCAGTGGGCATGGCCAGATCCAAAGCCCAGAAGGTCGGGTCTAACACATGGCAAACCCAATCGCCAATGCAGCCGCTGCCGTAGGCGGAGTAGCCGCGCCAATTGAAGGGAAGATAGTGAGGATGATAGGGACGATCCGGCAATGGCCCCAACCATTGTTGCCAATCCAGACCTGCGGGAATCTCGTGCTGCTGTGTGAAATCGCCGATCTTATCGATCTGACAGTAAACGTTCTTGAAGGCATCACAGCCCGCGTGCACCTCGGTCACTTCGCCGATGGCACCCGACCACACCATTTCACAAAAGAGACGAATGTGATCTGAGGAGTGCCCTTGATTGCCCACCTGGGTGATCACCTTCTTCTCCAAGGCCGCTTGCCGCATGGAGCGCACTTCAGCGATGGACTTGGCGAGCGGTTTCTCACAATACACATGCTTGCCTTTCTCGATCGCGGCGTGCACCGCCACGGCATGTGTGTGATCGGGCGTCGCCACGAGCACGGCATCGATCTGGTCGCCCATTTCAGCGAACATCGCGCGATAGTCTACGAAGGTCTTGGCATCGGGAAACTTCTTCCGGGCGCCCGCTGCGCGCCGTTCGTCGACGTCGCAGAGAGCGACGATGGCTTCATCCTTCATCCCATCCAAATTGGCCTCGCCACGTCCGCCACAACCGATCGCGCCGATGCGAATCTTGCTATTTGGTGAGGGCTTGCCGTCTTGCGCACGGACCACGTGACTGGCGACCACTTGGAACCCGAAAGTGGCGGCGGCGGATTTCGATAGGAACTGACGTCTCTGCATGCGCACTTTCTAGAGAGCAGCGCGAAGCAGAGCAAGACCTTGTTTGCTCGAGGCTTGTCACACGGAGGCGACCTGCTATGCGTGGATCATGAAATCTTGGTTCTCCGCACTGCTTCTCAGCTCCACCACGCTTTCCGCCCAGTCCCTCCATGTCTACTTCGGGACCCGTGGAGAGGAATCGAAAGGCATTTATCATTCCGCATTCGATCCTGACAAAGGTACCCTGAGTCCACCCACGTTGGCGGTGAAAGACAGTCCGTCAGGATTCCTCGCGATCCACCCAGATGGTCAGAAGGTCTATGGCGTCACGTGGACGCCGGATGGCCCCGGAGTCGCGGCCTATCAAATAGCCAAAGATGGGAAGCTCAGGCGCATCAATGCCAAACCCACTGGCGATGGTGGCGGCACGCACGTCGCGGTGCATCCGTCAGGGAAATGCCTCCTCACCGCACAGTATGGAGGAGGATCCACCGCGATCTTCGGGCTCAACCCGGATGGGAGCCTGCGCGACGCCACTGTGGTAGAGCACGAGGGCGGCTCAGGTGTGGTGGGAAACCGTCAGGATAGCCCGCATCCTCATTGGTGCGGCTTCTCGCCTGATGGACGTTTCGCCTTGGTGCCAGACCTGGGAATGGATGGTATGGTGATCTACAAGGTCGATCCTGACAAAGCCACGCTGACCAAGCATGGCTTTGCCGAGTCCGTGCCCGGAGGCGGCCCCAGGCACATGCGATTCTCAGTCGATGGCAGATTCATCTACCTCCTCAATGAACTCACCCTCTCGGTCACCACCTTTGCCTACGATGCCGAGTCGGGCACCACGAAGCGACTCACGACCACCCCAGCCCTGTCTGAAGAGGTGAAAGCGAAAGAGACGTTTAACTCAGCCTCGGAAATCCTCGTTCATCCCAGCGGCAAATTCGTCTACTCCGCCAATCGTGGACATGATAGTGTTACTGCCTATCGAGCGAATCCCGAGACGGGCGAACTCACCGTCATCGAAGTGGAGCCCATTCGTGGCGCTTGGCCTCGCAACATTAATATGGATCCTTCAGGCAAATGGCTCCTCGCCGCCGGTGGACAATCCAGCACCGTGTCCGTCTTTGCCATCGATCAAGAATCAGGTGCCTTGGTGTTTCAGAGAGGATCCATCATCAACGTACCCTCACCCATTTGCATCCTCTTCGTGCCGCAATCATGACGCTTCCCCAGGCCAGGAAAGAGATCGAATAGATCGACCTGGATGATGGTTCAGTTAGGCGAGCTGGACGTCCGCCTTGGGAAAGAGGGATTGCCAGGCCATGTATTCCGAGTCGTCGGGTGTCCAGAGGGTGACGTGGGTGACGGCATCCTGACGGAGATATAAGAAGGCCTGTTCCCAATGATCGGGGAAGGGTTTTACAAAGAGTTGGGACGCGCCGGTGGCGTGCGCGAAGAGGGTGTCTTCTTCCGCTAACAGAAGCCACTGATCCGCGCTCCCATGGACCGAGACTCGGGGATCGTTCTCGGCTCGGAAGCGATAGCTGCCTTCTAAATGGGCGAGATCCGCCGCTGAGGGTGTCACGGGATGGGCCAGCAAGGCTGCGGCAAGATCAGCGGCGAAGGCGTGGACGGAACCGCATGTCTTGGGGTCAATGTAGAGCACCGGAAGCGGCTTTGCTGCCAGTGAGGCGGCAAGGATGGCGGGGGCCACCGATTGGGTGACGATGCCCAGATGGATGGGAGCGTCTGTTTCTGCTCTGGCCAATGTTAGAAGAGGCGCTGGTTGCCAGGACTGTGGTGGATACTTGCCTCTTCTTCTAACGTTTGTTTGAGAACCGATGGCAAGCGCGTGCAATCAAGGTCTCCCACGGCACCGCCAAGTGCGTAGAGGATCATGCGATGAGGGCTCACAATATCACGCTGCACGAGTTCACGGTAAGCCGTGGCCGCACCGAGCCGACGGAGGTCGTCGGCGGTGTGGACGTGAATGGCTGCGAGCCACTCCGCGCAGCGGGGGCCGATGTTCCGAAGCTGAGTGACGGGTTCGGACATCGGTAGCAGGGGCAACTGCGAGCAATTACGCCGTGGTGTCGAGGATCTGAGCGAGGACGTAGGGTAGGATGCCACCCGCACGATAATAGTCGATCTCAACCGGTGTGTCGATGCGGACAATGAGAGGATAGTGGCTTTCACTGCCGTCCACCGCCTTCACGGTGAGCGTGACTTCCGAACGCGGCTCGGTCGCGTTGCTCAATCCGGTGATGCTGAAGGTCGCGTCGTGGTGGGCGGTGGCTTTGTCGTAATCTTCCTTGTTCTTGAAGTTCAACGGGAGCACTCCCATGCCCACGAGGTTGCTTCGATGGATCCGCTCAAAGCTCTTAGTGATCACAGCGCGCACGCCTAACAAACGCGTGCCTTTGGCGGCCCAGTCTCGGCTGGAACCCATGCCATAGTCTTCGCCACCAATAACGATTAGCGGGGTGCCGGCCTGTTGATAGGCCTGACAAGCATCGAAGATATGGGTTGGTGTGCCCGAGTCCGTGGATTGTGGATTGTCCAATACCGGCACCTGGCCGTCGCCGAAGTAGGTGGTATACCCGCCTTCCGTACCGGGCACCATGAGATTCTTGATGCGGACGTTGCCGAAGGTACCGCGAGTCATCACGCGATCGTTCCCGCGACGACTCCCAAAGCTATTGAAGCTCGCTTTCTCCACACCGTGCTCTAGCAGATAGGTGCCGGCAGGGCTGTCTTCTTTGATCGCACCCGCAGGGCTGATGTGGTCCGTGGTGACGGAATCTCCGAAGATGCCCAGGGGACGCGCATCGACGATGTCCGTGATGTCGGCGAGTTTGCCGTCGTAGCCCTCGAAGAAAGGAGGCAACTGAATGTAAGTCGAGCTTTCGTCCCATTCGTAGGCGGCCCCAGTCTTGCCAGGAATCTCACCCCATTTGGGATTGGCACTGTCAAAGTCACCATAGAGTTTGGCGTAAACGTCAGGCTTGAGAGCGCTGCCGAGGAGAGCTTTGACTTCATCCTGACTGGGCCAGAGATCAGTGAGAAAGACTGGATTGCCGTCCTGATCCGTGCCGAGTGGATCTTTGGTGAGATCCAGATCGACGCGACCAGCGAGCGCGTAGGCGACGACGAGTGGAGGACTCATGAGGAAATTTGCCTTGATGGCTCCGTGAATCCGTGCCTCGAAGTTGCGATTGCCGCTGAGGACGCTTGCGCACACGAGATCGCCGTCTTTGATGGCACCATCAATGGTGGGATGAAGCGGCCCCGCGTTGCCGATACAGGTGGTGCAGCCGTAGCCCACTGTTTGGAATCCTAACTGATCGAGCTCTTTCTGCAGGCCGGTCGCCTCCAGGTAGTCCGTGACGACACGTGATCCGGGCCCTAACGAAGACTTCACATAGGGGGCGACCTTCAGGCCTTTCTCGTTAGCTTTCTTGGCCACGAGGCCAGCCGCAAGCATGACGCTGGGATTGGAAGTATTCGTGCAGCTGGTGATGGCGGCGATGAGAATGGATCCATGGCCTAGCACCGTATCGGTATCGGTCGCGGTAATGGTTTCTCCCTCAATCAATGGGTTGTCGAATTCGCCAGCGGGGGAATCCAAATGAATCGGGATGCGCGTGTTGCGTTTGCTGGGATCCAAGCCAAACCCGCCTTCGGAGACCGGCATTTCAAAGAGAGCGTTGAAGCGATCGCCTAACGCTGGCACATCAATCCGATCCTGAGGCCGCTTGGGTCCTGAAACGGCGGGGACCACGCTGCCGAGGTCCAACTCCAGCTCGTCCGTGTAGTCGATGCTGCCTTTGCTTGGAATGCCGAAGAGGCCTTGCGCTTTGAAGTAGTTCTCTACAGTGGAGCACAGTTCCTCCGAACGTCCTGTTCCTCGGAGATAGTGGATGGTTTCGCTATCCACTGGGAAGAATCCCATGGTAGCGCCGTATTCAGGAGCCATGTTGGCGATGGTTGCTCTGTCAGGCAAAGAGAGGGCCTCAGCACCAGGACCATAGAACTCTACGAATTTCCCGACCACCCCGTGTTCCCGCAGCATCTGCGTCACCTTGAGAGTGAGGTCCGTGGCTGTGACGCCTTCGGCGAGCTTTCCATGCAAGTAGACGCCCACCACTTCCGGCACGAGAAAGGTGACTGGCTGACCTAACATACCCGCTTCGGCTTCGATGCCGCCTACTCCCCAGCCAACGACGCCGAGTCCATTGATCATGGTGGTATGACTGTCAGTCCCGACCAAAGTGTCAGGATAATAGACATTGTCTTTCGACAGCACCCCTTGAGCGAGATACTCCAAGTTCACCTGATGGACGATGCCAATGCCAGGAGGCACGACGGAGAAGGTGTCGAATGCTTGTTGACCCCATTTGAGGAATTCGTAGCGTTCGCGATTGCGAATGAACTCGATCTGCATGTTGCGATCCAGGGCCACTTGTGAGCCGGCGAAATCGACCTGCACTGAGTGATCCACGACGAGATCGACAGGTACGAGCGGCTCGACGGCTTTCGGATCAGCGCCTTGCTTGACCGCAGCATCACGCATGGCGGCGACGTCGACAAGCAGAGGGACGCCTGTGAAATCCTGCAACACGATCCGAGCCACGGTGAATGGAATTTCATAATCACCCGGCGCTTTGGCATCCCACTGCGCGAGATTCTTCACATCCTTCTCCGTCACCTTCTTGCCATCGCAATTTCGAAGAACGCTCTCCAAGACAACGCGGATGCTGACGGGTAACCGAGAAATCTTCCCAATCCCTTGCTCTTCAAGGGCGGGCAAAGAGTAGAATTGGGCCTCGGTTCCGGATCCAGTAGTGAAATTGCGTAGAGTTTCCATAAATAGCGTGTCTTTCGTATTGCGAGATGGGCTTGTCACTCGCGCATTACCGCACGAGATGGCGCTTGTCCAGACTCAGCGACTAGAAGGCAGCGCTATCATCGCGCGTCTTGGGGCGCATGCCAAAGGTCTGGGGAATGCGGGCGCTCTTCTCGTGATACACTTCACGGATCATTTCGATGATCGCTACGACAGCCTGGCCGTAGTCTTTCGCTTGGAGAGCCTCCTGCCCCGCTTCCAACGCGCGCCGAAGATCGTCGTCGGCCACGAACGGCTCGATGCCGTAGCCCACACTCAAATTGGAGCGTCCGTGCTCAACATCGATTACCAGCAGGGTGTGGAAATTGAGTCCCCCCTTCTGCAGATGCGAGCACATGCCAGATCCATTGAAGAGCCAGAAAGCGTAGGTGCTGATGGGGTGATCAGACGATACCGAAGTCAGAAAGGCATGGAATTGCAGTTGGGGAAACTCCCTGGCAAAGCGTTTGATCTCGGTTCGGATCTTACCCGCTTGTCGAGGAGAGAGAATGCCGACCATGTCAGAGAGTTCGCCTTTAAGGGTGGGCATGCGTCCGAAGGCCTCTCCAATGCGCTCATAGGCGAACCCGCAGCTAGGACAGGACGCCGCCGATTCCGTCAAGGTGGCTTGGCAACTGGGGCACTTCATTCCAAGCGGACGCTAACGATAGGGTTGGGAATCCGCAAGACTGGGTCCCTACGAGAATCTCGTGAATAATTGCAATTTCATGTGGACACTCAATCGGAGATGTGTAAACTGATGTCACATCCAAGCACATCCCTCCTGAGCCCCTTCTCCGACCTCCCTTGGAGAAGGGGCTCTTTCTTTATCCGTCCTGGGATTGTCGGCGCACACGCGAGAGACCCGGCTTGGCTCGATTCTATTGCAAGGTGGATGGGCTATATGTAGTAGATTTCCTAGAGAGATATGACTTCCGAGTTAGAATTGTTCAGCGCGCAGAATGATGTTGAGTTATGTAATGCTATTGTTAGATTCTTAAATCGACACCCGGTCGAAGAGTTTAAAATATAGGTAACGTCCCAAAGTTGGGGGCGCGTTGGAACAAAGATGCTCCCGATCGTTGGCTGGGTCATTCTTGGCTACGAAGCCACGAAGGCATGCAATTGTTATCGAGTTGCCCGAGATGGAAAGTTCACTGAAGACGAAAGGATCATTGGCCAACACTAGGAAAGATAAATTTGGGTTGGCGGGATTTCTGCTAGGGGTAGTCGCCTTTGGAGTTCTAATTGCTCTTCCTGGGTTTGTTGTGTTCTATTGGATGTTGGATGCTTCTGTAGCTGTTTCAGCTGTTTGCGGAGCGCTTGTTGGCTTCTTCGGTTGGCAGACGCTGAATGGAGTAGTGGGTGTGGTTGGAATAATTGTCAGGCGCTTTGGGCGGAAGAAATCCAATAGCACAGATAAATAACACCCTCGCTTCACTTGGTCCGTGTGGAAAGCTCCGCGCCAACCACCCCCAACCCCGCAGCGCCCGCGCCAGGTGCAGCCATCTCCGCGCTAACGCGTGGAGCTGTCTAACACCTGTCACGTCCACTGCCCTCCCACCGCAGCCAACCACCCGCCCGACGCGCTGTCACGCCCCCTGCTTCATAGCCATGACACAACGGCGGTAAGGCAAAGTGCCCGCCTATTGGTCTGGTTCCCTCCCCAGAGGGGCCCCTCCCAGCTGGGCGTCCACGTTACCTTACCGCGAGTTGTGTCAAGTTATGGGCAGGAGCCGCGCCAGCGCTTAGTCAGGCTTCGCATTCCTAACCGGCCTCCCAACCGTCCGCATGGCCGCCGCTGATTGGCAGCCTGGCTGTCCTAACGGAACAGCCAGCTCACCCGCGCCGGCCATGCGGCAGCCACCATCTCCGCCCCCCCAAACCACCCGCGAGCATCGAGCCGGTTCGACCTGGTCTCTCCTAACGGACAGCCCAGCCCGCCCCATGCGTCCAAAGGCCTCTCTCTCTCCGATCTGATCGTAGGCGAAACCCGCAGCGAGGGCAGGGCACCGCCGATTCCGTCAAGCTGGCTTGGCAACTGGGGCACTTCATTCGGGAGGGACACGCTAGGGAGGGACACGCTAGCGAAGCGGTTGGGAAATCGCAAGAAATCAGGTCTTTACGAGAATCTCGTAAAATAATTGGCATTTAAACTAGACATCCCTTCGGAAGTGTGTAGACTGATTTCACATCCAAGCACATCCCTCCTGAGCCCCTTCTCCGACCTCCCTTGGAGAAGGGGCTCTTTCTTTGTTGGCACTGGACGGGAATCAGTGGACCAGGGTCTTGAAACCGCCGTAGGCCATCCGCTTGCAATCGAAAGCCGCTTTCGCTTTCTCGCACATGGCGGCGACCCGAGGGTCTTCCATGATCTTCGCATTGGCTTCATCGCGGGCCGCGCGCGAGGGAAAGACGACCCAGGAGAAGATGACGGTTTCGCCTTCCTTGGCACCCGCAAGTTTCGGAAAAGGGACTTGCTCAGTGACCTCAAGGTCGTCACCGATGCATTCACGATAGTCGAGCGCGCCGTGCTCTCGCCAAATGGCCGCGGCTTCCGTCGCGACCTCCCGATAGGCATCGATCTTATCTGTAGGAACGACGATCACGAAACCGTCGACGTATTCGTTAGATGCATTGCTCATAAAGTGATTGAGTTCGTTAGCGTTGCGGTTGTCCTGTCTCTGGGACGGTGATCATCCAGTGAATCCCAAACTTATCCTGCACCATGCCGAAACAGGGAGACCAGAAGGTTTTCCCAATCGGCATCTGCACGGAGCCACCGTCTGACAGAAGGCCAAAGACGCGAGTGGCTTCGCTTTCGTTTGGAAGTGTGAACGAAAGCGCAAAGCCTTTAAAGTCGTCCTTGCCGCTTTCACAACCGTCAGAAGCCATGATGCGGCATTCCCCGATGCGGAGGGTCGTATGCATCACTTTCTCACCCCAATCGTCTGGCATCTCTGAGGGCAGGGGATCAGGCGAATCCTTGAAGCGCATGATCAACTCGACCTCGGCCCCGAGGCAGTCACGGTAGAATGCGATCGCCTCATCGCAGCGACCATTGAAGAATAAGTAAGGTTGAATCATGTTAGTGTAGTGGTGTGTTTTGAAATGTGGATAGCAAATCAAAGCCGATCTACCGGGATAAGCCGACTGGAAACGATTCCGAAAGAGGCGGTGGTTTGCAGGGGAGTTGACGAACGAGAGTCATCCAAAAAGGCGCCAAATGCACAGAAACTTTCGAAACGTTGAAGACCAAAGTTCACAAGGTGGTGACAACTCAACCTGACGGGATGCTACTGTGCAGGCATCGTGGACATCACTCGCAAGCGTTTCTTCTGGCAGACAGCACTGATTGTGTTGCCGATGGTAGCTTTGGCCGGGTACGCGCTGTGGACGCTGCAGGGCGAACGGCTCCGATTGGAAGCCCGTTGGCGTCAGCAAGCCACGGAGCGCTTGGCGCAGTTGACCCCGTGGGTGACGAGTGAATGGGAGCGCTATGTGAAGGACACGCGTCATTGGATGCCCGAGGTGGTGTTCCGTGAGGGGAGGCTCGTCGCACCTCTGCTCTACGAGGACGCGCCCACTCCCGTCGTCACTTCCACCGCGATCCGAGCCATGGAACGCGCTGTCTTTGAGAAGCTCGCCTCTAGTGATCTCTCCGCGATGGATGCCATTCGGCAGGTGAGTGAGGCACTGGAACTCTCCTTCGAGGATGAACAGAGGCTGCTCTTGTTAGGCGTCCCCTTCATCAGCGAACGCCATGGTCCTGACAAAGCAATGGAAGTGCTGGAGCAATTGGCGACATTGTCAGAAACTGTCTACACACCCTCGGGCCTTCCTATCCAAGTGGTGGCGGCCGCGCGACGGCATGACCTGGCGGGAGCGTCCTCGTTGGAATCGGTGCGTGCCTTACGCCGACTGGTCATGGAAAGGCCATCTGCCTTGACGCCAGCTCTTCTGCAAGTGACAGAGAGCCTTGTGGGAGGCGAAGAGGCCAAGCGCGATTGGCAACAATGGCAGGAGGATGAGCGCGACCGGCAATTGGCGCAGTGCCTCCTTGAGGATGGAGCCTGGGAGCATGGGCGTCTGCTCGTGATTGAGCCGACCTTGTGGCGGGCATTCACCATAGGGAAGCCAGAAGAGCCCTTCCGCATCGAAATGATGGGGCTGGATGGGAGCCCAGTTGAGATGGCGTTCGTGGACTTCAGTGAGTCGTCTTCGCAAGTCTACCTCCATGTTTCCGAGGATGCGGCTGAGAAACGGGTCCGCGCGTTGTCTGCCAAGGACTTCGAGAGCTTTGCTGTTCAGATTGAAAGGCATGTGGCACCTCCCTTGGCATCGGAGAAGGTTGCGTTGTCGATCCGCGATTGGGGTGGGGACGAGAGGGCGCTCATTCATCAGCCCTATGACCAAGATCCGCTCGCGATGGCGGAGATCGGTCCCTTTCGAGTCCGAGCCTGGGTGCACGATCCGATTGTCTTGGAGAACACGCTGCGCGAACGTCGCACCATGACGCATGCCATGGTGTTGGGTGCGTTGACGGTTGCCATGTTAGGCATCTTTGTGCAGGAACGCGGATTTCGACGTGAGCGCGCCTTGCATCAGATGAAGAGTGATTTCGTCTCAAGTGTCTCTCACGAACTTCGCACGCCGATTGCATCGGTGAGTTTGATGACTGACAGTCTCAAGGAAGGTCGAGTGACTGAGCGGGAGAAGCGGGAGCATTACTACGAGTTGATGGGGCAGGAGTGCCGACGGCTGGGCCGTCTGATCGAGAATGTGCTAGACACCTCGCGCATTGAGCAGGGGCGTAAAGCCTATGTGTTTGAGGAAACGGCCATCGTCTCACTTGTGGAGGACACCGTCGCGCTCATGCGGCCGGCGGCCGACGAGAAAGAGGTCTCCTTGTGGTGGAAAGCAGTCGATGGCGCGGACGAATGGGAACCTTCAATCGATGCCGAAGCGGTGCGTCAAGCTTTGGTCAATTTGATAGACAATGCGATCAAACACGCGCCTGCCAAAAGCGTTGTTTCCGTTGAGATCGGTGGATCGCTCGAACGCGAGACACTCGATCTCGCCGTG
Source organism: Verrucomicrobiia bacterium (assembly GCA_030425385.1). GTDB lineage: Bacteria > Verrucomicrobiota > Verrucomicrobiia > Verrucomicrobiales > DEV007 > JAACDM01. The sequence continues at coordinate 112,287 of JAUIAH010000020.1, read as the reverse complement.
TCCGACTCCGGGCGAGGCATCCCACGACGAGAGCAGAAGCGTATCTTTGAGCCCTTCTATCGCGTGGGATCCGAATGGACACGGCGGACGATTGGTTCAGGCATTGGTCTCCACATCGTGAAGCACATTGCCGAGGGCCACGGCGGCACGGTCCAGGTCACGAGCACCCCAGGCCTGGGGAGTCGCTTTGAAATTCAATTGCCCATGGATCATGACTGAGCAGGGAACGGCATCGGCAAAGGCGCGCATCTTGGTGGTGGAGGACGAGTTTCCCATGCGCCTCGCTCTGGAAGACTGCCTGGCCGCGGAAGGCTTTCGGGTTATCACCGCTTCCCAGGGAGAGGAAGGGCTCACCCTGGCATTGGAACAGAAGCCGGATCTCGTCTTGTTGGATGTGATGATGCCAGTGATGAACGGGTTCGAAGTGTGTCAGGAATTGCGCAAACATCAGCCGGAAGTGCCCATCCTCATCCTGACGGCCAAAGGGCACGTGGACGATCGGGTGCGCGGTCTCGATCTGGGGGCCGATGACTATTTGGTGAAGCCCTTTGTCCCTCAGGAACTCCTGGCCCGTTTGCGCGCGCTCCTGCGTCGCTCACGCGCCCTGGAACGATCGGTGAAGACGCTTGAACTGGGTAAGGTTCGATTGGATTTCGCTCAGCAGCGCGGCTGGAAAGGGCGTGAGGAAATGAACTTTCGCAGCAAAGAATTCGCCATGTTGCGGTTAATGGCCATGCACGAAGGGGAAACGGTCACGCGCGAACAGTTTCTAGATGTCGTGTGGGGTTATGGTGCCTATCCCACGACGCGCACGGTGGACACGCACATGCGACGGCTCCGGCAGAAGATCGAGCCCAACCCTCACGAACCGCAATTCCTCATCACCGTCCACGGCGAAGGCTATCGTCTTCAAACGCACGCCACTACTGACAAAGACTCATGATCACGCGAACACTCACCCTTCTCTTCCTGGCGGCTCTGCCTGTGCTTGGGCAAGATCCGGAAGATGCGACTTTAGCCCAAGGACTGTATGCGGAGGAAGTCCTCTTGGATCTCGATCTGGCTAGGAAACGCTATAAAACGCTCCTCCAGCACTTCGAACAACAGCGAAAGATCGCGGCCACTGCTCAGTATCGTTTGGCGGAATGTGAGCGAAAGTTGAAGAACGACGCGGCTGCGGCTGCTGGCTTTGAAAGAATCATCACGGGCTTTCCCGAGGAGGATGCATTGGTGGCTCTAGCGGAAGACCAATTGAAAGCCATGGGTCGTGCCTTGCCATATTCGGGAACGGTCTCTCCAGATCTCCTTCTGACGCGCGAAGAGAGAGACATCCTCGATGATCTCCGCTTCAAGGCCAAGAACAGCCCCGACCTGTTGGAGGAAAGGGATGCCTCGGGAAGAACGCCGCTTTATCGAGCCGTGGAAGCCAATCACCTGCATGTGGTCGCGTTCTTGCTAGAGAAGGGAACGGACGGCAAGCCGATGGTGGATCCCAATGCTCCGGCGATGGAATCTGCGAGATCTCCTTTAGATGCCGCCGCGCGGCTTGGTCATCTGGCGATGGCGAAACGCTTGGTTGATGCGGGTGCGGACGTGCAGACCCAGGGATGGAAAGGGCTGCAGGCACTACACCACGCCGTTTGGAGCGAACGAGACAAGCTCGTGGCCTATTTGTTAGAAGTGGGGGCTGTTGGGCGAGCTGCTGGTTCTTTCGGATGGCATTGGGGAGAGCTCACGCTTCACACCAAGGAAGGATTTCCGTTAGACCCGTTTCAGTTAGCCGTGCTCAAGCGGCGGCCCGTCGAGATTCTCGAAGCTCTGCTAGAGAAAGGTGGCGGTCTGGATGCTGAATTGATCAATGGGAAACGGCTCATCCACTTGGTCTCCGAAGCGGGCTGGGTTGAGGAGTTGAGCTTTCTGCTGAGGAACGGTGTGGACGTGCATGCGGTGACGCATGACGGGCGTTCGCCCGTGCATTTCGCGGCGGATGAGGCGACGTTGAGAATCCTTGGAGTCGCCGAGGCCGATCTCACGGCGACGGATGATGCGGGGCGTACGGCGCTCGATGGCGCCGCCATGCGCAACCAAGTGGCATTATGTGAGGCGCTGCTGTTGTTCGGCTGCAAGGCTGATGCGCGGGCGCATGACGGCTACGATCCTCTGGCGAGAGCCGTCATGCACGAGGCGCATGAAGTGGTTGCGCTATTGATAGCCCGAGAGATGGAGTCCGTGAACAGACGATATGTGGATAGAAAGTCGCTATTGATGCTGGCCAAGGGACCAGAGATGGTCGAGCGCCTGATCCAAGCGGGGGCAGATGTGCATGGGCGAGATGCTCACGGAAACACCGCGCTCCATGTGTTTGTGCACTCGGAAGCGGAAGCGATCCTTCCCATGCTCGTGACGCAAGGGGTGGATGTGTTTGCCAAGAACCGTGACGGCAAACGAGCATTCGACCTACGCCATTCCGCTTATTTGATGGAGCAGATGCGGATTCGCAAACGGCAGGAAGAATCCTTGGCCATCTGGCAGGATCGCGATCCGATCCTTCGCAAGTCGGAGAGGACGGGCGAGACCGTTGAGTGGACTGATGTGATGGTGGCCTCTGGCATTCAGGCGAAACATGAGGAGGGGAGAGGCGGGATTGATCCCCTGGCAATTCCCTGGGGAACCACTGTGGACGGGGATCGCACTCAGCAAACGGTTAACGTGCCGCTCCTTCTGGATGCCGCGAAGAAGTCGGTCACCGTGCGCGCGAGTGGGCGCGAGAAAGTGGTGGAGACAGTGCCTGCGATCATTGATCCGGGTGTGTATGTGCCAGGGTACACCTGGCTGGTGGCGAGCCATTTGCGCCCATTTCTCAATCGAGCAGGGCTTGTGGGATTGCCAGTCGATCTCACCAAAGTTGTACTGACCCGTGCGGATGGTCGCGTCTTGCGCTGCGATGCCACTCAGCCCGCCTGGCCCGGGGAAGAGATTTGGTTGCGTGATGGGGACACCATTGAGTTGCTAGATTTGGAGGAAACGTTAGAAGCGGCTTCAACAATTGTGGTGACGCGTGAGGCTGAATTGTTTTCCCAAACCCTGTGGAGTCGAGAGCGGGACCACTTGCGTTTCCGCGCTGAGGGAGAGCCAGGGCGTGAGCTGGACGTCGATGTGATCGACGCACTGGCGGCGGCCTATCAAAGTGACGTCGCCGTCCTGGCAGACACCGATTGGGATCAGTGCGTGCTCATGCGTGGCGACGAGCGGATGGTGCTCCCATGGGGAAGCCCCCTGCCAGAAGACCGGCGATGGCTCGCCTTGCAATGGGGAGATCGTCTTGAACTCCCGCGTCGGGAAGGGGAAAGCCAAACCGGTCCCGTCACGTTGCCGGACCACCTGCAAACCCTGATCCGAAAGGGCTCGCGCTGTCAGATCGCGGTGAATGATCGCAAAGTGGTCTTGCAGTCACAACTCTATCATTATTCAATCAGCGGTCGCTTCGCGCAGCGGAAGCGGTTGGTAGAAGAAGGGAATGAGGCCGTGATCCCGAGCTTCTGGCTTAACGATGTTTTGGAGCAGTTAGGCTATAGTGCGCCAACCTTCGATATGAATGCCATCGAGCTGAACGGGGAATTGGTCGTGGACAGTGCTGCCAGGCTGCAACTTGTCGGGGGGGATCGCGTCGTCGTTGTGACCGCCTCTGAGTGAGATTGCGCTTGCTGGGGAATTCAAGCGCTGCCTAGGCTGAGCGCATGAATCGATGCGTGACGATCCTCATCCTTGCATTGTCTCTGAGCCTTGGGCATTCCATCAAGGCTAAGGAATTGGCTGGAAGCCGACCCAATGTCATTCTCTTCATGACCGATGATCAGGGCATGGGAGATCTCTCTTGTTTGGGGAATCCTCTCTTGCGCACGCCCAACCTGGATCGCTTCTATCATTTATCGACGCGCTTCACTGATTTCCATGTCAGCCCGACGTGCGCACCAACCCGGTCAGCGATCTTTAGTGGGCGGCACGAGTTTCGCAATGGGGTGACCCACACGATCAAGGAGCGCGAACGGATGGCCCTGAGCACAACCACCTTTGTGAAGCTGATGCATCAGTCCGGCTACGGGACGGGCATCTTTGGCAAATGGCATCTTGGCGACGAGGATGCCTATCAACCATACCATCGCGGGTTTAGCGAAGTCTTTATTCACGGCGCGGGCGGCATCGGGCAATCGTATCCTGGCAGTTGTGCGGATTTCCCGCCCAACCGCGAGAACCGCTATTTCGACTGTCACGTGCTCGCGAACGATACGATTGTGAAAACGAAGGGATTCTGCACGGATGTCTTCTTCCAGGCTGCGCTGGGTTGGATCAAGAAGCAGCGCGAGGCGGAGACGCCTTACTTCGCTTACATTTCCACCAACGCACCGCATGGTCCCATGATTGCGCCCGAGCGCTACAAGCAGCGCTTCCTAGATCTCGGTTACGATGGCAACACGGCTGGACGTTATGGGATGATCGAGAATCTCGACACCAACTTTGGTCTCCTCATGGATAAGCTCGATGCGTGGGATGCGTGGGATGATACCTTGGTGATCTTCATGACGGACAATGGCCAGGCGGGGCGTGGGGCAAGGCGTTACGGTGAACGGACGAAGCTCTTCACCGCTGGTTTTAAATCGGGTAAGGGATCGCCCTACGAAGGCGGAACGCACGTGCCAGCGTTCTGGCGGTGGAAAGGAGTGTTAGGGGAAGGCGTAGACATCCCCGCACTGACGGCGCACATTGATCTCTACAAGACCTTCTGTACGCTTGCAGGGATCGATCTCCCAGAAGGGATTCAGAAGATCGATGGTCGATCTTTGGTGCCGTTGTTAGAAGATCCCGAGGCGCCATGGGAGGATCGGCACTTGTTCACCCATCAGGGGCGATGGGAGAAGGGTTCGCACCCTAACGCCAGCAAGTTCAAGAATTGCGCGGTGCGCACGACGCGCTGGCGGCTGGTGAACAATGCTGAGTTGTACGATATCACTGTTGACCCTTACGAAACGACGAATGTGATCGAGAAGCATCCAGACGTCGTGGCAGCGATTCGCCGCGCTTACGACATCTGGTGGGAAGCGACGTTGCCCTTGATGGTGAATGAAGACGTTCCCTTCGCGCCTGAGCAGCCGCAGTCGGTGCGTTACGAGAAGCAACTTGCCGAGCGTGGCATTCCTACCTGGGTCGCACCAACGTTCTAAGCTCGATGAGATTTCTTCTGTTATTGGGAATGGGGCTCGCAGTGGCCTGGGGCGACGAAAGGCCTAACATCGTCTTTCTTCTCACTGACGATCAGACCACCTATTCGTTGGGGTGTTATGGAAATGAAGATGTGCAGACTCCTCACATTGATGCCCTGGCTGCGGAAGGGGTGACCTTTGATCGTCACTACGACACCACTGCCATCTGCATGGCTAGCCGGGCCAGCATCATGACCGGCATGTTCGAGTATAAGACGGGGTGCAACTTCGAGCACGGACCGCTCTTGCGGGAACACTGGGAGCGCTCCTACCCATTGCAATTGCGAAGGGCAGGCTACCTCACGGCCATGGCAGGTAAGATTGGTTTCGTCGTGGCGACGGAACCGCGAGGGAAGGGGATGCTGCCTGAGGAGGACTTTGACCAATGGGGCGCAGGGCCGGGACAAACGCACTATCAAACGGCGAAGAATCCCTCAATGAAAGCCTACGCGGAGGCTTACCCGCACGCAACGCGCGCGTATGGTGCCTTTGGGAGGGATTTCGTGGCACGAGCGGCTCAGGAGAAGAAGCCTTTCTGCCTCTCGATTAGCTTCAAAGCGCCGCATCGACCGGTGGAACCCGATCCGGTGGACGATGCGGTGTATGCGAACAAGACGTTTACCAAGCCGGCGAACTATGGTCGCGACAAAGGCCAACACTTTAGTCAACAAAGCCGTCAGGGGCGACAGTATGAACGCTTCGAGAGTTGGGGGTATGCGGAAGACTACGATGCGGTCATGGCGAAGTATCATCAGCAGATCTATGCCGTCGATGCCGCTGTCGGCATGATCCGGGAGGCGGTCCGGACCCACGGCGTCTCGGAGAACACGGTCTTCATCTTTACGTCTGACAATGGGTTTCTGTGTGGATCGCATGGCTATGGATCCAAGGTCTTGCCCTATGAAGAGGCCTCGCGCGTGCCGCTGATCATCGTCGATCCACGCCAATCCCAGCACGGCAAGGCGCGTCGGTGCGCGGCCTTGACGGGAAATGTTGACGTTGCCCCGACGATGCTGGCCTTAGCGGGGCTGGAGCCGCTGGCGAACATGGATGGACGGTCGTTGTTGCCCCTCCTGGATGACCCGGAGAGGGAGCACCATGGCTCCCTGCCCTTGATCAATGTGTGGGGACCTCGTGCCGTGCATAGCCTCTCCGTGGTGACGCCCTCACGGAAGTATATCTTCTGGCCCTACGGAGGCGAGGGCTTCACGCCGACTGAGGAACTCTATCATTTGGATCGGGATCCCTTGGAATTAGAGCCGACGAGCCAGAGCGATCCTGCGCTGCCCGAGATGCGGAAACTCTACGATCAGGCGGTGGAGAAATGGAAACGCGAGGCGGTGCCCTATCATCGTTACCAGGAAGGGGGACGCTTCTTTGATCGAGTCCTCCCTTGGGACGAGAAGGCGCGTTCCGCCGCCCAGGGGAGCTGATCGTCCCCTTGGCGCTCGCATTCCTACGAGAAGGCCACTTTTATCCTTCCCAGCGTGGCGACTGTCGCCATAGGTTCACGCCATGAGTGATCCATCCGCATCTCACGAGCCTCATCGCGTCTATTGGCGTAAGAATCTGACCATTCTGGGTATCTTGTTGGCGATCTGGTTTGTGGTCAGCTACGGCTGCGGGATTCTTTTCGTGGATCAGCTGGACGCCATTCGGATCAAGGGCTTCAAGCTTGGATTCTGGTTCGCTCAGCAGGGGAGTATCTACGTCTTTGTCGTCCTCATCCTCATCTACGTGCGCTACATGAACAAACTCGACGCGGATTATCGCCGGAACGACAGGTCTTCGAAGTAACTCTAGCATATCTCTTTCCAATCATGTCAGCGATCCAAATCTGGACTCTTATCATTGTCGGGCTTTCCTTCACGCTCTACATCGGCATTGCCATCTACACGCGGACCTCGAAGCGGAGTGAATTCTACGTGGCGGGAGGCGGCGTTCATCCGGTGGCCAACGGCATGGCCACGGCCGCGGATTGGATGTCGGCTGCTTCCTTCATTTCCATGGCGGGGATCATTTCCTTCCAAGGACGGGACGGTGCGGTCTATCTCATGGGGTGGACGGGTGGTTATGTCCTCTTGGCGCTCTTGTTAGCCCCCTACTTACGGAAGTTTGGACAATTCACCGTACCGGATTTCGTGGGCGACCGTTACTATTCGTCGACCGCGCGCCTGGTGGCGATTGCCTGTGCGATCTTTGTTTCCTTCACCTACGTGGCCGGGCAGATGCGTGGAGTGGGCGTGGTCTTCTCGCGCTTCCTCGAAGTGGATGTGACTATGGGAGTGATCATCGGCATGGCGATTGTGTTTGTCTATGCCGTGCTCGGTGGGATGAAAGGCATCACCTACACTCAGGTCGCCCAGTATTGTGTACTCATCTTCGCCTTCATGGTGCCGGCGATCTTCATCAGCATCATGCTGACGAACAATCCCATTCCGCAGTTGGGCATGGGGAGCCAGCTGAGTGGGGAAGGCGTGTATCTGTTAGATAAGCTTGATGGATTGAGTGAAGAACTCGGATTCAATGCCTACACCTCGGGGTCCAAGAGCATGCAGGATGTGTTCTTCATCACCATGGCCTTGATGGTGGGGACGGCGGGCTTGCCGCACGTGATCATCCGTTTCTACACGGTGAAGAAGGTGAAAGACGCGCGGATGTCGGCTTTCTGGGCACTGCTCTTCATTGCCATTCTCTACACGACCGCGCCTGCCGTGGCGGCCTTTGCGAGGACGAACATGATCACCACCGTGAGCAACAAGGCCTACGCCGAGATCCCGCAGTGGTTCAAGACCTGGGAAGACTCCGGTTTGATCGCCTGGGTGGATAAGAACAATGATGGGGCGGTGCAATACACGAAAGGGCTCGCCTTCGAGGGAAAACCGAGCTTTGCCGAGGGCGGTGACGAGGCGCGCGGCGCGCATGGGCAGCGGCTGGTGACCAATGAATCGGCGCCCGGAGACAACGAGCTCTATGTGGACAGGGACATCATGGTATTGGCCAATCCTGAGATCGCGAACTTGCCGAATTGGGTGATTGGTCTCGTCGCGGCGGGTGGCCTGGCGGCGGCGCTGTCAACGGCCGCGGGGCTCTTGTTAGTCATCTCCACGGCCATTGCCCACGATCTGTTGAAACGCACGCTCAAGCCAGACATCTCAGAGAAGGGTGAGCTGGTGGCGGCGCGCCTGGCGGCGGTGGGGGCGGTGATCGTCGCGGGTTTGTTAGGGATCTATCCTCCGGGATGGGTGGCTCAAGTGGTCGCCTTTGCATTCGGTCTGGCGGCGTCTTCCTTCTTCCCGGCCATTATCCTGGGCATCTTTTCCAAGCGGATGAACCGTGAAGGCGCCATCTCGGGAATGATTGTCGGCATCCTCTTCACGGCGAGCTACATCATCTACTTCAAGTTCATCAATCCTTCTGCGAACACGGCGGACAATTGGTGGTTTGGGATTTCCCCTGAAGGCATCGGGACCCTTGGCATGCTGCTCAACTTCGTCACCGCATGGGTGGTTTCGCGTTTCACTCCGGAGCCTCCGGTGGAGGTGCAAGCCATGGTCGAGAATATTCGCGTGCCCGAAGAAACGGCCTAGCACAAGCATCATCATGCCAAGGTTGCCGTCGAGCTACCGGGCGCCGTGGTGGCTCACCAATGGGCATGCCCAGACGGTGTTGGCGCGGTCCCTGCGACGGATCCGAAGGCGTCCCTATCAACGCCGTCGCCTCGAGCTCGACGACGGTGATTTCCTCGATCTGGACGAGCTTGATGACGGACAGGGGCGCGTGGCCATCGTTCTCCATGGACTGGAGTCCTCTTCCGATGCGCCATACGTTAGGGGCATGGCGCGGGCATTGTCGGAGAATGGCTGGGACATCGTGGCGATGAATTTCCGAGGGTGTAGCGGCGAACCCAATCGGCGCTTGCGGTCCTATCATAGTGGCGTGACCGATGACCTCCAGGCGGTGGTGGCCGATGTGCGGGCGCGGCGCCGAGATCAGCCCCTTCTATTGATCGGATTCAGCCTGGGAGGGAATGTGGTCCTACGGTATTTGGGGGAACGTGGGGAATCCGTGAGGGCGCAAGGTGTCATGGCGGGCGTCGGGATCTCGGTGCCCTGCCATTTGGAAACCTGTGCCGAGCGCTTTGCCCAACCGGGCAACCGCTTCTACATGAAGCGCTTTCTGAGATTTCTCTTTGAGAAGGTGCGCCATCGACAAGAAGCCTTCCCCGACGCGCTGGACTACGATGCAGTCCTGGCCTCTGAGAATTTCCATGACTTTGACGGGCGTTTCACCGCGCCAGTGCATGGATTTGCCTCCGCCGAAGATTACTGGACGCGGTGCAGTGCCAAAGCCGTGGCAGAGTCCATTGCGGTGCCCACGCTCCTTCTCAATGCGGAAGATGATCCCTTCCTCTCACCGCCCTGTCATTTACGCGAAGAAGCGGATCGCAATGAGCATCTCCACGCGGAAATCACCCCGCATGGCGGCCACGTCGGCTACGTGCAATTTGGGAAAGATGGATTCTATCAAGAAGCACGCGTGTTGGCGTTTCTGCGAGACCGGGCATGAATGAGGACAAAGATCAGCCGAGTGCCGGCTGCTTCGTGTGCCAATCCGTTGCCTGTTCGTAGTGATGGCCTAACTGAAGGATGGTGCTCTCAGCAAAGGGAGCCCCGAGGAGTTGCATGCCGATCGGCACTTCGCGTGCACCATCTTTGGGCGTCATGAACCCACAAGGAAGGCTGAGCCCGCAGATGCCTGCGAGGTTGGCACTCGTGGTGTAGATGTCTGCGAGATACATGGCGAGAGGATCCGAGGCTTTCTCGCCAATCTTAAAGGGAGGCGCGGGGCTGACGGGGGTGAGCAGGGCATCCACCTGCTCGAATGCGTTGGTGAAATCCTGACGGATCAAGGTGCGGAGTTTCTGGGCGCGGAGGTAGTAGGCATCGTAATAGCCGGAGCTGAGGACATAGGTGCCTAGCAGAATTCGCAATTTCACTTCGTGCCCAAAGCCTTCGGCACGAGACTTGGCGTATTGTTCTGCCAGATTGGAGGCCTCAGGAGAGCGGTGTCCATAGCGCACGCCATCAAAGCGGGCGAGATTGGCAGAGGCCTCGGCCGTGGCAATGATGTAATAGACGCCCATGGCCTGCTCGGTGTGGGGCATGGACACGTCGACGATCTCGGCCCCGAGGGATTCGAATTGCTTGGCCGCCGCTTCGACCGCCGAGCGGATGGCGGGATCGATGCCCTCGGTGAAGTATTCTTTCGGAAGCCCCAGTTTCTTGCCAGCGATGGAGCCTTCGAGCGATCCGCGGTAGTCGGGCACGGATTCATCGAGACAGGTGCTATCGTTAGGATCGCTGCCGCTGATGGCGCCTAGCAGGATGGCGGCATCCTCCACCGTCTTGGTGAGGGGGCCAATCTGGTCGAGCGAGGACGCGTAGGCGGTGAGGCCAAAGCGGGAGACGCGGCCATAGGAGGGCTTCAGTCCCACGCAGCCACAGAACGCAGCGGGTTGGCGGATGGATCCACCGGTGTCGGACCCAAGCGCGGCAATGGCTTCGTTCGCAGCTACCACAGCGGCTGAGCCCCCGCTCGATCCGCCCGGGATGCGTTCGAGATCCCACGGATTGTGCGCGGGTTTGATCCCAGAATTCTCGTTCGACGACCCCATGGCAAATTCATCCATGTTGGCTCGCCCTAGCGGAATGCCACCTGCCTCTCGCAGGTTCACAATGCTGGTAGCATCGTAAGGGGCCACGTAGTTGGTGAGTATCTTGGAGGCACACCCGCAAGGATGCCCCTTCACGTTGATCAAATCTTTGATGGCAATGGGAATCCCCTGGAGCGGCCCCTCGGGAGCTTGGGCGGCATCGGCGTAGGCCTTTTCGCGATCCCATGAAAGATAGCCGCCGATGCGGTCGTCCTGTTTCTCAGCGGCATCAAGGACACTATCAATGATGTCTTTCGCTTCGACCTCTTTGGCATCGAGGAGTCGACGCAGCTCGGCGATGGTGTGGGTGGCTAGACTCATCGGGGCGCTCCTATTCAATTACTTTGGCCACAATGAACTGGTCCTTGGCTGCCTTGGGCGCATTGCGCAGCGCCTCCTCAGGAGTCAGACTGGGCCGTGGCGTGTCTGGTCGCGTCACATTGAAGACGGGATTGGCGTGGGCTGTGGGCTCGATCGCATCGACATCAATCTCATCGAGCTTCTTCATATAGCCAAGGATAGCCTGAAGCTGGGGTTCAAACGTGGCCATTTCCTCCTCGGTCAATTCGAGCCGGGCCAAATCGGCGACGTAACGGATGTTGAAATCGGGGTCTGCTGCGCTCATGGGTCTCGCTGCGGCTGTCTACCACGCCTTCGCGCGTTCCGCCAATGCGAATCTAGCTCTTGAGGCGGGACCCCGTTCCTTTCAGTAGGTGGGGTAGGGGACGAGCTCTAACGGAGACCCCATGGTGAGAGCGATGTCTTCGTCACGCCAATAGAAGCCAACGATCCCGTATTCGTGATAGATCATCGTGAGTCCGCTGAATTCGGAGAGCACGTCGAGCGCCTCCCGTACCGTCACTTCGCCATGCTTGCCCCACGACCAGATGAGGTCGGGCTTGATGCCTGAGATGGCCTCGAAGATGTGCATCTCCAACGCTTGGCCCGTGGTGGCCTCGAACTGCTCTTGCAACCCTGCCATGACTTCAAAGAAATCACTTTCAACGGGCACCTCATTTGCGCTGACAGTCACCTCGTCGAGCTTGGAAGCCCCCGGGCCTAACCAAACACCGGCAGCTTTGGACCACTCGGTGAGATAGGGCGTGACGGTATCCGTCTCGGGATTGTAATGGAGATACTTCAGGAAATCACGTTTGGAGCTCTTGAGATCGCCTTTATCCAAGGCTGATTGACCACGCTCTAGCAAATCCACCAAAGGTGCCTGCTTGATATTGGGGGGCACATTGCCACAGAGCGTGTAGCCATCGGCGAGAAAGGTGACACGCCCCAGCATGGGCCAGCGGGTGCGCACCATGATGCCCTCTCGCTCGCGCTGCTCGTCATCTGCAAACGTGTTCACGATACAGAGCCGTCCATGGTAGTCGTAAGGATCGGTGGAAGTGTATAGCTTGATGGCCTTGTTAGCGCGTTCTTGCTCAGGGACGGCCTCCACGAGACGGCGCGCTTCAGCCAAACGCAGGAGGTGTTGCTTGAGCGATTGGTGCGGGAAATTGTTCAATGCTTGACCCAAGGCACCCCAATGCTTATGCACCCCCATTTCGGCGATCGTGAGCTGCGCCCACAAACGCTCCTGTGATCCTTTCACTTTCCCAGCCCAGCGATAAGCCTCATTCCAGTCGGCGGCGGCGTCGAGTTTGGCGAGTGCTAGACCCTGAATGGCCTGGTGACGGGCGTCTGAATCCTTCAGCGCGTAGACGGCTTTCTCGGCTTCGCTAAAGCTCGTCTTCGCCCATTTGCGGACAACGGGTCGAATGAAATTAGGCGTGACGTGCTTGAAGTAATCTTTGCTCGTGACGACCGCTTGGGTCAGGGCGTCGATCGGCTTCGTGTCGACCAGCTTTGGCAAGTCTCTTGCCATGATCTTGAAACGAAGCGGCTCTTCTACCAGTTTGGCCGTCTCCACAGCTTCCTCCGGCTTGATCTCCGACCATTTGCTGTAGAGCTGGCTGATCGAATAGGCTCGCTGATTGCCGCCTTCTAACATGTCATAAAAGCGGAGGGATCGGTTAGGAGCGATCTCGGCGCTGCGGGAAATGAGCCCGTTGTAGAGCTGAGCCTCCTCACTGGTCAGATCAGGAAGTCCGCGATCAAGGATCTCGTCGAAGATCTTCTCTAGTTCTTCGCGATCCGCACCAGCCAATCGCTCGATCGTTAATAGAGAGTAGGGACTGACGCCGATATCCTGTTCGACCCCCATCAGTTTGTCGGGATTGTCCGGTCCGAATTCATCCGTCGGCAGGATATCGCCGGGAACACGCGACTGCCTGGCGGCTTCCGCCTGCTCTTTCCCCGAGGAGAACCACCAAACGATCATCCCTGCGAAGATCATCACAGCCGCAAGGATCACGACCCGCATCGTGGGGCTGATTTCGATGACTAAAGTGCCGTCTTCGTCTCGTTCGAACATAGAGAGGGACTTAAGCTGGCCTCGTCAGCAATTCAATGAGGAAGTGTTGGCTTTGTAATGACAATGGCCATTAGCCGAGGAAGCGGATGCAGACGGGATTGGCGACTTTCAACTGGTCTTTCAGAGCGACCAAGGTTCCGGTCTTGGCGTCTCGACGGAACACCGTCACCGTGTCTGAGCCTTGGTTCTCGGCTAGAAGAAATTGCCCCGAAGGATCAATGACGAAATTCCGCGGGCTTTTGCCCTGAGTGGGGACGATTTCCACCAGATCGAGCTGACCATCGCCGTCCGTGACCCGAAACACGGCGATGCTATCATGCCCGCGATTGGATCCGTAGACGAACTGGCCGTCTGATGATAGTACCACCTCAGCGGTGTGGGAGCGGCCATGATAGCTTGGAGGCAGAGTGCTGATCGATTGCATGGGTGTGAGGTTTCCATCGCTGGGCTCAAGGTGGAACAAGTCGATGGTGTTGAGCAATTCGTTGATCGCATAGACCCGCCGCCCGTGTATGGCCACGTGACGCGGACCAGCGCCCGGGGCGGTGAGGCCAATGTGAGGGGATGGGCCAAAGGTGCCTTTCTCTGCGTCGAAAGGATACGACAGCACCTTGTCCAAACCAAGATCCGCGACAAGCGCATAACGGTTGTCGACGGTCAGATTGATCGAATGCGCGTGAGGCTCCTGTTGGCGACGCGGATTCACGCTCGCGCCGGTGTGTTGCACGGTCGCGGTCGCTTCCCCGAGAAGGCCGTCTTTCTGAATGGGAAGACTCGTGATGCTACCGCCACTGTAGTTCGCCACGAGCACATGGTTCCCAGTGGCATCGATCACAAGGTGACAGGGGGCACCACCATGAGACGCCTGGGTGTTGAGATGCGTCAGTGAACCGTCTGCTTGCCGGGCAAACGCGGACACCGACCCCGCGCCCGTCTCATTCACGGCATAGAGATACTCCTTGTGAGGGTGAATGGCGAGAAACGAAGGGTGATCGGTCTCTACCGCGAGTGTTGCTTTCGCACACATGCCAGTCTCAAGGTCGAGGGCACTGCGATAGATGCCTTTGCTCGCACCATGGGTATAGGTGCCGATGTAGAAGGGAATAGAATCAGCCATAGAATGGAAAGTGAACGACCAGTCTCATCAAGACGCAGGCGGCCTCCTCTAGCAAGGCGAATTGCAGTGGGATCGACGCTTGGCAGAGGCACGTGACCAGCGTAATTTCCCGCGTGCGCCAGGTAGCCTTATACGCAATCGTGCTTGCCCCGTTCATCCTCTGCGCAACCGAGGACATGCGGTTGCTGGATGACGCCCCCATCCGTTTTGGGGATACAATGGACTTGGGAAGCCTTGGAAGCCTGCTTTCCGTGCAGGAGACGGCGGTGCCTGAGCCCTGGATCGGGCTCGTGCTGCAAGATGCTGATGCTCTCGAGGAGGCGGCTGCCGCCAAAGGCGTGCGCCTCTCCGAGGTCGCACCGCAAGGTCCAGGGGAACGCGCTGGCCTCCGCCGCGGCGATATCATTCGTGCGTGGAATGGCGAGCCCGTGGCGCAGAAGAGTGACCTGGAGCAACGCATCAACGCGATGACGGTGGGTACGGAAGTCACGTTGCACGTTTATCGCTGCCTTGATCAGCCTGAATTGGAAATAAAGGTGAAGGCCGAAGATCGCGCGGCTTACCCATTGAAGGATTTCTGGCAACCAGGGCTCCCAGAATTTCGCGAAGCCCAGGCAATGGAACAACTCTTTGATGACACTGAGGACGAATGGGAGGCATTGACGCGCGCCTTTGAGAAGCTTGAAGCCTCCATCGAAGAGAATGCTTCGGAGCAGCCTGTGAAAGCGAATGGCCCGGAGGATCACTGAAGCCGGGCTTAGAGGCGTTGCGCTTTCCCAGTCATTCAGCCACTATCGCAATCTTCAATTGGAACGATGGCCCTGGACCTTACGATCAAAGGAGCGCTGCCCAATGCGCTTAGACATGGTCTCTCATTCGATGATGACGGATACTATTGGTTCATGCACCCATGGTTCGAGTCGCTTGCTAAACAGACTGGCAAATACATCGATCTCTACGGACGTGTGGAGTTTTCCCCAAGCGAATTCCCTCGCCTGCGGGATATCACTGCGGAAGTGAGGGAGCGAATACGGCAGCAGCCAACGTCATGGCAGGTCACGACGGGGTGGCAGACTCACCCCTTGCGGAAGGAGATTACAAAGAAGGTGAATCGTAGCGACTTCTTGCGTCTTCTCGACGCGTTCGATCGTCTCATGGACACGGCGTCTTCAACAGGCGAGAGCATCGAGTGCATCGAAGACTAACGCTATAGCAAAGAGGATTAAGGGTGTTTTTCAGATTTCTACGCTGGCGCCAAGTATCCAGGGTGCCTCTTGTCTGCTAAATCATTGAGGAGCTGACCTTTCAAAACGGACATCAAATCCTTGACATACATAGCGCGGCCATGTATGCATGTTGATACATGGCAGTGCAATGTATTAACGGAGGAGGTTTGAGAGTCTCATGCTCCAATCTAAAGAACTTGTAGCGGCATCGGCGACGCCGATGATTCTATCGATCCTGACCCGGGGCGAGACCTATGGCTACGCGATGATACAGGAAGTGCGTGCCACGTCGGATTCGAAGATCGAGTGGTCGGACGGAATGCTGTATCCGGTATTGCGACGTTTAGAGAAGCAGGGCCTCGTGAAATCCCGATGGCGAATTGCGGAAGAGACGGGTAAGAAGAGGCGATACTATCAGATCAATCGTAAGGGGCGGAATGCCCTGGCGGAACAACAATCACAGTGGCAAGTGACGAATCATGTTCTCAATCAACTTTGGAATTTGGAGCCATGCACAATCTAGACCAATCAATCACCCAATGGAAAGTCGCCATGCAACGAGAGACGGCGTGTTCGAAGGATGACTTGGAGGAATTGGAGGGACACTTGCGAGAGCAGATTGCCGCATTGATGAATGTTGGGCTTTCGGAGCAAGAAGCCTTTTCGATTGGTGTTTCCCGCCTGGGCAGCCCAAGTGAACTTGGGCACGAATATGCGAAAGCAAGCCCCGTGCGTGTCTGGCGTCATTGGTTCTACTCGCTGCTGCTGGTGTTGCCAGCGCTGGGGATCGGCGCGTTTGTCGCCACGTTTATGGTGCCGAAAGTCCAAATCTTGTGGGAATTAGCTAACATAGACCAATCGCAGTCACTACTGAGCACTCCTATGATAATCTTCGAGTCACTATTCCGTTATGGGCACTACGCGCTGATTGCCTTTGTGATCTTGATGGTTTTATTCGATGCGCGTGCCACAAGCTGGTCCCGTTATCGATCCCTGCCATTTGGGATGGTCCCATGCATCGTGAATATCGTTGTCCTTGTCGGCATATTCATCACCTGTGTGGCCTTGTCCGTAGTTTCCTCAGTCTCTCAGTGATTACGCCTAAGGCGGAAAGACGATGAGATCGCGTGAAGAGGTGTCGGTGTGAGCGCCCCCGAAACACAAAGGGCCCTTGGAGGACTCCTCTCCTCTGCTGTGAGTTGTCTAGCCAACCTTTCTGCCAGCTTCTACGGATTGCATTGATTCCGTTCCATGGCAGGATGGAGCGATGAAACCTTCCCTGTCGCTCATCCTCATTCTACTCACCTTTGGCACTACTAACTTGGTAGCCCAAGAAAGCTCGAACATGGATTTCCCGCCCACCGGGGGCATGTGGTTGCCCAGTCAGATGCCGCAACTGGAAGATCGTTTGCGCGATCTTGGTTTGGAGATTGATCCTCAGGAACTGGCAGACCCGACTTCTAATACGCTTAATGCGATCGTTAGTCTGGATGGCTGTTCCGGATCCTTCGTTTCCAAGGATGGATTGATCATCACCAATCACCATTGCGTGGAGTCCTATCTTTCCTACATGACGGAGCAGGATAAGGCAGCACTCAAAGAGCAGAATGCCAAGCGCGCGGAAGAAGGCTTGCCTCCCATCGAGGCCGACATCGACTACATGCGTGATGGCTATGATTATCGCAAAGGGGGTGAGCGCTTTACCGGCCCCGAGTCCCGCGTCTTTATCACCTTTGAGCAAACGGATATCACCGAGCGCATGACGGCTGGTTTGGAAGAGATCGCCGACCCGTTAGAGCGCTACAACGAGCTCGAGACGAGAGAGAAGGCGGTTCTCAAGGAGGCAGAAAGTGATCCTAGCATTCGTGCGGAAGTGCGGAGTTTCTTTCGTGGTGAGCAGTTTATTCTCATTCGCAAGCGCCAGTTGAAGGACCTACGGATGGTTTACGCGCCGCCGAAGGCGGTGGGCTACTTTGGTGGGGACGAGCGTAACTGGGAGTTTCCGCGTCACGTAGGTGACTTTGCTTTCCTTCGTGTCTACACAGGGCCCAATGGTGAAAGCGCGGAGCACGCGAACGCGAACAAGCCGTATCAAGCGAAGAATACGGTGCCGGTCGCCCATGGTGGGCCGGGCCTGGAACCGGGTGATTTGGTGATGGTGGCAGGGTATCCTGGACGGACGAATCGCGCCACGACCTTTGCCGAGGCGCAAGACACGGTGGGGCGCACCATGCCTTTCAATGTCGAGTATTTGGGGAATCTGCGAGACGTGTTTCGCGAATTGGAGAGCCGCAATGAAACGCTGGCGACAAAGACGCAGCCGCCACTCTTTGGGATCGAGAACTATTTGAAGAATAACCGCGAAGCCTTGGCCATCCTCGATGGCATTGGATATCTCGCCAAGAAGGAGCAATTAGAGAAAGACCTGGTGGCGTGGACGAAAGAAGATCCCGCGCGTGCCGAGAAATATGCGCCGGTGCTGGAACGCATGGATGCGATCCAGAAGCGGTATGAGGAAGGCTGGAAGAAACGGGTCTTCACGCGGGGCCTCTTCCACGGCTACTTCAACGGGATTCTGAATGCGGCCATGACCATTGTCCGCACCGCGAAAGAGAAGGAGAAGCCTGACGCTGAACGGCTTCCCAGCTATCAAGAGCGCGAGTATGACAACTTGCGCGATGGGTTAAGGCAAATGCAAGGAACCTTTGCCCCTGAGATTGCCGTCGAAGTGAGCACCCATTTCCTAAAGCGTTTGTTAGAAGTGGAAGGAGAGCATCCTGCCTTTGTCAAGGCACTCCTTGGTGAGGAGATCATGGCGTCCATCGACGGGGCGGAGATTCGGGCCAAGATGGCGACCCTTCTCAACGAGACGAGCCTGGCGGATCCCGAGACGCGCTTGGATCTCTTTCAGCATGCAGCCTTCGATGATCTCAAAGTCAATCCTGATCCGCTCATCCAACTCGCGATTTCCGCCGAACCTACCATTCTCGCCAACGAAGAGCATAGCAAGCGGCAAGCGGGTGAAATGTTGTTAGTGTCACCGCTTTACATTGAGGTCTTGCGTGATTTCCTCAAGAGTCGCGATCAACTCATGGCTCCGGACGCCAATTCTACCTTGCGGGTCACTTTCGGCAAAGTGGGAGGCTATGAGAAACGGGACGGAGATGATATCAAGCGCGTCCCCGCGTTTACGAATATGCGCCAACTGGCGGAAGATGAGCACCAGCCGGGTAGGAAAGATTTCGAGCTGCCTCCGCGATGGCTTTCCGCTTACCAGCGAGCCCGGACGAATGGATATGGTCCCTACGGAGATGCGTTCTACGGCCAACTCCCACTCAATTACTTGGCCAATCTGGACACGACCGGTGGTAATTCCGGGTCCGCGGCCTTGAATGCCAAGGGGGAATTGGTCGGGTTGCTCTTCGATGGGAACACGGATTCTCTCTACGGTGATTACGTCTTTGATGCGAATGTAAGAAGCATTCTGCTAGACATCCGCTACGCTCTCTGGGTCCTGGATGAGATCGAAGGATTGGATGCTCTACTGAAGGAAATGGGCGTCAAATGAAATGAGGGCGATCCGGGAAGTGCTGATCCTCTTGGCGGCCTGCTCCTGGCTAGCCTGCGGCCAGGAGTCGCCTGGGACGGAGGCCCTGGAGAAGCGGGTGCGAGAGCAGGGTCATGAGGCTCTAACTGATCAAGAATGGGCGACGTTTGCGGCCGCTAACCCGCAGCAAGCGGGCGAGACCTTGCTCGATGAGGGCTCGAATCAAGCGCGTCAACGGGCACAGGTTCTCATCGATCCGTGGATCCTAGCGGATGCAGAAGCTGCTGTGCGCTGGATGCTTGATGAAGACTGTCCGCTTCTCGATGCGGAAAGGCGGCGCGTGGCGAATGATCTCGTCGAGCGTGACGTGATGGAGGCACGACGCTTGGCGGCGTTGTTTCTGCGAGATGAGGAAGGGTTTGAAATCTTGTCGGTTCCCATTCTCAATCATTTGAGAGAAACGGATCCGAAGGAATATCATCGTTTCGTGATGGGAACGTGGCGGGTGGCCGACGACAATGATGATCACTTTGAGGTCTTTGCAAGGGCTGCGGTGCTCTTAGCGGAGACGGATCCTGAGGCGTCCTTGGTAGATATTGATAGACGCATTCGGAATGGTGGGCGCGATGATGAAACGGCGGCCGCCTCTGTCGTTATCGCCACGGTAACGTTTCTGTTGGGGAAGGATCCTGACAGAATGGTGTCTTGGTTTGAGGAAGATCTGCAGAGAATCCGAGCGTTTGATTTCTACGAAGGTCGACTAGCGGGAGCGGTCGCCCGAAATTGGCCTGGAGCTTATGTGGATTTGGTTTGGGCAGCACGGGACGATGAGAAGCTGAACAGTGGGTGGTTCATACAATACTATCAATTGGCGTTAGGAAATCTTTCCAAAGAGGATCCTAGAGCAGCACTAGAGTTCTTAGTGAAGTGGTTGGACCATTGGTCCCTTCAAGAACCCCCTGATGGAGGGCTTGCGAGGGCGCTTTCCCAGGGAGGCTGGGATCGGACCGTGAAGACAATCGTCGAGTGGAATGCCCGCGAGGCTCGCAAGCTGCTTGAGGTGGTCAATGACAGCCATGCTGTGTGGATCGAGGCCATGATCCTCTTACACGAAGCCCCTTTCGTGGCGGCGGGCTTTCTTGAAACTGCGGCGCCCACGCAGAACGTCCGTATTCTGGAATCGGTGGCGGAAGCTTATGTGGCTCAGGATCTTCCCGGTGCGATTGAATGGATCAAACGTCTCAAGGTGCCGCATGGCGGGCTCGCTCCTGCCCAGGCGATAGTCATGAATGCGTGGGCCTCTCAATCCCCGCGTGACGCCGCTCAATGGGCCGCAAAGGCAAATATCGCCACGAATGTCGTCGCTCGCGTTTGGGCGGAGACAGCCTTGGCTGACGCCGCGCAATGGGTCACGACACTCCATCGCGATGCCTATGCGGTTGTGCCGATTGTAGAAGCGCTCGCCAAAGAGGATCCTGACAAAGCCCTTGCATGGCTCAGCGAACGGCCAAATGGAGAGGGGCGCCTGTATGCCTGTCAGGCCTTGATTCGCGATTGGTTAGAGAGTGATCGTCCCCGAGCGCTTGCCGCGGCGGAATTGCTCCCCGAAGATTCGCGGCGAGACGGCATTGGAAAGGTTCTCAACGAATGGCTCTTTGATGATCCTGACACCGTGCTGAAGCTCCTGCCCGACACTTCGCTCTCAGATCGCGCCAAGAAACACTTCGGCGACATGGCTAGAAGGCGGAAACGGGTGCGTGTGGAGTGAAAGCGGAACCGTTCTTTCGAAACCATTCTGGTTGGGGAACGGCCCTCAGAGTGGTGAGAGTCCACGGTTGACCCCGCGTGGCGGGATTGTGTAAAACCGTCGGAACCCCTCACACTGCCCATGAAGACACTCCTTCCTTACCTCGCTCTATCCGTTGCGTTCATGAATACTGCCTCTGCCTTGGAAGATGGGCTCGTGGGGTTCTGGTCTTTTGATGAAGGGGCAGGAACGGAATCACTGGACCTGGCAGGAGGAGCGAATCGGGTCGTCTTTGTCGATGAGGAAGTCGATAGCTCGCCAATGTGGGTGGAGGGCAAGGTCGGCAGTGCCCTGCATTTCGATGAGGCATCCTATGCGAAGATCGAGAACTATTATGGGCTCGGCGGGAGCACACCGCGAACCATTTCCATGTGGCTGAAGACGGATTGGCAAGTGCCAGGGGGGGCGACAGCGCTGGTGGGGTGGGGGCTGAATGAGAATGGGCGTCGCTGGCATTTCAAGTTTGAGCACACTACCCAGAGCATCCGGACGGAGAACCAAGGTGGGCAGAACTTTGCTAGTGATACCGTGGTGACAGATGGAGAATGGCATCACGTGGCATCCGTCTTGCCTGCCGGGGGAACAACGATCGGCGATGTCCAACTGTATGTGGACGGCGTGCTGATGGATGTGAATGGCAATGGGGGACAAACGGTCGATACGGCAACGGATCCTGACGAAGGCGCTGTAGAAGTAACGATCGGCATGGGCTTTCTGGGAACGACGAAACGGTTCTCGCTGGTGACGATTGATGAGTTGGGTATCTGGGAACGGGGATTGTCAGCGGAGGAAATTCAGGTCCTAGCAGAGGGCACGCGCCCAGTGAGCGAGGGTGATCCCAACCTGGTGGCTCCCGGAAAGGCGTCGCTGGGTCAGGTGACGGCCGTGCCAAACACGCATGAAGGCACCTTCACCATTCGCAATCTGGGCGAAGAGAATGTGTTAGAAATCAGCGGCATTGATGTGCGCGGGGTGAATCCTGACCGATTCGCCGTGTCGGCGTTTCCATCGAGCTTGGCACCCGGCGAGTCGGGTGAAGTGACCTATGTGTTCGATTCGGGTGGTGAATCGGGCGGCTTTGCTGCGGAGTTTATCATTCTGAACAATGAGGAAGGGGCGACGGAATTTCCGGTGGCAGTGAGTGCGTCCGTGATCAATCTGAGTGGACCAGTGGCACACTATCGTTTGAACGAGGCAGCGGGCTCAGAGACGGTGAATGACGCGAGTGGCTGGGATCGTCATGGCATGGTGACGGGAGGTGTTCAGTTAGGCGAATCGCCGATCGCGGGGAGCGACGGGACAGCGATGCGTGTGGCTGGCGGCGAGCAGATGGCGGTTCCTGGAAACCTCTTCGAAGCTTTCGAGGCGTTCTCGGTGTCTGCATGGGTGCAGCCAGACACGATTGCGGGGACGCAGACCATTGCGGCCTTTGGTGGGCCGACGCCTGACTGGGCGGTGCTGTCTTCCGAGGGAGCCCTGTGGTGGTTTGTGGCAGGCGAATTGAAGTCGCAGACGGATCCGGTGCTCACGGCGGGGGAGACGGCGCATGTGGTCGTGACCTATGCTGCGGATGCCTTGGCGCTCTATCTGAATGGCGAACCGGTCTTGGATGAGGCCGATCCAGACCCAGTGGATTTCGACATGGAGTTAGAGTCGTTCTTTCACCTGGGGTCAGTCAATGGGTCTCTCCCATTGGCTGGCGTCATCGATGAGGTGCAGTTCTACAATCGCGCCATCAGTGCCGAGGATGTGAGCACCTTGTTTAGCAGCCCACAGCAAACGTTGGGCGATGTCTTGCCGGTCGATAGTGATGGTGATGGGCTCAGTGATGAAGAAGAGGTGAACACCTATGAGACAGATCCTTTGGTGGCGGATACCGATGGGGATGGTTTGTTAGACGGTGCGGAAGTTGATGGGGGAACAGATCCTACGGTGCTGGATACGGATGGCGGTGGTGCTTGGGATGGTTATGAGTTGGCCAATGGCAGTGATCCGACGGATGGGAGCGATGATCCCTCTGTGTGGTCGGTCGCGACGTATCAGGCGCGGGGAACACTGAATAGCGTCGCTGATGCGGAAGCCGCCTTAGCGAATCAGGACTACTCCGAGGTGATCCAACGTCAGCACGCGGTCATCAACTTTGTGGGGACCGCAGCCTTTGGAAACTACGACGGTGATGTCCCCTTTGATAATCTTGAGGAAATAGATGGTGCCGATCTCAACGATTTCGTGGTGCATGCCACCACCAGTATCTTTGTTAGTGAGACAGGCGTTTACACCTTTGGCGTGAATTCTGACGATGGGGCGAGGGTTTCTGTGAGTGGGCTTTCGGCGGCAGCTTTCCTCGGAACGCGTGGCCAGGCAGATAGCTTAGGCACGGTGAACCTTGCTCCTGGGTTTCACGAAGTGGAGCTGCTCTACTTTGAGCGTGGAGGCGGTTCGGGTGTCGAAGTCTTCTGGAGTCCTACCCCGGGCGATAGCTCAGCGAGCTTTGATGCGGGGGTGCATGAATTATTGATGGCAACGGCGGTGGTGCCTGTCGACAGCGATGGCGATGGCATGGATGACAACTGGGAAATGGCTGTCTTTGGGGATTTGGCTAGAGATGGAACCGGTGATGAAGACAGTGATGGCCTCACGGACAAAAGGGAATTTGACGCGCACACGGACCCGAATGGGCCGGACACTGATGGGGACGGTTTGAATGATGGTCCTGAGGTGGCCACACATAACACAGATCCATTGAACGCCGACACCGATGGCGACCTGCGCACTGACGGAGAGGAGGTGAATGGAGATCCCACGAGTAATCCGTTAGTGGAGGACACAGACGGCGATTCGTTCCGGGATGGTTTCGAAGTGACGGAGGGCTCGGATCCCAATGATGCATCCAGTTTGCCTGCGGATCTGTTAGGAGAACCTGAGTATTCGTGGATGGTTGTCGAGGCGCTGCCAACCTACGACAATTTCCAGGGAGATCTCGACAAACAGGACGTGACTTTCCGTGTGTGGATTGACTTCCGCGCGAACACTCTCGGAGAAGAAGAGCGCGAGATGATCTGGGAGTCGGGCGGCGGCACGGTGGGGCTCGCACTGGTCTATGAGTCTGACAATACCCTTGTCCTGCGAGCGGCAGGGAACGGAGGCAACACGGTGACGACGGTGATGCACCCTCTCACAGAGGCGCAATTGTCCGCAGGATTCATTCCCGTGGCGTGGACCTTTGACGTCGATAATGGAGACGCGTCGACCGGCCAATCCATCGCGCTGTTTGTGGATGGTGTGTTGGTTGGCGAGGCGTCGGGAGACATGGACCCGGATTGGACGGGCTCCAATGGCGCGTCGTTTGGTGCGGCAAGTGATAGTTTCGCGGCGGGCGGAGGGAATACGGCGCTGGGGGGCGGTCTCGACTTTGCCTCTGGCACGCTCGATCTCACGCGTGGACTTCAAATGTTCCCCGGCGTCCTCTACGATCCAGATGCTGCCCCGCCGATCGTGGATCCTCCCGCAGACAGCTTTGCCATTCTCACGATGAACCGTGACGCGGCAGGGAACGTGCAGTTGAGTTTCACCAGTGAAGGTGGAGCTGCCTATCATGTGCAGCATAGTTCAGACCTCATCGCCTGGACGACCATCACGAGCGAAGCGCTGGCGTCCGGTGGAGAAACGACCGTCTACGAGGACACGGACGCCGCGCGGACAGGATTGGCCACGGGATTCTACCGCGCGACGGAAGCGCCCTAACAGACATCAGAGCCAAGGGCGCAACCAAGAGGCCATCCATTCAAAGCATTTCTCCTTCCACGGGCGTTTCTTCCACGTGTGTAGAGAGAGTTCTAGAGTGTGATCGAGGTCTGCCCAGAATTGGTCTTCTAACAGGGTGACCACGTCTGGATCGAGAGCAACGGCGTTGGCTTCCAAGTTCTGCCTGAGGGAGAGGGCGTCAAGGTTGGCAGATCCTACCGATGCCCATGACTGATCCAGGATCATGCATTTGGCGTGAAGGATCGTGCGTTGGTATAGGTAGATGCGGATGCCGCGCTTGAGATATTGCCGAAAGAATCGTCGCC
Source organism: Verrucomicrobiia bacterium (assembly GCA_030425385.1). Lineage (GTDB taxonomy): Bacteria > Verrucomicrobiota > Verrucomicrobiia > Verrucomicrobiales > DEV007 > JAACDM01. The sequence continues at coordinate 87,118 of JAUIAH010000020.1, read as the reverse complement.
CAGCCAGATCGGCGATTGGAACGTCTGAATGATAGGGGAGTAGCAGCCGAACATCCACGCCGCGATCAGCGGCTTCGCACAGGGCTTCGCGGATGCGTCGAGAGGGCACCATGTAGGGATTGGTGAGCAGCACGCGCTGCCGACTCTCAGCAATCTTCAGAAGATAGAGCCGCTCGATCCGCCTCCGGTAATGGCCGCGTCCGCCGATGATCAAGGTGCCCCCAGGAAGGTCTGGCGAGGGGTCGTCCTGAAGGTGTTCCGCAGCGATGTCCGTCCCATTGATGGAGAGCAACTTGCCAGTCTCGCGATGCCACGTTTCCGCGAAGAGGACCGTGAGGTCTTTAGCGGCGGGGCCTTGGAGGCGCAAGTGCGTGTCGCGCCAAGCGGCCGCGCCCAGTTGGGATTCCGACCAGAAATTGCCGAGATTGAATCCACCCACATAGCCTACGTCGTCATCGATCACGAGGATCTTGCGGTGGTTCCTGCCAAAGATGCCAAACCGCCGTTTCCACGGAGCCAAGGGGCGGTATTCGAGAATCTCCACGCCGGCCTCTCGCAGAAACGCGAAGATCGAGGCCCTAGCATTGAGCGATCCCACGGCGTCGTAGATCAAGCGGACGACCACGCCTTCGTGTGCTTTCTCGGCTAGCGCTTTGGCAAAAGTCCAGGCCGTTTCATCCGAGAGAAACATGTAGAACTCGCAGAGGACCCGTTCCTGTGCCGTCGCGATGGCTTCTCGCATGCTGGCATAGAGGGCATCGCCGCCCTGGAAGATTTCGTAGGCATTGCCGAATGTCGGCGCGCTCTCGGCGATGTCCGTCAATTTCCGCAGCACCGCGGGTCGCAGCAAGAGATGCCGATGCCGCAGGGGGCGCTTGACGAACTCGGGAACGACCGCCATGCCGCTACACGCTGAGTTTGGAGATGGCGACTTGCCCTCCGAAGCAGACCGCAATGTCAGAGTCGGGCTCGTGCTGGCGATCCTGATAGACGCCGTCATAGTGAAAGGCGCGCTCTCCTTCAGCGTGCGATTCTCGGAAACTCACTGGTAAGGGTTCTTTGCTAGGGGCGCAGGTCACGGCTTTGGGTAGGGTCGGCGTGGGGGCAATGTGAGGGAGATTCACATTCCAATATGCCTTCGCCTCAAGAGGCAGGGAGATAAGCTGATCCATGGCATGGAGCGCACAGCGTGCTGCCCATTCCCAATCGAAATCGCGATCGCGTTTCTTGAAATGAGAGAAAGCGATGCCCTTGGCGCCGAGGAAAGCAGCTTCGCGAACAGCGGCGACTGTTCCCGAGATGAAGATGTCGGCGCCCAAGTTTCCCCCGTGATTGATTCCAGACAGGACCCATTGCGGAGAGCGTGGCAAGAGCGCGGTGAGCGCCAGGCGTACGCAATCGGCAGGGGTGCCATCCACGGCATGCCGGTGCGGGGCCTTGGACGTCACCCGCAGCGGCTCATCCGTGGTCACGCGATGGCCGCACATGGACATGACGCTGGAGGGCGCCACCACGTGGACGTCCCAATCAGATTGGAGGGCCGCTTCCAAGGCAAGGAGTCCAGGAGCATCGATGCCATCGTCGTTCGTCAACAAGAGGAGAGGTTTGGTCGCCATGAAAGAAATCAAAGGAAATCAGCGCTTAGTGACGCTACCGTAATAGGAAGATCAACCCCGATTCAACACCCCCTCTGCGATGAACCGCTTTCTCTACACCCTCGCCGCTGCCTTCCTCGTGGTCATGGCGGCCCTGTTATGGCTGCGAGGGGACGATTTCCTCAATGCGTTGAACGCCTTCGGCCAGCGCTCCGAAGCGCCGCAGCCAGACATCTCGTGGACGAAGGTGCCCGAACTTCCCGAAGGGGCGGGAGCCCCGGGAGATGGCCGTTTGCGACACATCGTGCGTTCGCTCTTGAAACCGGGAGCCATTGCTTATGAAGCGATCCTATCATTTGATTCAAGAGCAGATTTGGAAGCTTTCCTCAAGAATAGCGGGGGTCTCAAAGTGCTCGGGTCGCTTCCGGAGTTGGGCCGCGTGCGCGTGGGCTACGATGATATTGACGATTTGAAAGACATCCCGGACAATGCAGAGACGGCTCCCAATTATTTGGTGCAACTACCAACGCCTCCCAGCAATCAGGGGCCAGGCATTCAGGATTCAGCCGTTCCCTTCGGGAGCAGTGCGCTGGGTTGGTTAGGCGTGGGAGAGAATGAGAATTGGGGGTTGGGGAAGAAGATTGCTATCATTGACACTGGGGTCGAGGCCCACACGACCTTTGGGGAAACCCAGGTGGGCGCTTTCCAGGATTTCGTCTCCGAGGAAGAAGGCGTGAATCCCGAAGTCAACGGACATGGCACGGCAGTCGCCTCCGTCGCTGCGGGTTCCCATCCGGCGGCACCGGGAGTGGCGCCCGCTGCTGAGGTCCTTAGTTACCGGGTGGCTGATGGCGATGGGAACAGTGATAGTTTCACTCTGGCAGAGGGCATCCTCGCAGCGGTAGCGGATGGTGCCGACGTCATCAACATCAGCATGGGCTCCACAGGCAATAGCAGCGTGGTAGAGGAAGCCATCGCGGCAGCCTTGGAGGCGGGCTCGACGGTGGTGGCCGCGGCGGGAAACAATGGCACGCACGAACTCACCTATCCCGCAGCCTACGAAGGGGTCATTTCGGTGGGCTCCATCGATGCGTTAGGCCAGCATTTAGAGTTCTCCAATACCTCCGAAGATCTCAATATTTCTGCTCCGGGATACGAAGTGCCTGCTGCCTGGCCGGGCGAACAGGTGATTCAATTCACCGGGACCTCAGCGAGCGCGCCTTTCGTTTCGGGATCCATTGCGGCCATCATGTCGATGGATCCATCTCTTACCGGACAGCAAGCCTATGATTTGCTCGTCACCCACGCCAATGAAGCGGGCGCGCCGGGTTATGATGGCATCTACGGTGATGGCATCCTCAACGTCGGGCGAGTCGTCCAGGCCGGCGAATCAGGCATCTATGACGCCGCGGTGGCCAGTCACTACTACGCGGGTGATGTGGAAGGCAATGGTCGTGAGATTCTGCAAGTGGTAGTCGAGAATCGCGGAACAGAGCCTCTTCAAGCGAGCACCCTGGTCATTGGCTCGCCTCTAGGAGAACAACAATACACGCTGGGTCCTATCAAGCCGGGAGACGTCCTCGTCCGTGAAGTCGTAGTGGATACACGGCAAGCGGAGATCCAAGGCAGTGTCGACTATTCCACCACCCTATCGTTACCATCCTATCAGACCGATGTGCAGTTGGGGAACAACCAATTGACCTCGACTTTCGTCGACCCGGCATTGAGTGAAGTCCCGCAAGGGTGATTGGGGATTCGCTCAATGCATCGTTCGTTCTAAGAACGCTTTCGTCTTCTCGACGGTTGGTTCGAACCAAGGCTCAAAGAGCCAGAAAGGATGCGGGGAATCCTCAAAGGTGTGTGATTCTGTCATGATGCCGTGCGCTTTCAAAGCCGCCATGAAGTCGTCGCGCCCCGCATGGAACCGGGGAATGGCGCTGTTGATGAAGAGAGTTGGGGCTGCGTGTGCACTGACATGTTCCAAAGGAGAGGCTTCCTTCCATCGCTCCAGATGCTCGTCGCGAGCACCCAGCCAGGCATTTGCGGAGGCTCCTTTCCATTCGGGAGCGGCTTCGGGGTGGATGAAGGAGACGATGCCGTCGATATTGATCACGGCCTGGACATCGCCTTTCACTCCTATCAGAGTGGCTAATTGCGCCCCTGCCGAGCAGCCGAGAATGGCAATCTTGTCAGGATCGATCAGGCCATCCATGGCTGGGCCTCGGAGCCAGTGGAGAGCATCGTTGAGATCCTCAACGGCGGCAGGATAGGGGGCCTCCATCGAGAGGCGATATTCTACTGGAACCGCAGCGTAGCCCGCTTCTGCGAGACGCTCGGCAAGTGGAAAGAGATTCGCTTTGCTGCCGGCGCGCCATCCACCGCCATGGACCAGGATCACCGCAGGATGGCCATCGGGCTTGGCGACTTTCGGGAGGACGAGATCCAAACGTAGGGAGCGATCCCCGTATGAGGTCCCTGGGATTTCCTTATAGACCAGTCCCCGTTGCCACTGCACTCCGTCAGAACCTGTTGCGGTGACAAGGGCAATGTCAGGAAAGCGTGTCTTCTCTTTCGCATAAGCAGACTGCGGGGTGAAGGATGGGTCTCTCGGGATGCGGGCAGGACTGGTGGGGATGGCCATTTCGTGAGCCGACGGCGGGGTTCGGGGATCGAACTCTGGGACATCGCCCGCGATCCATGATGCCAGGTCGGGAAGTTCTTCACGTAGGGCTTGAACGAGGCACAAGGCTAACAAAGCACTCCCGTAGTTGTTGTGGTGGGTGGCATCTTGAAAGGCGTCCTCCAGTCTGTCCCCCAGCGCGGTGTAGAGCGTCTTGCTCATGGCATGGAGATCAAGGAGGGACACCTCCAGGTCTTGGGCGATGCGGCGTACGGTATCGGGATAAGCCCCATGAGTGTCTTCGATGGGGGAGCGTTTGCGTTCCATCGACGTCACCAGGACGGGGTGTGCGTTTGCCTTGCGGGTTCTCTCGATCAGAGCGGTCAGATTCTTGCGATAGGTGTCGAGGGCATCTTCCGCAGTATCTTTCATATCATTGTGACCAAACTGGAAGAAGAGATAGTCTCCGGACTGGATCAGGCTAAAGATCTTGTCGAAACGCCGTGCCCCTAACGAACTGCGAATGGATTCGCCCGATTCCGCATGGTTAGCGATGGCGATCTCCGGCCCCATGAAGCGCGTGAGCATCTGGCCCCAACTATTCCATGGTTCGGGTGCCTGATCGGCGACCGTGGAATCACCCGCTAAGAAGAGCGTTGGCAAGTGCGGCATGGGGGTGATTTCCATCATGCTGATGGCCGGATTCTCTCCGAGAAACTCAAGAGTAAGCCGTTCATCCCAGGACCACTTCTCTGAGCTCCGTTCGCGAGGTTTGAGGCGAACGCGTTCCCCATCGGGCAAGTCCGGGCGTCTCACATTGACCACAAAAGTGTGATCCCCTGGTGCGAGGTCTTGCCTCAACAGAGGCCCCGCCATCCATCGGCGCACTTCGGCCTTGACGGTGAGATTGGGGCTTGGGCTGCGGAGGCGAATGTGATAGTTGCCTTCAGGTACCGCGACGGAGAACGGCATGGCCTCATCGCTCGTCAAGGCATCGCCGTCGGAGGTATCGATCGACCGCAGGTGAGGTCCCGGCTCCCACCCGTAGCCTCTCGCCGGCGTGTAAAGTGTGGCGGGATTCACGGCTTGGAAACCTTCCGCAGGACACCCTCACCAAAGTCGAATCGCCACCGATGCCGCTCGTTTGGATAGTCATCACGCAGGTAGTCCTTCAAGGAACAATCGTCCAACGCGCGGATGCCCTCTGCGAGGACCGCAGCGTTCACCTCTGCGCCCGCTTTGATCGTGTGTGTCCAATCGTCGTGCTTGAAGAGTTCCCATCCCACCCGTTCCTGTCCCATGGTCTCATACCGCTGGGCAACGAGGTCATTGAAATCGATGAAATGCGCTCCCGATTGCTCGGCAGCTTCCCGCGCCCAGCGTGTGAAATCATTGCTAGAGCGAATCACGCGCCCATCGGCCCAACGGTCTCTCGGAACGAGTGATAGGACAATGGGTATCGCGCCTTTCGCTTGTGCACCCGCGATATACTGACGCAAGTACCATCCGTAACTATGAACCACCTCCTGCTTGCCTGTGGTGGCGACGGTCCCTTCCACCGTCTCGTCTCCGTTGCCTTTGATGGAGGCACGCGGCCGATCTCCCTCAAACATTTCGCCATTATCATTGTGCCCGAATTGCATGAGGAGGAAATCGCCTTTGCGTAGTCTTCGCAGCGAGCGTTCCCAGAGCCCTTCCGTCCAGTAGGTGCGGCTGCTCCGTCCTCCTAGAGCGCGATTCTCAATCGTGATCTTTGCGTGGTCCACGTGCTGTCCCAATACCTGCCCCCATCCCCAGAGACCGTCTTCCCCCAAGCCTCGGCCACACTTGACGGTGGAGTCACCGATCAAGACGAGGCGTTTGCGGTCCGGCATCGGGCTGTTCTGTCCACAAACCCACGAGGCACTTGAAAAGAAGACTATCATTCCGACGAGGATCAACGTAAGGAGGGCTTTCATTGCAGCCTATCCTGACGGATTCGCTCATCGGAGCAAGTACGTTTCAGGGGGGCTCCTCACCTTTCGGCGAGATTTGCAGGTGCTATCATTCGCCGATCTGATGTTCCTTACGGTAGCTGCTCGGTGAGCAGCCACATGCTTTGCGAAATGCCTCATAGAAGCGGCTCAACGTGGGATAGCCCGCTTCCATCGCGATATCGATGATCTTGCGATTGGTCGTCGCGAGAAGACGCTGGGCATGTGATAGGCGATGCTGCGTGAGATACTCGTTGATGGTGAGATTGAAGGTCTTCTTGAAGAGGCTCATCGCGTAGTTCGGGTGGAGCCGTACTTCGCTAGCAATCTCATCGATCAGGATAGGATCTTGATAGTGTTTGGCAATGTATGCCGCCATTTGCTCGACCTTGTTGAGATCCCCAGCGCCCAGGTAGGCTTTGGGCATGTCGCAGGTAGCATTCTCCTTGGACGCGGCGATGGCCTGCGTGAGGCGGAGCATGCGCGCGTGCAACTCGAGACGAACAGAGGCATCCGGTTGGCTTCGGTTGAGGTCGAGGTCGGTAGACCAGGTCTGGCAAAGGCGGATATCGAGATCGAAGCGCTCCGGAGTGGGATCTCGGAGGAGTTGGCCATGCAGGAGCGAATCGACCAGGGCTCCGGGAAGTCGACATTGCAAGAACCATGACAATGGTAGGGTCACCACATAGTATTCGGGATCGTCCGAATACCCGATGATCTGATGGGGAATGGCTGCCCAGAATGCGCACAGCGCTCCGTGAGGAATCGTGATACGCTCTCCCCCGAAAAGATACGTGAGAGAGCCATGCTTGAGGAGATTGAGTTCGATCTCGTTGTGACGATCAGGACGCCTCATGCGCGCAGCTGTCCACAGCTGGCAGGTGAAGCCATAGGGCTCGAAGTCAGGGCGACTGTGGTCAAAACGCTGCATGAAACTAAGGATACAGGACTAAATGAAACGATTTCAGGATGAATGTTCTTTATCCCAACGGCAAGAGTAGAAGAGAATAGTTGATCTATGATTGCAACTTCCACCGTCGACGCTTTTCGCACACCCACCCTCGGGGTCCTCTACGGCAACCGTGATTTCTTCCCAGATCAACTGGTGACTGAGGCGCGGGCCGACGTGGAGGCGTTGTTTGCGAAGCTCGGGATCCGGGCGATCCAGCTGGCTGAGGAAGATTCGAAATTGGGCGGCGTGGAGACTTACGCAGAGGCGAGCAAATGCGCGGCGCTCTTTGGGGAGCATCGGGATGCGATCGATGGGATCTTGGTGGTCTTGCCAAATTTCGGCGATGAGAAAGGGGTCGCGGATGCGCTCAAGATGGCTGGCCTCCACGTGCCCGTGCTTGTCCAAGCGTATCCCGATGATCTCGACCAACTGACCGTGTCAAGGAGGCGCGATGGCTTCTGTGGCAAGATCTCAGTGTGCAATAATTTGGCGCAGGCGGGTATCAAATTCTCGCTCACGCGCCGTCATGTCGAACGGCCAGATTCTGATGCGTTTCGAGCGGACCTTGAGCGCTTCCTGGGCGTGTGCCGAGTGGTCAAGGGCTTGCGCGGACTGAGGTTAGGTGCGGTTGGTGCTCGGCCTGGCGCCTTCAACACGGTGCGCTACAGTGAGAAGATTCTGGAACGGCATGGGATCAGCGTGACCACGGTGGATTTGTCAGAGTTTCTCGCGCGAGCGGAGAAACTAGCACCATCCCATGAAGGTGTGTCTGGGAAACTCGCAGAGATCGCAGGCTACGCACCCGCTCCAGGCGTTCCTGAAGAGAAACTGCTCCAGATGGCTCGGCTCGGTGTGATTCTGGACGAGTGGATGGACGAGAATGCGATCGAGGCCACCGCCATCCAGTGCTGGACCTCTGTGCAAGAGAACTTTGGCTGCAATGTGTGCACGCTCATGAGCATGATGAGCGAGCGCTTCATGCCGAGCGCGTGCGAAGTCGACGTCACGGGCGTGCTCACGATGGTTGCGATGCAATTGGCGTCCATGTCGCCGAGCGCGCTGGTGGATTGGAACAACAACTATGGGCAAGACGACGACAAGTGCGTGCTCTTTCATTGTGGCAATTGGGCCAAGACATTTCTCCCTGATATCAAGATCGCCAATGCTCCTATCCTTGGGAGCATCCTCGGGGTAGACAATACCTATGGTGCCCTGGACGGCCGCACCCCCGCGGGTCCATTGACTTACGGGCGGCTGACGACGGATGATAACACGGGAACCATTCGTGCCTACGTGGGCGAAGGCCATCTCACGAATGATGAGCTCAAGACGTTTGGCAATCGGGCAGTGGCCCAGGTTCCTCAATTGCAGCGACTCATGCGTCATGTTTGTTCACAGGGCTTTGAGCATCATGTGGTCATGAATTTGTCACACACCGCGGAGATCCTTGAGGAAGCGTTTGAGCATTATCTGGGATGGGAAGTCTATCATCATGAGAAATCAGAAGCATGACTGACAGAGAGCTAGAAATAAAGGCCATCGGCCTGCGCAAGCGCCTGCTCGGTGTCATCGTTGGTGCAGGGGCTGGTCACACGGGTGGCGGCTTGTCCTGTCTGGATATCCTGAATGTTCTCTATAACCGGGTCTTGAAGGTCTCCCCCGAGACGTTTACCGATCTTCACCGTGACCGGTATGTGCAGAGTAAAGGGCATTGCGTGGAAGCTCTCTACACGGTCCTTAGTGATCGTGGGTTCTTTCCTCCGAGTGATTTGGAGACCGTCTGTCACTATCAATCCCACTATGTGGGACATCCCACCCGCCACATCCCAGGGATTGAAATGAACACGGGCGCGCTGGGACATGGCTTGCCGATTTGCATCGGCATGGCCTTGGCTGGAAAGATGGACCGTGCGCCTTATCGCGTCTTCACGTTGTTAGGCGATGGCGAATTGGCAGAGGGATCTAATTGGGAAGCGGCGCTAGCCGGGGCCCACTATCAACTCGACAATTTAGTGGCGATTCTCGATCACAATCGCTTGCAGATCACTGGGCCCACCAAGGAAGTGATGAGCACGGCGCCCTTGGCTGAGAAATGGCAGGCCTTCGGCTGGGATGTCCGTGAAGTCGATGGGCATGACTACACGGAGTTGACCGAGGCCCTGACAAACGCGCCAGCGGCAGGAAAGCCGCTCGTCGTGATTGCTAACACAGTGAAAGGCAAAGGCGTGAGTTTCATGGAGAATGTCCCCAAGTGGCATCATGGCGTGCCAAGCTCCGAGGAATACGAACAGGCTCTCGCAGAACTGAATCAGCTGGAGGGGGCCGCATGAGTGCACCGGCTCCCACCATGTTCACACCCGAAGCCAAGGCACTGATGGAGAGCCTCGGGCTGACCCAGGGACGTCCGAACCTGGAAGTGTTTTCAGAAACCTTGTTAGAGCTGGCGCAGGATGATCCGAATGTGGTGGTGGTGACGAGTGATTCGCGAGGATCGGGCAAGCTCGTACCGTTCGGAAATGCGTTGCCACAGCAAATCGTTGAGGTCGGCATCGCGGAACAGAACCTCGTAGGGATCACGGCGGGTCTGGCTGCCTGCGGAAAGAAGGCCTTTGGTGTCTCTCCGGGTTGCTTTCTCACCGCGCGCTCATTAGAGCAGATCAAGAATGATGTCTGCTACTCAGATGTGCCTGCGACGTTGATTGGCATCAGCTCAGGAGTGAGTTACGGCGCGCTGGGAAGCACGCACCACTCGCTCCATGATCTGGCCGTCTTGCGTGCCCTTAACAATATCACTATCATCGTTCCGGCCGACAATACGGAGACACGGGAAGCCATCCGCGTCGCGTCAACGGCGCCGAGCCCCATGTTTGTGCGTTTCGGCAAGGCCGCCATGGTGGATCTGCCTCGTGAGAAATCTTTCGAACTGGGCAAGGCGAGTGTGATCCGAGAGGGGACGGACGTGGCCTTCTTGGCCACAGGGGAGACGGTTATTCATGCGTTGTTAGCCGCGGCCCAGTTGGAGGGCGAGGGGATCTTCAGTCGGGTTCTCAGCATGCACACGATCAAGCCGCTCGACGCCGAGGCGATCCTCCGAGCGGCGCGGGATTGCCGAGCGATCGTCACCGTAGAGGAGCACCTGGTCCATGGTGGTCTCGGGGAAGCGTGTGCAAGTGTGTTGATGCATGCTGGAATGGCCAAACCGTTTCGCATCGTGGGCATTGCCGATGAGGAGACCGTCACAGGCGCGCAGGCTGATATCTTTCGGCATTACGGGATTTCCATGGAGGGTCTGACAGAAACAGCGAGGGCATTGTTAGTTCAAGCATGAGTACCTTTCTCGCCATCGATCAGAGTACCTCGGCGACGAAGGCCCTCCTCTACGATGCTCAAGGGGCGGTGCTGGGCAAGGCGAGTCGCGAGCACACCCAGATCTATCCTCAACCTGGCTGGGTGGAGCATGATCTGGAGGAGATCTGGGCGAATGTCCTCACCGTCGTGCGAGAGTTGTTCGCAGAGCATCCTGACAAAGTGTCGTCACTGCGTTGTCTGAGCTTGACCAATCAACGAGAAACGATTGGTGTCTTCGAGCGCGGGACGGGGCGTCCCCTGCATCATGCCATCGTCTGGCAATGCCGACGAGGCGCAGGCATTTGTCAGGATCTGGAAGATGGTGGGCACGGGCAGCAGGTGCGGGAGCGCACGGGTCTGCGCCTGGATACCTATTTCTCGGCTTCGAAATTGAGATGGCTTGTAGAGGCCCAGCCCGCGTTGAAGGCAGCGCTGGCAAGGGGCGAGGCCCTCGTGGGAACGATCGATACCTACCTAATGCATCGTCTCACAGAAGGCGCGGTCTTCGCCACGGATCATACCAATGCAAGCCGTACCTTGCTCTACGACATTGGTGCGCTGAGATGGGATGAGGGATTGTGCGAACTCTTCCATGTGCCGAAAGAGGCGCTACCTGAGGTGCGCGAGAGCAGTGCTCGTTTCGGAGAAACGACCATCGACGGGCTCTTGCCGAATCCCATCCCCATCTGCGGGGTCATGGGCGATTCCCAGGCATCGCTCTTCGCTCAGCGCTGTTTCGAGCCCGGTTCAGCCAAGGTCACGTTTGGCACGGGGTCTTCCGTCTTGCTCAACATTGGTGAGACCTTACGATTTACCGAAAGTGGTTCGGTTAGTACGATTGCTTGGGTGCGGCACGGGCGGCCGGCTTACTGCTTTGAGGGGATCATCAATTACTCGGCGGCGTCGATTGCCTGGCTGAAAGATCAGTTAGGCCTATTGCAGACCTCTGCTGAAGCTGGTGACCTTGCTGCGGCGGTGGAGGATAACGGTGGTGTCTATCTGGTCCCCGCATTTGCTGGGCTGAGTGCACCGCACTGGAAGCCGGAAGCCCGTGCTGCCATTGTAGGGTTGACGCCAGCGGCCACGCGTCACCACGTGGTACGCGCTGCGGAGGAGTCCATCGCCTATCAGTTGCACGACGTGTTGCATATGATGAATGCAGATGCCGAGACGAGTCTTCAGAGCATCCAGGCAGACGGCGGCCCCACCCGTGACCGCTTTCTCATGCAGTTTACGGCTGACCTCTTGCGAATCGACGTCCATGCCGCTGCTGTCCCAGATTGCTCGGCCCTCGGTGCCAGCATGGCTGGCATGCTGGGCATGAATGAGGTGGTCACTTTGGAGGAACTTGCGGCGCTTCCTCGAGAATCGCATGTCTTCCGGCCGCAAATGGACACGACGACGGTGCAACGCTACCTCCACGGTTGGAACGTGGCCGTGAAACGCGTCTTTTAATCATCCTGCCGCTCTGCCATACTCACTTCACCTAATTCAACACGAACACCATGAAACCCTACCTCAAATGGATCGTGGCCCTGACACTCGTGCTAGGGCTGGTCGCTTGCAGCAAGTCTGGCTCCAATGCTAGTGCTGGTAATTCTAACAAAGTAGCTGTCGTGATCTCGACGCTGAACAACCCCTGGTTCGTCGTTCTGGCGGAAACGGCGCGTGATCGCGCTCAGGAATTGGGATACGAAGCCACTATCTTCGATTCTCAGAACGACCCGGCGAAGGAAGCCTCCCATTACGAGAATATCATCGCGTCTGGCTATGCGGCAGTCCTCTTCAATCCGACCGATGCCGATGGCTCCGTTGCCAATGTGCGCAAAGCCAAAGAAGCGGGCATCCCTGTCTTCTGTATGGACCGCGAGATCAACGCCACGGATGCCGCGGTTTCGCAGATCCTTTCGGACAACTACTCGGGTTGCGTGGCGCTCGGCCAGTTCTTTGTTGAGCAGGTAGGCGAGACTGGCAAATATGTGGAATTGCTAGGATTGGTGGGAGATAACAATACCTGGAATCGGTCGAAAGGATTTCACAGCGTGGTCGATCGCTTTGAGGGACTGGAAATGGTTGCGCAACAAAGCGCGGATTTCGATCGGGCCAAAGCCTTGGAAGTCATGGAAGCGATCTTACAGGCAAATCCTGCCATTGATGCGGTATTCTGCGGCAATGATGCCATGGCGATGGGTGCGTATCAGGCCTTGGTATCGGCAGGGAAAGCGGAGACGGTCAAAGTGTTTGGATTTGATGGTGCCGATGACGTCGTCAAGCTCATCGCGGAAGGCAAGATCGTGGCCACTGGCATGCAGTTTCCCAAGGTGATGGCGCAGACCGCTGCCGAAAGTGCTGACAAGTATCTCAAGGGGGAGCGGGAGTTTCCTCAGAAGACCCCGGTCGCGGTAGAACTCGTGCACAAGGATAACGTGGGCAACTTCGGCGACTACGGTCGCAAGTAAGGTAGAGAACGCATGGCGACGACTGAGTCTGGCAAACGTCGGTGGTGGCTATGGGGAGGCATCACCGCCGGGGCCGTGTTGTGGTGGACATTCTTACCCCTCTTTCATATTGTTCCGTTAGAGCGCGCGAAGGCTCAGGCCGCCGCCGAAAGCTTCGATCCTGGCGCGTTCGTGGAGCGTTTCTGGGAAGAGGAACTCCTCCCTTCCGCAGACGATGCGGTTGCGATTGACGTGTTGCGCGCGGCCTTCTCTCAGGACCCGAAGGCGGCTGCCGAACAGTACGGGCATCGCTTGGGATTGAGTGGGCAGTCGTCTTACTGGGTGACGGGTAAGGGTAAGGTGAGCGACGTTGCGAAAAGCAAAGTCATCGTGGCCTTGGCAGATGGTGGGAAGGTGGTGCTTCCTACCGGTCCCATCTTTGGAAACGCCATCCGGGATGGCAGCGGTTTGCTCAATGTGAGTGACTTTGCGGATTCGCAGGATTTCAATGGGCTCTCTTCTGAGATCAACCGCCGCGTCGAAGAGAGCGTGCTCCCTCAACTGCGCGAACAGGCCACTGTCGGGGCTGAGCTGACCTTTGTCGGGGGCGTCGAGATTCGGGATTCAGAGACGGCGTTGGATACGGTGACCGTGGTTCCGGTGCAGGTGGCCTTCCCATGAGTGCCATCACGCTTCAAGCCACGGGCATTTGTAAGCACTTTCCGGGGGTGAAAGCGCTGGACGACGTGAGCCTTACCTTGCGGCGCGGGCGGTTGACCGCGTTGTTAGGAGAGAATGGAGCAGGAAAGTCAACGCTCATGAATATTCTTGCTGGCGTGTTCCCTCCGGATGCTGGTGAGGTTTTGTTAGATGGAGAGCCTGTGCGCTTCCATAGCCCGCGTGAGGCCAACGCCGCTGGGGTGGCCATGATTCATCAGGAGTTGAATCTGTTTGGGAATCTCACCGTGGCTCAGAATTTGTTTCTGGGGCGAGAGCCTCTCAACCGCCTGGGCCTCATTGACAAATCGACGTTGCACGAGCAGGCAAAGGTGCTGTTAGATAAGTTAGATTTGGACGTGGATCCAGGCACCCCGTTGGCAAATCTACGTGTGGGACAGCAACAAGTGGTTGAGATCGCCAAAGCCGTTTCGTGTGAAGCCCGTGTCCTCATCATGGATGAGCCCACGTCGGCAATCACGGAGCACGAGATTGACGTCCTCTTCGGGATCATTGATGATCTCAAACGTCAGGGGGTGGCCATTGCCTACATCACTCACAAGTTAGAAGAACTTGGACGCATTGGAGACGACGCGCTTGTCATGCGCGATGGTCAATCAATCGGGGCCGCGCCCCTCACAGATCTCAGTCACGATGAGATTGTGCGCATGATGGTCGGGCGCACCTTTCAGGGCATGGAGTTCCAAGGAAAGACGGGACCTTCCAACGGGGAGGTGATCCTGCAAGCAGTGAATCTCTCCTTGCCTCATCCAGAACGGGGCGATGACTATGTGCTCCGAGAGATTGACCTCAATGTGAGAAAGGGAGAGGTGTTAGGCATCTTTGGATTGATGGGAGCCGGGCGGACGGAGTTGTTGGAAACTTTGTTTGGGCTGCATGCCAAACGCGTGCGTGGTGACCTTCAGATTCATGGGAAAACAGTGACTCTGGGTTCACCGCGCGAGGCGATTCAGCATGGGCTTGCATTGGCACCCGAGGATCGCAAGCGTGAAGGCTTGGTGTTAGGGATGACGGTAGGGGAGAATGCCACCTTGGCGAGCCTGCGTCGTTTTGAGAGAGGGGGGTGGCTGCAAGAAACGGCCGAAAGGAAGTCCGTGGAAGAGGCCATCGAGCGATTTCATGTCAAGACGCCGTCTGGAGATCAGCGGATCCGCAATCTCAGTGGAGGGAATCAACAGAAGGTTGTCCTGGCCAAATGGTTGGCCACGGATCCGGAAGTGCTATTGTTAGATGAGCCCACGCGAGGCATCGATGTGAATGCCAAGGCCGAGATCTACGCCTTGATCCGAGAACTGGTGAGCGAAGGGTTGGCCGTGGTCGTCGTCTCGTCCGAGTTGCCGGAGATACTCACCATTTCCGACCGGATCGCCGTGCTATGTGAGGGACGCAAGACCGCCGAGTTCGAGCGATCGGCAGCCAGCGAAGAAGCCATCATGAAAGCCGCCCTGCCAACCTAACGGACATGTCAATGCGCACCATTCTCGCGACCCTTCAGGCCGCATGCCTATGTCCCTATCGGATTCCCAAGGCTGAAGCCTTGGGCTTTGTTCTCCGGGGCCTTCAGCCCCAGCGTTTCGCGCTTCATGGGTCCATTCCCAAATCCCAAGGCATCCGCCTAGCGCATCCGACGAATCTACGTTCCGGGATATCGGTAATCACCACTAGCGGCCTGAAAGGACGCGAGAACCAGTCCCAAGGCTTCAGCCTTGCGAGTCCGCTAGTCGAGTATAGCGGCCTGAAAGGACGCGAGAGAGAGAGCCCAGCCCAAGGCTTCAGCCTTGGTTGTCTGGCAGAGCCCAAGTGCGGCCTGAAAGGACGCGAGAAAGCAGCCCAAGGCTTCAGCCTTGGGAAATCGGAGATCATGAATAGCGGCCTGAAAGGACGCGAGAACCTAGCCCAAGGCTTTAGCCTTGGGAAATCTAAAAGCGGCCTGAAAGGACGCGAGAACCTAGCCCAAGGCTTTAGCCTTGGGATATCGGAGATCATGAATGGCGGCCTGAAAGGTCGCGAGAATCGCTCCCAAATCTGAAGGATTATGCCGCAATCGCTCTCACAAAACTACCTGCACGTGATCTTTAGCACAAAGGGCCGATACCCTTGGTTGACGGCGCCTGTGCAGGAGCGGCTCTACCCATACTTGGCGAAGGCCTGTGAGGGTCAGGAATCTCGCGCCGTGGAGGTGGGCGGTGTGGCCGATCACGTCCATTTGTTAGTAAAGCTTTCGAAGAATCTGGCACTAGCAACGTTCCTGGGAACGATTAAGGGAGAGTCATCCAAATGGCTGAAGAGCGTCTTCCCGGAATTGCATGCCTTCGCATGGCAAGGGGGATATGGGGCGTTCTCTGTGAGTGCTTCTCATGTGGAGGACGTGCAGCGATACATCCGCAATCAAGCCGAGCACCATCGCAAGAAGAGCTTTCAAGAAGAATTCCGAGCATTTCTCACCAAATATCACATCGACTTTGATGAACGTTATGTCTGGGACTGAACGCACCATTCTCGCGACCCTTCAGGCCGCATGTCTACGTCCCTATCGGGTTCCCAAGGCTGAAGCCTTGGGCTTTGTTCTCCAGGGCCTTCAGCCCCAGCGTTTCGCGCTTCATAGGCCCATTCCCAAATCGCAAGGCAGCCGCCTAGCGCATCTGACGAATCCACGTCCTGGGATATCGGTAATCACCAAGTGCGGCCTGAAAGGACGGGCGAACCAGTCCCAAGGCTTCAGCCTTGAGAATCCGCCAGTCGAGAATAGGGGCCTGAAAGGAAGGGCGAACCAGTCCCAAGGCTTCAGCCTTGGGAATCTGCGAGTCGAGAATAGCGGCCTGAAAGGACGCGAGAACCCAGCCCAAGGCTTCAGCCTTGGGAATCTGCGAGTCGAGAAAGGCGGCCTGAAAGGACGCGAGAACCTAGCCCAAGGCTTTAGCCTTGGGAATCTGCGAGTCGAGAATAGCGGCCTGAAAGGTCGCGAGAATGGGGCGAATACCCAATGGCCATCCGTTAGGGTTCATTCAATGCTCGACCGCCGGAAACCCATCCGAAGCCTTGAGAATCTGATAGGCGATTCCCTCATTCCGAGGGGAAACAGACCACCATCACCCTCACCAAACGATCCGATCATGATCCTCAGTATGAGGAGCCATGCGACCCCGATCGATCTGCCACTTTCCTTGCCATGATGCCCGCCCGTCTCGCTCGTTTCCAATCGCTCATCGCCCTTCTGCTCATGGTGATCGCCATGACGCTGTTGTCGGATCGCTTCCTGACACCCGAGAATGGGTGGAACATCCTCCGCCAGATCTCAGTAAACCTGTGTCTTTCCATTGGCATGACCCTGATCATCCTGAGCGGAGGCATCGACCTCTCGGTGGGGGCGATCTTGGCGCTTTCCGGGGCCGTGGCGGCGGGCCTTCTCAAGAATGGACTACCGATCCCTGTCTTGGAGGTGCTCCTCCAATTCACCGTGACGGGCGCTATTGTGAGTGCCATCGCCGTAGGGCTAGCGTTGGGGTGGTTCAATGGTTTTGTCATCACGCGTTTCAAATTGCCGCCGTTTGTGGCAACGTTAGGCATGTTCAGCATCGCACGTGGGCTCACCATGCTATGGACGGGAGGGTTCCCCATCACCGGGTTGGGGCCCCACTTCGGCTACTTGGGAACGGGGGTCTTGTTAGGCGTGCCCATGCCCGTTTGGATCACGGCTGGTTTGGTGGCAATCTTCGTGGTCGTGACGAAGAAGACGCGCTTTGGTCGCTACCTCTATGCAGTGGGGGGAAATGAGCGGGCGGCCTTATTGACCGGGCTCCGTGTGCATCGGATAAAGATCTGGGTCTATACCTTGGGTGGCGCACTGGCCGGAGTGGCTGGGCTCTTGGTGACGGCCCGCTTGGATTCCGCGCAACCCAATGCGGGCCTCGGCTACGAGCTGGATTCGATCGCTGCCGTCGTGATCGGAGGGACGTCGCTTTCCGGCGGGCGAGGATCCGTCCTGGGGACGGTGTTAGGGTGCCTCATCATCGGCGTGCTGAACAATGGCCTATTCCTCCTCAATGTGTCGCCTTTCTGGCAACAAATCATCAAAGGCTTCGTCATCCTCGCCGCGGTGGCGATCGATAAGATGAACCAAGAAGATTCCTAACAAACGTGCTGCGTGGTAAGCGCGTTCTGGTCTGTCTCGACCTAATCTGATCTAGTCTAACAGAGCTTCGGCATACATGTCAGGATGATACCCGACGAGGAGGGTGCTTCCTGACCAAAGGGTCGGCGCCCGCAGCTTTCCCGAGGGACCCACGATGGCCTTGTGGAGATCGTCCTCCGTGGCGTCATCAGCGAGGTTCCCATGCTTGACGGTGAAACGGACGATCTTCTTGCCTTTGGCAGCGAGAATCGTCGAGGCGTTCAGCGCCAGTGGCATGGCCTCATCGCCCGTGATGGTTTCTTTCGTCGCATTGGTAATCGTATCGACCGTGACCTCGTGGTCATCCATCCAGGATGACGCGCGCTTGCAGGAGGTTCAGCCGCCGCGGTGGTAGTATCGGGAAATGGTCTTGGACATGGTGAGGAAGGCAATACAATGCAATGAAATGCCTTCGCACCCCTCAGACGTCAAGGGGTTCCGCCGGAGGAAGCTGTCTTTCGATAGCGTCGGTGCGATAGCCAAAGCCGGGTCCGTGGAGAGAAGACAGATCCAGACACCCGTGACGCCGCTGATAAAGACCCGGGTGTACGTGCGCTTCTGCTAGGGAAGCTTCCGGATAGAATTGCATGCCATTGGTTTCCACGCCCATGATCGTGCCCACCTGAGCAGCCAGGCGCACATGAGGGATCTGTGCAAGCATGGGATTGGTGAGATCTTGCACCATGAGAGTCATGCCGTGCGCGCGCGCCCAGCAGGCGCTGAGCAGAGCTCCCGTTTGCGTCTTGCAGGTCTTGAGGGCCACGCCGGTCCATCCGAGCGCGCGGCCGTGACGGATTTCTTTCCAGTCATGCGCGCTTTCATCCAGAAAGAGCGGCTTGCGAGCACTGACACTATGCACATCGATGGGGTGATCGGAGAGTTCGTAGGGAAACGGTTGCTCGACGTAGAGAAGCATCCCGTATAGCCGCGGATGTTCATCGCGAAGTTGGTCTAACAAACGCGTGACATAGGCCGGGTCCGTGACCATGCAGTTGAAATCCGTCGTCAGCCAGGTGCCGCCCCGATCGAGCGCGATGTTGCCTGTGGCCACAATGCGATCGTAATCCCACGCGTAGTCATTGCCACGCAACTTGATCTTGAGACAGGTAAGGCCGTCGCGTTCCATCCAATCGCCTAACAAGACCGGATACCCATCCTCGGGTTCGTTCCCGGTCAGGTCGCTCTGGGTGAGGGGATCGAGTCCGCCAACCAGATGCCAGGCGGGAAGGGCATTCGGGTGCGCGTGCGGCTGGAAGAAATCGCTCGGATACAATCCTTTGAAAGAGACGGCCGTGTCCTCGGCAGGCGAGAGATACGCGCTGAGATCGTGGTTCATCCACTCTCGCTGGTAGGTCTCGTAGATGTCCACCCCATGAAGGTGGCCATAGGCGTCGTGGAGGGCGATGTCGAAGAGAGAATTGCAGACGAGCGCCGCCAGCCAAGGCATGCCCGGCAAGGGGAAACTGGGGAGCTGTTTCTCAATGAAATGGTGGCCAATTTCCATCGGATGCCCCCAGAAATCGAGGGTGGGCCAGTGGGCGGCCAACCGGCGGCAGCACTCTTGAAGGGCCTGATGCCGTTCTTCGTAAGGCCGATCACTAGGCCACACCCAGGTGACACTCAACGGCGTCTCGCCCCAGCCAGAAGCTCGCCGCCCATCCCGGCCTTCCACCGTGATCCGACACCGCGCACAGGTGACATACTCGACCGTCTCCGCCCCAAACTTCAGGGGCATCCGGGTGTGCACGGGTAGGAAATACAGCTCAGCCGCCACTGGCCGACAATCGCGATCAGGAGTCATGATGCCCAATGAGCCACCCGAAAGGGGCTGGGGCAATGGTGAAAGGAAGGGGATCGTCTGAGTAGAACAGCGGCGATGGCGCCTCAAGATGGATTAGATTAGTGCAAGATGTTTGCTGGCAATAATGTCACATTACGGCAGAGCTGTTTGTGGTTGAATATGGATATCCTATGTATATGCTTTGTATGCACAGACCAATGACCGTGAAAACTTCTACAACTCTTTTTGTTCTCTTTTGTGTTTTTGTAGTCCAAGTCAGTCGAGCGTCCGCTGGATTAACCGCGATTATTGAATCGGCGCCTATTTCAGATCCTGAAGCTAGTTTCCACCGGTTTGATGTCTATCTATCAAGTCACGGAAACTATCCCATTCTCGCGGAGGCACTCGGGGACCAGAACTGGGTGCTGGCGGTGACGTCCGTTTTTTCTACCACGGTTATCAAAAACGAAGTAGGTGAAGTCATCGCCCCTCGATTCATTTCGTTTCGCCCGTTGAGTGATGAATGGTCCGTTCCGGGGCGATCAATACGTGCCACTTACGAGATTGATCGCCCTAACGGAGGTTGGGAAGTATTGCCAACTGACCGGTTAAGCCTCGCTGTTGGCAATCGACCCGTTTCCGATGCTGCCGGCTACACCATTGAAGGGACTAAACGGCCAGACTTTATTCCGGTGAGGCTGCCCAAGCGAAATATGATTCGGTATGCTCTTGTGAGACAAGTCGGAGAAGCGAACGCAGCCACTCCTGCGCCGGTTGAGCTTCACTATAGAGTAAGTGCAGACTTTATTCTGGATTTGAGTCGCCTGAGGTCAATTCCACCACGCATCGTAATCCCCTCGGTCGGTTCTGGTTCGACACTCGATGAGGTTCCGTTGGAAATGGAGCTGCTTGACGCAACGCTGGAAGATGATTCCCGCACAGCGAATCTGTCATATCGACTTAGTCCGGATCCTCGTCTAGGATGGGGATTGAGACAGGCTGTAGAGACTCAATTCAGTTATGAACTGTTTTCGCTAGCGCAGATTGGCGAGCCGATCGTGCCAGTCGTTCAGCCTGATCAAATATCTGCACAAGTGATTGCCGCCCCAATTGTTGATCCCCAATTGCCGGAGCACACCTTTCAAGTCATTCTGGAAAGTCCTGGTGCCTCAATCGATTTGGAAAGTCTCGAACCTGTCAAGGTAGACGCCGTGGGAGGTTACCGTGAAGCCAATACACTTATAGATCTTGGTCATCATGTACGCGTGTTTGTGGATGAAATTTCGGTGGAGACACGTCTAGAGGGAAGCGTTAGTGAAGATGAAGGGAGGCGAGTCACACTCAACTATAGAATATTCCGGCCACCGAGCGGGTGGCGTCATGGAGTCCTCGGTTCCCGGCTTCCCGTTTTCTTAACTAGTGCGAGAGATGCCCAGGGCGTGTTATCCGTTTTTCCAAGGCGATTGGGTTCGATAGCTCTGGCGTTTGCAGATTTCTCCGCCGAACCAGAGGTCTCCTTTGAAGAATGGCTGGATCGCCTCGTTAGAATTGCGCCTAGTCGAGAGCCTGACGGCGACCTTGATGATGATGGCTCAACAGATTTGCTAGAGTACGCCGTGGGCACGAATGCGCTCGACCCCGCCCAAGTTGCAGGAGCTGACGTGACGATCGTTCGAGACGGCTTGCGCGCCCAGTTGATGTTAACGTATTCCAGGAGCCTTCAGTCTAAAGGCGTTGAGGTGCACTTCGAAGGCTCAGTAGATGGGAGGTTCTGGGAGAATGCTCGTGGGCATTTTCGATTGGTTCAGTCTTATCAATCGAAGCCAGGACAGCTGGTTTTTGAACTTCAGTCGATTCAGCAAATACAGGAACTCCCTTGGAGGCTTTTCAGGATTGCAGTCTCGCGCCCGTAGCCAGTTTTTGTCACGGATATCCACTACCGCTGGATTTTTTACATTAAAGATTGTGTTAAGTTATGGGCGCTCAAACACTTCATCAGATAGAGGGTTTGACACCTTCCACGACACGACGTGGCCACCGGCTGGCTCACCCGGCGTGGCAGCACTTTTGAAGGGCCTGATGCCGTTCTTCGTAAGGCCGATCACTAGGCCACACCCAGGTGACACTCAACGGCGTCTCGCCCCAGCCAGAAGCTCGCCGCCCATCCCGGCCTTCCACCGTGATCCGACACCACGCACAGGTGACATACTCGACCGTCTCCGCCTCAAACTTCAGGAGCATCCGGGTGTGCACGGGCAGGAAATACAGCTCAGCCGCCACCGGCCGACAATCGCGATCAGGAGTCATGATGCCCAATGAGCCACTCGAAAGGGGCTGGGGCAATGGTGAAAGGAAGGGGATCGTCTGAGTGGAACAGCGGCAATGGCGCCTCCTAGACGAGCTGATGGTAATTCTTGAAACTATTCTAAATCTTGATAATCTATTTTATCAATAATAGAATGATGATTAGCTTTATTCAGATCCTGTCCCATGGTGGAAATTACTACCGACTGATCCTCTGCGAAGATCAAGCAAGACGACTACACTAACAATGTCGCCGCTTTTCTCTGCCTTCATGGTTCTTTGGCCGGAAACGCCAGATAACTATGACGATGAGAACAGATAATGGATATTGAAATCGCGACGACCCCAAACACGACCCTAAAAGAGACAGGATTTGGAGGACCAGCGGCTTGTGAGAGTCTACGGGAAGCCATTCAAAGAGCGGGGCACAGAGTCAAACTTAATGTTTGTCAGGCAGAGGCAGACCTTGCCGCAATTGTAGAACGCAGACCAGATCTGGTCATCTTGGCTGTTAAGTATCTAGTAAGGGAAAGCGAAGAGGACCTTTGGCTAGCTGACTATTTCGATTACCATGAGGTCAATTTCACGGGGTCTCATAGGCGAGTACTGAGATTTGATTCTAACAAAGTCGCGGCAAAGAAACATCTAAGGAAGCAAGGCGTATCTACAGCCGGTTTTTTCAAGGCGGAGCCAGGGCAGTTCAAGTCTACAGAAGAGATCCCTATAGAGTTCCCGTGCTTCGTGAAGCCATCAGACGCGGCGAACGGGAATGGGATCGACGACCATTTTTTCGTTGAAGATCTTAAAGGTTTTCAGTCGAAAGTGTCAGAACTATACGAATCCTATCATCTCCCCATATTGGTAGAGCAGTATTTGGATGGCCGCGAGTTCACCGTTGCGATTATTGAAAATCCGGATGGATCATTGACTGTGTCACCGATTGAGATTGTCCCGCCTGAAACAGGCAACGGGCTAAGGATACTCGGTGAGACAGTGAAAAGAGAAGATTCTGAGGTGCTTATGCGAATCGATGACGATTTCCTCAGGCAGAAGGTGGCAGACCTGGCTACTCGTGTTTTTAGGGAGCTTGGGGCAAGGGATTTTGGTCGAATTGATATCAAATCGACTAAGGAAGGGAGTCTATTTTTCCTTGAAGCGAACCTGGTCCCTGGCATGACTTGTGGGTCGAGCTACTTTCCCAGAGCATGTGAGATAGCCAACGGATTGTCTTACGAAAGCGTAGTGGGATTGATGCTAGAAAATGCGCTCTGCCGCGTGCCTAGTTCTGGGGAATTAAAGCTAGCGTTAGCGCTTCAGGTCCCTGAGCCAAGTTGGGCTGGCCGAGCTTGCCCGGAACTGAATTCCTAGAAGCGGCAGAAACGGTCTCAGCACCTGCCGCGCCTCACTAGAAACTGCGCGCCCGCCATAAGAAGAATCACCCTCTTTAACGAATCTCACGAGACCAAACCTATAACTAAAGCATACCATGGGCGACAAATCACCTAAATCCAAACAGAAGAACAAAGATCAAAAACTTAAGCAGGCGAATGCTGCGGCAAAGAAGAAGAGTAGCCTCATTGAACGTAAGAAGCTTTCAAATAGCACCTTAGCACCCAAAAAAAAGGGGGGGGAGTGAGATTACTGCTGTTCATCTAACATGAACAATTAGTCCTGGATAGCTGATTCCATCAACAACATAAAAGAAGTGAATTGTTGTAAATCCGTGATATTCCCTGCATTGCTTATTTTGCTCGTTCTCACATCGGGATTGGCATGTCGCACGCAGGCTGAATCTGCCGATTGGGCGCGATTTCGTGGGCCCAATGGATCAGGAATCTATGCAGACGGGCAAGTGTTGCCTGCCAACTGGAGTGTTAGCAAGAATACGAAGTGGCGAATCTCCTTGCCAGGCCCTGGGCATTCCAGTCCTATTGTCGTCGGGAATCATATATTTCTCACTTACTGGACAGGATATGGGATAGATCCCGACAATCTCGGAGATCAAGAACACCTCAGGTTTCATCTGCTTTGTGTAGACAGCAAGGATGGCGCGACGGTTTGGGATCAGGAAATTGAACCGGTGCTTCCTATAGATGAATACGGGGGCAATCTAGCTCTCCACGGCTACACTAGCCATACTCCTGTTTCCGATGGAGAGAAGATCTACGCATTCTTTGGAACGACGGGTGTCGTTGCCTTCGACATGAAAGGAGCGAAGGTCTGGCAAGCCAAAGTCGGCAAAGAACTCAATTCGCGAGAAAGGGGTTCGGCGGCCAGCCCCATCCTCCATAAGAACTTAGTCATTGTAACCGCGTCCATCGAAGCTAGTGCGCTGGTAGCTATCGACAAAGAGACAGGACGAGAGGTCTGGAGACAGCAGAGTGAGGACTTCGGCAACACCTGGGGAACGCCAGTTTTAGTCATTGGAGGTGGCCGAACAGAATTAGTTCTGAGCGTGCCTAATAAGGCTCTTGGCTTCAACCCTGACACTGGTGAGCCACTTTGGCATTGTGACGGCTCTCAAGACAACACCGCTACTTCTAGTGTCATTGCCCATGACGGTATGGTCTATGGCATTGGCGGCAGGGGTGGAGGAACGTTTGCGGTTCGGTCTGGAGGCAAGGGGAATGTCAACCAAACACATGTTCTTTGGGAAAGCGGGCGTAGTGGGCTGGTCGCATCACCTATTTACTACTCGGATCGTCTTTATTGGATCAACAGTGATACAGCATATTGCCTCGATGCGAAAACAGGAAAAGGTGTCTACCGGACGAGGATCGCCAGAGGCAGGAGCAACGCAGGGAGGCTGTCTCGATCCAGTGGCGACTACGCCTCGCCAGTCGCTGCAGGCAGCAATATGTATCATTTACGGCACAATGGAGAGATGGTGACGATCCAGTTAGGAGAACGATTCGAGGAACTGAGCAGAACCAGCTTCGATGGTGGTGGAGAGTTTCTTTCAACCCCTGCCATCAGTAGAGGCCGGCTAATAGTTAGGTCTACAAAACACCTCTACTGCATTGCGCCGTAGAGATAATGATAGATCCACGGAGATTAACGGAACTAATAAAAAACCCTGCCCATGGTTGGCGAAGATTACATTCATCGCATTGGTAGAGCCGGTCGCGCTGGCGCTACGGGGACTGCCATCTCACTCGTGGGCCCAGAAGAAAGCGAGCTCTTCTCGAATATCCAGAAGCTCACGAATAGCAAAGTTAACTGCCAAACTGTCGAGGGCTTGGAACCTTCTGGCAAAGGCCCCAACACGCCGCCAAGCCAACGTAAGAAAGGAAGCGGCCCCTCGAAGCCCGGTCAAAAGACAACGAAGAGTTCATCGGAGGCTAAACGAAGACGAAGCCGCCGATGGAATCGCAAGCCACGCGTAGCGGCAGTCTGACAGTTTGGCTAGATTTAGACATATTCGGCACAAGCCGTCCAGTCCTCTGCTTTCAGCTCGTACGGTGATTGTTGCCTGTTCGCCACTGCGAAGCCACGCCAATCTGTCAGCCATCGTTCGAACAGCAGGCTGCTGCGGAGTGACGGAAGTCATTGCCTCAGGAAACGCGAAAATCGACTCCCGTATCGCCCGGGACGGTGCAGACCGAGTCAGTTTGACGGTGAGGCGATCGCTGGTTCCTATCCTGCGGAAACTGAAGTTTGAGAATTACACATTGATTGGGCTGGAGCAGGCGACCGATTCCGTCTCCCTTCATCACTATCAGTTTCCACAGAGATGCGTGCTTGTTATCGGCGCTGAGCGTGAGGGCATTTCACAAGCATGCTTGGATCTGATGGATGTTGTGGTTGAGATCCCTGTTTGGGGTTTGCCCTTTAGTCACAATGTAGCCACTGCCACCAGCCTCTGCCTTTACGAATACTGTCGACAATATCCAAAGGGGTGAATTTGTGCTCTCTTCTAATCCAACCCAATGCGCTCACGTCACTTGATTCTAATATTCTACAAACTAATATGAAACTTTTTATAGGCAATCTCTCTTACGAAACGACCGACCACGAGGTGATGGACCTCCTTAAAGAGTTCGAACCGATCCTCGAATTTTATCGCCCTCTGAATAGGGAAACCGGCCAACCACGGGGCTTTGCCTTTGCCACGTTAAAGGATGACGAAACCGGCCAGGCAGCCATCACGAAGATCGAAGGCATTGAACTTGGGGGCAGGGAATTGGCCGTCAGAGAAGCCGAGGACCGGCCGAAACAGTCATTTCAAAGGAGGCGGTCCGACGCCGGCGAACGCAAGGAACGGAAAGACGCTCGACCGCTTGACGCCGACGGGAAATCTATTCGCTACAAAGGTATTTAGTTAGGTGCCATTTAACTAACGCTGTGATAGAAGGAGAGTCCGAAGCTCCTCGCAGCTAACCTCGTCCGGAGAGCGTCGAGTTGTTCTGTGCGGCAAGGCTTTGAAAGCTAAGAAGAATCGTGATCGGTAGAATTGGAGCTGAGATCCTTCGAAGATTAAGGTTCATAGGAGGTATCATGGTTTCGCAGAGCTTTGAATCCACGAGAAAATAGCGACATCAAGCAAACTTTACATGATAACCATTGTGTTAAGTTATGGGGCGCTCAAACACTTCATCAGATTGAGGTTCTGACACCTTCCACGACACGGCGTGGCCACCGGTGTGGTGTGCCGGTTTTTATGCGGCGGAGAAGCGCATAGCTTGGTCGCACTCGTTACAATTGCTTGGCTAGATTGTAGTGGGAGAGCGGTGGCTTGGCCTCAATAATTAAGAGCGTAATGAAAGTGCTTGTCGCCTTGTTGTCGCTCCTTTGTCTTGGATTCCTTGGTCTGAGTGTGTATCAATACCTTGAGAATGGTCGACTTAAAGAGCGCCTCTATGAACCTGTATCGGTTGGCGATCCAGAGTCCGTCCTCTCGACATCGGTGGCGCCTTCCTTGAAACCTGGAGGGGCCGAGCGTGTCGCACAGAAGCAAGTGCCCTCGAAAGAACCATCAGAGAATTCTTTCACTTCCTCAAGAGCCGATCGGTGGGTTGAAATCATGGGGAATCCTGCCCTGAAAGAGAAGGCAAAGAGCCGGCGGAAAAGGCATGTGAAATCGGACTATGGTGATTTGATCGAAGCCTTCGACTTTGATGACAACGAGCGTGAGCATTTCGTGGACTTGATGGCCGAAAGAGCCTTGGCGGGCATGGCGGAAAGCATGCAAATGATGGCCACGGAAGATTCGGCAGTGCGGGCAGCCCTTGCCGCGAAACAAAAGGAGAAGAAGGACGCGATCACAGAGCAAATCGAGACTTTTCTCAATGACCGAGACGACATTGAACGGTTTCAGATTTACGCGGACCAGATGTATGAGCGCAAGCAAATGAAGGATATAAGGGCCGCTATGGCATCGGCGGGCGTTCCCTTGGAAAAGGCAGGCATGGAATCCCTGGTCGAGGTCATGTACGAGGAGCGTATTTCTTATCCCTTTCACTATGATTTCATCGGTGAAAGAGGCAAGGATCAATCGAAGTGGACCAGAGCGAAAGTGGATCGATTCATAGACGAGATGCAGGCAGTGAATCGGGCCATCGTCGAACGGGCAGCCGAGTTTTTGGATGAAGCGCAGTTAGCGACTTTTCAAGCCAACCAAGAGCAGATGATTGCGTTTCAAAAGATGGGAATGGAGGACACTGCTGAGGTTATCGAGAGCCAGCGACAGATGGCTGAGTGATTGAGACGGCTCAAGCTGTGATTATATAGGTCCTATTCTCACTTGATCACTTTAATGGCCACCGTAGATTGACCGTCGAGCCATGCATGAGACCTTCGTAGGCTTTGCCGTCGAAAGTGCCCTTTGGTCCATCGACTTGATGGGCGGCCGCGAAGCAATAGAGGCCTTCTTTCATATTGGTGATGGCCAGGTTGCCTTCAGCATCCGTGGTCTTGGTGGTTTCGTTGGCGCCTGGCATCCAGATCCAGACCTTTTTATTGGCCAATGGCTTGCCCTCAAATAGCACCCGAACAGATAGGCCCTCTTCCGATGGGGTGATGACGAAATCGAGTGGTAATTCGGGAGTGCGTGCCAGTTCACTCAGGTTTTCTGGCGAGGAGGCGTCGAGATATTTTCCGTGGAAATAGTCAAGCCGGCCGTTGTAGACGCCCCATTCACAACTGTGCAGAGCCACACGAGGCCGTTTCGTCGTGGTTTCCGTTTGGAGGAACTTTTTCCCAAGTCTGTCGGTTTCTTTGAGAGTCAGCGAGGTCGCCTCGCTGTTGCCGAGTTCCTTGATCCATGTTTTGCCTCGGTCGAGCAGTGGCTGGTTGTAAGTTCCCTTCCCGGGATAAGGGGAGTGTTCGAAGATCACATCAACCTTATCCGGTCCATTTTCCTGCTTCTCGATCAGGACGAAAAGATTGTGCGCGAAGGCTGGAGCCCAGAGGATGAGATTGGTTGAGAGCGTCGTGATCAGAATCTTGAGCAGGCGATTGGAAGTCATAGAATTGAATGATGAAGGGGGTTAATTTGAGCGTGACGAGATTCATCAGTTGGCCGCTGGAGCGTTGCTGAGAGCGGCTTTCAAGCGATCCAGGTTTCTTTGCATGACGTCAACGTAGTCGCCTGATTCGGGACGATTCGCACCGGTCTCGAAGATCACGATACCGACGCCAAGCTCTTGCAGCTTGGTGCGAACGTCACCGCTCGGCTTGCCTTCAAACAACACGTAGGCCCGTTCGTTTTGATCCAAACCGGCTTTCAACTTCTCCCATTTCTCTTCCGACGGCGGCTCGTCGTTGTTCAGCCAGGTCGCGAATGTCAACTCAAGGTCGAAACGACGTCCGAAATACGCCAAATCGGAGTGCGACGCGATCCACCGGGCGGACCCGGTTTCAAAAGTTGATTCAAATTGCTTTTCGAGGTCTTTGAGTTCGGCCACAAGTTTCTCAAACGGGACCGTGAGCATTTCTGGGGATCCCGCCAACAGATGGTCGATCTCTTCCCGGATCACCGTTGCTTGAGCGATGGCTAATTGGGGGTCGAGCCAGGTTTTGGTGGCCAACTCCGCATGCGAATGCTCGCCTTCGTCGCCGTGACGGTGGGTGATGGCGTCCGGAACTTCGATCAAGTCGTCTTGGAACGTGCGTGTGGTCAACGCCAGTCGTGAGGATGGCAGCGTGGACCGAAGCGTCCACTTTGCGAAATCGGCCCCGTTCAGGAGGATCAAGTCGGCTTGCTGATACCTGGCGATCATCTCCCCATCCGGCTCCCAATGCGCTGGATTGACATCCGAAGGAACCGGGAAAACCACGTCAACATGCTCTCCGCCAAGCCGCTGAGTGAAGTAGGCGAGGGGGTAGTTGACGACGTAGACGCTCGGTTTCTGTGTCTGCTCAGTTGCCCCCGAAAGAGGAACCTTCTCGGGTCCGCAGCCCGTCATGGCGAGGACCAGCAACGGGAGAATCAGGAATCTTGCCATTGGGGGGACGATGCTTTGGAGGTGAAGCAGGTCAAGGCGGCAGAGGGGACGACTTGAACCCTCGTGTATGTGGGTGGGCGTGACCTGGGTGACGCTAAAAGGCGTGGAACGCACTCTGGAAGCGGGGTTCCTTAAAAAAACTGGAATCCGTTTGCTGCCCGAAGATTTCCCGTTACGGGTAGATCTCTAGATTCGTAATTTTGAGAATTTCAACATGAAGACCTTAGTCATCGCGGAGAAACCGAGCGTCGCCACCGACCTCCAGCGCGTGCTCGGAAAGCTCCCGGGCATGACGAAATTCAAGGCGCACAAAGCGACCAAGGCCTCGAAGGGGAATGATTTCTACGAGAATGACACCCACGTGATCACTTCGGCCATCGGGCACCTCGTGCAGTTAGAGAAGCCGAAGGCAAAGTGGAACTTCGATGCCTTGCCGATCTTGCCGGATCACTTTGGCCTTGAGCCGATCGAAAGGACGAAGGATCGCTTGAACGTCATCAAGAAGCTGATGAAGCGGAAGGACGTGAGTGAGATCGTCAATGCGTGTGATGCGGGGCGGGAAGGGGAGCTGATCTTTCACTACGTGAAGGAGATCTGTAAGGTCGACAAGCCGGTGAAGCGTTTGTGGATGCAATCCATGACGAATCAGGCGATCCAGGAGGCCTTTAGCAAGCTCCGCGATGGGAGGGAAATGTTGCCTCTAGAGAGTGCGGCGGTGTGTCGCTCGGAGAGTGATTGGCTCATGGGAATGAATGGGACGCGAGCGGTCACGGCGTTCAATTCCCGGAACGGTGGATTTCAGAAGACGCCTGTCGGTCGAGTGCAGACCCCGACGCTCACCTTGCTCGTTTCGCGTGAGAAAGAGATCCGTGCCTTTGAGCCCCGCACGTACTGGGAAGTGTATGGCGACTTCGATGTGACGGCGGGGCAGTATCGTGGGCGTTGGTTCAATCCAGAGCACAAGAAGGATCCCAATGATCCGCATCAGCGGGCGGAGCGGATTTGGAAGAAGGAGGAGGCGGAGGCGATCGACGCGCGGTGTCAGGGGAAGACGGGTGTGGTGGAGGAGAAGACGAAGCCGAGCAAGCAATCGGCTCCGCAGCTTTATGATCTGACGACGCTGCAGCGGGAAGCGAGTAGCCGCTTTGGCTTTAGTGCAAAGAATACTTTGGGGATTGCCCAAGCGCTCTACGAGAAGCACAAAGTGCTCACCTATCCGCGGACGGATTCTCGCTGTTTGCCTGAAGATTACGTCAAGCAGGCGGAGACCATGCTGAGCAAATTCTCACATTTAGACCACACGGCGGAAGGCTTTCCGGACGATCTTCCGAAGCACGCGGGGCACGCGGTGGCCAAGGGGATGGTCAAGCCTAACAAACGCATCTTCAACAACGCGAAGATCAGCGATCACTTTGCGATCATTCCCACGGGAGAGATTCCCAAGAAGCTGACGGAGCCCGAGCGCAAGGTCTACGACATGGTGACCCGCCGTTTCATCGCGGCTTTCTATCCGCCGGCGGAGTTCAATGTGACGCAACGGATCACGAAGATTGGTGAGGATCACTTCAAGACTGACGGGAAGATCCTCATGGTTCCTGGATGGATGGCGGTTTATGGGAAGAAGGCGGGCGTGTCGTCCGGCAAGGACGGGGAGCTGGTCGCAGTGGAACAAGGGGAAGCGGCGAAGACAGCTGGCATTGACGTGTTAGAGAAGGAGACACGTCCTCCAGCGCGCTACACGGAAGCGACCTTGCTCTCGGCCATGGAGACGGCGGGGAAACTGGTCGATGATGAAGAACTGCGTAGTGCGATGAGCGAGCGTGGCCTGGGAACTCCTGCTACCCGTGCGGCGACGATCGAGGGACTGATCTATGACAACTATGTGATGCGCGTGGAGCGCGAGCTGATGCCCACGGAGCAAGGTATCCGCCTGGTGGATCTGCTCGATGAGATGGGGGCGAACGTCCTCTGTTCTCCCGAGATGACGGGCGAGTGGGAGTATAAGCTCAAGCAAATGGAGGAGGGGAAACTGGATCGTTCGGCGTTCATGCAAGAGATCCGCAAGCTCGCCGTGGATGTCGTCGATAAGGCGCGTGAGCATGCCAAGGTGGCCAAAGCGCGCGTCTACCCCGAGCTCGATGCCCCGTGTCCTGTTTGTGGAAGCCGTCCGCTGAAGCAGGATGAGCGTACTTACAGTTGTCCGGCAGATGACTGCGAATACAAGCTGTGGAAGAAATTCTCCCAGCGCGAGTTCCAGCCGAGCGAGGTGCAGGAACTGCTAACCAATCGCATTGTGGGGCCTCTGACAGGGTTTCGTTCCCGCTTTGGCCAGTTGTATGACGCGATGATTCGGTTAGACAAAGAGAACGAATTGGAAATCGTCACGCAGACGGATGAGGAACGTGAGGCGGAAGAGAATGCATTGGTGCCTGAGAATTTCGTTTGTGACTATCCACCGAGCGGCGACAAGAATGGCAAGATCTACGAAGCACCCGAAGCCTATGTGCTCGACCTAGCCGTGCGGGGCGATAAGGAGTTCCGTAAGGTGCGTTTGAAGAAAGTACAATGCAAAGTCACCCTCAGCCGGGAGGAAGCCAAGAAATTCTTCACCGAGGGCAAGACGAGCGTGATCGAAGACTTCATTTCCAAGAAAGGCCGGCCCTTCAAGGCCTACCTGGAGATGGATCCCGAGGGAACGCGTTTTATCAACTGGCGCTTCCCGCCTCGGCCCAAGAAAGCCACGGCCGATGCCGTGGCGAAGAAGAAGGCTCAGGCCGTCGCCAAGAAGAAGGCGAGTTAATCAGATCAGCCTCGCGTCAGGCGTTGGAAACGCGTGATCCACTCTGGAAGCGCTTCCCAGGGATCTTCCTTCGCTTCGTATTCCAGAGCGACATAGCCTTGGTAGTTCGCTTCCCTTAACAGATACATCAAACGCGGGAGATCGGCGAGAACTTTGGGGCCGCCGCGTTTCTGAATCTCCACTTTCACTTGCACATTCACGGCGTAGGGAGCGCAGCGTTTGAGGTCTCCGTAAGGATCAGCTGTACGGAAATTCCCCGTGTCCAGATTGATGCCTAACCACGGGCTCTTGACGGCTTCGACAATTTCTAACAAGGCATCAGCCTCCGCCACGATCCCGCCGTGATTCTCTAAGCCTAGGAAGATGCCGTGCTCACCCGCGTGGTGGCAGCAGGCCTCCAACGACTGGATGCATTGGGTCATCGCCGTCTTGGCGTCGATCCCTTTCGGGGCTCCGGCGAAGACGCGGACATGCGGGGCACCCATGACGGCCGCGCGATCGATCCATGCATTGGTATCGGCGATTTGTTTCGACAGTTCGTCACCATCGGGCAGCGCGAAATTGTTGCCCACTGCCGTTCCGCTGATGGCGATCCCGCGTAGGAAGGCGTGTTGTTTGATGCGTTGAAAGTAGGCGTCATCGGCGTCAACGGGGAAGAAGTAGCTGGTCAGCTCCGTGCCATCGAAACCGTGGTCCGCGCAGTAGTCGATGAACTGGAACATGTCCAAGGTGCCTGGCTCTTTGAAAGAATCGCGGAATGAATAGGCGGCCAAACTGGTGCGTAACCGCGGGGTACCTTCGCGAGCGATAGGTGGGCGAGCCTGGGCAAGTCCGGCGAGGGCGGCGGTGCTGAGTCCGAGGAAGTGACGACGGGTGTGTGTGGACATGGGAAAACGATAGCGGGCGTGGTCTGGACGGGTCAATGCCTTCTCTCTCTGTCACCGTTTCTGCCTTGCCTCCAGCGTCCAGACCTCTAGTTTGGCGTGCATGAGCCCCCGTCGCGCCTTTGCATCCATGGCCTTCCTCGCTATCGCGGTCGCTAGTGTGCCCACTGTTTTAGGGCAAACGTCGTCCCAGCGTCTCCCGCGCGCCGTCACTCCCAAGCCCAAGACGGCCCCGAAAGCCAAGCCCAAAGTCTACACGCCCTCGACCTATCAGTTTCGCAGCATCCCCAAGGGCTTTCCGTGGAAGCGCAACATCACCGCCACCATCTTCTGGATCGGCGAACAGCCTACGGCGAATAACCCGACCCCAAACTGTGCCAGCTCGTGGGATACGCGCTGGCAACTGAACTACGGCGGCTATGACGATCCGAATCCAGCACGTCGGACGGTAGGGTATCGCCCGGTCTCCTTTGTGCCTGGTCAGAATCCTTTCTATGTGGCGTTGCCTTACAATGATGTGGATAAGCACGGGACAAAGGCGGAGGCCCGCCGCGTGATTCCATGGTTCAAAGAGCGTTACCAGCGTGATGGCAAGACCGTGCTGAAAGGGCAATGGTTGGTCATCCGGCACAAGGACCGCTTCTGTTTCGCGCAATGGGAGGATTGCGGTCCCTTTGTAACGGATGACTGGCAATATGTCTTCGGGCGGGCACGCCCACGGAATACTCAGAACAAGAGTGCCGGCATCGATCTCTCCCCGGCGGTGCGGGACTATTTGCGGATCAAGAGTGGGGCCAAAGTGGACTGGCGTTTCGTATCGACTTCTCAAGTGCGTCCTGGCCCATGGAAGCATTACGGCAGTAACAACCACTTTGTGAAGAATCGCACGGCCGCACCACCCAAGCCCAAACCAACGATCGAAGATCTTTACGAGGCGCGTGCCAATTCCATGCGTCGCAGTCGCCAGAGCAGTGTCCCGGTGACGCCACGTGGATAGTGTTAGATTCCTGGATCGGTGAGGTAAGCGATGCGTACCCTCACAAAGATGCGGATGTCTTGACTGAAAGTGGTTCGGGCGAGCGTGTAGCCTTCAGGTAAGCTTGGATCGAATTCTCGGGGGAGGGGATTGGTAAGTGGAATCCATGGCCTGCGAAGATCGTCGGTGAATTCCACCGTGTAGTCGACCCGGCCGTCGGCGGCCACATCGAGGCGAGGGAATGTCAGAACGCCTTCACTCAGTCCGTCGACACGTCCACTCTGGCTGGAATCGCCAGCAGCGCCTGCGAGCGCATACTCGACCAGGTTGCTTTCCCCGTCGTCATCGGCGTCTGCCGTCAGGGAGAGTGCTAGGGGGTCATCGTCACCGAGTTGCGCGTGGATCCATTTGGCAAAGGGCGTGGCGTGATCGTCCATCCGAGCGCGGCGCTGGGTCGGGTCTGAAGTCCCAAGGACCACGACCGAATCGCGCACATGCACGGAAAGCACCCCGCCCAATCCACCGACTCCATCTGGAGGGATGGTGCGATTGTCCCAACGAAGGAGGAGGATCTCAGTGGAAGCCTCGGCGCTTGGGCCGTTCAGCACGAGGAGGCACATATCGGCATCTCCATGAGGATTACCCTCAGCAGGCAGCGTCTCTTGCACCTCAACTTGAAGCTGGCCAGCGACGCCGTTTGTTCCATCTCCTACCGCCACTGCGGAACCGAAAGGTCGCATGGCAGCCATCACACCCAGGATGCCGGTGGTGTTGAGAGTGCCTTCAATCAGTTCGTCAGTGAAAGCAAACGTTCCCAATTGGGCGAGACATCCTGCGGGAAGACTCGCGCCATCTGCAGCCCGCAAGGTGCTGGGGACGTCATTCAGCGTGGAGACCATCACGTTGGTTGCCTGTGTCCAGGCCGTCATCGCGACCAAGGCTAGGATCATCACATTGCAACTATTCATGGGAGTAATCGTGGATAAAGAAGGCGAGGCCATTGGACTGCGGATGTCTACAGCCGTTTTCCCCCGAACGCCAGCCTAGCAGCGGAGGCCGTGGCCAGCGGGGTGGCTCACGAAAGCGGTAGCAGGCTGCACGTAGTCCAAGAATGGATGGATTGATTGATCTTGCTGCAAGACGCTAGGCCGCACACCGAGAGTGTCACGGGAAGATATCGGGCATCCGTTAGAAGAGGAAAGGATTTCTGGAATCCGTGATTCCTGCCGTTAAGGTTTGGGGACCGATGACACGCGATCCCCTTGAGGCCCTGGAACAGCACTTTGGATTCCGGAAATTTCTCAATGGGCA
Organism: Verrucomicrobiia bacterium; assembly: GCA_030425385.1. Classification (GTDB taxonomy): domain Bacteria; phylum Verrucomicrobiota; class Verrucomicrobiia; order Verrucomicrobiales; family DEV007; genus JAACDM01. Next base: position 51,783 of record JAUIAH010000020.1, on the reverse strand, counting down.
GGAACGCATCATTTCCTCCATTCTCCAGGGTCAAGATGCGTTGGTGGTCATGCCCACGGGTGGGGGAAAGTCACTCTGTTATCAATTGCCGGCGGTGATCATGGATGGGGTGACGATCGTGGTGAGCCCGTTGATCGCCTTGATGAAAGATCAGGTGGATGCGCTCGTGGCCAAGGGCATTGCGGCGACCATGATTAATAGTGCCATCGGGCACAGCGAACAGCGTGAGCGGATTCAGCGCTTGCGTGATGGTGCTTATCGACTGGTCTACATCGCTCCCGAACGCTTCCGTAGCGAGACGTTCACACGCGCTCTGAAGGAGGCATCGATTGCTCTCTTGGCGGTGGATGAGGCCCATTGTCTCTCGCAGTGGGGGCACGATTTCCGGCCGGACTATGTTCGCCTGGGGCAGGCGCGTGAATGGCTGGGGTATCCGCAGACCGTGGCGCTGACGGCCACGGCGACCCCCGAGGTTCGCGACGATATCCTCACGCATTTGCGTCTGCGAGATCCCTATCAATGTGTCACGGGATTCGAACGCCCCAATCTCAGTTTCACCATTCGACACGTCGATAAGAAGGATCAGAAGTTCCGGCGATTGAAAGCCATCGTCGAGGCCCATCAAACGGGCATCATCTACTGTTCCACGCGTAAGAGTGTGGATGAACTAGCGGAGTTGCTTCACGAGGATGGGCTCTCCGTGGTGCCCTATCATGGAGGCATGACGGATGATCAACGGGTGCGCGCCCAGGAATTGTTCATTCGTAAGGAACGCCAGGTAGCCGTGGCCACCAACGCCTTTGGCATGGGCATCGATCGATCAGACGTGCGCTTTGTGGCGCACTATGAAGTGCCTGGCAGTGTGGAAGCCTACTACCAGGAAGCGGGTAGGGCAGGGCGCGATGGAGAACCGTCGGTCTGTGAACTGCTCTTCAACTACGCCGATACCCGCACGCAGGAATTCTTCATTGAGGGAAACAACCCTGGCCCTGAAGTCATCCAGCAGACCTATCGTTGCCTGCAACAATGCCAGGATGAGAAACACGAGATTCGTGTGCCGTTGAAGGATCTTGCTAGAATCGCCGATCTGAAGAATAGCATGGCGCTCAGCACCGCTCTATCCATCCTGGCGCGGCATCGCTATATCGCACGCTTTGACATTCCAGGGGAGCGCATCCGCGGGACGCGTCTCTTGCAGCCCGATGTCACTGCCATGGGGCTGCAACTGGACTGGGCTGCCCTGCGAGAGAAGGAACGGCGAGACCGATCCAAGTTGGAGGCGATGGTGCAGATTTGTTATAGCGCGGACTGCCGTCAACAAGACATCCTCCGCTACTTTGGAGAGGACGATGCCGGGATCTGTGGATCCTGCGATCGATGCCAAGCACAAGGTGGGCGCGAGTTTCGCGAACCCAATGAAGAGGAATGTCTCATTGTGAGGAAAGCCCTCAGCGGTGTCGCCCGAATGTCTGAGCGATCGGGGGATACCTGGCAAGGGAAATTTGGTCGGGGGCGAGTCGTGCAGATGTTAGTAGGGAGCCGCTCGCGTGAAGTGCTCAATGCGCGCCTGGATGAACTCAGCACCTATGGCCTTCTCAAAGATATCGGGACGGCGTATCTCAATGCGCTCTTTCGGGAAATGCAAGAGATCGGTCTCGTGAGAATCAGCATCGGCGAGTATCCATTGATCACGCTCACAGCGAAGGGGGAAGCGGTGATGCATGCGCGTCAGTCCTTTCGCATGCGCTTTCCCGATCGCGTGCCCACCGTCTCGCCGACGAAGAAGCCCGCGGAGAGCGCTGCGGCCCACTTGGAGGAGATGGGCTTCGATCAGGCCCTCTTTGAGAAATTGAAAGAGAAACGTGCGGAACTTGCTGGCGATCAGCCAGTCTACAAGGTATTCCCTAACGCAACCCTCGAATTCTTCACGCGTCTCCGTCCCAAGACGCGCGCTGCCGGGGAGCGGATCCGTGGCGTGGGAAAACACCGCGCGAACAAGTATTTGGACGCCTTTCTGCAAGTGATCCGCGATCACGAAGGCGTATCGTGATGCGATTCAAGCAGGACGTGCTGTATACTAACATCATCCTGTAGAGCCCTTCGAAAAACACGGCTCATGATCGTTGGAAGAGCTAATAGGCAGCGTCGTGCTGGCCAAAGGGAGGATTCACCGAACGTCCCGCCCCCAGGCGGGCGTGCCTTCTTCGAAGCTGTTGTGGGTTAAGCGGGTAAGGCCGCTGCCGTCGAGTCGGATGATAAAGAGGTCGCCGTAGGGTTGCGGCTGATGGGGTTGGGAAACCCGTTCGGCGGAGAATCCAGCGCGTTGGCTCGTGAAGACGACCCAATCACTGTTCGGGGAGAAGATGGGGTGCGTGTTGCGACCACCCCCACCGATCAGTTTGCGGAGCCCACTCCCATCAGGCCGTACGATCCATATCTCGTAGTCGCCCCCGCGCGTGCTGGAGAAGGCGATCCATTGTCCATCGGGTGACCAATCGCCCATGGTATCTGTCCACGCGCCATTGGTTAGGCGACGAACCGCTCGCGTCGCAGTGTCCATGATGTAGAGATTCTTGCCACCGTCGCGACCAGAGCGGAAGACCATCTCCGAGCCATCCGGTGCGTAACTGGGAAATCCGTTGTTACTGGAGTCTGTGGTGATCGTGCTCGTCTCGCGACCATCGGGAAGCACAGACTTGATGGTCACTTCGGCAGCAGCACTCGCAAAGAGAACGCCATGGCCAAACGCGATGCGCTCGTGAGGGGCTGGTGCCCATGTCATGCCGAAGAGACTGCGATGAGTGCCCTGAAAGACGGTGTGTCGTTCACTGCCATCGACCTTCATGACGTCGACCTTGCTGAAGCTCTGGCTGGTGAAGGCGATGCGGGTATGGTCTTTCGAAAAGGCGGGGAAAGCGCCATCGATCTGCATCATGGTCACGTTGGTTTCGGGAGGTGCGGCCCACCAGCGCTGGTTTGGAGTGGACTGGCCGGGTGTGGTACGATGATAGATCACACGCTTTCCATCAGGAGCAATGGTAGGATTCCAGTGGGTGGTAGGAGCGGAGGTTCGCGGTGATACCTCCCCGGTGTGGCGATGGAGCACCGCGATCTGATGGTGGTCGCCGCCCTGCTGAACGAAGGCAATGGCAGACCCGTCGGCAGACGCGTGGGGCATGCAGGCCTTCTCTAGCAAACGTTTAGCATTAGAGCCGTCCACCGACACGATCCAGAGATCCCACGCATCTCCTGCATCATTCAGCCGGTGAAAGACGACCGATTCTCCTCCATCAACGAAAGTTGGCCAACCGCCATTCTTCATGAGCAAACGGCGCTCGGTCCCGTCCGGCTTGATGAGAAAGAGATCCTCTGCCTGAGAGTGTCCCGAGGCGAAGGCGATGAGATCGCCGCGTGGCGACCAGGCGGGCGAGTAGTCGGCAGCCTGGCCGTCAGAAAGAGGTCTAACATGATCGCCATTCGCATCCATCACAAAGAGTTGATTCCACGCCTGCCCTGCCGGGGCGGCGATGCGCGTGCTGACGAAGACAACCTCCTTGCTATCGGGAGACCACGAAGGATGGTCGTCCATTGGCTGGGAATGGGTGAGGCGCCGTTGGTCAGAGCCATCCGTAGCCATGGAGTAGAGGTCGACGTTGCCGTGGCGTTCTGAGACAAAGGCAATGCGATTGCCATCGGGTGAGTACGCCGCGTTGTAGTCGAGAGCAGGGTGACGAGTGATCGGCTGTGCCTCCTCCTCGGGACTTGAGGCGTAGAGATCCCAATGCTGAGGTCCTAATGACGCGAAGGCGATGATGCCGTCTGCCCGACCAGTCACATCGAAGGGATCTTGAGCCTTGGTGATGATGTGAGTCAGGAGATAGAGACACAACCAATTGGAGAGTCGAAGCGCATTTCTCATGGGCGGAGTCGGCGGAGAACCTTTCTGATGGAACCAAGGAGCTTGCTTACTTGGCAACGGAGAATTCGAGCTTTTGAGATGGGCAAGCGCCCTTCAGATAGCGTAGCGTGTGTCGCAAGATCGTCACTTAAACCTCTTTGACCCATGCGAAACCGACTCTTGCTGCACACCTTTGCCCTGCTTGCTCTGCTTGCCCCCTCAAGTTGGGCCCAACTGTCTATCTCGGAGGTCATCGCCATCGCGGTGGCCGATGAGAGAGGCGTGGAGCCCGATCAGTATCAGGATGAAGACGGCCATCTTTCTGATATCATCGAGGTTCACAATGCGGGCGATGAGACGATTTCCCTTAAGGGATACGCTCTCACGGATGACAAAGACGAGCTCCAGAAATGGAGCTTCTCCTCGAATCAACGCATCGAGCCAGGCGAATATCTCACTGTCTACGCGTCTGGGAAAAGCAAGACCGGCTTGTTTGCGAGTATCCCGCATACGAATTTCAGTTTGAGCCGATCGGGTGAGTATCTGGCATTGGTGAGTCCTGAGGGCGAGATCCTGCAGGAGTTCGATCCCTTGCCCAAGATGTATGATCGCGTTTCCTATGGGCCCGAAGGTTACATGACACAGCCGACCCCAGGCGCTCCTAACACTGAGGCGGTAGATCCGCCTTCCACTGGTGTGGAATTCAGCATCCGCAGCCAGACCTTCTTCGAACCGCTCACCCTGGAATTGTATGCGGACGATTTGCCTGAGGGGGCCTACATTGGCTACACGGATGACGGGAGCATTCCCAAGGTATCCCTCTTCACGCCTCCAAAGCGTTACACTGAGCCTATCGAGATCACGGAAACGACACAGATCCGGGCGCGGGTCTTTGAGCCTGGCAAATTGGATAGTGAGGTGGAAACGGAGACCTTTGTGCAAGTGGGAGAGTCTTTCCGGGATTGGAGTACCAATTTGCCAGTGATCGTGTTAGACAATGATAATGGGGGGCGTCCCTCGACGAGCCGGTTTGAGCCTTCCTCCTGGATGATCTTGGAGCCCAAGGCGCAGGATGGGAGCGATGAGAAGCGCACGCGTTTGGATCAGATCGCCGACTTGCACACGCGTGCAGGGATTCGCGTGCGCGGATCGTCCACCTCGGGCAATCAGAAGATGTCGCTCGCCGTCGAAGCTTGGTATGACGATGCCAATTGGGCAGACAAAGATATCGAGCCCCTCGGGTTGCCTGCCGATTCTGACTGGGTGCTCAGCGGGCGCATGCAATTCGATCGGGCCTTGATGCGGAATCCGTTAGCCTATGAGATCTTTCGTCAAATGGGCTGGTGGGCCCCACGCACGCGCTTTGTGGAAGTGTTTATGAATCTGGATGGCGGTGAATTGGACGAGAATGACTACTACGGTGTCTACACCTTCATGGAGAAGATCAAGATTTCTGATGATCGGGTGCAGATAGAGGAGGCTTCCGGCGGGAAGGATGGCGGTTTCATCGTGAAAGTGGACCGCGTGAGCAAGGCGGGCGGGGACAAATCCTTCTCAGCAGCAGGCCAGACCGTGGTGTGGGTGGAGCCCCAGGGAGACTACGTCACCAATCAGCAGAACACGGCCCTCAAGGGCTACATGGATCAAGCCGTGGAAGCGATGCGTTCCGATGACCCTGAGAATCCCGAGACCGGCTACCGCAATTACATTGATACGAAATCGTGGATCGATGAGTATCTCTTGCGGACGCTCACGCGTGATCCGGATGGATTGCGCCTGAGCACATACATCCACAAGCCGATCAATGGGAAGCTCTTCTACGGTCCTGTCTGGGACTTTGATAGAACGATGGGCTGTGATTCAGATGATCGGGCGCGCGTGGTCAATCAGTGGGTGAGCTACTTTGCCACGCATGGATGGTATCGCTACATGTTAGGAAGTGGCGTCAATCGGAAAGGAGGCACGGCCGTGTTGCCGGAATTCTGGCAGGAGTGGATTGATCGCTATCATGAGCTGCGCCGAACGGTGTGGCGGGACGAGAATATCCATGCCATCATCGATGACTTCGCCGCACAGATCCGCGAAGCACAGGAGCGCAACTTTGCCCGGTGGACCGGCACGCGCCCAGACTCCGGAAATGTGAAGGACTACAATGATGGCGTCACGGGATGGGAAGGCGAGGTGGTGCATTTGAAAGGGTGGTTCACGGCTCGTATGGAGTGGATGGACGAGCAATTCACGATCCAAGCGGGCATGGACCATGCGGGCGTGTTGGCTTCTGGGGATCAGATCACGGTGCGCTCTGGAGGCACACTCTTCTCTCCCCAGGAAGTCTACTACACCCTAGACGGGTCCGATCCGCGTCTGCCTGGTGGCGAAGTGAACCCTCAGGCGATCAAAGCTGGGAAGACCATTGAGGTGACGGAGGATATGGAAATCACCTATCGAGCCAAGCGCGAAGAGCACTGGGCGGGGGTCGCTCGTACTGCCGTGGTCATGGATGGTGTCCCCGCGAGTGCTGAGAATCTGTTAGTAAGCGAGATCCAGTATCACCCCAATGATGGGAATACCGATGAGCAAGGGGAAGGATACTTCCATGAGGATTTGTTCGAGTTTATTGAATTGATGAATGTCAGTGACCGTTCGATGTACTTAGGCGACGTGCGTTTGACAGAGGGGATCGCGTTTGATTTCTCGGAGTCGGAAGTGCAATTGCTCAAGCCGGGGCAGCGCGTGGTGATCGTCTCTGATGAAGAAGCGTTTGCCGCCCGCTATGGAGATGTGAGGATCGCGGGCGAGTATGTGGGACAATTGGCAAATGGTGGAGAAACCATCGCCATTCACCGCGGGGAAGAAATGGTGCACCGTTTCGCTTACAATGATCGCGCCCCGTGGCCGACGACTCCCGATACGTTTGGATTCTCACTCACTCTCGCTGATCCGGCTCCGGGCGTGGACTTATCAGACCCCGCCCAGTGGACGGTCGATACCTCAGCGAAGGGTGGCTCTCCCGGAGCCGTGGGGGACACACCGCCTGCTGTGGTCGTTAACGAGGTGTTGGCAAACCCTAGCCCTAATGAGAGTGATGCCATTGAGATCTACAATGCCAGTGATGCCGCCGTGGATATCAGCGGCTGGTGGCTCACGGATCAGGCCAGCGAGCCCATGAAATTCGCCATTCCGTCAGGAACCATGCTTCCGGCGGGAGCCTATCTGGTCTTTCGAGCGGACAATGACAACGATCCGGCGAACAATACGGATCTCCCGGACGGATTCTTTGGCAATGCCTTTGGCCTGCGGTCGGAAGGAGAAAGTGTGTGGCTCTTCTCTGCCACGCCGGAAGGGGAATTGACTGGCTATCGCGATGGGTTCTCATTTGGGGACACGGATCCTGGCACCACAGTGGGCCGCTATGTCACGCGTGACGGTGATGCGCAGGATGTGTTGCAACAGGAGCCCACGTTGGGAGGTCCCAATGCGGGTCCGGCCATCAGTCCGGTCGTCATCACGGAAGTGATGTATCATCCTCTGGAATCGGACGGCGTTGAGTACGTGGAAATCAAGAATCACACGGACGCCGCCGCGCTCCTCCACGATCCAGCCTATCCTGACCATGTCTGGCGCGTGAGTGGGATTGACTTTGAGTTCCCTTCCGGCAGTCAATTAGGTGCCGGAGAATTGGCCCTGATCGTCTCCACGGATCCTGACACTTTCCGAGCGGCGCACGGGCTTCCATCCTCGGTGCAAGTCTTTGGCCCCTTCTCGGGTCGCCTGGACAATGCGGGCGAGTCTCTAAGACTTCAACGTCCAGGAGAAGCCGTGGAGGATGGGAATGGAGGACTCGACTATCGCTATGTCACGGTGGATCGCATTGATTATGACAATGGCAGTCCATGGCCTTCCGAAGCAGATGGCGGGGGCGCATCGCTTGAGCGGCGCGGACTCACCACCTATGGCAATCAAGCAAGCAATTGGATCGCCACCGATGGTGGTTCGCCTGGTGCCTACACCGAATCAGAGAATAGTGGATCTGGTGGTGGAGATCCCGATGGGAACATCGAGATCACTGGCATTGCAACCACCGCCGCTGGTGTCGCCATCGCCTTGCCTGAAGGAACCACCTATGATTTGGAGTTCTCCACGGACTTGGTCAACTGGACGGTCATTGCTACAGACATCACCGACGCTTACGAAGACGTGGACGACGCCCGTGTTCAAGGAACGACCGGATATTACCGGGGTATTGTGAAGTAAGCAGCGGTCGCAGATCGCCCAGACATCCAGCTTGCGGGCTTCGCGTCAAGCATGCGGGGATGGGCATGTGCCCATGATCACGGGACACACTCTGGTCGTCGATGGCGGCTGGACGATTGTCTGATCCATGAGCATATTCTCCAAGTTTCGATTCCCTTAAGATGCACAAGATACTCCTCCTTCTAACATTATCTGCAGCAAGCCTGTCGGCTCAAGTCGCCCCCGAACGCGAAAGGAAAGCTCCCTACATTCCGAGAGCAATGTTAGGTGGCTGGTCGTTGACGCTCGATTCGGGAGAACCCGCGTGGATGCGTTTTGAGGAGAATGAGGGGACCCCAATCGTCTACATGCGGCTGCACGTGGGTCCGGATGGTCCGTGGGAAGTCCAAGAGGTGCGCGATGGGCGCCTTACATTTGTCATGAAGCGGAATCGTGATCGCCGCAAGGACGCTGGTGCAGCGCCCCCGGTGGTTGAGGTGGGTCTCACCAATGGCAACCTCCAGGGAACTCTGGTGCGCACACCGAAGGACGGTGCCCCCACGACGACTCACTTCAATGGCGTGCCGTTCCCCGCCATGCCGGAGGCGCCTGATCTCGCCAAGGTGCGCTTTGGCCATCCTGTGGCGCTCTTCAATGGCAAGGACCTCACCGGCTGGCGTCCTCATGAGCCTAACAAGATCAATGGCTGGAGCGTGAAGGAGGGGTTGTTAGTCAACGAAACACCTAAGACGGACTTCAGTGCCACGGGTGCCTACGCGAATCTTCGGACGGATGGCGAGTTCGAAGACTTCTGGTTGCACCTTGAGTTCCTCGTCGAGGCTAAGCGTAACAGCGGAGTCTATTTGCGCGGCATGTATGAAGCCCAGGTCGTTGATCGCGACAGCCCCATGCAAGGCATTCAGGGAGTCGGCGCTATCTTTGGTCTCATTGAGCCGTCGGTAAACGCGGGTAAGGTGGGAGGCGAATGGCAGACCTATGATCTCACCCTCGTCGATCAGCACGTGACCGTGGTGCTCAATGGCGTCAAGGTGATCGATAACCAACCTGTGCGAAACCCCACGGGCGGGGCGGTGCACACGGACCCAGGAGCCCCCGGCCCCATCCACCTTCAAGGGGATCACACGGCGGTGAAGTACCGGAATATCTACTTGGCCCCAGTTGTGAAATGAGGTCCGCGGCTAACTCATTTCCTCGCGACGGACGGTTTCTAAGGGTGGTGCCGTCGTGAGGCCGCGGCTGAGAAGCAGGCCGATGCACAGTGTTGCCAGCGAGCCGATGGCGAGAGCACTAGCAATGATGCCTAAGGGCACGTGGAAGGATGCGTCGAAGACCTTCATGGAGAGGGGCCAGAAGGCGAGGAGAGCAAGGCCGATGCCGATGAGGGTGGCAAGAGCTCCCAGAGCGGCGTATTCCGATGCGAGGATGCGCCAGATCTGTTTGTTGGACGCGCCTAACGTTCGCAGAAACGCCATTTGCTGGATGCGCTCGGTGCGGCCGGAAATGAGCGTGGCGATGAGAATGAGAATGCCTGTGAGGATGGTGAAGGCTGCCATGAAGCGGATGGCGAGGGCGACTTTATCAAGAATGTCCTGCAGGGCGCGGATGATGAGAGTGAGGTCGATGACGGAAATGCTAGGATACGCCTTGGCTAGCTCCGTTTGCAGACGACCTGATTGGGCGGGATCGGGGACATAGGCGGTGTAGACGAAGAAGGCGAGTGCTTCCTCGAAGATGCCTTCGGGAAAGACCATGAAGAAGTTGAGCCCGAGATTTCCCCAGTCGACCTCTCGCAGATTCACCACTTTCATGGGAAGTGAGAGCCCCTGGACATTCATGGTGAATGTGTCCCCGATGGTGAGCCCGAGATCTTTGGCGATCTCTTCCTCCAGTGAGACGGGTGCGGGTGACTCAAAGTCGTAGTTGTCAACGCGGGCAATCCATTGCCCTTGGATGAGTTTCTCCGAGCTGTCCAGATGCGCTCGATAGGTGGACCGGAAATCGCGGCGCACGGTCCACCCGGGCACATCGGCGTCAGGATCCTTGACGAGGTCGGCCACGGAGCGTCCTTTGATGGATTCGATCCGCATGGAAACCATGGGAGCACTTTGAATGATTTCCGTTTGTTGTTCCGTCAGGAGAGCCCGCACGCCCTCGGCCTGGTCTGGTTGTACGTCGACAAGGACGAGATTGCCGTTCTCCGCGAGCCGTTCTTGGCGGAGCTGATCAAGGAGCAAGCGCTGCACGAGCAGGAGAGTCACGATCAGGAACACGCCGAGTCCGAGAGCCATGATGACGGCTAAGGTCTGATTGTTAGGACGGTGAAGGTTGTTGAGGCCTTGGCGCAAGGTGAATGGCCACCAGGGGCGCACCACGCGCCTGCTCGCTAGGATCGTGAGTTTGGCGAAGAGCCAGAGCAGGAGGAAGACGCCTATCAATCCACCCCCTGTCCCCAGAGCTCGCCAGGAGACTCCTTGGTTCCAGAGGGAAAACCCAAGAATAGCGCTCGCCAGGATCACGCCGATACCCCAGGCCCATGGTTCCCTACGGCCGCGACCATGACGAAGGAGGGCGGCGCGAATCGCGGCCAGAGGTGGGACGTGTCGGATCTTGAGCAGAGGGAGAATGGCGAAGCTCAGGCAAATGAGAAGGCTGAGCCCAGCAGCGGTGAGAATGGCAGGAAGAGATAGCTTGAAATGGATATCGAGCGGCGTGATCTGAGAGAGCACGGCGGGCACGGAGGCCTGAATCGCAACGCCTAACAAACTGCCAAAGAAGCATCCGAGAGCTCCTAAAGCGAGCGCCTGGAGGAGGTAGATCGCGAGAGCATCTCTTGAGGTGGCTCCCAAACAGCGGAGGATGGCAATGCTGCGCAGGCGGCGGGAGACGTGCTGATGAATGGCGCTGCCAATACCAATGCCACCCAAGACGACGGAGGCGAGGCTCACCAGGCTGAGAAAGCGATAGAGGCGATCAAGCTGTTTGCTGATGTCGCGCCGGCGTTTCTCGGCCGTTTGCCAACTGAGTCGCTCGGTCTTGAAGCGGTCTTTCAAGCGGTCAACGAGAGCATCAGGGTCTGTGCCATCCGTGAGGCGGATGTAATACCGGTGAAACATGAGGCTGCGTTCCGTGAGCAAGTTTGTCTTGGCGATGTCTTCTAACGGAAGCACGACTTGAGGCGAGAAAGCAGCAAAGTAGGACGCCCGTGGAGGTGAGGAGAGAAGGGTGCCAGCCATGCGCGATTCCAAATCGCCGAGCTTCAACGTGTCTCCGGGCTCAAGCGCCAACTGCTCGGCGAGGCTTTGTTCCATCACGTGAGAGCCAGGCACCACGAAAGGATCCCAGGCGTCTAGCGGAGCCACGTCCATGGTGTTGAAGTGGGGAAACCCTTCTTCCACTCCTCGCAAATGCACCAAACGGGCCTCATCAGCCTTCGAACTGTAGGCCATGGTCGTGAAGGAAACTTCTCGGATCTGATCTCCGCCAATCTCACGGAGAAGTGCTTGGCCCTCTTCTGTGAGAGGTTGTCGAGAAGACAGTAAGAGATCGGCACCTAACAGAGCTTTCGATTGCTCATCGATCGAGTCGTCAATGTTGTCGCGCAGGGATTGGATGGCGACCAAGGTGGCAACGCCGAAGACGAGCGGGCTAGAGAAGAGGAGGAGGCGTTGCCGACTCTGCCGACTGTCTCTCCAGGCCATGGTGAGGCGCCACTGCCATTGTTGCCAAAAGCTGCGATTCATGACGCGTTCTGTGTGGTGCTCTGCAGGCGACCCCCGGCCATGGTGAGGGTGCGTTCGGTGCGTTTGGCCAACTCGGGGTCATGGGTGACGAGGAGGAGCGCGGTGCCTGCCTCCCGATTCAGTTCGAAGAGCATGTCTTCAATGAGATGACTGGTGCTCTCGTCGAGATTGCCGGTGGGCTCGTCTGCAAAGAGAAGCGCGGGTTGATGAATGAAGGCGCGCGCGATAGCCACGCGTTGTTGTTCTCCACCAGACATTTGTGAGGGATAGTGGGTGGCGCGTTCCTTCAATCCGACGCGCTCCAGCAAATCCAGAGCGTGAGGCGGCTGCGGCCGCTTGCCCAGCAGCTCTAACGGAATGAGCACATTCTCCAAGGCTGTCAGGCTGGGCATGAGTTGGAAATTCTGGAAGATGAATCCGGTGCGTTCACGACGGAGCGCGGCGCGACCGTCTTCATTCAAGTCCTTCAAGGCCTGATTATCCAGTCGTACGTCACCGCTGGTCGGCACGTCGAGCCCGGCACAGAGCCCTAACAAGGTGGTCTTGCCGCTTCCCGAAGGGCCAACGATGGCGCAGGTGGCGCCGGCATCTAGATGGAAGCTCACATTCTCTAACACGGTGAGATCACCCTCACCGGAGGGGTAGACTTTACTAACTTGGTCGACGTGGAGGATGGGCATGAAAGATTGCGTTGAGGTTGTCCCTACGATAACGTGTCGCATGCGAAATGTATGCCTGACAGGGGCCTTGATTTGGTGGCTCGGCAACCTCCTTTTCCCATTACTCGCGGCGGAGAAGCGCCTCGTCATCCTGGGCGATAGCCTGACGGCGGGCTATGGCATCGCCAAAGAAGATGCCTACCCGGCCTTGATTCAGAAGCGGCTCGAGGCCGCCGGTGAGCCTTGGAAAGTCATCAATGGCGGTCGCAGTGGAGACACGACCAAGAATGGGCTTGCGCGTTTGCGATGGCTCATGAAGCGGCCTGCGGACATGTTGATTATCGCTCTGGGAGGAAACGATGGCTTGCGTGGGCTCAAGGCGGACGAAATGGAGAAGAACCTGAAGGCGATGGTGGCCATGGCGCGGGAGAAGTCGCCTGACATTGCCATCGTGCTCGTCGGCATGGAGATGCCAGACAACATGGGTAAGGAATACGTGGAGGCCTTTCAAGCCGTCTATCCGCGTGTGGCAGAGTCAGAGAAGCTCACGTTGATTCCCTTCCTCCTCAAAGGCATCGCAGGGGTGGAACGCTATAACCTTGATGATCGCGTCCATCCCAACGAAGACGGGCATAAGATCATGGCGGAAACCGTTTGGAATGGGATTGAAGCGTTGTTGAGAGGAGATGAGTGAGATGAGTGAGGAGAGAATGGGAGGCTTGCTAGGGCGAGGTGTCGACGGTTATCGCATCTTTGGGGCCTTCGAGAGCGATAATCATCGTCGCAAGTCGGAGAAATGCAGGCGGTGACGGGTGAAGGGTTGGCGCTGTTGCGCGTTCAGGCTAGAGAGAGCAAGGTGTTGCTGCTTGGGCTTATACTGGTCTAACAGAAGGGCGGCTTGTGCCTGGAAAGATTGCCATCTCTCCCATGGATACTCTGGCGCGTGGACGATCTGTCGAAGGAGGCTGAGCCATTCGTGCACGACCCGCTCGATGTCGCCGCGTCCGAAGCCATCTTCGTCGTGGGATGTCGGCCGACGCCCTTCGAAGTGCGAACGGAGGGCTTCTGCGGCACCTTCGCCATATTGTAAGGGTAGCCCCAGGCGCAGATAGCCCGCGTGATGCACGGGCCCGTAAGTTTGCCGGCAGACTGTGCTGAGGCGTTCACCCTCACCATCTTCCAAAGAACGAAATCGGTGCCCGCTGCGCAAGTTTGCCAAGTGCCAGAGAAGCTCATCGATTGGGTAGGATTCCTGTTCCAATCCAGCGGCGATGGCGAGACCTTCACCGTGATAAAAGTAGCTGAAGAGGATGCCGCGCCGGGTAGGCGTGCCGTCCGCATCGATCAGACCGAGGGCGCGCCAGGCGTGGACCGGGCTGTCTGGAGGCGGCTCGACAGTGGTGGCCGCATGAGCCGCGACGATGCCTGTGTCTTGCTCAAGGTCTGCCATTCGTTCAGGCGGATCGATGAGATAGCTGTTTGACTGATCTCGGTAGGCACGCACGTCAATCGCACGAAAGTCGACATCGACTGCGAGAAGCGTGTCTGTCTGTGAGGGTGTAAGGGGCCTTCCACCTTCCAACTGAGGAGTGAGTTCCTGGAGGATGGCGGGAAGGTGCGCGTGCGCATCTTCAAAGGGCTTTCCCAACGAACGAGGCAGGCGTTTGCGCAAGGCTTTGCTGACCCGCCAAGGGCTTTCCGTATCTGGGCGAGTGGCTAACACAATCTCTTTCGCGAGGAATGGGCCGGTGTCATCTTCAAGCTTCTTGGCTCGGCCCAAGCGGGTGCGTTTGGCGATGAGGTCAAAGTCGCGCTTCGCCTCGCGCCAGGCGTCTTGGCGGTAAACTTTGGCTTCTGTGAGGGTGATGGTGCCCCATCGTGCCTTATCGAAGGGCTCCCACTGGCCTTGCGCGTTGAGAATTTCGCGGCGCGTGGGGCGAAGTCCAAAGCGATTCTGATTTCCTGTGGGAGTGTCAGAAGAATCTGTGGGAGCCTTGCCTTCGCTGCCAAGAGCGATTGGTTGATCGCTGAAGAGGCGTCCAGAGAAATCGGCGGCGGCTTGGAAAGGGGCGATGCCGTGAGTCGCCGCTTGGTGCATGATGCGGATCAGCGTGGGCCAATCAATCTCATTGGCGCGACGGAGATCACGATGGCGTGCGTCCGTGAGGCGTGGATTCTTATCGCCATGGACCACATAGCCTACAGTGTCCTTTCCGCGTCGACCTGCTCGACCGAACATTTGTAAGAGTTCATCCGGCTGCAAGTGATGGAGGAAGGGGCCGTCGTGGTAAGTGGACTCAGCAACAAAGACGGACCGCACGGAGAAATTGATCCCAGCCGCAAGGCCCATGGTTGCTACAATCACGCGGAGTTGACCGCTCCGGGCGAGCGGTTCTAACAAACTAGCGCGTAGTTCATAGTGCAGACCGCTGTGATGGTAGCAGATGCGCTTGGCCAAGAGCCGGGAGAGCTCTTTTCCGGCAAGCTGCTCTTGTAGGGGTGTGAGGACCAGAGGATCGCGGGCGGGGAGGACTTCGGCGATCTGTCGAGCCACTTTCTCCGTGCCTTTGCGGTGGGGGACAAAGATGAGCAGCGGTGCCATGTCCGCGAGAAGGACTTCGGCGGCGAGCCGCGGCCAGAATCCCTTGATGGCCTTGGGGGCTTGGTGAGGAAGTCCTAACACGTGGACCTCATCGAGTGGCACGGGACGCTCTTTCACTTGCACGACTTCCACTTCGCGCTCGGAAGCCGCGAGCCATTTGGCAATGCGCTCGGGATTGCCCACACTGCCACTGAGAAGGAGGAGCTGGGTTTCTCGCGGAGCTAAAGTGAGCACCAACTCATAGTGCAGCCCGCGCGTGGGATCTGAGATCATTTGATACTCGTCCACGACCAAGAGCGCGGGCCCGTCTCCTCGGAGAAAGCGCTCTCGTTGGGTCTCTAGTGTAGCGACCACCACGGGTGCCGAGGTGTTGATCGCGATGTCTCCAGTGGCGATTCCCACGTCCCATCCAGCTTCGTCCCACTCCGCCCATTTGTCATTGGCGAGGGCGCGGGTGGGGACGGTGTAGATAGCTTGTCTGTGAGACTTACGCCAGGCAGGGGGGCCGGCGATGAGCTCGAAGACACGTGTCTTTCCCGCACCAGTGGGCGCATCGACGATGACATCGCGCCCTTCGCGCAGAGCGCTGACGGCCTGCTGCTGCCAGAGGTCGGGAAGCGTGAGTTTCTGAAAGAGGGAGTCGTCCATCGACCGAAGAGTGACGGCCGAGGTTGAGGGAAATGGCGGCGCGCACCAAGCGCGTTCCGTCAGTTCTTGGCAGGTTCGTTCGCTGGCGCGGTGTCGACGGCAGCGGTCTCTGGGCGGCCCGTGATTGCTAGCAAATCATCGACAATGTGCAGAGTCTCCCGCTTCATGGGATCGAGATCGAAGGGGTAATCTGGCGTTTTGTCAGGGTTCTCATCTTCGTCTTCATCTTTGCCGAGGCGAAAGCCAGTATTCTCTTCATCGGTGAAATCAGCGGCCAACGTGAGCCCAGCAGCGTCCACGTTGTCCAAGGTCAGTTTGTAGACCTTTAACGCCTCTCCCTGTTCCGCCTCCATCGTGGCGTAGACCTCGCGACGTTTCGCATTGCGAGTCTTTGTGCGATCACGGGTCTTCTCATTCTCGGCGCGGCGCTTCTCAATGTTCAAGGAAATCGCGTTCTCATCGAGCTGCTTCTTGAGGCGATTCATGTCCTCACGGAGATACTGGAAATCGAGGTCTTCTTCCACGCGACTATCAGAACGCTTCTGAAGCTCGGAGACGGGAAAGCCGCCTTCCTTCTGTGTCGGATTGTAACGGAGCTTGGCGACTTCATCCCAGGCCAAGGGGAATTTAAGCGATGCTTCACCTCGCTCTAACACATCATAGATGGATGGTAGAGTGACATCGGGAATCACACCGCGCTCTTGGGTCGAGCCGCCAGAGATCCGGTAGAATTTCTGAATGGTCACCTTCACAGCGCCCGCACGGGACTTGTCCGCAAAGAAGGGGAGACGCTTGGAGACAGGATAGATGGTCTGCACCGTTCCTTTGCCGAAACTGTTGCCACCCACGATCAGGGCACGGTTGTAATCCTGAAGCGCCGCTGCGAGAATCTCACTAGCAGAAGCGCTGATGCGGTCTTGCAGAATCACCAAGGGTCCATCGTAGACCGGCTCGGGTCGACGAGAGAAACGAGGCTCCATCTCGTTCTTGAAATCCTTCGATTGGACAATGGGACCGCGGGGGACAAAGAGACCGGTCATCTTGATCGCTTCATCGAGGGAACCGCCACCATTGCCGCGCACATCCACCACGAGCGCGTCGATCCCTTCCTTCTGGAGGCGCTCTAGCAAACGAATCACGTCTTTGGTCATGCTGGTAGAGCCGCCCTCCATGTCCGCGTAGAATGAGGGTAGATGGATCCATCCAATGCGGCGCTCAGCATTGTCGTGGCCTTTCATTTCGATCAATTCCGCCGTGGCGAGCTTGTCCTTCAGCTTCACCTCATCGCGAACGATCTCGATCATCTGGGTCTGAGACTCATCAGCGGCATCGGCCGGGATAATCTTCAGGCGGACCTTGGTGCCGCGTTCGCCACGGATGAGATCCACCACTTTCTGGAGCTTCATGTAGGTCACGTCGACCAATTCGCCATCGTCTCCTTCGCCTACGGCGGTGATCCGATCGCCCACGTGGAGGTTATCTGCCTTGTCAGCGGGCCCACCCACAACGATGCCCTGAATTTCTGCCACGCGGCTGTCGCGCATGCTGAGAAGCGCGCCGATGCCTTGGAGCTTCTTCTTCATGTTCGTCTGGAAACTATCGAGCTCCGACTGTGAGAAATACTCGGAATGCGGGTCGTAGGCGGTCGCCAACGCGGTCAGGAAGAGATTGGCCACGTCTTCCTCTTCCTC
Organism: Verrucomicrobiia bacterium; assembly: GCA_030425385.1. Taxonomy (GTDB): domain Bacteria; phylum Verrucomicrobiota; class Verrucomicrobiia; order Verrucomicrobiales; family DEV007; genus JAACDM01. The sequence goes on along the minus strand of JAUIAH010000020.1, from coordinate 34,291 downwards.
TTGTTTGATGCTCTCGAGGAAGCGGGTGTAGCGTTTGAGAATCTTCTGCTCGGGCGTTTCCTCTTCTTCCTCCTCGTTGGCTTCAGGAGTCTCATTATCGTCATCCTCCTCGGCCTCGGATTCTTCCAGACCCTCGATGCGGAGCTTCTCTTGCAGGAGTTCAGCCTCCAAGATGTCGTGCCACAATTGATCAGCCTCCGCCATGTCCTTGGGCCAATCGGCTTCCTTGCGAGTTTGTTTGACCACGCGATCCGTTTCGAAGGTGAATTTGCCTTCCGCTAACTCTTTCTCAATCTTGGCCACCCGTTCCTCAACGCGTTGCAACCGCCGCTCATGCATTTCATGAGCTGGATTGATATTCACGGAGAAGACCTTGTCATCGAGCGACGTCTCGTATTTCTCGCGGAACTCGTTGATGTCTTGTTCCGTGAAATACATCCGATTGAAGTCGAGGTATTCGAGGTAGTTCTCAAAGACCCGCTTCGACATGGCATCGTCGAAATTCGTCCGCGAATAATGCCGATTGCGAAGCATGTAAGCCACTCGCATCGCCACATCGCCGAAGTCCGTGGCCGCTGTGGCTGCTGGTGGCAGTGCCATGGCACCGACACTGAGAAGCGTGAGAAGAAGCAGAGATTTCCTAGGGGTTCTCATAAACAAAGTCCGTAGCTTGGTTTTGGAGTTGCTACTGCGCGGAATCCTCCTCCAGTAAGCCTGGAAAGTCCATCTCTTCATTTCATATTTCCATGCTGGACATCGCAACCTACACGGGCGGAATCGCCGAAACGAACGGCTATCTTTGCCATCTCAATGACGCTCAAATCCTCATCGATGCTCCCGATGGCATCGTCGATTGGCTGCGCGCGCGCGGCGCGTCTGTCGATGCGCTCTTGCTCACACACGCCCACTTTGATCACGTCCTGGACGCGGCTGCTGTGCAGGAAGGGTGGAAATGCCCCACCTACGCCTTCACTGATCCCACGCCGGAGTTGACTCTCGAGGCCATGCTGGCCTCGGCGGGCCCCAGCCTCCAAGTCCGCCCCTATTCTGTGGATCACCACGTGGTCGAAGGGGAACCCCTGACCCTTGCAGGCACGGCCTTTGACGTGCTGCACATCCCCGGCCACTCCCCGGACAGCGTGACCTTCGCCCCTGAGGGAACAGGTGTTCTCTTCGGAGGCGATGTTCTCTTTCAAATGGGCATTGGTCGCGATGACCTCCCAGGCGGTGATGGCGCCTTGCTGCGGCGCGGGATTCGAGAGAAGCTCTACGAGCTCGATGACGACCTCCAGATCTACCCGGGGCACGGGGCTCCAACGACCATCGGCGCGGAGAAACGGTCCAATCCGTTCGTGCGCGCGTAGCGGTTCCGTTTCGCAGCGTTGGTGGCGGTGACCGTTATGAGTTGCAGGAGCGAGAATCCTGAGAAGATTGGCCAGCCAATCTGTTGGACTCAGCGGTTCCTAATGTGGAATATCTAGTTCTCCTGGTAAATGGAACCTCCCAAGGATATGCCAACGTCTTCTGCGATGAACCTTCCGCCGATCAAGGACTACGAGTACACGGCCTTTCTCGGCGAAGGTGCCACGGGCCAAGTCTATGCGGCCAAGCAAGGCGACCGTCCGGTGGCGCTCAAGATCCTCAAACGGCTTGCGGTCAATCGACAGCTTATTGGTTATAGTGTTAGCAGATTGCGGCGAGTGCCTCCGCATCCCAATGTCGTCGATATCATCGACTTCGCGGTGGATGGACGGCCGCTCTATGTGGTCACCAGCCTCCACACCCATACCACCAAGGAGGGGGAACAGCAGGGGTATAGTCTGGAGGGGCAGTGCGGGAGCATGGATCCCGAGTTGGCCTGGGACATCATTCGTCAGGTCAACGAAGCCGGCGCCCACCTGCACCGGCACGGAGTGGTCCACGCCAGCTTGAATCCGCGCAACATCATGGTCGCCGATCCCGATCGGCCCGAGGTGAAAGTGACAGACTTCGCACAAGGATGGGTCGCGGAAATCAGCCACATCGATTTCAGTGAGAGCTATCTCTATGCCCCACCGGAGCAGCTCCGTGCTCCTCAAGAAATGTACGAAGGGCAGGGGACACGTTGGGACGTGTATGCTTTCGGTGCGACCGCTTACCGCATGCTTTATCGACAGTTCCCACGGGGGAATCAGTGGATTTCGCGTATGCGTGAGGGTGCCGTTGCCTTTCATCCACTGGCCTACGCCGATGTCATCTCTGGGCAACCGGAAGTGTCGTGGCCAGGAACGCAGGACGGCTTTGCCGAGCAGCGTCAGCGGGTTTTGGAGAAGTGCTTGCAGCTAGATCCCGCCGATCGCTACGCGGATCTTCGTGATGTGCTCGATCATTTCAAACGGATCGATCGCGAAGAGAAGCTGGCCTTGGAACGGCGGGAAGCGCAGGAGCGTGAGCGGGCACTCAGTGACAAAGCGGAGACAAGCGAGAAACGCTTTGCGCAATATCGCAAGATCGCCGCCTTATTGTTAGGCGGATTGATCGTTTCCTTCCTGTTCAATATCACGTCGGAAACGCGCTTGTCCAAGCGTCGCAAAGAGATCAAGGAGATCCAAAGCGCCGCCACGCGTGAAGTGTCCGAATCGCAGGCGAGAGAGGAAAGAGCGCTCAACGATGCGGTGCGTCTCAAGAGCAATCTCACCTATTCTCAAGCGACGGCAGACGCGTTCTTGGAGTTTCTCCTCAACGCGAAGAATCCCAATTCGCCAGAATATCAATCGATCGATGGTTATCTCAGTTCCGCGCAGGAGCACTACGAACGGGTGCTGCGGACCGCCGAGGGCGATCCCACTCTGATCGTGGAACGTCTCCGTGCGCAATTGGGCCTGGCACGCATCGAGGCGCAACTCGGTGAGCCGGAGAAAGCCGCATCCATGTTAAATGCCTTGGTGGGAGAAATTCAAACCCTGGCAGATCAACAAAGTCAGGTCCAAGAAGTCCAGGAGACTCTGGCCGGTGCGCAGTTGGAAGCCGGTAAAGCAAAGATGTTAGCCGGGATGCGGGGGGGAGCCCTCCAATCCCTTCAGGAAAGTGTGAAGGTCTACAATCGCCTGGTCACGGCCGACCCCAAGAATCTCAATCTCAAGCGAAAGTTTGGCAAGGCGCTCTTCTTCTACGGGCAACAGTTGGCTCGCAGCGGTGATCTTGAGCAGGCACTGCGAAGCCAGCAGAGTGCTATGCAAGTGCTCGAGTCCTTGGCACAGAGCGGCGACGCTCGTGAAGAGGACGAGTATTACCTCGCGAGGTGCCAGTTCGAAGTGGGCCTCATTCGCGTGTGGGAGAATGAGGGGATCGAGGCGTGGGAAGCTTTTCAGTTAGCCAGTCAGGGCTATTCGCGACTGATGGATCAGAAGCCACAGATCCCAGAGTATCGATTTCAACTCGCGCGCTGTTACTATTATCTAGGCGAATTGGCCTTCCAAGAGAAGGGGGATTCTGAGGTGGCTGCTGATGCGCGTAAGGCGATGTTAGAGTTGCTCAAATTGCTGTTGACTAACGATGAGGCCAATCGCAATTATCAATTCTACCTTGCGCTCGTCTTTGTCGACCTCGCCGCCATGGCACGTGACGGCGGTGAACGCGAAGAAGCCGTGGAGAATCTCAGTCAGGCGATCACCGTCCTGACAGAGCTCCATAAGGAACAGCCACAAGATGCGGATGTGACCTATCACCTCGCCTTGGTTACCGCGATGGAGGGGGATTTCCTCCTTGATGTGAAGGATACGAAAGGCGGGGTGGCCCGGTTCGACACGGCAGAGGCTCTCTTTAGAAAGATCGATGATGGAACGGCGTCGCCGGGTGTTCCCGATCATGTCTACGAGTTCCGTCGGGCGGCTGTCCTCGTGGGTCATGGGCATGCTCTGGAGATGGCGCAAGAGGCTAGCAAAGCCCAAGAATATCTTGCGCGCGCCGAGCAGATTCTTCAGAGTCTGGTGAGCAAACGGCCTAAGGATGGTCGCATCCGCGATGCATTGGAGGCCCTCCGCACCAGTGCTCCTGTGAAAACGAACGATTCCTCCTCATGAATCTCATCCGTGTCATCCTCGGCATTGCCGTTCTCATCGGTTCCGTTGTCATCAAATCCAAAGCAGAACCGTCCAACGAAGAGGCGATGGAAGCTGGAGCCACGCTCCTGTTGTGGGGCCGCGAGATTGCCCCATCCACTCTGAACCTCATCGTCCTCGCCTTCGCCCTCGTGGGCATTGCGATGATCGTGCTCGGCGTGCTGGGCCTGGCGAAGCAACGCCGGTGAGTAGGACGTGAGGCGGCGCTGCCTTGCGCCACCGTGACATTCGCGGCATTGACAGGGGGCGCTGGCGTTCGCTTGAATGCAGCATGTTCGGTTGGTTAAAAGGCAAGAAGTCTGGGAAAGAGGCGGAGGCCTTTCCGTTGGACGTCCCAGAGGGCAACACGTTGGTCGTCTTTGTGTGCACGGCCAACCTCAGTCGCAGCCCCATGGCGGAGGCAATGTTTCGACATGAAGTGCAAGAATGGCCCGAGATTACCGTGGCTTCTTGCGGGACCAAGAGTGTGCCCGGTTTCTCGCCCACGCCAGAAGCTCTGACAGTCTTGCAGACGCACGGTTACAGCACGGATGGGCTCGTCACGCACAAGATCTCATCGGCCTATGTCGACCGGGCAAACTACATCTTCGTGATGGGTGATGTTCATCTTAAGACCATCCTTCAGCGCTACCCCAACGCCCGCGGAAAGGTCTACCTGGCGCGCGATTTCAGCCCTGATGAAGCGGAACGCGGGCTCGACGTTCCCGATCCCCATGAGAAACCGTTAGACGCCTACCTCGAAGTCTATGCCCAATTGCAAGTGTTGGTGCCTCTGTTAGGTGATTTCGTGATCGATGGCCCCTCCGATGAATGGAAGCATTGGTACGAATTCTACCGCCAATCACACCATGCCATCGGGCGGTGATACGCGATGGGCATCTTCCTTCAATCGAGCGCGAACTTGAGGCGCTTGGGCCATTTGAAGGTGGGGGAACCACTAAAGTCGTAGCCCGTGAGATGGGCCTTCTCTTTCCGCTCGGGAGGGCGGACGTAGTCGAATTGGGTGTCGCGGAAGACTTCCCGAACCATTTCGGCGAGAACCGGATCGTAATCTAACAATTCTTCACGGGTGTCCACATGGTTGTGATCGTGATCGGGTGGGCGATTGTTGTTGAACCAGGATTGCACGCCTTCGGCAAAGTACTCGTGGTGATTGGTAGCGGCGTATTTGCCTTTCCATAACTCTTTCGTCATGGCTTTCTCGTAGGCTTCCTTCAAGCGATCATCAAAGGTTGGGTCCAGGTGATTCATGCCACGGAGATGAATGGTGTGGGCGAACTCGTGGATGAGGAGGTTCTCGTGGTGGTAGGGATCCCCCTCAAAGCAGAGCAGATTCTCTTCGCCACAGCTGGCGACAGGATCGGTCTTGCTTCCTCCGAGGCCACGTGCCCGACGGTCCCACCAGTCGGAGGATTTGCCGCCCTCATTCTTGCCCAGGCGCGCGTGCTCCGGCACGTCGGTGGTGAATTCATTGTAGGCCATCACGGTCATGCGCGATTGCGTGTCGCCGAGAGCGCGAAGAATGTCAGGGCGTTTCGCTAACATCGCCTCGATCAAGTAGGCGGCTTCTAGCAGCGCATAGTCGGAGACCTTCTCCGAGCTCACCACGGGATACCCTCCCACGTCGATGTATTTATGATAGAATGGATCGAGTCCCAGGGCCGCAGGTGGCTCCGTGATGAGATGACGTCCCCATTTGGAGGTGGTGGTGGCGTCCACAGGGGCTGTGGGTTCATGCTGAAGACGTTGCGGATCGGTCTGTGCCAGAGAGATGCCAGCAGTCGTCAAGGAAAGGGAGATCGCGAAGAGAAGGGGGCGGTTCATGGAATGGGCAGTGCTTGGAAACAAAGGAACCCCACCGAGGACTCGATGGGGTTCCTGAAAGGGGGGGAATGGATTGGGCTTACTTGGCGATGCCGCGGTAGTAACCGCTGCCAGAAGCGACGCGTGCGGCGTCGGTGTCTTCAAAGCTAGTCACATCCGAGGCGATGACTGTCCAGGAATCTGCTGCGAGCGAGGGACTGTACTCCACATCGAAGGCAGCCGCGCCTGACAACTCCACCATGACTCCGTTGGCAGTGCGCGAGACGCTGATGGCGAGATCATCGTCACCGCCGCCAGGATCAGGCTCACCGTCTTGATTCGCCATGTAGAGGACTGCGTTGAGGAATGCTTGGCCACCCTCTTCCGTGAGGTTGAACCTACCCGCCTCGTCAATGGCACCAGGATCCGCAGGTTCGCGACTGCCTGCCGCGAAGAGCATGCGAGGCCCCGCCGCAACGGCATCTGCGGGCCATTCGGCGGCAATGATGTTGCCATTGCCCGTGGCCAGAACCGTGCCGCCATTGGCGATCGGATCCGTGGGGATGGACGTCCCGCGATCCACGGCCGTGTGCCAAGGCCCGGATACGCTGTCTGTTAGCACCACATTCTGGAAGATGGGATGTTCTGGCATTTCAGCCACAATGGTCTCCGGCGTATCGTCGATCAGGCCATCACCCCCGAGCCAGGCCCAGCGATTGGCCCGCGAGAGATAGGCAGACATGAGAATGAGGGGCGAACTGATCTGCGTGTCCCAGGTGTCATTGTTATAATTGCCGCTGCTCACCTTGCGAGTCACGATAACCACATCGGCAGCGTTGAGCGTTTCCTGCTCGGCCGCGGAGGGGTCCTCAATCATCAGTTCGGTCACTTCGAAGGCACTCTGGGCTAACAATTGTTGGAACTCTTCGCCTGCAGGAGAGGCCACTTGCGTGATCCACACCACTGACTTGCCAGCGCCGTCAACGGTGGGCGTGCCGCCCCCGCCGCCTCCGAGGTCGCCTTCGACGGTCACGTCCACCGCCATGGCGGAAACGCGATCTCCGACATCGTCGACGAGCACTGCGGAAATGGCGTAGAATCCCGGCTCGGGACGCGCCCAGGTGAAGGTGAACGGCGCACTGGTGGATTCACCGATCTTCTCGCCGTCGGCGAAATACTCCACCTTGGCGATGGAGCGCTCCGTGGCAGAAATGTCAGGGGTGACTTCGAGATTGCCGCCTTCAGGCACGGTGGCAATGTCAGGCAAGGTCATCGTAGGCTGAGCGGGAGCGCCCGCCCGCGTTTCGGCTGGGCCAAACGCTCCGAAGCTCGCGGGATCAAACTCGGGATCCGTGGTGACGACGAATTTATCGAACTGCGAACCGTCTTCCCGACGGGCCAGGCCTATTCTGTAGACACCGGGCGAAGGGATATTGAAGGTCATCTGCCCCCCGCCTTCTTGAGGGTTGCTGAGCCACACAAAGTCATCCGTTTCGGCGAAGCCGGTCATGCTTGCTGTGTTGCCATCAATACGGTTTTCCGGACGCGCGCCGTCCAAATGGAACCAGGCGGAATCGTCCGTGCCAGAAGGTCCCGCCGCGCGATACCAGAGAATGTGTTCGCCCGTCTGTGTGAATGTCAGTTCATACTCCAACTTGCTTTCTTCATTGCCGCCGTTGCCGTTGGGGATGACCACGGAGAGGCCTCCAGAGGGAACGCCGTAGGCACTATCGGTTTCCCAAAGACCATCGGAATTCTCATCGAAATTCTCTGCCTCAAAGACAAGGAGACCATCTTCCGATTGCGGGAGCAGCTCGCCCAAGCTGTAGAACTTGGATGTACTGCTCGCCATCACATTGGGAGTCGCCGCGAGATCGGCGACGTTACTCACCGTGACTGTGTATTTCGTTCCAACCGTCTGAGCAGAGGTTCCGAGAATCACACTGACACCGCTGGGAAGAAGAGTGATGTCGTTGATCTGGAGACCGTCGCTCACTTGGTAGTTGCCTGCGTCTCCAGCGGTAGCGGGGTCCACAGGTTCCGAGAAGAGGACAAAGATGCGCTCGCCCTGACCGTTCGCGCTGATGAGTTCGGGAGCGACCGTCTCGGGATTGATGGTAATGGTGGCGGGATCCGAGAGATCTTCATCCCCGTCTGTGCGGATGGCCATCCTGACAACCACACCATTCCACTCGAGGCCCACGCGCTCGATGGAGAATGTCGTATCCGTCGCATTCGGGATGTCATTCCACACCTCGCCATCCTGACGTTGCCACTGGTAGACGATGACAGCACCCTCCGTGCCGGTGCCGTCTGCCTCTAACAGTAAGGTGTCGTGTTCGTTGAAGGTGACATCGAGGGGATCGAGCGTGATCTCCACTTGATTGCCTCCTTGCACGTCTTCGCCTTCTCGTGGTGTGAGAGGCGGTCCAAAGTCGCCGAAGGCGGGATCTGCTGGATCAAAGTTAGGATCTGTGGTGACAACGAATTTGTCAAAGTGGGCACCATCTTCTCGCTGCGCGATGGCGATGGTGTGGAAACCGGGCGTGTCGATTTCAAACGACATCAGCCCACCGCCATCTTGTGCATTGCTGTTCCAAACAAAGTCCAATTGGTTGCCAAATCCTGACATCGAGGCGAAATTGGCGTCTTCGCGCCCACGCGGCCGAGCGCCGTCTATCCACAGCCAGGCAGAGTCGTCATTGCCCGTTTCGGCAGAAGCGCGATACCAGAGATAGTGCGTGCCCGTTTTGACGAAATTGATATCATACTGCAGCTGAGTCTCAGCCTCGCTGCCGCCCCCGCCGTTGGGAACAACCATGGAGACGCCACCCGAGGGCGTGCCCCAGTCGGTCTCTTCCAGCCAGAGGCCATCATTGTTGCGATCGAAGTGTTCGGCTTCGAAGACGACAAACCCAAGGTTCGTTTGGAGAAGGGGCCCATTGCCAAAGAATTCGGCAGTGCTGCCATTGGGTAGGGGATTGCCTGCCAGGTCCGTGAGATTGTTCACCGTGAGCGTGTAATTCGTGCCTACCGATTGGACAGCTGTCCCAAGGATCACTCGCCCATCCGCCGTCACGCTTGCGCTGAGAATCTCTAGCGGATTGCCATCGGTATCGACGGCGGAGTAGTTGGCGGGATCACCAGCAGTGGCGGGGCTCATGGATTCGGAGAATGTCAGGATGACATCTTCCGTCGTGCGTCCTCGCACTTGTTGCAATTCCGGCGGCGTGCCATCGGAAAAGATGGTGACTTCCGAAGAAAGGCCAACCAATCCTGAGGCATCGGCGACGATGCCTAACAAACGCCACGTGCCTTCGGGAACGCCAGACCAGGTGGCGGTGAATGGCGGTGCACCGAGTTCCGCTAACACAATTTCATCGCCTTCGGCCGAGTTAGCAAGGATCTGCACCGCTGCCACGCTGGCCTCATTGGCAGGAGCGAGCGTGATCTCCAGGTCCACCCCCGGCATCACGCCGGTATCATTGTCAGGAGCCGTGATATCCACGCGGGGCATCGGGGTGTCTGTGGCTGCAGGAGTGAAGCTGAGGTAGTTGATGTTGTAGCTGCCCACCTGGGTCGCCAGACGCAGGGTCTCCTCGCCATCCAGGGAAATGGTGATGGGCTGTCCCGTCACATCGGTCATCTCCAGGTCGCCGTAGCTTTCGCTCGCATTGCGACCGAGAAAGACGCCATAGGCGGTGCTCGTCTGGTCTCCGGTGGTGGGATCGCTCGTCACTTTCTCCAGGCGTGCGATGAAGGGATCCACCGTATCGAGGGCCTGGACACGGGCCGTGACACTGTAAGTGCCAGCGGGGAAGGTCCGGGTGTAGTTTGTCCATTCACCCAGTTCAACACTGGAGAGATCGACTTCTGCCGTGCCTGCTGTCCGCTCGGCATCGCCGCTTGCGGCCGTTTGGGGGAGGCCTCCAGCTCCCGGGGCAGGTGAACGGTATTCATTTGCCCCGCGTGTGGTGGGCGTATTGTCGCGGAAATCGACGCCGGGCGTGGCCACTCCTTTGTCGGCGAAATCGCCCGCAACCGGGTTGTCGATGAATTGGCCGTTCTCGAAATTGTAGTCCTCCATTTCGAGGGTGAACTGGGCATGGAGGGTTGCGAGCGAGCAGAGGCCAAGGGTGGCCATAAGCGCACGGCGAGGTGAGAATAGGGTAGGGTACATAGGGTTTCTGGATTTCATGGCGTCGCTCCCGCTGGTTTGGTGGGGACGCAAGGATAATGATATAGCTTCTTGGCTTCCTAGAAACTTGTATGGTTGCGTCATTTCCTGTGTATTGTTACGACCGAGGGACCTCTGCCTGAGACGTGGGAAACTGGAAACGAAGGTGCTTGCTGATTTCGTAGCGAATCGGTAACATTCGCGTCCGCAGAGTTTCTCGATAACTTCCAATCCCTGTTTCTCGTTAACAATGAAGCCCCTACGACTTATCCTTGGCTTGGCCTTAGCCTCGCCTCCACTCGCTTTCGCTGCGCCGATCGTGACCGAAACCGTGCCGGCCCCGAGTGCTACCGTGCCCGCGCTCACCACGATCAAGGTCACGTTTAATGAACCCGTAACGGGCGTGGATCCTGATGATTTGGTCATCAATGCGGAGGCGGCGGCCGCCGTCACCGGTACGGGCCAGGGCCCCTACGAATTCAGTTTCACGCAGCCGTTGCCCGGGGATGTGGCCATTTCCTGGGATGCGGACCACGGCATTGCTAGTGTGGCCGGTGAAGGCGCCTACGCGCCGGAGGATGGGTGGACGTACCTCCTCATGGACACTTTACCACCTCAGATCGGGACCGTGCGTGAAGGGCAAACATTGGAGTCCATCGTGCCTATCCCAGGTGCCAAGGTGAATCATCTTAAGCAGACGGAAGTGCGTTTCAATGAGATCGTCACGGGCGTTCAGGCAAGCGATTTGCTCGTGAACGGCTCGGCGGCTACCAGTGTGGAAGGTGAGGGAGCAGGTCCCTACGTGTTCACCTTTACGGAACCCAACGCCGGCAATGTCTCTTTCGAATGGGGGGCAAGCCAAGCTATCGCCGATCTCGCGGGAAATGCCTTCGGAGGCGGGACCTGGCAAGTGGATCTGGCTCCAGGCGAGCGCGGTGAGATTCAAATCACGGAATTTGCCGCCTCAAACGCCACCGGCATTACGGATAATGATGACGATACGCCAGACTGGATTGAACTCTACAATCCAGGTGATCAAGCCGTCAATTTGCTAGGCTGGTCGATGACTCCCGATGCGGACCAACCGGAACGCTGGGTGATGCCGTCGAAATCGATCGGCCCCGGGGAGTATTTGATCATCTTTGCTTCTGGTAAAGACACCAATTCGATCTTTGGTAAACTGCACACGAATTTCACGCTCGATCTCGATGGCGGGCATCTTTCCCTTCATAGCCCCGAGTCTCCCCGCGAAGTGGTGGCGGTCTTTGAGGACTATCCGGAGCAGCGCGTGGATTTCAGTTATGGGATGAATAGTGCCGGTGATCTGGTGTATTTCTCCCAACCGACTCCTGACAAAGAGAATGTGGGCAATGGCCTGACCGAGTTGACCTCGCAACCGACGGTGAGTGTGGGACGCGGCTTCTTTGTGGAGCCATTTGAAGTCATTGTTAGTTCATCAGATCCTGGAGCGACCATTCGTTATTCATTAGATGGTAGTGAACCGACCACCTTCAGCCCAGTTTACACAGGGCCCTTGACTATTGATCAAACGACGGTCCTGCGTGTGGTCGCATCCGCCACTGGTAAGGTGTCCAGCGCCACGGTGACACATTCCTACATCTTCCTGGACCAGGTATTTGAGCAACCGAGTCCGCCCTATGACAATCCCGATCGGGATGATGACAATGACAACCCGCCGCTGCCCAAAGTGGGAAATGCGACCTTCCCCATCACCTGGGGCTCGCAAGGTGGGGCTGGCTTTCCTGGTGAGATCGATAACCTCCCGAGCAATGCGGCTCCTGCCGACTACGGGATGGATCCCGAGATCATGGATGATCCAAACAAATATAATGACGACGGAGAGATTGACCCTAACGGGATCACGAATCGCGAGCGCATGGAGCGCGCGTTCCGCACCTTGCCGTTGATGTCCGTGGTCATGAACAATAACGAGATGTTTGGATCGCGGGGATTGCATCCGAACTCCACGCAGAAAGGCACGCGCTTCGAATTTCCCTGTTCGATCGAGTTGCTCATGCCCGACGGCACGACGGGATTTGACACCACCTGCGGCATTCGCATGCACGGAAATGCAAGTCGTGAGCCTCGTAAATGTCCCAAACATGGATTCAAACTGAATTTCAAAAGTTCGTTTGGCGCTGCGAAATTGGTTTATGCCCTATTCCCGGATTCGCCATCGCGTGAATTCGACGACATCATCCTCCGAGGCGATTTCAACTCCAGTTGGTTGCATTGGGATGGGGGACGGCAGCGTCCGCACGGCACGCGGATGCGCGACGCCTTCTGCAAAGATACGTTCCGCGACATGGGACGGGCGGCCGGACATTGCCGCTATGTCCATCTCTTCATCAATGGGATCTACTGGGGGCTCTACGATCCCACCGAACAAGAGAACCACGGCTTTGCCGCCAATACCTTTGGTGGTGACAGCGAGGACTATGACGTGGTCGAGCAAGGAGATCTCAAGAGCGGCTCGAAAGAGGCTTATGACGATATGTTAGCCATTTCTGCCCCCATCACGAATGAGAAGTACGAGCTGATGAAAGAGTATCTCGACGTGGATTGGTATGCCGACTACATGCTCTTGCACTTCTTCCTCGGTCACCAGGACTGGGGTGATAACATCAATAAGAACTGGTACACGGTTAGGCACAAAGAAGGCACGTTCCGATTTCTGCCTTGGGATATGGAGAATCTCATGTGGGATGAGGACGTGGATCGCACTGGTATCAGCGGGCCTCCCGGTGGCCTGCATACCAAGCTGGTGAGTAATGATCAGTATCTCTTAGACTTCGCTGATCGCGTGCACAAGCATCTGGTCGCGCCCGACGGTGCGTTACGTCCTGAGAATAATATTGCGCGTTGGAACAAGTGGCGCGCTGTGGTGCAGGATGCCATCGCCTGTGAAGCCGCTCGTTGGGGAGACTATCGTCGCGATGTCCACCGGCATCAGAGTGGGCCCTACCCGCTCTTCACCTGGACGGATCAATGGATCACGGAACAGAAACGTCTCACGGAGACGTGGTTTCCACAGCGCCCTGACATTGTCCTGAGGCAATTGCGTAATCGCGGTCTTTATCCGTCTGTTCAGGCACCCCAATTCAAAGATGGGGTCACGGTCATCGGGTCCAAGCGGGTGGCGCCCGGATTTCAATTGGCCATTGCCAAGGCATCAGTCTTCGCAGGCGGCACCATCTATTACACGACCGATGGCGCCGACCCGAGCGTTTATTTCGATACGACAGGAGCCGTGTCACCGACGGCACAGGCCTACACCTCCCCTCTAGAAATCAGTGAAACCACGGTGGTGAAGGCGCGGGCATTGGATCGCGGCAATTGGAGCGCGCTCATGGAGGCCACCTTTGTCGTCGGTCCCACCGCGCCGAGCGTGCGGATCACCGAAATTCATTACAATGCTAAAGGCTCGCTGGGTGGTTCGGCGGCGGAGTTTATCGAGGTGCAGAATGTCGGCTCAGCTCCTGTCGATCTTGGGAAATGGTCCTTCCAAGGAATCGAGTTTGTCTTTCCGTGGGGAACCATCGTGGGACCAGGCGCCCGCGTGGTGGTTGCGAGTAATGATGCGCCCAACATCTTTCACGCGCAGCACCCTGGTGTGCAGGTGGTCGGTTATTACAAGGGCCGATTGGCCAATGATGGTGAGCGCATTGCCTTGCTAGACGGTCGTGGCAATCTCGTCACTGCCGTGGAATTCTCAGACGACGCTCCGTGGCCAGAGACGGCAGACAACGAGGGGCCTTCCATGTCGGTCGTGGATCCTCACGGAGATCCACAATCGCCCTACAACTGGCGTGCCAGTCGTCGCGACAATGGGTCCGCGGGGTTGGTGAATAGCGTGGTCAGTGTTCCCGATGTCGTGATCAGCGAATTCCTGGCCAAGGGCGACGAAGACTTCATTGAGTTGCAAAACGTGGGCGCGGATCCCGTGGATCTGAGCGGTTGGCAAATAGCACCCCGAGATGCCGAGGATGCCGTGATCCTCGCTGCAGGAACGACGCTGGCTCCCAATGCCTATCTTGCGGTTACTGTTAGCCTGCCCGCCACCTGGGGATCGGTGGCCCTCATGGATGCCGATGGGGCGGTGGTCGACGGTGTGCGGTATGGTCCGCAAGCCGATGGCCTTTCCTTTCATCGCCAAGACGGCGCTTGGGTGCTAGGGCTCCCATCGCGTGAGGGCGCAGCCACTCCCACGGAGAGCGCAGCCCTCACCGAGTTGCGTATCAATGAATGGCTGGCAGATCCCCTGCCGGGATTCGACGATTGGTTTGAGCTGATCAATGTGAATGCCGCAATGCCTGTCATCCTCACAGGATTACGAGCCCAGGTGAACGATGAGCAGTTTCTCATCACGGCGCCCGCCGTCATCGAGCCAGGAGCAACGCTTCAGTTGATCGCGGATCGCGGGGCTCGCCGTGCCGATGCCCTCTGGTTTCAACTGCCCGCCGCGGGGGCGACCCTGACATTAGCGGAATCCAATGGCGATGTGTTTGAAACCATCGCTTATGGTCGCCAAACGCAGGGAGTGTCCTCCGGTCGCGTTCCCGATGGCACCGGCGAGGTCGCCGCGCTCGATTACCCGAGCCCAGGACTTCCCAATGAGGTGTCCAATGCTGGCGTGCTCGCCTTGAGCGAAGTGCTCATCGGCGCGGGGGGCTGGATTGAATTGGAAGCGTCCGGTCCTGTCGATCTCGCGGGTTGGCAACTGCGGACACAAAGTCATGCGCCACGTAGTTGGTCCTTCCCTGAGGGGAATGTGAGTGCCGGTGCCTTCCATGTGGTGGAGACGGATTTGCCGCTCGATGAGACTTATGCCCACTGGGGCGTGGAACTCCTCAATCCCGTCGGACAGATCGTCGATCGCATTGCCTGGGGATTGCAATTGCCTAACCAAAGCATTGGGCGTCTCGCAGACGACCAGTGGGCGTTGCTCGCCTCGCCGAGTCGAGGAGCTGCCAACGGTGACGCCGCTGCCCTGGGTGAGACGGCTGCTCTTCGGATCAACGAATGGTTCGCTGCGGAAGGGGATAGTGTGATTGAGAATAGCTTCCTCGAGATCCATAACACAAGTGCGATGCCTGTGGTTCTGGCTGGCCTTTGGTTGAGTGATGAACCGAGCGAGGTCGGCCGTCGCAAATGGCAAGTGCCAGCGCTGAGTTATGTCGCGCCGGGTGGCTACGCGACGTTCACTTCTGATGGTGGCACATCGAATCCCGCCCGCTTCCCGTTCGATATCGCGCGCGGTGGTGAGTTTCTGCGATTGGCATCGGGCGCAGCTGCCGAAGCCGTCATCGATGCCATCGGATTTGGCGTGCAAACGAGCGCGACGCAAAGTCGCGGCCGCTTGCCTGACGGAGCGGAGACTCTTAGCGATGTCCTCACACCCACACCAGGGAATGCCAACACCGATCAAGCACCCACTGGCCGCTCCTACGCAGACTGGGCCGCGGCCAATGGTATCAGCGATCCTAACGGAGACCCTGATGGAGATGGTCTGCGCAACATCATCGAATTCTTGGCCAATCTAGATCCTAACGTTCCTGCCAGTGCGGCCGAACGTGCGCAAACTCAGGAGCGCGTGCAGATCCGTCAGGACGGCGATCGGCTGTATCTCCGCGTGGAGTTAAGCATTGAGAAGACCGCCAGTTACCAAGATCTCTCGGGAGAATGGTCCGCCACTCTCCAGGATCCGTGGACAGCTGCCGCGCCCGATTCCATGGAGGTTCTCTCTGAGACCCCGCCGGGCACCGAGCAGATCCGTTATGAATTCGCCGCGCCCGAAGGGTCACCCGCTCATTTCCTCCGGCTCCGCATCGAGCCTTAGGCGAAGCAAATCAGGGTAGAAGGGCAATCATTCAGTCACGGAGGCGCCAAAGATGGCCCTCCGTGCGCACAACGAAACTGTCAGGCGTCACCGCAAAGGAGGACAGCCCGTAGGCACCAAGCGAATTCTCCGCCACTTCCTCAAAGGAGGTGGCGGGTTTGATCACCGTAGTGATCCCATCACCATTGTGGAAATAGAGATGACCGCCAGCGTGAACTGGTGAGGCGGAATAGCCGCCGCTGCCATCGAGGCGTTTCTGCCAGACCTGTTCACCCGTACGGGCGTCGAGGCAGGTGGCGATGCCCTTGTCGTCGTTCATATAAAGATGATCACCCACAATGATGGGCGAACTCTCCTTTGGCACGCGCTTGTCCACTTTCCAGCGCAAGTGCGTCTTGGTCACATCGCCCGCGCCCGTCGGATCGATGGCGAAGAGCGAGGCCGTGTTGAATCCAGAACAGACGTAGACCAAGCCATGCGCGTAAAGCGGGCGGGGAACGACGGAATAGCCCTCGTCATAATCAAAGCGCCAGAGTTCCTTGCCGGTATCAGGGGCATAACTGATCACGGCACCAGAACCCGGGCTAACGATTTGCCAGGAATCGCCCACTTGAATCGCGAGGGGCGTGCTAAACGAAAAAGGGCGAGACACGTCCACCGCGCGCGGCACTTTCCACGCGACCTTGCCGCTATCCGCCGCCAGAGCCACCATGAACGGATCGGTTTTCCCATCGCAGGAGAAATAGAGCTTCCCATCATGAAGGATGGGGGACCCACCGTTGCCATGCACAGGAGGATACGAGAGCGACTCTTGTTTCCACAGAATCTTCCCAGAGGGATAAAGGCAAGCCGTGCCGTGATGGCCAAAGTGGACGAAGAGGCGCCCAGTCTCTGTGTCAATGATAGGCGTAGGGGAAGCGTGGCTGTTCTTCTTATGAAACCCACCCTCGTCGTCGCGCTGAAACACCTCCCGGTCCCATAACAATTTGCCATCTTTCAAGGACCGCGCTTGAGCGCGTAGCGACAAGCCGTCGTCATCTGTCACCGCAGTCGTCAAATAGATGGTCCCGCCAGCGATCACCGGAGACGACCACGCCTTGCCACCCACCGGGACTTTCCAGGCCACTGCTTTCTCAGCAGACCACTCCGTAGGAACGGTAGCTCCCGGCGCATGTCCCTGTCCTAACGGACCGCGAAACTGTGGCCAATCAAAGGCAAAGGAAGCACTGAGCGACGGGACAAAGAGGAAAAGCGAGAGCGCACGGGCATTCATGGGCAGCACCATGACGGCGGGATCCGCACTTGCCAAGTGGGATCGCCGGATGAGCCGACAGACAAGCAGGGACTGAGGTGGCTGAGAAAGCGGAGCCAATCGATCGGAAGATTTACGAGCGATTTACCCGGGCAGTGGTAGTCTATCTCCAGAGACTTTTCAAGATGGACTCTATGTGTGTTAGTCTTGGTTTAGGTGGCTTGGTTGATGAAGCTTGAACAAAGATGTGCGTTGATGTCGTCCCCCCCGGGGCGCTACCGGGCCCCGCTGGAGGTGGTCACCGCGAAGTTTCATAGGTGCGTGTGTGAAATGAGTGCAAATAGCGTGTTATTCTGGGTTCCAGATGACGTTGGTTCCGTAGATGGAGCCAGGTTCGCCAACGTTGATCACCAAATCTCGCCCTCGCTGGGCTGCGTTCACTGATATCCTGAGATCTCAGCAAGACTGCCTAAGTCACTGGTTGTCAACGGGTGAGGAGCGAGATGCCTGGGAGACGGCGGAGTGGGTGATGGGTGACGGATTGAGCGACGAGTTGATCGCAGGATCGGTCGCTGGGGTAGTACTTGGACTACACCGAATGATGGCGAGTTCGCTGCGCACGCGGGAGGGTTCGGAATTGGCCGAGTCGTTGCAGGCCTCGCTGGCCATGGCCGAGGCCTACTTGGAGATGGTCGGTCCGCCGGCTGATCCTGAGATTGCCTTTGGCGTGGTCTTCTCCATCGAGCTTGGCCTTTCGGTGGCCGACCGTCGGGGTCGTCGCGCGGTTTATTTGGGCTGCTTGGAGCGATTGACTTCGTTTCTTGAATCCGAGGCCGATGACGTCGGCTTCTACCTGGCAGCTCTCCATCAGTTTGTTTCCGGGGATCGTGGACTAAGCCGGTGGTTGGAGCGTGTGGGGCCGACCTGCAAGCAAGCGGGGGCCAAGGTGATGGAACTACCTCGTCGAGTGCCAACGCCTGCTGTGATCGTGCCAATGTCAGAGCTTTCGACGACAGGATCGCCCACCTTCGTGAGGCAAGTGGCGGAATCTCTCGCTGAAGTGCTCGTGGAGCGCGGAGAACAAATCTCCCGCCTTCAGCCCACCCCTGAGGATCGCCGAACTCAGGTGCGACGAGCGAAGGCCTTCCGACCTCGAGATCCGATGTTAGGGAAACCCTTTCAACCAGCGCTGCCGATTCCGGCGCGGGAATCGGCTTGGGAGAAGCCTGGGGGTTCCCCAGGTCCAAGTGCTTTATCTCGCGAGAAGGCGTGTGTCCAGGGGCTTGTCTTTGCCGCGCTCGCCATTCTGATAGGCGTGGTCGCCCGGGATGTGATCCAGTTTGCTCGGCCCATTCCCATCGAGACGGCGAAAGAGGGCGTGTCGATGGCTTCGAGGGATCCCGAGGGCGTGGCGCGGACGTTTGTCTACGGGAATGAACTGGAGAAACGCCTGCAAGTGCTGCGAGATCCTCGCCATGCACCACTCGCTCGAGAGTTCTTCGCTCAGAATCCTGGGGACGTGGCTTCGTTGCGCGCGCTCGGACGCCGTATGGTACAGGGAATGTCCTATCATTGCTTCCACGTGGCCTACGCGTCCGGTGAGGATCGTTGGTTGCCTCTGGTCGATGATCGCACGGGGGTCTACGTCGATTGGGCGAGCTTCGCTCGGCTGGGTTCCGCAGGCTGGGAAGAAGTCGTTTCAGGGCGGGTAGAGAGCGCTGAGATGCGTGTCTTTGCCGAGTTGTCAGAATACTACAATCGATCCTTCTCAGATCAA
Organism: Verrucomicrobiia bacterium; assembly: GCA_030425385.1. Classification (GTDB taxonomy): domain Bacteria; phylum Verrucomicrobiota; class Verrucomicrobiia; order Verrucomicrobiales; family DEV007; genus JAACDM01. The sequence continues at coordinate 15,322 of JAUIAH010000020.1, read as the reverse complement.
GATCGCTACGTGTCAGTGGCGCTGACCACGCCCGATCAGCCTGGGACCTTCTATGCGTACGCTGAACGGGAGTCAGAGGTGGGCCGGTCCCTTCTGGTCGCCTTCCATCGCTCGCCCGAGGTTCGGCCGCGCATGTTACTTCGTATGAGCAGGGCAAAGGACTTCGTGACGGAAGAGCCCATGTTCCAAGTTGAGCGATTAGTCGCTCTCGGTTGGGTGCGAAACCTCTCCGAAGACTATCAAGCGTCTCTCGTTCGCCGGGGGCTACCCATTTCTCACGAGATCCCCCAGATCTCTCGTCGCCGGGCCATCTACGGTGACTTCAACCAGGTTGACCGAAATCCGCTTCCGCCCCTGACACTCTGAACTGCCTACTGACTCAATGAATCCAAGCCCTCATGATCGCTCTCTGACCAGCAAGTTGTCCGCCGTCGCGGCGACTGCCGTTCTTGTCCCCGCCGCATCCGGTGCGGTGACCCTTTCGCGTACGATCACGCCCTCTGGCATTGCCGCACCAACAGCGCCTGGTTCGGTCGTTTGGGATGTGGACAATGATGGCATGGATGACTTTCAGTTAGAGCACTCGGCCATCACCTTCATCAGCGCGACGTTTGGCCTCTTCGACGATCAGAATGGCGGGCGTCTTGTCGCACCGACAGGGGCGACCCTGGGAGGAATCGCCAAACTGCCAGACGGAGCGACGGTGGGCCCCGTCCTCGGCCCCGCTTACAAGTTTCATGCCAACGTGCAGTCGTTCAATTCCATCACTTACAAAGGTGCGGTGGGTGTGGGGGCGGCTGCTGGTGGATGGAAGGTTGGGGATGTAGGGAACTTTGGGTTTAAGTTTGAGAGCGGCGGGCAGGAGCACTTCGGCTGGGGAAAGTTGGCCCTCATGGGCACACCGAAGGGCGCGGGCTTTCAGATTCAGGAAGCCTACTATGAGGCGCAGCCTGGTCAGGCTATCCAGGTGGGTGCCACGTCTCCCATTCCAGAGCCGAGTTCGCTCGCCTTGCTTGCCGCAGGCGCGGCCGGTTTAGCCTGTTACAGACGGCGGCTCCAGAAAGACTAGCATTCTTCACGTGGACGGAGAGAGAGATGGGGAAACAGCGAGTCTTGTTAGTGGGGTGGGACGCAGCGGATTGGAAGGTCATCAACCCGTTGCTCGAGGACGGCCTCATGCCCAATGTGGCCCGGCTCATGGAGACCGGCGTCATGGGAAATCTCGCCACGCTCCAGCCCATGTATTCCCCGATGCTGTGGACATCTATGGCTACTGGGAAACGACCGCATCAGCACGGGATCCACGGCTTCGTCGAGCCAGACCCGCAGACAGGAGCGATTCGTCCCATCACGCAGCTTTCGCGCAAGTGCAAGGCGATCTGGAACATCCTCAACCAAGCGGGGAAGCGCTCTCACGTGGTCGGCTGGTGGCCCAGTCATCCTGCGGAACCCATTCGAGGTTCCATGGTGTCCAATCTCTTCCAGGGATCCGTAGCTCCTCTCGGGGAGGATTGGCCCATCATCACTGGCGCCGTGCATCCGCCCGAAGAGGAAAGCGCCTTGGCCTCCTTGCGTGTGCATCCTCATGAGCTCGATGGCGATCTGCTCCGCCACTTTGTCCCGCGGGCACCTGAGATCGATCAGACAAAGGACAAACGCTTGCACACGCTAGCAAAGATCTTGGCCGAGACGGTAGGAACCCACGCTGCCGCCACGCATTTGTTAGAAAGTGATCCCGACTGGGACTTTGCCGGCATCTACTACGATGGGATCGATCACTTTAGTCATGCTTTCATGCGCTATCATCCACCGCGTCTGGATTGGGTGAACGCGGATGACTTCGCCCTATATTCCGAAGTCATCCGCGGCGCTTACGTCTTTCATGACATGATGCTAGGTCGGCTCATGGAGCTAGCGAATGAGGACACCACGGTCATGCTAGTGAGTGATCATGGCTTCCAATCAGATCACTTGCGCCCTCGGATCCTGCCCAATGAACCTGCAGGGCCCGCAGCTGAGCATCGGCCTCTGGGCGTCTTCCTGGCTAGCGGACCGGGGATCAAAGAGGATGAACTCGTCTTTGGGGCCAGTTTGTTAGATGTCACGCCCACGATCTTGCAGACCTTTGGCTTGCCCATGGGCGAGGACATGGATGGGCGTGTGTTAGAGATCTTCACCTCTTCCGAGGTGGTAGCGCCTTTGGCCTCTTGGGAGGCGATACCAGGCGAGGATGGACGGCATCCGGCTCAGACCCAATTGGAGCCACTTGAGGCGCAGGAGGCCCTCCGTCAACTCGTGGATCTGGGATACATCGACGAACCGAACCCTAACAAAGACCGTGCGAAGAAAGAGTGTCTGAGAGAGCTTCAAGCCAATCAGGCCCGCGCCCTGCTGGATAGGCTAGCCTACGCGGAAGCCATGCCTATTTTAGAAGGCCTGTGGGAGTCCTGGCCAGAGGAGAGTCGCTTCGGAGTCCAGCTCTTCCAGGCCCGGTTGCACTCGGGGGAGCACGCGCAGGCACGGGAATGTCTCATGCAGCTTCGCCAACGCAAGGTCGCGTTGGCTCAGCATGCCCGGCAGGCGCTCGCCCAGCGCCGTCCAATCGAAGAGGAGTCGGATCCAGCGAGTCAGCGGCGCTTGCGCCGTCTGCGTGCGCGGGCGCAGACGAACCCTCACGCTTTCCCATTTCTAGAGGCCAGCCTGTTGCATGCGGAGGGAAACCCGCGTCAGGCACTTGAGTTGTTAGAGGGCCTGGATGCGGCCCCTCAACACCTGCAGTTAGACATTCAGCAGCTCAAGGGCGATAGTGCTCGCTGTCTAGATGATTTCGACACGGCACTGGTTGCTTATGGGGAAATGTTAGAATTAGATTCAGACAATGCTCAAGCCCACTTTGGTCTTGCCCAGACGGCCTTCGCCCGTGACGACTTTCGCCAGGCGGTGGAGCATGGACTGGCCAGCCTCGGGAGACACTATTTCCATCCCGCTGCCCATGCCCTCGTCGCCTCTGCTTATGAGCGGCTCGGCTGCCGCGCCGAGGCCCAGCCATTCCTCCAGCAACTCGAGCAGCAAACGTCGCAAGCGAATGCCACGGCGAATTCGTTGGTTTCGTTGCCCAACTTGTGCTTGGAGAGCCCCTCGCCGCCGTCCCGTCTGAATCAGTCTAGCAAATCAACCATTATCGTCTCCGGGCTCCCGCGTTCAGGTACCTCCATGATGATGCAAATGCTAGCGGCTGGCGGCATCCCATTGTTCATGGATGACGAGCGTCCCGCGGATGAGAGCAACCCGCGAGGTTACAGTGAACACCGTCTTGCAAAAGGCTTGGCCCGCGACGCGGGTTGGCTTGCGAAATGCCCTGGCAAAGCAGTTAAGGTCGTCGCGCAACTTCTCCACTTTCTACCCCGCGAGGGTACCTACGAGATCATCATGATGCATCGGTCCTTCGAGGCCGTGGCCGAGTCCCAACGCAAGATGTTAGCTCGGTTGAAACGGCAAGGCGCACAACTCTCGACCGAAGCCTTGATCGCAACCTATCGAAAGCAAATGGCGCAAGTCGCTTCGCAACTTGCCTACTGGCAAGACGAGGGCCATGTGCGGGTGCTCAATCTCTGCTACGAAGACACCATCCGGCGTCCTAATGCGGCTGCCAAGGAGATTGCGGCCTTCTTAGGTGAGGCGCGATTCGACCCTTCAACTGCGGCTTCCGTGGTGGACGCCGATCTGTGGCATGAAGGTCGCGCTTCCGAAGCCGCCTCCTGAGGGTATGTTGGAGGCGGTGTGAACGTAGGCCGATGCAAGATCCACGAAGAGATGATTCTAATCTTCGTGAAAATTCTGGAAATCTAGTTGGGCTTGCGTTTAGCATCCCCCAATGCCCTCGGCTCCCAAGGATTGCGTCTCTCAAGACATCTTTCAAACCACGCGTTGGAGTGTGATCCTCGATGCGTGGAGTGGCTCCGAATCTCAGCAATTGCAGAAGCTGGAGGTCCTGGCAAAGGCCTACTGGTCGCCCCTGCTCATCTACGCGCGCAGATTTGGCGGGACAGGCCACGAGCCTGAAGATCTGGTTCAAGCCTTCTTTGAACGGATGTTCAGGCGGGCTCACATCGGAAATGTTCAGCCCGAGGATGGACGGTTCCGCGCCTTTCTTCTCCGGACTTTCAAGAATTTCATCCTCGATCAGCAACGCGCGGCCAACAGGCAGAAGCGTGGCGGAGACATTGAATTTGTGCCGCTGAGCGCCGACGTGAATGCTGAGGCCCCTCAGGCGGAACAGATGTTCGATCAAGCTTGGGCAGATTCGTTAGTGGACATCGCGTTCTCGCGCCTGGAGACGAGCTATCGTGAGCGCAATCAGCAGCTACCGTTGTTTGAAACGGTCTCCCCCCTTCTCGCCAACCACGATAGGACCATCTGTTATGACGACATGGGTGAGCGCCTAGACATGACCGCCATGGCTGTCCGCATGGCGGTGAAGCGCATGCGGGAGCGCTTCGGCCATTATCTCAGGCAAGAAGTCGAACGCACGGTTAATCAGCCGGAGGATGTTGAAGACGAGTTGCGTTACCTTCTCAAGCTCCAAAGCGCACGGAACTGAGAGAGTTTGCTTGTTTATCGTGAGCACTGACAGCGTTGGAATCCACTGAAGATGATCGCTCCTGGGTTTCCAAATGAACGGTGGGCGCCATGAAATCGATGGATGCTCAAAAGACCACCTGCACGCAGTGCGGTGCCGAAATGGAGGCCACGGAGTTCCGGCACCAGTGTACCTCATGCCTCCTTGGAGCGGGCATGGATTACTTATTTCGTGGGGATGACGAGACCACCGACAGCGGCCAAGACTCGGAGCAAACGATGGGTGGCTATGAATTGCTGAGCGTCGTGGGTAAAGGTGGGATGGGGGTCGTGTATCGGGCTTACGATGATCATCTCGGTCGCGAAGTCGCCTTGAAGACGCTTTCGGCAGAACGTGCCTCTGCCAGTGCGATTCAACGTTTCAATGTGGAAGCCGCCGCCGCTGCGCGCTTGGAGCACCCTAACACGCTGCCAGTCTACGACTTTGGCGTCGAGAATGGGAGACCCTACTACACTATGCGACTCGTCGAGGGCGCGCAGAGTATCGTGTCTCTTCGCGATTGCCGGGACCAACGGCAGGTGGCGCAGATCCTCGCCCAAGTGGCAGGCGCCGTGGATCACGCCCATCGCTTGGGCATCTTGCATCGTGACTTGAAGCCTAACAATGTACTGTTGGAAGAAGGGGACACGCCTTATGTCGCCGACTTCGGTCTTGCAAAGATCATCAGTGAAGACGCTGCGGACGCATTGACGCTTACGCTAGACTCTGAAGCTTTGGGTTCTCCGAGTTACATGGCGCCCGAGCAGGCCTGCGGGGATTCGGCCACCACGGCGACGGATGTCTATGGGATTGGCGCCATTCTCTACGACGTCCTCACAGGCAAGCCCCCGCATCAAGGAGCGACGACGATTAGCACGATCGAACAAGTGCGAGCCGGAAAGCTCACATCGCCGTCGATCCACCGTTCTGACATTCCCTTAGACCTGGAAACCATTTGTCTCAAAGCCATGGCCCACGAACCCAGCGAGCGCTATGAAAGTGCCGGAGCTTTGGGGCTCGATCTCCAACGCTTTGCCCGAAATGAACCAATCGTGGCTCGTCCTCCTTCCCTCTGGAAACGCGCCATGCTCCTGGCCAAGCGCCATCCCATTCGCGTGGCCTTGAGTTGCCTGGTGGTTCTGGCGACGTTGTTAGGCATCGTGGGAGTGACATGGCAATGGCAGGTGGCTGTGACCCATCGTGAGATCGCTGAAGCGAAACAAGCAGAAACACTGAGCTTGCTCTATCATGGAAACATGATTCTGCTCGATACCGATCGAGAGGTTGCCGACGCACGTGTTCAACAACTCCTGCAGGATTGCGCCGCCTACCCTGATCGCGGATTTGAATGGTACTATTGGCAGGGGCACAGCCAGGCTAAGATGCATCGCAGTTGGACGCTGGGAGGGCGCCTTGACGCTGCCGCCTTCTCTCCAGATGGGAAAACCGCGGCCATTGCCCGCGAGGATGGCGAGGAGTTCTTGGTCGATTTGTGGGGGCTTGAGAGCGGTCAGAAGCTTCAGACCTTTCGAGGGCACGGCGCTAAGATCGATCACCTCCTCTTCATACCGGGCAGCCAGCGGCTCGTCGTCGCCGGTGGACCTCGCATCAGTGTGTGGGACCTTCAGAGCGGGCAGCTCCTGGTGCAGTTCCCGCATCATCCGGGCGAAGATCGTAGCATTTCGACGCTCAGTTTGGTGCCCGGCGCTCCGACACAGATCGCCACCGCCTCCTTTGGCCACACCATCATGCTTCATGAGTGGCCAACGGGAGCGCCCGTCCGAGAGTTTGTTCCCATAGGTGGGCCTAGCATTGGTAGTGCCTTCGCCTTCTCGCCGGATGGGAAGCGCCTCGCCACGCATCCTGGAACCATCTGGGATTTCCAGTCTGGTGAACTGGTCCATGACTTCGGACCGATTTGGAATGAGATTGGGCGGCTTGTTTACGCGCCGAATGGTCGGGAAATTGCCTTCAAAGGCGCGCTCTACGATGTCGAAACGGGTGCCGTGACCTTCGCTGCTCCGGCTGCGACCAAGTACTCTAGACCTGCCCTCTCACCAGATGGGAACTGGCTGGCTTTGGCCGGAACGGGGGGTGTTGAGTTGCGGAACAGGTACCAGAAAGTGAAGTGCCGCTTGTTTGACAGTGGCGAGCAAGGAACGATGGAACTCCAGTTCTCGCCCGACGGGAACGCGCTGCTTTCGGTCAACCATGATAATCAGGCCAGACTTTGGCACCGTTCGGCCTGGGATGACTCCTTGTTAGGGCATGGGAGCTTGACCGCAGACAATCATCGAGTGCCCACGGTGGATTTCTCGCCAGACGGCAGCAAAGTGGTCACCGGTGCCAACGATCGTTGTGCGCGCGTTTGGGAAACTGATAGTCGAAAGCTGCTCCTCACCGTGGAACTGCACCAAGATCCCGCCAGCACCGCCGTCTTTCTTCCCAATGGGCGTGAAGTGCTCACCGCAAGCAATGATGGCGTGGCGAAGGTATGGGACGCCACGACCGGCGAGGTGCGCCTTCAGCTTACCGAGCACACCGGCGAACTCTGGTGTGCCGCCGTTTCCCACGATGGACGCTTTCTCGTCACGGGCGGCTCAGACAAGTGGGCCATCGTTTGGGATGCCGTTACTGGAAGCAAGGTGCACACACTCGTCCACGAGGATGCGGTGTCCGCCGTCGCCTTCTCGCCAGATGACACGCTCATCCTCACGGGAGGCGACGATCGGACCGCGTGCCTTTGGAATGCCGAAACCGGGGAACTGCAGTTGGCGACCTCCCCTCACGGTTCCTGGGTCGCCGAAGTTCGTTTCCTACCCGATGGGAAACGCTTCCTCACCGCGAGCCAGGACCATGATGCCAAGCTCTGGGATACCAAGACGGGTGAAGCGATTCGTACCTTTGAAGGTCACACGGGCGGCGTGGGCGCTCTTGCCGTCTCACCAGACGGGCGGCGTTTCTTCACCGGATCCATGGATGGCACCATCCGGGTATGGGATCCAGAAAGCCCCCGCCATCTCCTCACGCTCCGCAGTGCCTACGGCCCCGTGCACGCGCTCGATCTCAGTCCCGATGGGCACACGCTCATCTCCGCCGCGCACCTCGCCGCCACCTTCTGGGAAGCGAAGCCCTAACACCCACATACTGAAATAAAGTAGGCGACCTTGTTAATATCATCGTCCGGCGGCGTTGGGACCGGTGAGATGCATCCGTGCCACCTTTCTTTCCCTCGCTGGATCGTGTTTGCCCTAGGCTCATGGGTCCTAGCCGCGACCCTTTCCGCGCAAACGGAAACGATTAAACTGAATCAAGGTTGGAATGCGGTGTGGTTGGGCGTTGAGCCAGAGAATAACCACCCAGACCAGGTCTTCAAAGGCCTGCCCATCGACAAAGTCGCCCGTTTCCTCCAGCCCGTCACCTCCACCCAATTCATCTCTGACCCCGCCGACGCTCCTTGGAATGAAGCCGGCTGGGGCACGTGGTTTGCCCCAAGTAGTGAGGAAGCTTTCCTGACAAACCTCCACCGAATCCACGGAAACACGGCCTACCTCATTCACGCCACCGAGGCGGTGAACTGGCAGGTCACCGGCACTCGCAAAGCCAAACCTTATCGATGGAAGCTCAATACCTACAACTTCATCGGCTTCGAAGTCGATCCCCAGAACCCGCCGACTTATGGAGACTACTTTGCAGGGGCCGAGGGGAAACTCGGCAAGCAGATCTACCGCTTGGTTGCCGGTCGCTGGGCGATGATCGCCAACCCAGCGACTCAACACATCCAACCCGGCGAAGCCGTCTGGGTGCTTTGTGAGGGAAACACCCAATACCAGGGTCCGCTGGAAGTGCGCTATCACGGCATCGGCGGCATCGATTTCGGGAAGCAGGGAGAAACAAGAAAACTCTCTTTCATCAACCACGCTAACAGCGATGCCACCGTCACCGTCGAGCCCGTCCAGAGCACCCTGCCACTACGCTATCGCCAGTTGGATCGAACCACCAGCCTCGCCACGTATGAGCCGCTGACGACCCGCATCTTGCCATCCATTCCTGCGGGGAAAGCAAGGGATATCGTCATCGCTCCGGCTCGTCAGGAAATGACCGCAGCGGGCGAAGCCTACCTCAAAGTCACCTCAAGCGGTTTCATTCAATTTGTACCCGTGAAAGCTTCGCTTTAGGTCGCTTCGCAGTGTGGAAGCCTCCGGGGGCGCCCCTTCTGAAATTGCGGAAGCGCATCGAGTAGATTCATCACCCGCAAAGCAAACGCCTTCGTCCGCTTCTTCATCACCTCCTTCAATTCATCACTCACATAGCCGTCCTACTACCTAAGCCCAATGCCCCGTCAACCCTTCACACGCATCACTCTATTCCCACTCATTACACTGCGAGCAAAGCTCGCCCTCACACTTATCACACTACCTGTGTTCTGCGCGAATGCGCAGAACACAGGTCTCTGGGTTGGAAAGGTTCAAATCAATAAAGTCACCGACGCCACGGACGCGGCCCTCCCCGAAACGCCCTCGGGTGGTGTGTTAGAATACCGGATTCTCCTCCATGTCGATGCCTCTGGCGCCGTCAAACTGCTCAAAGACGTCACCGTGATGAAGAAGACAGACGGATCCATCGTCCTCGTCACGGATCCTGCGGCCGTGCCGAACTACGCCGGAGTCTTACGACGCGATGGCAAGAAAGTCGGCCTCCGCTATGGCACCGCCGCTTACGACTTTGGCTCGGGCGCGGGCAATAACACCCCAGCCAATGAGCAAGCCCTCACAGGAACCTTAGAAAATGCGAAGGACCTCACCGGAACGATCACCATCGGTGAAGAACACCCGACCAACCCGTTCAAACACAAGTACCATCCCGACCACGCCAAAGGCGTGAAAGTCGAGCGCGAGATCAAACTCACACCGCAAACCGCGACCAATGACCCCGCCAGCCAAGGCCCCGCTTTCGGAGTTACCAGGTTGGTAGGAACTTACGAAGAAACCCTTAAAGGCCTCCGAAAGGCCAGCACGCCTATCAAAATGACAGGCACCTTCAGCATTGATCGCGTCAGCGACGTCGATCGTCTGAACTAGCAGAGCCGCCATGTCTCACACCATGCACACTCATCACACTGCGCGAAGCGCTTCCGGGCGCGGAGCGACCCATCACACCATGCACACTCATCACACTCGTCTCTCTCATCACACTACGAGCGCAGCGAGTCTTCACACCGCGCGAAGCGCTACTGCGAGCGTGAGCGCAGCAATCTTCGCTCTGTTCACGCTCCTCATCTTGCCGGCTCACGCCGGTGACACCTTTATTGGAGACCTGGGCGCCAAAGCTGACGTGACCGAGATCGTTTCTGATCCCGATACTGGAAGATCCTACATCCTTGTCGATGGAACGAAGATTGTGATGCTTCAGGGTGGCGTTAAGGTAGCGGAATTGACTGGGCTAAAGAATGTGGTTGCGCTGGCGGCTCGGGGCAATGATTTCTACTTTGCTACTCCAACTCACATTGAGCATGCCTCAGTCGCCGGAACAGGCTTTGCTCGAACTAACAGACGAATAACACGAAACAATGACCTTTTCCTGTTTTCCAGCATCGCTGTGGATCAATCAGGTAGGGTCTGGGGGGCAACTTATACCACTAGAAATGGCGGTGAAGTCGGCGCAACAGTTTTTGAGGGAGATCTTAGCAAAAGAGTAGCAAGTTTCCGAGATCAAAGTAATGTGCCCGCAGATGTTTACAATAAGCCAAAGATCGCCGTAATCGGAGATATAGGATATTTGGTGGCGGGTGAACGAGATGCGTCTGCTCATCAAAAAGCGTGGTTTTTGAGTATGCCGTTGGACCAGATCTCGGGCTATAAGAATACTGGCTCTACAGAGAAGGAATTGAATAGTCAATTGGACAGTGTGAGAGAACTTAACCCTTGGCGTGCAAAGAGTGGAGTGTTTAGTGATAATGAAGTCTCTTTCTTTCAGGGCTTCTTGGCAGGTCAGGAGCAGACAGGGTCAATAATTTCAGGGACGTTCAACTATGACCCGAGTGGTGCTTCGAGTCCTCTATTTCGCTTCTCTGTCGCAGACCGTGACTTGGCGCGTGTTGAACTCACAGATCAGAGAGGCCGGAAGGTCGTCGTGAGCCCAATCCAGCCCGGAAGGACGTATGAGCTGGATCCAACGGGAGCGAACCTTCTGGCTCCTGGTCCCATATCGATTCAGGTAACACACATTGAGTATTCCGGGGATGCTGGCTTTACGATTGAGTATCGCCAAGGGAACGCTTTTGTTAAACCTAAGATCCTTCCCTATGTTGACGTTAAATTAGATCTAAGTCGAACGATTCACGCTAGCCCGCAGAGCAGACCATCTCCTGTTGATAGTAGTTGGGTTACCTTTATCGCCAAATTGGAAATAAAAAGCGGGACGGCGGATTTGCAGAAATTTAACGTAGTGAACGGCCAGGTTCGGAAAATTGTTGTTAGTCAAGGTTTTCCTTATTTGTTAACGGATGGAGGTACCAGGTCATTTCGACCTGCGAATATTCTACAGGGTGAGAAATCGATCGTTAGCAAGTTTTCGCCGGGAAATCTGGAGTTGTTAGGGCAAGCATTGATAGAGAGGGGCGGGGCTTCCGAATCCAATAAGCTGTTCTCTGATGATCTAATGGCATCAGCAAATGGTGTGAATGTGATTACTCGGTTCAGTGATACTTCGCTGACGCTAAAGGACGATGGTGGCGGAAGTTCAGGTGCAGCTCTCGCTCCTATCTCCTCCGGTGGGAATTACCTCGTGGCCCATCTGGGGGGGGATTTGCGATGGAAGGCGCGTTCGGTTCTTCCGGCGTCGTCGGGCCCAGCGATTGGAAAAGGGGCGCTCGGCGGCCTCGGCGCATCCGTGATCATTGGTGGGTCATCCAAAGGCGGTGGGTTTAAACCTGGTCCATCCAACGGTACTGTCGATAACAAGGCCTTCTATTTGCTCTCCAATCAATCGGATCTGAAGCTGGCAGAGAACCTGAAGCTCACGGTGAACGCGGTCGTGAGAAGATCAAATGGCACGGAAGTGGCGGTTCCTGTGAGTCCGAGTGACGTCAAGCCCGGGCTTGGGATCATTCGTGCTTCGCAAGATACGAACTACACGGTTCAGGTGCCTGAGCATGTTTATGTGCGGACGAACGGGCAGCCGGTGCAATTGTCCGGGCAGAGCGCAAGCCAACTTGAGCAGATCGTCCGTGCGGCGGATGTCGTGACCCGTTACACCCCCACGAATTTTAGTATCCTGGAGGAAGGTTCGAGTAGTACCACAATAGGAACTGGTCGATCCTCGGAGATCTTTATCAGAGACAAAGATGTGACCGTGACGTTCTTCTTTGAAGTAGCGCATGCTTTGCAAATTGACTCAGATGTCGGTGGTTTAGCTGGGGTCTCGGCAGCCAGTGGTTTGGCTCTGGGCAATCCCAGCCCAAGGGTCAACAAACACTGGATCTCAGAAAACGAGGTGGTTACCGCGCAGATTGACGGCATCGTCACGTCTCTCACCGAAGTTGGAACCCGCTATCTGGTGACGGGTTATGAACGTTCAGGTGTGGCTGGAAGCGGCACCGTGAATTGGGTAAATCCGCTTCAACGGCAACAGGTGCCCAAATTCACGATATCGGGCCCAGCAACCATCAAGTACAAGTGGAAGATGCAGCACAGCATCACGGTAGGCACGAGTTCCACAGAGTCGGAGAACTTGCCTGGCATCCAAGCGGGCACTGCGGTGAGTTCTGGATCGGGGACGTTCTGGTTGGACCGTGGAACCAAGGATGTGATCGTGGGCGCTTCTGATCATGCCACGCAAGCAATCAGCATGCGTTCGATCCTAAGCGCAAACGGGGCCCTGAAGACTTCAGATAGCAAGCAGCGTGGGAGTCTGACAGACACCTTCACCCATAACAGTCAATCCTATCGAGGGGTCAAGATTCCCGACTTGCGGGAAGGCGCCAACGTGGTGTGGGAATATGGTGATAAGGTCTTCCGTGCCTTCACGACCTTGGGCACGCCCATCAGCCTGGACGATAAGCTGGACCCCAAGATCCCGGCCCCTGCGCAGCCAGCCGATGTGTTAGACAAGACGACCGCTGCCAAGATTTCCCTGACCCGGCCACGAATGCTGAGCATCATTGATGCACCACCCGCGACGGAACTGAATGATGTGCTGATTTGGTCCGGTGGAGATAAGAAGGCCTACATCACCCGTCCTGGCCGCTACCTCATGGAGTGGTCTACCAATGACAATTCTGGGGACACCATCACGATGGAAGTCACCGCCGGCTTCGCGGGTGACCAGATCCGGCACCCTATCTTTAAAGGCGTGGCCAATGCTGTCTTTCCGGGTGAAGCGCGCGACCTCCGTCAGGTCCTTCATCCTGAGCTGCCGCCAGTGGCTCTCGATCCAGATGCCACCGATGCCTTTGCTTTTCACCGCGTGGCCTTCTCAGCTGCCTTGAATCCCTTGAAAGGCACGGACATCGAAATCGAAGACCTCAGTCCGCCCGCAATCACCCCGCAGACGGATGACGCCTCACTCAGCTTCGCCGTTTCAGACACAACCCTAGCAGAAAGCGAAGGCAAGCACGTCCTCATCATGACGGAGTCCCTCTCCGGGGCTGCCGTGGGCGATCTCTCTCGAGAGAAAGCCATCGTGCGCGTGTTAGAAACCCGTCGCTGGGACAGTACCAGTCCTGGAGGATGGGACGGCACGTTGGCCAAGGCCACGGCGATGATTGCTGATGGGGGCGAGGCGACCATCGGTAAACGACTCATTGACGGCACCTATGACACGGCTGGGCGACAGTCTGGATTCATCGTGCATGAGAAAGCGCGCTACAACGCGGCGATCTATGATCGCTCGACGGCGACAGGCCCGATCTATCCGGTGAATCGTCATTTCACGGGCGATCCCAAAGACGATCTGATCGTCACGTGGTATGAGAAGAAGGTCGGGGTGGAATGGCCGTGGCGTCCAGCGAAATACCAAGCGGCTTGGCCAGAGAAAGCTCCGAACCCAATCATAAAGCAAATCAAGGATGGTGAGGGAGGATTTGATAAATTGGCAGGCGGTCGCGACATGGATTTCATACCAGGAACGAAAGATTTTCTCGTAGCATCTAATGACGACAAGTCGATCACTCGCATCAATCTAGCGGACCCTGCCAATCCGAAATTGTCGGCTGTGCTCGAAACTCAGAGTCGACCCAGCGGCCCAATTGGGGCGGTCGAGATTGCGGTGCGAAAAGACGGGCAGAGAATGATTTGGTCTGGAGGAAATGGCACAAGTATATTTGTGAAAAATATCGTGGACCCAAGTAAGTTTCAGGCGGTATTTAGAGAGTCTGTTGGAAGCGGCATTGCTTACTTTAATGATTATCGTTTTACGACTGCCACAGATGGGGGGGTGAGCCTGAGAGTGCCTAAATTACAGGGCGGAAATGAAGCTTTCGCCGTGGATGAGAGGCTTTTATCTGGTACTGGATGGACAACGCTGCACGGTGCAGGAACTGTCGTAGTTTCTAATTCAGCCGATCTGGCGTTTGTGCATTCTGGATCTCGATCGAGTGCCGTTACGATGATCGATTTAGCAAAGTTTCTAGCAGCCGGGCAAGCAAACACACCTAGCAGTGTAAAGTTCAACGAGGCTGGGGGGGCGGTTATTCGAAACGGAGCTGATGGCTACTCTTTGCTCGGTGGAGATTTAGGCAGGATGTCTCTTTCTCATGATGATAAGTGGCTCTTCGTCGGAGGTGGAGACGCGAAAGGGTTCACGCTTATTGACGTTACGGATCCGCGTAAACCGCAGCTATTGGCCGAGGTCAAAGATGGTGCTGGTGGTGCCAATCTAAGGCGTGTCACAGCTGGCGCTTTCTCTCAAGATAAGACCCGCCTCTACGTGGCTTCCTTCGAGGATGATTCCGTGTCCGTGTTCGATGTGTCAGAACCGACTCGACCTGTTCTTAGCCGCAGCTACGTGCACGGCGCCAAGTTTGGTGGACAGACGCTTAGTTTAGAGGAGCCGTACCACACGACGCTCTCGCCCGATGGTCGACAGTTGCTTGTTTCCCACAAGCAAGGAATCGCGATCCTTGATCCCAATGTTGGTTCGCCGCCTCGCATTGCTATCGCAAGCCGCCTGGGATCCGAGGGGATGTCGTCAGATGGTAATCCTCAGCGAGTGTTTGGGGCAGATCTGGTAGCGGATCTCGCTGTCTACAACCAACCCGACGCTGACTTGCCCGGTTACAATCCCAATGAGGAGCATGCGGTGGTGGCGCCTTCGCTGCAGTTCGCCTCGCTGCCAGAGCCGCCGAATGCGGCCTTTGCGCTGCGTGATGGGGATCTCAACGTGAAGGCCCTTGCCGAGAATACCGATAAGGATACTACCAACGACAAGACCCACAAAGAGTACACTTCTGATCCATGGGTCTTGGTCGATTACGTCGATACGAAGACGAATGAGCCCAAGATGGCCATTTACTCGGTGGAGAAAGAAGACTCCAGCATCCCGGCGCGTCTTGTGGCCGTGGCGAATAACAAGATCACTTCACAGGCATCCCATAGCGGAGCATGAAGGAGCGTAACTCGCTGATGACGAGTCAAAAATGCCCTCGTTCGGCATTCGTGCAATCTTAACTTTGGCTTCTCTTCGGGCTATCTATTGATGTGTGCT
>JAUIAH010000062.1 GCA_030425385.1 Verrucomicrobiia bacterium | reverse complement strand
AAGACCCTTATGAATTGCCGAACGGCTATCCATTGGTGCACTCGGAAACGCTCCCGCAATGGAACTACACATGTTATCCATTTGAACCTCTAAAAGCTCATCTTAACTAATTCTTGCGCCATTCCTAACTTAACGTGACGAGTTCGGTGTTGTCATCAACCGATTGCGTTGATTCCGGCAATTTGCCAACATATTCCCAAGATTGCAGAGATGTTGACGAATCGACGAAATAGGAAATGCCCGTGATGCCTTTCCGTCGAGAAAACGAGATTTCAATATCTAAGCCTTCCGGAAGAAACGAGATAGCACTGGAGTAGGGATCGGTTTCCTCGGCGATTTGCATGTCCGTTCCGTGGAAGAATTCTTGCAGATTCCCAAGCGCGTCGCCATCGGGGTTGGCGGTTGCTCCCCAGACTGCCGCTTGCAATGCGGAATCGGCTAGCACATCGCGTGGAAAGCGATCGTAAATCCATGCTTCATACGACCCCGCACTCAATGGACCCAGAAGATAGGTGGTTGCAGAATTGTGAGGAGAAGGAGCAATGTCGATGCTCGGATCGGTTGTAGCGGTCAGCCTGACTTCTACGGATTCTGGCAGTTCATTATCAATGAGATCGGCTTTTGGCATGACTGTGAGGACGGTTTCACTCGTGTTCTCAGGGATCAGAACAGAATCGCCTAGAGGGTCGAAATCTTCTCCTTCGATGGCTTGCCCATAAATGTCAAAGTGGACACTAAGGCCACCAGCTGGTGCCACGGCATGATCGGTCAGGCCAATACGAAAGGAGGCGGGATCAGAGGGCTCGAATGCTTCATGATCCAGGGGCTCTATAAAGACGACGGGCTCGTCATGGGCATCGAAAGCGTAAGCGATCGTCGCGGCAAGGCGGAGTCCATTGTCGGTCGACTCCCAATCGATAGGCGCAATGTTCACAAAGTGATTTCGCTGGTCGCCTGAGCCGTTCTCAAGGTCGCCTCCACGAATCTGTTGGTGCAACGGCTCAGGCACGCCGTCACGATCTTCGATCCATTCGACCACGTTTCCTCCCATGTGCATTACCCCATAATATGATCCGGTGCCGTCAGACCCTGAGTCAACCTTGCAATGCCCATCGCGTCGGGATTCATTGTCGTAGTGGGAAAGATACGGCTGGGGATTCGTGATGTTGCCTTGAGCATCGAGAATGGCTCGTATGGGGCGATCGTTAGTCATTTGAGGATACATCCAATAATGCTTGTCCATGGCTGGACCACCTTCTGCTGAGGTCCGAGGATCATAATGAGCGGCTTTCTGCCACTCATCACCATTTGGAATGAAAACGGGAGCCCCCGGTAATCGGGTGGGCTCCTCTAAGTTCATGTCATAAACGCCATTCTCAGTATCTCCATCCCCTTGTCCATTGGCGAGCCAGTTCACAAAGCGAGCAGCGTCATACCAACTTATAAAGTTGATTGGAAAGCGTTCCTTGCCGGGCTTGGCGCGGTAATAATATGGCGACTCTACAGTGCCTTCCCCGTATCTCAGGACGTAGCCGAGGTCATCAGTAGTCGAATCGGGATTGTAGAGTCCGTAGGGATCGTGTGTGGTGGCTTTGGCATTGAGAAACGCCACATAGTGTTCCACCGCCACTTCGTGCTTGGCCATCGCAAACTCATGGTCGACTTGACCGATGGTCAAGACCACAGGGAGCTTTCCATGGGGCTTGGTGTCCATGCTGGGATTTCCAACATCACGAATCCGTTGCCACGTGAACTGCACATCAGCCTCCGTGGTTATTGTGAAAAACATCAAAGCTATGGATGATGTCAGAAAAGTTCTGCGACAAGGCACTCCTCTACTCATTATCCGCGACATTATGGTGCCATTGCTTAACGGCAAGAAGCTATTGAAGCTAGAGTGATAAAACTTGAATATTTAAGCCATTCACAATGATTCTAGCTGAAGAAGATCTACGTTTTCGCGGCGCTGGCTTGGAGAGCAGAGATGATCGATGCCTGATCTGAGTTTTCCGGTTTGGTTGATGGTCAAAAACTCTGAAGTAATCGGAACTTCGTGCAGCAACGAACACACCCGATACTAGGGATGCTTTCCAATTGCTTGTGGTGGTTGAGAAAGGCCAGATGGCTGGAGTTCTCAGTTTCTAGAATCAATCAAGCTATTGGCTAGTAGCTTTAGACGCTTTCTATAATTATGATAATAATGGGCAGTAGAAACCGTAATTATCATGTCTTCAAAGCAGGTCGCACCCGTTTCCATTGCTCCATCAGTGCCTGGCACTCTCGAGGATCATTCTGAGATCATCTCCTCGCTCCTGCCTCCAAATCAGGAGCCTCTCGAGTTGCCGACTGACTTTCCGCGTCGAGCGCACTCCAGATGGGAATCAGGTCGTGAGGCGGTAGGCACGGCTACCCGTCGTCCTGCGGGTGCCTGGCTGGCATGCCTTGTGGCTTTTGCGAGTCGTGCAGGCGGCCAGCAAGTCTTCCCATTGCGATACGGAAGGGGGGAGCAAAGCCTGACATGGGGGGTGCTAGTGTCGCTGCTACCAGGTGCCACGTTGCGTGAACTTGCGGCCCAACTCGAACAGGAGGTAAGCGGCTCGAGGGAGCTGCCACCGCTTTCCGAGCAGCTGTGCCAATCGCCCGGCGATGCCGGTCATTCACCGCTCTCCGTCGGGTTCACTCTGCTTGGTCATGATGCGCCCGATTCCCCTGCTGGGAGTTTGCTTTCTGGCGGACAAGTCGACGAAGTGGAACTGGCTCTGGGAGTTGCTCGAAGCCGTGATGAGACTCATCTTGTCCTTGACTATCAAACACACCTTTGGCGTCCGTCGACCATTCGCCATTGGCTGATGATCGTGGCTTCGTTGGCGGAGCGCTTTGAGGCTCTGGCAGACACACCATGGGAACAGTTGCCTTGGTTAGGGGCGGACGCCCGTCACGAGATTCTGGAAACGTGGAACGAGACCTCTCCGGAGCACAAGCAGTTCCTTCCCGCGCATCCGAAAGATCCTGCGTGCTGTCTCCATCGCCTCTTTGAGGCGCAGGTCGAGCGGACTCCCGGGGCGATGGCCATCGTCTTTGGCGACGATCAGTGGACCTACGAGACCCTCAATCGCCGTGCCAATGGCCTGGCGAAGCGGCTCCAACGTTCAGGAGTCGGACCGGATCAGCGCGTCGGTGTCTTTGTCGAGCGTGGTCCTGGGGTGTTGTTAGCTATCCTGGCCATCCACAAAGCGGGTGGGGCGTATGTGCCCATGGATCCCGCTTTCCCTGCTGATCGTTTGCAAATGATAGGAGAGGATGCCGGTATCAAGATCATCGTCACTGAATCGACACTCAGTGGGCTCTTGAGTCTTGAGGACGCGGAGGAGATTCTGGTCGAAGATTACTGTGAGGGTGAGGGGTGTGAGGTGGCTGGAACGACGTCTGTGCATGCCAGTCACTTGGCCTATGTCATCTACACCTCGGGATCGACGGGGAAACCGAAGGGCGTCGAAATCGAGCATCGCACGGCGGTGAACTATGTGAGAGCTGTGGCGGAGACACCAGGGCTGAAGCCAGGTGAGTTGATGCTCGCCATGACCACGATGTCCTTTGACATCTCAGTGACGGAGTTCTTCATGCCCCTCGCCTGTGGAGCGACCGTGGTCATCGCTCCTCGTGGGCTCTCTGCCGATGGCGAGAGTCTTCGCATGATGCTGGGTGAACGGCAGATCTCTCTCATCCAGGGAACTCCAACGACCTTCCGTCTTCTCTTGGAATATGGATGGACCGGACAAGCGGGACTGAAAGTGATGGTGGGAGGTGAGCCGGTGCCGCGTGATCTTGCAAATGCCTTGATTCAGTTAGGCTGCGAGGTTTGGAATTTCTATGGGCCGACGGAAACAACTGTGTGGTCGAGTTATCAGAAGCTCGAGGACGCGGAGACGCCGGTCCTGATTGGGCGGCCGGTTGCCAATAATCGTCTCTACGTCTTGGATGCAGACCGTCAACCAGTGCCTGCAGGAGTGGTGGGGGATATCTTTATTGGGGGAGAGAGCTTGGCTCGTGGCTACGCCAATCGACCGGAGTTGACGGCAGAGAAATTTGTGTCTGATCCTTTCGTCGAGGTTCCTGGTGCTCGGATGTATGACACGGGAGACCGTGGGCGCTGGACAGCTGACGGTGTGTTAGAGTGTTTGGGGCGCTCTGACAATCAGGTCAAGATTCGTGGCTATCGCATCGAACTCGGAGAGATCGAGTCAACGTTGAAAGCGCAGCCGTCTGTCAAGGATGCCGTGGTGGCCGTGCGTGAAGATACTCCGGGTGATCAACAGTTGGTCGCTTACGTGATTCCAAACGGTTCCCTGGCACCAGAGTCGCAATTGCGTGAAGCTCTTCAGGCCACGTTGCCGAGCTACATGGTTCCTTCCGTTTATCATGCGATGACGGTCTTTCCCAAGACGCCTTCGCAGAAGGTGGACCGGAAGGCGTTGCCCGCTCCTGCCTCTGACGTGAGCGCGGTCGACATCGATGAGGAGACGACCGTCGAGGCGCAAGATTGGGAGCGTGGCTCTGTCGAAGAAACCATCATCGCTATCTGGGAATCAGTACTAAAACGGAAAGGAATCCGACGGGGAGATCACTTCTTTCAGCTCGGTGGGCATTCCGTGCACGTGGCACGCGTGCACGCGCAATTGAAGGAACACTTTGAGAAGCCCATCACCGTGGCGCAGCTCTTTCAGTATGCCACCGTGGCTCAATTGGCTGCCTACTATGAGCATGCGGAGACAGGTCGCGTGCGACGAGCACAGCCGCGTGAACGGACCGCCACTGCTGACATTGCCATCATTGGCATGGCGGGACGCTTTCCTGGTGCCGAAAGCGTGGAGGCATTCTGGGAGAACATTCGCAATGGTGTCGAGTCGATCCAAGAGTTCACGAAAGAGGAGTTGGCCGCTCGCGGGGTGGCAGCGGTGGACTATGAAGATCCGAGTTATGTGAGACGCGGAACGGTGTTAGAGCGTGCCGATCATTTCGATGCCGAGTTCTTTGGCATGAGCCCCCGGGAAGCCGAACTCACAAATCCTCAACACCGCCTCTTTCTGCAAACGGTGTGGGAGGCGCTCGAACATGCCGGATACGTTCCCGAGCGCTATCAGGGTGACATCGGACTCTACGCAGGTTCTGGGCATAACAGTTATCTGCACGCGCATCGCGGCTTGAGCGGCATGGACTACGTGCAGGTCCTCGTGGGCAATGAACAAGATTATCTCACGACCCGGACAGCTTTTAAATTGGGGCTCACGGGACCAGCCTTGAACACGCAGACCGCGTGCTCGACTTCCCTCGTCGCCGTGCATCAGGCCTGTGAAGCCTTGATGGCGGGAGAATGCTCCCTCGCTGTGGCGGGAGGGGTTTCCGTCTCGTGGCCAGATGCTGGCTATAAGCACGAGAAGGGGTTGATCTTCTCCAGCGATGGGCGTTGCCGCGCCTTTGACGCCAAAGCGGATGGAACCGTCTTCAGTCAAGGTCTGGGCCTGGTGGTGATGAAACCGCTAGAGAAGGCCCTCGCCGATGGCGACACGGTACACGCGGTGATTCGCGGAACCGCCATCAACAATGACGGTGCTCGCAAGGGCGGCTTCTCTGCGCCAAGTATCGAGGGTCAGGCTGAGGTCATTCGCGAAGCGTTAGAGAAGCAAGCGATCTCTGCGGAGAGTGTTAGCTATGTGGAAGCGCATGGAACTGGAACCGCCGTGGGAGATCCCATCGAGATCCAGGGGCTAACCCAAGCGTATCGCATGGACACGGATAAGAAGGCTTTCTGTGCCCTGGGATCTGTCAAAACCAACATCGGCCACACCGATGCCGCTGCCGGGATCGCTGGGTTGCTGAAGGTGGTGCAATCATTGAAGCACCGGGAACTCGCTCCAAGCTTGCACTTTGAATCGCCCAATCCGGAATTGGATCTGGAGAATAGCCCGTTTCGCGTGCAAACACGCTTGGAAGAGTGGCAATGTGAGGGTCCACGTCGCGCGGCTCTGAGTTCTTTCGGCCTTGGCGGGACAAATGCCCACGCCGTGATTGAAGAGGCGCCCACGTTGGCGCCCACGAGTCAGTCTCGTCCCTTTCAGCTTCTTCCACTTTCGGGGCGCACGACGGATGCTGTTGATGCGCTTCGTCAGCGTTGGAGCGCGTTTCTGGCATCGCAGGATAGCCCAGAATCTTTCGCCGATAGTATCTACACGGCGCAGATTGGCAGAGCTTCATTCGCTGAACGGCGTTTCGTGGTGGCTCCCGACGCCACATCGATGGCGACGTTGTTAGAAAAGGGAGAGTGTCAGGGCGGGAAACTTGCCGCCTTGCCTCGCCGAGTGGTCTTCCTCTTCTCGGGTCAGGGCGCGCAGTACGAAGGCATGGGGCGCGGTACCTATCTCAGCGAGCCGGTCTTTGCCGAGGCATTGGATCAGTGCAGCGCATTGCTCGAAGTACCTCTGGGATTTCGTCTGACAGAAGCGCTGTACCCAGTCGAGGGAGCACCGAAACGCGACTTCACGCAAACAGCGCTGACGCAGCCAGCCTTGTTTGCGGTTTGTTATGCACAGGCCAAGCTGTGGATGAGCTGGGGCTTGCAGCCCGCGGCCATGATCGGCCATAGCATCGGAGAATACGTGGCGGCGACCCTGAGCGGAGTGTTCACGCTTGAGGAGGCCCTCAAGGTGGTCGCCAAACGAGGTGCGTTGATGCAAAGCATGCCCACCGGTGCCATGCTTGCCATTCCTCTTTCCGAGAATGAAGTCATCGAGCATTTGGTGGATCATCCTCACATTGACGTTGCAGCGAGCAATAGCCCTCACCTGACGGTGGTGGCGGGGTCTCACGAGGCAATCGATCAATGCAAGGCTGCTCTGATTGAGGCGGGAGTTCAGGCTAAATGTGTCCGCACCTCGCATGCCTTTCATTCTCGCGCCATGGAGCCGATCCTCACGGAGTTTGAGGCGGTCGTGAGCGAGGTCACTCGCCAAGCGCCTCAGATTCCCTATTTGTCCAATGTCACGGGCGCATGGATCACGGCAGAGGAGGCTCAGAACCCCGCCTACTACGCCCAACATATCCGTCAGGCAGTGCGATTCTCTGATGGGGTGCAACGATTGTTAGACGATCCAGAAACGCTCTTCATGGAAATGGGGCCTGGCAAGACGCTCACGGGGTTTGTGAGTCAGCATGGCATGGATCCCGAGCGGACGGCTGTGGTGTCTACGATTCCTCACCCGAAGGAAACGAAGCCATCCTCACAGATACTCATGGAGGCTCTCGGCCATGTCTGGGCGAGCGGTCAAGAGATTGATTGGAAGGCATTCTACCAACATGAGACGCGTCGCCGGGTGCCTGCGCCGACCTATGCATGGCAAGAGCGGCCTTATCGCGTGGAAGCAAGCGTGCCACAGCACGATTCTGGCCTTCCCATGCGAGAAGCGAATCCTGATTGCTGGTACTCCACGCCTGTGTGGCAACAGGCAGGATTGCAGATCGGGATGGAGTCCCGAGTGACGCTGGAAACAGGCACTTGGCTCGTCTTTCAGCCCGATCGAGGCGGCGAATGTGCGGCCGTGGCAGCCTCCTTGCAGGAGCGCGGCGCGAAAGTGGTAGGCGTTCGACCTGGGAAGAAATGGCAGACACATTGGGATGGCACCCTGACCCTCGATCCATCCGACCCCTCTCATTATCAGCGGTTGCTACGCGAATATGTCAGTAAAGAGGCACCGCTGGCAGGAATCATTCATGCGTGGAGCCTCACCGAGGGTTCTTCGTGGGCTACTGGGGAACAGTTAGGTTTCTACAGCCTGTTCCACCTGACACAAGCGCTTGGGATTGCTGGAGTGGAGGCCATACGGCTCGCTGTCGTCACGCGGGGAACGGCCATGGTGCATTCTAAAGAAATGGTCTGCCCTGTGAATAGCGCGTTGCTGGGGTTGTCAGGCGTGATCGCGAAAGAGTATCGGGGATTCCAAACGCAGCTGATCGATGTGGAGGATGCTTGGCGCGCAGAGGCATTGTTAGAATTGATCGAAGTAGAGAGTGAGCATCCCTGTGTCGCCTTACGTGAATCCGGACGATGGGTACGACGTTTCGAGGAAGCGATCTTGCCAGCTCCGGGAGAGACCGCGGATTGGGTCCGGCAAGAAGGGACTTATCTCATCACCGGCGGGCTGGGTGGATTGGGGCTTACGATAGCGCGAGAATTGGCCGCGTCAGGATGCCGTCCGCACGTGGTTCTCTTGGGTCGGACACCTCTTCCCCCACGAGCGGAGTGGGATTCGCTCAAGAATGGTAAGGACGAAGGAGGAGCAACGTTGCGAGCGCGGATCCAGGCCGTCCTGGAGATGGAGGAACAGGGTGCGACGGTGGATTGCCAAGCCGTCGATGTTTCTGATAGGGATGCTTTGGAGAAAGTTCTCAAACGCATTCATGCGCGCGCTGGAGAGATCCATGGTGTCTTCCACACGGCTGGCGTCTTGAAGGATAGCATCATTCCCATGAAGTCTTCTCAGGATGCCAAGGCCGTCCTTGATGCCAAAGCCACGGCCGCCCATCATCTGGTGGAGATCTTGAGTGGTAAGATCGGCGCCACGTTAGACTACCTGGTGCTCTTCTCATCGGTGAATGCCTTCCTCAATACGCCAGGGCAATCTGACTACGGCGCCGCCAATGCTGTCTTAGATGCCTTGGCCAGTTCTGCGAGACAGCGGAAAGTTCCCGCCTTGGCGATCAATTGGCCGGCGTGGAAGGATGTGGGGATGGCTTCCCGAATGGAGTTGAGTGCGTCCCGTTCCGAACACCATGAAGAGATGATGCGCTACGCGATCTCACCTCAGGAAGGCATGCAGGCGCTTCGCCGCGCGATCGCGCATCGGCGCCATGCGTCTCAGTTCATCGTTTCGACACGCGATTTCCAGGAACACTATGATCAAGCGGTTCTCAATCCCGCACGTCAGGTGGAAATTCACGATGACTTGGAAGTCGCAGCCCAAGATGATGTAGAGAATCCTCTAACAGATGCATCGGGGACGGAGTGGGGGTCGACGGTGGAGGCGCGGCTTGCCACCCTGTGGACGAAGATGGTGACTTCCCCTCCCAAGCAGCCCACGGATTGCTTCTTTGCCTTGGGTGGTGATTCGTTAGGGGTGATGACGTTGGCGGCTGCCATCCAGGCGCAGTTTGGAGTGGCGATTCCCCTTCAACAGATCATGGAGAAGTCGACCCTGGGTGAGATGGCGAGGATTCTCCAACCTCACGGGGTGTCCGCTGAGGAGAGCGAGACAGTAGGCGAAGCGGAAGGTGAAGAGGCTTTCTCTTCACTAACCTTGATTCAGGAAGGAAAGAGTGGCATGCGCCCTCTCTATCTCGTCCATGGGATCGGTGGCGGGCTTCTGTGGGGGTATCGCAATCTTGCCCAGAAGATGGCCTCGGACTACCCCATCTATGGCTTTTCCTCCAGAGGTCATGCAGGCCTCCCTGAGCACGAGACGCCGCGTGCCATGGCGGAAGCCTACGTCGCTGATATGAAGCGACATCAGCCTGAGGGCCCCTATGCCATTGGAGGCTACTGCTTCGGTGGAAACATCGCCTATGAAATGGCGCAGGTTCTCCGGGAACAAGGGGATGAGGTGGATCTCTTGCTTATCATTGATGCCTATCCGTATTACCAACCAAAGTGTCAGAAGCAGCTCCAACTGGAGTCTTGGTCAGAACGTGGCCGCTTTGTGATGAACTTCGTTCACAAACTTGTTAGCATGGGTAGCCTCACCAAGCAGGAGCGGGATGAGCATCTTGCGAGGATGAAGCGCTGGGTGAAGGTGCGGTTTTCCCGTCAGCCGCGGTCCGTGGCGAATGAAGTGTCGACGATCACGAATCTCGACAACTACTCGGAGACTCAGGCAAACCTATGGAACGTGCACTATCAAATGTATGAGGACTTCGTTGATGGGACTTACGATGGAGATGCCGTCGTCATGCGCACACCGGCTCAGCCCATCTTCTCCTGTCATCGCAAAGACTTGGGATGGTCCAAACTCATTTCAGGCAAGGTCGAGCGGGTCGCGTTCAAGGGACACCATGACACTATCTTTCTTGAGCCTGGCGTGAACGTCACCGCCAAAGCGGTGACCGCATTGCTGGATCGCCGGAAAGGCTGAGATTAAGCCTCGTCGCGAAAGACATTCTCTAACGCTTCGCGCATGACCCGTGGATCCGGGCTCTGGCCTGTCCAATAGTCCACGCCAATCACGCCCTGACCCACGAGCATTTCCAAGCCGTCTAAGACCTCACAACCGCGCGCCTTTGCTTCCCGAATGAGATGCGTTTCAGGTGGATTAAAGACAACGTCAGAAACGAAGGTTTCGGGCTGAAGCGTCTCAAACTGCAGATTCAACTGAGCATCGGTGTCAGGATAGAGCCCGACCGATGTGGCATTGATGAGGAAATCGGTCCCAGGGGGGATCGCGTAGGGCTCCGTCCATGAAATGAGTTCGGTATCCACGTCTAACTGATCATCCAGGAGCTTCTTCGTGGCGTGACCACGATCGGGACTGCGATTGACAAGCGTGATCTTGGCGGCCCCGGAGAGAGCCAATTCCACGGCAATGGCTCGTGCCGCACCACCAGCGCCTAACAAGACCACGCGCTTGCCTTGAGGGTCACGCAGTCTCTTGATCCCTTCGACGAACCCCTTGCCATCCGTGTTCTCACCAATGAGTTGATCGCCGCGTCGCACCACGCAATTCACCGCCTGCATCACGGACGCGGATTCCCCCAAGCCGTCCAGGTGATCAATGACCGCCACTTTGTGAGGGATGGTGCAATTGAAGCCGCGGAATCCCATGGCCCGCGCCCCAGACACAGCGGCAGCCAAGTCCGTAGGATCGATCTCCAACGTGATGTAGCGCCAATCCAGCCCCAGTTGCTGATAAGCCGCCTCGATCATGACCTGAGTGGGGTTCTCAGCGACGGGCTTGCCAAAGCAAGCGGTGATCGGTTTGAGGAAGTTCTGAGCCATGACGGCAGGATAGGGGCGTGAAATGAGCGCTGTCCAGAAACGAAACGAGGCCGCTCACTCAGATTTCCTGAGGGCGATAGCCCCCTCGTGATTTGAAATAGCCAAAGAGAATCAGATAGATCACCAACATGAACGCTGGCAGCACGGCGATCTTGGCAAAGCTCCCTTGCTTCTTCGCGCCTTGGATGGTTGTGAGAGTCTCCTTGTCGTTCTCTGACAAAGACTTCACACCTTCGGGGTTCAGACTGGGAATGTCACCAAAGATGGAAGGGGTCGGATTTCCTGAGACCTGTTGATGGATGGCCGGCTGCGTGGCCGCCAATTCCTTATCGACCTCACGGTCTTGCAGAACGCCCATGAATGGCGTGCCAATGATGCCCATGCCGAGCACGCCCACCGCAGAGACGCCGTTCAACGTGAGCGCACCCCCCTTGGGGAACTGCTCGGACACGAGGCCCAAGGTCGTGGACCAGAGGAAGGCTTTGCCGAAGGCGTACACCGTGGCCGCCACGATGATCAGCCCAACGGACGCCTTGGAAAGGAAGAGCAGGCCAATGATAGCAACAATGGCAGACACGACGAGCAGACCGATGGGTGAGAAGCGATGCACAATTGGGCCTGCATAAAAGCGCAGGATGGTCATCAGCGTGGACACGTAGATGAAGACAAGCGTCGCGTTCTTAGCCGTGAGGCCCACCCCTTGCAGAAGATCAGGCATCCATGAGTCGGTACCCAGTTCTGTCGTGGCCAGGGGGCCCATCGTGAGAAGGATGATGAGGAACATCCAATGTCCTGGTGATCGGGTATAGACCCATCCCAAGATGCCAAAGACGACGCCAGCGAGTAATCCATAGGTGATGGTCTTGTTAGGATGAATGTCCAGTCCAAGCGAAGCGATGATCAGTTGGATCACGCCCATCACGAGAAGGCCGCCGATGATGAAGAAGCCGACGCCACCGACTTGGCGAAGCATTTCGCGGTAGGACACCCCCGCGGCGACACGCTCCTGCACCGGGAAAACGCACGGGATGGTGAGAAAGGCATAGACCGCGACGGGGAGAAAGCACATGCCATACTTGAATTGCCAGGAAGCGCTATCGCCTAGCACAAGTGTGAAGAGGGCGCCCAGAGCCAATCCGGCGGGCCAGCCAGCATGGAGAATGTTCAGCCACTTGGATTTCTCTTTGCTAAAAGAAGTGGCCACCACGGGATTGATGAAGGCTTCCACGATGCCATTGGCGATGGCCACGAGGAAGGTGCCCCAGAACAGTGTCACATAGCCCGTGGCAAACATGGTGAGAAGCAGGGAGGCCACATGACAAATGATCGCCATGAAGGCCGCCACTTTATACCCGATCTTGTCAATGATGAGGCTGAAGATAATGATAGAGATGGCGAAAGGCCACAAGCCGACGCCGAGAATCGTTCCCTTCTGAGTCTCGCTGAGATCGAACTTCACCGCGAGTTCGCCAATCACATTGGCACGCACGCCAAAGACAAACGAGGTGGCGACGAGGGCGATGAAGCAAGCCCAGAAGAGTTTCATATCGCCCTCGGAAGACGACGAATTGGAAGGTTGTGAATCAGTCATGGCAGCAAAGAGAGTGATAGGATTCGGTTCTAGCGGTCGGAGAATGAGAAGGCAATGGAAATAAGAAAGGCCGCTCCTAGGAGCGGCCTTTCAATTGATAATGGTTAGATGAAGGCTTTGTTAGGCTTCCATCGGCCCCGTCGTGCCACCGGTCAGTTCGGCGGCGATGTGAACAGGCTTGTAGCCTCCAATGGCTTTGAAATAGAGCAGTAAGAGGAGGTAGATGACCGCCATGGCCGCAGGGATGTAGGCGTCTGCCTTGAGCGTCTTGCGGTCACCGGCGATGCTTGCCTGGTTGACTGTGGCCTCGTCAGTGGTGAGTTCGGTGCCGTCTGCCAGCTTCTTCTGAATGGCTCCAAGCTTCACGCCATCGATCCCGCTCACTTCAGCCGCTTTCCCAAGGAAGAAAGTACTGGTGCTATCGGACTTATACTCAGCAGCGAGCGCAGCGTTCTGGGTCTCCAATTCCGCCATGGCGAAACGGTCTTTCGCGTAGCCTAAGCCAGGTCCGCCGAGCACCCCAGCAGACATCATACCGATGCCGCCCATGATGCTCATGGCGACAGCGCCCGATTGCGGGAATCGGTCCCCGACGACAGCTAGCATGGTAGGCCAGAAGAATGTCTTGCCGATGGCATAGACCGCGAGAGCAAACAGAGCCCCAGCGAAAGAGGCGATGTTGCTCGCAAGAAGCAATCCGATGCATCCAAAGACTGAGCAGACTAACAAGATGCCGATTGGGGAGAGCTTGATCTTCTTCTCAATAAAGTCAGCGCAGAAGCGAAGCGCGAACATGATCAATGAGGTGAAGACGAAGAGAATCTTGCCCTGTGTGGGTGTGAGGATATTTCCCGTGATATTCTGAATCCACGAGTCTGTGCCAAGTTCCACGGCGCCGACGAGGGCGTGAGTGACAAAGAGAACGAAGATGAGCCAGTGACCGATGGAGCCCTTGGTGATGGCTCCGATGAGGGCCCAGAGGCCACCCCCTATCAGAATGGCGACCCAGATGAAACTGCTTCCCGTAAAGAATTCGGACCCGGTGAGCAGGTTCAGATTGGGAGCGAGCGCATCGTGGATGAAGACAACAACCAAGAAACAGGCCACCGCGCCACCTAACAAACCAATGTCCTTGAACATCTCCCCAAGGCTGAGTCCCTTTTCCGATGCCTCCGAGCGAGGCATCTTCTGACCGAGGAACATCAATCCGTAGATCACGGTGGGGATGAGGAAGAGGCCTAACTGAATCTTCCAGCTCATGCCGCCCATCGTCCAACCGATGACCCCACCGATGACCAAACCTGCTGGCCAACTCGCATGCAGAATGTTCAGGTAGTGCGTGCGGTTCTTGGGAAAGAGCGTGGCCACAAGTGGGTTGGCCACCGCCTCCAATGTTCCGTTCGCTACAGCAAAGAGAAAGGTGCCCCAGTAGAGGAACTGAAAGGCACTTGCGGCTGAATCCTGTCCACCTGATGCCCCGAAAGTAACGAAAGCGGAGACAATGTGAAAGAGGAAGGCGGCAAAGACCAATTTCCCGTAGCCAATCTTGTCCACGATGATGCCCCCGATGAAGATCCCAAAGCAGAATCCCTGGAGACCCGCGCCCCCAATTTGACCCAGTTGACCTCCAGTGAATCCAAACTGGGCACCCCAGTTGGCGAGAATTCCTCCTCGGACCCCAAAGCCGATACCGGCTGCGAGGATAGCCATGAATCCCGCCCACAGGAGCCTTCCGGCGTTGGGCGTGATTCCGTCTTCTTTGATATTCATATTGTGTTGATGATTAAAGGATTAAGAGGCCAAGATGAGTCGATAGCCTTCGTGCGGGCTGATTCTTAGAAAGCCCTTCAACCTTGGCAACCAAATAATGGTGCGTCGCAATTGCGCAACTTTACGCGGCGTTCCACCTCCGATGGGCGTGGTAGCGTGCCAATGCCCTTCTCGGAAGGACCTTTCCGGCCAGAACCCCCTTCTTTCAGAAGAACAGATCGATCGGCATCGGAACGATGATGCCTCGCCGCCGCCGCGCTTCGTTGTTCTCCGACTCTTCGATGCTTGCCACCACGTCGTCTTTCAGCATGACGGTCGTCCGACCTGATTCGACTTTCACGTAAGTCGTACGTCGGACGATCTGTCCCAGCGCATTGCGGATGTAGCTCGTTTGCGGAACGCGATCATACTCAATGTATTCCAACGTCATCTCCCGCCCGTCTGCCGTGACTTTGGAAGCCCGTTTCGTAGGCTCGCCCAGGGAGGCCACCACCTCCGCACTGCTCATGCCCAGGGCCACTTCCTCATTGGCGATCAACTCCTCCACGAGCGCTTTCCGCTCGGCGGCTTTCTTCAAATTCTCCACAAACTCCGGTGCCAATTTCTCGAAGAACCCGGGACCTACCCAGCCAGCGATGGGCCCTTGCTGGGCGCGGGCTCGCACTCGATAAGCACGGTCGCTGATGGCGAGCAGGGTAGCTTCTTGCCCGGGCCGGATCGTTCCTAGATAGCGCTGTCCCTGCAACGTGCTGTAGGCATTGCCCGCCTTCAACACCTTCAGCTTGATCGGTTTATCCAGCACATCTTCCACGTAGAGAGCGCCTTCTTCGCGGGCGAGTTGGGAAGGGCGTTCAGCGGAAACCAGGCTGAGCAGCAGCCCGAGGGAGAGCACGGCTAGGGTAGATAGCTTGGCCATGGCTCAAATTTTAACCGATGCTAAGGCGGAAGGGAAGGTCTTTTGACAGATTGAACCCACAGAATCGGCCGAAGTCAGCGTCGTTGGAGTGGAGGACCGCGGGATGCTTGATCGCGCAGGCGGCTACGATGGCATCTGATTAGACGGCACCCATAGTCCTCATGGCGCTATCATGACAGCATGGCTCATTTGTGGGCAAGAAGCCGCTGGGTTGAGGCCGGTGCTACGCTTTTGACAGGAAGCGGCCTTGGCCTACGCTCGCCGCATGTCCCTTTCTCAGAAGCTCTTTGAGTCCGCCAAGAAGCACATTCCGGGTGGCGTGAACTCGCCCGTCCGCGCCTTTCGAAACGTGGATGGCGAACCGTTCTTCGTCCGTCGGGCCAAAGGATCTCGGATCGAGACGGTCGATGGGGTGACCTTGATCGACTACATTGGCACCTGGGGACCGGCGATCTTGGGGCATGCTCCCGAGTGTGTGATCCATGCCGTGCACAATGCGGCCAAGGACGGGGTCAGTTTCGGTATTCCCAATCCTTACGAAGTGGAAATGGCAAGGCTCATTGCCGAATGGGTGCCCTCGGTAGAGAAGGTGCGGATGGTGAATAGCGGTACGGAGGCCACCATGTCCGCCCTTCGCCTGGCGCGTGGATTCACAGGGCGCGATCTCGTGATCAAATTCGAGGGCTGTTACCATGGCC
Organism: Verrucomicrobiia bacterium; assembly: GCA_030425385.1. Taxonomy (GTDB): domain Bacteria; phylum Verrucomicrobiota; class Verrucomicrobiia; order Verrucomicrobiales; family DEV007; genus JAACDM01. The sequence goes on along the minus strand of JAUIAH010000062.1, from coordinate 2,271 downwards.
ACGTGGATTCTTTGTTAGTCGCTGCAGGCAGTGGTGCCCTCACCCATGGACGTCCCGATAGCGCAGGCGTGCCGCATGCTCTCGCAGAATTAACGATCACTCTGCCATTCAACGATCGCGAAGCGGTCGAGCGGGTGATCCAGGCAGAAGGAGATCGCATCGCCGCCATCATCCTAGAGCCCATTCCCGCCAATGCCGGCCTCTTCTTTCCGCGGGAAGGGTATCTGGAGTTTCTGCGAGAAATCACTCAGGCACATGGCATCGTTCTCATCTTCGATGAAGTGATGACCGGATTCCGAGTGGCGAAAGGTGGCGTGCAAGAGCGATTTGGAATCACGCCAGATCTCACGGCCCTTGGAAAGGTGATTGGGGGAGGGCTGCCAGTGGGAGCCTTTGGCGGCCGGGCTGACATCATGGACTACTTAGCACCGGATGGGCCGGTCTATCAGGCGGGGACCCTTTCTGGGAATCCGCTAGCCTTGGCCGCTGGCCTTGCACAATTAAAAGAATTAGAACACCGACAGGGCTACGCGCAATTGGAGAGCCTAGGGAAACACTTTGAAGATGGCGTTCGCGCTCTGTTAGAAAAGCTCGGAAGACCCTATACCTTTCATCGTATCGGCAGCATGTTCTGTCTCTTCTTCTCAGAAGAGCCCGTCTTCGATCTCGCCTCTGCCAAGCGCGCCGATGCGGAAAGTTTCAAACGCTTCTTCCACCAAGCATTGGCAGACGGCATCTACTTCGCGCCATCTCCTTACGAAACGGGTTTCCTCTCATTAGCCCACAGTATCGGTGATCTAGACGATACCCTTGAGGTGATAGCAAACGCGCTGAGGGAGTGATAGGGAGGCGGTGGCCACCGAAGCTTATTGCTAAATCCTCGAATCGGACCTGCTTCTTCCGTCCATCCGTCTCCCGTATGGAGTTTATCAGCAAACTGTGTCATTCCGTTAGGGGATGATCAATCCATGGCCATGAAGCGCACGCAGACTGGATTGGCCACCTGAATACTGATGTCGGTCGGGGTCAGCGCGCCGGTGTCCTGGTCGATCTCGAAGACAATCACATTGCCGCCGGATTGGTTCGCCACCAGCATGTAGTTGCCAGTCGGCTCGATGGCGAAATTGCGAGGCGTCTTGATCCCCGTTCCCTGATGACCGACGGCGGTCAGCGTGCCGTTTTTCGCGTTGAGCGCAAAGATGGCGATGGAGTTGTAGGGCTGGCGATTCGACACATAGACGAACTTGCCGGATGGATGAACGACCGTTTCAGCCGTGCTGCCGCCGTTGCGTTCGACGTCTTTCGGCAAGGTTGAGAGCACCTGTCTTTGCTTCAGGACACCGCGATCGCTTTCATAGTCACAGGCGATCAGGGTCAGATTGCTCTCCCCATTGATGAAGGCCATCTTCCCGTCTTTGCTCCAGGCAAAGTGGCGTGGTCCAGTACCTTTCGGCGTATCGAAGGCCCCGTGCGGTTTGAGGAGGCCCTTGGCAGGATCAAAACCGTAGATGACGACCTGGTCGAGCCCAAGATCACAGCAGAGGGCGAACTTGTTAGTCGGGTCGACGTGAATGGCATGCCCGTGAATTCTCTTTCCTTGGTGTTGCTGAAAGGAGGTGGCTTCTCCCAGCTTGCCATCGGTCCCAACAGGCAGACAGATGCAGCTACCGCCGGAGTAGTTGGCGGCGAGGACGTTCTTTCCGGTGGGGTCCACCACCAGATGGCAGGGCGCGCCTCCCTGGGAAGGCTGCGAGTTGAGAAAGGTCAAGGTTCCCGTCTTCGTATCGATGGCGAAGGCGCTGATCGTGGCCTTGTCTTCATTGACCGCGTAGAGAAAGGGTTTGTTCGGGTGAAAGGCGAGGAAAGACGGATCGCTGGCTTCCGCGGCCAGGGTCGGTGGCGTGAGGGACCCGTCCGCGAGGTTCAGTTCGCATTGGTAGATGCCCTTGCTGTCTCCCTTGGTGTAGGTGCCGAGGTAGACACGAAACTTATCCTGGGCCGAAGCCGATGCCGCCAGGGTCGCGAGAAGATAGGCGGCAAAAAAAGACCGAATGTTCATGGATTCGGTCTACCCGATAAGGCCGATGAAACCAAGCCAAACAGGGGTGTGGATTTTCAAGCAGACATTTTCAGTCCCCATTCTTCTGTCGCGCTTCAGAGGAAATGACGTTTTCGGATGTCGAATTTAAGTGACATTCTGGTTGGCTCTCGCCACCACCCAGAACCTTGAAAAGACCGAAATCGAAACCAACCACCCGGCGTCGCTTCAGC
>JAUIAH010000019.1 GCA_030425385.1 Verrucomicrobiia bacterium | reverse complement strand
GACCCTTATGAATTGCCGAACGGCTATCCATTGGTGCACTCGGAAACGCTCCCGCAATGGAACTACACATGTTATCCATTTGAACCTCTAAAAGCTCATCTTAACTAATTCTTGCGCCATTCCCAACCTCGACCAGTTCGCGAGTGAGGGGGTGCGTTTCACGCAATGTTATGCTGCCTGCGGGGTGTGTTCTCCCTCGCGCGCGTCAATCCTCACCGGGCGCACGCCCTATCGCAATGGCGTCTGGCGATGGATCCCTGGCGGACATGCCACCCATTTGCGTGAAAGCGAGATTACCCTGCCAGAACTGCTAAAGAAGCATGGCTATACCACCTGCCACGTAGGCAAGTGGCACCTCAACGGCCATTTCAACAGTGACAAGCAGCCCCAACCGGACGACCACGGCTACGACCACTGGATGGCGACGCAGAACAATGCCTCACCAAACCACAAGAACCCGAAGAATTTCGTCCTCAATGGCGAGCCCATGGGGCAATTGGAGGGGTTCTCGGCACCTCTCGTCGCGTCTGAGGGCGTGCGTTGGTTGAAAGAAGAGCGGGACAAGGACAAGCCATTTCTCCTCTCCGTGTGGACGCACGAACCGCACTTGCCCATCGAATCGGCTGAGGCGTTCATGGAGCCTTACGCCTCCATAGACGATGAAGGCATCCGCCAGCATCATGGCAATATCACCCAACTCGATCACGCCTTTGGCATCGTCATGAAAGGGTTAGACGACCTCGGTCTGCGAGAGAATACAATCGTCTTCTTCACCTCTGACAATGGTCCCGAAGGCAAGAGACGCACGGGACGCACCCAGGGATCAACGGGTGGTCTGCGTGGACGCAAACGCGATAGCCACGAAGGCGGCATCCGCGTAGCCGGGATGGTGCGTTGGCCAGGGCACATCGCTCCTGGGACTGTGAGTCATGTTCCCGTCATCGGTTCAGACATCTTCACCACGGTTCTCGGCATTGTCGGGATCGAACTGCCAACGGATCGCACCATTGATGGGGCAGACATGCGTCCTGCATTCAGGGGTGAACTGATCGAGCGTCAGGTGCCGCTGTTCTGGCGGACGCACATTGCTCCTGTGAAAAGTCGAGCGGCCATGCGTGTCGGCGATTGGAAGATCGTTGCCGATGAGACCCTGACAGAATTTCAGCTCTATGAGATCGAGAAAGACTGGCAGGAGGAACAAGATCTCGCCGAGGCGATGCCTGAGAAGCTGGCCGCGATGAAACAGCAGTTCATGGACGTTTGGAAAGGCATCGAGGCGGAGGGGCCGCGCGACTGGTGGGAGAATGAGCCGACACGGGCGAGCCCTTCGGCAACGATCGGCCGTGGAAAGGATGAGACTGGTGACTGGCCGATGGTCCGCGGGGGCACGGTCACGAAATCCGAGATGGGCTATCGGTTGACATCCTCGGGTGAAGCCTTTGCGCTGCGTCCGTTGCCAAATCCTCTCACGGGAGCGGAGCGGGCCGCCTTCAAACTCGACTACCGTTCAGCGGTAAGTGCGACCACTCGCAACGCCTTCTTCTGCTTTGGCGACGGTCCCAACCACGCGGCGCTCATCAAGGTGGGGACGGCGATCGGCAAAGGGACCCACGAAATCTTCCAAGGCGGGTGGGCCAATGCCGGCACTGGAGCGGTCAAGAAAGTTGAGATGAATGCCAGTCAAGCGTTCCACGCCCACATCACCATCGATCTATCCAAACGGACCGTCGTGCTTGCGATCGGGGACACGCGATTGGAGCAACGCTTGCCTGACAATCTGACCAAAGTCACTCACATCGGCCTCTACACCAAGGGCACGAGCAGCGACTTCTCGCCCATCGACGTCGTGGAATAGGATATGAAGGCAAAGCGCCGCAGTTTTAGAAAGAATCGTTTGAAAGAAATGAGTCGGCCCGCGCGATTGGCCTCGGCAAGAGCGTGGCTGGAGCACTATGAGGGTAAGCACATTCCCCGGAGCTATCGAAAGCGCTACGGCACCTGTCAGGTCACCACTGCGATTGAACTGCGAATGTTAGGCTATCCGATCGCGGCAGAGCGTATTGCGGAGATCAAGCGCAGAGTGGCCATCCAAGCCGAGAACAAGCGGCGGTCTCGCGAGGCCAAGGTTGATCGCATGGAGGGTGAACGAGATGCCGTTTTCGCCTTCATTGCGGGCCACACCAGTGGCGGCGCACCCTATGGCGTAACCTGGGAAGAATTGAAAGAGGCTAGAAAGGCTCCTCAAAGCGAAACTCGTCTCTAGGAAGATTGATCTCTCGCAGCTCGGTGCCATGTTTCGAAATGCGCCGCATGCAGTATCTCTCTTTCAATGTTACAATGTTAGTTGACGGCCTTCCTGGCTCGAGTTCTCAGTCTGCTAGGATATCAGCAGCGATTAGGTAGCCTTCGGTTCGAAGCTCCTCAGTACTCTCCGATCACAGCAGGCCCTTTCCCATGTCCCTGCGCACGCATCCCAAACGCCATCTCTGGGTCTGGTATCTTTGGCTCTTCCTCTTCTATTCGAGTTGGTTGCTGCTGGTCACCGTCTTTGGAGGATGGTCCGATGCGGTGGCCCATTGGCCGATGGCCCTGGCCATGACGCTTGGCAGTTATGCGGCGGGGTCCACGCCCATGGGGGGCGGCACCGTCGGCTTCCCCATCTTGGTCCTGCTGTTTGATCAACCCGCCCAGCTCGGCCGGGATTTCAGCTTTGCTGTACAGTCGATCGGGATGACGAGTGCCGCGATCTTCATTCTGGCTCGTCGCCAACCGTTGGCAGGCGCGATGCTGACGGGCGCGCTCATGGGATCAACGATAGGGATTCCGTTAGGCATCTTCTTTGTCGCGCCCCTTGTTTCGCCGTTGTGGATCAAGGTCGTCTTCGCCGTGATCTGGGGTAGCTTTGGCCTCCTGCATCTTTGGCGTCTTCGTGAGATCTCGGCACACGAAGGCATGACGGATTTCGACGAGCGTTGGGACCTGCGCATGGGGGTGGTCATTGGTTTCCTGTCAGGTGCCACCGTGGTTCCGGTCTCCGGCGTGGGTGTCGACATGGTGCTCTACACCGTGCTTGTGCTCGTGTGTCGGGCGGATCTGAAGATCGCCATTCCCACCTCTGTCATCATCATGGCCTGGGGATCGGTGGTCGGCATTCTCACCAAGAGCCTCTTCACGGGTGTGCAAGCCGGGGTCTATGAGAACTGGCTCGCCGCCGCTCCCATCGTGGCGCTCGGAGCGCCACTCGGCGTCTTTGTCGTCAATGTGATCGGTCGCAAGCCGACCTTGCTCGTCGTGGCGGTGTTGTGTGTGGGGCAGCTTCTTTGGACACTCTATCAAGAAAGCGACTCTCTGGGGGCAGGCGGGGTCACCTATTCCCTGATCGCCGTGGGTGCCTGTCTCATTGGCTTCGAGAGACTCCGACTGTGGGGAGCTATCCTCGTTGGCGACCGGAGGCGAGAGTCGTAGAGGCTGCATTGTTAGGGTGTGTCATGCCCATCAGTCTCCAATGGAGATGATGAGCCTCCGGGGAATCTCAGATGAGGCGGCGCGTTTGGCTGTTTCTTGATGCTTCTCTTCAAGCGTGGCGATCCACGCTTCGGTGCCCTCGCGATCGAAGCGTGACCACGAGGAGGCTAACTGGCCGATTGCGCTAGAACGAAAGCGCTCTGGCAACGTCATGACCCAATCCGCTGCTGCGTGAGGATCCGAATCCAGCCAGCGATGAACGAAGTGCTCGACCGTGGAGGTGCTGATGTCTTCGTGAGCGGCTGAGATGAAGGCGGCAGCCTCTAACGGATCGTGATTGGAAAGATCTAGAGCGAAGCTGGAGGCTTGAGTGCCCATGTTCGGATGCGTTTCCATCAGAGCGAGAGCTTGCTCTGCGGAGGTGAGTGTTATGGATGACGCTAACGAATGGTTGCTGAAGGGGCCGAAGCCAACGCCGGACGTGGACAATTTGTCGAAATGTTCGCTGGCCGCCTCTAGATCGTGCTTGGCCCATTCGCCAAGGATGGCGTCGAGCGTGTCCGCAGCATGACGGTCATTAAGTGTCTGGGCCCAATCCAAGGCTGCGGAGGGATTGACTTCGCTCCATGCCTTGACTAAAGAGCTAGGGACGTTAGAGGAGAATGAATCACCATGATTTGCCAGGAATGCGTACATGGATGCCGCTTGTTCGAGGTCTCCCTGTTGGACGAGGGCATCGATGGCTCCGTATACCAAAGGTCGTAGCACATTGATGTTCTCCGTCTGTTCATGGATCCATTGCAGGGCTAGCTCGGGATCTTGGGAGGTCCACGACGAGCCTAACTTGGTGAGTCCTTGATAGCCGCCCTCGTGCACGCGTTCGCCAAGCCATTCCACGGCCGCTACCGGATCGTGGTCAGCGATCAATGGAAGTCCCTCCTGAGGGCTGATCTCATTCCCTTCTTCTTGCAACCATTGTATGGCAGTGATAGGATCTTGTTTCATCCATTCTTCAAAGATTGCCTTGTCAAAGGTAGGCACCCATTCGCCCAGGGTCACTCCACGATGATCAGTGAGGTAATCGTTCTCGGATGCATGAGCGGATTCCTCCTTGTAGAGACTCTTGAAATGCTTGGCGTATTCTAGAGCTCTGTGAGGATCATTCGCTGCCAATGCGGCCACCGTCAGTTCGTACTCCCAAACGGCCTCTCGAATGGGCGCGCCCTCTTGCTGCAGGACTTCCAATGCTTGGTTGGGATCTGTCTCGGCGAGGGCGCGAAAGATCGCCCCTTTCGATGATTGCCCTAACGCAAACCCCTCTCGAGAGTCCAAGTAAGCGCGCACGGCTTCTGGTAAGTCGTCCTCGGCCCACCAGGTGAAGAGTTGTTTCAAGCGCTCTAGGCGTTCCCCACGGTTCAGACTAGCAGACGACTTGATTAGGTCCGCGAGGGCGCGTTTGGGGTGAGTCCGGATCTCTTTCTCTCTCAGCAAGCGCCCTGCGAGGAGGGCGCCATGGCGTTTCCGCAACCGCTGCCGCGCCTCTTCCGTCAGCGAAGAGCGGGTTTGCGGGAGAATCGAGTCCGGTGAAGGCGACCCTTGAGCCCGCGCTTCAGCGCTAGGGGCAACCATACCGGTCAGCACCCATCCTGCGGCTCCTGACAGAAGCACGGCTATCACTCCTCCAATGGGTTTCATTTTAATGTGCGATGGTTTCTACGTGGTAGGCTCCTGCTTCGGGAGCCAGGAGCGCCGGGGCTTCTGGCTCGTATTCTGGGACCGCGGTTGCAGCTTGTTTAGGGGCCGCACGCCACCATGCACTCCCCAGGTCTTTCAGCAAGGCGTCTCGCTGCTCTGCATTCTCGATTGCCTGCGCCCATGCGTGGGCCGCTTCGAAGTCAGGTGCCTGGGTTTGAAATAGTTGCCTAGAGATATTGCTAGCGCCTTGATCGCGAGCCTCGCTGGGAGGCATGTTGGCCACCCAGGACGATGCCGCCTCGGGATCCTTGCTCATCCAGCAGTAGGCGGCAAAGCCACACCATTGTGCGCTAGGATAATCATGCTTTGATAGGAAAGCAGCCATGGCTGCGGGGTCTTCATTTCCCCAATGACTCCCCACAGCGTTCAGGAAACTTGGAAGCTTTTACTTTTAGTTTTCTCCTGATCACTCCGGAAGAAAGCATATTGCTCCATTTTCTCCGCAGGGCACCCCTTTTTCGACTCCTTTTAGGGACTTCATGAACTCTTCAATCCCATTGTCACTTCGAGAGATGATCAAATAGTCGTCATGACCTAACCAAATGTAATGCTCTCCCCCCACCTTCTCCACTCCCTTTACACCAAACTTCTCTGTCGTGGCCCTTAGCCTCTCTATTTCTTTGGTTTTTTCACTCCATTTGCTAACTTCAAGTTCCACAGTGAACGATTCGTTTGCCCCCTTAACCTGAGGCGATCCATTTTTCGGCCAATATATCTTCTCAAGCCCTATGGTCTCCATCTTTTGAATGAGATTCGTGCTCCACACATGATGATTTTCCAAACGCTTTGCCAGCAGCTCGAGAGATGGACCAGGATCTCCACAACCAACGAAGAATTGAAGCATCCAAACGACACCTAACCAGGAAACCTTCTTGAAGTGCTCTGGTTGCATGACTGAGGCCTAGTGAATTTGCTCAACAAACTACCCCTATCCCAATCGTAGCATTTCCTCCAACGGCTTCAACGCCGGGACGTGATCTATGTGGGGCTTTCTCTGAGATCGGCTTGCAATTGCAATCTGTCCACTACTTCCAAAGTCGACCTGGGTTCCTCTTCCATGCGCATTCCCACCAGCTTTTATCTTAGTCTCTTTGCACTTGCCGCGCCTTTGTGGTGCTTGGCGGATACCTCTGGGCATGGGGCCCATGCGGCTATGGGCTCGGGGCGCCTGGCGTGGATGGTGGATGGTGACACGGTGAACGCTTCTATCCGGGCTGTGGACGAAGGGGTCCTAACGCTTCTTTTAGAAGACGGTGAGCAGAAGCGGGTTCCTGTGGCTCGCCTCGGGGAAGCCGAACGCAAACGGGTTGCCCATTGGAAGATGGTCAATCGCGCACCGGAAGGCTTCGGGGAGGCGGATCGCACGTTGCGTCTGGTGACGTTGCAAGGGCAGATGCGTTACAGTGAGGAGGAAGTGAAGGTGCGCCCTGGTCAGAAGGTCCAGCTGATCTTGCACAATGTGGACGACATGCATCACAATCTCTTGCTCTGCACGCCAGATAGCGAGGATGGCATGGAGGTGGCCCAGGCAGCTTGGAAGCTGGGAGGCGATGGATTTGAGAGACAATGGATCCCGGACCATCCGAAAGTGCTCTTTGCGAGTCGCATGGCTGATCCCCATAGCACGATCCATGGCTACTTCACGGCTCCCGAGGAGACAGGCATCTACCCTTACGTGTGCACCTTGCCTGGCCACGCGGCGTTCATGAAGGGTAAGCTCGTGGTGGAGGACACGCCCACGGACTTATCGGAACTGACCTTCACCCTTTACCGTGGGGCCTTTGATCAACTGCCAGACTTTGAACGGTTGACCCCGGAGGCCACGGATCACGTGCCGAGTGGATTGATCGACCTGAGCGTCACGGATCGAAAGGAGAACTTCGCGCTTGTCTTTGAGGGGATCTTGAACGTGCCAGAGGATGGAGAGTATCGCTTTCTGTTAGCTTCCGATGATGGATCACAGCTCTGGCTCGATGAGGAGAAAGTGATCGATAACGATGGCGTTCATGGGGTGGAGCGCAAGCGTGCGCGGAAGCTGTTGACGAAAGGACCGCACGCGATTCGTGTGAGCTACTTTGAGAAGAGTGGGGGCGAAGAGCTGATGGTGCGTTGGTCAGGGCCAGGATTCGAGAAAGGGAAGGCACTTTCAGCCGAGCCCAAACGCCGTGGGGACCAGCAGATGCGTGGAATTCCGCTGGCCTCACAGAATGGCGAGGCTCGCCTCTATCGGAATTTCATCGATGGCGCGGGCAATCGTGCGATCGGCGTGGGGTATCCTGGTGGGATCAATGTGAGTTTTGATGCGGATCAGATGCGCTTGGCGCAGGTATGGCTCGGCGGATTCATGGATGCTGCCCGTCATTGGCGCGGCCGTGGTCAGGGACATCAACCGCCCCTGGGCTATGGCGTGTTGCCGTGCCCCGAAGGCGCCCCATTGGCAGCACTGGCGACTCCTGAAGCTTCTTGGCCAACACCTGAGGGGCGTTCTCCTGGGTTTCAGTTCAAAGGCTACACCTTGGTGGGGAAACAGCGTCTTCCCGTGTTTCGTTATCAGATGGGGACGGTGGCGATTGAAGACGCCATCGCACCCGAGGGTGCCTTGTTAGGGAGCGATATCGCTTTGAATCGGACGCTCACTTTACGAGCGGAAGCGGATCCGCCTGAGCCCCTCTACTTCCGTGCGGCTTTGGCGGAGAAGATTGACCCGGTGGATGGCGAGTTCCTGGTGGATGCGAGCGTCGTCATCACATTGGAGGGTGGCGAGGATCCTCTCTTGCGGAAGCAGGGCGATCGATGGGAACTCCTTCAACCCATCCTCTTCCACGAAGGCACCGCCACGGTGAAGCAGCGGTTCGCCTACCTTCTGGGTCAGACAGACTAACATAGCATTGACTAATTTCATGAAACTTACCCTTCTTCTTCTCATCAGCCTCGCGGCGTTCGGGCACGCAGAGGACATGCCTGTTGAAGCCGATTACTATCCCATCACGCCTATTCCGATTCCGGATGATATCGTGTTAGAAGTCAGTGGGATCGAGCCTCTTCCGAATCAACAGCTTGCGGTCGCTAGCAGGCGCGGTGACATCTATACCTTGACGGGGGCTTATGACGATGATCCTAGCAATGTGCACTACACGCTCTTTGCCGAAGGGTTGCATGAATCACTTGGTCTTTCCTACCGCGATGGCTGGCTGTATGCGACGCAACGCCCTGAAGTCACCCGTTTGCGCGATCATGACGGCGATGGGCGGGCGGATCTGTTTGAGACCGTTAACGATGGTTGGGGCATTTGTGGGGACTATCATGAGTACGCCTTCGGTTCGCGTCATGACCAGGATGGGAACATCTGGGTCGTCCTCTGCCTCACAGGATCCGGTGGGACGCGGGCGGATTACCGCGGATGGTGTGTGCGCGTCACGCCCGAAGGGGACATGATTCCCACTGCCAGTGGCATTCGATCTCCTGGTGGGATTGGGCGCAATCATCTGGGCGATATGTTTTATTGTGACAATCAAGGGCCGTGGAATGGCTCTAGTTCGCTCAAGCATCTCAAGGTAGGCTCGTTTCAGGGGAATCCTACAGGTAACGTGCACTATCAGTTAACCAATGCCATCGGTCCGCGGCCCGAGGATCCGAAGAGTGGCAGTCGCATCGTGCAGGAGGCCGATCGCATCCCTGAGTTTGTGCCTCCAGCGTGTGTGCTCCCGCACGGCAAGATGGGCAATTCTCCCGCCGGCATTGCCTGCGACGAGACGAACGGTGCCTTTGGCCCTTTTGAGAATCAGCTCTTCGTTGCCGAGCAGACGGCTTCCCAAGTGCAGCGGGTAGCGCTGGAGCAAATCAACGGAGTCTATCAGGGTGCTTGTTTCCCCTTCCTATCAGGTTTCCAATCAGGAAATGTTGCCATCCGCTTCGGCGAGGATGGCATTCTCTTCAATGGCGGCACGGATCGCGGGTGGGGATCGCGTGGGGGACAGCGCTTTGCGCTCGAGCGTGTGCAGTGGACGGGAAAAGTGCCGTTTGAGATGAAGCGCGTCTATGCGCAACCCGATGGCTTTCGCATCACGTTCACCCAGCCAGCCGATGGGCAATCACTCGCTGATTTGGCGAGCTACGAAGTCGAGGCCTACACCTACATTTATCAATCCAGCTACGGGAGCCCCGTGGTGGATCAGGAAGGGCTCAAAGTCATGGCGGCAGAGCCGAGCGCAGATGGGCTCTCTGTGAGACTTCGATTGGACCGGTTGATCAGAGGGCATGTCCACGAACTGCGTCTTCCGGGTGTGCGGTCGGCATCTGGTCTGCCGGTGCTGCATCCCGTGGCCTACTATACGCTCAACGAGATCCCGTCCCCCTAGGGTCACACTCCACAACTATTTCTGGCAAATTGCCTCGGCCGGAATATCGTCCGTAATGACGATGACATTCATTCGACGGCGTCCGCGCGCCATCATGGCCGGATTGGCAGGTGCGGCTGCCGTTGCGGTGGGGGCATCCCTCTTTGCCAGTGACGACGTGATCAAGTTCAGCGAGATCGCCGAGTTTAATGAGGAAGTGGTGGTCCCCATTCCCAGCGAGGTCTTCAACGTTCTCGATAAGTTGGAGGTCACGCGAAATCATTGGCGTGACGAATTGAATGTCCCAGAAGAGAAGGATTGCCGTGACCGTACCCATTTCGCTCTCTTCCTTGGACGCGTCGTCGCTGAGGGTTTTCTCGCCGTTGAGGCTCAAGATCAGGACGCTATCCGTTCGTTAGGGCGGACGGTGCTCGCTGTCGCCGAAGAGTTAGGGCTGCGTCATGCGGTGCTCCCACATAGCAAGAGCATCATTGACGAGGCTAACCGCGGCGACTGGAAAGCCGTGCGCGCGGAGTTCGATGCCACGCGGCAAACGGTGCGAGACGAAATGGAACGGCGGCGTGATCAGGACTTGGCGCATTGTGTCAGTGTGGGAGGCTGGTTGCGCGGCACGGAGATTGTCACTGCCATCATCGCAAAGGATTATTCCTCCAAGCGGGCAGAGATCCTCCATCAGCCTCAGCTGATCGAGCATTTCACCAAGACATTCAAAGGTAACGACCGCTTTGTTAGGAACAAACGCATGAAGGAAGTCATCGCTCACCTTGAGAAACTGGAACCTCTCATGGGATCGGAAGACGCGATTTCGTTAGAGTCTGTCAAACGTATCCACCAACTGTGCCACACGGTCGGGGCCGAAACGATTGCGCCATGACCCGCCATTCATTGATCAAGGCCACGCTTGCCGCTTCGCTCATTCTTCTCACGAGCGTCCTCTCCGTAAGGGCACTGGTGGTGGACGCGCTGAGCTTCGCCTTGGAGGGCGCCGAGAAGATTGTTTCTGACGAAGGTGGCTTCAGCCTTCGTAAAGACTTCTGGCAGGGCGTGTCTGACTCTGGAGAAGGTCACGCCATCAAGCATCACCTCATTGCTGGCAACGCCTACTGGTTCTGGGTCGGCACTGATTCGGATGACGTGACCATGGCGATTGCGATCTACGACAAGAAGGGGCGTCTCGTTTCCGATGATAAAAAGGTCAAACGAGGCAAGAACTGGATTGGCATTCCTGTGGAGGTGCCCAAATCCGGAACCTACTACATTGCCTTCAAGATCACCACTAAGGATCAAACGGAAGCCCATTGGGCGGTTGCTTACGCCTTCAAATAGGGCCTGCTTATGACACGATCACCGGTCGTCTTCGACATCGGCAATGTGCTCACCCATTTCAGTTTAGAAGCGGTGAGTCAGGCCATGCAGGCGCGCACGACGCTTCCCCTGGCCCGGGTGAGAGCCATTCTGATCCAGCACTCGCGCCCCTTCTGTTTGGGGCAATGTGATGGTGATGACTTTGCGCGCCAGTGCCTGGATGACCTTCAGTTTCAAGGGACTGCGGCAGAGCTGAAGGGCGCTTACAACTCTGGATTCGAGACTAATTCGCCGATGCTCCCAGTGGTCGAGCGTCTCTCTCGATCCGGGCATGCGCTCTTCTACCTCTCCGATACGAATCCGTGGCACCTCGATCATCTTCTTGAGCATGAGCCCATGTTAGAGTACTTCGATGGAGGCACCGCGTCCTATGAGGCGGGTTATCTCAAGCCGGATCCGGCGATCTATCGAGCCGCTGCCGAGCGCCATGGGATCGAGCCGCAGGACGCCATCTTCATTGATGATCGGCACCCCAACGTGGCTGCGGCAGATGGCCTCGGATTTCGAGGCATTCACTATCTTCCCGAAAGGCATGGTGATTTCGAGGCAATGCTAGAAAGGCGATTGCGTGAGACGGATTCCTCCATTTGAAACCTGTGGAGACCACGTCTAGGCTCCGCCATGACGTTCCCTTTTCGTAAGAAGGCGACACTGCAGAGTCTTTCCAAGACCTGTGGTTGAGCTGCTAAGATCGACCCGGTCGGGCTCGGTGAACTCCTCGCGTCGCTTCCGAAGAACGCGGACCCAAACTTGTTGGTGGGCTTTGACACCAGCGATGATGCGGGCATCTATCGGCTCTCGGAAGACACTGCCATTGTCACCACGGCGGATATCATCACGCCGCCAGTGGAGGACCCCTACGTCTACGGCCAGATCGCCGCGGCGAATTCCATCAGTGACGTCTACGCCATGGGAGGACGCCCCCTCACCTGTCTCAACATCGTCTGCTTTCCCTCAGGGAAACTTCCTCCCGAACAGCTGCATCAGATCGTCGCGGGTGCGCTCAACAAGATCACAGAGGCGGGAGCCGTTCTCGCTGGCGGACACTCGGTCGAGGATGACGAACCCAAGTTTGGACTCGCTGTCACTGGCATCGTCCATCCAGAGAAATACTGGGCGAATGTCGGCGCCAAGCCTGGGGACGCTCTCATTCTTACCAAGCCCATCGGCAGTGGTGTCCTCTTTAATGCGAAACTGAAAGGCCAAGTCTCGGAGAAGGCCTTTCAGACCTGCATCGATACCGTGACCACGCTCAACCGCAAGGCGGCGGAAGTCCTGCAAGGTTTCGAAGTTCACGCTGCGACCGATATCACCGGCTTCGGGCTCGCTGGCCACGGTCTCGAGATGACCTCGGATGGTGCCTGCGGATTGGAGATCGATCTCAGTGCTGTGCCCATCCTGCCGGAAGCCTTGGAGATGTACGCCAAGGGTGTCTCCACTGGCGTGAATAAACACAACCGCGCGCTCACTCAGGGCCGCACCACGTTTGAAGCCTCCGCGAATCCAGCAAACCACGAGATCCTCTACGACCCCCAAACCAGTGGCGGCCTCCTCGTAGCCCTACCTGAATCTCAAGCCGAGAGCGCCCGTCGCCAATTGCACGAAGTCGGCCTTTCCCACGCTGCCATCATCGGCAACGTCACGGCGGCGCATGCGGAAACACCTTTGCGTGTCCGTTAGCATGTCAGGAGAGGCAGACCCCTCCTGACCGTCTGTCAGAAGCAGTTACTCGACACGCAGGCGCACGAATCCGGTGCTCCCGCGAGGCAGCGTCACGGTGATGCCTTCTGCGGACGGTGTTCCTGCCGGGAGGGCATTCCATTGCACGAGGTCATTCGACATCTCCACGGTGAGCGCGGCGTCTGGAGCGTTGGCATTCGGCTCATAGTGGACGGTGGTGCTGTCGGGTGAGCCTCGGAGAACCAATACCGCTTCGGTTTCTGCGAGGATAGGATTCCGATTCAGGGCGTATTCTAGCAAATTCACGAGACCATCGGCATCGGGATCGTCTAGTGGATCGCTGGCACGGTCTTCGGGAATGGCTACAGCAGCCCACGCCTCATAGCTTTGTCCGGCAGGCTCGCCGCCCCCCAGCCTTCCTGGTGACGGTGTGCCAACGGTCCAACTGCCAACCATGTTAGGATCTGGGTTGCTGTTAGGATCATTGAGAACCAGTGAGACGCCGTCACCATCCGCTTCGTCGGGCCACGGGTCATTATCATCGTAGCCGAATGCAAGGATTGCTTCGCCCGACGCGCTGACGAGGGCTAGGCTTTCACCCGAGTTTCTCAGGTTGCCAGCATAGACACCGGCAACCTCGATTTCTGCGCCGTAGCGCTCATGAAAGGCGGCTTCATTCGATACGAGCAGCGCGGTCTCGCCCGGAGCGAGTATGTGAGAATCCGTGAAGTGGAAAGCAATCCCGTCCGTGGCGCTGACACCGAGGAGATCGATAGGAGAAGTGCCAATGTTAGCTAATTCCAGATATTCAAAGGCATCGTCGTTGGTGAACCCCGCAGCGATCTCGGATTCGGAGGGATTGCTAGGATGATACATGATTTCGGAAACCACCAAATTGCCTGCCGCGGCGGGCTCGACACCGACAATGAACGCGAAGCTCGCAGGGGCGCTCCATTGTTGATCAGGCCCATCTGGCTTAGGATTGTAGTCAGGCAGGTATTCCCGAGCAACGATGGTCGCAGACGTTTCCAGCAGAATCCCCTCGGAAGGATACTCGATCGCCGAGGGGTTGATCTCACCTCCCGGCAGTCGCGGATCGGTGCCATCCGTGGTGTAATAGAGTGTGGTGGGAGCAAGGAGAGTCCCTCGTCGCCCTTGCAACTGCACCGTCTCGCCCTCTGTGAGCGCGCCACTATCTGGAATGGCTGTTGGGGGCTTCACCAATTCGCCATCCATCCACGCCGCCCGCGTGGCCAGCCAATCCTTGAGATGATCGATCTCGCCCTGCCAGCCCCCGTACTCTGGAGGCACTTGGGGCCAACGTGCTTCGTTGCGTTGTTGAGCCTCCCGAATCTCGTCGGCCATGCGGTCGATGAGGGCATGGATATTCTCGGTGCTGAAGGCACCCTGACGCAGTTCGTGCCATCGGTCGCAATAGGCCTGTTGGAAATCGCGTTGTTGAAAGAGATCACCCCACCACCGTTGGGTGCCATTGGTGAAGAAGGTCGTGCCACGATCGCCGCTGATCCCGCGCCATACCTCAGGTTCACTAGGGCGGGGAGGGCTTCCAAAGCGATCGCGTGATCCTGACGAAATGTTAAAGTCCCAGACAGGGCCGGCGAACACTTTGCCTAGGCGTTGCTTGTAGAAATAGGTGCTCAAGCGCAGGGAATCGACGTTGAGCATCAGGGTGTTGATCAAATGATGGTCTAACCAAGATCCCACATCAATGTAGGCAGGGTAGCCTGTTTCTGGATCGGAGGAATCAAAGGAATCGGCCATGTCTCCAAGATATCCTCGCAAATACGCTAACTGCTCAGAAGTCAGCTCAGTCCGTGCGGGCTCGGTGATAGCGATGCTTTGGCCTCCAGCCGTCGTCACCGTGTCGTTGTCACCCGCACGATCGACCTTGAAGATGTAGCCTCCCGTGATCTCCGGTTCGGCGGCGTGTTCTGGGAGAAGTTCATCGATATCAATGCGGTCGGCATCGCGTTTGAGTGACTCCATGAAGCTGTAGACACCGATGTAATCATCGACGCTGACGGGATCATCGCCATCTGGCGCAAAGTAGACTTCACAGAATCGCGTGCGCGCGGCATAACGCCCCACTTGGCGACTGAGCGCATAGGTGAATTCATTGCGAATCAGAGAGCGATCTTCCTCATAGCGGCCGCTCAGAATCCAGTCTGATTCGGAGGGCATGCCTAGCGGTTTCACCACTTTGTCTTCGCCGTCTTCGTCTTGGAACTCCAGGCGGTAAGATTTCTTGGGAAATCCCAAGGTCGAGGATCCGCGCCCTCGGATTTGCCCTTTCGAATTGAGGGTAAAGGGACCTTCGACTTTGGTCCGCGAATCGTCCCCGCTGGGTTCCAAGATCCCCAAGAGCATGTCTTTGTAATCGGCATTCGCAACCCGACCGTCACTCTGCACCATGACCAAGGGGAGATTGCTCGTTCGGGCAGCCAATTCAGGCGTGACTTTAAAGAACACTTCCTGCGTGAGGGGGCCGCGGGAGATGGAGGCAGAGAGAATCGTCGTTTCCTCCAGAACGATGGGCTCGGAGTAAGTCTGCCCATTGAAGAGTGTGGGTTTCTTCCCATCCATCGTGTAGGTGATACGGGAACCCGAACGCGTGGAAAGGACCACCTCGACCGTGTCCGTGAACGGTTGCCCGCGAACGGAGAATTGCACTTCCTCTGCCACGGTTCCGCTAGCGTTCTCCGCGCCTGGGGTGGGGGTATTGAAATAATGGAGAACCCAAGTGCCTCCCGAGGCCCTCACCCCATAGCTCTGATCGTCCTCTAACTGTGGGATCTCGGGATCAAACGCATCGATCACCGTGGTTTTGTCAGGATCGACCAGCGCTAGATACTCGCCGCCATTCTTCAGTTGGAAATTCGTGTGAAGGTTGCCAGCGGCGACACGACGATCTTTGCCCGAGGCAAACACGACGATGTAGGCGCCTGGATCGAGGGATACGTCGGGAAACTCCCATTGATTCAGATCGTTCTGATCGTCCGTTAGGAAATAGCCCGCCAGTGACGCCGATTCGTCGCCATCATTGTGGAGCTCGATCCAGTCGGGCGAATCGTTGTCCTCATCCACGAGGCTTGAGACGTTGTTCGTCACCACCTCGGTCAGGCGGAGGGCAGCGGGCGCAGAGATCATCCCGCAAACGAGGACGAGCGTGAAGGAAAGGAAACGTGAGAGCATGGTTGGGCAGGGTTATGGTAGGGCTGAAGAGTCTACCGGAAACGAGTCCTCGTGCACAAGTGTTGTTCTCCATTGCGACCCTTCGGCTACTGTGTTAATGCCGATTCATGGAACTCAACGGCTACTTCATCTTCATCGCGATCACCGTCATTGGGTTTTATCTGCTAGATGTCTTCTCCAATCTCCTCAATCTCAAGGCGCTCAAACCGGAGCTGCCCAGTGAATTTGGCGATGTCTTTGATGCGGAGAAATACGCGCAATCACAAGCCTACACGCGCACGACGACGAAGTTTGGCCTCTTGGAATCGACCTTCTCGCTCATCGTCTTTCTCCTCTTCTGGTGGCTGGGCGGTTTCCAATGGCTCGATCAGTGGGTGCGCGGGTTTGGCCAGGGTCCTATTGTGACTGGGCTCCTCTTCGTCACGGTCCTCATTCTGGCCAGTCAATTGCTTTCCCTACCCTTCAATCTCTATGACACCTTCGTGATCGAGGAGACGTTCGGCTTCAACAAGATGACCCCCAAGACCTTCGCGGCTGACCTTGTGAAGAATCTCATCTTGAGCGCGGTGTTAGGATTGCCGCTCTTTGCGTTGCTTCTCTACCTCTTCGAGAATCCGACGTTTCAAAGCAGCGCCTGGGTGGTGGCTTGGGTTGTGACGACCTTGTTCCAGCTCTTTCTTCTCTTCATCTATCCCAAGTGGATCCTGCCAATGTTCAATAAGTTTGAACCCTTGGAGGATGGTGAATTGAAATCAGCCATCGAGTCGATGGCGGCCAGGTGTGAGTTTCCGCTCACGGGTGTCTTTGAGATGGATGGCTCGAAACGTTCCACCAAGAGCAATGCGTATTTCGCCGGATTCGGGAAGAACAAGAAGATTGCCCTCTTCGATACGCTTATTAAGAAGCACACGGTGCCCGAACTCGTGGCGGTGCTCGCCCATGAGATCGGTCATTTCAAGAAGAAGCACATCGTGAAATCACTCGTTCTCGGCATCTTACAGATGGGTCTGATCTTCTATTTGTTAGGCCTCTTCATGAACAATCGCGGATTGTTCGATGCCTTTGGGGTGGAGCAGACGTCCGTTTATCTGAGCTTCATCTTCTTCTCCTTCCTTCTCAGCCCGTTGAGCAAGCTCATCAGCGTGGGCATGGCGATCTTTAGTCGGAAGAACGAGTTTGAAGCCGATGCCTATGCGGCCGAAGTCACGGGCACTTCCGATCATTTGATTTCGGCGTTGAAGGCGTTGTCCAAGGACAATCTCTCCAATCTCACCCCGCATCCCTTCTACGTCTTCATCAATTACTCGCACCCGCCGATGCTTGAACGCATTACCGCTCTGCGTGCCCTCTAGCGTTTGACGAAACATGAATACGGAATTGACCCACGTATCGCCGGAGGGCGATGTGAATATGGTAGATGTGTCAGGGAAAGACGTGGTCACGCGGATCGCTCAAGCCCGCGGTCATATCCGCTTGCAACCCGAGACCATCCGCCTCATCACCAGTGATGGCGTGAAGAAAGGGAATGTGTTAGCGACCGCACGGATCGCTGGCATTCAGGCCGCGAAGCAGACGGCTTTGCTCATCCCCCTTTGTCATCAACTCCCTCTGCGACACGTCTCGCTCACGTTCACTGAGGATGCCGCTGGTTTTGAGATCACCGCCACGGTGAAGACTCAGGCGCAAACGGGCGTCGAGATGGAGGCCCTCACGGCGGTGGCGGTGGCGGGTCTCACCATCTACGACATGTGCAAGGCGGTGGATGGCGAGATGGTGATTTCTGAGGTGCAGTTGGTCTCCAAAGAGAAGGTGCCGCTCACGTCGTGAGAATGATGGGCGACTCCTCCGACGTTTCGGTCGAGGAGGGCTGCCGATGGCGGAGGCTGGCAGGCAAGGCCGAACCTGGATCCTCGGCAGACGACGGGGATTCGCTGGAGGAGGGAGAGGCGGGAGCGTGGGCCAGCCAGGGTCTTCCACCATCCACATGGAAAGGCAGCTTGTTCCGCTCAATCTCACCGTGCACCATGCGCATCGTGGCCGGGCCCGCAATGGGTCGAAACATCGGGGAACGGAAGTGCTTGTCGCTGTTGTAGCTCCGAATCGCGTGTTGGATGCGTCGGCGTCGGAACTGTTTCCAACGCTCACGGAGAGCACTGACGAGACCGCGCTCGTCAGGAGAAGGGTGATTGATGGCGACCATGGATTCTCTGAGGCTGATTCTGGCAGAGAATGCTATGGAAACTATGATTAGCAATCATTTGCCCCATTATTCGCACTCTTTAGGATCATCTTTGCGAACTGCGGCTGACTTCCTTTCGAAAACATCACGCCGGTGGCCAAAGCGGCCAGATCTGCGTAGTCACTTTTCCGGTAATGCTGAAGATGGAAATGGGTCCAAAGTGGCGGCTGTCCAATGATCTTGGCCGATGATCGCCCAGGACGAACACGTGGTTGGGAGGAATCACCGTCTTGTCGAGATGGGAATCGTCCTCCACCACTTCGTAGGCGTGGTCCCCGATCGATTCGCGAGCAATCGAACCCGCTGGCTCGGTTCGGAGCGTTCGGCGGGAAATATGGTCTCCATTGACCCAAATCTCCCCGGCGATGATCTCGAGTTCGTCTCCCGGAAGCGCGATGACGCGTTTGACCCAGGTGCGCGTGCGATCGGGACTGCGAAACACGATGGTGTCGCCTCGTTGGGGATCCGCATGGTCGTAGGCGCGCTTGTTGGCGAGGACACGTGCGCCTGGTCTCAGGGTAGGATAGTAAGAATCGCCTTCCATGACGAAGGCCTCGACCACCCAAGTCTTCAGAAGAATGGCGATCAGTGGCAGGGAGGCACCTGAGATCAATGCTAGCATGGTATAGACGAGGGGCCGATTGTAATCTTTGAGGCGGTAGTCTTTGCGAGTCGTCCGGGCGAGTCGCCGCGAATCGACGCAGCCAAAGAGCGTCAATGCCACGACTGCCAAACCGGTGACCCAGACCAGCAAGGCACTTCCAGGAAACGGCAAGGCCAGTGCGAGGACAAAGACGACCAAAGAAAGTAACGATAATGATAGAATGAGGAGGCCTCGCGTGATGACCCCACAATAGACGTGTCCCAGGCCAGGACTGAGGAGGGATAGATTGAGGGCGGTGGACGCCTTGCGCGGAGCGGTGAGCGTGATTGAGTTCATGGTGATCGTGTGTGGATTTAGGCGGGGAGTAGGGTGATGCCCAAGAAGACGACGACGCGAGCGATGCCCAGCATGGAGGCTCCCAAGGTGGAGAAGGGCAGCGGTAGGCGAAGTGCGATCCTGGGTTCAGAATAGCCTGGTGACAGGGGTGCGTGGGCATCTGCCTTGCTGCGGAGCCGTTCCAGGGCGGATTCTCGGCAGCCTGCCAAGGCGGTGCTCGCGCGGTGCTGACGGTGCTGCAGCCACGCATTGAAGGCGCGGTCATTGGTGGGGTTGTCAGGAGATGTGGTGTTCATGATAGAGGTGATGGGGTGGACATGAGCGCCAGGCGAAGGCGCTGACGCGCGCGGTTGATTCGAGAGCGGATGGTGCCAATGGGTACGGCTTCAATAAGGGCGGCTTCCTGATAGGAGAGCCCTTCCAGTTCGGTAAGGGTGAAAGCCGCCCGTAGCTTGGCGGGAAGTTTCTCCATCGCCGCATCCAGTGCCGCAAAGGTCTCTTTCCACTCAAGGCCCTCTTCTGGAGAAGGGGCCTTGGAAACGGAGGCATCCTCAAGGAATTCGGCACGCGTGGGGATCATGCGCTGGTGCTTCCGGTTGGATTTGAGGGCCAGGTTGCGCGTGATCGTGAGCAGCCAGGTGGCAAACTGGGCCCGATGGGGATCAAACTGGCCCAACTGGCGATAGGCCGCGACGAAGGCGTCTTGGGCCACATCCCGTGCGTGATGGGAATCGTGGCAGATCCCGTCCGCCACGCGGTAGACACTTGCTTCCCATTGCGCCACGAGGTTCTCGAAAGCCGCCATGTCGCCCGCCAGGGTGCGGTCGATGCAGGCGAGTTGTTCGGTTTCAGTCACGGGAGCGAGGGCGTCACCAAAGGATTCCCCTCAGCGAGCGGAAAGTTCCCTAAAATGTTCTCAGCGTGGTTCTTGCCATCGCGCGAGCAGCCTGATCGTGAGATTGTGTTTCTGTATGGAACGGGATCCTACGCGAGTCCCGCTTTACAAGCTTCCGCGGGGATGGAAGTGTGCGCCAATTTATGCCTAAGGACGAGAGTATTGAGAAGATTCTGCTGATTGGTGCCGGCCCGATTGTCATTGGGCAGGGCTGCGAGTTCGACTATTCCGGGGTGCAGGCTTGCAAGGCCCTGCAAGAGGAGGGCTATGAGGTCGTGCTGGTGAATTCCAACCCCGCCACCATCATGACTGATCCGGAATTCGCCGCCCGGACCTACATCGAGCCGATCACGCCAGATGTGGTGGAGAAGATCATTCTCAAGGAGAAGCCGCAGGCACTCTTGCCGACGCTGGGAGGGCAAACAGCGCTGAACACGGCGATGGAACTCGTCCGCCAGAACCGTTTGGAACCCCATGGGGTGAAGCTGATTGGGGCCAAGGCGGATGCGATTGAGCGGGGAGAAGATCGCCAGCTATTTAAGGATGCGATGATCCGCATCGGTCTGGATGTGCCCATCTCTGGAGTGGCGCACAACTTGGAGGAGGCACACCAGTTTGCGGAGAAGATTGGCAGTTTCCCCGTCATCATTCGTCCCGCCTACACCCTGGGCGGGGCAGGGGGCGGCATCGCTTACAATAAAGAAGAATTTGAGCAAATTGTCAGACACGGTCTCGACCTGTCACCAGTGACGGAGGTGCTGATTGAGGAGTCTTTGTTAGGGTGGAAAGAGTATGAGATGGAGGTGATGCGGGATTGTGCTGACAACTGTGTGGTGATCTGTTCGATCGAGAACTTTGATCCCATGGGTGTGCATACGGGCGACTCCATCACCGTGGCTCCCATTCAGACGCTCACCGATAAAGAATACCAATTGATGCGTGATGCTTCGTTTGCCGTCATTCGTGAAATTGGGGTGGAAACGGGCGGTTCGAATATCCAGTTCTCCGTGAATCCGGAGGATGGGCGCATGATCGTGATCGAGATGAATCCGCGGGTGTCGCGTTCGTCGGCGCTCGCGTCCAAGGCTACAGGCTTCCCCATTGCCAAGATCGCGGCGAAGTTGGCGGTGGGCTATACCTTGGATGAATTGCCTAACGATATCACGAAAGAGACGCCAGCGAGTTTCGAGCCGACCATCGATTATTGTGTCGTGAAGGTCCCGCGCTTCACGTTCGAGAAGTTTCCCAAAGCAGACGCCACGCTCACGAGCATGATGAAGAGTGTCGGCGAGGCCATGGCCATCGGCCGGACATTCAAGGAGGCGATGCAGAAAGCCTTGCGATCCCTGGAGATTGGCCGCTTTGGTTTTGGGTTTGATGGCAAGGATGCTCCTGAGGACATGTCGCTAGAGTTGATCAAGAGCAAGCTCAGCGTCCCCAATGCGGAACGGATTCTCTTTGTAGGCGAAGCCTTCCGGCGTGGTGTTTCCGAAGATGAAGTCTTCGCGCTCTCCAAGATCGATCCCTGGTTTCTCCGGCAATTGAAGACCTTGGCGGATGAGGGCATGGCCTTGCAAGGATCGTCCTTGGAGGATGTGGACTTCCGCAAGGTGAAGAAGTTGGGATTCTCAGATCGTCAATTGGCACATTTGACAGGGAATACCGAGCGCGAGGTCCGGGAAAAGCGGAAGGCGGCCGGCGTCATCCCGACCTACCGTTTGGTCGATACCTGTGCGGCTGAATTCGAAGCTTACACACCTTATTTCTACTCGACCTACGGCGACGAGAATGAAGCGCGAGGTGGCGATAAGAAGAAAGTGATGATCCTGGGAGGCGGCCCCAACCGGATTGGGCAAGGGATTGAGTTCGACTATTGCTGTGTGCATGCTGCCTTTGCTCTGAAAGAACTGGGTTTCGAGACCATCATGGTCAACTCGAACCCGGAGACCGTCTCGACGGACTATGATACGAGCGATAAGTTGTTCTTTGAGCCGCTCACCCTGGAAGACGTGCTCAACATCTATGATGAAGAGCAATGTTGGGGCGTGATCGTGCAATTTGGCGGGCAAACGCCTCTCAACCTGGCAAAAGATCTTGAAGCCCATGGTGTGCCTATCATTGGCACCTCTCCCAAGAGCATCGAGTTGGCAGAAGATCGGGAATACTTTTCCAGCTTACTCGATCGGTTAGGCTTGAAACAGGCTCCGGCGGGCACCGCGACGTCGAAAGAGGCTGCTTTGGAAGTTGCTCAACGCATCGGCTACCCCGTGCTCGTGCGGCCGAGCTTTGTTCTCGGAGGGCGTGCCATGATGATCGTCTATGATGACGCCGAACTCGCGCACTACATGGAGTCCGCGGTTGAGGCCAGTCAGGAGCGTCCTGTGTTGGTGGATCGATTTCTCGAAGATGCCACGGAAGTCGATGTGGATTGTATCAGTGACGGAGAAAGCTCTGTTGTCGGTGCCATCATGGAACACATTGAGCGTGCGGGCGTCCACAGTGGTGACAGTGCCTGTGCCATTCCCGCCTTCAGTCTCTCGGACAAGGTGAAAGATGAGATCACGCAGGCCGCCAAGGACCTGGCGAAAGCCCTTGAGGTGCGCGGTCTCATGAACATCCAATTCGCGGTGAAGGACGAAGAGCTCTTTGTCATCGAGGTCAATCCACGGGCATCCCGGACCGTGCCCTTTGTGAGCAAGGCCACCGGCGTCCCATTGGCCAAACTCGCGGCCAAGATCATGGCGGGCAAGACGCTGAAAGAGTTAGGGTTCACGGAAAGTGTGATTCCTCCGCACTACTCGGTGAAAGAAGCGGTCTTCCCCTTCATCAAGTTCCCTGGCATTGACATCGCTCTTGGCCCCGAAATGAAATCCACTGGTGAGGTCATGGGAATCGATTCCAATCTCGGCATGGCCTATGCCAAATCGCAGATGGCCGTATCGGCTGCTCTCCCCACCTCTGGCAATGTGTTCATCAGTGTGGCAGATCGGCAGAAAGCGGAAATTGCCGACATTGCTCAGGGGTTCCATGACCTTGGCTTTGATATCTACACCACTGATGGCACCGGACGTGTGTTAGGCGACTTGCCATTCACCGTCTTGCCCAAGTTGCACGAAGGCCGCCCCAATGTCCTCGACATGATCAAGAATGAGGAGATTGCCCTCATCATCAACACGCCAGACGACCGTGAAACCCATGCCGATGCGATCAAGATCCGGAGCGAAGCCACGTCGCATCGCATCCCTATCATGACCACCCTTAGCGCCACGCGGGCCAGCATCGAGGCGATCCGCGCCCAGCAAGAACAAGAGCTAAACGTCTGCCCGCTGCAAGACTATCAGAGTTAGGGGCGTGGAAGCCGCTAGCTCTATCATTCGATCACTGTAATGCCTGTCAGGCGTACAGGTGTTGCACGATTCTGTCAGGGGATTCCTCCTCTGGGGGTTGGGAGAGGTGCTCTCTGGGCCCTTCAGGTCGGATGGGCACGAGAGCTGGCCGGTGAAATGTTCTCCCGCCCCTTCAGGGCGGACAATCTTCTGTCGATGCGCACCCAGGGCTGAAGCCCTGGGCTGTGCTCTCCCGGCCCTTCAGGCCGGATGGGTATTGCATGCTTCTGTTAGTGGTTTCTGGAAACCTGGGGGGGCTGAAAGTCCCCGAGATGCGCACCCTGGGCTGTGTTCTCCCGGCCCTTCAGGCCGGATGAGCATTGCATGCTTCTTTTAGTGATTTCTGGGAACCTGGGGGCTTAAAGTCCCCGAGATGCGCACCCAGGGCTGTGTTCTCCCTGTCCTTCAGGCTGGATGGACATTGCATGCTTCTGTTAGTAATTGAGCCTCTGGGAAATGGGGGCTGAAAGTCCCCGAGAGCCTAGCTCAGGGCTTTAGCCCTGAGTCACGCGAGCCAGAAAAGAGTGCCCTGAAGGGGCACGAGAGCCGCCCGGTGACTTCAGGGCGGACCAACTCGCCAAGGAACTGCCTTTAGAAGTCGAAAGGCGGCAAATGACCGTCTCCGACTAACATGCTTTCGCGCCGGATTTCCGAGCCGCGGGCTCGGAGTTCATTGACGCTGGCGACGCCGACGAGACGCATGGCGCGTTCAAACTCGGTTCTGAGGATTTCAAAGGCGCGGGTGAGACCAGCGGGTCCCCCTGCGCCGATGCCGGCTGCAGTGACGCGTCCGATGCCAACCGCTTTCAAGCCGTAGGACAAGGCGATGAGGATGTCGGTGCCATTGCGGATGCCGCCATCCATCATGAAGTCGAGTTTGGAATCTTTCAGCTTGGGCATTTCTTGCGCGACCATGTGCAGTACGGGGGGAACGCGGTCCTGCTGCCGTCCACCATGATTGGACCAGGTCACGCCGGTGGCGCCGTGGGCCTCGGCTTTGCGAGCGTCATCGGCGCAGTGGACGCCTTTGACAATGAGAGGGTGGTCATCACCCCACGCCTCACGAATCCATTGCAGATCGTCCCACGTCACGGTCGAGGTGGCCAACTGCGTGGCAATGTCGCCATCGCTCGGCATGGGACAGCCTTCTTCATCGAGGACATTCACAAATTCAAACATCCCGCCATCGCGGTAGAATTGGAGCAACCATGGCAGACGCGGCAACATTTGAGGTGCGAGTGCTAGTTTCTTCCAGGCCAGAGCGATCCGTTCTCCAAGACTGAGGCCGCTGAACGCACGCATGGCTTCCATAGGTTTCATGCGGGCGTGCATCGTACGCATGCCAGCCACACCGGTATCCATGGTCAATACTAGAGCTTTGAAGCCTGCTTCTTTCGCCCTAGCAATGCCACGCAATGCGGTCTCGCGTCCCCCACAAAGGTACAATTGAAACCAGCATGGCCCCGTCGATGCGGCGGCTACTTCTTCTAACCGTGTGCCAGAGAGCGTGGACTGCGTCATGGCGGTGCCAAACTCGCCCGCAACCTTGGACGCCACGGCGTCGGCTTTGGGGTAGAGGGTGCGAATGCTGCCCACAGGGGCGATGAACCATGGAATCTCTAACCGCTGTCCGACCACGGTGGTGCTCATGTCCACGGCAGGAAACTTCAGGGCTCCATAGGCAGTGGTCATGGATTGTTGAAACGCGCGCACGTTCCCTCGGAGAGTGATCTCGGCGTCGGCACCGCCACGGAAGTATTCGCTGACGATGGGGGGCACGCGTCGCCGCATGAGTTTCCATAGATCTCCTGTGGTGAGGGCGTCGGCGAGCTGGCGTTGTTCTCGAGTCATGATTGGTGGCGCGGAGCACCTCGATCGAAGCGAGCCATCGACCGCGAGACAATCTTTAATTTGATCGAACGATTACCGATTGACGCTCGCCATGATCTCTTTGCTCGGTTGCCCAAGAGAAACAGCTTAGCGGGATCCGCCCATCATTTGCTGACCCATCTTGAGGGAACTGATCATGAGGGCTCGAAAGCTTTCCTGATTGGCTTTGAACGCGTCGAGGGCTTCGGGGTCGAGAACATCTGCGACCCTGACGTTGATGCGATCTGCCAGTTGCGTGAGCTCTTCCTCCATGGTGGCGACGCTGGTGTCATTCAGAGAGGCGAGGACGGCAGCATTGTTAGGATCATTCATGTCATGGGTGAAGGGAAATTGCTGGCGCTCCTCATACATGATGCCCATGAGCGTCTCTTCAGTTTCGGAATCCAAGGCCACGCCCTTCTGGTCGAGCGCGCTGCGAAATCCAGCGAGTTCTTGGCGTTCGTTGGTAGATTTCTCATACAGGGAGATCTTGTCGGCAATCTCATCGCCGTAGGTTTCGCGAATCTCGTCGTCGAAAGCGGTGGTCTGATCTTTGAATTCGGCGGCGAAGGCTTGGCGTTCCTCTTTCGAAAGATTCTGATTCATCGCTTTGAGGCCCTGCGTCGCGCTGAGCATCATCTTCTCGACTAACAAGCTTTCTATGGCGGCGCGGTCGTCTTCTGTCAACTCGAAGGATTCTAGCAGATCACCGAACATCGCTTTGATCTGGCCTTCCATCTGTTGGCGAAGGATGCCGCGCATGTTTGGATCTTCGAACATCTGGGCCATCCCGGCCATGGGGTTGGCGGGAGGTGGTTCCTCATCAGTAGACGTCACTGCGGTAGCTTCAGCGGTCTCGCGCTGTGCATCCGCTAGTTGTGCTTGTGTTTGCTCTAACGCATGTGTCAATTCCGGCGCGCGCTGTGTTTGGATGACGAGATCTTGCTTGGGAACGGCTTGCGCGAGCTGAGCCTTTAAGGATTGAATGGTCTTCCATTGCCATCCAATCGGCACAGCGGCGAGCGCCGCGACCGCCAAGGCGGTCATCATCTTGGAGTTACTCATGGTAAGGAATGCGGTTGTCTAATAGCCGTCTTAATTAGACGGCATCAGGCATTATACCGATTCCTTGACCTCGTGGCCATCGTCTTCCTCAGAAGATTCGTCATCGTCCTCAGAGGAATCGTCCTCGTCCACGTGGCCATCATCATCCGTGGAAGAATCCTCCTCTTCAGCCGTATCATCCTCCTCGTCGGCGGAATCGTCCGTTTCTTCCGCGGGGCTTTCATCTGGCTCCGATACGTCCTTGTCTTCTTCGGAAGAGGCTTCGTCCGATTCGGCTTCAGGTTCCGCTTCGACCTCGGCTTTCGGCAATTCGACTTTCCTTAGTTCGTCTGCGTTCGGCAGTTCATCCACGGTCCGAATGCCGAAGTGATCCAGGAACATGTCGGACGTTTCGTAGAGGAGGGGACGCCCTGGCGCGTCCGAGCGACCGGCGATCTGGACGAGATTCCGGTCTAACAACATCTTGAGGACCCCGTCCACACTCACTCCGCGGACAGCCTCGATGTCGGCCTTTGTCAGCGGCTGACGATAGGCGATGATGGCGAGAGTCTCCAAGGCGGGGGGACGCAGGCGTTGGGGTTTCTGATCGGGAAAGAGACCGCGAACCCACAGTCCGAATCCAGGACGCGTGAACATCCGGTATCCTGAGGCGCGTTCGGAGAGCATGAAGGCGCGACCCTCACGTTCATACGACGCGTTCAGAGCACCGATCGCTGCGATGATGGCCGTTTCCCCCACCTCTGCGGCCCAGGCCACATCAGGTCCCGTAAAGGCTTCGCCTTCTTTCGCTGCTTCCTGAGCCAATGCCTGCTGGTCGCTCACCACTTTGTGAATGGTCCCGACCAAGGAGGCGATCGTCATGGGCGTTTCCGAGGCCATGATGAGACTTTCCACGATCCGTTGGAGTTGGAGAAAGGTGGCGTCATCAAAGCCGTGTCCATCCTCTTCGTCTTCCTCGTCGATATCCTCCTCCTCGTCTCCGTCATCTGAGGCCTCCGCTTCCACAGAAGCGTCGTCGGCGTTATCGTCCTCCTCAGAATCTGGCTCCTCGTCGGGTGCGTCTTCCTCATCCTTCTTGGAATCTGGCTCCTCGTCGGGTGCGTCTTCGTCTTTAGAATCGGGCTCTTCCTCAGGCGTGTTGACCGGATCAGGCGATTCGTCTGCGTCTTTGTCAGGCTCGTCTGCTTCCGTTGGCTCGGGATCCGATCCGAATCGGAGATCCTTGCTGAGCATCGTGTCGTCGTCGAAGGTGAAATAGCCTTCAAAGGTATCGCCCGCCAGGACTTGCGGGAGCCAGAATTGATCGTCCTCCCACATCTCGTCGAAGGGGATCTCGTCCACCTTCACCCACATGGGTTTGGCCTCGTCCGTCTCCGTCAGTTTCCCTTCGTAGATCTCCGTCATGAAGACGGTACAGTGGATACTGAGGCCGTCTTTGAACTGGAAATAGAGCTCGCCGCAGCGCTCAAGATTCTTGGGAATGAGGCCGACTTCCTCCTCGGTCTCCCGCACAGCGGCCTGCTCGACCGTCTCGCCTTCGTCGACTTTGCCACCGGGGCCATTGATCTTTCCCTCGCCCAACCCGCGTTTCTTGCGGATCAGGAGCACTTCATCCTCACGTCTTATAAATACCAGCATAGACCGCATTTCCGCGGTCCAGTTGTCCCAATCGACATCGATCGCGGCCTGGTCAGACATGCTCTGCCTCTACGTACGATTCGATAGGGTCGCAAGTACAAACCAGATTGCGGTCGCCATACACATTATCGATGCGACCCACGGCGGGCCAGAACTTGTGCGCCCGCAGCCACGGCGCGGGGAAGGCGGCTTCCTCCCGTCCGTATGGGCGCTCCCAGGTATCTGCACACACGCTCTCGGCCGTGTGTGGGGCTCCTTTGAGAACGTTGTCATCGCGATCGGCTTCCCCGTTGGCGACGGCTCGGATTTCCCCGTAGATGGCAATGAGCGCGTCGCAGAATCGATCCAGCTCCGCCTTGGATTCGCTCTCAGTGGGTTCGATCATCAAGGTGCCTGGCACTGGCCACGACATGGTGGGGGCATGGAATCCATAGTCCATGAGCCGTTTCGCCACGTCTTCTACCTCGATCCCGGCTTCGTCCCGGCAAGGACGCAGGTCGATGATGCATTCGTGGGCCACGAGGCCTTTCTCGCCCCGATAGAGCACTGGAAAGAAGTCTTCGAGTCGGCGAGCGATGTAGTTGGCATTGAGGATCGCCAGCTTGGTCGCCTCCGTCAGGGCGCGGGCTCCCATCATGGCGATGTAGACCCACGAGATGGTGAGAATGCTAGCGCTGCCATAAGGGGCGGCACACACGACTCCCTGGGCGTCCCCCGATTCCCGGTGCCCCGGTAAGAAATCTGCCAGATGCTGGGCCACGCCAATGGGGCCCACGCCTGGACCGCCGCCTCCATGCGGGATGCAGAAGGTCTTGTGCAAATTCAAGTGGCACACGTCCGCACCAATCTTTCCAGGGCGACACAGCCCCACTTGGGCATTCATATTCGCCCCGTCCATGTAGACCTGGCCGCCAGCCTCATGAATGGCCTCACAAATCTCCACAATTGCGGTTTCAAAGACACCATGGGTGGAGGGGTAAGTGACCATGAGCGCGGCGAGCGCCTCGCGATGCTCGTCGGCTTTCTGTTTCAAATCGGCCACATCGATATTTCCATCTTCGTCACAGCGCACAGGCACGACGTTGAAGCCCGCCATCACCGCGCTCGCGGGATTGGTGCCATGCGCGGAGGTTGGGATCAGGCAGACGTTGCGATCGCCTTCCCCGCGGCTCTCATGGTAGCGTCGGATAGCTAACAACCCCGCATACTCGCCCTGCGAACCAGCGTTGGGCTGGAGAGAAACGGCGTCAAATCCCGTGATCTCGGCTAACCAATCTTCTAATTGGGTGAAGAGCGCTTGATAGCCCTGCCATTGATCTTTCGGGGCAAAGGGGTGGAGGCCATTCACCTCCGGCCAACTGAGCGCCACCATCTCGGACGTGGCGTTCAATTTCATGGTGCACGATCCTAACGGAATCATGGATTGGTTCAGAGCGAGATCTCGCGACTCTAACCGATGCAGGTAGCGCAGCATCTCAGTTTCCGTGTGGTAGATTTGAAAGACCTCCTGCTGCAGGTAACGGGTCGAGCGCCGGGCAAAGTCGGGCAGATCGGGTTCCTCGTCTTCCACCACGTTCGAGAAATCATTGAGATCGCCGCCAAACACTTCGAAGAGCTCGGCCAGATCCTCCACAGTCGTCGTTTCGTCCAGAGCAATCCCCACCGTCTGATTGTCCAGGGCGCGTAGATTCATCTCGCGACGACGTGCTTTTGTCAGGATGGCTGCGCTGGTGGTGTCTGTCAGAGTCACGCGCAACGCATCGAAGAAGAAGTGAGAACCTACCTCGCACCCTGGCAATTCATCCAGGGCCTTGGCCAAATGCAAGGTCAAGGCATGGATGCGCCGGGCAATGGTACGCAATCCTTTCGGGCCATGGTAGACCGCATAGCTCGCGGCCATCACGGCGAGTAAGACTTGTGCGGTGCAAATGTTACTGGTGGCCTTGTCGCGCCGGATGTGCTGTTCGCGCGTTTGTAAGGCCAGGCGATAGGCGCGCTTGCCTTGAGCGTCATGGGAGACACCCACAAGACGCCCCGGCAACTTGCGCTTCAACGCATCTGTGCAGGCAATGTAAGCCGCATGAGGGCCGCCAAAGCCTAGCGGAACTCCAAAGCGTTGCGCACTGCCCACGGCAATGTCCGCGCCGAATTCTCCCGGAGGTCGCAGCAATGTCAGACTCAGCAAGTCGGCTGCCACGATAGTCGTGGCCTTCACAGCTTTCACCCGCTCCATCCAACTGCCGTAGTCTAAAACCGCGCCATCCGTGGTCGGATACTGCAGCAGGACGCCGAAGAGGCCCTCGGTGTCCTCGATCGGTAAAGTTTCGTGATCGCCCACCACCACGCGCACGCCCAACGGTTCCGCCCGCGTTTGCACCACATCGATCGTCTGGGGGTGACACCGCTCGGAGACGAAGAACGTGCGTCCCCGCTTTCCATGCATGGCCATGGCCATCGCCTCCGCCGCAGCGGTCGCCTCATCCAAGAGCGAGGCATTAGCCACGTCCAATCCCGTCAATTCCGTGATCAGGGTTTGGAAATTGAGCAACGCCTCCAGGCGTCCCTGCGCGATCTCTGCCTGGTAAGGGGTGTAAGCCGTGTACCAGCCCGGGTTCTCCAGAATATTCCGCTGAATCACGGGGGGAATGAGGCAACCGTGATACCCCGCACCGATGAATGACCGCGGCACGGCATTCTGCGCCATCATGGTGCGCAGAGTCGTGGTTGCTTCCGACTCGGAAAGGGGCTTGGGCAAATTCAGCGGTTGCGTGTCGCGGATCTCCGGAGGGACCACGTCATCGATCAGCGCCTCCAGATTCGGGTAATCAAGGGTAGCGACCATGGCATCCTGATCCTCGGTGGAAGATCCCAGATGACGACGAGCAAAGGTGTCTAACGGTTTCATGATGAAGAGGCAACCCCACACGCTACACGCATCCATCCTCTCGTAAAGCCGGACCACTTGCCTCGTCTAGTTGGAAGGATAGCGTAGTTCCCATGCAACCGGGATGCCTCATGCTTCGTCCAATTCTCATCATACTTCTCATTGTCCGTTCTACCGCTGCCTTAGCTGACGATGCCGTGCCGACGCCACAAGCCCTGGCAGAACTCAAGAAGCACTTCGAATGGATCACTACCATTGGTGCTAAGGAACTAGATGCTGACGAGAACGAGCGTTTTATCAAGCGAATCGCCAATGGAGCAGGACGGCATTTCCCTGACGAAGCGCTCAAATACGTGCGATCGCACCTTTCGGCTTGTCTCCAATCTTGATGGCCGAGATGAATCCGTCGAGGTTGGGATGATCTTTGGGATCGTCGAGGCCATTCTGAGAGCGCTTGCGGAACATCTCAACGATGAAGCGTTCGAGCAAGCGCTCGCGTGGTTCAAGATAAACGATCCAGAGGCGCTCGTTGCCCTTCAAACCCAACGCCATGCCATTCATGATCCTGGCACCGATCTAACATCTCTGCTAGACCGGATCGATAGTGATCGGATAGAGCGCCAATACGGCGGCATCAAGCGATTGGCTTGCGAGAATCCTATCGAAGCCCTCAAGCAAGCCGAAGCCCTTGAAGAAGGGCCTGACAAACATGCGGTACTCGAGTTCGTGGAAAGAATTGTCTTTGAGAAAGAACCGGACCGGCTCGTTGCCAAGGTGGAAGCCATGGCTGCAGGCAAAGAGCGCGACCTCTATATTCAGAGGCAAGCCATGCGTTCCCTTCGTGACCACCCGGCGCAAGCAGTTGAGGTTCTAGGCTTGATGAGTGATCAAAGGAATCGCGAGCAAATGACTCGCTCGGTCATGCAGCGGTGGTTGCTGCGTGATCCAAAGGAAGGGCGGGCTGCGTTGGAGGCAAGCGCCCTCCCGGAGTCCATCAAACGCGCGCTTCTCCCCAAACCGTGATTCGCCTTTGGAAAAGCGTCTTTGGTGCTCGAAATGATGTTACTTTCCCCGCAAATCTGGCCGCAATGAGATAAAGCAAATGCACGAAACTCGCCAGAACAGCTCCGCTACTTCGTCTTCACGCTCCGGTGGGGCGGTGGATCCGGCGAGGTTATTCGCGGCGTTCCTGGACTCGGGACAATCGGAAGCGGCTTTCACGCGCTTGGTGAAAGAGCTTAGTGGGCTGGTGTATGCAAGTGCGCTGCGCCGGAGTGGCGACCGGCAGCTGGCTGAGGAAGCGACGCAGAATGTGTTCTCGATTCTGGCGAGGAAAGCCTCGTCGTTGCGGCGGCATCCTTCTTTGGCGGCCTGGTTGTTTCAAACCACGCGTTTTGAGGTGTCTCAACTCCAACGCACCGAACGCCGCCGCCGACGTAAGCACCAAGCCCTGGCACGTCACAGGAGTAGCACCATGTTAGAGGATGTCGACGATTCCGACTGGCAAGATGCCATTCCCTTCCTTGACGCATCGTTAGACCAGCTCTCACCAAGAGACCGCGAGCTCGTGTTGCTGCGTTTCTTCGAAGAGAAGAAGTTTGCGGAAATCGCCCGTCACACGGGTCGCACGGAGGCCGCTTGCAAGATGCAGCTGAAGCGCGTCCTGGCGAAGCTCGCCCGCCTGCTGAGTGCCAAGGGTGTGACGCTGACAAGTGCGGTGATCGCTGCCGGGCTCGGTGCGGAACTGGCGAAAGCCGTCCCCGCATCGCTGGCGTCGTCGGTTGCAGCATCCGCGTATGCGAAGTCAAGTGCGGTCAGCAACTTGAACCTCCTGACAAATGCGCTGCAAACGATGGGCGCGTTCAAATTATCGAGCATCACAGCTGTTGCCGTTCTAGCTCTGGCGGCGTTGCCGTTGTCGCTTCAGTATCGGAAGCTCGCCGCGTTGGAAGCACAACTCGCGTCGTCGACCACGAGCCAACGGACAACGTGGGATGAATCGGCCTTTCTTCAGACGCAGGCAACGCCTGCCAATCCAGCAGCTCGGCCACTTGATGCAACAGCGCTGCTGAACGCGGTGCACGAAGGCGTTGCCGGTAGAAACCTGCTCGTCTTGCTCAAAGCTTCGGCTGCTTTGGCGACTCTCACAGACACCCAATCGGAAGAGCTTACTGCTGCCGTGGAGTCGCATCCCGCGCTCGAAAGCACCCGCGAGTTGGCTTTGCAGTTGCTCAGCGAATCCCGAACAGACGCCGATCCTGCTCAGGAGATCGAACGTCTCTTGGCGATGAAAGTCGATGCCATCGCCTACGCGGATTTGTTCGCGCAATGGATGAAGGACGACCCCAAGTCAGCGGAAGCGTGGTATTGGGACAAAGTTGAGGCAGGGGAACTGTTAGGCACAGGCGTGAGTGATCGGCCTGACGAGTTCCTGCGGGGCCACCTCATGGCGGGCGTGGCCAGGCACGATCCGCGACGGGCTGTGGATATGTTAGACAGATGGTTGGACGCCCAGCCGGCTTATCGCACGTTCTACGTGTGTTCGGTTGCGGAGTCACTGGCCGCCCAAGCGCAATCGACCGAGGCAAGGGAGCAGTTGCGACGCCTGCTTGAACTGCCTCTGACGACTGGCGATTACATTGAAGCCGTGATCACTGCAGCCTACCATCGCGGGCTCTCAGGTGCCGATGAGCTGACACGCTTCGCCAATGCGTTCGATGTACGGCTGACACCCGAAGTCGCAAGCGCCCTGGCATCCACACCACTGGAAGGCTTCTCTTTCGAAGCCCGTGCCAACTGGTTGCTGGAGCACCTTACCGAAGATGAGGCCGTGCGTGCGTTGCCAGCGTTTATTGGGTGGAGTTCGGCAACGGCGGATCGTGTCGTTGCCTGGCTGCAGCAACAACCTTCGGCAGCAATTGCTGACAGGGGCTATCTCGATTTGGCGAATCGCGCCGGGACCAGGCCGCAGGCGATGGACTTGCTGCAAAGGATCCAGAACGCCGAAGTGCGCGAACCGTCGCTGCGGGACTTCGCCCGGGATTGGCTAGCCGATGATCGCGACGAGGCGGTGCGCCATTTGCCTCGAACTTGGATTCAGTACACCGAGTCACCATGAAATCAGCGATTCTTGCAGGTCTTCTTTGCCTTCTCGCCTGCGGAGGTGTGTTCGTTAGGCAATCCGCTCGAATCACGGATCTACGAGGCGAAATTGCAGAATATCGGGTTCAAATATCTGAACCCTCACCGATCACGCTCCAGTCGACAGCACGCGCTGAGAGCTTGCCTCAAGTTCGGGAATTGCTGGCCCCTCTTTCCGAATTATCGCCGGAATCGCTGCGATCTCCCTTGGACTGGGTGATGCGCCATCCGAAGTTGTTCGAAGCGTTTGCAGGCCTAACACTGAATCAAGCTCTGACGCTTGCCGGCGAAATCGAGGCGCCCATTTCCTTCGCACACGGATCAGAAGCACCACCCACGGCACAGGCATTTGCCAAGATGATTCTGGTGTTGTTCGCCATGGAGCGGAATGCCGAAGCCGTCTATCAACGCTTCCCGGAGGTAGCCAACGATAGCGAATTGCGGGCCAGCCTTGTCGTCGCTTGGCTGAAACAGGATCCCGAGCAAGCGCTCGCCATGCTGGAGCCGATGGAAGTGCCGCGTTCGGAGCAGCAGTGGTTCAAAGCAAGGCATGCCCTGGAGATTGCACGCGATGATTTCCCTGCTGGGTTCGCGCAATTGTTAGAGATAGGAGACGAACTTCCGTTCCGAGATCAGACGGGCACTGCCGTATTCCCTGTAGCGGTGGATCTTGCGTCATCCCTGCTTGAGGCCGCTGCCGATCTCGACAACGCACCAGCTCGTGCCCGCGTCGCCAAACTCGTTCTGCGTTCCCTTGTGGCCAAACAAGGAGTCGCGACTGCCCGCGTTCATGCCGAGGCTGTTGGACTGACCACGGAGATACTCGATGGCTTCTTTCACGAAAGTGACGTGTTAGGCGCAGGTTCCGATCCCGTGGCCTACCTCGATTGGATGCGAACTGCGGCATCGCCGGAGATCCGCAAGCTGGCCATTCCTCAAACGATCATTCGCTGGGCAGCCCGTGACTACAATGCCGCAGCCGAATGGCTCGGCACCATGGAACCATCTCTGACCCGGGACGAGGCCGTCTTTGCTTTCGCCCAGTCCATCAACCGAATCGATCCGAAGGCCTCGGTCACCTGGGCACAAACCATCACTGACGAGAACATTCGCCGTCATGCCGTTTCAGGAATGGCGGGTGAGTGGCTTCGGCGCGAACCGGAGCAAGCCCAAACCTGGCTCGACGCGCAAAGCATCAATGCCTCACCAACGCACGAAACTCGCTAACATCGCACTGGAATCATGAAACGCCTCATTTGTTTGAATCTCATTAGCCTAACGCTTGCTTCGACATGTCCTAGCGTGGAGCCGCCAATATTTATCCTCGGGCAGAATGACAAACGGTTCCTGAGTGCCAATGAGGGCACGATCTACTTCACTTCGGATGGTTCCGATCCCCGTGCGGAATCGGGGCAGCCATCGGCAAAGGTGAAGATCGCCGAGTCCCCCACGATTCATTCAACGACGCTGCTCGCGGAAAGCGCTTCCTGCCGCGCACAGGTGCCGGAGAGCGGTGCGGACGACGAGACGTGGCACCAATCCAGTTTCGATGACAGCGCGTGGACGCAGGCAACGCCACCGATTGGCTATGACGACGAGGACACTTACATTCCTCTCATCAAACATGATGTGAAGGCCGCCATGCGGGGCAAGCGCGGGAGCATTCGCCTGCGATGGGAATTCGATCTAGAACAAATACCCGACGCCAATGAATGGTATCTTGATGTGCAGTGTGACGACGGCTTTGTTGCCTTTCTCAATGGGCAGCGCATGGCTTCGATGAATGCGCCGGAATCCCTGAGTTGGCGTACTGAAGCCGAGGACAAGGTCAATGATAGTGGTGCCGTCGAGTTTCGCGCAATGCGCTTGAGCGAGGGTGCGAAGGGTTTTGCCAAAGGCAGAAACGTGCTCGCCGTGCAGGCGCTGAATGACGGCCTCACCAGTTCCGATTTCCTCTTTGCTGCCAAGCTTCGCGCGCGGAAGGTTACAGGCGGAACGGTCGTGTGGGATCCTGCCAAACCCACCTCGCTCGTGGCGCGTGCTTATCATGACGGCGAATGGTCAGAGGCGATTCGCGTGCAACCGCCCCGGCATCTGGCCGAGCCTCACGACGGCAAGAGTTGGGCGCAGTTTCTCGGCCCCAACGGGAATGCTGGTTACTCCGGGCCTCCAATCGCAACGGAGTGGCCGGATGACGGACCACGCGTCGCCTGGAAGCATGACGTGGGTGCCGGGCATGCCAGTCCTGTCGTCGCCGATGGCAAGGTGCTCGTCATTCACCGCGACGGGCGAAACTTTGTCATCGATTGCCTCGACGCCACCACCGGCAACCCCTTGTGGAGCAAGCCTTATCCGACCGACTTCAGGGACAAGACGGGTTACGATCACGGCAGCCGCGGCACGCCCACCATCGCCGGTGACCGCGTCGTCTTCTCCTTGCCGGACGGCGTGCTCGGCTGCCTGTCCATGGCCGATGGAACAGAACTCTGGAAATACCAACTCTTCGAGACCTTCGAAACACGTGCGACTTGGCACGGCTTTCTCACCAGCCCGCTCGTCGTCGAGGACAAGGTGATCTACAACGTCGGCGACGGAAATAACCGCTCTGGAGTTGTTGCGTTTGCGTTGAAAGATGGGAAGCCGCAGTGGACAGCATCCAGGGACGAGGCCTGTGGCGTCTCGCCCATGCTCGCCCATCTTGATGGAGATGTTAGGGCGCTCGTCACGACACGCACGCACATCCGTTGTTTCAATCCCGCGAGTGGAGAAGAACTCTGGGCATTTCCCACGCCCGGCCAAAGCTCTGGCAATCCACTCGCCGCCAATCCGGTCGTCTACGGTGATGAAATCCTCCTCAGTGGTTGGTATGGCATCGGTTTAAACCGCGTGCGCATCACGAACGGAACGCCCTCGCTCGTTTGGAATTTGGAGAACCTGATTTCCTCACACTACGCCACGCCCATCTGCCACAACGGATATCTCTACGGCTACCATGGCCACGCCCTCAAAGGCCCCACGCTGCGCTGCGTCAAGCTCGCCACTCGCGAAGTCGTCTGGGAAGAAGACCACGGTGGTGCCGGAACGTTGATCCGAATGGGAGACGATCTACTCATCATGAGCGATCAGGGCGAGATCATGCTCGTCGCTGCCAATCCTGACAAGTGCACCATCAAACACAGAGCGCAAATCACCCGGCGCGCCACCCGCAATTACCCCGCTATCGCCAATGGCTACGTCTACGTCAAGGGGCCCAGGAAGCTCGTCTGCCTCGACCTCCGGGCAAACGGATAGGGTAGCCTAGGTCTAAGCGTGGCGATGTTCGTCTCTATTGGGATCGGAACAACCATGCTCACCCTGTGGCGAGTCGGAGGTTGGGGTCGACATCGGATTCGAGGGGTGAATGTTGCCCGCGTTGGGCTTTCTGCCAGGCGACGTAGGCGATCATGGCGGCGTTGTCCGTGGTGAGAGCGGGGGGAGCGATGAGGACTTCGAGAGGAGGCGAGGCCGCGGCGGCGCGATCCACGAAGGCTTGGCGGAGACGGTTGTTACAGCTCACGCCGCCGCTGATGGCGAGGCAGCGTTCACCAAGGGATTGCGCCAGGCGGATGGTCTTGCGTGTGAGGACGTCGATGACGGCTTCTTGAAAGGATGCGCAGAGATCTGCGCGTGCTTCTGCTAGGGCAATGTCGAGCCCATCAATGGTGTAGAGAACGGCGGTCTTGAGCCCACTGAAGCTGAAGTCGTGGTCGGGACGCTTGAGCATGCTGCGTGGGAAGTCGTAAGCATCTGGGTTGCCTTCCTTGGCGAGGCGATCGATTTCAGGGCCGCCGGGATAGGGGAGCCCTAGCATCTTGGCGACTTTGTCAAAGGCTTCGCCAGCGGCGTCGTCACGCGTCTTGCCGCATAAGTGATAGTCTCCGAAGGCGCGGAGATGGATGAGCAAGGTGTGGCCGCCGCTGACGACGAGAGCCACGCAGGGACGGATGCCGTCTGGGTGGCCCATGAAGGGTGAGAGCAGGTGCCCTTCGAGGTGGTTGACAGCGATGAAGGGTTTGTGATGGGCGAGGGCGAGGGCTTTGGCGGTGGTGTTGCCGATGAGTAGGGCTCCTGCGAGCCCGGGGCCGGCTGTCGCTGCAAACGTGTCGATTTCTGTGAGGTCCGTGTTGGCAGCGGCGAGGGCTTTGAGGAGGACGGGCCGCATCTTGACGAGATGATTGCGTGAGGCGACCTCGGGGACGACGCCTCCGTAGGCGCGGTGGAGATCGATCTGGGAGGCGATCTCGCTGGCGAGGACGCGATCATCTTCGAGGATGGCGACGGCGGTTTCGTCGCAACTGGTCTCGATGGCGAGCGTCTTCACGACGCGGCGGTGTCGAGGAGTGTCAGGAGATCCTTGGGCTCCTCAATGAGATGCTTGGCTCCGGCGGCGCGCAGTTCTTCAGCGGGTCGGAATCCCCAAGTGACACCGACGGGGTGCATGCCTGCGCGGACGCCGGTTTGCATGTCGACATCGCTATCGCCGACGAACCAGCACGCGTCGACAGGGAGGCCGATGGTTTCCGCCATGCGCACGGCTCCAGTGGGATCGGGCTTGGCGGGAATGGCGTCCGTTTGCCCGAGGATGCCGTTCCATTGCCAATGAGGAAAGAGTTGGCGGACGCATTGTTGGGTGAAGGGGTCGGGCTTGTTGGAAACGACGCTTATGGCGATGCCGCGGCTGGACAGGGCATCGAGGAGTTCGGGAACACCGGGGAAGGGTTGGGAGAGGTGCCACCGTTCGGCGTAGCTGGCGCGGTAGAGTTCCAAGAAGCGATCGAGGGAGGCGTCATCGTGGAGATGAGCAGGTAGGGAGCGTTCGACGAGGGCGCGGATGCCATCGCCGATGTGGTAGCGGAAGGCATCGAGGTCGTGCGTGGGCAGCCCTTCCTTGGAAAGCACGGTGTTCATGGCGTCGGCGAGATCGCCGAGCGAATCGAGCAGAGTGCCGTCGAGATCGAAGAGAACGGCTTGGGCCGGTGGGGAGGACATGGGGCCACTGGAGGCGAGGAATAGGGGAGCGCAAGCCAAGAGGGGAGATTGGCATTTGTCATGGTCGGAGTTTGACGTTAAAGCCCCTTCCATATGTCCACAGCGGTGAGGGAGAGGCACCTCAGTCAAATGCCCTGGTGGCTCTGGCCGACGGCTCTGTGTACTTTGGCGCCGACTGCGGCGTGGGGGTGGCAGGCGTTGTTTGCTCGGGTGACGAATGTGCAGTTGCAGCCGGTGACGCATCAGGTGCTGTTCTTCACGGTTTGGATGGTGGGTCTTGCGGATCGGCTTTTCGAATCACGGCGGGGACAGATGATGAGTTGGCGTCATTGGTTCATGCGCCGGTACCAGACGGGCGTCCTTCTTCTTCTCGGCATCCTTGGTCTGGTCCTCGGGCGTTTGCTCTTGTGGTTTCTCCCCCAGAGCATTCTGGAATTGGGCATCTTCCTGATCGTCCCCGTGCTGTTCTATCTCTTCTTCTCACGGATGGAAATGGGACCCCGAGCGGCCTTACCCCGGGAGATTGTCCGGGGAGCCATCTTCTCCGCAGGCGTGTTATTGCCCACGTATGGAAGCGCCTCGGTGCCGCCTGCTGCCTTACAGCTACTGATTGCGCAGACGCTGTTGATCAGTTTGATCTTTCTCAATGTCTCGTGTCGCGAACACGTGGACCTCCCCGGAGAGGAAGCGCATCGCGACGAGTGGATGGCGATTGATCAGCGATTGGGGGTTTGGCTGGGGCTGGTGCTCGTCACCGTCCTTTGGCTCGCACGGATGGAATCGAAACAGATTGGCAATGCCCTCATGGGTTACTACCTAACCATGGCGTTGGTGACGGTGTTAGCGCTGTTGCTCTACGTGTTCCGGCACCAATTCAAATCGGATACGCTGCACTTGGCAAGTTGGGCCATTCTCGCAATCCCAGCCGCGCTAGCCCTGATCTGAGGCCGGCGTGGCGCGCTGGCCGTCCTTGAGCTTAAGGATGTAGAGCAATCGGCCCTTGGCCCACTCGGGGCCTTCAATGAAGACGGGGCTGTCTTTCTTAAAGACGGCATCCGTCTTCACGATAGCCTTGCCTTGATTCCACAACTGGAGGTCTAACTTGATGCCGCCATCTTTCGTCCGGCCTTTGGAGTCGAACTTCACACACAACTGTTTGGAGGGGGCGACCCACGAGTGGGTGGTCTTGAAGAGGGCTTCATCGTCTTCCCCTAACACCTGGAAATGGTGGAATTCTGCGAAGACTTTTCCTAACGTGGCTGCCAGTTCTGCATCCGCGTCAGCGAAGCCGGGACGCTTGTCCCCGGCTTCCTTACTTGCAAAGATCAACGCGCCCCACAGACGTTTGGAGCCTTCTGTCTCCTTTGGCGCCTCCTCGGCAAGCGCGGAGGTGAAGAAGAGCGTTCCTAGGAGAACGCCTATGAATCGCACGGCACCCATGGTCGGTTGCTTAGTAGGTTGCCCGGTGGGAGGTGAATTGAGTTTGCGGGCCGACAAAGACGAAGGCAGCTCCGTCGTCAAAGTCATCATCAGGAAGATCGGCCTCCACCACGATGGGGCGATTCACTTCAGGACGCGACCCATCCGCGAGGAGGAGATCAAATCCCGTCGGAAGGGGATCCAGACCTTGCAAGCGCATGACGGTCGCATTGGCATCCTCATTGAAATCCACCTGCGCCTCGATCGATTCGTCCGGGGTGTAGGCATACACGATCTGGCTTCCGGAAACGCCGTGACCGCCAATCACCCCAATCTGGGTAAGGGCAAACACCAGCACCGCGGCTGCAGCCAGAGGGACAACCCATGAAAGGCGCATCCAATCCGGCCACCAGGAACGCCGTTCCACTGGCGCGGGCGCTTCTTCCAAATCACGGATCTGCTTCTGCAAATGGCTATTGAAGAAGTCTGCGAAAGGCGGCGTCCGTTCGGCTGGAAATGTTTGCTTCAGATCATCTGAGAGGCGGCTGAAGAAAGCCTGGTCCTCGGCCAACTCGGGCATTTCCCGGGCAGCCGCTTCCATCGCCTCCACCTCTTCGGGGGGAAGATCGCCATCGATCCAACGATTCCACTG
The DNA here is from genome assembly GCA_030425385.1 of Verrucomicrobiia bacterium. Classification (GTDB taxonomy): domain Bacteria; phylum Verrucomicrobiota; class Verrucomicrobiia; order Verrucomicrobiales; family DEV007; genus JAACDM01. The sequence goes on along the minus strand of JAUIAH010000019.1, from coordinate 92,401 downwards.
TTCTTCACTGGGCTTCATAGACGTCTTTCAAGAGGGATTGTAGTTTCTTACGGGCGTAGAACAAGCGCGACATGACGGTGCCAATCGAAATGCCCACAATTTCCGCAATTTCATTATACTGGCGACCATCCACTTCTTTCAGCAAGATCACCGTACGGTGTTCGGGGGACAGCTTCTCGATGGCATCCTCGATCCGACCGCGCAGTTCCTGGTGCTCAAGTTTGTGATCCGGGCGAGCCTCTTTGAAGGGCACGGTCTTGGCTTTCGGGTCGGCGGCATGTTGCACCGACTCGTCAAACTCGCCTTCCGCCTGGACCTTGCGTTTTCGCATCCAGTCGTAGGTCACGTTGTGAGCGATGCGGTAGAGCCACGTGTAGAAGCTCGACCGCGCCTCGAATTTGGGCAGGGCCTTCCACGCCTTGATGAAGGCCTCTTGAGAGAGGTCCCAGGCATCGGCTTCACTTTTGACCATGTTGTATATCATCGCGTAAACTTTGCCTCGGTATCGCGTGACCAGCTCATCGAACGCGCCGGTGTCGCCCGCTTGGCATCGGGTGACGAGTTCCGTGTCCGGCGGGCCCACTGCCTCTTCACTGGCAGCAGATCCACCATCCTCGGGGGACTCCACTGCAGGGTCTGACGGGGCCGCGTGCGATTTATTCATGGAAACAGTCGCCTCCTCTATAGCACAGTCGCTGGAGGGAGCACGGTCGAAGTCCACAATCTCACCTCAGGCATCGCTCCAGTGCGCGGCGATCTTTGCCTGCAGGAATTCCGCGCTGCGGGCCAATTGATCCATGCCATCCACGCCATCCTCAATGCTGATCCAGCTATCAAATCCCACCCGCTTGAGCTCGGAGAAGATCGCATCGTAGTCATTCAGCCCCTCGCCAATTTGGCCGTGACGCAGGCGCTGGGCGTAGCCTTCCACGCCCACCTCCTCTCGCCGAAGATCATCAATCGTGCCCTCGATCAAATAGCGATCGCTTGCGTGCATCGTCTTCACCCGATGGGAGACCCGTTTGAGCAACTCTAGCGGGTCCTCGCCTGCAAGGATCGTATTACTAGGGTCATAATTCACGCCGAAGTGGGGATCTTGAACGGCCTCCACCAGATCGCAGAAGACGTCCATCATCTGGGCAAACTCGGGGTAATCCCAGAAATCATCCTTGTAGTGATTCTCGAGGATCAGGGTCACGCCGCGCGCTTTGGCATAGGGCAGGCAGGCTTGAATCGCCTCCGCCGCATAGCCAATCCCTTCCTCACGAGACAATTCGGGGCGTCGTTGCCCTGACAGCACCCGACAGTAGCCCGCTCCCAAAGTCGCTGCCATATCGATCCATCCCTTCTCTTTCTCAATCTCCGCCTCACGAAAGGCGGGGTCTGGATGCGTGAAGTCGGGAGAACAACACACCATGGGAATGACGAGATGCTTCTCCTCCACGGCCCGTCGCAGCGGTTCCCATTGCGAACGATCCGCCATTTCAAGAAAGCCCGCATACCATTCCAACCCATCAATGGGCAATTTCGAGGCGAGGCGGATCCATTCGATCAGGCTCATATCTCCCGTCTTGCAGAGAGCATTCATGAAGGCTTTGGGAAAGGCGGCGAGTTGCGGCATGCCTCAGTATTGGAAGAAGGAAGGCACTTGTCGATGAAGAGTCTGGCGGTTACAACACTCACGTTTGCATGAAAGATACTGACTCCCCTTCCGCTCAGAAAGGCTTTCTTGGCTTTGTCGAACGCACCGGAAACCGGCTCCCAGATCCAGTATTCATCTTTGTCTATTTGATTGGGATTCTGCTAATAATCTCTCTCGTCTGTGCCTGGGCAGGTGTCTCGGCAGCACACCCGACCAAACTCGCTGCGGATGGAGCCGGGCCGTTGATCCTGACCGCCAAGAGCTTGCTTTCGGCCGAGAACATCCAGCGCGTCTGGACGGAGATGCCGGAAACGTTCGCTCACTTTCATCCTTTGGGATACGTGTTAGTAGTGATGTTGGGAGCTGGGGTTGCTGAGCGCTCCGGGCTGTTCGCCAGCGGCATCAAGTCCGCGATGCGCCACGCGCCGAAAGCTCTATTGACGCCGACCGTTGCCCTTGTCGCCATGCTGTCCAACCATGCTGCTGACGCCGGCTATGTTGTCATGATTCCGCTGGCAGCCATCGTCTTTGCTGCTGCTGGACGCCATCCGCTGGCAGGGATCGCGGCCGGCTTTGCGGGTGTCTCCGGTGGCTTCTCGGCCAACCTCACGCCCGGGAATCTTGATGCCCTCTTATTCGGAGTCACGGAAGCAGCCGTCGAGGGGGCTCAGCTCGAATCGAGTTGGATGATGAATATCGCTGGGAATTGGTATTTCATCGCCGCATTGCTAGTTGTCTATCTGCCGGTGATCTGGGTTGTCACGGACAAGATTATTGAACCAAGACTGGGCAAATGGATCCCTGGCGATGCGCATAAAGATGCCTTCGGCGATGAAGACAAGCCGCTGACGGACGGGGAGAAGAAAGGGTTGCGCCGGGCTGGCCTCGCCTTTCTTGGGGTGTGCATTCTGTGGACCATCATGACCTTCGGAGCGGGGACGCCACTTTTAAATGACGGTCCAGGGACCGAAGGCCAAGCGTGGTATGTCACTGCAACGCCATTCTTTCAATCCCTCGTCGCCGCCTTTATGGTGATCTTTCTCACCATGGGCTGGGCCTATGGCTCGGCTGCGGGGACGATCAAGTCCGGCGATGATCTGGTTTCGATGATGACAGAATCGATGAAGGACATGGGCTATTACCTCGTCCTCTCTTTCGCGGCTGCTCATTTCGTGGCCATGTTTAATTGGTCCAATCTCGGTCTGATCTCCGCTGTTCATGGTGCCGATGCTATCAAATCCAGCGGCCTGCCACTGCCTATCGTGCTTGGGCTTATTGTCTTATTCTCGGCGTTATTGAACTTATTCGTCGGCTCGGCGAGCGCGAAATGGGCTCTCCTTGCGCCGGTGCTGGTACCCATGCTGATGCTCTTAAACATCAGTCCAGAAGGGGCCACCGCAGCCTATCGCGTCGGTGATAGCGCCACGAATATCATCACGCCCTTGATGGTCTATTTCCCCCTCATCCTCATCTTTGCCAGACGCTGGCAGCACGACTTCGGACTCGGATCACTCACCGCCATGATGATTCCCTACTCGGTCTGGATGCTGATTACCGGAGTTGTCTTGATGATCATATGGATCGTCCTCGGAATCAATCTCGGTCCCGGCGCCCCGATGGGCATCGAGTTGCAGGGAACCACGCCATAATGCCAGCGCGATCCTATTCTGTCTTCACAGGATCGGCTGGCCGCTGAGGTAGCTTCTTGGGGTTCTCCGCCATCATGCGGAGCACTTCTTGCACGCCGCGTTCCAATTGCGGATCGCGTCCTTCAATGACTGCTTGGGGATCATTATTAACGATGATGTCAGGATCCACTCCGTGGCCTTCGATGATGTAGGCGCCATCGGTGTCATTGGTGGCCTGTAGGGGGACGTAGACCGTGCCGCCATCAAGCAATGGTCCGCGGCTGGAGATGCCGACCACACCGCCCCAGGAGCGCTTGCCGATCAATGGTCCCAGGCCTGCTTTACGGAAACGGTGCGGGAAGATATCGCCATCCGATGCAGATGTCTCGTTGATGAGGCAAACTTTGTGACCATGAAAGACCGTGGCGGGATAGGTTCCCGGCTCATCGCTGGAGTAGCCGAAGCGTGTGCCTAGCAATTCTGTATCTAATCGTTCAATAATCCACTGAGAAACGTTGCCACCACCATTGCTGCGGACGTCGACCACCATGCCTTCTTTGCGAATCTGGGGGTAGAACCATTTGATGAATTCGTAAATTCCAGGGGCGCCCATGTCCGGGATGTGGAGATATCCGACCTTGCCCGATGTCATGGCATGGACCTTCTCCATATTGCCCAATACCCAGTTAAGATAGAGCAGGGAACTTTCGGAATCTATGGGGCGATACGTGATCTGGCGGGATCCCTCTTCCTCGGGCTTATCGTTCACGGTCAGAACCACGGGGGCGGTCTTATGCTGCAAGAGGCGGTAAGGATTGTCATCTCCAGAAAGCGGCTCGCCATCGATGGCGAGCACGTAATCGCCTTCCCTTGCATCAACGCCGACTTCGGTGAGAGGTGAACGGTATTTGCTCTCTTCATTGTGGCCACGCAGAATCGTGGCGATGCGGTATTTGTTTGCCTGGGCATCGCGTTCGAATCGGGCCCCCGGCAGGGCGACCTTGGGTCGATCAGGGATCTCGAAATCGCCTCCAGCGATATAGGCGTGCCCCACATTCAGCTCGGATATCATTTCACCAATGACGTAGTTCAAGTCAGAGCGATGGGCGACGTGTGCCACCAATGGGCGATATTGGTCACCAATGGCTTTCCAGTCAAAGCCGTGCATATTATCGACATAGAAGAAATCGCGGTAGCGGCGCCAGACTTCATTGAAGATGGTGAGCCATTCCTCACTGGGTACGCGATCGACCATAAGACCGGAAGTGGAGACGGCTTGTTTGCCAGAAGCGCCTGGTTTGGCGTCATAGCGGGCAAAGCTGCCTTGAGCGCGTACCAGGATCTTCTCGCCGTCGGCTGAAAGGGCACCGCCTCCGGCGTCTTCTAAAAATGGTTTCGATTCCCGGTTTTTAAGATCATATAGATGCAAGACGGGTTTCTCTTGACTGCTGCGCCCGTAGTAGCTGGACCCAGACGTGGAGTAGAACAGAAAGCCTTTGATGGCAGCAAGAGAGCGAATATTTCCGGCAGGAATGGGAATGCGGACACTGCGCTGAGCCAACCCATCGAAATCGATCACGGTTGGCTTGGGATCGGCCTTCTCTTTCTTCTTCTCTGTTGCGCTATCCTCTTTCTCTTCATCGGGCTTCTCATCCTTCTTATCCTCTTCGATGCTCACTTCGTCTGATTCTGGAGCAAACGGGTTCTTCACATCCTTACGTAGTGCCAGAGCGTAAGCTTGGACATCGTGGCTCCCGGCATAGTTCCATTCAATGGAAGAGATTTGCGGAGCAAATTCACGACGAGAGAGATAAAACAAATAATTGCCCTCGGGATCCCAAGTTGGTGAACCGATATCAAATCGGGGGTCCGTGATCGGCTGCACGGTACCTTCTGTAGCTGACCAAATATGGAGACGGCTAAAGCCGTTGGCTTCGCTCATGGTAAAGGCCAGATGACTGCTGCAACCAGACCATGTGTAATCGAAGATACCACCACGAGGTGAATCTTCGATCTCCACCACGGATTTGGTCTCCACGGTCAGCACGAACAGTTTGCCGTCTTTGTCGGAATAGGCGATGCGCTTGCTATCGGGCGACCACTCGGGAGCGCTCAGCATCACCTGGTGGCCCGTGGTGAGCGCTTCCGGCTCGCCACGCCCGTCTTGGTTGATCAGATAAACTTGTTCCTCGCCCGAGAGATCGGAGACAAACGCAATCTTGCGTCCATCGGGCGACCAACGTGCATGCTTATCGTGTGCATCGGAGGAATTGGTCAAATTACGGGTACTGCCTTTCTCGACCGGCACGGTAAAGACATCGCCACGCGCGACAAAGACCGCGCGTTTGCCCTTTGGCGAAAGCGCGTAACTCTCGATGTTCTTGTCTGCTGGATAGCGAGAAGGGCGCATGGCCAAGCCATCATCCGGTACGGTGATCGATAAACGGGTTTCCTTGTCCGATGCGATGTCGTAGATGGCGAGGACACCATCGATTTCAAAGACGATGCGTGACGTGCTATCGGACGACGGCCAGCGCACGTCCCATTCTCGGTGATGGGTGAGGACTTCCGAGGTCTTGGTTTCGCGATCGTAGCGATAGAGATTGAGGCGACCTCCACGATCCGAGGCAAAGTAGAGGTGTTCGCCAATCCACATGGGATCGCGTTCCGTGCGCACACTGTTATCGATTGGGGTCGCCTGGTTGCTTTCCGTGTCGAATACATAGAGATCCTGTGCCCATCCCCCTTCGTAGCGTTTCCAGGTGCGAAAGTCGCGGAACAACGGAGAATAGAAGATGTGCTTCCCGTCGGGAGAAAGATCGCCTGCGCCGGAAGTCGGCATAGGCAACATCACGGGCAATCCGCCGTCGACACTCACCGTGTAGAGACCTGTGAGGGTCTTGCCGCCATCGGCATCACGCAGCGAGCGGAAGAGCACCTGCGTTCCGTCGGGTGTCCAGCCGTAGACTTGATGATCGTATCCCCAACGCGGAGGCAAGGGGCCAGCGGCCGGGTAATAGGTGAGTTGTTTGGGAATGCCACCGGCAGTGGGCATGATGTAGACTTGCTCGTCGCCATCATACTGCCCGGTAAATGCGATCCACTTGCCGTCGGGTGAGAACTTTGGGAAGAGCTCCTGCCCAGGATGGGCCGTGAGTCGAACGGCCTGACCACCTTCCGTGGAAGCCTTCCATAGATCGCCTCCGTAACAGAACACCACCAGGTCGCCAGCGATATCAGGGAAGCGTAGAAGCTTGGTCTCCGCCATGGCTGCCACGGCGCTCAGAATGGAGAGCGCTCCAACTGCTAAACGTTTGAGAAATTTCATGGTTTCCAAACAATGAACCAACTCTTGAGGATGGCAATTTCCATTTGCAAAGGGCCTCGTCTAATGCTTAGTAAGATGACTAACTTACTAAGGATTAAATTCATGGCCACCTCTTCTCCGGATAAACCGCTGCACAAGAACGAAGCTCTTAAGACGGAAAGTCATTATTTGCGGGGAACGATTTTAGATGGGCTGGCGGACACATCCACAGGCGCGATCTCCGCGGACGACACCCAATTGACGAAGTTCCATGGCATCTACCAGCAAGACGACCGTGATCTGCGTAAGGAGCGTCGCAAGGCGAAGCAGGAGAAAGCATTCTCTTTCATGATCCGCGTCCGCGTCCCTGGAGGGGTCTGCTCTCCTCAGCAGTGGCTGGATATGGATCGGCTCGCGAGCGACTACGCTAACGAGACACTCAAGCTGACCACTCGCCAGGCCTTTCAATTTCATGGGGTGCTGAAGGGGAATCTCAAGCAGACGATCAAGGAGATTAATGAAGCTTTGTTAGATACCTTGGCCGCTTGTGGCGATGTGAACCGGAATGTGATGTGCAATCCGAATCCGTACCAATCGGAAGTGCACGAGCAGGTGTTAGAGATCACGCACAAGATCAGCGATCATCTTTCTCCTCGCACGGGGGCGTATCATGAGATCTGGTTAGACAAAGAGAAGATCACCCCTGAGCCTGAAGAGGAAGAGCCTCTTTACGGGAAGACCTATTTGCCTCGGAAATTCAAGACCGTGGTGGCGGTGCCGCCTAGCAATGACGTTGACATCTTTGCGCATGACTTGGGCTACATTGCCATCATTGAGGATGGGAAGTTGGCTGGCTTCAATGTCACGGTTGGAGGTGGCATGGGCATGGCGCATAACAAAGAGGCAACGTTTCCTCGCTTAGCGCAAGTGCTTGGATTCTGCACGCCGGAGCAGGCAGTCGATGTGGGTGAGAAGATTGTCTCAGTCCAACGCGATTATGGCGACCGGACAGATCGTGCGCATGCGCGCTTGAAGTATACGATTGAGGATCGTGGCCTCGACTGGTTTCGTCAACAGGTGGAAGAGCGTTTGGGGTATGCGTTAGGTGATGAGCGTCCCTTCACCTTTGATCACAACGGGGACCGGTATGGATGGACGGAGGGGACGGATGGGAAATCTCACTACACGCTATTCGTCCAGAATGGGCGCGTTCGTGACGATGCCACTCAGAAGGCACGCACGGCGTTGCGGGAGATTGCTGAGATCCATGAGGGAGACTTCCGTCTGACAGCCAATCAGAATCTGATCATTGGGGGCGTTTCGGCAGAAGCACGGCCCAAAGTCGAAGCGTTGTTAGCGAAATACGGATTGGATCAGAATAATCTGGGGTCAGCCTTGCGGTTGAACTCCATGGCATGCGTGGCGCTTCCGACTTGCGGCTTGGCTCTCGCAGAAAGTGAGCGGTATTTGCCCGACCTTGTGACGGAATTGGATACGGTTATCGAAGAGGCGGGATTGCGCGAAGACGCCATTACTATCCGGATGACGGGCTGCCCTAACGGATGTGCGCGTCCGTATCTGGCAGAGATTGCCATGGTGGGACGCGCGCCTGGGAAGTATAATGTTTATCTCGGCGGTGGTTTTGTGGGTGATCGTCTCAATAAGCTTTATCGCGAGTCGGTCAAGAGTGAGGAGATCACCCCACTGTTGCGGCCGCTCATCGAGAGCTATGCGAAGGAGCGCGAAGATGGTGAGAACTTTGGTGACTATGTGATTCGCAAAGGACATATCAAAGAGACAGTAGCAGGCACTGACTTTCATCAGAATCTGGGCGAGACGAAGGTATGAACGCACCGCTGGGACAGCGCGCCGATCTAGCGGAAACGTTGACGGCTTCGTGGGGAACGCTCTCTGTCGAAGAACGTCTCCGCTCCGTGGTGGCCGCGCATCCCCGCGAGATTGTCGCCACGACTAGCTTTGGTGCGCAGGCAGCGGTCATGCTTCATTTGCTCAGGGAACATGCTCCAGAGGTTCCTATCGTCTTCATCGACACCGGCTACCTCTTTCCGGAGACCTATCACTTTGCTGAGCAATTGATCAAGACTTGGGACCTTAACATTCACGTCTATCAATCTCAGTATAGTGCCGCGCGGTTGGAGGCGCTGTATGGCAAGCTTTGGGAGCAAGGTGAGAAGGGGGCGGAGAAATACGCTCTCCTGACTAAAGTGGAGCCCATGAATCGTGCCTTGCAGGATTTCGGAGCCTCTTTCTGGCTTAGTGGAATGCGGCGCGTGCAGGCAGCTTCGCGCGCCGAGCGTCCATTCGTAGAGGCACAGAAGGCGACGTTGAAGCTCTATCCCATCCTTGATTGGACGGATGCGGACGTCACGGCTTACATGCGGGAGCACGCGCTCCCTATTCACCCGCTGGTATCGAAGGGCTACGTATCCATTGGGGATTGGCACTCGACAAAACCGATGGTGGAAGGTATGAGCCCGGAGGAAACGCGCTTCGATGGGACGAAACGAGAATGCGGCCTGCACCTCCCTTCGGACCAACAAGACTTTCAAATCTAACTACCCTAATCACGACGTCATGAAGATTGCTGACAACATCACAGGAACCATTGGAAACACCCCACTGATTCGCCTCAACCGGGTGACGGATGGTGCCGATGCCGAGATCGTCATCAAGGCGGAGTTCTTCAATCCGCTCTTCAGCGTAAAGGACCGTATTGGCTTGGCCATGATTGAAGCAGGGGAACGCGACGGGAAGATCAAGCAGGATACGGTCATCATCGAGCCCACCTCTGGGAACACCGGCATTGCTTTGGCATTTGTCTGCCGCACGAAGGGGTATCGCTGCATTCTGACGATGCCGGAAACCATGTCCATCGAGCGCCGCGTGCTGCTCCGTATGTTAGGGGCGGAAGTGGTCCTCACTCCGGGTCCGCGCGGGATGGGTGGCGCGATTCTTAAGGCCAAGATGTTGTCGGAGGAATTGGGGGATCGGGCCTTCAACCCTCAGCAGTTTGAGAATCCGGCGAATCCAGAGATCCATCGGCGCACCACGGCTGAAGAGATTTGGGCAGCCACTGAGGGACGCATTGATGCCTTTGTCGCAGGTGTTGGAACAGGCGGTACCATCACAGGCGTTTCCGAAGTGTTGAAGAGTCGCACGGACATGAAGACGATCGCCGTGGAGCCCGAAGACAGCCCTGTCATTTCAGGGGGCAAGCCTGGGCCTCACAAGATTCAAGGAATCGGTGCGGGCTTCATCCCTGCTAACTTGAACACGGATATTGTCGATGATGTGGAACAGGTATCCAATGAAGCCTCCTTTGCCATGGCGCGACGCCTTGCTGAAGAGGAAGGCATTCCGGCGGGGATTTCCACGGGTGCCAATGTGACCGCAGCGATCAATGTCGCCAAGCGACCGGGCATGGCTGGCAAACGCATCGTGGTCGTCGCACCAAGTCCGACAGAACGCTATCTCAGCACGCCTTTGGCGGAAACGGTGCGGGCTGAAGTGGCGGCGCTCCCGGTATCCGAGTTGCCTCCCGCATAACTAAATGTGGTATTCCAACAATTGATCTTGAGACATCATTTCCCGGAGGGTGATGGCGGTCATCTTCGCTTCCAAGTGCTTCGCCACATCCGTCCAAATGGCCACCACGCGAGCGCCCGATTCTCCTTGCCGGTCAGAGTCGATTCCCAAGATGTCGCCCTCAACGGCGCGCACGATGTCCAGCATGGTGATGTCTTCGGGTTGCTGAGCCAATTGGTATCCACCCAATTTGCCCCGGCGACTTTGGACCAGCCCGGCACGCTTGAGTTCGTTGAGGATCTGCACCAGAAAAGTGGCCGAGATCGATTCCAATCCGGCAAGGTCATCCACTCTCAGCACCTGACCACCAGATCGTTGCTTCCCTAACTGAATCATCGCCCGACAGGCATACTCAAGTTTCTGACTCACCTTCACCCCATTCTCATAACGCTTTCCATGACGGATTCCAACGCAAACATCCACACAGAGTTTCACCGATTGCTCGACACCCCAGCCAAAGAAGCTCTCCTGAGACAACGTGGAGTCGTCGTCTGGATGTATGGGATGTCGGGGAGCGGGAAAAGCACGCTGGCTGTCGCTCTGGAGCGTCATTTCCATGAAGCCGGGCGCCTGGTGCAAGTTCTCGATGGGGACAACATCCGTCATGGGATCAACCGAGACTTGGGATTCAGCCTTGAAGATCGTGAGGAGAATATTCGAAGAATTGCCGAGATCGCGAAATTATTCCGAAGCCTGGGAGTGCTGACGATCACGTCGTTTATCACGCCCACCAATGACTTGAGGGCTATTGCTAAGGAGATCCTGGGGGATGACCTCTTGCAAATATACGTGAAGGCGTCCTACGAAGCTTGTGAGAAGCGCGACGTGAAAGGCCTATACGCAAAAGCGCGACGCGGAGAAGTGAAACAATTCACTGGGAAAGACTCGCTCTTCGAAGAACCAGAAAACCCTGACCTTACTCTTGATACAGAGACACTTTCCGTCGAGGAAGCCGTGCAACTACTGATCGATCTTGTCACTCCACGGATCACGCTTTCATGAACTACGCGATTGACCACCTAGCCCAGCTTGAGTCTGAGGCCATCTACGTCTTGCGAGAGACCGCAGCTCAATTCGAGAATCCCGCCCTTCTTTTCTCAGGAGGTAAGGACTCCATCGTCATGGCCTGGCTCGCTCACAAAGCCTTTTGGCCGGCCAAACTTCCTTTCCCATTGGTGCATATTGACACCGGACACAACTTTGATGAAACGATGACCTATCGGGACGCCTTCGTTGATAAATTAGGCGCGCGATTGGTGGTGGGTTCTGTGCAGGCATCAATCGATGCCGGACGTGTTCGGGAAGAGACGGGCCCTAATGCCAGTCGCAACATGCTGCAGACGGTGACGTTACTCGACACGGTGGAAGAGCATCAATATGACGCGGCCTTGGGTGGTGGACGTCGCGATGAGGAGAAGGCGCGGGCGAAAGAGCGATTCTTCTCTGCCCGCGATGAGTTTGGCCAATGGGACCCCAAGAACCAGCGGCCTGAACTTTGGAACATCTTCAATGGTCGTAAGCATCATGGCGAACATTTCCGCGTGTTTCCGCTCTCCAACTGGACGGAGATGGACATTTGGATGTACATCAAGCAGGAGGAGATCGATCTCCCGAGCCTCTACTTCGCGCATACGCGGGGAGTCATCAATCGCAATGGCACTCTCTTGGCTGACTGTGAATTTGTGCAGAAGCAAGCGGGTGAAGTGGTGGAGGAGAAGCAAGTGCGCTTCCGAACGATTGGCGATGCGACCTGCACCGGTGCTGTCGAGTCGGATGCCGATACCCTAGATAAGATCATCCAGGAAGTGGCCACAGCGCGTCAAACAGAGCGTGGCACCCGTGCGGACGATCAGCGATCAGAGACCGCAATGGAGGATCGTAAGAAAGAAGGATATTTTTAGAGTTTAGAGAAATGGATTTATTACGCTTTACGACCGCAGGGAGTGTGGATGACGGCAAGAGCACGCTTATTGGGCGGTTGCTCTACGATAGTAAGAATACCTTCGAGGATCAGATCGCGGCAGTGGAGGCTTCGAGTAAGAAGCGTGGCGATGAGCACGTGAACTTGGCTTTATTAACCGACGGTCTTCGTGCGGAGCGCGAGCAGGGGATCACGATTGACGTTGCCTATCGCTATTTCGCCACGCCCAAACGCAAGTTTATCATTGCGGACACTCCAGGACACATTCAATACACGCGTAACATGGTGACGGGAGCCTCCACGGCTAATCTCGCTATCATTCTCATTGATGCGCGGCATGGCGTGATTGAGCAAACCTGCCGCCACTCGTTTATCGCGAGCCTTCTTCGCATTCAGCACGTTGTCATTGCCGTCAACAAGATGGACCTGGTGGACTATCAAGAAGAAGTCTACGACAAGATTGTGCAGCAATTTAAGGAGTTCTCGTCTCGACTGCGCAATATCGTCGATGTGACGTTCATTCCCATGAGCGCCCTGAATGGCGACAATGTGGTGGATAAATCAGATAAGATGCCGTGGTATGAGGGGCCCTCATTACTCTATCACTTAGAAACCGTCTACATAGGATCGGATCGTAATCATGTGGATGCCCGATTTCCTGTTCAGTGGGTGATCCGGCCGCACTCGGATGAATATCACGATTTCCGTGGCTACGCGGGTAGAGTGGCAGGAGGCGTCTTTAAAGTAGGAGATGATATCCTCGTGCAGCCCTCAGGTTTTACGAGTAAGATCAAGGCAATCTACGCCGACAACCAAGAGATTGAAGAGGCCTTCAGCCCAATGTCTGTCGCCATCCGGCTTGAGGATGAGATTGATATCAGCCGAGGCGATCTCATCGCCAAGCCGAATAATCCTCCCACGCCGGAGCAAGATATTGAAGCGATGATTTGCTGGTTCTCAGCAGAGGCTCCGTTGGCCGTGCGTGGCAAGTATATCCTGCGCCACACCACGAATGAGGTCAAAGCCATGGTGCGTGAGGTGAAATATAAGGTGGATATCAATACGCTTCGGAAGATCGAAGATGATTTGACCTTCCAACTCAACGACATCGGTCGCATCAGCCTTCGCACCTCGCGTCCCATTGCTGCGGATTCCTATCAGAGCAATCGAACAACCGGCAGTTTCATCTTGGTCGATGAGCAAACGAATCAAACGGTGGCTGCGGGAATGATTATTTGAGGATGAAGAGGGAGAATCCCTGTTGGATGGGTCCTTCGGCCCGTCCACAGGGAGAGCATGTGTGTCGGGAAAGACGTACTCAGCGGACTGATGGGGGCAAAGATCCCTGCCGAAGCGACGTCAACTAGCAAGCCGGTTAGTGCCATCATCCAACTCGTTTTCAGGAAGGAAACCGAGATCGACTAGGAAGCGATCGGCCGCGTTGAGCGTCGCTTCGAAATTGCGCATGCTCACGTTGAAATTGAAGAAGCTGTGCCCCTCTTTGGGGAAAGTGAGAAGCTCACACACATTCTTGCGGCGACGCATGGCTTTGACAAACCGTTGCACTTGCGGGAAGGGGACGACCCGGTCTGTGAGCCCATGAAAGAGTATGCTGGGTGGCAGACCTTTGCGAACATGCTGAGACGGGCTCGTGCTCTTTGCGATGTCCAAATCGCGAAAGTGCTGTTGCCCCACTCCTTTCTTCGTGGTGTCGACGACCGGACTGAAGAGGACGAGGGCATTAGGGGAACAGGAAATCTCCACGGGATCACCCGGCTCGTCATGTGACTCTAACAAGGCTGCGGAGAGGCATAGATGCGCGCCTCCAGAAGCGCCGGCTGCGATGATACGATCAGGATGAATGCCAAGGCCGTCATGGTTCATGCGCAGCCACCGTAAGGCGGACCGGGCGTCGGCAATCGCTTCCACGGGAGTGAGGTGGTGCTTCGAAAGCTCGCGATACTCAAAGATGACCGAGACAGCCCCCCGTTCACGGAAGTGCAAGCAGTGTGGGGCAAACTGGCTGATCATCACATTATCCCAAAGGCCAGCAGAGAAGAAAGCAATGGAGGGGCGTTCTTGATCCGCGTGATGCCCTGCGGGATAGAAGAGATGGGCGTGCAGCTCGACGCCCGACGCTTCCTTGTAGACGAGCGTGGACGCTTCCTCCATCAGGGCTTGTGTCCTATCCATGACACACAGAAGCAGGCGCAAGCACGGAAGACCTTCGTGCGCTGCTGACATCGGGAGTGATCGGGTTGGAATCGGCCATTAGAGCGACAGCTCACGTTCCGTGGTCTTGGCTTCTTTGGCAATCTCTTTCAAGGTGCAGGCTTCGTTTTTCCAAGCTTGCCATCAGTTGCTTGGGCTTAGATGGTGCTTCGCGTCATGTTTCGTGTCCTTTCCCTCTTCATCGTCTCATCTTTGATAGTGGTGACGTCCACACACGCTGCTCCGTTGCAGCCGCAGTTGGAAGCGGTGTATGGGCAATGGCGTGCAGCGATGGTGAAGAAAGACTACAAGGGCTGGCAACGCGTGACCGCGTATGCACGCCAAATGGAGACGCGGAACACGGTTGTTTCGCAGAAGAAGCGCTTCCCCGCAGCAATCTTTGCCGTGCCGATGAAGCCGCCTGCGTTGGCAGGCCTACAGGCGTTGCACGTGAAACAGAAGGGCGTGACTGCCGTAGGCGTCTACTACGGCCGCGTGGATTTCGAGGTGGGGCAAGCGCCCGAACACAGCATGCTCGTCCTGCGCTTTCTGAAGGAAGGCGCCCAGTGGAAGTTTCATAAGTTGGCAGTGATGGGGCAATTGCCAGGTCAAGTGATAGGGGATATTCGCGCGGGGCGCTTGGGCTTTCTGAAAGAGCCTGAATTCCAACCCTCAGGAAGAGCTCCCGAGATTCAGAAAGCCTGCCCTAAGCCAGATCACATCACTGACATTCACCTCATTACCCTTGGGTTTGAAGCGGAAGTGCTCGTCAATGGTGTCAGTACCCATCGGAGCCATGATGACTATGGGACGCAGTTGGTAATGGGCGGTCTTCGCAACGGGAAGAATACCATTCAGATCAAGGGCAAACGCCTGCGACGTTCCGAATCTGGGCAGCGCAATCTCAAGATCACGCTTCATGCCAAGACCGGCAACCGTCGTCATCCTGCCGTGAAAGTGTTTGAATTTAAACCGGATCCTAACAAAGGTCCGTTCAACTATACGGGGACGTTCACCGTTGATCGTGCTGCCTTGCGCCAGTAGACAACCACGTGTTAGTCTTGGTAGAGGAATCCCGTGAGGGGGCTAGTGGCAGTTGCCGTCGTTTGTGGTTCTGGTAGGCCTAACTCGAAGGCGAGTCTTCCTGCATCGACGGCGAGTTTGAAGGCGTGCCCCATTGTGGTGGGATTGGCAGCGATGGCGATCGCGGTATTCACGAGCACCGCATCGGCACCGAGCTCCATCGCTTCCGCTGCGTGACTTGGGACGCCTAGGCCAGCGTCGACGACTACCGGGACGGTGGCTTGCTCGATGATGATGGAAATCTGATGTCGGGTATCGACGCCGCGATTGCTCCCGATGGGTGAACCGAGAGGCATCACCGCAGCCGTTCCCACATCCTGGAGCCGCTTGGCGAGCACAGGATCCGCGTTGATGTAAGGGAGTACCGTGAAGCCTTCATTGACCAGAATCTCCGCCGCCGCCAACGTCTCGATCGGGTCGGGGAGAAGATAACGAGGGTCGGGATGGATCTCGAGCTTGACCCATTTGGGCAAGCCTGCCGCGGCCGCAAGGCGTGCGAGGCGCACTGCTTCTTCGGCATTCATCGCACCGCTTGTGTTAGGGAGGATGAGGTATTTGTCAGGATCAATGAAATCCAGAATATTGGCGTAAGGATCTGCCTTGCCTGAGAGATCTGCGCGACGCAAGGCGACGGTCACGACCTCGGTGCCTGAGGCGAGCAAGGCGTCCCGCATGGCCTGGTTGGAGGAGAATTTGCCGGTGCCGACGAAGAGGCGCGATTGAAAGTCGCGGTCCCCAAGCCTGAGCGATTGGGTCGTGTGGAGGGCGCTCAAATCGGGCGTTTTGTTAGATCGCGAGCTGCTGGAAAAGCTCGTCGAGAGGCAGCTGTAGGCCGATGTAGAACTCGCCAAACTCGCCATACCGAGCGCTGACTTCATCGAAGCGCATTTGGTAGACAATCTCCTTCACATCAATCAGGTCGTGCCCAAAGAGAGTCACGCCCCATTCAGCGTCGTCGATCCCGGTGGACCCGGTGATCAATTGAAGGATCTTGCCTGCCCATTGGCGCCCTAGTTTGGCGTGACCACCCATCAAGGCTTTCCGCTCTTCGAAACTCAAACTGTACCAGTTATCGTCCCCGGATCGCCGCTTGCTCATGGGGTAGAAGCAGAAGATCGGCCACTCAGGAAGGTTCGGATAGAGTCGATGCTGGAGATATTTCGCCATGCGTTCGTTGAACTCTTGCACTTTCGCCTCAAGCTCTGGGGAATCGGCTTGAAGACCGTCTTCCTCAATCACTTGCTGGCGATACTGTTCTTCTGTCGTGGTGTATTCACTCCGCTCCGTCATCGAGAGGTAGGAGTAGACCGGCGACAGAATCTCGGGTCCTAACGATTGGTTTAACTGTTTCTCAAACGCGTTGGCCTGATGCAGGTCAGGCGTGAGGAGCATGAATCCAAGGTCGGCCTTGGGTGAGACCATGCTGAAGGTGAGCAACTGAGTATCGGGATTGGCGCGGATGTCCTGTACGAGTTGAGTCAGTTGCGTCTTGAACTGGCGCTGGACATCATTCCCAAGGAGATCCCAAGCCGCGTGCTCGAGATGGTAGAAGAGATGCATCACGATCCAGCCTTCGCGCGGGACCAAGCCAGTGTTCCCCTCCGTATCGGTTTCAGTCATCGAACGTTCGTGCATGCAAGGAATCTGGGTTGTCGTCTGGCGGGGTGTGACCTGAAGCTAACTGCCGCTTTCGGAAGGAGCCTCGGCCTTGTTCGGCATCCCAAAGAACGCCAAGGAACGCCATTGATCAATCGGCAAGTCGTAGGCCTTGCTTTCAAAGACTTCCACCGTCCAGGGATCGAGCCGTCCCGCTTGGCACTCCACTAGCTTCATCGTGTTCTCGTAGCCCTCCGAACAAACCGTGGTCACGGTGCTCTTGCCATTCACCTGGCCGTTGCGCACCTCGGCTACGAAGATATCGCCCCGGATCTTGCCTGTCTCATCTCGGTAAAGGATGCGGAGGAAACCGCTGCCTCCGCCGAGATCGACGGTGACTTCAGGCACGCGCAGCACGCCCACACGGACAATCTCTCCGGGTCGGCCGGCGCGCCATTGCGCTTGGATGTCGTTGATGGAAAGCGAATCGCCCTGGGCGGGCAAATCGACCGACTGCAGCGTTGGCGTCGCATCATTCTCTGGGCGTGGGCCAGAGTGAACGAGATTGCGAAAGATGAAGAGGCCCGCCAACGCCACGATGAGAAAGGCCACCACGCTCGCCATCTCGATGACATTCAGGCGACCCCAGAATGCTTTGAGGCCGCCGGAGACGCGTTGAAGGCAATGGGCGAAACCGACACGGGGCAACGGCTCGCCATCATCTCCGCGGGGAATGTCCAGCTTGGTCGATGACGATTCCCATGCCGTGGGCTCAAATTCAACGGGACGAACGCTCTTCGGGCGCCCTCCTTCACGACGCAGGTTCTCCTCCTGCTCTCTGGCAGAACCCCGTTCCTCTTGCTCAGGCGTGCGGGCTTCGGGCTGCAGTTTCTTCTTGTCTGCCTGTCGAGCCGCTTCTTTGGAGCGTTTCAACGTCTGTGGATCGATGGATTCGCTCAGATCTTCCACGTTTCCTTCCTCCAGGTCCATGCCCTTGAGGCGGCTGGCTTGCCGGCGGTCCTGCGTTTGAAAAGCGGGGATCGATTCCTTGCCGTGTGACAGATTCTCCATGGGATCACGGCGCTTCGCCGGGGCTTCGGGGATGCCAGCCTCTCGGGTCTCTTCAGATTCGTAGTCCAAATCATCCGGATCGATCGGATGGGGATCGTTGGGTGTGGCCATGATGGGATAGTGGGTTGGGAAAGGCGACTCTTCTAACGGGCCCAGAGGCAGCAATGCAACTCGGAAGTCCTGACAAGTCAAAACCCGAATCGGTTCAAACAGGCTATCGATTCGTGCGATCTGTCCTAGGATGCCTTTAGTAAATTCTCGCAAGCACGAGCGGCTCATTCCCTTCACCTGAAATTCGCTCTTGCTTAACTATAGAAATCATAAACTGTAGAGCAACCATGAGTTTAGCTGTCATCACCGGTTCTGCCGGTCTTATTGGGTCGGAATCCGCCAAGTATTTCGCCGATCAGGGCCTCGATGTGATTGGGATCGACAACGACATGCGAAAGGTCTTCTTCGGAGACGAAGCGTCCACCGCCTGGAACCGGCAGAAATTGGAACAGGGTCTGGCCAACTACTCCCACCTCTCAGTCGATATCCGAGATCGGGAGGCGATCGATTCCCTGTTCAAGAAGCATGGCAAGGCGATCGATCTCGTTGTGCACACAGCGGCGCAGCCTTCTCATGATTGGGCGGCGCGCGATCCCCACATGGATTTCACGGTGAATGCCAACGGGACATTGAATCTCCTGCAAGCTGCCCGGGAACATTGTCCCGAGGCGGTCTTCATCTTCACGTCGACCAACAAAGTCTACGGCGACACGCCCAACCGCCTGCCGCTCGTGGAATTGGAATCGCGTTGGGAAATTGATGAGAGTCACGACTACTACCGCGGCATTCCGGAGACGATGTCTATTGATCACACCAAGCACAGTCTCTTCGGAGCCTCGAAGGTAGCTGCAGATGTCCTTGTGCAAGAATACGGTCGCTACTTCGACATGAAGACAGCCTGTTTCCGCGGGGGCTGTCTTACGGGTCCCAGCCATTCGGGAGCAGAACTCCACGGATTCCTCAGTTACCTCATGCGCTGCGCATGCTCTGGACGCGAGTATCGGATCTTCGGCTACAAGGGCAAGCAGGTGCGTGACAACATTCACAGCGCCGATCTCATCGCTGCCTTTGATGCCTTCTATCGCAATCCGCGTTCCGCTGAGGTCTACAATATTGGAGGCGGTCGCCATTCCAATTGCTCCATGTTGGAAGCGATTCACATGTCGGAGAAGATCACCGGGAACGCGTTTAATTCCACTTATGTGGAGGACAACCGAATCGGCGATCACATCTGGTATGTTAGCGATCTCAGTCGCTTCAAATCGCATTATCCTGATTGGAAACTCCAATACGACGTCCGCGGCATCTTGCAGGAGATCTACGATAACAACGTGGACCGCTGGAAAGTGGCGTCCTAGCGTTCCGGCGGATGCTCTTGCGCGTCGAAAGGTGACGGATGCTCTTTAATACTTATCATTTCATCTTCGCCTTTCTGCCAGTCACGCTGCTGGTCTTCTTCCTCCTCGGTTCGCGTGGCCAGACTCAATTGGCCATGGGATGGCTCGTTGTTGCGTCCCTCTTCTTCTACGGTTTCTGGAATCCGGCTTATGTCGTTCTCATCGTCCTTTCGCTACTGGTGAATTTCGCCTTCGGGCGAGCCCTCATCCGTGAAGGCACGCCGCCTGGCCGTCGCAAAGCGCTGCTTTGGTTGGGAGTAGGATTGAATCTCAGTCTGCTAGCCTACTACAAATACGCCAATTTCTTTGTCGATAACGTCAATCGACTGGCGGGGACGTCGTTTCATTTAGAAACGATTGTGCTTCCGCTAGCGATCTCATTCTTCACGTTTCAACAGATCGCCTTCGTCGTCGATGCCTATCAGGGCAAGGCTCAGGAGCCGCGCTTTCTGCCCTACTGCCTGTTCGTCACTTTCTTTCCACAGCTCATCGCGGGCCCTATTGTCCATCACGGAGAAATGATGCCACAATTCCTGGAAAAGCATCGCTTCCGGTTTCAATCAAATGCTTTCGCCATCGGGCTCACCATCTTTCTCCTGGGTCTCTTCAAGAAAGTCATCATCGCCGATGAAGTGGCCGCTTATGCTTCCGCGGCTTTCGCAGGGGCCGATAGCGGTCTGACACTGACGTTCTTCGAAGCATGGACGGCGTCCCTGAGTTATGCTATGCAGATCTATTTCGACTTCTCCGGCTATTCGGACATGGCGATCGGATTGGGGCGCATGTTTGGCATCAAGCTGCCGATGAACTTCAATTCGCCCTATAAAGCCACGAGCATTGTGGAGTTCTGGCGTCGCTGGCACATGACGCTTTCGCGCTTTCTCCGAGACTACCTGTATATTCCCCTCGGTGGGAATCGCAAAGGCCCCACGCGGCAACAGATAAACTTGCTTCTCACCATGTTGTTAGGGGGGCTATGGCACGGCGCGGGCTGGAATTTCATCATCTGGGGAGGCCTGCATGGCCTTTATCTGATCATCAATCACCATTGGCGAGCTTGGAGACAGCCCTTTCGCGAACAACGTCCGGTGGGGTGGTTCTTCCGGCTCGGTTATGGTGGTCTCACGTTCGTAGCGGTGATGATCGCCTGGAGCTTCTTCCGTGCGACCACCTTCGATGGCGCCATCGCTATTCTCAGAGGGATGTTTGGCTTCAATGGCATCAGCATGCCGGACGGGCTCGCCACCGCCTTAGGTAGCCTAGCGACGGCTACGGGTGGGTGGATTCATTTCGAGGGCATCCAGCAGAATGCGTTCCCCATTGGGGTGCCTGCAGCCCTTTGGGCCTTGGGAGCGGCCGCCGTTGCGTTTCTTGCGCCCAATGTCTGCCAGATCATGCATCGGTTTGAGCCCGCTTTTGAGACCTATCCTGGAGAACTCAAACGCCTGGGCTCTCGCTGGCTCACCTGGCATCCTTCGACTGGATGGGCCGTGGCCGTGGCCGTTTTAGGATTCTGGACTTTCGCCAATCTCACGCGCGTGAGCGAATTTCTCTATTTCCAATTCTAACAGAGATGCCTGCCGATTCGCCTCTGCCACCGCTGCCTTTCCGACGCTACCTCAGGTGGCTCTTGGGAACGTTGGTCGTGCTCGGTGGGCTCCTCCTAGGCATGGTCTATCGCTACCAGGAGGCGCTGCCACCACCGCCTTTCACTGGGAGCATTTCCTTCGATGAGAAAGCCGTGTGGTTGTCTAAGCGTTTGCAGGAACCGTGTGACATTCTTGCGGTGGGATCTTCCATGACCGTCAATAACTTGGACTCAGAGGTCTTTGCTAGTCATCATTTCCTCAATGCCAGTTCTTGGGGCATGAAGATTCAGCAAACGGACTATTTCTTGGAGCACTTGTTAGCGATTCTTTCTCCTAAGGTTGTCTTGGTAGTCACGGCTCCGATTGATTTCGAGCGGGACTACCGTGGGCGCGCCATCTATGACGCTGAGAAGCTGCAACGCTTCTTTCGCACAGGCGACCTCTTTCGCAGCCATTTGGACTACCTCTCAGCCAAGTATTTGTTAGAATCCATCGGCCCAGTTCACCGCGATCGCTGTGGGCGCGGCACCTATTATTCCCTCGACTTTGATGAAGGCGGGAGCGTGCCACTCGATCTCATGGACGAAGGATTTGAGCGTCTAGATGATCGTTGGTTCAAACCGATCGCTCAGGAAGAAGCCGTGGATGAAGCCAATTACGAGGCGCTGACGACACTCGCCACCCGTTGCCGCGAACGCGGGATCCTCTTCGCGCTCATCCAGCCTCCTATCCGAGAGGATATCCTGACAGAGAAAGATCGATTGTTCCTTACAGAAAAGCATTGGCCCAGACTCGCGAGTCTGTGTGCGCGAGAAGAAGCTCTCTTCCAGAACTACCACGGCGAGCTAGCGCTCATAGAAACAGACTTTGCGGACTCCACTCACCTGAACCGACAAGGCGCAGGGAAGCTCAGCCGAGCAATTGGTTCCCTGTTAGAGTCAAGGCTTGCTCCCCTGGCAGGGAAGCAACCTTAGATGCTTGGCCTCAAGAAGGCTTTAGGATGCCAAAGCTTGGAGTTTGGAAGCCATGGCTTCTTGGTTGAGGCCTCCAGTCACACGCTCTTTCTCTTCACCGCCTTGGAAGAAGATGAGGGTAGGCATGGCTTTCACACTGAGCTTCACGGCCAGATCACGGTTATCGTCGACGTTCACTTTGGCGATCTTGGCTTTGTCGCCCATCTGATTGGCGAGGGCTTCAATCACAGGATTGAGCTGTTGGCAGGGGCCACACCAGGGAGCCCAGAAATCGAGGAGGACAGGAACCTCTGCTTGCAGGACTTCTGTGTCGAAGTTGTCGCCAGTGATGGTTACAATAGAATCAGCCATGCTAACCTAATGGTCGGCATGGCTGTCCTTGCAAATCGAAATGTGCCTACGACTTAGAAGACACCCTTGGACATGAGTTCCAGGGCGACCACGACACAGGCGAGGATGAGAACGATGAGTGCGGGAAACATGGTTTCTTAAGAAAGTGGTTTCGGTTACCTTCCTTGGAGGAAGTTGAGGATTTGGATGACCAACAAGGCTGCGGACGCGAGGAAAGCGAGCAGAGCGAAGGGCATGAGACCACTTTCGTCACCGTCGCTATCGTCGACCACATTCGTAGAGACGCCGCTGAGGGTGGGGGCTTTCGGAATGGTGGGCGCCGCTTGGAGTTTGACCGTCGCTTTTGGAAGTGGGGCCGTCTTGCCTGCCGCCACTTTCTTGGCAGG
This sequence comes from Verrucomicrobiia bacterium, assembly GCA_030425385.1. Taxonomy (GTDB): domain Bacteria; phylum Verrucomicrobiota; class Verrucomicrobiia; order Verrucomicrobiales; family DEV007; genus JAACDM01. The sequence goes on along the minus strand of JAUIAH010000019.1, from coordinate 69,588 downwards.
GGGAGCGCCTGTCTGAGCTACGGCCGCGACTTTCTTGGCTGCGGGGACGGTGGCAGCGGGCGCTTTAGCCGCGGGAGCGACTGGAGGTGCTCCGGGAGCTTTGGGGGCCGCCACTTTCGGCGCCGCTACTTTAGGAGCGGCCACCTTCGGTGCCGGGGCTCCTGGGGCGGACGGCGGCTTGGGAGCGGATGGGGCCTTGGGCGCAGGAATCTTCGCCGCGGGTACTTTGGCGGCGGGAGCAGGCGGTGCTTTCGCTGCAGGCGCTGGAGCTTTCGCCGCTGGGGCGGGAGGCGCTTTGGCGGCTGGTGCCGGCGGCTTGGGTGCTGCCGTGGGCGGCTTGGGTGCCGCAGGGGCCCCATCTTTCGGCTTGAGCGTGATCCGGACGGTTTCCTTCTTCAGAGGGACTGTGGTGGTCTTGTCCGTCTTGGGCGGGGTCGGGGGTGCGGGTGGTTTTGGCGGTTTCGGAGTCTCGTCGCTCATTCCTATAAATAGTAGTGTGTTTTGAAATCTGCAGCGGATCTTGGTGTCGATCTCGGCATCGGGCCAGATTAAAATCACCGGTTTTCCAACTTTTGTCAGGCGAAAGTTGCCTCGATCGGCAACCGCCAGCACCCTCTCCGCATGGCATCACCCCAGTCGGTCGTGGAGTTGCTGCAAGCCTTGGTTCAAGTGCCCAGCATCAATCCCTTTGCACGTGATCGTGCTTCTGCCCCCTATCTAGGGGAGGGAAAGTGCGCTGCCTACGTGGCGGAATTCCTGGAGCGGTTGCATGCCGAGGTGACGTTGGAGGAGATTCGACCGGATCGCCCCAATGTGATTGGCCGCTTCCCTTCGCGCGGCTCCGGCAAGCGCCGCGTCGTGCTCGGACCGCATTTGGATACCGTGTCCATTGAGGGAATGACGGTGGATCCCTTTGCCGCCGAAATCCGAGACGGCCGGCTCTACGGACGTGGGGCTGCAGATACCAAAGGCACCATGGCCGCCATGCTTTGGGCGCTTTACGAGTTGGGAGATGCCGTGGCGGACCTGCCCGTGGAAGTGACCTTTGTGGGCTTCATGGGAGAGGAGAATTCGCAGCCGGGATCGAAGCACTTTGCCCAGCACCATCCCGACTATGACTTTGCTGTGATCGGCGAACCCACCGGTCTTGATGTGGTTTACACGCACAAAGGCACCGCTTGGGTCAAGCTCGTCGCCCACGGCAAGGCAGCGCACGGCGCGCGGCCCGAACTTGGCGACAACGCCGTGATGAAATTGGCGGGTGCGTTGATGAGGCTGGATCGAGAATTGATCCCGGCACTTGCTGATTACGCTCATCCGGTCTTAGGGCCGTCTACGTTAAATATCGGGCAATGTCAGGGTGGGATGCAGCCTAACATCGTTCCTGATCGAGCCACCGCGCACCTGGATTTCCGTTTCACGCCTTCGCTGGCAGAGCGAGGAGTGTTAGACCTCCTGCGCGCGTATCTCTCCGATGAGATCACCGTGGAGACGACGCTGGAATGCATGCCATTGGAGACAGACCCCGACCATCCCATGGTCACGGCCCTTGCGGCCGCGGGGACGGGTGCCAAGGTGGGGGCCCCTTGGTTTTGTGACGCGGCTCACTTGGCGGCCGCTGGCATTCCATCGGTAGCAGCGGGGCCGGGATCCATTGATCAAGCACACACGGATGATGAATGGATTGACTTGCGTGAACTGGAAAAAGGAGTGGATTTCTATCGAGCTTTTCTCGAATCGTGCTAGGCAGCAGGCATGGCCAAACAACCTCAGAACAAGTCCGCAATCAGCCCCACGCGAGAGGAAGATTTCCCCCAGTGGTATCAGCAAGTGGTGCGGGCTGCGGACATGGCTGAGAATTCCGAAGTCCGCGGGTGCATGGTCATCAAACCCTGGGGCTATGGCATCTGGGAACGCATCCAGCAGCAGCTTGACCAAATGTTTAAGGACACGGGTCACGAGAATGCCTATTTCCCGTTGCTCATCCCACTGAGTTATCTGGAAGAAGAAGCCAAGCACGCGGAAGGCTTTGCCACGGAATGCGCGGTGGTCACGCATCATCGTTTGGAGGCCGCCAAGGATGAGGATGGGAAAACGCGGCTCGTGCCTTCAGGAGAACTCACGGAGCCTCTGGTCATTCGCCCCACCTCGGAAACCATTATTGGCGCGGCCTTCTCGCGTTGGGTGGAATCCTATCGGGATCTGCCCTTGCTCATCAATCAATGGGCCAATGTGATGCGCTGGGAAATGCGTCCAAGACTCTTCCTGCGTACAGCAGAATTCCTCTGGCAAGAGGGGCACACCGCCCATGAGACGAAGGAAGAGGCCTTGGAAGAAACGGATAAGATGTTAGGGGTTTACGCGAAGTTCATGCGCGAGCACCTGGCCTTGCCCGTGGTCATGGGGCGCAAGACGGAGAACGAACGCTTCCCAGGCGCCGAAGACACCTTGTGTGTGGAAGCTATGGTGCAAGACCGCAAGGCTATCCAGGCGGGGACCTCTCATTTCCTTGGGCAGAATTTCGCTAAGGCGTCTAACATTCAGTTCACGGGGCGCGATGGGAACTTGGAACATGTCTGGACGACGAGTTGGGGAGTCTCCACACGCATGATCGGGACCGTGATCATGGCGCATGGAGATGATGACGGCCTCATCCTGCCGCCTCGCATTGCGCCTAATCACATTGTCATCGTTCCAATCATTCCCAAAGAGCAGCATCGCGAGCCTGTCATGGCGGCGGTGCATCAGTTGGCTGCCGAGTTGCGTGAACAACGTTTCCACGATGATCGCCTTTCGGTTAGGATTGATGATCGCGATCTTAATGGGGGAGTGAAGAATTGGGAATGGATCAAGAAAGGCGTTCCGCTCCGTGTAGAAGTCGGGCCGCGTGATTTGGAGAAGGGATCGGTCGCGGTGACGCGGCGCGATCAAGGTCCGAAGAGCAAGGCTTTCTTACCGACCGCGGAATTCATCGCCTCCGCGACCGCCACGCTTCAAGACATTCAAGACCAGCTCTACCAACGGGCATTGGATTTCCGTGAGGCGCATTCCGTCCGCCTGGACACGAAAGACGCCTTCTACGATTTCTTTCAGAAGAAGGGCGCGCAGGGCGGGTTTGCCGTCGCCCATTGGGCGGGTAGCAATGAGGATGAGGATCAACTCAAGAAAGACCTCCAAGTCACCATCCGGTGCATTCCTTTCGACGAGGCTTATGCAGAGGAAGGTACCTGTTTCTACACGGGCAAAGCGAGCCAGCGCCGACTCATCTTTGCCAAATCTTACTAGCGCCGCGTGAAAGGTTTGCGACTCTGATAGAGTTTGAGGCGTGCTTGCAGGTCGCGCACGAGTCGAGGATCGCGGCGTTGTTGGGCTAATGCGAGGGCGCGTTGAGCCGTTTGCGTGGCGCGTTCCCACTGCCCTGCCGCGGCAAGCGCCGCGGCGACGGTGTCGAGGGCGTGGGCGTTGTTGCCATAGCGCTGGGCGATCGTTTGTGCCAATGTCATGGCTTGACGAGGGTTGCGGGCGGCTTGTTGAGCGCTGGTGGCGTGTATCCAACAGAGTTGGTTGAGAGCCTCAAAGTCGCTTGGTTCGGCGTCGAGCGCGGCGTGATATTGGGCGATGGCCTTGGTGTCTTGACCGAGGGCCTGGTGAAGATTGCCTAACTGAACGGCGATGTCGTGTCGCTTGGGAAACTGCTTGAGCACGCGTTCGAGGACTGGGATGGCTTCCTTCGAGCGCTTCAGGGCGGCGAGGGCTCGCGCGTAGGAAAGGGCTGCGGCGGGGTGGGTGGGATTTAACTGGAGCGCTCTTTGATAGTGAGGGAGCGCGGTCTTGGGAGGGGCGTTTTCCAAACGATAGGTTTCGCCTAACATGTGCGCGATGTCCGCCTCTTGCATGCGCTTGATCTGAGGATCAGAGACGCGGTCGAGCTTTGCCAAGCTATCCTCCAAATACTGGCGAGCGTCCTCCGTGTAGCCGCCCTCGAGATAAACGTTCGCGATGGCGATGGGGTTCGTGATGAAATGCTGCGTGGACCATCGGCCGGGCAAGGGCACCGCGTGATCGGGATGCGCGGTGGGTGTTTGGGTGACGCGTTTGGTTTCGCGAAGGAGGGCGGCCACGCTGATTTCGCCCTTGGCGAAACTGAAGAGTTGACCACGGTGCCAGAGGAAACTGCTAGGAAGTGGAAGAGGTTCTTGCCGATAGAGAATGGCTTGCTGAGCACCATCCAAGTCTTCCACCAGGGAGGTGCTGGCGCGCCCCGATGCGAAGGGCCATCGAAGTCCACTAAGCGTTTTCTGAATGGCTCGTAAGTCGGGAGCGGCATCCCCTGTGAGGGAGGCCTGCGCTTCTTCCATGTTCAAAGCGATCACCTGGAGGCCTGCTTTCTCCAATTGTGCGCGTGCTTTTGTTAGCGCGGCGAGTTCACGGAGGCAGGGTTGACACCATGACGCCCAGAGAACGGTGAGGGTGGGGGATTGGGTGTTCAGGGTACGTTCTTTCCCATCCCATCCTCGGTAACGCAGGGTGGGGGCATCGCGGGGATCGGTGAGGATGACATGGGCGTTGCTCTCGGTAGATGGCTCCTCCCAGGAACCCTTGGGAAGCGTGGCGCTCTTGTTCTTGTCCCGCACAGCCTTGCCAGAACCCTGACGGAGATGCCAACGCCCCGCGGAGACGCCTTGAAACACTTCTTCCGTTTCCGTGCCCGGCCAGCGCACGGCGACTTGCCGGATGGAGGAGGTTTCCCCGAGGCCAAAGTGGAGCCATTTGCTCGATTGGCTGAGGAATCCTTCGCCCGCACTCAGGTGGCGAACCAGTCGTTGTCCATTGGTGAGGGTCATGGTCACCACGGCACCGATGGCATCTCGAGGGCATCGTCGAGCCGGATCACCCTCCAGTCTGAGCATGGCGGAAGATGGGCTTGCCTCATAATCATTGCGCAAGAAGCGCACACGGGGTGCGGTCCGATTGCTGATCCAAAGATCCAAGTCGCCATCGCGATCCCAATCCGTCCAGGCGAGGCCGCGCCCATCGTCCTTCCATCCGAGACCAGCCATCAAGGAAATGTCCGCGAATCGTTGGCCACGGGTGTTAAGGAAAGCGCTATTGGGTTCGCGCCCACTGAAGGAGTTGCCGTGGCGGATGCGGGTGGCGAGATCTTGCCAAGCATCCAAATAGGTCTCGCCTGGTGAATTGGTCTCTTTGGTAGGGGACTGCGACACGACCTGTCGCCAGTAGAAGCCTCACAAATCGCCCGTGTCTGCTTGCGTGATAAAGCCATTAGCCACGACGAGGTCCTGCCAGCCATCGTTGTTGAGATCGGCAAAGGCAGAGCCCCATGCCCAACGCCCCTGGGTCACCGCTGCATCAATACTAACATCGTCAAATCCAGATCCCGTGTTGCGGAAGAGGCTATTGCCTCGCGCATGCCGGAGAAAGAGCGCCCGCGTGGCTTTGTCTTCATTGGCAAGAAACTGGCCTTGGGTCACAATGCGATTGCCTGCCGAGGAGAACATGTTGCTCACATAGAGATCGAGGAGCCCATCATTGTCATAATCGCCCCAAGCCGCCGACATGCCTGCCGCGATGTCTAACACGCCCATTTCTTCGGCCACATCCACAAAGCGGATACGGTCACCCTGACGTTCTTGCCGATAGAGGTTGTTGCGGCCAAAGTCATTCGCAACGTAGAGATCGAGATCGCCATCGCGATCGTAGTCTGCCCAGGCCGCGGCGTAGCTGTAGCGCGTGTTGTGCTCATCCAGCCCCACGCGTTTGGTCTGATGGGAGAAACGGAACCCGCCTTCATTGCGCAAGAGAGCATTGCGTCCCCCATTGTTGGCATCATGATAGGGCACCGGACGCGCCAGGGAAATATTGCGATCCACATGACCACGGCGGTCATAGCATGCGGCAAAGATATCCAGATCGCCATCCTGATCATAGTCTGCAGCAGCGAGTGAATAGGGCACAGCGAAAGGCAGGACCTCGGCAGAGCGGACTTGGAATCGCCCGCCTCCGTCATTCTCATGCACCAGCAAGCCTTCCGAAACCGCCACGATCAGATCCTGATCGCCATCATTGTCGAGGTCGATCCACAAGGCGCCACGACTCGTTTCCAACCAATCCACGCCTGCCGCCGCGGCCACATCCCCTGCCGTTCCGTCGGCGCGACCCAGAAAGAGACGGTTTGGTAATCCACCATTCTGACACACATACAAATCTTCGATGCCATCACCATTGGCATCGCCAATCGCCAAGCCATTCCATCCGCCCACCTTGATGCCTGTGCGTGTGTCGAGCCGCGCCAACCAGTGGTCGATTCCGTACGCCAACTGCTGCTGAAACGCCGGGTCCTGTCCGAGTGAGGCTCCGGTAGCATCAGCAAAGAGCGGTTGGGGATGGGGCCGCTTCGTGAGGATTTCTTCGTAGTCGGTGATTTCGAAGCGCGTCATCTCCAATTGTTCACCCTCACGTTGCCACCTCGTGGCCCATTGGGCGTTCACTTGTAGTCGCTTGCCATCTTTCGATTGCCCATCCAAGCGGATCTCAAAGCGCAGCTGCGCACCGTCGTTCTCCACATCGACACCGATCGTCTTGAACTTCGCATGCAGTTGTCCAGCCTGGAGAGGATCGGTGAGCGTCTGGACAGCCTTCACCCAACCATCTTTCCCTTCAAAGCGGACGCTCTTGCCGCCGCTCGCTCGGCGAACGTCGACGACAGCGTCTTCAAAGACGGAGACGGTTAAAGGCCGGAGAGCCTCGCCCGCAAATCCCTCGCTGACCATCGCTGCGAGAGAGGCCCCTGCGGAGCCCGTTTCCAAAGCATCTTTCAACACGTTGAGTTGCAAACTCGCTTCCTCAGCAAGGCGCTCACTGTCCCAGCCCCCGTGATTAGGATCATATTTCGGGGTCGCCACCCCGGTTCCAGGGATTTCGGGTGGTAACTCGTCAGCCACGGCGACGCCCAGAAGGGCGATCAGGCTCAGGAAGGAAAGCATACGCATCCAGCGAGCCTAAAGAAGACTCCCCAGCGTGTTCAAGCGGGATCCAAATCAGGCGAATGCCTTCTGGCCCAAACTGGCCTACCGTCCCTCTTCGCGCGCTCTCTCAATCGCGCTCATAAGCTGCTCATACTCATCCACATCCAACTTGGATTTCTTATCCGCCAGGTGGGCGGCGAAGGCGCGGGAGAAGGAGCCGTCGAAGAAGGTTTTCACGACGTGGTTGAGCATCTTGGCACCGGTCTTGGAACGGGCTGGACGCGCGGTGTAGAGATAGTTTCGTCCCTCTTTGCGCCGTTTCACCAAGCCTTTGTCCTCCTCAAGGATCTGCAACATCCGGCGGATGGCCATGGGAGTGGGTGCCTTGGGAAGGCGTTCCTGGATCTCCAGCACGGAGGCTTCTCCTACTTCGTAGAGAATATCGAGGATCTGGCGTTGTCGCCGAGAGAGATGTTTCTGGAAATCCGCGTCCATGGCAGCCTTTGGGGTTTGGGGCACTACGCTATGAAAGTAGCGAGAGTAAACTCCACGATCAATCAAAAACCCCAGGGAGCGCTACTTTTCTCGTCATTCGTGATTTGGGAGCCCATGCCCCCACTTCTCCGTTCCGCGAGAATGCCTGGACCTCGGTGACAAAGGGCTGGTGCCTGCGTTTCTCCTCGTTACAGTCTCCGCGAACTCAGCCTCATTGGCCATGCAGACGCCGCACCCCGCACACGAGTCCCTTCATCAACAGCAGGTCATGGATCTGGTGGCGGCGGAGGAGGCTCGGAAATCGAAGATTCTCGCGCTCTTGGTCGCTATTGGAGCCCATGTGCTCCTCATTGGGGCGCTCGTGTATGTGGTGTTCGGCGAGACCATGGTGCGAGAGCCGAATCTGATCATCTCCGCACCGCACTCTGCGGTGGAGCAGTTGCGACCAACGAAGAAAGACCTCGTACAGGTGAAGGCGGAGCGTCCCGCGGCACCGTCCTCGTCCATGAGTCAGGTGGTGGTGGCAGAGACGGTGAGTCAGATTCCCGTTCCCATGGTAGAGGATTTCGTGGAGGGCCCCGTAAACTTCGGCACGGGCTTTGGCGAGGGTATGGGGAGTGGCATGGGCGGTCTCGGTGGCTCGGGTCTGGGTGGATCGTTCTTTGGCACGCCTGCTGCAGGGAAATCCGTCATCCTGGTCATCGATGTGTCCACCAGCATGCCGCGCAATTGCGGGAGCAATGGCATCGCGGCGATTCGGGCAGAGATCGAGCGGACCATCAATGCGTTCCGACCTGGTTCGCGCTTTAATATCATCTGTTTCGGCAACATGGCGGATGGTTTCCGCAAGCGCCCGGTGCCAGCAACGCCATCGAATAAGAAAGCAGCGATCGCCTTCACGAAGGCGTATTTCACTGGAGCCTTTCAACGCACGCGGACGGCCGCTGGCGTCGATGAGAAGGACCCCATTCCCTATGTTCCGATCCGACCAGACGCTTTTCGAGCGACGGAGGATACGTCGGGAGGATCTCGTTATGACTTGGCTCTCATCGCTGCGTTCGAGCAGCAGCCGGAAACGGTCTTTCTTCTTACCGACGGCGAACCGAGCACCCGGCGTAATGGGGAGTCGTTGTCGAAGAATGAAATCCTCAGCATGGTGCGTCGGGCCGGCAAACGCTCGGCAGCAGGGCGCACACTGGTCGTCAATGGCATCAGCGTCAACGGCATCGGCAAAGCTTACTTGGAAGACATCGCCAAGACGTTCCGCGGGAGTGTGAAGGTGATCGAGCCCAAGAAACTCTGATGCAATCACCTTTATCATTTCATTTGAATTTATGACATCCTCCACGCGCGTCCTCGCCACTTCTATCGTCACCCTCACACTTTCCTTCGTTGGGTCTGGAATGGCTCAAGAGGACGATATCGCCAAAGACGGCAGTTATGTCTTTGGGACCCAAGTTGCCAAACAGTTCACCTTGGAGGATATCGACTTGGAGGCGTTCATGGAGGGCTTCAAAGATCAATTGGAGAAGAAAGACTTGCGATTGTCGGGAGAGGAAGCGCAGGAAATCTTTCGTTCTTGGCAGCAGCAAGTGATGGCTGACCAGAAGAAGCGTGCGGTAGGGGATGCTGAAGCTTTCCTTGAGGAGAATGGCAAGAAGGAAGGCGTGGTGACGACCGAGAGCGGGCTCCAATACACGATCATCAAAGAAGGATCCGGGAAAACGCCGAAAGCGACGGATCGCGTGAAGGCGCATTATCACGGAACTTTGATCGATGGAACCGTCTTTGACAGTTCGAAAGAGCGTGGGAAGCCCTTCGAAACGGCAGCCAACCGCGTGATCCGTGGCTGGCAAGAAGGGCTTCAATTGATGAAAGAAGGGGCGACCTATCGTTTCTTCATTCACCCAGACCTCGCCTATGGAGGGCGTTCACAAGGGAAGATTCCTGCCTACTCGGTATTGATCTTCGATCTTGAACTCATCGAAGTGTTAGGCGGCAAGAAGCCCGTTCAGGCCGTCACGCCTCCCATCGCCATCCCGCCTTTGAACAAGGACAAGAAATAGGCCGCCTGGTGATCGCGCGGACGGAGAGATTTGCCGTGTCTACTCGCGGCAAGGGTACCTACGAGATCAGCGATGACGTGCAGCGTTGTGTGCGGGAGGGGGGCTTGCGAGAAGGCACGGCCACGGTCTTTGTGCAGCACACCAGTTGTAGTCTCGTCTTGTTCGAGAATGCGGATCCAACGGCACGGCAGGATTTGCACGCCTATTTCGATCAATTGGTGCCGGAGGATCTTCCTTATTTCGTGCATACTTATGAAGGGACGGACGATATGCCCAGCCACATTCGCATGGCGCTCACACGGTCCTCGGAAATCATTCCTGTGAGCGATGGGAAGTTATTGTTAGGGACGTGGCAGGGAATCTTTCTCTTTGAGCATCGCACCGCGCCCCATCAACGGCGTGTGGTGGTGACGCTCCTGGGCGAATAGGGCTGCGGCGTCGTCTTCGAGTCGGCGCCGCTGATTGATCGAGCACTTTCTTGTAACAAATCCCAGCCGAGATCCGTCTGGTGAGGTGAAAGCATGCTCCGAGAAATGAAGTTCAATCGGCACTGCCGCAAGCACCGCGATGACGTTTATCGCTTTGCCAGATCACTGCTGGGAAATGCTTCGGACGCAGAGGATGCCACCCAAGAAGTGCTCTTTAAAATGTGGAATCACTTGGACCATCTGCGGCGGGCGGATGTGCGCTCGTGGTTGCTCCGGACCACGCGGAATCACTGCATTGATCAATTGCGCAAACGGCACCGTGCATTTGAAGCATGGGACGGTGAAGCATTTGAAAGCAGGCCAGATGAAGCCATGCGCGATCCCGCATGCGCGGCCTCGCACGCGGATGCACGGCGACAGATTGACCACGCATTGGAGAGTTTGTCAGAGAAACTGCGCAGCGTCTTTATACTCTATGAGATCAACGGCCTTCGCTATCAGGAAGTGGCGGACGCACTTGAGATCCCTCTCAATAGCGTCAAAGTCTACCTCTCCCGTGCGCGGGCGCAGCTCAAGCAACAGCTCACCCGGAAGGAACCATGGCTCAAAGTCTAAGACAGCTGCGAAAAGCCTTGCGTGCCGAACGGTGTCCCGAGCACGTGATGAACGACGTGCGTGCGCGCATCCATGCCCAGCGCCGCCAAGTGAGAGCCGTGCGCTTGCGCTGGGTGGCGGCCGCCGCCGTGTTCCTGGTGATGCTCTCAATCACCGCGCTCCGCTGGTCGCGAGACCAAGAAGTGCCGGCGACCGTGCATGCGGCCCGATTGGAAGAAGCCAAACGCGTCACCCAGCAGGCAGAACTTTCGCTTACTTATATTGGGAAAACCCTACGGCGCGCTGGCGAAAGCAGCGGCGAAACCATTCTCGAAGTGTCCCTCCCACGCTTGCGTCAGGGCCTGCGCACAGCGCGGGAGGCCATTTCACCGAAACCGAATACTAACCGAAACGAACATTGATATGAAAGCCATCCCACTAGCGGTGACCCTATTGGCCTCAAGCCTGGCATACGTGACTCCATTGCGCGCACAAGAGGCGCTGAAGGATGATCCGGCTTATTTAGACATCAACGCAGCCATTGACCTCACGGAGATCAAACCGGAGGTGAATGTGAACATTCCCAAATTCTTGCTCAAGAACGCGCTCGCGGAATTTGACGGCGGCAAAGACGATCCGATCGCGTCGTTGGGCATTAATCTCCACGAACTGACGTCCGAAGTGAAATTGGTTCGTATCGTGGTGATCGATGCGAAACCCCAAGATGAAGACGCCATCAAGACGGGCATTCAGCGATTAAAAGATGATTTGGAAGCATCCTGGATTCCCATCGTCTCGGTTCCCGCTGACAATGTGTTTATCTATGCGCGCAGCAACGCCTCCGGGGAAGACCTCGCGGGACTTGCCTTGATTGTCGCCGATGGACGAGAAGTCGTCATTGGCAATGTGGTCGGCAATGTGCCCATCGGGAAGATCGCCAAACTCGCCGCGCGCGTGGGAGGCGACATGATTCCTGCGGAAGTGCTAGAGAAATTGGGCGGTCTGCAACAGGAGTCCGAAGAAGCACACCATGATGGGGAGCATGATCATCATGATGATGCGCACGAGGAGGCCCTATAAGGGCGTGTGCCTGAAATTCGCAAGCCAGCCCTCATGCATGGGGGCTGGCTGGTGGGTGCTCAAACTTCGCAGGTGTGAGGCGATCCCCGTTCTCAAGGCGAGGAATCTTCTCGTGAGATGGCGGCTGGGATGGAGCGTGAGCGAATTCATGATGGGGGCATTCCCTCAAGCGAGCGATGCGGGGACCTAGTGCTGTAGCGTCTCTTTCTGGATACCAACTCCACCCCAAAGATCGGGAACTCGCGATCACTTGGACAATTCTGCGGGTTGGTGGCGCTGATGACGCATAGACCGTTGCGGTCTGCGGTTGACCTTGGCCTCAGATCGCTGTCTCGTTTGCTAACTTTTATGAAAGATTTATTCCTTGAGTGCGCACGGAACGCGGAATGCGAGTCGGAGGAGAAATTGTCCGAAATTCTAGATCAGTCGGTGTTCCAACAGCGGTCGCTCGTGGATGATGTGCTGGATACGCAACTCGTTAATGAGGAACGGTTTCTGGAGAATTTGAGCCAGCGACTGCACATCCCGTGGACGGAGGTATTGGAGCGGGACGATGTGAAGCCACGCCAGTTGCGTGAACTGTGTTCGGCGCAGGTGGCCTTGCGGCACTGTTTGTTGCCGGTGTTCTTTGATGATCCCGAGGCCGAGGTGGATACCTTCGCGGAGACGGGAGATGCGCCGCCGCTGGAAGGCGATGCCGGGTCCAACGGGAACGGGAATGGTCACGGAGATGGCTCTGGGAAATTAGAAATCGTCACGTACGATCCGTTTAATCTGACGGCGCGCCAGGCGGCGAGTCAGCACATCAAGGTGCCGATCCAGTGGCGGATGGCGTCGCGGACGCGGATCATCGAGGGCTTGCAAAGTCTCTATGGGGTGGGGGCCGACACGTTTGAGCAGCTCCTGGCTGGGCGAGACATCGCCGAGGATCTGATGGACATGCGGGAGGACGTCAATGTCATCGATGACGATGACGAGGAGGCTTCCGTGGTGAAATTTGTGAACCAGATCTTGCGAGAAGGGCTGGATCAGCGGGCGACAGACATTCACGTGGAGCCGCAGAAGAATGAGCTGCGCATCCGGTATCGGGTGGATGGCAAGCTCGTGGATGTGCCAGTTCCAGAGAATATCAAGGCGCTGCAGTCCATGGTGGTGGCTCGTTTGAAGATCATGTCGAATCTCGACATCGCCGAGCGTCGCTTGCCGCAAGATGGCCGGATCAACCTCTCTATCGAAGGGAAATCAATCGATGTGCGTGTTGCCACCATCCCGACGGTGGAAGGGGAACAGGTGAGCCTCCGTTTGCTGGGTCAGGAGCGTTTCAATCTGGATAAGCTCTCGCTCACTCAGGACATGCGGGCGGTCTTCGAGAAACTCCTCGAGATCTCCAACGGCATCATCCTCCTCACGGGTCCGACCGGTAGTGGTAAGTCGACCACGCTCTACACGTTTCTCACCTCTCTCAACAAATCGGACACGCGAATCGTATCGGTGGAGGACCCGGTGGAGAACAAGTTGGAAGGGATCATGCAGGTGGCGGTGAAGCCGGAGATCAATCTGACCTTCGCCAATGGCTTGCGCGCCTTCCTCCGTGCTGACCCGGATATCATCATGGTTGGGGAGATTCGTGACTTGGAAACGGCCGAGATCGCGATCCGCGCCGCTCTTACGGGACACTTGGTCTTCAGTACCTTGCACACAAACGATGCCATCGGTGGGATCAGTCGTCTGGTGGACATGGGCTTGGAGCCATTCCTGGTATCGGCTTCTGTCAGGGCGTTCATTGCACAGCGTCTCGTGCGGAAACTCTGTCCCAATTGTCGCAAGGAAGTGGACTACAAACCAGAGTATCTCCGCAGCGTCGATTTCCCGGCCGATTTCAAAGGCCCGTTCTATCAGAAAGGCGGTTGCCAGGCATGTCGGAACAGCGGTTTCCGCGGGCGGATGGCCATTTACGAAGTGTGTCAGTTGACGCCGGGCTTGCAGGAACTTGTCACCGCGGGGCGGCCCTACTCCGCCTTGAAGGAGAAGGCGATCCAAGATGGGTTCCTTCCCATGCGGGGGTACGGCTATTCCAAGGTGATGTCGGGTGAGACCACCCTCGAAGAGGTGGTGAGTGTCACCACGACGGAAATGGAAGGCACCTAACTAACATAAGCCCGCGTTCTAACTTTATTCTCGAAATTCACCGATGCCGACCTTTCAATATCGCGCACTCAAGATGGACGGTTCCAAGGCCGAAGGGTCCCTGGAAGCGGCTGATCGTTCTGAAGTCCTGCGTCGTCTGAGTCGCAGCGGCATGCAACCGCTCTCGATCAGTGCAGGCGGTTCGGCCCCGGCCAAAGCCACCGCTACCGCCGTGGCAGAACCACCCGCGCCTCCGAAGGCGAAGGAGACATCCGCAGCCCCGCCCAGCGCGGCAGGGATCGATCCCAAGGCAGAGCGCAAAGCGAAGAAAGCAGCCAAGGTTGCCAAGGCGAAGGAAGAGAAGGAGAAAGCACTCAATCGCCCTTCCAAGAAGGGCGCAGGCGCTCAGAAAGGTGCGGTAGCGACGGATAACGGCCCCAAGGGGCCGATCAAACTGAAGCGCAGCCAGGTGGTGATGTTTACGGAGGAATTGGCGGAAATGTTAGCTGCTGGGCTTCAGTTAGAGCAGGCGCTGAAGATCATGGAAGGACGCGAGGAATTGTCCGCCTTGAAAGATGTGACCGTGCTCATCCGGCGTGAGGTGCGAGAGGGTGCTAGTTTCTCCAAAGCTCTGGAAAAGGTCTCGCCCAGCTTCGGGCCGCTCTATTGCAGCATGGCACACGCTGGGGAAGTCTCCGGGGCCTTGCCCAAGATTCTCAAACGGCAGGCCGAGTATCTGAACACGATTGCGGACTTGCAGAGTAAAGTGTTATTCGCACTCATCTACCCCGCCTTCCTCGTGCTCGCTGGGGTCGCCGTGACGGTGCTCTTCGTCGTCTATCTCATTCCCCAACTCATGGGGCTCATTGGCTCGACCGGTGGGGAATTGCCCACGGCTGCTAAGGTGCTGATCGGGGCGTCCGATTTCCTCAAGGCCTATTGGTGGGCCATCATTCTGGGCATCGCCGCCCTCGCGGTGGGCTTTCGTATGTGGCTGCGCAGTCCCAAGAACCAGGAGGCGTGGGATCGATTCATCGTCCAGGCGCCACTGGTAGGCGGAGTGTTATCGTCCCGCTTCTATGTGCAATGCATGGAGACCTTGGCAAATTTGGTAGGGAATGGGATGCCTTTGCTGAAAGGGCTAGAATTGACGCGCGACACGACGATGAATCTCTTCCTCAAGGATAAGATTTCCAAAGTGGCGGCGATCGTCGGTGAAGGGGGATCGCTTTCCAGGGCGATGAAGAAGGTGGGATTCTTTCCGGCCTTGCTGATCGACATGGTTTCCGTGGGGGAACAGACGGGAAATATCGAGGGCTCACTCATTCGTGCCGCGGGAAGATATGATAAAGAGTTAGGGAAGACGATTGAGAAGATCAGTGCCTTGATCCAACCGGTGATCGTCTTTGTCATGGCTGGGGTGGTGGGAACGATGGCCTACCTCATGATTTCCATCATCTTTGAAACAGTCAGCGGCCTCAACAGCGCGCGATAGTCGGATGCCGGGCACAAATTCAACCAGTGGTGACGCTAACGAAGTACTATGAAATGCAATTCTACTCTTCGTTCTCGTCGTGCCTTCACCTTGATTGAGATGGTGTTGGTGTTAGCCGTGATTGCCTTGATCATCGGGGCTGGGGTCACTCATTTGGTAGGGGCTGGGAAGGTGGCCAAGGAACGGACGACCTTGATGAAATTGCAAGGGTTGCAGTCCGCGCTGGAACTTTACCAACTGAGTGCGGGACGGTATCCCACGGAGGAGCAGGGCTTGGTGGCGTTGTGGGAACGTCCGGTGAAAGAGCCATTGCCCAAGTCCTGGACGCAGCAGGTGAAGAGTGCAGATTCTCTCGCGGATGCCTGGGGGAATGCCATCCAATACCGGGTCCCAGGGGCTACGGGCCATCCTTATGATCTCTATTCCGTCGGTGATGACGGCTTTGAAAGTGCCGATGATCTCCGCTTGGAGTGACCTTCAAACCTAACTAAAGAACGAACACCCATACTGACATGAATCTACAATCTCTTACCCTTAACCGTCGTCGTCGGCGCTCCGCGGCGTTCACCTTGATTGAAATGGTGCTGGTGCTCGCCATCATCGCTCTGCTCGTGGGCGCGGGCGTCATGAAGCTGACGGGCGTCATGGATGCTGGTAAAGAAGGCGCCGTGAAAGCGGACATCACCGCCATCACCAGTGCCCTGCGTCTCTATGCGATGAAAGCGGGACGCATGCCGACTCAAGACCAGGGATTGATGTCCTTGGTGCAACGCCCTACCACTGCGCCGATGCCGAAGTCGTGGGCGCCGCAGATGAAGGATCAGGAGTCCTTGATGGATCCTTGGGATAACATGTATCAGTACCGTTACCCCGGTCTGCAGGGGCGTGAATTTGATGTCTATTCGTTAGGTCCAGATCGGACGGATGGGACAGAGGACGATATCGGGAACTGGTAGTCAGGTAATCTAACACGTCTTCATGCGCTTCTCTCCTCCTTCACGTTCTCAAGGGTTCACCCTCATCGAGATTGTCGTGTCGATCTTCATCGTCACGTTAGTCCTCGGGATGGCGACCTTGAGTTTCCGATCGATGCAGGATGAGGGGAGGTTGAAGACGGAAGGGGTGGCGGTCAAATTAGCTGCCCGTAAGCTCATGCGGCAGGCGGTGGAGAACAATCGGTCCTACTCCATGACCCTGGCTCCGTATTTCTTTGCCGTGGGGCCAACGTATTCCCAGGCGGCATTTGAGGGCTCGATGTTAGGCATGGATCCCGAAGAAGCGATGAAGCAGATCCGCGGAGAACGGCATCAGTTAGACGAGGGCATCCAGCTTTGGGTTCGGCGGTGGAATGAGCCGCTCTTCCGTCAGCCGCGCGTGCCGTTTGAGCGCTGGGTCTTTGAGCCCGGTGGCATCTGTGAACCCTTGAGCCTGCGCCTGACTTACGGAGATGCCACCCTCTCGATGACCTTCAATCCACTCACCGCACACGTGGAGGACGAATCGCTCATCATTCCAGAATAAACCGTCACCATGCACGTCACCTCGCCATCTGCTGCCCGCTCGCCCAAGGGGTTTCTCCTCTTGGAAGCGATCTTGGCCGTGAGCATTCTCAGCGTCATCGCGGTGTCGCTGACGGTGGCGATCGATCGTCTCGGGGCGGTGGCGATGGAATCGCAGCGCGAGATGTCCATGATGCGGAATTTGGAAACGCTTCTCACCTGGCATTTGCGTGACCCTAACATCGAGCCGAGAACGCCGCCTCCTTCAGCTCCGGATGCCTATGGAGTGGTGTATCACTCCATCGTTGAGGAAATCGAACTGACCAACGTGGATGACGCTGTCTTGCCAGAGATGCTGCGCATTCAGATCCGGGCCGTGTGGGAAGAGCCCTCCGGCGTGCAGGAACAAATCGTGGAAACCTATCGCTATGCGCGCCTCTATCGCACCACGCAATAACGTTAGGGGCTTCACCCTTCTTGAGATCGTCCTGGGAATGGCGATTCTTGGTCTCATTGTGAGTGGCATCTACTCGGTGGCCGTGGGGACGGTGAAGTTGAGCAACGCGGTTTCCGAATCGCAGAATGAGGAGATTCGCCTGCACAATTTCCTCCGCCTGTTGCGCCGTAACTTTGAACGTTTCCCAGGCAACGCCGGCATCACGATGATGGAGGTGAATGGGAACCCCCCGGAATCGGACGTCGTGTTTTATAACTACCCACTCGCTTTCTATTGGCCCTCGGTCCCGGCGGGATCGTCGCGGGTGGTCTTGATGTCAAAGCGCTCCTCACGCGGGACCTTGGACGTGGGGCTTCTCTACTTGGATGAGGAAGCGGATGAAGACTACCGCGCGTCCATGGGCGGAATCAGTCAGATGCCTGGCCTGTGGCTCAATCTGCTTTCGGATGTGAGCGTCTTCAAATGGACGTTCTTTGATGAAACGCTAGGGGACACCGGAGAATGGGTCGAGATCTGGGAGGATCCGCAGAAACGTCCAGGAATCGTGCGTTTGGAACTGCTGTTTTACGGGCAAGGCTTGGATGAACGGGTCGAATCCATCTTCTGGATCCCGTCCATGGTGAATCCTGAGCAGCTGGTGCAAGCCGGTGCCGGTGGCCGAGGAGGGGCGGGGGCTGGCGCTGGTGCAGGCGGCGCAGGCGGCGGTCAGGGTGGAGGAGAAGGCGGTGGCCCAGGCGGGCGCGGCGGCGGCGGTGGTCCTGGCGGCGGCGGCGGTGGTCCTGGGGGACGAGGCGGCGGCCCAGGAGGAGGTGGCGGCGGTCCTCCACGAGCAGCAGGAGGTGGCGGCCGATGAAACTCTCTCTTGCAAGACACAACACTGCGAAAGATCGCGGCTCGGCGCTCCTGATCGTCTTCTGGCTCATGGCGATCCTGTCGTTGTTCCTCTTCACCACGATTCAGTTGGTGAGCAGCGACGTGGATTTGGTGATCTCACAAAAGCACGATTTCCGAGCGGAGCAGCTATGTGAAATGGGCATCGCTCTAGCGGCCAATCCCCAGGTGCAGCGCTACGACCCCATCCTGACACAATTCAATCCGCAAACCCAAGAGGGCTTCAGCGTCCGCATCCGTGGCGAAGGGGGAAAGATCAACATCAACCTCCTCTTGCAGCAGAACGACCGTGAATTTCTCGAACGCATCTTCACCTTCTGGGGGATGGAACTCGAACAAGCTGAGGAACTTAGCGATTGCCTCATCGATTGGATCGATCCTGACGAAGAGATGAATATCAATGGCGCGGAGTATGAGTATTACGCGGAGCAAGGATTTCTCAACTACCCCTTCAATCGAGCCTTCTACGACTTGGAAGAGATGTCCTTGGTTAAAGGCATGGATTATTTGAACTTTGTGAAGCCGAATTGGCGGAACTTCTTCACGCTCTTTAGTGGTGGCCAGGTGGATCTTCGAGAGGCCGATATGGAGACACTCATGATGGTGGCCGAGGTGGAGGATTTCGTGGCGCAGGAATTCATCCTGTTGCGTGCGGGTGCCGATGGCATCGAGGGAACGGAAGACGACACCGTCTTCGAAAGTTTACAGGAAGCGCTATCCGAATTAGGGGTCTCCTCCGATTCGCCAGCGGCTGGTCGGTTGACGGTCAACGATCAAACAGTGCGTATCGAGAGCACGGGAAGGGTGGCTGACTATCAAAAGCAAATTGTCTTAGTGTTAAGAAATCGGGAGAGCAATCCCGTGATCCTGAATCGCGAGGAGATCTTTCAATAATTGTAGAAGCTCATGAGTAAGAAGAATGCCAGTTCTGAAATCGTCCTAGCCTTCCCCGGGGAAGAGCAGTGGGAATTGTGGACGGGCGATACCAAGAAGGGTCGCGGTGTCTTGCGGCACGAGCCGTCGGTGAAGGGCGCGCTCGCCCAGTCGCCCGAGGAGTTCAAGGGCGTGTCTCACTACGCGTTCCCGGTCACCTCCGTCTTCTGTTCGCCTTTCTGGGCCGCGGCGGAAGATGAATCGCTCATTCCGGATATCGTGGAGATGCGCCTCGAGTCTAATGGGACCAAACCCGAATACGGATTGGGCCAGCATTATGACTACGTTTCGCTCGATCGTGAAGAGGAACGGAGCTTGCTCATGCCGATTCTCTTGGCGGACGGAAAACCGATCGAGCTGCCCAAGGGTGACGCTGAGAAATTTGACATCTCGCCGAATTTCCTGGCATTGCCACGAAATCATCTCGTGTTGTGGAAGGAGCTTGGTCGCTGGGTAGCGGTGGCAACCAGGAATGGCAAGGCGGCTTATTTCCAGGCTCTGAACACGCAGGAGATCAATGCCGATGCCACCTTGGAATTGAAATGTCTCCTCCTGCAGTTGCATGCCCAGGGGGTGATCGAGGAATTGTCCGGCGTGGTCGTTTGGAGCCCGGAATTGTCCGAGGAAAGTCGTTCCCTCTTGGAGAATGATCTCGAAATGAGCGTCCATATGGAGGATCGGCCGCAGCCGCTCCTGCCTGAGGAATTGCTCGAATTGCTGCCCAATAAGGTGGCGGCGAATCGCCAGGCGGCGGCGAAACGAGAGAAGATCCGCAATATCATTTCTACCGCAGCATTGCTTTACGTGCTCATGCTAGCTGGCTTTGCGGCCTTCTATTTCTGGAAGCAGCGTGAGGTGGAGGCGCTTGGGAATACTGTGAAGGCGCTTGAGAATGAGGTGGGATGGATTCAACCCACGGCCAGTCGATGGAATGCGCTCGCAGATGCGATCGATGTGGAGCGTTATCCGATCGATCTCTTACTCAAGGTCATCTCGGACATGCCTGATTCGGGTGTGCGGGTGTTAGATTATGATGTCAATACCAGCCGCGTCTTGATCGAAGGCGAGGCGGTGAATCGATCCATGGCCAACCGCTACATCAGCAAGATTAAGGCCAATAAGTCATTGCAGGATTACGAATGGGAGCATCCGCCCTTCAAGATGGATAAGTCGGGAATTGTCACCTTTGAATTGAAAGGAAGTTACATTTATGGGTCAGCTTAAGCCAAGCGAGGTTCGTCTCCTCATCATCTTCACCCTCACGGTGCTCGTGTTAGGGAGCTTCTTCCTATATGAGTGGTATGCGAGGCGTCTGAATGAAGTGAAAGCCGAGAAGGTGGAGCTCATCGCCAAGCGAGACAGTTTGCGCACCCTGCGCACGCAGCAGAATGAGTATAATCAGAAGCGTGCCTGGATGAACAATCACCAGCTCGTCGCGCGCGATGAATTTGAGGCGAAAGAAATGTTAGACCGCGTCGTTTCTGTCCGCGGGATTGAAGCAGCTGGCCTGACCTTGGTGAGTTCGCCTCCGGAGAAAGCGCCGCGTTTGGAGCCGCACTATTGGGCATTCGAGCGTCGTGTGGTGGTGCAGGGCGGTATTCAGAACATCGTTCAATGGCTGGTGCAATTGCAGTCGGAGACCTCGTTTCGCGTCATCACGCATCTGCACCTTTATCCCAAGAAGAAGAAGGAGCCGGAAGAGCTCACCTGCGAAGTGACGATCGAACAACGCTACGCGACGGAAGAGATCGTCAATGCCTCGGTCGGGGGACCCGCTTTGGCGTCCATGACAGCAACCCCGTCGACGCCTTCTTCTTCCCCTACCACGGATGACGGCGCGGGCGCTCCTCCTGCAGCGGCACCCTCGACGCCTGAGACGCCGCCTTCGGAACTCAAAGAGACTCGACGGGTGATTGTGCCGAGTCCCGGCGGAAATCCGCCTCCTCCTGGGGGTCGGCCAGAGGTGTCTCGCCCCCGTGTGCGCTTGCCGGGATCACCGAGCACGCCACCCGCTGGAGATGAGACCAGTATGGCGACGGGGAACCTGTCTACGGGAATGCTGGCCAATGTCCGCCGAGGACGAGCGGAGCGGGGGCCCATCCCGCCGCCGCCCATGGATGCAGACATTGCCGAGGCCGAGGCGCGTGCCGTCCAGCGCGGACTGCCCATGCCTGATCAGGTGCGAACGGGCACGGAATTGGCTCAGGAAGCCGTGGGCGATGTGGTGGATGTCGTCAAACGCGACCCTGTCAGCGTGCCCGTGGATCGTGGCCTGGATGACAACGGCCCAGCTCCGCGAGGGACCTTTGAGTCCGTCTCCCTCAATGGCGTGGTGGGCGAAGATTGGAATGAGAACACCCCTGGAGCCGGCGGTCCGGACGCGGCCGTGGGGATGGAAGACGGGCTTCCAGACACGAATTAACCCTTTCGGAACGCTATTATCGTTATGATGAAGACATTTCTTTGGACCCTCCTTCCCCTCAGCGTCATTGGCGTGGCTGCGCTGGCGCAGCAGCCTGGCATGCCTGGGCAAACGCCGCCCCCTGGTGCCGCCGCGGCTCCTGGACAGATGATCGATGACGCAGAAACGGGTGATTTCCCACCCAAGCGGTTCGATCCCCGTCGCTACGACGCCATCTTTCAACGGAATCCCTTCATGCAAGAGGTGGTTCCAGTGGTCGAGGAAGCAGGTCCTGATGACGAATGGGCCAAGCCCCTCATGCTCCGTGCGGTGAGTCGCATCGGGGGAAATTTCGTCGTGCACGTGGAGAACACGCAGCTCGTCAAAGATGAGGATCCAGACAAGCGCCGGATGGCCTATCACCGCTTGGTCCAAGGACAGGATGATGAGAAGCTCCGCATCCGTGAAGTGAAGCCCCACCGCGATCCGAGTCAGGTCGAAGTGGTGGTCGAGACGGGCCGTGGAGCCAACGTCAAGACAGCCACCTTGACCTACAGCGACAAGCAGCTGAAAGCCAAGGCCCCCACGGTGGCTAAGAAGCCGCCTACCCCGGGCCGCCCCCAAACCACGCGTCGCACGGTGACGCCGCGTCCGACCACACCGACCACCCGTCGGCCCTCCACCACGCCCGGCAAGCGGCGTGTCATCCTTCCACCAGGTCTCCCAGGATCCACCCAGGGCTAAGGCCAATCCAATCCGTTCCTTTGTCTAAACTCACTGCTTTCATGTTCACTCCCAAACGCTCACGCCTTCTTCCCGTCCTCGGAATGCTCTGCGTGCCCCTCGGCATGACCGGGCTGCAGGCGCAGAATCTCCCCGCCACCGTCAACAATGGGGCCCCGCCCGAGGTTCAGTATCCGCAGACGCCTCTCCGCTTCATTCTTCAGGACTACGAGACCGTGAGTGGCAAGATGATCATCAAGGACAACCAAGCCTTGGATTTGCCCATTTCGATTGAGACCGTTCATTCGATACCGACCAATGAAGAGTGGATGGACTTCATCGAGCGTTCCCTGCTCCTCAACGGCATTGCCCTCATCCCTGCCGGGGAGAACATGCTGAAAGCCGTGAACTGGCGTGCGGGGAGCACACCCAAGCGTGAGGGGATCCAAACGTTTGCTCATGACTACGAGATCCCCGACGGCGAGCAGGTGGTGAACTACATCATGAAGCTCAAGTACATCACCACGGATGAGGCGCTACGCATCTTCCAAGAGGTGACGGGTAATCAGGGCACCCCTTACGCCGGCATCACCGAAGTGCCCGAGGCCAATGTGCTCATCATTTCGGAAAACGCGCTCATCGTGAAACAGCTCATCGCTCTGCAACAAGAGATCGATGTCCAGCGGGCAGACGTGACCACGGAAGTGTTCCAGCTGCTCCGCGCGGAAGCCGCCACCGTGTCTCAAGCGATCAACGATATCCTTAGTCAGCAGCAGGAGCAACGCTCCGGGGCAAGCAACGCGCGCCGGACCACCGCCGCCGCGCGCCCCACCACCACCGCACGTCCTGGAGGTGCTGGAGGCGCCGCTGCAGCAGGAGCCACCTCGGCTCCCAGCCCCACGGGTGGCCCCGCCTCGACGCAGCCAATTGTGGTGTATCCTGACGAACGCACCAATCGCCTCATCGTGATTGGGCGTCCGTTAGACGTGAAGTACATCGAAGGCTTGATTGAGGAGCTCGATGCCGAAGTCGAAGTGAAGCGTTTCATCAATCGCTCGCTCCGGCATGTGTCTGTTCAACTGGCGCTGCCAGTCCTCGCAGATGCCTTGTCTCAGCGGGCGGACCCTAACAGTGGTGCTACTGGTGGTGGCGTTGGCGGTGTGGGCACGTCAAACTTGGGTGGAGGTCTGAACAATCGCACCACGGGCTTTGGTGGCAATACGCGCGGTGGAGGATTCGGAGGCAGTAACTTTAATACTGGGCGGAGCGGTTTCGGAAGCACGGCAGGCGGCTTTGGCGGCACTTCAGGCGTCGGTGGGACCGGTGGCCTTGGTGGCATCGGCGGGGCTGGTCTATCTGGCTTCGGCGTTCAGGATTCCGGCCCCATCTCTGTGCCCGTCGGCAAGTCCACGCTTCTGATCGCTGATCCCAAGATCAACACCATCATCGCCGCGGGCCCTCCTGAGGACCTTCTGTTAGTGAATACCATCCTTGACGAGATCGATGTAAGACCGCGTCAGGTCTATCTCTCCACCATCATCGGCCAAGTCACGCTCGGCAATGACATCAACTGGGGAGTGGATCTGCTGCACCGCGTGCAGGAATACGATGTCGGTGGGCGCACCGTGCGCAGTGGTGGCCTTTTCCAAACGGGCGACGGTAGCAACATCATCGATCTCGATAGCCTCACAGGAGTCGATACCTTTCCCAGCGCTGCTGGCTTGAGTGTTTACGGGCAGATTGGGGATTATGTGAATGCCTATCTTCGCGCCTTAGAGAGCACGAACAAGTTTGAGGTCATTTCCCGTCCATCGATCTACCTGAGCAACAATCGGCCAGGATCAATCGTAAGTGGTCAACGGGTGCCCGTGCCCTCTAGCACCCAATCGACGCTTGGCGTGGGAACGTCCAATGGGCTCATTTCTAACATTCAGTATCAACAAGTGGCGCTGGAGTTGCAGGTCATCCCGCTCATCAATTCGGACGATGAAGTGACCTTGCAGGTGACCCAAACCAATGATGACATCATTGGTAGTCAGAACATCTCTGGAACAGATGTCCCCACCGTGGGCACACAAGTACTCTCAACTGAAGTCACCGTGCCTAACAAATCGACGGTCGTTCTTGGAGGGCTCATTACCGAAAGTCGCCGCGACGACAAGACGGGCTTGCCAATTCTTGTGCACGTGCCGTTGCTCAAGCATCTCTTTGGCAACAACTCCAAGGAGCGGAACCGCCAGGAACTGCTCATCTTCATGCAGCCCCACATCGTCAATGACGAGACGGATCTCGTGAATGCGAACCTGGAACAGACGGAGAACAATCGCGTCACGCCGAGCGCCATGGCTTTCGGAAAGCGGGAGAATGCCCCTGCCGAAACTCAGGCCCAGGCGAGGGAGGGAGAAGCCTCGTCTCACCATACGGGTCAGCCGCGGCGCCGCTGGTGGCAGCGTCTCCGCCCGCGTTCTCGGAACTGATTGAGCATCAGGCCCGTTTGAAGATCAGCGCATGTCAACTGCCTTTGCGTGCCGACTGATTCTTAAAAATTGCCTTGTTTCGGCCGATAGATTTTCCAAAGATCTGCCGGTAACGAGTAACTTTGAAGGCAACTTTCCGTTAGAAGTAGTGGCAGAAAGCTTGACGGAAATCCGAAAAGTCTCCGAAATAACCATTGATCAGCAACGTTAAACTCCTTAGGTTACTCCTGTAATCGCGAACCAAACCCCATTAAAACCCTCGCTTCAGCATAAGCATCGGCGAACCTTACTTAACACGAACCATGAATAAATCGACACTACTAGCCGGTGCTGGCGCACTGGCAGCAACCATTGGGCTCTCCTACGGGCAAGCGGCATTCACCACACCTGTGGGTTACCACACGGAGACGGTGCAGCCGGGATTCAACGTCATCGGTGTGAACTTGGTGGACGCACCTCTCGTTTCGAGCGCACTCACGGGCGCTGCGGGTGATACCTTGACGGATGCCAACGTGGACTTCACGGCGGCTCTTCCTGAAGGCGGTCTTTACTCCATTGAATTCGCCAACGGTCAGAACGCTCGGATCACCGCAATCACTCAGAACACGGTGACCACCGAAGGTGCCCTCACCTTGGACGCTGACCCAACGGCCAACAGCTACATCATCCGCAAAGTGCGCACGCTCGGTGACTACTTCGGTGCTGACAACAGCGCTGGGTTCCAGCAAGGCGGTGCGGACACAGCTGACATCATCTGGGTTCCAGATGGCGAGGCATTCAAGAAAGCTTACTACGCAGAAGCCGTGGCATTTCTCGGCATTACAGCAGGTTGGAAGCTGGTTTCTACCGGCAACGACGATCAATCCGAGTTCCCGATTGACTTCACGAAGGGTCTCATTGTAGAGCGTCGTGGAGAAGGAAACCTTGACCTCACGTTCACTGGCCACGTCAAGCTGACGCCGACCACTGTGAGCGCAGACGCACCTTTCACCTATCTTAGCCGCGTGTATCCTGCTGGATCAACGCTCGGCAACAGCGGTATTTCGGATTCAGCGGTTCAAGGCGGTGCAGACACAGCCACCAACGTGTGGTTGGCTGATGGCCCTGGTGCTTTTAAGAAAGGCTACTTTGCGGAAGCCGTGGCATTCCTCGGTATCACGGAAGGTTGGAAGTTGGTTTCCACTGGCAACGATGACCAGACGGATTTCCCTCTGACCTCGGGCATCATCATCCAGCGCAACACGGATGCCTTTGATGTGACTCTGACGCCTCCTGCGTTCTACGCGGATCTCTAAGACTCAACTTTGGGAGGGAACTCAACTTTTAAGGTTGACGTTCCCTCCCAATCCTTTACTCTACCGAAAGCTTTATCCCAACTCAACCAACCAAGAAACTTCTAGGAATGAAACTAACTACTTCTGTCTTCGGCGCACTTGTCGCCCTCGCTCTTTCTGCCCAGGCAGCCACCGTTACTGTCGGTAACTTGCCTGGAAATGTCCCTGCTCCAATCCTCGGAACCGACGGTGCTAATCTCGCTAGTGGATCCGTGGCTATTGGAATTTTTAGTGGTGACGCTGGTGCTCTCGGAGCCGCTGGCGACATCGACGGACTCAAGGCAGCTTTCACCCAGTTTGGCGACGCCGTGTCGATGGGATTTAATGGCATTGATGGTCTGTATCAGAACACGATTTCAGCAACCGTTGCTGGCTCCGCTTTTTCTGGCGCGAATGTCTACACGGTGGTTGGGAATGGCGCCGACATCGCCGGTTCATCCGGCCTCTTTGTCTACGACCACGGTTTCACTTTCGTTGATGAGCCTGGTGCGACTCCCGATGCTGTGCTTACGGGTGGATCAGTGATTTATGGAACCACTGGAACCGGAAATGTCGGTGGTACTGACTTCGCTGGCTTCCAACTTGCTGGCATGGGTGGCGGCCCTGTGATCCCTGAGCCTTCCAGTGCTCTTCTCGGCCTCCTTGGCCTCGGTTTCTTGGCCTTCCGTCGCCGGAAGTAACTTTGAAGCGATAGAAGCTTTCGTAGGCCCTGCAGCAAGTGCTGCAGGGCCTATTCTTTCTCAAAGCAGCTCTACCATCATGCCCGAAGTCACTGTCAAGAAAGGCGAGCCCATCGATCGCGCGCTCAAGCGCCTGAAGACCAAGCTCGAATCGGAGGGAATCTTGGACGAAGTCCGCCGCCTCCGTGCCTTCGAAACGCCTCTTCAGAAGAGCCGTCGTAAAGCCCGTGCCGCTGCCAAGCGTGGCCGCGTGAAATTCCGGGTGAATCTTCATAGCAACGATTCTTCTGAGGACGCTGGATCCGCTGGCACTGCCGCGCCCGCTTCTCCCACCGATTCCTGAATCGGTCGGCGATCCCTTTGTTTCTTTCGTTTTCGCGAGCCGCGTGTTTCACGCGGCTCGTTTCGTTTTGGTTGGAAAGACTGAGAGACCGGAGACGCCGGTTGCCTTTCCTTCCTATCGCTTTCCCTTGAAGCGCTTTCGTGTAAGGATGTCGGCGGCCCCTTCCTATGTCTGCAGATGAATCTGGCAACCGCCTAACCCGCCTCTCGGAGAAGGTCCGGAACCCTTGGAGCGAGAAGCTGCGCTCTCCGGAGCCCTCTTGGCGACTGCGACCTTTCTGGCGTTTGCTTGGACGGCGCCTGACGAAGCGGCCCACTTCCAAGACGGCCTACAGCCTTCTGCCCGTTCTGATCAAAGTCTTCGCGGGCTTCAGTAAGGTGGATGGCGAGATCGATGAGTATGACATCGATAGCAGCTTGGGGTTCCTCCGCTATGATTACCCTGAGGCGGTGTACTCTGAATTGCGTGCGCTTTACTCGGAAGCCCTCCAAGAGTCGCAAGACCTTGAGGAAATCGCTGCGGAGCTCGCCGCCGTCCTGTCTCAGGAGGATAAGATTCTCCTCGGAGTGCAGTTGTATGTCCTGGTGTCTCGGGGGGCCAACCTTCAGCGGGAGCAGCTGGTTGATTTCTACCTCTTCATGACCAATCTCGGTGTGGCATCCGAGGCGATCGATCTCGTTTACCAGCTGAATCGAAATGAAGGCGAGGAACCGGAGTCAATAGGGAAGGCTCAGCCACTCGAGGTTCTCCGTATCAGCGCCGCCGAAGATGCGGACTTGCGGCTGAAATCGCTTCCCCCCAATCAAGCGCTGCTCGCTTTCCGCTTCCAAACCCAGATCCTTTTGAAGAACGTTGGCGTCCTGCCTCTGATTGTTCGGGGACGAGAACTGCAGCAGGGAGAATTCTGCCGCCTTTATGAGGGGCATCGCGTGCTCCTGGCGAATTCCGTCCTGAATTACAAGGATCTTACCTTCTACTTCAACGCCAAGAAGCATCTCGATGCCACCCAGGTCTTCTTGGGGATGGACGGCGGTCAGCCCGTCTTGGAGCGAGCGCCGACCAAGTCCAGCCACCTGGACATCCGATTCGGACTGACGATCACGGTGCGCGTGCTGCGGGACACCCGTGCAAAGATCCACGACGAGCGGTTGCGCGCCGGGGGAACCTTTGAAGTGACCCTGAGTGATCGCATTCGTTTCGATGACTATACGGAGATCAGTTTCGAGGAGTTGCATCGACGTGCGCGTGTGCTGGGTGGGCGTTTCGAACTGTCGCCTAATCGGTCCGAGTATTTGGTCTCCAACGACCCAAGCCAATTGCGACCTGGCGATATTCTTCTGTCAGGGGATCACAACCAGCAGCATGTCCTTCTGAAACTCACGTTCCACGAGGCTCGGAAAGAAGGGGAATTGGAAATCCTTGAGGCCTCCCAGCCCATCCTTGTGGGCGGCTCGCCGGTGAAGGGTACCGTGAAGCTTCCTGAGAACGTGACGATCGCGATTGGGGAAGGGCTCTTTCTGCGCTGTCACTTTGCTGAAGGGATCGTGGAGGAAGAGCGTAACGTGATTAACAAATTGGTGATCCGAGAGGTGAGCCATAGTTACGACGGCAAGGAGAAAGCGTTGGATGGCATCAGTCTGGAAGCGCGACGTGGGGAAATGATCTGTGTCATGGGGCCCAGTGGTTGTGGTAAAAGTTCGCTCTTGAGGGTTCTGTCAGGACATATTGCGCCGTCCCGTGGAGAGGTGACGTTGAATGGGTTTTCGCTCTACGAGCATCACCAAGAACTGACGCCTTACATTTGCTACATCCCTCAGGAGGATGCCTTCGATGCCCATCTAACCATTCAAGAGAACATCGACTTCGCGGCGGCCGTGCGTTCTCCTAAGCTCAAGCGAAAGGATCGGCGTCGTCGCGTTGATGCGAAACTGGTAGAGTTGGGATTGAATGAGCGGCGGCACCGGTTGGCAGGGACGCCCAAGGACAAGTTCCTCAGTGGAGGAGAGCGCAAACGCCTCAATGTAGGCATGGATATGATCGGTCTATCAGATGTCTATTTGATCGATGAGCCGACATCGGGCCTTTCATCCAAGGATTCAGAGCACGTGTTAGAGATCATCCATGGTCTCTCGCAGCACAAGATTGTCTTTGTGAGTATCCACCAGCCTAGCGCTCGACTCTTCCGGCTGTTCGACAAAGCCATCCTCCTGGATCGTGGTGGTAAGCTTGCCTTCTTTGGTACGCCAGATCAGATGCTGCACTACTTTGAGGAGGCGCGGGCGGAGAACCTCGTGCCCGTGGGCCAGGTGGGAACCACCGTCACCCTGCCAGAGGCGATCCCCTCGGAGCCCACCACGCCTGATTTCATCTTTGATGTGCTCGAAACGCCTCTGCTCGATTTCTCGGGAGCGCCGATCTACGAAGAGGATCAATCTGGCCACCTCACACCGGCCAGGCGTTTCGTGCCCGATTTCTGGCGGGATCGCTATCAAGCGCACCAGACGATGCGCGAGGTGAAGGAGGTGGCAGCGGAAGAGTCGCGTGATCACACGACGGCCTCGACCGCGCCACGTCGATTGGGGCGCACCATGCGTGAACGGGCGACAACGGCCGCCACTTACTTTCAACGATCCTTTCTGAGCAAGTTGCGGAATCGGGCGAACCTCGTCACCACATTGTTAGAGGCGCCCATGTTAGCGTTGCTCATCTCCTTGGTCCTGCGTTGGTCGGAAGATGATCGCTATACCTTCGGAAATGCCTTTCACATCCCGACCTATCTCTTTCTCAGCCTGGTGGTCGCCATGTTTCTGGGCCTTACGAATAGTGCGGATGAGATCATTCGCGATCGAGCTCTTCTCACGCGGGAGCGTAATTTGGGGAGTCGTCTCCTTTCCTATGTCGTGACCAAGATTCTCACCTTGAGTATCTTCGCAGCCATCCAATGCGCGATCTATGTGTTGGTGGGCAACTTTGTCTTGGAGATACGCGGGATGTTTCTCCACTACTTTCTTTGGCTCTTTCTGACAACGGTCTGCGGTGTTTCTGTTGGCTTGTTAGTCTCGTGTCTTGTGAATGATGTGAAGACGGCACTCAACATCATTCCCCTGATTCTCCTTCCGCAGATCATCCTCGGTGGGGCGCTCATCAAGTATCAGGAAATGAATCGAGACCTGCCAATTGTGTCCGCCTTGAAGCGTTGGACGACCACATCGACGGAGGAAGCGGAGAACCCTCTCAAAGTCCCCCTGATCTGTGAATTCATGCCGCTACGCTGGTCTTATGAAGGCTTGGTGATTTCGCAAGGGAAACACAATCCCCTTGCGCGCGCGTTGAAGACGATCCGCGCGCGGGACGACTACTTTGCGAGCAAGACCACTCTCACGGAAGAAGAAGACAAGGAACTGAGAGCCTTGAAAGAGGCGCGGACAATCTTGCTCCAGTTGGAAGCTAGGAACGGGCGCAAGATTGCGCGTGAGGTGGGACGCATTCATCGGCGGGTGCGAAAGAATTCCTTCTCTACCAGTACGTATGACAAGCCTTCCAAGGATCCTTACATCAACGTTAAAGAGGTGTTTCGGAATAAGAAGATCTTTGATTTGCTTGATCGGTCGGCCATGGAAGTGCTGGATCATCGCCGTGATCCCAGTCAGCCCTTGAATGTCTTCTTTGGTACAGAGAAGACCTATCTGGGCAAGACGTTTGAGACCATTCACATCAATTTCTTGGTCATCTTTGGATTTGCCTTCCTCAGTGCGTTTGTGGTTTGGGGGACCTTGCGGTTTCAATTGACGCGCACCTGATTGCAATCGTCTTGCTTCCTCGTTAGCCTACAATCATCATGATGCGGATCCGCCAGCTCTACATTTCTCCCAAGCATGTCTATGTGGGCCACCATGGGCGCGAGCCCGGATCCACACCGATGCAGCGCGTAGACTCCGTGCAGTGTGTGGCTGGACGCGGATTGGAAGGGGACCGCTACTTTGATCATCGTGAGGACTTCAAAGGCCAAGTCACCTTCTTCTCATTGGCGATCTACGAATCCTTATGCGGGGAGTTTGAGCGCTATGATCTCGATCCCTCTGTATTTCGTCGTAATGTGATTGTATCTGACATTGATTTGAATGGCTTGATCGGGGAAGAGTTTGAAGTGCAAGGAGTGCGCTTCTCGGGATCCGAAGAAGCTTCTCCATGTTACTGGATGAACCGTGCCTTTGCGGAAGGAGCGGAGAAAGCTTTGCGTGGGAATGGTGGGTTGCGGGCGCGTATTCTGAGCGATGGAACGCTGCGAGAGGATCCATGACACGACCGTTGACGGTAGCGCTTCTCGTGGGCGGGCAATCCCGCCGTATGGGACAGGACAAAGTGTGGCTTCGCGATCCTGAGACAGGTCTCATCGCCTGGCAGCGGCAAGCCACTCTGTTAGAATCGTTCAATCCTGATAGGTGCCTCATATCGATGCGAGATGGGCAGAGTCGCCTCCCGCTCGCGGACGGCTCATGGGAGGTCGTCTGTGATGAGGCTCCCAACCTCGGACCCATTGGTGCCTTGAGCGCCTGTCTCCATGCCGCATCTGAAGGCTTGCTGATGGTGCTTGCTGTGGATATGTTAGGCATGACAGATGCCGTGCTCCAAGGTCTATGGGAGCATTGCGATTCCACGACGGGATTTGTTGGGCAGCGCGGTGGCTACTACGAGCCCTTGGCAGCGGTGTATCCGGCGCGATTGGCGGCCAGTGCGGGCGCATTCTGGCGAAGTGGCGGCCGGCGCCTGCAGGATTGGGTAGGGAATGAGGTGCGGGCGGGCAACCTGAGCACCGCTTCCCTCTCCCATGGCGAAGCGCAGGCCTTCGCCAACATCAATACGAGAGAGGCGTGGCAAGCCCTCTCCGAAATCGCGCGGCCATGACCACGACCGAAGATGCGCGCGCCGTGCGCCGAACGATCTATCGCTTTGCTAGGGGAGTGGGCCAAGAGGAGGAAGATTTCGTCACAGTGGAAGAGCCCTTGGAGATTCGAGTGGACGGGCACAGTGTGGCTGTGGTCATGCGCACCCCGGGCCATGATCTCGATCTGGCACGGGGCTTTCTTCTTACGGAAGGCATTGTGAAGCGGCCTTCTGAGATCTTTGAGATATCCCAGTGTCCAAGCCATGAGACGGAAGCGGGCCCTGGCAACGTCGTCGATGTGATCCTGACAAATCCACAGACCGTCAATCTGGAGGCGCTCTCTCGTAACGTCTACACCAGTAGTTCATGTGGTATTTGCGGGCGGGCTACTATCGACAGTGTCTTTCAGCAATTTCCTCCCATTGATAGTGATTTCACCTTTGCCCGCGATCAAGTTGCGTGGTTGCCGGAAAAGCTAAGCCAAGCGCAGCGCACTTTCGCGCAAACGGGCGGTCTGCACGCGAGCGCTCTCTTTGACGGCAGAGGTGAGCTTATCCTGGCCCGAGAAGATGTCGGACGTCACAACGCCTTGGACAAGGTGGTCGGAAAGACTTGGGACGCAGGAGAGGTTCCGTTAGACCGCCATGTCTTGCTCGTCTCAGGACGAATCTCCTTCGAATTGACGCAGAAGGCTCTCTGCGCCGGCATTCCAATCATCGCGGGCATCTCGGCGCCCAGCACCTTGGCCATCGATTGCGCTCAGCGAGCGGGGCAAACGTTAGTCGGATTTCTGCGAGGCTCGTCTATGAATGTCTACGCTCATCCTGAACGGCTGGTGGAATCGTGAGCGTAGGAGAGGACCTCTGCCACAATCCTCTCTGTCGCCTGATCGCGCTCCAATCGGCTCAATCGTTCGCGAAACGTCTTTCGCAAGGCTCCGCCATCGTTCATCAATAGCCGATCCAGTGCCGACGGCAGTTCATGCGGTTTCATGATGCGTAGGCCGCACGCGCTGCGTTTCACCAGCTCGGCATTGCCCTCTTCTTGACCGGGCACGACGTAGTTAAGAATGGGCGGACACATGGCCCCTAGCGCTTCGCTCACAGTGGCTCCTCCCGCCTTCGTGATCACGGTGTCGTGTTGACACATCAGTGAGGGCACATCCTTTCGCCAGCCATGGATCGTGCAGCGTTCGGGGTCAAGGGAGGCCACCCGGTCCTTCACCAAAGCTTCCAGGCGTTCGACATGGGAACCTAACACAAGGGTGAGGCGGGCTCCTTGAGCTTGGCACCATGGGACGAGCGCTCGCAAGGTGGCATCCACGTGGGCGGACTTGGTGGTGGGGAGATAGAGAATGCGAGGGGGATCCTGACCTCGGACACCGTCCCCACGCTCGAAGGATGAGAGTGGAAAGCCGTAGGCGCGGATCCGTTCGTCGTCGATCCCCATGCGCATCACCACATCGGCGGACCAGGAATCGGTGACGAAGAAGCGATCCGTACGTCCTTGGCACCAAATGGCGTTGATCGTGATCGCATCGGTCACGATGGTGAAGAGCGGGAACGGTTGCGTGGTTTTGTCAGGGTAGCTGCGGCTCAAGAGCAGGGGCACGAACGGGAAAGTGGTCACCACCACATCCGGCGCGCGACGATCCACAGCCGCCCGCAGATACTTCGCGCCCGGTGTCAGCGGAAGGCAGCCTCGACCTTGACCATTGGCGAGGCCGTACAACTGCCGCCATACAAAGGGGGCGCGATTGATGGCGAAGTCATAGCCTTTTCTCAGGACCGCGTTCAAGCGTGGGAAGCCATCTTCAAAGAAATCCAACACCTCCACAGGCGCGTCGGGCCGCGCGCGGCGGAAACCTTCCGCGAGGTTCTTGGCCGCCGTGTTGTGGCCGTGGCCAAAGCTCCCCGTGAGAATGAGTATGCTGGGGGCAGATTCCTTCAAACCGGGGGACACAGAGGAGGAGAAACCTGCTGGAGGGGTGAGACGCAAGCACTTCTATCGGACAAGTTTGCTTGTCAGCGCGATTTCCCCGACTTTAGGTAGCCTCATGACCAAGATTCTCGTCACGAAACTGATGGTATTGTCCGGCTGCCTCCTCTCGGCTCAAGGTGAAGACGGCAAGGTGAATTTCGAGAAGGACGTCTACCCGTTCCTTGAGAATAGCTGTGTGGATTGCCACAAGGCCCCGTATACGAAGCCTGGCCGGAGCCGTCCGACCAAGCCGAAAGCGGGCTTGCGCCTCGATGCCGCCTTCGGCTACGTCGCTGGGACGGAAGATGGCGCCGTCGTCGTTCCCGGAGATCCGGAGAAGAGCCCGTTGCTCCAGTTGACCATGCTCGACCCGGACCATGACGATTTCATGCCTCCCAAAGGGGACGTGCTCACGGACGAACAGAAGAAGGTCTTGGAGAAGTGGATCCAAGAAGGCGCCGACTTTGGCGGATGGAAAGGCAATGAAGAAGGCAAGCCTGACGATGCCAAAGACGCTTTCGAGAAGAAAGAGTAAGCCTGGCCACTGGCAACGCGCTAGAACTCGAATCGCAACGTGACCCCACCTGAAAGGGAAGGAGTCTCGAATCGATCAATCGCTTCAAAGGGTTCATTGTAGCGGAGAAATCCGGTCACGGTGACGTGTTCATTCCACTGGTAAGGGACGTTCAACGTCACATCGAGATTGTTCCAGCCGCTCACCGGATTTCCAAACCAGTGCTCCGAGTAGCGGAGATTGGCGTCGACGTGGACGCTTAATTGCTCCGTGAGAGGCACAGGTTTGGTGAGAAGACCAAGCCGGAAGAGATCACCGTCGAATTCCAGTTCATACGCCCATTCAGCGGACAGACGGCCGAGGAAGGTCTCATAATAGACCGTGTTCACGCTCACATAGTTGTCGAGAATGAACAGGTCGCCATTTCCGTAATGTTCCCATTCGAGCCCGAGTCTAATCTTCACGTTCTTGGTGAGATCGATGAAGTAACCGGCACCCACATCGAGTTCGTCGAATCCATCGTCGGCCCTTCCGAGGGTCGCATAGATGTGGAAAGGATAGGTCATCAAGTCCACATTGGCCCACCACCAATTCTCGCGTGACAAGGTGAAGCCCTTGAAGAGGCGACGCGTGTCCATCCCGAGATCAATCGTCGTGCGGAGTGGGGCAAACCAACCCGAAGGCGTTGGCGGAGGCGCACTCTCCTGAAGGAGGGGTTCTTCCCAAGAGCCACTGGGGCCAGCCCACACAAGCAGGGTGGAGGATATCCAAAGGGCTGAGCATCGTAACCAAGAATCCGCCTTCATCGGGAGAGGATAGATAAGCAGACGCGGGTTGCGATCCTAATCGACGCGATCGAATCAGATTGAGTCATGCATGATGCAAGGTCTGGTGGGCGGCTCGCATGGCGCTGGAGTCGCCTGCGGGACATGCTTGAGTGCGCAAATAGTTGTCAGCCAATGAGTTGCGACGCCTTTGGGCCTCCTGGCATGACGCGTGCATAGTCGAGGAGGCCATGAACATGCCTGAAGAACTCAATATCGGACTCTCGAATGAGCAGCGTGAAAGCGTGGGAACCATCCTGTCGAAGATCCTCGGCAACCAGCACGTGCTCTACATGAAGATGCGGAACTATCATTGGAACCTGACAGGACCTCGATTTCACAC
The DNA here is from genome assembly GCA_030425385.1 of Verrucomicrobiia bacterium. Taxonomy (GTDB): domain Bacteria; phylum Verrucomicrobiota; class Verrucomicrobiia; order Verrucomicrobiales; family DEV007; genus JAACDM01. The sequence continues at coordinate 34,033 of JAUIAH010000019.1, read as the reverse complement.
GCTGCACGAATTCTACGAGAAAGAATACGATGCGCTGGCCAAAGCCATCGATGAAACGGCGGAGCGGGTGCGAATGATCGGTGGCGTTTCCCCGGGATCCATGGGAGAGATGCTCCAACTGGCCACCCTCGACGAGGCTGAAGGTGCTCTGATTGATGGAAGCGATTCGATCAAGGCGCTCGTCGACGATCATGAAGCCTGCATCCGCGACCTCCGTGGCGCGATCTCGACCATCGAAGAAGATTATCGCGATGTGGGAACGGCAGATTTCCTGGTCGAATTGCTCCAAGCCCATGAACAGAGTGCCTGGATGCTGCGCAGTTTTATGAGTTAACAGATATAAATGAACTAACAGATATAACCTTCAAATCTCCCGTTTCCGTTTTGAAATGGGGATGAACTGTAAGAATAAAGCCCAGGGCGAACACCCTGGGCTTTTGTATTTAAACGAATATCTCAGAACCCGCGAAAGTCGACTGCCTTCGCCACACGTTCTACGGCAAGTTGATACGACGCATCTCGGAAGGTGAGTTCCTTCTCCTCGGCACGGTCTGCCACTGCCGTCCAGGCAGCCTTGAGCATCGTGGTCAGCTCTCCGTTGACATGATCTTCAGTGAATTGAGTGCGTTGATGGTTTTGTGACCATTCGAGGTAGGAAACAATCACACCACCTGCGTTCGCAAGGATGTCAGGGACGACGGACACGCCTCTATCAGCGAGGATGCGATCGCCTTCAAAGCTGATGGGGAGATTGGCCGCTTCCACGACGAGCTTGGCCGAGATGTTCTCAGCATTCTCTTTTGTGATCACCCCACCGATAGCAGACGGAATGAGGATGTCACAATCGAGCTCAAGCAGCTCGTTTCCTTCGATCGACTCCGCATCTCCTTCCCAGTCACTGAGCGAGTCAATTTCACCGTCTTGGAGAGCGTTCCAAACCTGGCTGACATCGATGCCCTCTTGATGGTGTAGGGCTTTGCTAGAGTCGCTGATCGCTATGATCTTGGCGCCAGCCTCATCCAGAAACTTGGCGGCATAGCCACCCACATTACCAAAGCCTTGGATCGCAATGGTTGCCCCCTCAATGTCGATGCCTTCACGTTCGGCCGCCCACTGAGTGATCTCCGCTCCACCTCGGCCCGTCGCCGCTGTCCGTCCACGACAGCCTTGCAGTTCGATGGGTTTTCCAGTGACCACACTCCAGTGGTTTCCCTGGTTCTTAGCATGGGCTTCATAGATCCATGCCATCTCCTGGGGACCAGTGCCCATGTCGGGAGCAGGAATATCAACGTCAGGACCAATCAATCCTCCCAGGCGTTCGATGAATCGCTTGGTGAGCTGCTCTTTCTCTTGGTTGGACAACTCAGAGGGATCACAATTGATTCCTCCCTTGGCTCCACCGAATGGCACATTGGTGAGAGCGGTCTTCCAAGTCATGGCACTCGCCAGTTGGCGGGAATGGGCCAGGTCGAGGTCAGGATGAAACCGCAGACCTCCTTTGAAGGGGCCGCGCGCGCAATTGTGCTGCACGCGAAATCCATAATAGACGGCTAGCTTCCCATCATCTCTACGGAGGGGAAGCTCGATGCTGACTTCACGGTTAGGAATGGCGAGTAGACATGCCGATTCAGGATTCATATCCAATTGGTCGGCGGCACGTTGGAGGAAGCGGTTGATGTCCGAATCTTCTGATAGATCACAAAGCTGATGCATGGTCGTTGTAGGTGGAAGTGATAGGGTTCTGTTTCTTAGTGCCTACAAGGCCCGACATGCCGGTGCAGATCCGGTGCCACGCGCTCGGCATGATCTGCAAGTGGTTGATCTAGAAGAGGTTAAATGGAATGTGGTGTGCGGATTTCTGCGCAGTCATTGCCGGGGGCGTGCACCTTGCAAGGCCGGGCATCAGCCATTGCGTGCAAATCACACGGATGGAGTTCGACTGAGCGGTGCCTAGTACTTTGCACGAGTGAAGAAAGGTGAATTGCAACAGTATGAGTGAATGTGAATTAGCTGAGGTTTACGGAACCTGGTATTATAGAGGTTTCGGCCCGTGATTGAGGATGGTACGGTTTCTGCGATTTCATGGTGCTGTTATGGAAACCATTCGAACATGCATCACTGGCGTATCACTCATCACCACTGCTGCCTTGCTAGCGCTCAGCATCCCCGCCTGCAATACCACACGAGGCCTCGGTCGAGATATGGAGAAACTCGGAGAAGAGATTCAGCAGGAAGCTACTGCTCATACCCACTACTAGAAATGAGAAGAATGAAGGAACGACCACTGACATCCTCCAACCGCCCCTCGCCGTTCAAAGAACTCACCGAGCCTCTAGCTTCAAAGATCCCTCACGATTGGGAGCCCGATATTGATATTGGAGAAACACCCTCAGCTTATGTCCTCATCGCTGAGATGCCTGGCGTGCGCTCGGAGCACTTGAATCTGATCTACGATAGCAATCGGCTCACGATCGAAGCAAAGGCACCAGCGAAGGGCATCGATCAATGGCAGCACGTCTTTCGCGAGGAACGCGATAAGGGCCATTGCCACCGGGTCTTCGCTCTCCCCGCGGATGCTGATCTGGAGCGGCGGAGAGAAACCCTCCATCAGGGAATCCTAACGATTCACTTTCCCAAGATGACCAAGGTGGCGGCTGTTCGCCTCACCCCGCCGGATGCGCTCGAAGCATCCGCGGAGCGGCCGATTCCGGAAGAGCCGACCCGCGACCGCCATGACCAGACCGTCACGGCCCACAAGAGGCGGCCGCTATCCGCCTGAGGGTGCGTGATAAACGCGGGAATCGGGCATCATTTGCTCGCGCGGGATGCCGGAAGCACCTAGGGTCCGCGCGTGACCCATTCCGCCGTTAAGGACCCCGAGCGTTTGAGAGCGCTCGCTGAAAGCGGCTTGCTGGACAGCGAACCAGAGGAGTCCTTCGACCGCGTCACCAACCTCGCCACCCGCATCCTCAAGGTGCCGGTGGCGCTGGTATCTCTCGTCACGGACTCGCGCCAATTCTTCAAAAGCGCGTGCGGGCTGCCCGAGCCCTGGGCAAGTCAGCGCGAAACGCCTCTGAGTCACTCGTTCTGCCAGCACGTGGTGGGCGCAGGGGTTCCCCTTGTGATCAATGATGCACGCGAGCATCCGCTCGTGATGGATAACCTTGCGGTGAAAGACCTTTCGGTAGTCGCTTACCTTGGCGTCCCCATTCTGGATCGTAAGGAGAACGTGTTAGGGGCGTTCTGTGCGATTCACCATGAGCCCCATGAGTGGACTCAGGATGAAATCTCGACGATGACGACCTTGGCCAAGGTGGTCACCTCAGAGATCAGCTTGAGGGAGCGCATCGCTGCCGAGCAGCGCGATCAGGTAGTCCTGGCGGCCAGTGAAGAGAAGTTGGCATTGTTGCTAGAGTCCACAGGAGAGGGAATCTACGGGATTGACTCCAATGGGGTCTGCACCTTCCACAATCCTGCGTGCCTGCGACTCTTGGGCGCCGCGGAAGACGAAGATCTCGTCGGGAAGAACATGCACGAGCTCATCCACCACACGCGAGTGGATGGAGAGAGCTACCCCATTGATGACTGTCATATCCGCAAGGCTGTCTTGGAGAACCGGGGTGTCCACATTGATGACGAAGTGTTCTGGAGACTGGACGGGACGTCCTTCCCCGCCGAGTATTGGTCTTATCCAATCAGGCGTGATGGGAAAACGATTGGCGCCGTCGTTGCCTTTGTCGATATCACTCAACGGAAGGATGAGGAGGAACAGCTTATCCGCGCGAAAGAGAACGCTGAGAAAGCGCGGCGTCGAGCAGAGTATGCGGATCGGCAGAAGACACGTTTCCTGGCCAATGTGAGCCACGAGATTCGGACGCCGATGAATGCGATTCTTGGGTTTAGCGAATTGTTGGAAGGCATCGTCGACACGCCAAAGTCGAAACAATATGTCTCCGCGATTCGTGCCAGTGGGAAGGCTCTGCTCGCATTGATCAATGACATCCTTGATCTCTCCAAGATTGAATCAAATAAGCTCGAAGTCAATCCAGAGCCGAGTGATATCCGCGAGGTGGTGGAATCGATCAGAGTGCTTCTTTTCCAGCAAGCCGCTGAGAGGAATATCGACTTGCGAACGGAGATCGCCGCGGAGGTGCCGGAAGTATTGGTCCTCGATCGCCTCCGGCTGCGGCAGATCTTGCTGAATTTATTGAGCAATGCGATCAAGTTCACCGACGAGGGCGGGGTGCATCTTGATGTGCGGTCCGAGAAGCGTCCGATGGATGAGAAACATGTGGATCTCCACATCGCTGTTTCCGACACGGGGAGGGGCATTCCCGAGGATCAATTGAAGTCCGTCTTCAAGCCCTTCGAACAGGTAGAGACCGCTCCCGACGTCATCGATGAGGGCACCGGGCTGGGGTTGAGCATTGCTCGGCGCTTGGCCAAGTTGATGGATGGCGAAATTACCGTCGAAAGCGCTGCTGACGAAGGAAGCACCTTTACGCTGACATTGACTAAAGTGCCGCTCTCGACAGATGTGGCGGCCTCGGCCACCAGCGCACAGCCGGAACGGAATTTAGATTTATTGGAGCCAGCCAAGATTCTGGTGGTGGATGACAATCCTTTCAATCGTGAACTCGCTGGCGGCTATTTCGATGACACGCATCACACGGTGCACTTTGCTGAGAATGGTGCCGTGGGGTTGGAGCTTGCACGTGAAATTGATCCTGACGTGATCCTCATGGATGTGCGCATGCCCGTCATGAATGGGATCACCGCCAGGAAGACCGCGAAAGAAGATCCAACGTTGCAGGAGATTCCTATGATCGCGGTGACGGCGTCGAGCATGAAGGATGAAAGCGTGCGGATGCGAGAGATCTTCGACGGCTATATTCGCAAGCCGTTTTCCCGGGCGGAGTTGTTTCAAGAATTGTCTTTATTCCTATCCAAGAGCGTCGTCGTGGCGACGCCCGAAAGCGGCGAGACCTGTGAGGAGCAAGCGCCCTATAGGGACCTCACCGATGAGGAAAGAGCAGTGTGGCAGGAGGCGATTGGTATCCTGGAAGATTGGGAGAAATCGCGCTGGCCAGCGCTACAGGGATCCATGGCGGTGGGAGAAATTGCCGAATTTGCCCAAGCATTGGCTTCTCTGGGGATCCGCTGCACCTTGGAGCCACTTTCACACTACGCCGCGACGCTCCATGCTCAGGCAGAAAGTTTTGATGTGATGCAAATGGAGCAGACGATAAATGCGTTTCCGAAATTGATTGGTGAATTAAGAACATTGGTAGATCGATCACGGGCATGAGTAATAAGTCGATAGCCTTGAGTCGCGAGAAACCCGTCGTGTTGGTGGTCGATGACCAAGTGCGTAATATTCAAGTGGTCGGGAATACGCTTTCAGCCGCTGGATATGAGATCTTACCAGCAACGAGCGGGGAGCAAGCTCTCCAACGCATCGCCGCGAGGCGCCCTGACGTCATCCTCTTGGACGTGCTCATGCCTGAAATGGACGGGTTCGAAGTGTGCCAAGTGTTGCAAGATGATCCCGAGACAAGAGAGATTCCCATCATCTTTGTCTCGGCAGCAGACGATCAAGATATCATCATTCGGGCGCTAGCCGCTGGCGGGGTGGATTATGTGACCAAGCCATTTAATAAGAGCGAGCTCTTGCTCCGCGTACGCACGCATGTCGAACTCAAAGATGCTCGTGATCATATGCGAGAGTTACTGGAGATGCGGGAAGAGTTCATCGGTATCCTGGCCCATGATTTGAAGAATCCGCTCACCGGGATTCGATTCAGTGCGCAATTGTTGGTGGAGAAGCGGGAAGAGTTGCCACCGAAGCTTGAGAAATTAGCAGGGACCATCCTCGAGAGTGCCGAGCACATGTTTGATTTCATAGATCAATTCCTCATCGACAAGGCGCGCGACAATCAGTCGCTCTCGGTGGAACTCAAGGAAGTGGATCTCAAAGCTGCCTGCCATGACGCGGTCGAACGCCTTGGCCTTGCGGCCGCGAATAAGGGGATTCATCTTCATTGGACACCGCCGGACGCAATGGTCTCTGTCCAAGCGGACGAGGGAGCTCTTGCGCAGGTATTGGACAATCTCCTCTCGAACGCCATCAAATTCTCACCTTCCGACAAGGAGGTCTTTATCAGCATCGAGGGATCGCGAACGGTTGTGATCCGAGATCAAGGGCCCGGCTTCACCGAGGCCGACCAGCAACGGGCTTTCCAGCGTTTCGTGCGATTGAGTGCGAAGCCCACCGCTGGTGAGACGTCCACAGGTCTTGGACTTTCCATTGTGAAGAGACTGGTCACCATGATGGGTGGCGACGTCGAGTTGCAGAGTGAACAGGGAGAGGGCGCTACCTTCCGCATTCATTTGCAGACCGCCTGAGGATTCCAAAGACGGTCTAACTTGCATGCATGGTGCAATCGCTACCATGCACGATGAACGTGACGGTCATGATGCTAGAAAAGCATGGTAGAGTGTAAGGTGTTGGATGCCAGTGAGTTAGCGGTTCGTTGCGGGGCTGGCATCACGCTTGCATTGAAAGGGGTGAACCTGAAACAAATCAACCAGGACACCTCATTATGAATAGCGAACATTGTATTAAAGTATGTAATAGTCTCCTTCGTGGCGAACTCTCGGCCGTTGAAACTTACCGACAGGCCATCGATAAGTTTTCGAATGAAGGAGAAGTGCCATTATTGGTCAGTATTCGACGCGACCACGAAGCAAGCGCTGAGCGCTTGACGCAGAACATCATCGCGATGGGTGGAACGCCGGATACGGATTCAGGTGCCTGGGGCGCCTTCGCCACGGCAGTTCAAGGAGCTGCCAACCTCTTCGGAGAGAATTCAGCCCTGGCTTCTCTCAAACAAGGAGAAGAGCACGGAAAGCGGTCCTATGAAGATGCCCTTTCGGACGATGAAGTGATGCCTAACTGCAAAAGCATGATACGGGACGAGCTTCTACCCCGCATCGATAACCACATCGAGTGGGTGGATCAAATGAGCGTAGCCGCCTGATTCTCATCCCTCCCCAACCCCAACCCCCACTGGCGGCCGTCTGCGAGAGCAGGCGGCCGCTTTCTTTGTGGGGGAGTATCCTGTTGATCTGTTTCCCGATCATGGAAATGATAGATCCGAATCCAATGCGCGCGGCACGGTCATCTCTGGAAATAAAGCAACTCTCTGGGTTCTTTGGAACTGTGGAAGCGTATCAACAAAGAAAGCCCAGAGCCGAGGCCCTGGGCTTTGCTACTGCGAAATGATCGTCGCGCTTTAGAACGAAACGCCGATGTTGAAAGAGCCAAAGATCTGCCCGCCATCTTGCCCGGCGTGTTCTTCCGTACGATAGGTGTGGGCGTAACTCATGTTGAACTGCTTGTAGCGTAGGGTCACCGCTCCGACGAGATCGCCAACAAAGTGGCGCTTGTCCACACTTGGAGAGTCTTCGAACGTATTGCCGTCGAGGAAGATATCGCGGCCGACAATGCGGCCTTCGGCGCCGACGGTGACATAGAGGCTCCACGGATTGAGTCGCTCACGGCGTTCCACGAATAGTTGCTGCGTGTAGGCCGTTGGGCTTAGTGAGGGATCGGTGAACCCCGTTGGAAGATTCCATCCAGCGCGGAAATAGGTCGCTGCATTCGCATTGATCCAGGCATTCCCGAGATCGAAGCCGACACGATACAGACCATCCATTTCAAGGCGATCCTGGAACGCTGAGGCTTCGAACCATTGCCGCGTGTAGCGATAATGGAGATTAAAGGTGAATTCATTCTCCAATTGGTGATCCCACCCCTGCGATTTATCAATGTCTCGTAGGGAGTGAATCGAGTCTTGGGCGTTCTCTGCCAGAGAAGCAGGCCCTACCACACCAAGGCTCAATTCCAATGAGTGCAAGTCCTCGGCGGTCTTTGCATGGAGGGAGAAACCAAGGCCGAGCCAGCCTGCATAGGGGCGATCGTCTTCGATTAGTGTGGTCGCGAGCACATCCTCTGGCGTGAACATCAATTGAGTGAGGGAGATACCAATGTTATAGAGCCAGGGCTCGCCACCACGGCGATCGCCTTGTTGCAAAAGCCAATCTAAGCTCCGATAGAGTCCAGGCAGCTCTTCGAGTTCACGGCTTTTCGAGATCCATGTTAGTCGAGCGCCGTTGGTGTAGTTCTCATCGGTGCCTCCGAAGAGATCGTTATCGAAGTAGAAGCTCAGGTAGCCATCGTTGTAGCGTGGCGAGAGGGCGGGGGCGATATTCTGAATCGCCTCCGTGGGCGAGTCGGTGGCCTGCGCGGCACAGAGGGAACCAATAGAGAAGAGAATCGCATGTTGTAGACGTTTCATGACCGCGACATCAGCGAGAAACGTGCCGCATGTTAGGGAGGCCGCAGAGCCTAGAGAATCAGGGGTTTGCGCGCGCGCGAGGCGTTGGGTGTCTTGCAAAGCGCCCGTATTTCTCTGGGAAAGGCATGCAATTTGCCTGATTGAAAGGGGTGGAGGGGAGGATTGGCCCGCAGTTTCCGGGGATACGGATCCTGGCACGCACCGTGCGTGGATAAAGGCTATGAAGACCCTCGCATGGACGATCGTCGCAATCGTGTTCTCATCCGGTATCCTATGGGCTCAGCTGGGGGGACGGGTTGAGAATGCTAACGAAGTGCTCACGCTGGGATCGCTGGCAGAATCGCTTGTCTCGGTGGATGTGGACATCGCCTCCCAACGGCAAGCGCTGGATGACGCCTCGACGGAAGCCGAGCGGTCATCGCTGTACGAGGACTTGCAAGCCTTGCGCGAGAAACGTCGGAAACTGATCAACGACTTCTCAAGTGTCGCGACGGGGATCGAGCTGACTGAGTTTGAGAACTCGGAAGGGCACCGCTTTGACCTCGCCAAGGAATTGAATGAGCTGCTGGAACCGATCGTTCGAGAGTTGAAGGATGTCACGGAGCAGCCCCGCGTGATTGAAGAGCTGCGCAATGCGGTCCGGACAGAGGAACGCCGCCTAGCGACGGCTAATGAGGCCCTTTCAAAGATACAGGAAATCGAGCCTAGCATTCAGGTGGATGCTACCCGTGCACGGTTGATGGCCTTGCAGGAGGAGTGGGAGGGGCGTGCCTCCGACGCGCGCAATCGGCTCTCGGTCCTGCGGCACCAACTCGATGATATGGAGGCGAAGCAACAGTCCGTGTTTGATGCGGGCACGTCGGCTCTCACCGCGTTCTTTCGCTCGCGTGGCCGCAATCTGTTTCTGACGATCACGACTTTCTTTGGGGTGTTCTTTCTCTTGCGCTTTCTCCAGCGCTACGTCGAGCGCGTGGGGCCGGTGGCCAAACGAAAGGAGCGGACGCCGTTCGCCGCGCGCTTGCTTCATGTGGCGTTCCATGTCTTCACCTTTGTGGGTGCACTCGCTTCAGCAATGATTGTGCTCTATGCGAGCGGCGATTGGGTGCTGATGGGCCTGGCCATCATCATGATTGCTGGCCTTGTCCTGGCTGCGAAGAATGCGCTCCCACGGTTTCTTGAGCAGGCACGTCTCGTTCTCAATCTTGGGGAGGTGCGGGAAGGCGAGCGGCTGATCTTTGATGGGATCCCATGGAAAGTTGAACGTCTCAGCTTCTATACGACCCTAACGAACCCCGAACTCACCGGCGGACTGGTGCGTTTGCCGCTACGGCAGTTAGGCAATCTGATCTCCCGTCCAATCGCGGAGGGAGAACTCTGGTTTCCTTGTCGCGCCGGCGACTGGGTCCTGCTCAGCGATGATACGCGTGGCCGAGTCCTCACACAGACGCCAGAGATGGTGCATCTTGTCTTGTTAGGAGGAACCAAAGTGTCCTATCCCACCGCAGACTTTCTTTCCCTAAGCCCCAAGAATTTGTCGGCGAACTTTCGTCTGAAGAGCGTCTTTGGTATCGACTACCAATATCAAGCGATCGCGACCACGGAAGTGCCTTCGAAATTGTGGAAGAAGCTGATGACGGAGCTCGTGAAGGTGATTGATCGAGAACACATCATCGATATCAAAGTGGAGTTCAAGCAAGCGGGTGCATCATCGTTAGATTACGAGATCATTGCGGACATCGACGGTGCAGTGGCTTCCAAATACGAGATGCTATCGCGGGCCTTGCAGCGCATTTCCGTAGATGCGTGCAATGAGAATGGTTGGGAAATTCCCTTCACCCAGATGACCGTCCATCACAAGCGTTCGCAGGACATTGAGACTGCAACCAGTCGACCATGATTCGCGACTGTGTTCATTCACAATCATTGGGCGATTCCTTTCCGAGGACGCCTTCGACGTAGAGACATTGGATGAGTGTCATGATGACCGCCAGGAGAGGCGCTGCCACAAGGATGCCGGCAAGGCCCGCGAGGGCGGCACTGATCACTTGGAAGGCTAACATCAACGCGGGAGGCATCGCGATGATCCGGCGCTGCAGCATCGGAGTGAGGAAATTGTTCTCTACCAACTGGATGGAAACGTAAAGCACGGCGGTCCACACGGCGAGCATCGGTCTCTCGGCGAAGGCCACGATGACGGCTGGAATGAAGGCGGCAATCGGGCCGAGATTTGGAATGAATGCGAGGACGCCCGCCAGGACACCGAGCGCAAGGGAATGGGGAACGCCTAGCATCCACAGGCCAACGGTCACGCAAACCGCCACCACGGTCACCGAACCGAGCTGTCCTAACATCCAGCCGCTAATCGCATTGCCAGAGCGTGTGAGCGCATCGCGAACGCGACTGTCCCAGCGTTGAGGTACCAATCGGACCATTCCTGAGATGTAGAGGCGTGGTTCCACGGCGAGGTAGAATCCGATGCCTAACACCACCACGATTCCAGTGACAAAGCCGATTGAGGAACTAAGCATGTTTCCCAGAGCCCCAACCACCCAGGAGAAACCCTTTGGCGTGCTCTTAGAAACAGAGTCCGATACCTGATCGTGATTCTGCTCCCACCAGGTCTGCAGCCACGTCGCTGCGCTCAGCTGTTCTTGGACGCGCTTCCAGATTGTCGGGGCGGACTCAATCAGTTCGCGGCTTTGTGAGATGAGAGGGGGAGCGATGAGGAATCCCATCCCCGCGAGGATGGCGATCAGTCCGAAGAGGACGGCGAGCAAACACACGAGATGAGGCCAGTGCGTGAGGTCTTGCAAGCGGTGCTTGAGCTGCTTGATCACCACGCCAACGAGGATGCCGCCGAAGAGCAGGAGGAGAATTTCGCGCAAGTGCCAGAGTAGAATCAGCCCCGCCACGAGGAAGACAGCTCGCACAGGGGCGGAGATAGGATGACGGTCATGCGTGGAGGTCATGTCAGGGTTGGTTGAGATTTCGCACCTTCGCGTAGCGTGCGTCGATCTCCTCGGCATCGGCGTCGGCGAGTCCATCGCGATCAAGCATCTCGAGGGTTAAACGAGCCTGTTCCTGGACGGCTCGAAACTGGACGTGGGTGCGGCACTGTTGGCCGATCTGATAGAGTGTCTCCAGAATGCGCATGGTCACATCTGGCTTTCCGGCAGCGGCTTGGCGGATCTGGTCAAAGGCCGATCCGAGAAAGCCGGCATAAGTGGCTGGAGGCGTGTGAACGCGATCGGTGCCGTCGGCATCATGATGATGATGCGCTGGTAGGCGCTTCTGCGTGATGCTCACCATCGCCCCTCCAAGATGATCGATGCAGTTCATGGCCGTGAACGGATCGTTCACACCTGGAGACAACGCTCTGAGGGCCACCTCGACCAACTGCCGGATGCAGTATTCGAGATCTTGCTCGGCGGTTCGCATGCTGCCCAAGACAAAGTGATTTCGTAGTTTTGTCAGGTGCTCATCAGATAGATCCTTCGCTCTCCATGCCGCAAGCGCTTGTCCTCGGACAATGTAGTGTCCCGGGTTGCAAAGGACACGGATCTTCAGGTCATGCGTCTTCGCAGCCGCGACTAAGCTAGGCATGTCAATCCCTTGCAGGTAACCGCACCGGGAACTGTGCAGACACGATTCGTTCTCTGCCTCTTCCCAAGAAGCTTTCTGTCGGGCACGCTCTTCGTCGTCTTGGTCGTCGGGTGCATTCTCCTCTCCAAAGAAGTGATCGATTGACCGTTCCAACTCCGCGTGGACTTCGGCGACCACATTCTCAGCCTGGATCGATTGGATGACCGAGTGGATGAAGAGGATGAAGAGGGTGAGACTAAGGAGAGTGAGAATGAAGGCGATGAGCGCTGCCAGATGGGGCACGAATGTCTCCTCACCCATCCGCACGTTTCGCATGACGATGAGGGCATAAGCGTATGTGGCCAAGAGGATGCCGAGGGTGATCTGCGTCAGTCGGGAGCGCCTGAAGTTTCGCAGGAGGCGTGGGCCGAATTGAGATGAGGCTAATGTAAGCGCCACTAACGTCCCTGAGAAGGTCACGCCTGCCAGGGTCAACACGGAGGTCGCCACGGTTCCGAGGAGTGACGCTGTGCCTTCAGCAGAGATATTCGCAAGCCAAGGGGCTATTTCCAAAGCTTCGGAGGCGTGCCGTTGATCGATCTCCACGAAGCTGAAGGCGGCGACGATCGCGAGAATGACCAAGCCACCAGGGATCCCCCAGAAGCTGGTGCGGAGATAGCCAAGAAAGAGGGTGATCCGAGTGCGCATGGCGAGATGGAGAACGGTTAGAGTTGCCTTCGGAAAAGGCTCGCAAAGGCATCTGTCAGCTTCGTCCACAGAGGGCGTTGGCGCCACGTTTCCATCTCGATCTTGCGGGCCCGTTGGAGATCTTTCTCAAAGATGTCGGCGTGCTCGGCGGTCGCGTCGGCGCCATAGAGATTGATGACCGCTTCATCGTTGAGGCGACACGAGCGTGCGTCAAAGTTTGCTGAGCCTACCGAGACCCAGGCATCGTCCACGATGAGCATCTTGACGTGCATGAGGGTGGGCTCGTATTCGTAGAGGTCGATCCCAGCTTCTAACAATTCTCCCCAAAAGTAACGGGATGCTTGCCTGACCACATCTTGATCGATGTGCTTCCCACTCATGAGGACCCTTACGGAAACACCACGTTGTCTGGCTTCCTTGAGCTTGGCGACAAGGCCTTCGCCCGGCATGAAATAGGCGGAGGCGATCCATAAGCGAGTCCTTGCTTGTGTGATGGCCGATTCGAAAAGGTTCAGGATACCATGGTCATCATGGAGAGGAGAACTGAAGAACGAGGCGGTGGTCACATCGCCGGCGGGTTCAAGTTCTGGGAAAAAGTGAGGGTCATCACTTGACGGGGGATCGTGGCCACAGGCAGACCAGTTTGCGAAGAAGATCGTCTGCATGGACTTCACAATGGGCCCTTCGAATCGGTAGTGATTGTCACGCCAGTGATCCTTGTCCTGAGCATTGCCCGTCCACTCGTCGGCTACACCTACGCCGCCGGTGAAGCCGATGCGTCCATCCGCGATGAGGAGCTTGCGATGCGTGCGGTGATTGGCACGACGGAAGTTGAACCACCGCAGCGGACGAAAGTATTCGACTTGAACGCCCGCCTCCTTCATCTCGTCGAACAAGCCGCGCTTCATCTTCATGCTGCCATACCAATCCAGGATCACGAGGACGGTCACCCCGCGCTTGGCGGCTTCCTCAAGGGCTTCTGCAAAGGCAATCGCGATGTCTCCTGACCAATACACATAGGTCTCGAAGCAGATCGAATGCTTGGCCTCCCGGATAGCCTCAAGCATCGCCGGGAAGATCTCGTCGCCATTCTGTAAGAGCGTGACGGCGTTGCCTGGGACTTGTGTTTCTTCCAGCATGGTTGATGTATCGTGGGGTTTAATTGACGGTTTGCTGCAGAGGGAGAGGTTCCTTGAAGGTGAGGGTGCGATAAGGAAATGGAATTTCAATTCCGTGATGGTCGAGTGCCTTCTTGATGGCAGACACGACCTCACCGCGAGATCGGCGTTGGTCGAGCGGCGTGGGGTCTGTCCACCACGCGACTTCGATGTCGATGCTGCTCGACCCAAACGCTTGCGGGAATACCTGAATGGGTCGGTCCTGATCAACCGTGGAGCAGGACTTGAGTGTCCCATCGATCACCTCGACGGCTTGATCCACGTCGGTGTCATAGGAAACGCCTGCCATCACGGTCACGCGACGCTTTGGTTGGTCAGTCAGGACATCGACGGGATTCTTGAAGAGGTAGGCGTTAGGCACTACGACGAGTTCTCCCGTCGTCTGTCGAATCTGGCTCATGCGTATGTCAATGCGCTCCACTTTGCCCTTCACGTCTCCGCATTCAATGAAATCGCCATTCTCAAAAGGGAACCGCCAGAGGAGGAGAATCCCGGCAAAGAAGTTCTCAAAGATATCTTTGAAGGCGAATCCCACCGCCATCGAAATGATGCCGAGACCTCCTAACGCTTTGGCAGGACTCACGCCGGGAAAGATGACAATGGCAGCCAGAAGAATGCCGATCACCCAGACCGCAATGGCGATGAGCCGGAGGGCCAAGTCTTGCAAGGACCGTCGCATGTGCGTCTTCCCGAGGCTCTTGTCGGCAATGACATGCGCCAGCTTCGAGACGGCCCAGGTTTCCAGGAGGACGCCCACAGCGACTCCAATGAAAGGCAGGTGCTCGATGAAATCGGTCCAGGTTTGAAGCAAGATCTCCTGCAGGGTTTGCCTGACTTCAGTGACGGAAGTCGGAGCTCCCTCGGTTTGAGCAAAGGTGAATGTTAGCATGGTCCGATGATGCGTCTAAGCGAACGTTGCCTTGATATGATCTTGTGCCGCGGGACCGATCTGCCCACTGAGTTCATCGTCCTCGGGCGCATACTCAAGTTCGACGGCTGCTGGCAACTCTAACAGGATCTTGGCATCGAGAATCTTGATTGCTTCCAAGTGCTGCAAGCACATATCTGCTAGGATGGCATTGGACGATGCCAGGGCCAACGTGTGAAGAACGGTGTAGTCCGCAACGAGAGCGGCGAGGACTCCGTGTGTATGACGGAGGACTTCAGTGACCGGGTGTCGGTCGCCAAAAGCGTGCATGGTGGCAACGGCACCGGTGATTTCAGAGATCGCCCCGCGAACGGGCACCTCGAGTTCACCATCTGCGTAGCGACCGGTGAGTCCATGGCTGAGTTGGCCAATGTTCTCGGCCAAGCGTTTGCGGATCGCTTCGAGAAGAAGCTTGGCAGTACCTGTAGTCGCTTGGTTGAGGGCTTCTTCCTTGAGTTGAGTGGCAAGATAGGTGCCCTCGCGGGTTTGGGCGAGCATCAGCTCTTCAGCGTGATCCCTCACCGTAGGATTGATGCTAGGTTTGGAAGACATGTTCATGGGGGGCTGTTTATTGAGTGATCGAAAGGTTGTTGACGACGGTGCGTGCACCGCCATCAAAGGCATTCGCCACGGCGACGCGCAGTTCGCGAGGACTATCGACGGTGCCTGACAATGTCACCTCGCCGTCGGCCACCTGAACGGTGATAGCGTCGCTGTCCACCCACCAACTCCAGAAGAGTTCGCTTTCCACATCTTCCTTGATCTGCGCGTCAGGGATGGGGAGCGCCTGGGCTGGCGAAGGCTGTTGCGTGTCTGTGAGGGTGTCGAGATCCGAGGAACGATAGCCGCGAAGCAGGCGATTGGTCTCGATCTCAGTGGCGACGTCGCGAACGCCGTAGGTAGTCGACGCGGCAATGGTGGCCTGGTTGCGCTCAAAGGGCGTCTCCACCTGTCCGGTGAGGGTGACCGTGCCCTCGTCGACTTCGACGGCGATTGGGTAGCGCGCGGTGTAGAAATTGCGTTTGAGGTTCCGTTGCACACGGTTCTGGATGAGGTCATCGGAGATGGTGATCTCCGTCGACCCCACGGTGATGAAATCATTCACCCGCGCGATCCCAACGGTGTTCTGCGCTGTCCGTCGGGCAGCCGTCTTGATGCGCAATGAGCTTACCTGTCCGCGCAGCGTGGCGACGCGATCGCTCACGGTTACGTCAATGTCAGAACCAACGATCCACCCGTGGTGCATCAGGGCATCCTTGATCGCATCTACCATCTCAGAGTCGCTTAGTTTGGGGCGTTCTTCCGCGCGGCGGGACGTGTCTTTGAAACGAGCATCGATCACGACCTTGTCGGAGGCGACCGAGTGCACGCCGGGAACCATCGCTTTTCCCACGGCGCGTCTCAATTGCTCGACCGTGCCGGCTGTGCCACTGAGGATCACGTGACCCTGATCAACGCTCACCTCGATGAAGAAGTCATTGAGCCAAACGTCTGCGCGAAAACGTCGCTCAATGTGAGACTTGATCTCATCGTCGGCGCGGGTGACGTCTCCCTGGTCGATGGTGAGGGCATTATTGATACCGCGGACACCGATGATGGGGGCGACCGTGTGTTCCACAAGGCGTTTGAGATCGATGTGATCGACCGATCCTGACAACGTCACCACGCCACCAGCGGTGGAGGCGTTGATGTTCTGGCTCGCGAAGACGGGCTCGTCTGAGAGGGCCTCATTCGCGGACGCGGTGATTTGAGCATCTTCGATTGGTCCAGCATCGATGATGACCTGGTTGATGACCGATCGGACGCCTTTGCGGGACCCGGCGATGCGCTCAGCCCGCTGTTTCTGCAAGAGATTCGTGACATGTCCACGCAAGGTCACCATCCCGTCTTTGCACACAACCTTGAGGCCATTGCCAGGGGCCAGCTCCCAAGCGACGCGGCGCTTCACCGCTTGTTCGATGTCGCTGTCGGTCCACACCGTGGCAAGAGCGGGACAGGACAGAAGGGAAAGCGCGATTGGAATGGCAGTGATTCTTTGGAGGGTTGGATATTTCTTCATGCCATCCTTCGCAGCTATCGATGTGCCAGCCAGGTGGCAGGTCTCCTAAGTGACTGAAGAAGAAAGGCATAGGACATCTGATGATGCTCCTGATGCGAATCGACCTCTTGCAGAACGCATGGCGAAACCTTTCAAGGAGGCGCGAAATGCATGGCGATCACTCACGAGGTGCCTCTTGCCATGCAGAATGAGGCCGTCATAGATAGTGCAACATGCAATGTCAGACAAAGAGATCTTGCATGTTGCAAACATCTAGCCTTGGGTGCCAAACACGTAAAGCCATGAACATCAGTCGGTTAGCAGAGGTTGAGCCCTTGGTATGAGTCTAGCGCTCCAAACATCGTATGGATATCCTAGTAGTTGATGACGAGAAAAGCATTCGTGAGGCGACGGTGGTGGCGATCGAGGCGGAGGACCATTACGCGGAGACGGCGACCAACGCCACGGTCGCCCTTACCAAGCTGAAAGAAGACCAGTGGGATCTTGTGATCCTAGATGTGCAGCTGGGCGATGAAGATGGCTTGCAAGTGCTGGAAGCTATTCGCAAACGGCACCCGAAGATCCCTGTCGTGATGTTCACGGCGCACGGTTCCGTGCAAGTGGCGGTCAAGGCCATTCAGTTAGGGGCAATCGATTTGTTAGAGAAACCTTTCAGCCCTGAGCAATTGCGAGCGGTGCTGGCGCGGGTTCGCAAGATGTCTCAGATGGAGACCAAGATCGAGGAGCTTGAGACGGTGGTGTCTCGAGAATCGCCTACCCTGGAATTCGCGTCAGAAGACCCGGCGGTCCGCGACACCTATGAAGTCCTGTTCCGTGCGGCCGACACGCCAGCGACCGTGCTCATCCTTGGGGAAAGTGGTACGGGCAAAAGTGTTGTCGCGAAGGCTGTCCACGAGCGGAGCCAGTTCAAGAAGAAGCCTCTCATCACCGTGAGTTGTCCCAGTCTTTCAAAGGAGCTCCTCGAAAGTGAACTCTTTGGTCATGTGAAAGGGGCGTTCACCGGGGCGGTAGCGGACAAGGTGGGGAAAGTGAAAGCGGCTGAGGGCGGAACGCTCTTCCTCGATGAGATCGGCGAGCTTCCCATGGAGATTCAACCCAAGCTCCTGCGGCTCTTGCAAGAGCGTGAGTATGAGCGGGTGGGAGATACCAAGACACGTAAGGCGAATGTGAGGATCATTGCGGCCACGAACAAAGACCTCAAGCAACTCGTCGAGGAGGGCACGTTTCGCGAGGACCTATATTATCGTCTGAATGTGATCGCCGTCCACATGCCACCTCTCCGCGCGCGCCCAAAGGATTTGGTGCACTTTGCGCAATCATACGTGGACTTCTTTACCAAGCAGTTTGGCCGACCACTCCAAGGGTATTCGGAGCAAGCATGGGACGTCATTCAGAACTACGATTGGCCGGGAAATCTTCGCGAACTGCGCAATGTCATTGAACGCGCTGTCATCCTAGCAAAAGGCAAAGAGATCGGTCCCAGCGATTTGCCGTCTCCCCACGGAGGCGATCAGAGCGTGACCAACGGCTCCGACAGCAACATCCAGGTTGGTGCCAATGTCTCACTCGAAGACTTGGAGAGGGAGCACATCATTCGTGTGGTGAGTCGTTCGGAAAACTTGACCATCGCTGCGGAGACCCTTGGGATTGACCAGGCCACTCTCTACCGCAAGCGGAAGAAGTTTGGCATGGGGTAGATGACCCTTCGGAGGTGTTTAGCCGCGCTGCCTGCGCGCCTGCACCTGCTTCAAAGCCATATTGGCGTCAAAGGCGATAGCCATTGCTTGCTCGCTCCAAGGTTTACGAGAATAGCCTAGCAGGAAGGCCTCATGGCGCTCAGAGAGAGGCGCCATGAGAAGGTGAAGGTCATTCTCGAGATCCTGAAGCAGCTGGGGACTATCAAAGGCGCCATTACCGATCGCCCTTAGGTGGTCACGGACGACGTCGAACGATGACTTCCCGTGGAGGACGGGCCCATGGCGATCGGCCAGGACGATGGCCTCGGCTCCGAGCGCACGGGATAGAAGCCGAGCGATGCTGCGATCGTCCCAACACTCATGCCCATCCAGAAGCCGTTGCTTGAAACGCGTGACTCGCCACGGCAAGGGGGTCGCGATGTCAAGCCAGGCGCCTCCCTTGCGGCTGAATTGAACGTGAGCGTGCGTGCTGGGGGCTTTGGCAGAGTCTCTCCGAAATTTCAATGCTAACAGAGAAACAGGAGACGCGTACTCTAGCCGGTGAAGCGCGTCGAAGAGTTGGTCTCCGGAAGTCTCGTCCAGGATGGCGGGCAATGGCTGGGAAACAAGGGTCTTAGGCGTCTCGACCGTCCAGCTGGCAAGGGCCTGAGCGCTCCCGGTTACTTCCATGACCTTGAGGGTGTCTAACGAGAAACGGAAACGGACGGATTCAAGGCGATTCAACGGTGATGTGAGTGGAGGGGCAGGGAGGGGGGATACCATGGTGAGGAGTGAGGATTCGTGTTGATCCGCGCACATCAGCAGAAATGAGGGCGGGGTCCTTGCCGCTCAGTTTCTGCGAAGTCCTCTACGAGTGAATCGACCGATGTCTTTCACCATTCATGACTTCGTCGATGACGTTAGATTGGGGCAATGCCGGGTCAACGGTGGATTTCAGGAAACGCATTTCCTGTGATGAGTGTGCACTTTGCAAGATGTCGCTCAGATGATCTCGTAGAAACAATAATTTCGGAAAAAGGCATCCATTCCCGTCTGAGCAGAGTCTGCTTTCTGTAACAACTGTCATGGAATCGATTTCCATGGGCATTCCACTCATCATTATGAAGAATCCTATTTGTCTCACACACCGATTACTGATTGGTGTCACCTCACTCACCCTTCCCACATTGGCCCTCGCAAATCACATCGACTACTATGTTGATGGTGCATTCACGCATTCATCGAATCTTGGCGACGTCGGTGAGGTGATGGGTGATCCCGCCAATATCTTGGGAGGCTTTAGAAGTTATGAAGCCGCCAATCTCACCCTTGATGGAACTATAAATGCCAGTTTGGCAAGTGGCGGTCCGCTGCAGCTGCGTGATCTCGACGGCGCTCAGGGCCAGTATTGGTTCGGCTACGGCAACGAGTCCTCCGCAGGTGATCTCAATGCAGATTTCGTCAATCCTGGAGGTTGGAATGCAATTGGTCTGACATTCGACACGGTTGTCGAAAGTGGCACCGTGATCCTTACGTTAAACAGCGGTCCTGATACATTCACGTTCTCCGATCTATCAGTGAGCGCCCCTGGTACCTACCAGTTCCTTTACAGTGATCTCTTGGATAATATTCCCGGATTCGATTTCCAATCCGTGGATGGCGCCAATCTTGAAATCACCTCGAATGCACCCAATGCCGCATTCGATGTTTCTGATTTCAGCAGAATCACCGTCGCTACACCCGTTCCAGAGCCCACCACGGGTGTGATCTCGGCATTGCTGTTGACCGCAGGCATCCTCCGCCGCCGTCGCCACTAGCAGGAACGCCTGTTACGCCTCGATTGAGTTAAAATAGTGAAAGGTCGGCCCGGTAACGGGTCGGCCTTTTCGCATTTAGGCAGGGCGCTTCTTTCGGTGAATGGAGATCGCCAATGCCATGAGGAAGAGACTGCCTGCCACCCAGAGCGCTATGGACGGTCTTTTATCGTCATTGGAGTGGCCCCTGGTTGTCGTTGCCGCGGGAGTGGGTTGAAGAGAGGAGGAATATCCCGGGCGTGCATGGTGCTTTCCTCCTGCGGCATGAAAGCTTTCATGGAAGAGAAGCTCATTCTGAGCATCGACCACCGTGAGGTCGTGTGCATGGTTGGCGTCCATGTCTTCCATGGCGACGAAAGCGATATCAAAGCCTTCTAAAGGGGCATCACTAGGAGGGAAATTCCATTGGGTCTTGAAGACGAGAAGATTGGTCGCAGGATCAAACTGCAGATCGGTAGTCTTCATCTGGTATTCCTTAGGACCGATCCATAAGGTGAAGAAAGTTTCACAAAGAGCCTTCAAGCCGCGATCCCATGTTTCGCGTTCGGAATCGTCCAATAGCCCATTGCCGTTCTCATCGAGATCGAAATAAGGGCTCAAATCGTGCCAGTGAAAGCTGATTTCCCCGTGAATGCCCGAAGGGGTGGCCGTGAATTGGCTTTCGCTCTTGCCGATCTTGGCTGCTGCCCGGGACGCCATCGAGGTGTTCAGGAGGATGCAGACCGTGCAGACGATGATGGGGAGCCTCATAGGGTTTTATTGCCGAAGGAAAGATGTGAGAACAAACAAGAATGGCACGGCCGATGAGGCCGTGCCATTCACGGGTTTGTCCGATAATGGGGGTTGATTCGGACTTATGGGGGACTGGTGGTTGATTCGTTCTAGTTCAAAGGAACCGCAGTGATATCCCGAATCTCGGCTCCGCAGCAAATAGCGCCGACGGACGTGGCGGTCCCAGTGCCGAGGTCGACCGTGTAGAGCTGAGCGCCCACACTGGCATAGGCGGTGCCTGAACCCCCTGCGATATCGAATCCGATTTCGTTGGTGAGGTTCATGCCCAAGCCAAGACTACCCACAGTGACGAGCGTTCCCGCGTTATTGGCGACGGTGACTAACACGCCCTCCGTAGCATCAATGCCGTACTGCTGAGTGCCCGTGGCTCCAGGAACACTCATATCGTAACCGATACCTGCGATGTTAGGATCCGTGCCTTCGAGAGGATCGCCTGCGGCGTAGAAGACATCCGTTTTCTCAACAGGATCGAGGTATTCTCCCGTGGTGCCGCTGATCACGCGGTTGTCGTCTGTATCGGTGATGATCCGAGCAAAGGCCCCTGACATGAATGCTGGGTTGAAGTCAAACGCGAAGTTCGTGCCCTCTAACGTTGGGCTCAAGGTGTTCAACAACGTGGCGCTGAAAGATGATCCCGAGGTGTCGTCGAGCATGTAGACATTGCTCAGGCTGCCGATCAGAATCACATTGCCCGTGGCCGGTTGGTAGTCGAGTCCCACCAAGGTATCGCCAGCGGCGAGGCCCGAAACCGTGCCCCCACCAATGATCGCGGAAGGATTGGCGGCATCAAATACCACAATGCTGTTGCCCGTGGTCAGACCAAAGATCCTCTCGACAGGATTCGGGGGCGTGGATGCGGTCGCAGAAGTGGTCCGTCCGTTATGAGGCGTGCCTGCATAGGGGAATACCTTGTTGTAAGAAACGTCGTTGCCATCAACGCCGTCGACGCCCACAGCAACTGGTGCCAATTCGAGCGCGGGGGGAGACACGCGGAAATCACTCACCAACGTGGCGACCGCAATATCGATCACATCATCACCAAAGCGGCGTCCGTTTGGCCAGCCTCCGGGGACGACATCGCCACCCACCAGTTCGAGCGGATTGCCATCGGTGAGCTGTGTCGGAAGGGTGTCACCTCCATAAATGCTCATCCGCGAGAAACCCTCATCGTCCGTTGCGCCACTGAGGCGAACGGCAGGCGTGGAAAGATCCACCTTGATGGTATCTGGCAAAAGAAGTCCAGCGAGGTCAGAACGATTGGTGAGCCGATCATCGGGGATCCCAGTGTCATCGCCTCCGGGAGCGTCCCCGAAGACAAGCTGATCAATCAGAGAAATGAGTTCAGGGCCAGAGGCACCGCTGCCAATCGAGCCGTCACCGGTGAAGAGCTCAACATCCGTTTCCGGAGTGAGGCGATTGTATGCATCTTTGAAGGCAATCGGAACCACGGCTTCGTTGATGAGGGGATTGCCTTGCCGCGCGATCTGAGTCCACGAGCGGCTGGTACGAGGCGCATCCAATCCTGAACGCAGCAGTTTGATGGTCGGGCGACTTGTGGATGCGTGAACGCCCACAATTTGTTGGTCGCCGCCAAGCTCGGACAGGGGAATTTCCAACGCGACCATATGCACATTGTAGCCAGCCTGGCTATCTACTCCTGGACTGCGCAGGGCGAGAAGATCGAAGATGGACTGGATATCACCATAAAAGCCGTCTTCGCGTTGACCCGCCCAACTGCGATAGCCGTCGGATAAGGTCATGATGCCACCAGCCGTGTAGGGATCCAGGGCCGCTTCGGTATCCACGCCTTCTTTCTGAGGCATGGTACCATCATCGTTCTGATTGTAGAGAGGAGTCGCAATGCCTTGGTTGTTGGGAGGCACGGTAAGGGTCTGTCCAAAGCCGAGATCTTTCCCGATATCGCCAATGGTGCGTGTCACCGTGTAGGTTTGCATCTTATTCTGATTGGAACCATCGGCGCCGACGACGCCCAGGTAGGCTTGAAGAATGGTCGCTTCAGACGCGTAAGTCGTCGTAAACTCGAAATCATAGCGGTGCGTCGTCTTGCCTGCAGCGACATCTTCTCCGGTGCCCACATGAATGGAGTAGAGGACTTCATCGTCGAATCCATAGGCATTGGGGCCAACGTTAGGAATCTCGTGAGGATAGACCGCTAGCGCAACGGTGAGATACTCGCTGCCATCGCGTGAGGTGCGGAAGGCATACACATCGGTGGTGTTGGCGGGATCATCTTTGGTGATCATGGGAGCGTCCATATGACTGGAAGCGCCCACCTGTTGGAGCTGTCCTGCCGTGAGGGCCGCAAAGGCACCCAGAGCAGTGGTTCGACATAATCGATTCAATTTCATTAGTGGTTTGGTATGGTTGGCGTTCAGGATTTCAGCAAAGGACGCTCCTGGAACTGAGCGCCGTCCTTCATCGATCAGAATGAGGTTTCGAGGAGGGACGAAAGTTTTCGAGAGCGTCCGCAAGCAGTTGACGCTCACTCGGGTAGAGCATGTGCGCGGAGGCTTTGGCGCGTTTGAAGTAGCGTGAGGATTTCTCACAGGCACCCAACGATTGATGAATGAGACCCGCATGGAGCCAGAGACGGGCATCCTGGGTATCGTGCGTCAATGCGGCATCAATGGCCTGGCTTGCGCGGGTGAGCAGCGCATCGTCTTTGACCGCTGCTTGCTGCCAATGCCTCCATAGGGCAAATGCGAGAGTGTCGTGCGTATGGATATCTTGACGCACGCGGATCTCTGCTTCCGCAAGTTGCAGTGCCGCTTCGCTGCTGCGATTGATCGTCGATAAGAAGAGGCTGACTGTCCGGGGATCTTTCCGCACGCCGCGCGTCATGATTGCTTTCTGCCAGCGCGTGGTTTGCGACGCGTTCCCGGCTGCTTGGTGGCATTCTCGGGCGAGCCACCAAGTCATGGGCTCTTGGTCCTTACTCATATACGGCTCTAACACAGCCACGGCAGCGGGTGCCTTCTCCTGCGAAAGTAACGCGCGAGCTTTGCCTATGTTTGCAGGGAGGTAGTTGGGAATGAGATCGAGCGCGCGTTCGGCCGCGGCCAATGATTCTACCTGCCTCCCTTGGGCGTGGAGATAATAGGAAAGCCGGCTGTAAGCCCAGGCCAAAGGGGCAGGCTGACGCGCGGCACCTGCCCTCACGGCGAGCAAGGCAGCTTCGATCGCGCCTTTGGGATCACCCGTGATCCAGCGCATTTCCGCGGCGCGCACATAGCTGGCAAGGCCAGGGCGCAATTGCAGTGTCTTCTCATAAGCCTTGGCGGCGTCCTCGATCTTTCCGATGTCGAAGAGAATATCGCCATGGAGGGCGTGGTCCATGGAGTTGCCTCGTGTCGACACCAGTTCACTGGCGAGTTTCAGAGCTTTCTCGAATTGGTGGTGTTGATGATAGACATGCCCGCGAATGAGAAGGCTGTCTTGCCGACGACTCGGGTGGCGCGTTTCCAAAGCATCCGCGCAGAGCAAAGCCTGCTGATAATGTGTGGCCGAATCATCCACCATTCCTTTCTCGATGAAGGCCCACGCCAATTGCTCCAAGCCGTCTGCCGCGGTGTCGGGATTGGTCAGCAACGCCTGTGCGTTGATGATTTCTCGATGACCAAAGCCATCCCCAGAAGGTGCTTCTGTTAGTTGCGCCGGCAAGCCGTCGGGGGCGCCATCACTCGCGAGACTCGCCGGGGCGACGCCAAGTAGGAGTGATATGAGGATAAGGTGGCGGTAGTGAGACATGGGGATTCCGGATAAGACAACGGACGCCACGGCCGATCGGATGCAGGAAATTCAATTCAATCGCGAAGCCGTGCGATTCTCACGGCCCTTGCCACATTCCCTGGGCAGATCGCACGGTGCTATCGGGCTTTTCGCACGAAAGGTGGTCGCTCTGCTCCTGTGAAACGCCCACTTTAAAAATTTCTTCACTTTTAGGCATCCGATCCCTGAGCGGATGCGTTCACTTCTTCAGAGGCGTTCTGATCCTCCCTTATTCCAAACTCGAAAACTCATGAAATACTTCTCTCGCTGGGCATCGCTTCCCGCATTCTTCGCCACTTGTCTTCTCCCCAGCACGGTTGGCGCCGTGGACGTCTTCACGGACGGTGTCTTTAGCAGCACCGCAGCGCTGGGCGATGTCGGAGAAGTCCAGGGAGCGCCGACCAATATTCTCGGAGCCTTCCGCTCCTATGAAACCGCGAACTTCGGGAGCGCGACGGGGTCCGTGAGCGCGAGCCTGAGTGCTGGCGGCCCCCTCCAGTTGACGGACAACGCGGGAGGCATGGGTACTTACTGGTTCGGTTATGGCAATGCGTCGAGCGCCGGAAGCTTGAACGCTGATTTCGTGGGGGGTACCGGCTGGGATTCTCTCGTCTTTGCTGTCGACGTGGTGGGCGGCTCCGGTTCCCTGAAACTTTCGCTCAATAGTGGGCCGGACACGTTTGCCTTTTCTGATCTTAACGTCAGCAACTCAGGTGACTATGCCTTCCTCTACAGTGAGGTGACCAACGCGATCCCGACATTTGACCTTACTTCGGTCGATGGGGTCACGTTTGAAATGGAGTCGCTTGCGCCGGATTCCTCCTTCACTATTTCTGGTTTCACCCGAGAAACGACCATTCCCGAACCCTCGACCGGTCTTCTGCTGGTGCTCGGCTCGCTCACGCTTCTCAGACGGAAGCGCGCCTGAATAACGCGTTTGCCCAGTGATGATTCCTCCGCAGACATCGACGTCAATGGTGCGTGCCCACCGCTACCGCGCCCCAAGCTCGGCGAGGAAGCACCAGCGGCGTTGGGATCCTCACGAAGAAATCCGCTGCGCACTCAAAGAGCTTCCTGTCGCGGGTTGGTTCTTTCGAGGGCACCAAGGGAAATTCTCATACCACCGCCTCGTCGGAGTCCTCTTCGCGATACCTCTTGTGGTGACGCTAGGATGGATAGCAATCTCTTCCGCGCGGTCGAGCGATGGCGTGAAGGTGGCGGAGCAAGCTGTCAAGCCCACCCTGCGCGAAGCTGAGCAAGTATTGGATCATTTCCTCAGAGCAGACCATTGGGAAGGGCAAGTGGCTTATGTCCGGAATCCCGCGCAGACGCGTCCTCTGATGGAAGAGTGGCATAAGCGTTATCCTTATGTGCCCATATCAGCCTATACCGTCGTGGATGCGCGAGAAGGATTGATCGGCGCCGCCGATGGGTCGGCGGTCTCAGATCGCTGGGTCGCCATGTTTAAAGTGCTTTTGCCAGATGAAGGGCAAGGTCGCGTGATGAATGTGGAACTCACCCCGCAGGGGTTTAAGGTCGATTGGGAAACCGCGGTGATCTACCACGAGATGCCGCTTGATCAATTCATGGAAACAGCTCCGAAGGAAGAAGTGGTCTTCCGCCTAAACGTTGGCGAAGGCGCTTATTACAATTACGCGTTCGAAGACGAGACCCTCTGGAAGTCCTTTGGATTTGTAGATCCAACGGGCATGCACGCGATTCATGGTTACGCGAAACGCGGTTCGGCAATGGAGCGGCAGCTGTCTGGATTCATGATGGGCGAAGAATTCACGCCAGTGATGGTGGGCTTGCAAATGGCGAATCCAGATCAGGACGTTGCGCTCATCACATCCGTAGTGCAGAAAGGGTGGCTCCGCGATCCCATTACGAAGGGCGAATGATCCGCCGCATCCTCTGCCAGCCACGATAGGCGAAATCATAGGCGCGTATGCGAATGCGTGGGTAATTGCGTTTATGGGTGATGACGAGGGCAAGACAGCCTTCTTTCGAATAGATGTCCCGATGGTCAGTGTTCTCGTCGACCCTCAAATAGTCGCCTTCTTGAAGAAATTGATCATTCACCTGTAGGGTTCCTTGCAGAATGACGGTTTCTTCGCTCCCCCGGTGACTATGACTAGGAAAGCGGGTGTCTGCCTGCAGTTTGAGGAGAAAGGCGACTGTCTCCCGCTGGCGCGAATAGGCGATTTCATTCATGGATGCTCCGTGTATAGGCAGTGAACGCCAGTTTCTCGTGTCTGCTGTTTCGGCATAAAGATGATTAAGTAATCGTGCGCGTACCCGGTGGCGTCTTTGCTGATCAAAGCATCTCACACCGTCGCGATTCGGCATGGCAAGAGTGACTGCGGCAAGCGCGTCGTACCATTCAGCAACCTCTTCTTTCTCTGCAGGCGATGCCTCTGCCAACCATGCCGCATAGGCGTTCCGATCCGCTTCTTCCAAGCCAATGGTGGCATTCTGGATGACGAGATCGTGGAGGCGTTCCGGATCCATGGCACTAGGCATCGCGATCTTTCAATCGATTAAGGCTTTGGCGCATGGCGAGGAGTCCGCGGCGAATGCGCGCTTTGATGGTGCCTAAAGGATGATTTGTGTGTTCAGCGATCTCTGATTGGGTCAATCCCTCAAGGAATGCGAGACGAATGGCATCATGTTGATCGCTGGGTAAGCGCTCTAGCGCTTCGCGAATGGCTTTGGCGGTTTCTTTCGAAACCAATGTTTCAAAGGCATCGACACGCTCGGCGCGGGCGTCATCGTGTTTTCCCTTGAAGTCGGACACCGCATGAGCCGCCCGTTTCCGTTTGCGATCGCGCGCGTGGTAGTCAAAGGCCCGGTTTCGAGCAATACAGAGGATCCAACTGACGGCCTTCCCTGTCTCTTGATCATATTGGGCCGCACGATTCCACACAGTCACGAAGCATTCTTGAAGGACATCCTCCGCCTCGCTTGCATCTTTGAGAATGCTATAAACAGTCGCGAAGACAATGCCTGAAAGTTCTCGATAAAGTTCCAGAAACGCTGATTCATCGCGTTCATTGGCCACACGATCCAATAGCATGGCTATACGGGCGTGGGACTCGTCGCTATGATTGGAATGGGGGGGCATCAACTCGCGAATCTGGCAGAGCACAGCATCCGGCCGAGTAATGGTCAATAGAAACTGATCGTGCAATTTGCCTTGATGTGATTATAAGGCGGCAACCTGGGCAGCGCACTTTCTGCAACTTTCTTGGTCACAGCTGGGGATCGCTTGCGTGACTCCACGGGATGAGATGCATCCTTTCCCTATTTCCTTCAGCGACGATTGCTTTCCTGGGGACCGTCATGCTCGTGCAGGCTCAGGAATGGACGCCGAATGTGCTGTCGCTCCCGGTCGCGGATCGGCTGGCGGTCTATCCTCAGGCGTTGCGGGAGGCTATCACGGCGTTGGAAACGGAACGCGCAGCTCCCGCCACGCTGACTTTGCAGCGGCATGAGGCGCGCAAGGCCCGAGTGGAGGCCTTTCGACTGCCCTTTGCGCTGCCCGAAGGACTCATCCTGCATGACGTCCGAGATGGCCGACCGATCTTCCTGGGCCACACCAACGCGGCGGCCGCACGTTCCAGCAATACGCAATTGGTGAGGGATGCGCCGCGCTTCCTGAATGTCGATGGCACGGGCATGACCGTGGGCGTCTGGGAAGTGCAGATGAGCACGGACAACGGCCATCCTGAATGGAGTGATCGCTTTCATTATGCCGATTCCTACAATGGCAGCGCCCACCTGCATGCCGCCCATGTCATTGGCACCATCGCGGCCGCGGGGATCGATCTCCAGGCACGCGGGATGGCCCCAGCAGCAGGCATCCGAGGTTTCGACAGCTTCGATCACGTCGCTGAGATGCTGGATCATGGAGCGGAATCCATCGAGGACTACGATGAGGGCGCCCTTCTTGTGTCGAATCATTCTTATGGCTTGCGGGCTGGTTGGTACCGATCGCGGTCAGGAGACCATCAGCAGTGGTTGGGGGCATGGCCAGGCATGGAGGATGCCCTCTTTGGGCAGTATGACGAAGAAGCGGTCTCCTGGGATGATGTCTGTTGGCGTCGCCCTTACTTTCTTCCATTCAAGGCCGCTGGGAACTACCGCGATGACGCTCCTCCTGAGGAGGGCGAGGAGTTCTTCCATAACAATGACAGCAACGGGCTCGATGCGGCCAACTACGATCCGAACCTGCATCCTCCTGGTCCAGGAGGGGTGGAAGATGGCTATGACACCATTCCCGCTATCGGAAATGCTAAGAACGTCCTCACGATCGGGGCTGTGGACGACGCTGTCCTCCACTTGGGAGACGGGATCTCGAAACGCTGGCTCATCAATGCACGCTCAACGCCCTTCTCTTCCTGGGGACCTAGTGATGATGGGAGGATCAAGCCTGACATCGTCGCCAATGGGAGGGGCGTGTATTCTACCAGCAATCGGTGGCGAGATGGCGATCGCATCGATGACTATGAGGAGCTCAGTGGCACGAGCATGGCCGCCCCGACTGCTTCGGGATCGGCCATTCTCTTGCAGGAACTCTTTCTCAAACGGTTCCCAGGCACGCCCATGCGCGCCGCGACCTTGAAAGGCTTGATCATTCACACGGCCGATGATTTGGGTGCCTCGGGGCCTGACTATCGCTACGGCTGGGGGCTCATGAACACCTATCAGGCTGCCGATCTCATCGAGCGTCATTATAATCACCCTAACAATAATCATATCTACGAGGGCATCGCCAGTGCGGCAGCGCAGGAACTGCCGTTCTACTGGGATCAAGCATCCGCGAGGATCCGCGTCACCTTGTGCTACACGGATCCTCCGGGCACCGCGAAGGAAGGGCTCGACAACCGTGAACCTGCCTTGGTGAATGACATCGATATCTGGATTGTCGATCCTAACGGAGTGCGACACGATCCTTTCCTCCTTGATCCGAATGCGCCTTCAGCCCCGGCGACGCGTGGGGACAATGATGTGGATAATGTGGAACAAGTGCTCATCAACGATCCCCTACCTGGTGCCTACACACTGCACGTGGATGCCGACGGCGATGGCTTGGCCTGGGTGCAACAGATCTCACTGATCCTTTCGGGCACGCAGTCGGAGGCGCCAGCACCCACACCGCAAGAAGTCCGGCCATCGGAGAATCATTCGCAGCCCTTTGATCAGTTCCCCACGGCCGCCGAAGGCTTGACCTATCATAGTACTCATGAGGGGCGTATCCTTCATGTCGACGGTGCCTTGCGTTTCGACGATCGCTCTCCCGATGCGGGTGATACTGCCTTGAACACAGCCACGCTTCACCTCGATCTCGCGGGTCAGAGTGACGTGCAATTGTGGGTGTGGTGGGACGACCACGGGGACTCGGATGATAGCTTGCCAGAAGGGCCCTTCACTGGTTCGCCCAATGGAGACGGCATTGCCATCAGTGCTGATGGGGTGAACTGGCACAAGATGGCGAACCTTCATGAGCCAGGTTTGTTAGGATTCAATGTCTTCGATCTGGATGCCGCCATTGCAGCCGCCGGCATCGGCTACAGCTCGCATTTCCAAATCCGATTCTCGCAGTTCGGCGGCGCCAGTTATCCTAACGGAGGCATCACCATCGACCGCATCGCCACCTTGCTGCCATCGCCTGGGACCCTGGCGTTTGAATCGGCAAGTGTGAGTGTTGATGAAGGCAGTGCCGTCGAACTCACCGTCCATCGGGAGAATGGCTCTCACGGAATCGTGACCTGCGATTTCGTCACCATCGATGTTTCCGCGAGCGGCAGCTTCTTTCAAACTTCTGGACAGCTCACGTTCGATCCCGGCGAAACCTTGAAGACCATCACCTTGGGTACGATCGACAACGATCATACGGATGACCTGCGCCGGTTCCGCGTGAAACTCCAGTTCCCTGGCGGTGGCGCCACCCTTGGGGCGACGGCAGAGACGGAAGTCACAATCATTGATGATGAATTGGGGGCATTGTTAGCCGTGTATCCTGAGAAGCTCCAGCCGACCGCACTCGCTGGCTCTCATGCTCCCACACAACATGTGCGCCTTCGCAACGATGGCGGCGAACCGCTTCACTTCAGTTATGTGAGTTCGGAATCTTGGATCAATGCCAGTGGCAGTGGCGTGCTCGCTCCTGGAGCAACGACCTTCGTGCCGATCCGATTCAAGTCGCAAACGCTGTCAGCGGGGCGCTACTGCGGGCGGCTCACCATCAGTGATGACGACGGTGTGAATCTGCCAGTAGAGGTACCCGTGTGGCTTACCTTAGGGTATGGTGGGGAATCGCGCAGCGTGAGTTATGCCGAATACATCGAGCTGCCCATGCAAACAGGCCAGGTCGAGGCCTCGCAGTATCCTGTCACTTTCTCCATGCCGCCCATGGACGGCCGCGTGGTGAGTGTGCAACTCGTTCTCCATGACATCGATCACTTTCAAATGGCCGATCTCGACATGGCCCTCGTGTCTCCCGAGGGGAAAGCTGTCGTCGTGCTTTCCGATGGGTTGAAACACGCGATCAGTCCAGTGACCCTCACCATTGCCGATGGTGGCCCGCCCATTCCCGCGTCGGGCTCGCCTGGTGAGATCCACGCGCCGACCAATCACGGAAGCGCTGCCGATGCGTTTCCCATGTTAGGATCCTCCACCGATCTCTTTCCCACCCTCGCCGATCTCTCCGGTATCCGCCCTCAGGGCACCTGGGAACTCTACATTGTCGATGACGCCATCTTTGAAAGCATCGGCTTCATGGCTGGCGCCACCCTGCGCGTGGAAACGGTAGCCCTGGACGATGGATTGATTGAGAACTTCAAAGCGTTCAATCACTTCGATCTGGATGGGCATTCCCTCACATTCACTCCGAACGAGGACCCAGCGGGCTACGACCTGGCAAGGACGGCACGCGATAAGCTGCCCATCACCCCTAGCGGAACCACTCTCTCACCGCTACCCGATGGCTATGAGCGCTATGACCTAGCAGATAAACAACGCGTCTCGCTTTATGGACAAACCTATGCCGCCGTGTGGATTGGTGAGAACGGCTCGGTTGTGCTGGGTGAGGAGCCTTATATACAGGGCGCTCCCGACGCCAGTAAGCACTTCGCCTTGCCGAGGGTGAGTGCCCTCTTCACCAACCTCGCGATCGGGAAAGACGGTGCCATCCATGCAGACCAACAGGCCGACCGGCTCGTCATCACCTGGCAAGACGTCTCCATCGTGGCCACCGGCGATACGATCACCTTTCAAATGGAGCTCTTCTTCGATGGGCGCCTCCGGCTCACCTACCAGGACGTCGGTCCAGTGGCGGGGATCATCGTGGGCACGAGCCGAGGCTGGGGCACGTCCAGCAACGCCCAGCAACTCGATCTCTCCAGCATCCCCGAACCCGAGATCGATTTCCGCCACGCGGACATCGTACCCGGAGGCGACACGACCCTCATATGGACGAGCCAACCCGGCGTCCTGTATGAAGTGCAATGGTCCGACAAGCCAAGCCAATGGCAAGCTCTAGCGACCGTGCCAGGATCCAAAGGGAAGACCACTGCCTACGAGATCACTGATCAAAGCGGCGACCGCGGATTCTACCGCGTCATCAAGAATCAGGAGAATGCGAAGTAGCCCGCATGGGAATCTGCTAGAATGATTCGTTTGAGGACCCGAGCGAATGCTGTCAGGATCTGGAGTGACGTGGCATCCCCGGGTGGAATCGGACCACCATTTCGATCTTTGATAGTCTTTTGTCGGGAAAAGCCTTTAAGAAAAGGGTCTTGAGACAGGTTTGAACTTGTATGGATGCCATGGACATGACACACTTCTGCACACATGGCTTCTGTTTACTCTCGATCTGGCACCAAGTTTCTGGAGGCAGCTTTCTATATTTCGCAATCCGATGGGACGTCCAAGAAGGTCCGCCGTTCCACTGGCACAACGAATTACCGTGAAGCCAAGCGACGCGCCGAAAAGATGGAAGCGGAGGCCAGAAGGGCCGCTGGTTTGAGTGGGGAGAAGGCAAATGCCATTCACGCCGTCGTGGTGAAGGCTGGAGAGGATGCTGCGAAAGAACGACTGACCTTGGCCAAGGCCCGTAGATACATCGCGGAACTGCTCCAGCTCTCGGGTGGCGAGGAAATTTCAGAATTCACGGTCCGTTCATGGGCCGACGAATGGTTGAGACGGAAGCGAGACCAAGTATCCAAGGCAACGCTCGCACGCTATGAGGGCTCTCGCCGCTCCTTCCTCTCGTGGCTTGGCCCCAGGGCGGACAAACCACTGGAGACCGTCACCACGACGCACCTTCGCCAGTATCGGAGTTCCCTCCGAGAAGGCCGCACCGCTCGCACCTGCAATGCCTACGTGAAGGACGTTTCCAGCATTTTCGGGGCCGCAGTCGATGAAGGGTTGATCTTGTCCAACCCGGCAAAACCGCTCAAGGCCCTCCCGCTCACAGATTCGACTGATCGCCTGCCTTTCACGCCCAGGGAAGTGCAGCGATTGATCGAAGGGGCTCCCTCGGATGACTGGCGAGGTGTCATTATCACAGGAGTTTATACGGGTCTCCGCCTGGGCGATTGCGCTGGAATCGCATGGGGCAACGTGGACTTATCCGCTGGAACGCTGACCGTGGTTCCGAAGAAGACCCAACGCAAGCGAGTGGAAGTGCGCATTCCGCTGGCCACACCCTTGCGCGAATTCCTCGAAAGCCATCCCATCGCCGATGACCCCAAAGCTCCCGTGTTCCCCTCTCTGCACGAAATACCCGTGAGTGGGAATTCCGGCCTTTCCATCGCCTTCGGCCGGATCATGGACACGGCAGATGTCTCGCGAGGCGAGAGGCACGCCAGCGGTATGCATCAGCGTGGATTCCATGCTCTTCGTCACACCTTTACGTCATGGCTTGCGAACGCCGGTGTGGCCCCAGAATTACGACAAGCCATGACGGGGCATCTCGATAGCGACGCTCACAAGCTCTATACTCATCACGAACTCGCCACCTTAGGCGGCGCAAAGAAATAACTTACCGAATTTAATTAGGAATGGTTAAATAGTTTGCTACTGTGAAAGTGTGGCAGATGAAGAATTAGTCCAGAGAATTCGAGAGAAGTATCGTTTGATGCT
>JAUIAH010000018.1 GCA_030425385.1 Verrucomicrobiia bacterium | reverse complement strand
CGACGCAAAGGTGACCATGCGCCTGTTCGTGTTATCGTCGTAAGGGCCGGGACAATGATCGTTTACATTCATGCACCCAATATCGCACATTTATTTAAGATGTCTTAACTAAATTGTGCGCCATTCCAAACGTCTCAAAGCCTCCAATTTGTCGCAACCCCTCCATCGCCTCTTTGATAACGACAGGATCTTCCTCGCGACTCGTCAGCCTCACCAAGATCTCTTCCAATCCCGGTATTTCCCGCTGCAACGCAATCTTGATCAAGCTCGCCTTCACTGAAGCTTTCTCCTCCGTTTCAAGGGCCGCGAGAATCGCCTCTTCCACTCCATTGCCCGAAAGATCGGTCAATAAGATCTTGGCTTCGGGAGCATCTGGACTATCAAAGAAACCAATCAACGTGCCCACATCGCGAGGCGAGCCCTCCGGGCGTCCCGTGCTCGCATGCTCACTGGCAAGCGCTTCCAATCGGGCCACCGCTTCTATGGCGGCCGCTTTCCGCATGGCGACCACCACTCCCAAGCCAATTGCAATCAACGCGAGAACACCTAGCATCACCATCAAGAAACTCACCCCTTGGGATCGAGGGCGCTTCGCGATGCGTGTGGTGCTCGTTTCTGCAGAATGCTCTTCACCCTCCACTGGAGAGCCCTCCGTGGGCTGCGTTGGATCACGCGGCAACGGATTCACCGCCGTTGTTCGCTTTGGAGGCGGCACAATGAGACGTCTCGAGGTCTTTGATAGACCGGTAGGCGTACCCACGACATGTGGAGCACCTCCACGAATATCTAACGAAGCCAGCAACTGTTGAAAGTTCTCAAAAGCTTCTCTCGCATCCTGTGGGCGATCGTTAGGATAACGATTGATGAGCCACATGACCCACTGACAGATCACCGGAGGAAGGTCCGCACGTATTTGCTGGATGGGCGTGACCGTTCCTTGCAAGTGACTCGCCATTACCTGAGCCGCACTATCACCTTGAAAGGGGTATTGGCCAGCCAAGCAGAAATAATAGAGACACCCCATCGAGTAGAGATCCGTCCGCTTGTCGAGGTTTCCTCGCTCGAACTGCTCGGGCGCCATGAAGTAGATCGAGCCAAAGATCGCATCCCCCTGATCGATGGTCTGCGGCTCCGGCTTGCGACTGAACTTCGCGAGACTGAAATCAAGAATCTTGACCTGAAATTTCTTACTGGGCAGCCAGTTCACCATCACATTGGTGGGCTTCAAATCCCGATGCAACACGCCGGCCGCTTCTGCGGCAATGAGCGCCTCCATCGATTGCGTCACCACCTCACAGAAGTCTCGCAATGTCAGGACACCTCGTTGGATGACCTGATCCAGGGTCTCTCCCTTGAGCAACTCCATCACCACAAAGGCCCCATCATCGTCAATGCCCACGTCATACACCGTGATGATATTGGGATGCTGCAGGGCCGAGAGTGTGGTGGCCTCCTTTAGCATCATCGCGACCGAGTCGGTCTCCCCACTATCATCGTCCGAGGGCAACATCCGCTTGATGGCCACCGATCGCTTCAACTGAGTATCGAAAGCTCGGTAAACCGCTCCAATCCCTCCCTGCCCAATCTTCTCCTGAATCTCATAACGCTCACTCATCGGATCACGCAAACGGGCTAGAGATTGGGAAGGCAGAGAGCGGCTGTTTCAAAGTCAGGAATCTCATTATCCGCAGTCCGCTCGGAAATTCAATGTGCGAATTGCCCCCAACCATTGACCAAGCCACCGTCAATCACCATGACTCCAACGATTCCAAAGACTTACCGGAACATGCAATTATGGTGAACCTACTCACTTCATTTCCTTAAGCAGCCTGGACGGCGCCATTCTCCAAACGAAAGCGAACATCGGCGAGAC
Organism: Verrucomicrobiia bacterium; assembly: GCA_030425385.1. Classification (GTDB taxonomy): domain Bacteria; phylum Verrucomicrobiota; class Verrucomicrobiia; order Verrucomicrobiales; family DEV007; genus JAACDM01. The sequence continues at coordinate 132,369 of JAUIAH010000018.1, read as the reverse complement.
GCTCGGCTTCCCGTCGACTATGGGTGATGTGCAGCGTGGTCACGTGATGAACCTGTTGGATGCGTTTGAGCAGGTCGCAGATCTCCGCATGCGTGTCCTCATCCAAGGCACTAAACGGCTCGTCTAGGCACAGCATGCGGGGGCGAGCAGCGAGAGCCCGTCCTAGGGCCACCCGCTTGCCCTCGCCTCCACTCAGTCCGAGCGGCTTGCGGTCTAACAAATGAGTGATTCCCAAATCTTCAGCCAACTCGTTGCAACGCGCATCGATCGCCTGGCGGCTCCAACCGTGAATCTCTGGCCCAAATCCCAGATGGCGACGAACGGTCATGTTTCCAAATAGCACCGTGTCCTGGGGCACAAAGCCAATGCCACGATCGCCCGGACGGCATGACGTGATGTCTTCCTCGCCAAGGTGGATCGATCCCGATACCACCCGCTTCAAACCACAGACCGCTTCTAACAACGTGGTCTTTCCAGATCCCGTCTTCCCCATGAGAACGCCGTAGGCTCCCCGGGGAACCTGTAGCGATAGGTCTCGCAATTCGAAACTCCCCGCTTGCACTCGAACGGCTCGCAACTCAAGCATGCATCCCTCCCCCCTGCCCTGCAGCCGTTCCTAGCACTGTCTTCTCACCCACAGTGCGCACGATCAAGATGACGACCAAGGCTAACAAGATCATCAAGAGCGAAACCGCAACAGCCCCTTGCAGATTCCCAATATTGATCTCCAAGAAGACCGTCGTGGACAATACCTCCGTCCGTCCACGCGTGGCTCCTGCAAAGACCAGAATCGGCCCAAACTCGCCCAAAGCGCGCGCCCACGCCAACGTGGCGCCCGTAAAGACGCCGCGCCAAGCTTGCGGTAACAGAACGAGCCAGAACGCCTGAGAACGATTGCACCCCAAGGTCAGGGCGACGTCTTCATGACGTGGGTGGATCTGATCAAAGGTCGTCTTCATGGTCCGCACGGCAAACGCACAGGAGACTGTGAACTGCGCAAGAATAACAGCCGGCACCTTGAACGTCACGCCAGGACGAATGTCAGGACGCAACCAGGTGATCCATTGGAAGGCAAAGGCCACCCATTCTTCGATCGTTCTTCCTAGAATCGGCACTTGATGAAAGAGAATGAGCAAACTGAGACCGATGACCAGCGGAGGCAGAAGAATGGGAATGTCTAACAAAGCGTCCACCAAACGCTTCCCAGGAAAGCGGAAACGCGAGAGGAGATAGCCAGTCGGCACTGCCACGACCATGGAGAGGATGGCGGTGACCGTGCACGTCACCAAGGTCAGGCGAATCGAGTCTTGAATGTCCGCATTTCCCAAAGCTTCGCCGATGGATGCGAACGTCACATACTGTGCGTCCGCTGCTAACAGAGAGACGATGAGCAACAGATAGGCTCCAGCAATGGCGACCAGACCATAGAAGAACGGCCCATCCGAACGGGTGCGGTGGCGCTTGGGCTCCTCCTCCATGTTAGGGGGCCATTTCCCAATAAAACCCGTACTTGAGGAACTGTTCCTTGCCAGCGGCATTGGTCAGGAAAGTCTCCAGTCGCTGCAAGAGGTGCTTATGTGAGGCTTCCCGATGCACCGCGAACGGCTGCACCGCCTGAGGATCATTCTCGATCGATAGCATCTCACACTGCTCGAGAATCTGTTCGCTTGAGAGGGCGTTGCTCCGATACACAATAGCCACATCCAGGGCACCAATCTGCATCTGATTGGCCAGCTCATCTCCTTTCGATGCCAAGATCTCGACGTTCCCACTCGACTGCAGCGCATCATACAGCTCTCGACTCTTGAGCAAATCCATCGTCAACGTACCGAGAGCCGACTTCTCGGGATGCGCCACCCCAACCTTCAACCCTTCCCGTATCAGATCCTGTAAAGCGTGAATGCCCTTAGGATTTCCCTTCTTCACTACCATGATCATATCATTCCGTGAGACCACGACTCCTTTCTCGAACTGCCCCTGCACTTGATCCAGGAAACGCACGTCACAAGAGAAATAGGCATCCGGCTTGGCGCCTGCTTCCATCATGGACACTAGAATGCCACAGCCTTCGTAGGCAGGCACGATGGTCACCCCCTCACGCTCTTCAAAGAGTCGCAACTGAGACTCAATTGCTGGCCGAAGCATCGACCCACTAAAGAGCTTGATCTCAGGATGCTCCACCCAGGGATCGCCTGCCACCACCTCAAATTGGTGCTTGGCAAAGGTCTCAAGACCGCGGTCACGCGCCGTGAGGTAGCGTGCAAAGTGTAAGGAACCTCGAGGATCCTTCGTACTGTTGAGCACCCCGATCGTCGCCGTCTTTCGCCGTTCGTCGAAGGCTGGCACATGGACAAACTCCACCTTCTCAAACATCCCAGCCACGGCATCCCAGACAATCGTCGCATCTGCCGCGCCCGTGGCCACATCCTGAGCAATGTCATTGACCGTGAACTTGAAGACCGCAGCGTTCTGCTCGATACCCTCCCACAGTCCTAGACTGCTCAGGGTCTTCTTGGCAAACTTACCGATTGCCGCTGAGGGATTAGCCAAACTCACCCTCACCTCTTCACGTGCCAAATCTTCAAGTGATCGGATGCCCTTCGGATTTCCCTTCGCCACGGCAATCCCAGCCGTAAGATAGGCCGCCGGGATGGCTTCCGCGACGAGGCCTTTCTCCCGCGTCAACTCGATGTAGCTGACATCTGCGGGTAGGTAGAGATCGCCACCCGACACCTCTAACTGAGACGCCAACTCACCCGATCCCGCAAACTGCAAACGAACCTTACGACCAGTCTCCACCTCATAAAGCTCAGCGATCTCACTTACGGGCACGCGCAATCCCGCAGCGCAGTGCACAACCAACTCGGATCCTCCCGCGCCGACTTCTCGGCGCTCCCCTCCCCGAAAGAACAGCAACGCCACCAACCCGATAAGGACTAACAAGGTGGCCATGAAGAGTGTCTTGGCTTGATTCATGATTCCTTTGTCACCATCCGAACACCCCTAACCTCCGCAAGAAGATTCTCGGAAAGCTCCACAGATCTCGCAATCCAGACGTTTGTTCAGCGAGATCTTGCGCAAGCGCATGGATCGGGCATCGAGATGCAGCATTGTGTTAAGATTCACCTCCCCCATCCCAGTGATCCATTTGATGCCCTCAAGCACTGCCATGTTGCCCAACATGGCCGAGACCGCCCCGATGACGGGAAAGCGCCGCTTCCAATGCACAGGCTCTTCTGGATAGAGACACGCAAGGCATGGTGTGCGACCGGGAACGATGACGACGACTTGCCCTTCCAAGTCATACATGGCCGCATCAATCATGGGCTTATTGTGACGGACGCACGCGGCATTCATGGCAAAGCGCTCGCCAAAGCGCGGGGCCGCATCGAAGACAATGTCCGCCCGCTGCACCAATTGATCGACATTCTCCGGGGTGACATGACTGGGGACAGTTTCCACTTCTATGTGAGGATTGAAAGCACGCAGAGTCGCCGCGGCACTCGCCACCCGCGAGGTGCCCAAGTCCTCATGCCGCATCAGAATCTGCCGATTGAGATCGCTCGGTTCGAGGTCGCCGCCATGCACGAGAATCAATCTCCCGATGCCTGCTGCGGCCAAGGCAAAAGCCATGGGGCCACCCAATCCGCCAATACGCGAAACCATTGCCGTGGTCCCTCGCAGGCGTCGCTGCCCCTCTTCTCCAAATCCCGGCACATCAAGCTGCCAGGCATAAAAGGCACGATCGCGCTCCGACAACGCTGTCAACTCGTCCTCCATCGCCTTCACCCGCCTGCGATAGGCGTCATGAGAAAGAGTTCGCCATTCTGCGAGAGTTCACATGCCTGAAGGTCTGGCACTTGTACATCATCGAGCGAAACGATGAGGGCGCGCCGGAGATCTCCATTCTCAGTGAATAACAACCGTCTAAAGGTTTCCCCATGCCGGTCGGCAGCCGCTCGCAAGACCTCTTGCAATGAGATTCCCATGGGCACCTCGACTCGTTCTTCGCTCCGAGCCGCTTCCCCAGCCAATTGGCCAGCATAACTGAGTGTTAGTGAAATGGAGTCCGCCATAGAGATCATCCGAATCGCTTGCGTGTGATGAGGTAGGTTCCCACAAGCACACACCCTAGCAAGCCCATCGACGTCATTGCCAACGCACGGGGAAGTCCTGAGGTGCTGGGCTGTGGAGCCAATGTTGCTGTCTCTGGTCCCTCAGTAGGCGGAGACGTGAACCCAGAAAGGGGTGGCAACTCTCGCTCAATCATGACGAAACTACCCTTTAACGCCTCCGACCAGCCCACGTCCAAGAGCAGGTCCATGCCCGGATTCTGATCCTTCACCTGACAAGAACACTCTCCACATAAGTAGGAACAGGCCGCGCCAAGTGTATCCGCATCCATCTGTGAGGCTGGAATGCCCTCCAAGGCGCGACCTCGACCAAACACGGGAACGGCCACCGGCTCACCTTGCGGCACCCGCCTCATGAATCCCGTGAGCATCTTGGCAAAGACCACTTCGTTAGGATCTTCAGGATTGAAGCGAATGCTTGGGAAGGCGATCGTGAGCGGTATATCCGTTCGCAAGACGTCATCCATCTCCACTGGCCCTTCTTGAGCCGACACCTCATCCGCATGCATGACGCCCTCAGGAAGGTCGATCGTGACTTCGACAGCTGCCAAGCCTTCAGTCAGTCGATCAAAAGCCGCCTCATCTTTCTCAGCATCCCCAGACTCGATCAAGACCCACACGGCAGAAGCGCCTTGCAGTAACGCTTCCTTGATCTGCTCGCGGCAAGGCGAATGAATCACGGTCTCAAGCGTTAGTCCATTGGCTTCATAGAACGGCTCCTCAATGTTGGCTTTGTCAGGGTAGTACAGACGCACTGTGCCATCCGCAGGAAGATCATCGAATTGCCACTTCTGTGCTTCCGTCAGAGCGTCAAGATACACGTGCTCCATCCGCAGGTTTGCCTGTCCAAGATTCGGCGATCGCTCTTCTCCCGTAGAGGTATCGTGGAAGAAGACCGCTCGATAGGCATCTGGTTCCCATCGTTCCAAGGCGTAGCGGAAGACCGGTACTTTGCAGGCAATCGCCGTGCCCGAAAGGAGTAAGCAAAGGGCAAGGAGTGCGCGTTTCATGAGGCTGATCGGAAGGCGTAGATGTGGCCCAAATCCGTGCTCACCGCCAGGACACCATTGGCGGCCGCCAACCCATAGGCCTTCCCTTTCACTTTCGCTGTCCAGAGAGACGCCCCCGTCCTAGCAGAGACCGCACTGACAAAGCCATCACCCCCCACAATGAGCGCTTCCCCAGCTAGCATGAACCCGATAGGCAGGGGGTGCTCTTTGGCCCATTGTTCACAGCCCGCCTTCCGTGCCTCAATGGCGGCCATTTGCTGCTTCGCAACCTTGATCTCCGCGTCCAGCTTGGCCACCGCTTCCTTATCATCTTTCGCTGCCTTCTTCGCTTTCTCTCGCTTGGCATTGGCTTCTGCGAGGACATCGATTTCCCCCTGCAGTGCCAGCACCTTGGCCCGATCGATCGCCTTTAACTGCTTCCCTTGATGGGAATAGGCATAGGCGCCAGAGACGATCATGCGGTTGGCTCCGCCAAAGCTGACCAGGGTCTGTCGTTTCTTTCCATCGGCGACGCGGACAGTGTCCTCCTTCTCTTTCTGACTGGAAGGCATTGAAATGAATTGCTCGTCTTCTGTGAGCACGCAATACACACCCCCACTGCCTTCGATCCCACCGAGGCGTTTGCCATCGGCTATCTGATAGATTAGCGGAACACTGCGTCCTTGCGGGGCATACAATTGATCCGATGACGCCAGAAAGGCGCCTTGCAACGTGATGCCATCTTCCTCGCGCACATAGCGCACCTTCCCCGAGGCGACTTCGAGCGCGCAAAGATAAGTGGTTTCCCAAGGCAATAGTGACGCCCCAAAGTAAGCCAAGCCATCCTTTACGAGTACCCCTGTCCGGACAGGCCAGGGAGAAAGCCATTTGCCATTGCTGGGAATGAGGCGCGGCTCCATCGATGGCTTGTGCTTCCATCTGAGATCGCCCGTCAACGCATCCACCGCATAGGCATAGCCATCGTCCGAACCAAAGATGGCCATGCCTCCGGCAAGGGTCGGCGGCAAACGGACGGCACCATTGGTGAAGACAACCCAGCGCACCTCGCCAGAAACCAGATCTACCGCATGCACAGCATGATCGACCGAGGAGCCATAGTATAACAATCCTCCCGCAATGGTGACATAGAAAGCCGGGTCGAAATTTCGCATCGATTGCAAGCCATCATTCTCCGCATAAGCATCCCACTTGGCTGGCCCCGACCAGGCCACCATTGGCGGAACGGGCGATTCGAAGACCCATGCCTCATCTAGCGGATATGCCAAAGACTCAGTGGTGACAGCGCTCCGGCGATTGTCGTGCTGATAGGTAGGCCAGTCTTCTCCAAGACCAGCGCTAACGGTGAGCAGGCTGCTGCACAGGGCTATTGAGAGGGTGAATCTCATTGGGAATTAATCCTGAATGGTTGCAAGGTTCAGCAGTGCCTTGGGCGCAAAGACCAGGGAGGTCTCCATCCATCCACCGCAGGAACAGCCAGCGCCACCCTCTGGCACTAGCAACATACCATTCGAGGGGACAACGCTGAGCCAACAGCTTGGCCGTAGCCGGGTCCAACTTGTGACGCTCTCCTCCTTCTGATCCCACATGGCGATCTGCCGATTCTCACCTCGGTAGATGAGACAATCGCTCGCCCCCACGTAGGTGTGGCAACCACTGCGTTCCCCGACGTTGGAGGTCGTCACCGCACCGGTCTCTAGATCAAAGCCACGTGGTTGGATAAACACTTTCCCATTCACCACCACCGGATGCTGGATGTGGCCACTATGGTGATCATCTGCCCAATCACTATCCACCTGCCAGCGCAAGCTTCCATCGTCTAATTGATAGTGATACAAATGAAAGGCCTTGTTTGAAGTCGTGATCAGCACGCCGCCTTCGGTCAATTGGAGATAGGCACTGAGGCTGCCATCTTCCAGATCCACAGGCTTCTCCCATTGCACCGCCCCAGTCCTGGCATCTAGCGCCACCAGCACTTGATCCTGCCACAATGCTTGCGTGTTCAACTGCCGCGCCTCCCCGGACGTCACAGCCGCTTGCCGACACTCCAGGAAGACCACGCTCCCCTGCCCCACAGCGATGGTCGGATTGAGGATGACGCCATTCTGATAGGTCCAGGCATGGGAGCGCGTAGCGATATCATAGGCGAAGAGCTGATCACTGCACACCATAGCCGTTCCCAATCCGCCCGCTTTCGCGTCATACCAGGCATCACCTCCCCAGTAACGCTCATAGATCGCCTCTGGACGGACACCGCTCCCGAAAAGGACGCCCTCATCATGGGCCACATAGCCCCAGGAAAGCTCTTCAGCAGGCACTGGCAATGTTGCCAAACGATCACCCGTCCCCGCGTCAAGAATCCACACCCGATCACGCACCGCAACAAAGAGCCGATTCTCACGGACACACCAATTGCTACTATCCCGAGGAATGTTCACGCGACGAAGATCGGGGATTTCCTGGCTCCACAAGATGGACCCATTGTAGGCATCCAAGGCCACCATGCGATTGAGCCCTTGATGGAAGAGACGCCCATTCGCGGCGATCGGTGCTGGCATGCGCGGATTGCGATCGATGCCAAAGTCCCCTCCTGGATGTCCTAACCATTGCACCGTCATATCTTCCGTGGAGCGCGCACCGCTGAGCGTCTCACCGCTATTCGCGGTATTAGCCGAATCTCCATATTGATGCGTCCACTCACCCATCCCATCCAAAGCCGGTCGAGTGAGCACATTGTCAGGCATGACAAGTTTGCCACGACCTGGGGTGAGGAATCGCATCAAGGCCTCCTGATCGCTCTTTGCCACCATCAAATTCACCGAACACGCCGTGAAAGGCAGCGCTTGCAAATCCTCCACCTGCAAGACCGTCACTCGCGCACCATAAGCACCTTGCTCATAAAGCGCTCTACGCAGCTGCTTTGCCTGGGACGCTTCGCTCTCCACAGCCGTCACTTGCAAGTCACTGTTTGCCGCAAGTGTTAGAAGAAAGGCCGCAGAATGCCCTGGCATCACGACGGCATGCCCTTTCAGGACTCCTCCCTTCTCAAGGACCGCGAGCGCTTTGCCATCCTTCCACATCCCTCGCACTGGAGACGGAGAGAAATTCAAGACATTGGTGAACTCATAGCCAGGACTCAAGCGACGCTTGCCATCGACGGTCACAGCGATCTTGTAATGGTAACTGGTGCCGTGCTCCAAACCGGTCACCTCTGCGTGATGCGTCATGCCATCACTCACCGCTGGCACGACGGTCCCCAACTCGCGCGTCTTGCCGAAAGCCAACGCACCTGTCGCTGTCGCGCTCTCCGTTTCCCATCTCACCACCGCCGTGGTCGGTGATGTGAACGTCAACATGGGCGGCACGGCAAAGGGCGTCTCCGTCGCCATCAGCGTCGCGCGCAATAGAACGAGGCAGGAAAGCCCCATGAATCGCTTCTTCATCAACGAAAAGCCTCCCATGCCACGCCTAACTTCTCAAGCGAAAGGCTGCGAAAAGCTCGTCACCAAGATGAAATCACCAGGCTTGACGTCAACGAAGGCACTCTCTCCAGGGCTTCTTCACGAAAAGTTACTGACATGCATTCGAAAACCATGGCCGCATCACGGCTATCGTAAGAATCGTCTAAACTAACAACCGGTGACGTCCGTGTAGGAGGACATTCATGGCTCCAGGGCATTTATTCCTCTATGGCACGCATGCGGATGAACATGCGAGTGGGATCCATCGCCTCGGTGCGAGCGTCCAATCGAACCTTGGAGTCTTCCATCACGACGATGGAACCATCGGCCGCGTTCCTCCAGTTGGCGAGTTTGTCCGAGGTCTCGATGATGTAGACCACGCCGTGGCGGCGGGCGGCGGGTTTGGTGAAGGTGAGGGCGAGTTGGTCTTGGCCATTCACGTCTATGAAAGCGGCTTGGAGCACTTGGCTTTGGTACGGTTCGTCGGCTTGAGAAGCGGCTGAACCGATGGCGAACTCGTAGAAGTTGGACATGCTATCGCCTTCCTTGTCGAAATCTCGCGCCCGTTCGTTTGGAGCGAGGCCTGTGCCAGGGAGCGCGGCCCAGGTGTCGTAGTCGAAGCCGTTGGGATCACTGTTGGCGAGGAACTCATCGAGGTTGCTCACGCCATCGCCGTCGAGGTCACCGTTGGCGTCGGGCACACCCTTGTCCAAACCATCCGCGGCGTAGAACTCCTCGAAGATATCGGGCATGAGATCATTGTCAGAGTCAAGATTGGTGACCAAGGCAAGATCCACACGCTCGATCTTGCCACGCAGTTGCTCGCCGTAGGTCAAGGTGTTCGCGCTTGCTTGGAAGGGGAAGGCCACATGGTAGCTTTCTCCATCCACCTCCACCGTCGAGCGATCGTGATTCTGTGAGGCTGCCGTGGCTTCCAGGGTGTGGGGAGAAACGGAGGAGCCTTCGACCAGCTTCGCAGCGGGAATCTTGAGCACGTAGGACATCCCGTTGTCGAAGGTGCCAAGTTCGGTCGTGACGACGATGGGATCACCCGTGGGTGGCTGTAGGGTCCAGGTAAGAGTGCCCGCATGGAGAACACAGTTGGCGCGACCATCATTGGCGCAGACTTGACCGTAGAGGATGACTTCCGGTTCCGGAAACTCCACGGCGCTGACAAGCGTCGTGACGAGGAGGGTGATGAATGGGATGATCGTTAATCCGTTAGAGACCTTCATGAGAATACGTTTGGAAGAAGAGTTTGATGTCTTTGATGCCATTGCCGTCGCGGTTGCCGGAACCAATCGGGCTTTCTTGGCCATTGATGAATCGCTCCAAGCCTTCGTCGGCATCGCCTAACAAAGACACGCCTGGGATGATGAGCAGCCAACGCGTGTTCCAAACGGAGCGCCCGATCAGGCGGGTGTCGGCATTCACTTGGCTCAGTGAGAAGCCTTCGTCGTGGTAGGCTTTGAAGTCGGAGAAACGACGAATGTCCCCCCATTGCCCACTGACAAGATCGTTGAAGGGAACCCAAGCTTGATCGTTGAGTTGGGTACCACCGACGGTCCTGAGCTGGGGCAGCACTTGATCAAGCACGGTGAACTCGCGTGTGGCGAAGGTGTCGGCTCCAGTCGAGACGCGGAAGATGTCCGTACCGGCGGGCACCAGATAGATCCTTGGCGTGGCGGCGAGCGGTTGAGAAGTCACACCCGTCTTCTCGTAGTTCTCAAACCACACGCCCACGGAGTGGATCCTGGTGGAGAAACGTGAGGAAGAATAGAAGCTATCACCACCGCCAAGAGGGAACCCAAAGAAGTTCTGACCTGACATGATCTTGGTCTCAAACGGGATGACGAGCGCTGGCTGGGTGCCCGCTGCGAAGGGGCGACAGTAGCGACGGAACTCTGGGTGCACGTTGACGTCATCAACCAGGTAGTTGGCCAAGGTGTCAGCCCACGAGCTGTCATCGTCCGGGGCGATTCGGAAGAGTTCTCGGCGAAGCGAGAATCGGTTGGACTCCTCTTGCGGGTTGTTCAACCCCAACTGCGTTTTGAGCACATTGTAAGACTGTGCCATGGCAGCGAGTGGCTGTGATAGTCCCGTGGTGGTGGGTTGTGGCACGCCGACGATGAACTCTCCGAGACCGCGTTCGCGAACGATGGAGGCGAGGAAACTTGCCCCCGAACTCGCATTGGTTGACGGGAGACTGGTTTCGAAGTCGTAGACCTTGGCGGCCAGGAAGGTGTAGAGACCGGCCAGATCGAAGTAGCTGCGATACTTCCGCAAGGCGTCATTGCGGAAGTTGCGGAAGGTCAGGTCGCGGTAGCGGTTCAGTTGCACCTCACCGGCAACGCCACGGCGGTAGGTGGTGCGGGCGTCGAGGATACGCTGACCTTGTGCGAGGATCTGATCGACGCGTGCTTGGGCAGCGACCAACTCCTGGACGGCTTCAAAGACACTGAGTCGCACGGCCACTTCTTCACGGATCAATTGCTCGATCAGTTTGAGACGCTGCTGCACGTCAAACTTGTACTGCGCTTTGGATATCTGAATGCTAGAGTCCAGACCGATGGCTTCTTTCTGAGCCGCCAGCACCACGCCCGCGACTTCCCCAACGGTAGCCACTTGCTTGGCCGTTGCGGATGAGGCGATCTTGGCTAGATGAATGCCTAACCTTCCGGCGAAAGAGACATCGCTCGCCGTTCCCACGACTTTGGGTAGGGAATCGGCGGCCGCATTGCCAGCCTGGAAGACTTTCTTGGACACCGCCGTGGCGATGATTTTGGCCGAGTTCGCTGCGGCGATGAGTTCGTTCAGCGTTCCCTGCGCCACGGCGTTCCCCGTTTGGAATGAAATGTCAGTCGAAGCCAGGGCGAAGCTTGCTTCGAGGAGATCCGCTTCGTCATTGATCTCGGCGACGAGGTTCTGTTGCTGGGTCACAGCGCGTCTGAGATTGGCGTCGAGTTTCACCGTCTCAAGAAGGGCGAGTTGAAGTTCACCGGGCGCTCGACGATTTCCCCAGCCTGACGGTTTCACAAACGGATAGCGTGCTTCTGGACGAAGCGGGAAATCGGCTGCTAGGACGGTGTTCGTAATGTCAGAGGGACTCTGCACGTCACCCTCAAAGAAATGGCCGACGAGTTCTGTGAAATCGTCAGGATCGCTGCTACCATCTGGGAGGGTGACCCCTTGTTTGAATCCAGAGAAGAGGCCTTCCACGACGACCTCCGGACCGGGAATGGTCGCACCGGTGACTTCAGCCGTATCGATGTAGCGCCAATAATAGAGATCAGGTCCATCGTAGCCGGTGGGGTAGAGCTGGCCTGGACCTATGTTTCCCGCGTGCGGGTAGCCAAAGATCTCGATGAGCTGGGCCTTGTAGTCTTGCTCGACATCGACGACCTCAGAGGTGAAATCGGCTTCGTCGAGGACCCCTTGCCGTAGACGATTGGTGATGTCGTTAGCATGATTGAAGACGGTGAGGGCATTCGTCGTGGCTTCCACCGCGCGGCTGTAGATTTGCTCGAAATGAGTCTGTCGATTGCTTGGGCTTCCACTAACCACTCTGCTAGGGTCGACATCAAAGGGAATGGCATTGGCAGCGAGCCCAAGTGGATTGAGTCCCTTGTCGGCGATGTCGACTTTCTCTTGGATCTCACGGGCATTCTCGATGATTTCGGATAGCTCAAGAACGGTCGTGCGATCGATCTTCTCTAACGGCGTGGCATCGGGATCAGGATCCGTGGCCGGAAGGATGGCATTGCCCACGAGCCAGTCGAGGTAAGCTCCTTGCGTGGCCCGGCGGCCCCAGCCATCGACACCCCAAGCTCGGTCTGCGTCGGAGTCTTTGTAGCCCTGCCATTGCTCGGCCGGATTAGAGGAGTAATTCTGCCTATACGTAAGATCGACCACGTCCAGGCCTGCTTTGGCACGGGCCGCAGCGGCGGCAGCGAACTTGCGTTCGTCGAGGTAGTCGACCTCGATGGCGATGCCTGAGACGTTGGTCGTTTCGGAACGACGCTGCCAATCATAGAGTTCGTGCCGTAGGAGACGGTAGTAGCTCTTGATCGATGTGAGGAAGTGTCCCCAGGCGTCACCGTGACCTTGCGGGTAAACGGCGCGCGCGTCTTTCTCATCGATGGTGCCATCAGAATTCCCGTCGGGGAGACCGGTATTGTCACTGATGCCATAATTGGACACGTAGACAGGTTCGCCTTCCAACCCGCTCGTGAAATTCCAGAGCAGGCGGTTGTAGACAGGCGCAGCGCCAACGCCGCCCGAGGTGTCGTCGCGGCCACGCAGGAGGGCGAGTTCTTCTTCTAACAGATTGGCCACTTGATTGCCAAAGGTGAAGAGCCGTGAAGCCACCGAAGTGAGCGCCCCTCCATCGCCGATGCCCACGGTAGGATCTTGAGCATCGGAATAGGCTTCGTTGCCCAAGAGCATGTAGAGATCGGACAGTCGGCTTGCGACTAACAAGAGTGCGTTGTTTGTTGGTCCGTTCGTTTGGGAAGGGGTGCCTTCGATGCTCAGTTTGACGCCCCGTCGTAAGATCGTTTCGTAGAGCTCGATCAGCCCAACCGAGTTCACCGCGTCGGCATTCAGCGCGGTGTCGCCTTCATAACGACCGCCTGCTTGGCTGATCATGTTCACATAGGTCGTGGCTTCGTTGTTGCGGAAGTCTTTGATCCGCTGGTCGAAGGCATTGATCCCTTCGAGCACGCGCTTGATCCACCCGGGCACAAAGACGGCCAGGGGATCCGTGGTGGCGGCGGGATCACCGGTGAAGTCCGAGTAGACCGCTGTGTAACCGCCAAGGCCATCGTAGCCTTTCCATCGAGCGATCACCCAATTGTCCTGCAAGGTCCGGACTCCCGTGCCTTCGATGGTCACGCTGTTCTTGCCCATGCCTTGATCCAACAAGAGCCAGCCATTCGAACCGATGGGGTTGATCGCATTCGGGGCCTGAGGTGAAGTCGCACTGCTTGCCTCTTGGATGTACCATTCAAACAACATCTCATCGGCTTTGCCCGCGAAGTCTGGGCTCAAACGAAGACTGATGCGTTCGACGAGCGGATTCTCCTCGGGCAGTAACAAGACGTGCCCGGTGACGGCAGTCGGCACTACTTCGATGACATGCACGGAAACCGGATTCGTGGACGAAGCATCGTTGTTCTCGACCAGGGTGAGATACGAACCGTTCGCACGGGGGAAGGATGCGGCATCGCTCGGGTTGACCGAAAGCGCCTTGCCAGCCAAGGGCGTGGCGTAACGAACATTGGCGCCGTCTTGTTCGAGGCCAACGAGAACCTCGTCATTGGCATTGGCGAATCCGCCAGGATTGCGGCTGGCAGCATAGAGAATGTCAATGGCAGCGTCCCAATGGGCGTTGCCGTTTCCGATCGCCTTGATGCGATCGCGCTCCACGGCTGTCATCACATTGGGAAAGAGAACGGGGTCGGCGGCATTGGGATCGTCGAGGAAGCCTCGAAAGGCGAGTTGCTCGCTCGTGTCATTCCAATAGAGGCGCTTCTTCAGTCCATAGGGAAGGTCAGGAAATTCATAGTCGTTTCCCACGCCGACCACAGGTAGCTGGGTGGCTCCCACCTCGAGATTCGAGCCATTGAGCAGGGCACCAGTTACCGAGGTGGCATAAGGGCTGAGACCATCAAAGAGCGAAGCCAAGCCAGCGATTGGGTTGCTCAGATCCGGATTCGCCTCATCAAAGAGAAGCGCGACACTGTCCATGGCGGCAATGTTAGGCAGTCCGTTCTTCGCCTTGATGAGTGTTTCTCCCAAGCGGATCTGGGGGACGCCGCTGGGCCAGGAAATCGTGTAGGTGGTGTTGATCGGCTGACCTTCAGGTGAGGAGAAATCACCAATCGTGTAGCGATCGAGCCAAGGCACACAATCGCCGACGCTTTCGTTACCGTTCTGGCCATCGAAGTCGCGTTCCCACCAGAACCCGGGCTGCAAGGCGTAGAAATACTGCGCGACGATCTCGCCATCGCGTTTGCCCCAAACCTGGCCATTGCGATCCACAAACGCGGCGGGTCCACTAGCAGAGTTCTGCATGCAGACTGGACCCAACAACGAGATTGGATTCGGCGCTTGTACGGGCGTGCCCACGACGCCGCTGAACTGAGAGAATCCATACTGCAGCGAGGTGAGATGAACGGTGTAGACACGCATGGCCCAGGCGCCGCTGGCGATGTCTCTGTATTTCACGAGCACGTAGGGCTCCGAAGCACCAGACAGATCGTTCAAGTCATTGCGCAAAGCAAAGGCCGCCGGCGCTCCACTGGCACCGGTCGAAATGAGCGCGTGTTCTTCGTTAGGATTGTGCCCTGGCAAGGCGCTGTCTGACTGGACGTAGATAGAAACGTCCGAGTAGGTATCGGTGGGATAAGTCGGTTGGCTATTTCCCGAAGTGTCCAGGTTTTCTGATCCTAAGAAACTTGTCAGAACGATGTCGTGAGGATCCGTGGGCCACTCCACCGTGAAGTCGGTGGCTTTCGTCGGCCATTGAATGCCAAAGGCGTCGGTCTCATACCAGATGACGGCGTTTGTTTCATTGTTAGGAGTCTTGTTGGCCGGAATCAATTGGCCGCTCCGTGAGGCTTCCACATACGCCGCATTGGGGCCTGACGCATCGAATTGACTGGTCTGCACGTTGACCACATAGCCATTGGCCGACGTATCCGTATGCCCGTAGAGCGTGCCATCGATCGTTTGCCCGACATCGACCGTTGCGCTGCTTCGTACTTCCGCATGGGTCCGGCGATACGTTCGAACGACCCGCAAGATGGGATCCGCGTCTTGCTGGGTCGTGCCCTCACCGATGGTGAACAAGAGTGTGGAGTAGCCTTCGCCCGTGGTATTGAAGACATTGCCCGCCGTTTGCAGTCCCACGGCATTCTCCGAATAGAGATCGGTTTGAAACTGGTAGCCACCGCCCATCGGCTGAAGATTGGTCGGCGCGCGTTCTTCACTCGCATCATCCGAACGCGTCACGTGGATTTGCAAGCCACTTGCTACGCTGGGCCACGTGGTGGAAACAGGAAGATCGAGTTCATTGGGAGGATCGCCGTTGGTGGGATCTGTGGCGTCTTTCTTCCAGGAGATTGTCGCGTTACCCACGGCGCGCACGCTGAAGAGTTTCCCCGTGCGTTCATTCCAATAGAAATAACCGATCGCATCCAATGGGGCCACGCCATCAATGGAGATACCCGGTTGGCGTGGACGATTGTCCGGGTCCAGATAGATCCCATTGGCAGGTGGCAGCACTTCTTGGCCTACCAACACGGAAAGGAACTCGACGGCGCCAATGTCAGGGGAAGCATCACGAGGGAAGCCTCGTTGATCGTCAGCAAGCGATCCCGATCCGGCATCAATGATAGGAGAGCCGTCCAAGGGCAGCAAGGTTTCGGTCAATCCAGAGTAGTCGGCGAGCACGTCCAGCATGGGATCGCCTCCAATGAAGTTGGTGCTTTGTGAGGCGATTGTACCGGAAAGGTCGGGCGCCAATGCTGAACCCGTATTCTGCGAGACGATGGTGTTCGTAAGATGCAGCGTTCCGGAACTTGCGATCCCTCCGCCTGCCGCCACTGGAAACAGGGTGAGTCCTCCGGTGCCAGCGACGTTCGCGACGATCGTGGTGTGATCGATAGTCAGGAGCCCATGATTCGCAATGGCACCACCTTGTCCGCCAGCACCCCCTGAGGCCATGGAGAAGAATCCGCTTCCAGCATAGCCGCCGCGACCGGCTGCATTGTTGGCCAAGGTGCAATTGACGATCTCGACGACGCCAGTCGCCAGGGAATAGATGGCACCACCCGCGCCACCAGCGGCGCCGTTTCCACCAGGCCCTTGAGGACTGCCAGCGCCACCGTCACCGCCATTGCCTCCATTCCCGGCAGCATTGCCTGACATGGTCACGCGATTCAGAGTGAGGGTTCCCGCGTTGAGGATCCCGCCACCGTGCTGTCCTTGCGAGCCATGGCCACCAGCCCCGCCGGTCCGGGGAGGAAAGCCGTTGCGGTCGATACCGTCTGCGCCATGACTCCCGTTCGCCGCTTTGCCACCTGTCAATGTTAGGCTATGCAATGTCAGCGCGGCATTGGCGTCGACTTGGAAGAGACGCGAAAGCCCTCCACCGTCGATGGTCAATCCTGCAGCGAGTGTCGATCCATCGATGGTGAGAGATTTCCCTGTCGGAATGACCAATTCTCCGGAGGTCAGGGCGATCGTCTGGCCTGCCAAAGCGCTGTCGAAATCGATGACATCGCCCGAACTAGCGGCGGCGATGGCATTGCGAAGCGATCCGGCACCCGTGTTTGCTGCGCTGGTCACGGTGATGTCCGCCGCCCAGAGTTTAGCACCGGCCAAGAAGGCGAGGAAGAACGTAAGATAGAGTTTCATGAACGTGCGTTAGGGCTGGGGATTGATTTCAGCAATCTGCGTTAGGCGCCGCAGTGTTAGGGGGCCTCGAGAGACAATGGGCCGCTTGTGCATGCCAGTGACGGTCTCGGTATAAGTGCCTGTGAGGAGATCATGGTTGGTGTCTGGAGGCGCATTCTGGTCGAGCGCTTGAGGGGACACTGTCATTTCAATCGAACGCGTGATGTCCCAGACTTCCTCAAGGATGGGAGAGAGGTCATTGCCCTGAGGATTGTAGAGCGGATCGAGCGCATCGTGGTCTGGGTGATAACGATGCTTGTAAGGATGCGCTGGGTCCGCCCGCTGAATGGTGAGCAGGCCACGAAGCGTGGTGTCGAGCGATCCGGTTAACAGCGTTCCAGCACTCCCCACCGATTCAAAGCCCAAGGCCGTGGTGCGATAGCCAAAGGGAGCTCCATCGACGAGTGTCGCACCATCGTAGGCGTTGATCAGTGCATCATCGCTGACGAGAACAAATTCGGAACCGTTCGCAGTGTCCTTCTTCAACACGGTGACTTGACCAAGAAGTCTTACTTGGCCTGCGTCATTCACATGGAGCAGCACCCGGAGTGGGAACTCACGATCGGTCGCCACCGGGACGGTACGTTGGCTCGGTTCACTAGCATTGACAAAGGACACTTCATTGACCAGCACTTGCCCCAGCCATAGACCTACGTGAGCTGGGTTGGAGGGAGTTGCGACGGCTGACAGGCGTGCGAAGCCGGGTGAACGAAGAGACATGGCTGGCGGGCTGGCAGGCGCCGCGGGCAACACAGCATCCTGGATGGTGACGGGCAGCCGTTGGCGACAGCCGCCACCCGTGACGGTGACCGTACCGCTTGTCTGTCCTCCCACCAGCAACGCTCGTCTGAGTCCGATGGTGACGACCCGTGTCTCGTGTGGCGCAAGGGTGAGACTGTGGCTTGTCAGCGGGGGCCAGATCGCTCCGGTTGCGAGTTGGTAATCCTTTCGGACTAACGGGAGAACGTCGTCATTGGTGAGGGTGGCGACCAGAGAAGCATCCATATGATTCGTGAGCGTGATCTCCGTTTCGGTGATCTCTGCCGCGTAGAGAAGGCCTTCGTTGGCCGAGGACTGGATCTCCAATGGTCCCGAGTAGTCCCCGCCCTTGGAGGCGTAGATCCAGTATGCGGCTCCCGGCAGTATGGCTGTGTTAGAAGCCGCAGTCACCCAGCGCCCTGAAGCCTCCAACGTCATCACCGTTTCCCCTACATGCGCGGGCGACGGATCGAGAAACGCCGAAAGTGTTCCTGGCGCGGCTGGGTCCACATGAAGGCCGGTGAAATTGAAGGATTGGCCCTGCCACGTCGGCTGCCGTCGTGAGGGTTCGCCTTCAATGGTGATATTGATAGGCACACGCCCACCCACTTCCACCAGGTAGGCACGATTGCCGAGAATGGCATGCAGGTCCGTGACCAGTGCCTCTGGCCGACCCGGGGGAACATAACGCCTTCCCTCGGCCACATTCCAATCGGGTTCGCTGAGATCTGAGATAAACTGCACCGGACTGTTCGAGCCCATTGGGGTCCAAACTTGAGCAATGGCGGGATGACCAAAGACAGCGCCTGGCGAGGCATTGGTTGGTTCGAGCTCAAGAAAGATGGCGTTCCAGCCTGGCTGAAGCGTGTAGGAGTCGCTCAGAGGAGCCCCGGGGGCGAGGCTAGCCCCGGCCGCCAAGCCCAGCAACACGAGCATGGAAAGGGGAAAGGTCGGTCTTCGCATGCTCCCTTACCAGTCGGTCAGCGAGCGTTCGTTACAGAATTTCTAGAAGATTATTTCCCTACTCTTGCCGTGTCGATTCTGATGAACGTCTAGCTTCAACGAAGAGGTCAAAGAAGAGATCCGAACTCGACGCGTTGTACTGATGGATCTCCACGGCGATCACATTCTGTCCCTGACGCCAACGATCCGGAGGAATCTCGTAGTGGTAGTAGAGTCGCTCCTCAAACCCACCGGCTTTGTGCAAGGCTCGCGTGAGGTGATTCGTCGCGGCGCGCTCAGGCAAATAGCGGCGCGCGATCTCGTCGCCGTTCACATAGAGGGCAAAGGCATCATCCGCTCGGATGGCAATGCGCGTGTTCTTATAAGTGCTCGGTTCGACAAGGACAGCGCGACGGAAATAGTGGGCCACAGGTTCCGCGTTGAGGGAGGTGACCACTTCCGGCTCACCAAAGCCGAACGGTGCCTGCGCAGTCGCCCATGCCTGGTCTAAGGGGTCGACAGCGTTGGCCCAGTTGATCGTTGGTTTGTTAGACAGCCGCTGCCACTCGGCTCCCTTGGGAAGCAGCAGCGTGGTTTCGCTGTCTGGCCACGGCTGACGATTGGCGATCTCTTGATCGAAGCGCGCTAGCCGCTCAGGCTGATTGAGGACTTCAAACTGCCGAGTCATCGCGATGTACCCTCGCCCTGCTTGGTCGTGACTATGATGAGAGATGCGTAGCCGTTCGCGCATCAATTTGAACCACTCTGTTAGGGAATCTTCATTTCTGCCAAGATTCTCCAGGGCCTTGGCCACAGACTCGTGATGCATGAGGGTCTGACCATGACCGACACCAAGCACGCGCCGGGCTCTATCATAACAATCTTTGAAGTGCGCATAGGCAGCATCCATATCGCCTCTGGCATCGGCAAGCACGCCCAAGTTTCGTAGGCCAGTGAGATGTCGAGGATGGTCTATGCCAACGAGCTTCTCACCAATGGTCAAGGCCTGGGTCAATGCTTTCTCGGCTCCTTCGAGATCGCGTTTGGCAAAGTAGGCTTTCCCAATCGATTGGAGGCAGAACCATCCGTCGTATTCACCAAGAGAACCTCGCGTTTCGTGGTAATCGCGCACTTCTAACAAAAGCTCAAGGGCTTCATCAATTCGCCCAAGCCCAACCAGCGCAACGCCTTTGTCACCCTCAAGGGCACGCACCACGCGATCCTCTCCAAGAGCTCGGTAAGTGGCGATCGCTCCATCCAGGTAGCGCACCGCGTCCTCGTACTTCCCGTAGCCTTCGCAATTGCGCCCCAAGAGAGAACGGGTTTCCGCAACGATGAGGTGCTCTCCCCCTAACGCTTTCTCTTGCTTGAGCAAGACTTCCTCAAGATTCCTGATGCCAGCCGCATAGTCGCGATGATCCATTGGGCGAAGAGCCTCGTCTCTGAGAAGACGCCAATAGAGCGGGCTCTTCGTGTCCCCATCTTCCCGCAACAGCGCGAGGGCCTCGGATTCATACGCCGCACTCGTTTCAAAGTCTCCCAGGCTGCCATAGGTCTTCCCAAGGGTCCTGAGCAAGGACGCGCGCACGCGTGGCTGATTGACGAAACGCCCTTCCAACTTCTTAGCCGCTCGATCGAGCACCGTCTTCAACTTGATCTCGCGATCGGGCTCGATCTCGGGATTTGCCTGGGCAAAGACTTCTTTCTGAAAGAACCCAAGGGTTTCCTCCGCAATCGTCGCCTGAGTCTCGGCTCGCAGCCGTTCGACCACCTCGCGTTGTTCGGCTTGTTTCGCGCGAATGGCGAGCCAAGTGCTCACGCCTGCCGCCGAGGCGAGGAGTAGCGCTGCGATGGCACCGACCATCACTTCGGTGCGATGACGGCGTATGAATTTGCGCAAATGATAGCGTCGCGAAGGTGGCGTGGCGAGGACGGGGTGATCTTCCAAGAAGCGCCCGATGTCGTCGGCAAAGCTCGAAGCCGTCTCATAACGCTGCGTGCGATCTTTGTGAATTGCCTTCATGACAATCCAATCCAGATCCCCTCGAACACGCTCGACCAAGCGATGCGGCGTCGTCGCCAGCGTGCGAGAAACATCCTCCAAATCCTGATGCATTGAGGTCAAGCGCTTGCTCGGCGGCGGCGGATCCTCTTCCCAGAGAAGGCGTTGGACCTCGGCAAAGGCCGCCATCTCAAGCGTCTCTTTGGCGATTGGCAGCTTCCCAGTCACGAGCTCATAGAGCAAGGTGCCTAACGCATAGATATCGGTGCGTGTGTCCACATCGAGCCCACTGAGATCGGCCTGTTCGGGACTCATGTAGGCAGGCGTGCCCAAGAGCTGCGCATAGTTGGTCACCATCGTGGCATCGGTGAGCGATTGCCCCGTCGCTTTGGCAATCCCGAAGTCGATGATCCGTGGCGTGAGTCGCCCATCACACTCAGACACGAGGATGTTTGACGGTTTCAGATCCCGATGAATGATCCCCTTCTGATGGGCGTGTTGGACGGCCTGACAAATCGACACAAACAACTCCAAGCGTTGCTCTAACGGAATCGTATGATGATCGCAGTAAGTCGTCACGGGTTCTCCCTCGACCAATTCCATCACGAAGTAAGGGCGTCCCGTGTCGGTCTCGCCTGCATCATGCACTTTCGCGATGCCTGGATGGTCCATCACCGCGAGCGCTTGCCGCTCTGCTTCGAAGCGAGCCAGCACCTGCTTGGTATCCATCCCGGCTTTGACTAGTTTGAGCGCCACCTCACGTGAAATCGGA
The DNA here is from genome assembly GCA_030425385.1 of Verrucomicrobiia bacterium. GTDB lineage: Bacteria > Verrucomicrobiota > Verrucomicrobiia > Verrucomicrobiales > DEV007 > JAACDM01. Next base: position 110,833 of record JAUIAH010000018.1, on the reverse strand, counting down.
GCGCTCTGACGCGCTCGATAAACGACACCCATGCCTCCCTCACCCAGCGCTTCGATCAGTTCGTAGGGCCCAATGTGGCTTCCAATCTTCATGCGGCGTCGGAACGGAAGACCTTCATCAGGTGAGCGATCTCATCGGCAACATCATTGTCGGAAACCACGGTGTCCGCGATGGCGGCCCGTAACAATTCACCATAACGTTGTCTCAACCGGAAGAGAGCCGTTCGTGCAGCGCCTTCGCTCATTCCCATGCGCGTCCCGAGTTCACGGTGGGAAATTTCTCGAGCCCCCGGCATGAGTAGGTCACGCATAGCTTCAAACTCCTCCCCCTTCCCCTTGGCGACATAGATTTCCCGCAACTGTTGAAACACATTCCCTAACAGTGTCTCTGCCCACCGTCGTTCGTAGAGCTTCTGAGGATCGGCCTCATCCTGCGGCTCCATTCGAAAGCGATCCTCTGCCATCGCTTGGTCAATCGAAATGACCAACTGCCCGCCTCCCCGCTTCAAGGACTGTCGTTTCCGCGCGTCAGACGCAAGAAATCGCGTCATCGATTTCAGCAAGTAGGAGCGCAGACGGCCTCCATCGGGCTCGATCCTAGCAAAGACGTCATTCTTGATCACTCCCTGAAAGAAGGCTTGAGTAAGATCCTCCGCATCTTCAGGACTCGCGCCGTTCCGTCGCGCATGGGCATAGAGAGGATACCAATAGGTCTGGCAGAGTTCCGCCATGGCAGTCCTTGAAATGTCATCTTCTTGTTCTCGAGTCGCCAAGACAAGGCTCCACCGCGTCTGCGGGAACTTGGGTGACGAAGAAGAGGAGATCATGCGTGCGACGTCGGCACCCTACCGCATGACTCGAGATGTGAAAACACCAAGTCAGCCATGAACGCGGTTTCCCGAAGGGCACCGCTCCCCTTCGTGGACCGCCGAGACGCCCCAGATCCGCTGGCCTTCGCGGGACGCACTGTGCTACCGACCAAACACCATGCTGACGTCCCCTAGGGGCCAGTGGACCGTCAATGCGGCTTTTGCAGCCCTGGTGCGGATAGCCTTCTATACCGACGCTGCCCAATAAAGGCTAATACCCGCTATGGAACTCCTAGCAGAATTGTCGTATTAGGACTTGGCGGCCCTACTGCTCTGAGGGTTACGCTAAAGGATCCTTAGCGCATGCCCATGCTCACTACCTATCGCCGATTACGCCGTGCTCTCCACAATGGCCGGACACCCATCTTTCTCACTTTCGCCGCCATTCTCCTGATCATCATTGGCTGCCTCGTCGGTCTTCGTCCTTTCGCCAAGCGACGACCCGATGATCCGGGTGCCCATTCTCTCAAACCCCCTACCATTCTCCCACCTCGAAGGATAGCGCCCACCCATCAAGGCGAACCCATTCCTCCCCACATGGACAATTCCGAACTCTATAGCGCCACTCGCGCTGGCATCAGCTAAGCGGTCAAAGCAGGCAATCTTGAAGCCGTCAAACGGATCCTCACAGAGAAGCCAGAGCTTCTCCACGCTGAGAATCCCTACAACTGGGCCAACCTTGAGGAAATGCGAGTCTGGCCATGGGCGAGTAAACCCGCGGAACTCGCCGTGATCTTTGGGCACCCCGAAATCCTTGCCTATTTGCTAAGCATCAGCGAGACCGATAAGAACCCGCTTGAGGGATACTTTGAGAGCTTTGACATCGCTCACAAAGCAAGCAACAAAGCCGCCATCGCGATCATTGTTGCGGATGTCTTACGCCGCGCCGATCGACCAGGCCGATTGCAAGCCACGACGGAGAGCGGACGGACCTTTCTCCATTTCGCCGCCCAGTACCAACACGTTGGGTTGATGGATGCGCTGCTCCAACGAGGAGCCGAGCCCGATGCGCAGCAGCACAATGGGAGAAAGCCCATCCACATGGTGGCGGGAGATAATGACGCCACCAGACTCCTCCTCCAGCATGGCGCCACCTTTGATCTGTGGGTCGCTGCAGCCATGGGAGATCTCGGGCGGGCGCGCGAGCTTCTGGCCATCGATCCCTCACAAGTCGCTCACGACTTCCTCCCCTTCTCCCACCATTCAGACGGGTTACCCATGGTAGTCGCCGCCACTCACGGTCATTACGATATGGTTCAATTATTGTTAGCGCACGGTGCAGACGTTGATGGAAAGCTAGAGGGACGCGAATTCGGTGATATGGGATTTGGACTTCTCATTGCCTTCACTGAGGGCCACCACGACATCGTCAATCTTCTCCTAGATCACGGTGCTGATGTCGATGCGTGGACAGATGCCGACTATAGTTTCAAAGAGCGCGTACGGAATTCAGATCATCAGCAGATCAAAGATCGGGTATTGACTCCTGAGGAACAGAATCCACCTGTCGAATCACCCAGTTTCAAGGCGTGGACGGGTGAAATTGTGGGCGACATCCGTGAACTTCCTCCCCAGAGTCCATCCGAAGGACTAGGCACCATCAATGCCGCTCTCGTGAGTCACAATCGGCATCACGACTACGAGAACTACAAAGAAATCATCACCGTGATGTTAGAGCAAGGCGCGGATCAGAATGCTCAGATGGCGGCTGTTTCCGATGAAGAGAAAGCCGCTGCGCTGACCCGAAGGTATTGGCACCGCGAGTACGGCACGCCCCTCCATTGGCTCTCGACGGCCTACCTCAATAAGCACAACTATAGCCCGAATCCTGACATTCCTACTGTCGGCGAATTGGTCGACCTTGCCGCACTATTCATCGACTTTGAGGCCAACATTGAAGCGCGCCATCCGATTAGCAATCACACGCCCCTTTCCAGCGCTGTGGCTGAGGGCATCTATGAGTATGTGGACTTTCTTCTCAACCAAGGAGCCACCATCCATCGCGATGATCCACCCGAGACCAACCCAATCGCCCTCGCCGAGAAACTGGGGCTCACCAAGATCGCTCAACGCTTGGCTGGAGGTCATCCATGAGCCCAACCCATCTCGCATATATGAAACCGTCTCAGCGCATGACAAAACCCTATTGGCTGGAAGGGGAGAATCTCCGCCGAGAATGCGTTATTGTTGACGGAGATGCCGCGTGGACGTTCATCTGCGCTTGTGCTGATGGTGACAGCGCCCAGGTGCGGTCGATGTTAGAAACGGATCGAAACCTGATCCATGCTCAACTTTGGTATTCCAAACCGATCGACCAAGCCTTGCGCCATGGCCATTTGGAGATCGTTAGGATCATCCATGAATTCGACCTGGAGAACCGGCTCGCCTTCTACGTGAACGACAGCGAGACCTATCGTTGTGACAGGGCTGCGTTGGAGCGACGGGGGCATTCCCACATTCTCAAGTATCTCGATGAGGAGTACGGCCCCCGTCTCGTGCCGCATGCTCTTCCAGAAATGGAAGCGATGGTGAAGCGCTTCCCTGGTCGGTGGGACAAGGATCAGAGCGTGGATGAGAGGGCGATTCTTGACGCGGTCACGCAAGACCCGAGATTGCTCACGGCCACGGACAAGGAGGGACAATCGATCCTGCATTTGGCCCTCGCTCACCGGAGATTTGCGTTAGCGAAAGAGCTCGTTTCCAAGGGCGCAGCGATCGATGGCAAGACGGCAGAAGGACGTTGCCTCACTGATGTCGCCGCCAATCATCTGCCCGAAGCCATTCCCTGGCTCATCGACTTGGGATTGCAACCGTCTTTCCACGCGGCCGTGTCCGCCGAACTCGCAACCACCGTGCGATCGATGGTCACCCGTGACCCTGCGATCGTCAATCGGGTCGATGCCACGGATCAATCGCCTCTCCACCTGGCGGCATCGCGTCGATTGGAATCCATGGTGGCGCTCCTACTCGAACTTGGCGCCGATCCCAACTACCCAGAGTCCAACTCACCCTCAGGAGCCGCCCTCGCGGTTGCCAGCGAACGCAATGAAGTCGGGATCATGCGCCTTCTGCTAGAGGCGGGAGCCAATCCTAACGCAAACGTTGACTCCTCAGGATCCGTCTACATGTTCTGCACGCATTGGGGGAAGCAGCATCCGCAGGAGGCCGTTGACCTCCTTCTGCGTCATGGAGCAGAACCGGTTCATTACGATGAAGGGCACGAAGAGGAACAAGAGAACCTGCTCGATTTCCTCAAGACGGCCACTGAAGAAGAGATCCTCGCCGTGAATGAGGATGGCACCTGCCTTTCCCGCATTGAAACTCCCGAGCAGTTAGACACCTACGTGGCACGAGTCGGCAATGAGCGCCTTCTCAAAGGCCCCTGGTATGAGATGTGCAAATGCCCGAACGATGTCAACCTGCTGCGATGCGCGGTGCGCCATGGGCTCGACATCAATCAAGGAGATTGGCTAGGCCGGACTCCTTTGCATGCCGCCGCCGCTTCAAACGAGCTTGAACGCGCTCGCTGCCTCTTAGAGCTCGGAGCAGAGATCGACTGCATTGACTCCCATTCATCCGCCACTCCGTTAGGATTTGCAGCACGTCAGGGACATGTCGAGATGGTGGATCTCTTGTTGGCTCATGGCGCTCGCCAAGATCTCCCCGAAGACGACGCCCTCGCCTGGGCACGCCCACTAGAGAGCGCCCGCAACTACCTCAGCAACCACGCGTTCCGCTACAGTGGACGCACCTCCAATCAAGGTGAGCTCACCGGACGCTACACCAAAGCTCCTCAAGAACACTATCAAACCATTATCACGCTTCTCCAGGACGAGCAATCACATGGCTCCTGCTCCAAGAACGCAGCCACGTGACGGCGGCCCAGGCACCTGACCAGCCCCAGCGCATCGCTTCAAACAAGCGGGCATTTGCCGGGAAGAATGTCCTCGATTCAAGACCTCGCTTCGGCTACATCATTCTCGCCGTGAGTCATCTCTTCCCAGCATTGGCACAACTTGAATCATTCGAGAGCAAGGCTTCACATTTGCTGCAATCCTACAGTGACCACCCTGCCACAGTGAGAAACCGGATCGAACGCCAATGCTCTGGCAAGGTCCCTTCTCCCTTTCGCCTCGCGGACGCTGAGCTGGTCATTGCTCGTGAGTATGGTTTCACCAGTTGGGAGGCATTGAAAGCAGCGCTTGAGTCCAAGCCTCTCGGAGAACGTCTGATTGATGCCTCTGCCAGCGGGGATACGGCGACAGTAGATGCCTTGTTGCGGATGGATGGTTCTTTGCTAGAAACCTGCGGCGGGTGGCAGCAGTTTCGACCGCTCTTCTTCGCCAAATTGGGAAATCACGACGCCACCGCGACAACCTTGCGCCGTTACGGAGCTACCCTCAATGCCTTCGAAGCCGCTGCTCTCGGCGCGGTTGACGCGTTGACTGAAATCCTGCGAGCGACTCCAGAGGAAGCCAAGGCCCGCCGGGAACACTACGACGCCACCCCGCTTCATGCCGTGCGCGATGCCAGCGTGGCAGCCGCTCAATTGCTGTTAGAGCACGGGGCTCACGTGAATGCCATCGATAGCAACCGCCAGAGACTCACCCCCCTGCATGGCCGCGCGGAGCACGGAGACCTTCCCATGGTTCAATTATTGTTAGAATACGGAGCCGATGTGCATGCGGACTCATGCATGGGCACCCCCTTACACGCAGCGGTGGGTGGCTTTCAACATGAGCCACCTGCCACGTGGAAGGACGTTGCCACCTGTTTGCTCACCCACGGCGCCGATGTGAACGCTCAGTCGCAACAGAGCGAGACCACTGATTGGACGCCGTTGCACCATGCTGCGTGGCGCGATCACGGAGACGCCGTGACATGGTTGCTAGAACAAGGCGCCAATCCCGCTGCCATGGATGGGAAGGGACGCCTTCCATGGCAAATCGCCGAGGCCTATGGTTTCCCGCAACTTGCCGACCTGCTAGCAAAGGCGTCCGCGTGATCAGGGCCGTTGCCCCACAGAACTAGCGTGGACTATTGATGTGATGAGAGGCGCTCAGCTTAATGGCGCGGCGGCCTTCTCTTTCTGAGCCAGGAGTTTCCGCTGGTATCGGCTCTGGACGATATCGGTGAGAATCAGGAACACGAGAACGAAGTAGAAGGTGGTCTTCGTCATCGGTGTGACCTCGTGACCGAAGAAATGGAGATGCGCCAGATGCCCCCCCTCCGTGATCAGCATGATGCCCACAATGAAGAGGATAAACAGCCCGAGCACTTCATACATGCGGTTCTTCTGAAGGAAGGTCGCCACACTGTCAGACAACCAAATCATGAGGAGACCACCGATAATGATCGCCGTCGCCATGACAATGAAACTATCCGTGAGAGCCATCGCACTGAGGATGGAGTCGAACGAGAAGACGAGATTCATGAGCACGATCCAGAAGATCACTTCACCAACACTCTTCTGTCCCTTCTCTTTGGCGTCGTGGGCGTGGGCTTCCTCGAGCGCGATCATGTGAAAGATCTCCTTCGTCGCGGTATAGAGGATGAAGGCACCTCCTAGCAGGACGATAAGACTGTGAATGTTGAACGATCCTTTCACAAATCCGGTATCGAGCCCAAAGATGGGATTCTGAAAGAATTTGATGAGCTGCGTGAGCGCGAAGAGGAGAGCAATCCGCAGGCCAATGGCGATCCCTATGCCGAGGCGCCGGACGCGTGCTTGATCAGCTGCTGGTGCTCGTTTGGACTCTAGCGAGATGTAGAGCAGATTATCGAAGCCTAACACTGCCTGCAGCAGGACGAGCATCGCCAAAGTCATCAAGTTTTCGAGAGTGAAGAGGTCGCCCATGAGTCAGTATTCGTTGGTAGCGATCCTAGTGGAGGTCTCGCCATGCACAAGTGCGAACCTGCGAACCACTCCTGAGAGACGCTTGCCCGCATTTGACGGCTAAGCCTACGGCGCTAGGGTCACCCCATGAATTGGCTGACCTTTGCGCTGATGACCGTCGTTTCCTGGGGCGTCTACGGCATCTTTCTCCACACAGGCTCCGTGAGTATGGGCGATCCTACCAACGGTCGAATCAAAGCGTTCCTGTTAGTAGGTGTTGCCTATTTCCTCGTGGCCATCGTTGGCCCCGCCCTCATCTTGATCTTCAAAGGAGCTGATTGGTCCTTTCCGGTGAAGGGAACCGTCTGGAGCCTCATTGCTGGTGTGGTGGGAGCCTTGGGCGCACTCTTTGTGCTGCTCGCGTTTGGAGCCAATGGCAAGCCTCCCTCTGTCATGACCATCGTCTTCGCCGGTGCTCCCATCGTGAATGCCTTGGTGGGGATTTCGCTGGCCAATCAGTGGTCTGGCATTCGCTGGCAATTCGTTCTCGGCATTCTGTTAGCAGTCGCGGGTGGGGCCCTGGTCACTTATTACAAGCCCGGTCCACCTCCCAAGAAGAAGGATACCATAGCGAAGCGGGTGATTGGCGAAGCCGCGGTGAAATACGAGCGGCCGAAGTATCGCGTGACTTAAGGCCTCGTTTGATTATCGAGTCTTCCAGGGATCGATCACGGCTTTGATGACTCTGAGGTTCTCGACGTCTTGGAGTGCCTGCTGAGCCTCGTGCAGGCCATAGCTGCGCGAGATCATGGCCGACCAGTCTAGCATTTGGTCATAGCGCTGCATGAGGGCTAGGCTGCGATAGACATGGGAGAATTCAGCTCCCCAGCAGCCACGGATATCCAGATGTTTCTGATTGATATCCAGGTGAGGGTTGATGGGAATGTCGCCATGATCGGTGTATTGCCCCACGATGACATAGCGCCCTGCGTCCCGCGCCATCCGCATGCCCTCTGGCACGGCGGCAGGATTTCCGCTAGCTTCGATGACGACATCGGCGCCCCGACCTTCCGTTCGCGCGCGCACCGCGTCGATGCGGTCGGTGCTGGAAAGCTCGGTGATATCGATAGCGTCGTCGGCTCCAAAGGCGAGCCCGATTTCCAGACGGTCTTTAGGCGCTCCGACGAGGAGGATTTCCCCTGCCCCAGCCATGCGAGCGAAGGCGACCGCAGCGAGGCCGACGGGGCCGCTTCCTTGAACGACCACGGAATCGTTGAGCCGAATCTCGGCGCGTTCCACGGCGTGAAACCCCGTGGGCATGCCGCAACCACCCGCGATGAACGTCCTCGGGGCGAGTGCCGTTGGCAAACGAATCAATTTCACCCCAGGTTTGAGATAAATGTATTGGCTCCATCCTCCTAACAACCCTTCATCGGTACCATAGGTGATGCCATAAACACGTCGCGCGGGACACCGCGTCGCCGCCTTGCCCACGAGACAATGCCAGCATGATCCACATGTCTCATGGACATCAAGAAAGGTGACACGGTCCCCTTCTCGAAATGCTTCGCCATGCACATCACGCACGTCTCCCTTCAGCGCAGCGATCTCGCCAACATTCACATGACCGGGAGTGAGTGGATAGGGAACGCCGGCCAAGCGCCCATGGTATAAGTGACAGTCTGTTCCACACACCTCGCTGTAGAGTGTGCGCAGGAGGACGGCACCGGGTTCCAACTCTGGCACCGCGCGCGTCTCCACCTGAATGGGACCGCCGGGCTGAGCAATACAGGCAAGTTGACTTTCCATCGTGTTGCTAGTGCATCTCGACCTGACAATGTCCCAAACCACCCCGATAGAAATGGAACGCCACCTGAGGATGATCGGCCAGCAAGGACATGGGCACTGCCGAATCTGCGAGACCCTTGGAAATCATCAAGGTTGTGAGGCGCATCCCGAACGGATTGTCATGAGTTCCGGCTTGCCAGATAGACACCTTATCCGCCTTCCAGGTTTCTTGAGGGCCCACCGTCACGGCTTGCGTCGGTACCAGAGAAACGTTTCCCCCTCCAGAGGTGCGTGCGTTCTGGCTGATGGTCACGGGATGCAAATCCACGATGCGTGTGCCCAATTCGCGATACGTTTCCGGTGATGGTGGCGACTCCGCATGGTCGCCCTCACGTCTCAATGGATCATTAAACGCCCAGTGTTTAATATCGCCTTGGCCGCCTTGCATGACCGCGCAGCGCACCCCATCCCAGCTATCGATGAACGGCTGCACGTCCGCTTTGGGAAAGTGCAAGTTCTCCTCTGGCATCGCGAGTTCCGGCCGAAGCCGGTCGAAGCAAAGACTGCGGTCGGCTTTCTCGAATGAAAGCGGGTGCGTCACGGGCACCTCCGCACCATCGACAATCCACTCGTCCATGCCCCAGAAATGCGCATTCGCTAGGGAAAGATCGAGCGCGTTCACCAGACGCGCGACCAGGGGCAACTGTTCGGTCGGGCCGATGGGACCACAAATGCCCACGGGATTGTCCGGCGTCGCCGCGCGCCAGGCTTCAATATACTCTAACGCTTCCGCGAGATAGAACTCCTCCAGCGTGTCGTAGACGTGCACTTGAAATCCGGGACGCGAGAGCTGTTCCAGATCACGTGCCGAAAGGGCGGCCGCGTCTCGGATCAGGTCGTCATCCAGAGTAGTATAGTCCCACCAGTCGGGAGCGAGAGAGCTGCGTTTGCGTGCCATGACGTGCCTCCTATGTTGAGCGTTTGCTTAGGTGGACTGTTAGCGGAGTTTCATGCCGTGTCGTTGCCAGAAAGCCGCAAGCTCCGCCTGAGAACCGCGGTACACATTGCGCTCGGTCGGACGATCGAGGTCACCAAAGTAGGGAGAGAATCGGTAGCGGCCATGGTTGTAGACCTTGGGGCGAGAACCGCCGTTTTCCCATTGCACCCCGCCGTACTGCCACATGGTCCAATCGTTCCAAAGGGAATACTGTTTGACCAGATTGCGCGGATTGCCCGGCGCAGGAAAGATAGGGCCATCTCCGCTCGTGTGTGAGTAAAGCGCTAGCCAATAAGGCGCCCGCTGAAGACGGGCCCGCGTGCGCGCGTCCGCCGCACGCGTCTGCAGTTTCAGCTCAGGACTGTTCTCAAGATAGCAGACGGGCACCACTCCCGTCTTGGCCTCGACCCGATCCATGAACCGCAGGATGGCAGACAATTTCAAATCCCCATCGTAGTCGCCACAAAGCAAGAGTGCAGGGGCATTCCACGCACGGCTGCGAGCCAACGCGCGTGCTTTGGCAATCATCTGGTCGGCTTGTTTCTCTGGCGATACATGGCTCTGCACACGATAGTAGATGCCTGGCAAAAGCCCCACGCGATCAGCCGAACGCAGAAACGCAGAACACTTGCCATCGAGCTTCCCCCCCTTGCCCGCGCGCGCGATCAGGCCGCGCGCACCATTGGCCTTCAATGCAGAAACATCACTGGTAGAATAGCTTCTCCCCGCGCGTTGCCTTTCCTTCGGGTCATAGGAGGAAACATTGATGATCTGTTGCATCCCCGAGAAGATGCGAGGCTTGGACGCATAACGCTTTTGTGCCGGTGCAGAGGTCCCACAATGAACCAGGAAGAACGTTAGAAGGAGGAGAAGGCCGCGGGTCATGCGTGAACCTAACCATTCACATAGAGTTCTTTCAACCAATCAAGACACTCTTTGGCCGCGTCTCGTAAGGTTGTCAGGTCGACGCCTTCTTTGGTCAGTGGCAGGAGGTCTTGCACTTCCTTAGGTAGCTTATCGGTATCGACAGGCCCTAACGGAAGCTGCAGGGCTCGAGAATTGGCCAGGCGCACCTCCGTTTCTGCCGATAGAAGGAAGTCGATCAATCGGCGCGCCTCATCAGGACGATCGCTTTGCTTGATGAGGCAGACGGTATTGGGAATGCAAATAACTTCTCCAGAGGGCAAGCGGGCGGGCACCATGGCGACATTCTGCTTCCGTTCCTTGGCGACAAAGTAGTCATCCGTGTCTGTGAATCCGAGATCACAGACGCCTTCCGCCACCATGGCACGCGTGACCGCATTGCCGCTCACCTCATTGATCCCACGCGCAAAGAGGCTTTCATGCCATTGCTTCAATGCCTCGCCGCCCCAGGCGTGCCATAGGGCCGAGTAGTGCGTGCGGGTGGTACCATAAAGCGGCTTGGCGATGGTCACTTCTTGAAGATCGGGATCCTCGAGACGCTTCTCGATCGCTGACAATTCCGCTGGCAAGACATCGGGATTGACAATGAAGACGCGGAGACGGGCGGCGAACCCAGTCCAGAATCCATTGGGATCTTTGAACTGCCTCGGGATGCGCTCTTGGTGAGGACTAACATAAGGATCAAGCATACCCGCACCTTGAAGACGCATGGTGCCTAACACTTCGTTGTTCCAGAAGACATCGCAAGAGGGCTGGTCACCCTCACTCAAGATCATCTCGACAAGACCGAGAGACTTGGTCGCTTCCGTATCAAAACGGATGTCCATCTTGATCCCGGTTTCCTCCTGAAAGGCCTCCAGAATCTCTTGCGCGTAGACGGAATCATGCGCGCAGTAGACCGTGAGCTTTGGGATCTTGGGCTGCAACATCCACCAGGCACAGATCACCACCGCGACCATGCCAGCGAGACTCCCGAAGTAACCGGGCTTACTATAGATTTCGAAGAGATCCTTAAACTTAAACTTCACGCGCTGGGATGGTGCGCTCGCCAGGCGAGTCAGTCAAGGTCATCGGCACGCGGTGGTTCCACCTCCAGGGTATCGAAATATTTCTGAATCTGGCCGTGATAGCCCGGCGGAATCTTCTCTTGGCGAATGGCTTCTGTCAGACCTTGCTTGAGCTGGCTGACGGAATCCCGATAGGCTTCGCGCGCTTCTCCAGTCTCGGAGACGCCCTGAGTCTGCCATTCGAGCAAGGTCTTCCCGGCGACCAGATGAGAAGGCGATTTCTCCGTCTTGAAATCCACTTCCTGGTCGTCTTCTGGCGCCTCGCCGCCTTCGCCGGTGCCCGCGCCCTTCATCCCCTCTCTCCCTTCGCCTTCTCCCTTGCCGCCACCCTGCGCTTCTGCTAGGAGCTTCTCGTAGAGTTCGGCATAACTCTTGAAATCACCTCCCTGGCCACCCTCTTGCCCCTCCCCGTTCATCTCTCCCATCTCGTTCAGTTGCTGCGCCAGCTGGGCGGCATCCAGGGCCTCCTCCAATTGCTGGAGTTGTTCTAACTGATCCGCCAGATCTTTCAACTGCTGCGCCATTTGCTCCATGCTACGCTGTCCATCCTTCATCGCTTGCTGCCCCAACTCGCCATTCTGCGCCATCTGCATCTGCTCGATCGCACGCTTCAATGTTTCCTTCAATTCGGGTGATCCCCCTTCACGCGCCACGGCATCGGCCAACTCTTGCAACTGCGTCTGCAAATCTCGAGCACCCTCGCGGCGCTCTTCGGCATCCACCTTGTCCTGCTTCATTTCCTCCGCTTTCTCTAACATCTCTGCCAGCGTCTTCTGCAATTCCGCACCATCGCCCTCTTTCAGCATTTCACGCAACTGATCCCGCATGGCCTTGCCTTCCGCCGTCAGCGCCGGGTCCTGCTGGCCAAATGCCTGCAACTCCTTGGCCTCCTCACTCAGGGCTTCGCTCAGCTTCTCTTTGTCGAGCGCCTTCCAGAATTCCCCTAACTCTTTCTGATGATCACGCAATTTCTCAGCGATCTCCTCTCGACGCTCAGGCGTCGCCACGCGAAAGGTTTGTTCCAATTGCTCCAGGGCTTGTTGGAGGGCCTCGGCTTGCTCTGCCTGTTCCTCCGGCTTCCGGGCGCGCTCTTGTTTCTCCGTTTCCTTGCGCAATTCCGCAAGGCGTTCTTCCTGACGCCCCAACCACTGCCGGGTCTCTTCCTTCCCAAAGGGATCGAGCTGTGGCAAAAGCGTCATCGCGAGGGCGAGGATACCCGCTCCCCCAGCCAGCCTGGCAAGAGGCTTCTGCCAGTCCCATGGAATCATCTCGGAAAGGGCTAGTTTCTCTGAAGATGCCTGCGAAGCCATGGAGCGGATCTGCTCTTGATAGGCCCCCGCACTGTCGTCCAGGTGCACGGTCGTGACGAAGAGGTCGTGGTTCTTCTGAAACCGATCCACCATAGCAGCCGCCTCCGTGTCCGGCACGCGCCGATGAGTGAACCAGGCGATGCCCCCTGCCAGCAGTGGCATGCCGAGAAGCAGCCACCAGATGCCATCATCCGAGACCAGCCCGGTCAGCCGCGCTAAGAGGAGGTAGGCAAGGAAGAGCCAGGCCAAGATCCACAGCACTCGACACCAATGCCGCCCAAGGCTCGCCATTTGCTGCCGTTTGGCCGCGCGCCGAAGGAATGCCTGGATCTCGGGAGCCAAACTCATGGGGTCACTCTAGGCATGCTCCGAATCGAAGTCGAGCACCGTGGGCAACTGCTCCCACGCGGTGAGGACGGCATCTGGGCGCGCCTCGATCCCCTCCCCTTGCCGCCAACGGAGAGACCGGCCATCGCCCGCGAAGAGCGCGGTCTGAAATCCGGCCAAGGCGGCAGGAGCGATGTCATTACGCAGATCGTTCCCGATGTAGAGGACATCTTGGGTTCTGATTCCTTCTCGCCAGAACCGCCGCGCGAGCCCTACAAACGGCGCGTCCGAAGGCTTGGCCTCACGTTCTTCAAAACTCCAGAAACAATGGTCCTCACAAAACCCCCATTCTTCTAGCGATGCACCCAAATGAACTTCTAACAGAGGCCGCGTGTAGAACTGGGCATTGGAAATGATGCCCAGGGTCAACGCACGGTCGCGCAGCCCCTTGAGCATGTCCCGGACGCCGGGCATGGGTGCCGTGGGGTTGGCGGCACATTCATGGCGAATGATCACGCGTTCTAACACCTCAGGCTCTAGATACAAATTCCAGCGTGCCAGCGCGCGCGCCCAAACCTCACGGATCTCGATCTCTGGGAATTCTGTTCCATTGGCTTTCGATTGCGCATGGAGCAGATGAATGATCCGTGTGATCTGCTCCTGTAATGTCATGGTAGGGGAAGTCACAATGCCCTCGGCCTGCAGCGCTTCTAGGGCGGCATCGGCCCTGCTGTCTGCTGAGACGGTCAAATCGCCAGCACCTGACTGCAGCATGGTTCCGTAAACATCGAGGACCACCGCCCGGATTCCCTGGAGCGGTTCTAACAAAGGACTTGTATTGGTCGGCAGCACGGTCATCGGCTCAACCAATTCTCTAATGAGGTCGCGCGCTGCCATGCTAGGTTCTCAGAAAGTGAAAGCGCTCTGGAGAAAGGAAGACGTCTAGCAAGGCATCACTCACCGCACACGGTTGGGGTGCCTCATCTTCAGAATCCGCTTCGCCGACGACGGCTCGATACGCTTGAAGGCACCGGTTCGCGGCGGGCTCCGGTCCGTAGAAGGCAGTCAATTGCCGATCTGCCCCTTTACTCGTAAGGCGCCGCCCATAGTCTAACCAACTCTCTATCCACAAGTCCGCATCAGCAATCGCAGCTTCTGTCTTGAAGACCACATGCGAGCGGTCTTCCCCATCTAAGAGGCGATCAATGACCTCACGCTGCCATTCCTCCCGCAAGCAACCGAAGTCGACACGCCCGCGATCATCGACCATGGTCTCCAGGGCGCGCTCGGCAGCGCACTCCGGGAGCGGGCGATCGTAAGACTGATAGTAAGTCTCTAGCGCTTCTCGCAAGGCCGCCATCACGCATTCCTCCCCCACCCACTCTAGCGGAACGCCTATGGACCGATAGAGCCCGGGAAAGGGGAGCTCCAATTCTTTGAAATCGCGGGTAATCTCTGGAAGATCGCGCCCTATCAGAGGCCATTGCCCGGAGAGAGACTCCAGGTAGGCTAGACCAAAGCCCTCAGCCACGCTGGTGGTGAGGAATCCGTGACAGGCGCGCAACCAAGCATTTAAAGACGCCTCCTTCTGCGCCGGTGCAGAAACGCGATCGACCACGGCAAACGTGATTGGCAATGGGCGCGCTTGGGCAAAGGCTCTCCATTCATCATGACATGGTTGCCAAATAGGATTGTCAGGCCCCCTCGTGGTCGCCACTTCGGCACGCCCCTGACACAGCAGCGCAAGGAGCACCGCTTCTCCTAGATTCTTGCGGCGGATCCCTCGCGTCGGATAGAGCAGCAGGAGGCGTTCGCGATCCGCTGCCGGACCAGAAGCCCATGTCGCATTGATCGGATTGGGAAGCGCGTGAACTCGATTCCGCGGGATGCCCGCCTTCTCTAGCAAAGACTGATCGCGTCCATTGATCGTTGCGTAATGGACCCCGATCCCCATGATATAGGGGGTCTTCGTCTCCTGCAGCACCCGATAATTCTCGGGGCGTCCGTCTTCAGCGAAGTCGTGTATCTGCAAGAGAAATCGATGGCCTTGCTGCCGCAGATGCTCAAGGGCTGCGGGGAGATGCCCATTCTTTCCCAGGGAGTGATTATGCACATGCCAGAGATCAGGGCGTGCTCCGAATGCTGCTGTCGCTGCTTCCTCCATCGCCTTCGCCAAAGTGGTGGGATCTGTGGAATCTCCCTCTCTATCGTAGTCCAATCCCGGCACGACCCGCACGTCTGCTAGATCATTTCCCCTATAGGGCGCGCCACACAGGATGACGCAGCGGACGTCCGTGTGGTTCTGCAACGCCTGAACCGTGCTCTCGATCACGGAGGTGACACCGCCAGGCCGCAGGTGATAATGCACCACGGCTACATTCATGGAAGCACAAGCCATGAGAGACGATTCCGCTCATCCCAGCGAAATATCAATAATCAATAACCGAATCTCAACGGCGACGCCGAGGGCCGCGCTCGATCCGCTCCAGAGCCTCTCGGGCACGGCGGCGAACGAAGCTGTAGCGGTCACGGAGGGCGTTTCGCAGGGCCGGGATCGCTTTCTTGTCGTAGAGACGACCAAGACGATCGCACGCCAGGAGTCGCGCTCCCGCGTCTTCGCTCTCAAGAAGACGGAGACACAGATCCACATCCTGGGGGCGAATTTCTCGCAAAGCGTCCAAGGCCGCGCTGCGATCAGGCTCCGAGGCGACCAAATCCACCAAGGCTGGCGCAGCGCTCATGGCGTCCGAGCCAAGGTTTCCAAGACCCGCGATCACGGGGGCACGCACTTCCGGACTGGGATCCTTAAGCGCCTCCAACAGCACGGGAATCAAATTCTCCGGGGTGTTCTCGATCGCGGCATAGGCCGCCAGAGCTGCTCGGCGGATCTCGGGAGACCCCTGATTGAGCAAGGGGTTGATCTGTGCCAACGCCTGTTTCGCGGACGCCCCCAAACGAGCCAAGGTTCGCAAACTCCCCACGCGGATGGTCTCTGACTGGGCTGGATCCAGGGACGCGATGAGGAAATCGAGGGCTTCCTGAGCGGCCGCTCCCATCTGGCCAAAGGTCGTAATCACCGCCAGCCGATACCCCTCCGAGGCGGACGGCCCCTGTGTGGAGGCCAGCAACGTCGGCACCGCGGGAGCCGCATCTTCTCCCAGAGCCCCCAGTCCCTGAGCTGCTTGCAAGCGAACAAGGGCTTCATCTGCGGAAAGCGCTTCGGTGAGGAACGCCAAGCGTTGCGCTTTAGGAAAGGGAGCATTCTCTAGTGCCCGTATCGCCGCGATCCGCACCTCGGGAGCAGGATCGGCCAAGCCTTCGTGCAAGACGCGTTGCCAGCGCTTCTCCGGGAGTGCCATTCGCGTGAAGGCATCCACGACAGCGGCACGCACTCGAGGATCCTCATTCGTCAAATAAGGGAGGATCCGCCGCTCCAACTCGGAATTGCGCCGCGTTTGGCGCGGGAGCGCCCGGAGCACCCCGCAAGCCACTGCTGGGGCGGCCTCGTCCAGAGCGTCTTCCAGGGTTGGGAGCGCCAATGGAGCCAATCCAGATAGGGTCTCCACCACCCACTTCTGATCATCAAGGGCCACCGGCGTGAGCGTCTCCAACCGCGTGAGGAGTGCGGGCAAGATGCCAGGGCCGATCAAGATAAGAGCCTCCTGGAAAGCGGCCTCATCCTCAGCTTCCGGCAGGCCAGAAGTGAGGTGTTCGACCAATGCGGGAGCCACGTCGACCGCTTGGTCGCCCATCCGCCCTAGCAAACGTGCTGCGTGCCGGCGCGTGGCCGCGTCATCGCAAGAAAGCAAGAGGCCCAAGCTTGGCAGGACCGCATCAGCTAGGGATGCACTACCTAACAAGATATTGAACGTTGCCTCTTGTTCCGCTTCTGAGGCTGCACAGGCCTCTACCACCATGGGCGCGAGAAACTCGGCATCCACTCCCAACGCAGCCGCGCTGTGGAGCAGCGCCATCTTAGCAGAGATGTCAGTCTCACGCAGGAGCGCCTGCCGCACCGCCTCCATCGCGGGAGCCGCTACCGATGGCATCCGTCGCAAGGCATTCGCCGCCCCCATGCGCACTGTCGACGAGTCGCTCTCTAACATCGCCCGCAAGGACGATACACTGGCCTCACCGAAAGCCACAGCGGTCCCTTCAGCTTCGCGTCGAACGCTTTCCTCATCATCCCCTAGCAATGCCATCACACCTTCCACACATTTAGGCGATGGATTGCCCATCAGCCCGAGAGCGTGTGCCGCCCCCCAACGCCGATGTTCGTCGTCATCTTGGAGAGCCTGTTGCAGGGCAGGTCTTGCAGCCTCTCCGATGGATGCCAGAGCGAAGGCCGACCGCACACTGCGCTGTTCCGCGTAGCGGTGCCGCTCTCCGCCCATCTGCTTGATCAACTCGGGAATTGCGAACGTCGCTTTCGGCCCGATGTTCGCGAGGGTCATGGTCGCGCGCTGCCACACTTGATCGTCCTCGTCCTCCAGGGCGCGGACCAATTGCCGCACCACAGGAGCGGCTGCGGGACCGAGCTGCTGCAATTGATAGGCCGCCTCACGGCGTTCCTCTTTCTTAGCGTGACTCAGAAGCTGTCCAAGCACGACGGGATCCTTCGTCTCGGCAGCCCAAGCGGAAGAGATTCCTGCCGCGAAAGCAGCTAGAAGCGCAAGACGTTTCAAGGAATCGAGGCGTGAACGACTGAAAGCGTTAGACCGACAAATGACGGAGGCGGCCCGTGCTGTCCCCGAAATAATCGACGGGCACCCCAGTCATATCGAGCATCGAATTGAAGAGGTTCGACATAGGGGTGTCTTGCGGATACACCACGTGACGGCCTGGCTGGATCTGCCCGCCTCCGCGACCAGCCACAAGGATGGGAAGATCGTCATGATTATGCCGATTCCCATCGCTGATGCCACTTCCGTAAACGATCACGGAATTGTCTAACAAATTCCCTTCCCCTTCTTTCACCGACTTGAGACGTTGGAGAATGTAGGCCAATTGCTGCACATGGAAGCGATTGATCTTGGCTAACTGCTCCAGCTTCTCTGGGCGATTCTGGTGATGAGAGAGCGCGTGGTGTCCCTCACGAATCCCCACTTCGCGGTAGGCACGGTTGCTCCCTGCATTGGCAAACATAAAGGTTGCCACCCGAGTGACGTCCGTTTGGAAAGCTAAGACGATCATATCGCCCAACAAACGCAAATGCTCATCTGCAGCATCGGGAATGCCCTCCGGAGCAGCAAAGCCCCGGATGAGGTCCTCATGCTGCGAGCCAGTTTCCTCCGCCCGCTGCACACGCAATTCAATCTCGCGCACGGACGTCAGATACTCATCGAGCTTCTGCTGATCACTCTTGCTCACTTTATTCTGCAAGCTCTTGGCGTCATCTAACACAAAGTCAAGAATACTGCGCCGATGACGCTTACGCTGCGATTGGCTTTCCCCCACCTCTTTGGCAATCTCATTCGCAAAGAGACGTTCGAAGACTTCCCTTGGGTTGACCATCTTCGCCATAGGCGTGCTGGCATCCTTCCAGGAGATGTTATTCGAATATCCGCAGCTGTAGCCACTATCACATTTCCCATAGGGACGTCCCGTCTCCGTGCCAAGTTCCATTGAGGGGAACCGCGTGTGTTGTCCGAGATACTCCGCGGCAAACTGGTCCACCGATTGACCGACACGGATCTCCGCGCCTTCACTCTTGAGCGGTTGAGATCCGGTGAGAAAGACGCCTCCCGAGCGGGCGTGATCGCCCGCCCCGTCATCATTGGCCCGCCCTTTATCGTGGGTGAGGCCGCTGAGGACCGAGAAGTCATTTCGCAGCGTCGCCAGCGGCTCTAGGGTCGACGGCAGGTCGAAATGCACGCCTTCGCGCTGGGGCCGCCAATGTTCCATGTTGATGCCATTGGGCACGAAGAAGAACGCCATCCGCGTGGGATGGGCAGTCGCCAGCGCCTTGGTCGACGCCATGACGTCTAATGAGGGCAAGGCGACGGCGGCACCAAGACCACGGAGGAAATGGCGACGAGAGAGATTCCAGGAAGCATTCATGAGTGCGGGAGGAGTTGACGTTTGAGGAAGGGTTCGCTGGTCACGATCGCATCTATCAAGGAAGAGAAACGATACTCACTACCCTTTAGTTGCGCGACAATCAGATCAATGGCGCATTTATCGTAGTATTCGGTTCCTCGACCAAGGGCGTAGGTGAGCATCTTCTCGGCCAACGCTTCAATATAATCCTCTTTCTGCACGAGGGCACGCTTGAGATCGTCCGGGCCCTCCACCGTGATGCCGCCTACGAGTTCCGAGGCGGGATCGATCGGAAATTTACCGTCCATGTCCCGCCAGCGCCCGATGGCGTCATAGTTCTCCAGGGCGAAACCAATGGGATCCATCTTGGCGTGGCAACCGCGGCAGTCGGGATTGTCCCGGTGCTGTTCCAAACGCTCCCGTAAGGACGCTGATTCGTGAGCCTCTTTCGTCTCCTCCAGTGGCTCCACATCTGGTGGTGGTGGTGGTGGTGGCGTGTTGAGGAGTTGCTCCAGGACCCACTTGCCCCGCACGACAGGCGACGTCCGTGAGGCTTCCGAAGTGATCGTGAGGACACTGGCTTGTGTGAGAACGCCCCCCCGGCGCGAACCGCGATCGAGCGCCACCCGCTGAAAAGCTTCTCCCGTCACGCCGGGGATGCCGTAGTGCTGCGCGAGACGCTCATTGAGGAAGGTGTAGTCAGCATCCAACAGCTCCAAAACGCTACGATCCTCATCGACGATCGATTGCACGAAAAGTTCGGTTTCCAACTGCATGGCCTCTCGCAACGGCTCGTCAAACTCCGGAAACACTTCGGGGTCGGGTTCGACTGTGGCCAAGTTCCGCGTTTGCAGCCACTGCCCGGTGAAATTCTGCACCAGCGCTTTGGCTCTGGGGTCGGCTAGCATCCGCTTCAGGTGCGCGCGAAGCACGTCCAAATCGCCTAACTGATCCGCCGCTGCCGCCGCCGTCAGTTCGGCATCCGGCATGCTAGACCAGAGGAAGTAAGACAAGCGCGACGCCAATTCGTATCCGTTCAACGGGCGCGGTTCCTCCCCGCTCCGCTGAGGATCAAGTTCCCAGCGATAGAGAAAGTGTGGGGACACAAGCACTGCCGAAACGCCCACTTTGATCCCTTCTTCAAAGGTGGCTCCCTCGTCCATCACCTGGATGGCGAGCCCCGCTAGCCGATCCACTTCCCTCTTAGTCGCAGGCCGACGGTAAGCTCTACTGACAAAGCGCTCAAAGATGGTACGCGCCATGGCCATCTCCCTGCCTGGCTGGGGCCGTTCGGGGATGATGGCGACATGGGTCGCAGGCAGCGGCGGCCGCTCCTTTCCTAGCGGACCAACCACTTCAACCCAATCCACGTAGAGATTACGATCGCCCCGAAGACGGCGTTCATCGGCGTCTGAATTGTTGTAGTTATTCTCATATCCCACGGCCAACGTCTGGTCGCCCTCTGTTAGGGTGAGGGGAAATTCGAGCACCTCAGGAGCATCACCCTCCGCACGCACGTGCGCTTCGTTCACGCGTTGTTTGCCTAACCAAAGGGAGAGCAACGCAGGCTCCGGGCCCGCCTTGTCCTGATAGGCACGCACGCGAATCTGATAGTCCCCCGCCTCGGGTGCGTTGAAGGCAAACTCGGCTTCGCCCTCACGAAACAAGCCAAAGTAGCGATTCCGCTCCACGCGAAGCGCGTCGTCGTCGCCGTTCCGCGGGCGCGCTTTCATCGCCGTCTCTTCGAAACGCTGTCGTGGCGGCCATGGAGGCACTTCTGAAAGCAGCGCGTCATCGACGATGGTCTCGGCCGCTTCCAAATACTTCTCCATGAGTAATGGTGACAATGACAGGACATCACCGATGTTATCAAAGCCATAACCAACTTCGTCGCGGGGGAAATTCTCGGTCGCGGCAAACTCCACCCCTAACAAGTCGCGAATGGTATTCTCATACTCCACGCGATTCAGTCGGCGTGCCGTGACCGTACCAGGATTGACCGGACCCGAGCAATCGAAGCTCTCCAAGTGCGCTTCTAGGTAATCCACCATTTCCCCTCGCAAGGCCTCCGCTGGCTGCGGCTTCTTCTCGGGCGGCATCTCGCGGGAGAGGATGATCTCCATGACCGTTTCCCATTCGCGTCTGTCCTCGATCTTCGGAGGCTCGTCGCCAAGAAGTCCTTGCAAATCTACCCCCGCCTTCTGGGTTTCCGCGCCATGGCAATCAAAGCAGTATTTGGCCAAGAAGGGCTTGAAATCCTTCCCAAACGCAAGACGCGGATCGTTCTCCTCACCCTGCCCAGCGGTGGCAAATGCGAAAGCAAGCGCAAGAATTCCTGAAGTGTGGTTCACGTTCATGCTAACCCGGGACCTGCCAGGTGGTCGCACCGATTCTCAGGAGCCTTTCTCACGCGACTGTCGCCGGATAATCTTGAGGGCCTTGTGCCCATCGCGACCATCACTGAGAGCCAGGCGATTGAGAAAGGTCATGGCAGCGGCTCGGTTGACCTCTGAGAGGTGCGGCAAGAGCTTGCCCAACCCGTCCGCCACCTTGCCTAGGAGTACCTCACGACAATCGGCAGCCCTGGGAATCGATTCCACTCGGAAGAGCTCTGCCAGGCACTCGGAATGGCGCGTCGGCTGCGCCAAACCAATGCGCACGAGATTGTCGATCCCATGCGCGGCAGTGACCATGGTCTCCGCACTCAGCGCATCGACCATCACGGCGACAACATCATCGTTGATAAGGTTTCCCCCATCAAGCCCTACCAAATAGCCCGCCACATCCATGGCCGCCCATTTCACCACATTGCGTTCGTCGTTGAGGTGATCGAGGAAGAAGGCGAGGCGTTCTTGAAACCACTCTGGGCGGCGAGCGGCGAGATGACTCAGAACCTTCCACGTCGCATTGCGCACTTTGGGATCCTCCACGTCCCGTTCTGCCAAGATCGCCTCGACGACTGCGGGATCCCCCTCATCCGCCAAGCGGTAGGCGAGGCGATTCGACTTTAGTCCTGAATGAATACCGACGGTGACGGGGCCCATGACAATCGGGACGCTGGACGACAACCGGCACCTTGTCTAGATTTCTGATAAATCGGGTTTCTCCAACACATCCTCATCATGAAAGCATTAGGCACCGCGGCCTCCATCCTGTTTGTAACCAGCTTGGTCATCGCCGTCCATGCAGAGGCACCAAGCACATGGTTGGTGATCGGCCCCAAGAATTTGCAAGACAGTATCCAAGCATTGTCAGACTATCGGGCGCAAGAAGGCTTCGCCATCGAGAAGCGGGAACCGCCGATCCGCAAAGCGCTCCAATCGCTCAAGCAGCCCCCCGCCTACATCCTGCTCCTCGGCGATGACACGCTGGCCGCCCCTCTAGCAGAAGGCCAATTGCAGGGTGATCGGAAGACGCTTTACCGTTGGCAAGCCACGCAACCGGAAACCTACGTCTCGGACACGGTCTTTGGGGATTGGGATGGCGACGGCATTCCCGAGATCCCGGTGGGCCGATTGCCCGGACGGTCGCCCACCGCCCTGGCGAGATTAGCCACCAAGATCGTCGCATTTGAGAAAGCCCCCACGACGGAAGGGGCGTTGCACATTCCGGTGTGGGCAGGCAATCCCGCTTATGGCGACACCTTTCATGCAAACATGGCGTCCAATCTCCTCCGGCAGACCCTTCACCGCGAGGCACCTCCCTGGGCAGATCTCTCTGTGATCATGGGTAACGCGACCGACCCACTCTCCGGCCATCCTGAGCTGCAGTCGTCCATCTTTGAAAGTCACCTCGCACGCGGTGGTGGCTTGTTCACAGGGCTCATGGGCCACGGCAGTGTCACGGGCTTTTATTCCATGCCGTATCAGGGCCGATGGATCACCTATCAATCAGCTCAAACGACCACCTACCAGCATGCCAAGCCTTCGGCGCCCATGGTCATCTTCGCATGTGATTGTGGGAACTTCGCCCACCCTCAGGAGAGCCTATCAGAAGCCTTTCTGCATGCACCTGGCGGACCGGTGGCTGTCATCGCTGCCACGACCCAATCGCATCCTTTGCCTAACTACTATTCTTCTGTGGCTTGGCTGCAAAGCGTTGATGAAGGCAGCTCCCGACTGGGGGAACGCTGGACGGAAACCCAACGTGAAGGCCACGCCATGAAGGATCTGTTAGTGGAGATGTTCCTCAAGGATGTCGAAGGCAAGCTCGAAGCTGAGCTCAACACCCCAAAGATCCGGCAGGATCACCTCTTCCTCTACGCATTGCTTGGAGACCCCGCGACCAAGCTCAAACGCCCTTATCCTTTGAAAGCGACATTCACGCGGGAAGGCGATCGATGGACGTGGTCCATTCCCAATCCCCCATCCGATGCCACGCGCTTGACGGTAGGGCATCGCGTGCCACCACCCCCACTCAAGCAACGCCCTGCTCATCTCGACCGAGAAGCGGCCATGACTCTATTCGCAGACAGCCAGAAAGCCCTGAGATTCACCCACCGCGAAACCCGCGCTCCCATCCACTCTTGGAAAGGCGAGGCCGAGGCGGCACGCGGAACCCTCCGGATCACCGTCGTCACTCCGAACAGTGTCTATGTGGCCACTCAAGATCTCTCGGCCGCCTCGGCCGCCTCGGCCGCCAAGTAGATGAAAGAATGATCGCCAGACAGATGCCAATCCGTCACCCTGCCGCATGGTTCGTTGGCTCACGATACTAGGCGTCCTTGGATGGCTCCCCTTGCACGCGGGCACCGATTCCGTCGTGACCTTCCACGAGATCCACTATCATCCTGACAAGACTCAAGAAACCGAATGGATCGAACTCTACAATCAGATGTCCATTCGTGTGGATCTGTCAGGCTGGCGTTTGGCGGGTGGCGTCGATTTCACCTTTCCCGAAGGCAGCGTCCTCGCACCGAAAGGTTATCTGGTCATCCACGGCGCGGGGGCGCCATTGGATGATGCGCTCGGCCCATTCGAGGGCCAGTTAGACAACGGTGGCGAGACCGTCACCCTGCGCGATCGCAATGATCGGGTGATGGATCGTCTCCGCTATGACGATGACGCTCCCTGGCCCGTGGGTGCCGATGGCTCTGGCATGACGCTCCGCAAACGTCACGGTTCGTTGGCCACGGCCGAACCTTCTAGTTGGGAAGCCAGCCGGGTCCCCGGAGGTTCTCCTGGATCTGCTCATCGCTCTCATCTCTCGCTGCCAGCAGTGGTCCTATCGGAAATCGATCCTAACTACGTTGAAATCGTTAATCGCGGATCGTCAACCGTCGCGCTCACGGGGTTTCGCACGTCTGTCAGTGATCCGCTTGAGGCCATTTCTCTCGCTCCAGGCGCCTACCACGTGATCTCACCAGAAGGTCCGCTCTCTGAAGGTCAGGCCATCTTTCTCTACGACGCCTCCGGCAGGCTCCTCGATGCGGGTCGGGTGGGGGTTCGCCCACGGGTACGCACAGATGACGATGCCTGGCTCTCGACCGAAACGCCTACCCCGGGCGAGACCAATCGCGTCGCCCTTCAAGATGCGATCGTCATCAGCGAGATCCTCTATCACTACCCCCCAACCTACGATCAGCCGAACACTCCAGAAGACGACTACGCTCCGAATGACGAGGAATGGCTAGAACTCTTCAATCGATCCGAGGACGCGGTCGATCTGTCAGGATGGACGCTCGATGGCGGCATTCACTTTCGCTTTCCCCAAGGCACCCTTCTTAAGTCTGAGGAAGTCCTCGTCGTCACGCGCGACATCGCATCGCTTCAGGCAAAGCATCCCAAGGTGCGCATGCTAGGGAATTTCTCAGGTAGGCTCGGCAATGACTCCGATACAATTCTGTTGCAAGATCCCATCGGCAATCCGGTCGACTCCGTTCGCTATCATGATAGTGGGCGCTGGCCTCAGTGGGCCGATGGGGGCGGCAGCAGCCTTGAACTCCGGGATCCCTGGGCAGACAACGCCCATCCTGCATCATGGCGAGCCAGTCGTGAAGAGGACAAGGCAGCCTGGGTCGCTTTCAGCTACGAAGGCCCCGGCAGCGAACCTTTGGGGAGCAACCATCCAGACCATTTCCAGGAATTCTTGATGGGGTTACTAGATTCAGGAGAGGTTCTGGTGACCGATGTGGTGGTAGAAGACACCTCGGGCGCTGAGAATGTGCCTCTCTTGCGCAACGGAAACTTTCGAGAGCGCAATCTCTTCAGTGGTGAGCTCTCGAACTGGGTGGCTCTGGGCACGCACCGTCACAGCCACCCGGTGGAAACCGTACGTGATGGCGAGACCGTCTCCGCCATGCGCATCGTCGCTGATGGAGCGATTGAACATTCTTATAACAATGTCTCTCATCGCTTTGCGAGTGACACACGCATTGAGGATGATTCCACCTATCGCATTTCATTCTCGGCCAAGTGGTGCCGAGGCAATCCTGCCCTCAACACGCGCCTCTACCTCAACCGGCTCGCACGCACGCATCCCTTGCCCTTACCCGATCGATTGGGATCACCTGGCGAGGTGCATTGGGAACCGATGGGGCCCACGCTTGATCTGCTAACATTGCATCCGCTGCGACCACCATCTGGAGAGGCGGTCACAGTTTCGATCAGCGCCGCCGATCCCCAAGGCGTCGCCTCCGTTCACCTCGTCTACCGAACACCCGCTATCGACTGGAAAGTCCTGCCTATGACCCTGGAGGGATCCCATTGGCACGCTCACCTTCCGGGCCAACCCGAGGGGCAACTCATTCAATTCTATGTGATGGCTGAAGACGGCGACGGGGCAACCGCCTGCTTTCCAGAGGACGGCCCCGATTCTCGCGCCCTCTTGCGTTTCGGTGAGGGACGGCACCAAGAACGCTCCGTCGACGCCATCCAACTCCTTCTCTGGCCAGATGATCACGATTTCATGCGCCGTCCTGAGCATGCGGTGAGCAATGGCCGGTTTCCCGGGACCTTGATCGTCAATGATGAACACTATCATCCCAACATTCGCGTTCGCTTGCGCAGCAGCCCCTATGGTCGCCGAGGCAATCGCGTTGGCTACAACGTCGCCTTTGGCTCAGATGATCGCTTTCGAGGCGTGCATGATTCCATCGCCCTGGACCGGGGCGCCGTCATGCCGAATGGAAATGCTAACGGTTTCCTTGAAGTGAAGGCAGGTGCTGGCGTGAACGAACTCCTCATCAATCAAATAGCTCAACGCGCCGGTGGCATCCCAACGACCTACGAAGATGTGGTCTTTGTCGAAACACCGCGTCTGAATGAGTCCAGTCTCGCTCAACTACGCATGGCGCGCTACGGCAGCGCTTACCTTGATGGCCAATACGAGAACGGATCCTCTGGGGCCACGCACAAGTTTGAGCTGATCTATCACCCTACCACAACAATCAATGGCCGGCACGATGGGTTGAAAGGCCCCTACACTGCCGTCCGTGGCGTCGATATTCACGACATGGGTGAATCAAAGGAAAGTTACCGCTTTCATTTCATCCCGACGAACAATCGCGATCACGATGATTTCTCCGGCATTCGACGCCTCGGCAAAGCGCTCTCCAGCCGGACCCACGAGGAACGACGCGCCACCATCCCACAAGCCATCGATGTGGATCAATGGATGCGCGTCTTTGCCTTTCAGTCGCTCATCGGCGTTGCGGATACCTACAACAATGGCTTGGAACACAATCTCGTGCTCTACACTAGGCCGTCTGATGGGCGTGTGTTAGCCTTTCCTTGGGATCTCGATCATGGCTTCTACTACAGTCCCGATGATGCGTTGCTGGGACGCGGCAATACCAATCTGGATAGCTTCATCCGACTACCAGAGAATGCTCGACTGTTCTACGGACACCTCCATGACCTCGTGCAGACAGCCTTTCATACGGACGCCATGGATCCATGGATCACGCACTTGTGTGAGATCACAGAGAGCGATCATCAACAACAACTGCGCCAATACATCGATACCAGAGGGCGCCACGTCTTGGCGGCGCTCAAGAAGGCGGTGCAAGCCAACTTTCGTATCACCACGAACCGAGGGCTCGCCTTTGACACGGATCGTCCATGGGTCACTCTAGAGGGGACGGGATGGATCGATCTTCGCGCGATTCGCAATGAATCAACCGGACAGATGTTAGAGCTGACATGGCCAGGCATCGAC
The DNA here is from genome assembly GCA_030425385.1 of Verrucomicrobiia bacterium. Classification (GTDB taxonomy): domain Bacteria; phylum Verrucomicrobiota; class Verrucomicrobiia; order Verrucomicrobiales; family DEV007; genus JAACDM01. The sequence goes on along the minus strand of JAUIAH010000018.1, from coordinate 83,520 downwards.
ACTTGGCAAACGGTAATCCCCCTCCAACCAGGCGAGAATGTTCTCAACCTCCAGGCGATCAGTTTCCGCGGCGAGAACCTCGGCAACTTCTTCGCGCCAGGCACCGATCGCATCACGATCACGCATACAGGAGAGATCGCGCCCCCTTCCCCTAACCATTTGATCATTTCGGAGATCCACTATCACCCCTCCGATGCTCAGGGCTCCGGAGAGTTCCTTGAGTTGCAGAACATTGGCAACCACCCTATCGATCTCGCCGGCATTCGATTCACTCGCGGCATCACCTGGGGACAACCGGTGGACACGTCTCTGATTCTCGCTCCTGGACACGTCTTTCTGTTAGCCCATGATGCTTCAGTCTTTCCCCACGCGCACGGTTACTTTCCCGACTCGCGCCTCGACAATGGTGGTGAAACCCTGCGACTCGAAGATCGCTCGGGAACGCTCATCACCGAGGTGGCCTACGGTGATGCGATGCCTTGGCCATCCACACCGGACGGAACGGGACATTCCCTTGTCCGCCGCTCGGGAGATGGCCGTTCACCCTATCATTGGCGCGCAAGCATCACCGAGGGTGGCACCCCGGGAGAAACAACGCCATCATTGTCGTTCGCGCTCCCACAGGTGCTTCTGCAAATGAATACCGACGGCCACCTGACACTGCAGTACCCAACCCTCGCAGACGCCTTTGATTGGCATTTGGAGGCTTCCAGTAACCTCACTGCTTGGGTGCCCATGGGAGACTCGCTTCCCTTGCTTGATAGGGTTGCAGCCGATGAGGTGACGACTTTGACCTGGAACCCTACTCCTCAATTCCCCTACTATCGTCTCCGCTTCACCACTGAAACCCTCGCATCACCATGAACTCCAACTCTATCACTGTCGCCATTCTCATCCTTTCCCAGATCATGGCCTTTGGGCAAGCGGTCATCATCTCTGACAACTTTGACGACGGCGCCTTGGCACCGCACTGGAGCTTCGACAATCGTCCCTTTGAAACGGGGACCATCGATATCGGCGGGGGCATTGTCGATGGGGCCATGCGCTTGGAAGTCTCCCCGTTGTCCGACTACTGGGGCGGATTTGCCCTACGATCGGAACGCACTTTCTCCGCTTCCGAATCGCAACCGCTGCAGTTTCAGATCACACGCGTCGCCGATGAGGGTAGCGGCATTCGGCGTTCAGGTGTTTGGATTTCTAACAGTGACCGATCGCAGTACGTCTTTGTTACTCAGAATGTCATGGAGGGCGGATGGCAGGTTAATCGGCGCATCGGGCAAGAAGGCGACAATCCTACCGGCATTGGCATCAACATGGAGGCGCTCGATTCCCTGGACGACGATCTGGGTGCGCACACTCTTCTTCTCGAAGCTAACGGAAGCACCGTGTCCGTCTCCGTCAATGGCATCCTCGGAGCAGAGGTCGCGTTTCCCCTCTCCGAAGGCATCCAATTCGCATTCGGCACCTACGCACGGTCGGTGGATGATGAAGCGATTGCCAGTTTCGATGACATTGAGATTCGTTCAGACCTCGCCACCGGCTTCCCTTGTGTGACGCTCACGTCTAACAACACAGCGCTCTTTGCTGGTGAAACGACACAGGCTACCCTCACCGTGCCTCGTCTGTTTCTGAACGACAACGCTACGTCCGTCACGATCACCAGCAGTGACCCAGACGTCGCCACCTTGCAAGGGGCCGATGCCAGCGGGTCCCTGACACTATCCTTCCCGGCTGGCGGAGAGAATACCATCCCCCTTGAGATCATTCCCCAGAGTGGCGGCCAGGCCACCTTCGAACTGAGTGCTCCCGAACCCCTATGCGTTGGAGCTGGCCTTTCCGTCAGCATTTCTTCATCCATCATTCGCAATCCCAGCTTCGAGGCATCGGCAATCGGCGAATGGCCAGGCTATGGAGAAGTCGCCATGTGGCTAGGTGGCGGAGGCGTGAACAATGGGGAAATCACGCCATTTGCAGACAACGGCCAGTACCCAGATGGGAGCATCGTAGCGTTCAATCAAGGGAGCAACAGTCTCTCCCAAGAACTATCGGGCCTCGATCCCAGCAAGATCTATCATTTGAGTTTTCGTTATAATGCCAGAGCCTGCTGCGGCGGAACCATCAACCTTGAGGTCGCCTTTGATGATCAGGCTATCGGAGATCCGATTCTCAATGTGCAACCCGTTGGCGAAAGCAATCCCTATCATACATTCACAGCGGCCTTCCAACCAGCCACTCCCACCGGCACGCTTTCCTTGATCACCGCGGCCGAGGGCGATGCCACGCTGGTCTTTGACGCCGTGAGTCTCGTGGAGCGCACTCTTGAGGATGTGCCTCTCAGCAATCCCAGTTTTGAAGCCAGCGGTCGTGCCCCTGAACCTGGCTATTTGGTGCATCTCTCTGGCTGGACGAGCCAAGGCAATGTCGGTGTGAATGTGGGAGGCGCTGGCCCCTTCGCTAACAATGGCATCGCTCCCGATCAAGACTTGGTTGCTTTCATACAAGACGGTGACAGTTTCCTCAGCCAGACGATCAATAGCTTCCTCGCTGGAGAGACCTATACGCTGCAATTCGCCGTCAATGCTCGTGAAGGCAATGCTCCCGGGCTTCGCGTCTCTCTCGACGATAACATTCTGCTAGAGGAAACCATCACACCCGTCGGTGGTGCCAATCCCTTCCATATGAGATCAGTCGAGTTCACCGCGACAGATGTCACCCACACGATCACATTCACACAAACCGCTGCGGGCGATCACTCGCTCCTTCTTGATGATGTGCGCATCCTTGGAGAGGCGTCAACCATCCCCTGTGTTCCCGTGGGCCCGGAAAAGTTCTCCGCAACGGTAGGCCAGACGGGCGACGCCCTGACCATTCACATGCCAGAAGAAGCCGTCGCCGAGGGCCCTGTCAGCGTGACCGTGACCAGTAGCAATCCGGAAGCCATCGCTCTGTTAGGCGGCGCTTCAGCGAGCACAGTGGTTCTCGAGTTCTCCGCTGATGGCGAACTTACCCAGAGCGCCAGCTACGAAGCCGTGAGCAAGGGCCAGAGCATTCTCGCCCTCAGCCCTAGCAAGCTCCTATGCTTGGAGAGAAGTTCGGTGACTGCGAGAGCACTTTCGACGCTTGTGCGCAATCCAGGATTTGAGAGTAACTATAACGAGACCTACCCACACTACAGCCCCATCGATGAATGGAACGGGCCGGCCGGAGGCACGGGACTCAATCGTGCGGATGGCCCTTTCCACGACAATGGTCTCATTCCTGACGGCCACCAAGTTGGCTTCGCTCAAGGCTCCGTCTCCATAGCTCAAGAAGTGGGCGGCTTGGCGGTCGGTGCTCCCTATTGGCTCCAATTTCACTACAACACCCGCAATTGTTGCGGCGGGACGATCGGATTGGTTGCCTCTTTCGGAGAGCAAGAACTCTTTCGCGTGGACGCGTTGGAGATGGTCGGCATCGGCGAAGCCTATCATTTCGCCCAGATTCCATTCATACCCGAGAGCGCTTCTGACACGCTCACCTTCGCAGGAACTGCTGAAGGTGACGCCACCTTTCTTCTCGATGCCCTTACCATCGTCCCGCGTCCCGAGACGGATCTCGTCATCATCAATCCAAGCTTCGAAGCCACGGGCGCAGCCGCCCTCCCGGCACCAGGCTACCTCGGAACGATGGACGGAGACGCCAACGCGCCACTCGCCGGGTGGGAAGCACAAGGCAGTTATGGAGTGAATGCGTCTGGCATCGGTCCATTTGCCGACAACGGCCTCAACCCGGACCAGGACGACGTGGTGTTTCTGCAAGGCGCTGGATCGATGATCCGGCAGACGGTTTCGGGCCTGATCCCCGGCTCGACCTACACCCTATCCTACCACTACAATGCCCGCAGCGGCAACACGCCGACCCTCCAGGTCGAGATTGGGGGTAACCTGGCCCAGCAGACCTTTGTCTCACCCGTAGGTGGGGAACAGCCCTATCACACGCACACTTTCAGCTTCCAAGCCACGAGTGATTCGGCTGATCTCCAATTCGCTCAGATGGGAGCAGGCGATCAAACCGTGCTCCTTGATGATGTGCGCGTCTATCCCGGCGGAGAAGCCCTCCCCTGCGTGACCGTGAGCCCTGGACAGTTCACGAGTGAAACAGGGATCGACCAAACGGTCTCGCTGACAGCACCCGTGGGCGCATTCACAGAACTGGATACCCTCACGATTACCCTCACGAGCAGTGACTCAACGGTGGCAACCGTTGTTCCGACGACCCTGACATTCACCTCGGATGGCCCTAACTCACAAGCGGTGCGTGTTGCCACCCTGGCCCCGGGGAGCGCTTCCATCTCGCTTGCCATCAGCGAGGGCGCCTGCCTCAGCCGCGATACGATCGAGGTCACGGTGACGGAAACGGTGGTGCCTGAAGGTTACGTGCAGAATGGCAGCTTCGAAGAGGACACGCTGCCCGTCGCCCCCGGATATGGTCCGATCGCCGGGTGGATCATCGACGGGACCGGCAACTCAGGCATCAACGACGCCGCCGGTCCTTTCCACAACAACGGTGTGATTCCTGAAGGCGATCAAGTGGCGCTCATGCAGAATACGCTAACGATGAGCCAGGAAGTCGCTGGCCTGGAAGAAGGAAAGATGTATCTGCTCGAATTTGCTTACAATGTCAGAGAAGGGTATGCTTTCCCTGATCTCACCGTCAGCGTTGACGACGATGTGCTCGCCACCCTTGCTGCGATTGAACCAGTAGGGGGCCAGGAACCCTATCACTTTCAAAGCCTACCCTTCGCCGCCAAAGGATCCCGCGTGACGCTGCGCTTTGCCACTGTCGTCGGGGAAGGCGATGACGGCACCCTCCTTCTCGATGCCGTCCGTATTCAGCCGGTAGATGGCGGCGGCGGCGATCCTTCACCCCTGCCCGTGCTCACCATTGAGTCTCAGGCACTCACATGGCCCATCAGCTTCGAGGGATGGACTCTCCAAGAGTCTCTCGATCTTGAGACCTGGAGCACGAGCGCCCTGGAAGTGGAGGCCTCGGACGACCGATGGATGGCGCCGCTGACCCTCGATGGGGCACGGCACTTTTATCGCCTAGGGAAGTGACAGACAGCCCGGCTACCAGCAAGGCTGACCTTCTTCATGAAGCCAACTCTTCTAACAAACGCTGATTCAACTGAATACCCGCTGCGAAATTCTCCAGCGAGAAATTCTCGTTAGGAGCGTGCGCCCCACAGTCGGGAAGCGCCAAGCCTAACAAAAGGGTGTCCGCCTCCAGCACTTCCTTGAAGGATTGGACGATGGGAATGCTCCCGCCTTCTCGAATCAGGGCCGGTGCTTTTCCGAAGGTCGATTCCAAGGCGCGTTGGGCGGCCTTTCCGTAGGCGTTGTGCGGATCTACTTTGTAGGGCTTTCCATGATGGCCCATCGCTATGTCCATCGTCACACCGGGTGGAAGATGCGATTCCAAATGCGCTTTGGCCTGCGCCATGATCTCAGCAGGATCCTGGTCAGGCACGAGTCGAAACGAGAGCTTCAAGAGGGCTTCAGCCGGGAGGACGGTCTTCGATCCCTCCCCCTGATAGCCAGATCCAATTCCGTTCACTTCTGCCGTCGGTCTTCCCCAGGTCCTCTCCAGACTGCTATAGCCTTCTTCCCCATAGAGCGCTGGTGAACCCGTGAGGGTCAACATCTCGGCATCTCCCATGGGCAACGCTGCCCAGGCGTCACGCTCCCATTGCTCTAGCGGAACCACTCCGTCGTAGAACCCATCGATCTGCACTCGTCCTTTGGTGACGTCGTGTAGGCTGGCAGCCAGGTGCGCCACTGCCGTCGCCGGATTGGCCACCGCACCCCCATAGATGCCCGAATGCAAATCGCCCTTCGGTCCTTTCAAGGTGAGTTCGATACAAGCAATCCCACGCAGACCATAAGTGAAGGTAGGCACCCCTGGCGCCACCATGCCCGTATCGGAAATCGCCACCACGTCGCACGCGAGACTACCGCGACGTTCTGTCAGGAAAGGCTCCAAGTGAGGGCTCCCGATCTCTTCTTCACCTTCAAAGAGAAATGTGAGATTCACTGGCAAGTCCTTTCCAGACGCAATCGTCTTCTCCACTCCTAACAAATGAGCCAGCAATTGCCCTTTGTTATCAGTCGATCCGCGAGCGTAGATCCGATCGCCTTCGATGTGGGGTTCGAAAGGAGGATGATCCCAGAGCTCTAGCGGATCCACCGGTTGCACGTCATAGTGCCCATAGATCATCACCGTGGGTCGCCCAGCGCGATGGCCATTCTTGGCCAGGACGACCGGATGCCCAGCCGTGGAGTGCTTCTCCACATCAAGCCCAGCCCCTTGGAGACGAGCCACCAGCCAATCGGCGCAATCGTTCACGTGCCCCTTGGAGGCGCTATCCGTGGAAATGCTAGGGAATCGAAGAAATTCAATCAGCGTGTCAAGATCGGCTTGGTCCATGCTCCTGCGTAACCTCGGAGACGGCGTTTCTCAAGCCTTCAATCTCGTGCAGGAGCTAACCGAACCACACAATCAGGACTGTTGAGAACCACGTAGAGGAGGCCATCGGGCCCAGACCGCACATCACGCACGCGCCCAGCGTCCTTCAAGATCACCTCTTCCTCCACCACCTCCTGATCGATCAGGCGCAGACGACGGATCACCTGCTGCTTGAGGCCACCCGCAAAGAGCTGATTCTGCCAGCGCGGAAAGGCTTCCCCTTCATAAAACGCGAGTCCACACGCTGCGATCGATGGCACCCAGTAAGTCACCGGCTGTTCCATCCCACTCCGATGGGTTTCAGATGTCATCGGTGTCCCATTGTAGTTCATCCCGTAGGTAATCACCGGCCAACCATAGTTGCGCCCTTTCAGAATCACATTCAGCTCGTCACCCCCACGCGGGCCATGCTCCGTGGCATAGAGCATGCCATCCCTGGGGTCGAACGCCATCCCCTGCGGGTTGCGATGCCCATAGGACCAAATCCCGGGCAACGCTCCTTCCTTACGCACAAAGGGATTATCCTCGGGAACGCGCCCATCATCATGCAAGCGAAAGATCTTCCCGGCAGGATGGCTCAAATCCTGAGCAATCTCCAGGCCGCCACGTTCGCCCACGATGAAATAAAGATACCCCTTGTCGTCAAAGACCAGACGCGTTCCAAAGTGCACCCCTGCATTCCCATAATGTTCTGGCTCAGCCTTGAAGATCCATTCCTGATCCACCCACGCGTGATCCCGGATCCGTCCGCGCACCACCGCCGTCATCGCGCTCACCTTCGGGCGACGCTCTCCTTCCACTTCCTCACGTTTACCCTCAGAGAATGCCAGGTAGATCCACCCATTCTCACCATAATCGGGATGCAATGCGACGTCTAACAGACCTCCCTGACCGTGAACCAAGACTTCAGGGGTATCGTTGATAGGCTCTGGATGCAACTCGCCTTCTGCACTCACGAGCCGGAGACGCCCCTCCTTCTCCGTGATGAGTTTCGAACCCTCGGGCAGGAAGGCAATCGACCACGGCACCTTCAAGCCTTCCTCTACCACCATCTCAAAGACATAATCCTCATGAGTCGTCTTGGTAACCTTGCCCACTTCAGGAGTGGGAAACTGGATCCCCTTGGCCTGCGCTTCTTTCTCCTTCTCCTGAATAAAGATCACGAGACCGCGCATCTGTTCCGCCGACAACACACCCTCCCACGGAGTCATGCCCAACTCCAGATTCCCCTTCGCAATCGATCGGAAGATCTCCGCATCACTCGAACCGTGTTTCCATTCGCCATCGACCAAGGAACCGCCCTGCCCTCCTTCAAAATTTGCCCCATGACACGTCGCGCAATAGTGGGCATAGATCTCAGGAACCTTCATCGACGACGGATCAGGCGCCTCATCAGCCGCCAACACCGTGCCAAGGGTCAATGTCTGACAAAGGAATCCTGGAATGTACGCTGGGAAGAATCTGTTCATGATGTTCAGCCAATCAACTTAGGGCCAGCTGGGCAAGCGCAGACCACCACGCTCGATCAAATCCCTTCATTCCCTGTCCTCCAATTGGCTGCGCTCGAGGGTGAAATGATGCATGATCTCCCCATCAATCGTGACGACGGAATAGGTCACTTTTGGATTGGGAATCGAGGTATCGAAAGTCACGTATCCAAACGATTGCTTCGCATTGTAGGAGAATTCCGCATCCGGCATGGTGTTGTGCACATGCTGATTGGTGAGGCGGGAACTGCTAAACTCATAGAAGGGGTAGTGCCCCTCTCTTTCAATGCGCCAGAGATCTGAGCGGTGGCGATCGGCGGACATGAGCAGCACGCCCTCAATGCTTTTCTCCCCGAGCAGATCAAAGATTGCCTTGCGCTCCGCCCTGAAACCGTTCCAGGTGTCTTTGCTATCGCCTTTAGCCTCAAACACCCAGGGCACAGGCGAACACAGGACTTTGAAAGTCCCCTTCGATTCTGCCAGTGTCTGCAACAGCCATTCACGCTGCACCGCTCCTAACATCGACACCTCTCCTTTCTCAGGTGACAAATTCCGGTAGTAGCGACCATCGACCATGATGAAATGCACATCGCCAATGTAGAAATCATAGTAGCACCCTGGATGCGCCTCTCCCCCTCCGTAACCCGGATTGATCCAGTTGTTGCGAAAGACTCGGAAGACAGATCGCTTCCAAGCGGGCACGTCAATCTCTGGTCCTTCGACACAATCGTTCAAGCCGAAATCGTGATCGTCCCAAATGCTATAAACAGGCGTCTGAGCCACCAGCGCCGAGAACTCTGGTCGTGCTTGACGTCGATAATAGCAGTAATGCTGCATGGGCGGGCTTTCAGGGTCATCGCTATAGACATTATCTCCTAACAAGAGCAAGACATCAGGGTCCATGCCTCGAATGGTGTCAAAGGCACGCTCGTTCTCCGGCACGTAGCCTGCGCCACCACCGAAAGCGAGACTGAAGCGCGTCTTCTCATGGGGATTAGACAGGGTTTGCAAGCTGTGGGTAGGGAGGTGGGCGCTTTGCTCCACGCCCTGTTCTCCGGTGAGAATGCGATAGCGATAGGTCGTCTCCGGTTGCAATCCTGTCAGCGTCATCTCCGCCGTGAAATCACTCTCTTCACTAGTCATCACAGGATCGGACACGATCACTTGAGTGAGGTCGTCCCAGGCAACGGACGCCGCCACACGCACCCGCATCGGCCCAAGCGTCCGCACCCACACACTAATACGTGTTCCTTCCACCTTTCCTAACATAGGCCCATTCACAATGGGAGAGACCTCTTCTCGGAGCGCTTGCATGACGGGATGTTCCTGCAACGCGGCGAGCCCGGTCAACGTCCCCCCGATGAAGCGCGACACCGGCACGCCGTTGGCGGTCGCTTGCAAGGCACTCGCCACCGCCTCATCGTGCTGATCCAGAGCCACATGGGCCACCGCCCGTATGTAGTGCGTTTCCCCATCCTCGCCCAATCCCCCTGGAAGGCGATCCATGGCATCCAAAGCGACTTGCGCTTTCCCCGCTAGAATGGTGCGGAATAGTTCCTGATGGATGCGCTTGAATTGACCCAATTTCAATCTTTCTAACAAATCCTCAGCCTCACCAGGCAACCGACTGAACCCTTCACGCTGATACCTCTCCAGTGTCTGCTTGAGCTTCGCGACCTCCCTTGGGCGCTGGTCGTAGAGATTCGTCGTTTCGCCAGGATCTTTTCTCAAGTTGTAGAGTTGACCCTCCGGCGCCTCGGAGGGCACCTCGATCTTGGTGAATCCGCCAGAGCCTTTTCCGAGAATAAGTTTCCACTGATTGATACGGATCGCGGACATGCCATCGAGAGAGTGATGAACAATCGCTCGCCGACGAGGAGCTTTCTCAATCCGCAATAAGGCGGGCAAGAGATTGTAGCTATCTTCCCCCTCATCCTGATCAAGGGGATGCCCCACAAGCGCGGCCGCCGTCGCCATGAGATCTGTCAAACACACCAACTGATCATTCACGGTTCCCGCTGCCACCTTAGCTGGCCATCGCACGAGAAAAGGCACCCGATGGCCCCCTTCATGAATGTCGGCCTTCTGCCCACGCCATTCTAAATTGGCCCGATGCCCAGTCTTCTCAATCATGTCCAACGGCCAATGAGATCCGTTGTCCGATGTCACGATGACCACCGTATTCTCCGTCAACTCGTGCTCATCTAAAGCTCGCAAGATGTCACCCACGGCAGCGTCTGACTGATGCACAAAGTCGCCATAGGCACCAATCCCCGTTTTCCCATCAAAGGCGTCGGTAGGCACCCATGGCGTGTGCGGCGATGCCAGCGGCACATAGAGAAAGAATGGTTTGTCAGGAACCTTCGCTCGATCGGCAATGTAGGCGACGGACTTTTCCGCAATGGTCGGCAGAACCCCTTCAAAAGAGAAGTCGGGTGCCCGCAGGCCTGCGCGCCAGAAACCACCTCCCCCACTCCACACTCGTTGCGATCCCGGATCCTCCACGGTCGGCGCCTGCACCGCCCTATCATTGTGCAACCAGAGATAGGGATCCATGTCCAACGAGGCTGGGATGATGTAAGAATAATCGAATCCAACGGTGCTCGCCCCTCTCGGGATTGGCTCGGCATAATTGGTCTCTTCCGTCAGGCCTTCACCCAACCCAAGGTGCCATTTCCCCACCACGCCCGTATGGTATCCATAGCGCTTTAACAAAGAAGCAACCGTCAACCGATCCTCTTCAATCAGTGCCGGACTATTTCCCCATAGCACCCCTTTCTTGAGGGTGGTCCGCCACGCATAGCGTCCCGTCAACACACCGTAACGCGTAGGGGTGCACACTGCGGAGGGCGTGTGTGCATCGGTGAACCGCATTCCCTCGCGAGCAAGGCGATCCATATGGGGCGTCGGAATCTTGGAGCCAGCATGATAACACTGCGGATCCCCGTAGCCGAGGTCGTCCGCCATCACAAAGATGATGTTAGGTCGATCTGCCGCGGAAAGACTGCCGCATGCTAGCAGACAAAGGAAGAGGAGGCGCGTGCCAAACATGGGCCACGCTTAGCGTGTCGACCGTTTAGACTCAAGCCTTCTTGAGCGCTTCCACTCTGAGAACGCCTTTGCCTTCCACCCGGACCTTAAAAGCGAAGCTTTGGCCCGGTTGGATATTCTGATCCGAGAAATCCTGCGGAACCAAGAGCCCTAAAGGCTCGTCATCGGTCACCACTTCGATCATCCGTCCAGCAGGAGTCCATCGAAGTTGATCTTCCACCCGGCCTTCCACCAAGTAGACATTGCCCTGGAAGCTCCGCGAATTCTCCATGTAATCGGACGCGTCCAGCGTCGTGAGCCCATGGAAGGCATCTTTCCCTCCCAGACCACGCAACATCGCAAAGGCACCACCCCCTAACACTATCAGCAGCACCGCTGCTGGAATGAGCAGAGAACGACCCTTCTTGCGTTGTTTCGATCGGCGCGCCATGGGAGGAGGTTACCCAGCGATTGTCCTCACGCAAGGCTTAGCAAGTGGAGCACGCGGTAGAGTTCCGTGGCGCTCCAGGCTTGAGCGCCGCAGCCTCGTTCCCGGTGAGGTGCCGCCGCATCCATGATCTCCGGCAGTTGCCCGATGCATCCGTCAGTGAACGGGACGAGGGCACTGTGAAGAATGGCTTGAGCCGTGTGCTTGGCTTCATCGCCATAGCTGAGGTAAAGCGCTTCTGCGTAGGATGGGAATGGCCAATTCCAGGCAGTGCCATTGTGATAGGCGGGCTTACGCCGAGTGTCCTCATCCCCTTCATAGCGCGGCCAGTAAGGGGCGTGGGGATCATTGAGCAGGCACCCATCACGGTGAATCGGAAGCGCAAACTCAGTAGGGCGATCAGCGAGACTGCGGATGCTTCCCGGAATGAGCAATGCCTCACAGGCACGCAAGACCGACCGCTGTCGCGCCGGGTCGTCGACAGCTCCGAGGGTGAGGGCAAAGAGTTGATTGGGGCGAAGGTGATCGTCAGCGATCGCGGCACGCGCGCCTCCATCAGGTGAGTGAGCGTGGAGACAGTCTGACAGGAAACCTTGCCCTTCCCGCACAAAGTATGTCCCAATCGACGCCCTGACCTTCTCCGCCAACACCTCCCACCGCCCTTCGGAATCGATACGACTCAGCAAGCGCAATGCGGCAAACCATAGCGCTTGAATCTCGATGGGATAGCCTTCCCGGGGAGTGCCCGCAGGATGATTCGTGTCCATCCAGGTGTAGTGTGAGGGCGAGAAGATGAGGCCACTCTCAGGGTCCATGACAATTCCGTTAGGCGTACCGTCTCGATAGTGTCTCCCTATCGAGAGCAAGGTGGCACGGAAGGGCTCGAGAACGGCGTCGTCTCCTAAAGCCTGAGCGAGATCGGCGGCAGCCACACAGAACCACAATTGCGCATCCGAAGTATCGCGATTCGAATCATCGTCTCCACGAATCATGTTAGGAAGCGTTCCATCCTTCTCAAATCGTGCGAATTGCGAGAGAATATCACGCGACTCATCCCTCATGCCAGCCGCAATCATGCCGCGGAGGCAGATCAAGGTATCGCGCCCCCAATCGAGAAACCAGGGATAGCCCGCAATGACCGTGAGTGAGTCATCTCGCCGAACAACGAAGTCACGGATGGCACGTTTAGCCGCATCCAGAAGGGATAACGATTCTGGAAACGTGTCTAGTTCTGCAGGTGGAAGATCTCCTGGCTCCTGCATCCTTGCCGTGAGGGAGCTTTCCTCCCCTTCCTTGATCTCAAAGTGGAAATAACCAGGACTGAACAGGTCATTGCTACCGTCCATTCCACGCTCCGCGTCAATGGGATGGTCGACATTGTAGATCCATTCCGGCTCCGAAACGAATTCACCACTAGCGATCGCCACATCCAGCGCCGCTACTTCATCTGGAATGAAGGTTAATCCGTCAGGACGCGGCTCCACAGCCTGCGGCCAGGTCTCTTCCAGGCCAGCATAGGCTTTCGATTTCTCATGAAATCCGCGCGCCTCGATGTCGGGTCTCAGAATGATCCGCAAGTCACGGCTTGCCCCTAGCGCATCTGGATCCCCATTGAGAAACTGGCGCTTAAATGTGAGGATCGTCGCATTGCATCCTTCCGGAAACCACAGCTTTACCTCCAATCCGATATGCTTCCCCCGCCCGACAGGGACGCGGAATTCCCATTGAAGCGCATGGGAGGTTTGTCCCTGACAAAACCGCACCAGGCAATCCGTCGTCAACTCACGGGAGTAGTCACGAAAGACCACCCAAGCACGACACCGTGAGAAAAGCATCCGGCGATCGGTGGGGAAGTCTGGATGAGGATTCGCTCCTAACAAGGTATCGTATTGTGATCGAATCGCTCCCCAGGCTCCTTGCACATGCACCATTCCGCCTCGCCCGTTGGTGCACAGCGCGTAGGCCTTGCGCGCGGCGAGCGCCGCTTTGCCCACCTGCATAGGCACCTTGGGCGCCGATTCACCGCTCGAGAGGACGAGCAGCTTCGCCTGCTCCCGCCGCGTGCCCTCCTCAGCGTAGACACGCATGGCCACATCGACGAAGCACGGCCCATCATCCGAGGCCTTTGGCGGCACCGGAACTGGAATCAGGGTGAAATTGCCGTCCTCTCCGAGAGGAATGGAGTACTCGGCTGCCAAAACCAGACCATCCGAGATAATACTGAAGTGAAAGCGATAGGGACCCTGGACCAGCAGAAGGGATCCTCGCGGACAGAGGACGTGCCGATCGCGATCACACGGCCATTGCCAGCGCACCGTGCGAGGCATGCCTGATCCGGTGAGGCTCTCACAAAAGCCTTCGGGATCGCGCACCAAGACCTGCGCATCAGCTTCGGGATCGCCCACGGCGACTCCCAGAAACGAGCGCACCTCCAATGCTTTTGCACGTAAGCGCTGCTGACAGGCTCGCCCCACGTCCGGTGCCGATGGCACCGCTTGCTCACTCAGGCAAAGGCACTGCCCTGGCGCCAATGATAGGGATACTTTTCCTTCAACGACCGCAGACTCGATCCGATCACCCGTCAAGAGGTCCTCCCATTCTCCATGCATCGGTTCACGGAAGTCATGGGACGTCCATTGCGCGACAGCTCCCTTCTCGGCATCGAGATTGATGAGCACCAGGACTCGAGCATGTCCATCTAAACTGGTACGCACCAATGTCAGCACATTGTCAGGACCGCCATCGATCATCTCTAGCTGCGCCCCATGCCAGAACGCTGGGTGCTGTGCAAGGATCGCATTGAGCCGGTGCAAGGCCGCTACCATGTTAGGCTCTGCTCCCCAATTCATCCCACGGGTACGATGGACATCGATCTTCTCCGTCGCAAACCATTCGACTCCGCAGGTGATGCCAAAGCTCCCGGCATCAGAAGTTAAGGCGGCCAATCCCACCCGCATTCGCGCCCATGTCGCAGACGTGTCGGCGAGACGGTTGTTGTCGTGCGTCTCCGCGAAATGGACATGCAACCCATGGGAACGCGTGTAGTCGATCGATTCACGTAAGATCTCCTCCACCTGTGCGCGTTCATAATTCTGAAACAACTCGGAATAGGCCCAATCCAGTCCACCATGATCGAGCAACTGCGCCACGACTGACTTCTTGCCACCCAATCCTTCCAGAAAGAAGACGGTGTTAGGATACTCCAAGCGCACCTTCGCCGCGACATACTCCCACACGGCCAAAGGGACCATGTAGCCCGCATCACAGCGGAAGCCATCCACGCCTTGGCGACACCAGAAGAGAAAGACGTCCGCGATGTAGCGCCATAGACCTTTGTGTGTGTAGTCGAGCTTCGAAAGATCCTCCCAGGTCACTCCCCACGCACCAGGAGATTCGAAGCGGCGCTCATCGTCACGACAGAACCATTCGGGGTGATGATTCTGCAGCCACGACGCCCAGCCTGTGTGATTGATAGGGATATCCAGGAATAATCGCGCCTCACGGCGATGCACCTCATCGGCGAGTTCACGAAACTGATCGAGCGGTGTCGTTCTCCGATCAAAGTCCGCCATGCCAGCATCCACGTTGTCGAAATCCAGAGCCGCAAAGGGACTGCCGAATTGCCCCATGGCTGCGTACGTCGTGGGAATCGGAAAGACCGGCAGGACTTGCACAATGCGAAAACCCAGATCCACGACAAT
Source organism: Verrucomicrobiia bacterium (assembly GCA_030425385.1). Classification (GTDB taxonomy): domain Bacteria; phylum Verrucomicrobiota; class Verrucomicrobiia; order Verrucomicrobiales; family DEV007; genus JAACDM01. The sequence continues at coordinate 68,350 of JAUIAH010000018.1, read as the reverse complement.
GTGATCCAGTTCGGAAATGAGGTCGCGAAACGTCCCGGAACGCGGGATGACGGTGTAGCCATCTTTCTCAAGCAACTGGATCGCCTCCGCATGTCCCGGCTTCTCACACCCAGCCCTGCGATTCTCCCCAAACTGCCTTACAAAAGCACAATACATCGAGCTACCGGCGCAATACTCGGCCGGCTCAACTTTGATCACCGTGTTGTCACCTTCTGGCCAAACAGGCTCGCGATCGTTCTCAGGGAGGAAGAAGGCCTTGGATTCAAAGCGTCCCACTTCGCAAAGAGGAATTTCCAAGCGATACTCCCCCTCTATATCCGTCGCAGGCATGGGCAAGTCCATCCAATGCCGCGCCAAGATGGGGGCATCCTCTTCCACATGACGCACAATTTCTTGGCGATGGATCGCCGCCCTCCCAAGAGTTGTCCGCAGCCACGCCGTCCCCGGACCAGATGCATGCAGCGTGAACACCACGGTGTCGCCTCCGTGAAGCACGTGGCGGGAACCAGGAAGCGGAGACTGCAACGGAAAAGATATGGGCATGGGGCACCCTGCACCAAGCAGGGATCTTGCCAACTCCTCAAGCGACGAAGCCAAACGACACCGATCGCGAGATTCCTCACGAGGATCCGCGAATCACCGAACTATCACTTTCCCCACATTTCCAAACTATCCAGCACGGTCGCGATTGGGACATCTTGCCGTTTACGCTCATGAAAGTAGGCCACGTCTGAATAACCCGCGTTTTTGAGGAGATCGAGGGCGAAATCAAACTGCGCCCCAACGCGTTGGGGCTGGTGGGAATCTGATCCCAAGACGACGGGAATCTTGCGCTCAGCCATGAGGGTCAACATCTCGATTCCCGGATTCATCTCGGGGATGGTCTTGTGAATGCCGCTGGTGTTCAGCTCCATTGCCATGCCGGTGGCGGCAATGCGATCGAGGGATTCCTTCACCGTGTCCGCGATGACGCTGAAATCCCAGGTATCTGGGAACGCATTCTTCACCAAGTCGGGATGCGACAAGGAGTCGAAGAGCCCCGACTCTGCGGCCTCTGCCAGATGCTCGAAATAACGTCGTTGAAAGCCTAACGCATCACCATCCCAGAATTCTTCACGGTATTCAGGGATGTGATAGTGCACAGATCCCAGGATGTAGTGAAAGTCTGCCCGTTGGTGCAATTCCTTGAGCCAGTCTTCCATTCCTGGAAACCAGTCACTCTCCAAGCCAAGTTTCACTTCGAAATCGGTGTCTGAGACGGCTTCTGCAGCTCTTTCAACCAAGCTAACATAGTCCTCGAACTGAGAGGGAGCCATCCGCACGGCGTGCGAGAACCCATTCGGCATGGGACTATGGCACGTCATGATGATGCCCTTGAGCCCGCGCGCCTTCCCCACTTCCGCATACTCTTCAGGTTCACCAATCGCATGCTTACACAGGGGTGTGTGCATGTGCGAGTCAAAGTAGATTGGAGAGGAATCATCAGCCATCGTCGCCCTCACCATAGGGCACCCCGGAGGCTTGGAAACCCGAAGTTACAGCAATCGTGCGCTGCGCCATTCAGGCATCGCCCCCGGCAGCCTCTCCTTCATCCGGGGCAAAGAGATCCTCCCATTCGTGCATCTGATAGCCATTCCCGAGACCGCCGATCTTTCCAAGGTATTCCTCGCAGCGCTGGTGCCATTTCTTCAGATCCGGAGGGCCAAAGGGCTTGTCACGGCTTTGTGGGAAGATGATGTAGGTGACCGTGAGATCACTGACAGGGCGATTGTAAGGGCTGGCTTTCTCATTGATGGTCTTGGCAATGCGGAGCGAGGCCTCGCCCGACTTGTAGGTGGGACCTGCGTCGCCAAGGATGGCGGGATAGATCTGGTCCTGATAGATGACCACGCAATAATCGCCCATCGTGGGGCCGTAAGGCGTCCGATTCTGATAGCTCAAGAACGAGGTGGGGATGACGACGAAGGGATCTTTGCGGGCAATGAGAAAGCTACGCGCTTTCAAGTCGGCGATCTCACGCTTGAGTGTGCTGGTGCTGCTCCCCGCGGCTTGCGCATCTGCTAGCTTCTTTTCCCACCGTTCCAGAAGCGGATTCGGCTGTTTCGACCGCTTGCTCCATCCGTAACTGGTGAAGGGCTGATAGTAGGGAGACTTGGCGATATACTCGTCGTATTCCGGCATCCGATCGCCATCGCTTCCATCCGAGACCACGTCCATTTCACCCTGGATCAGAAGGACCCGCTGTTCGCTCACGGGATGTTGGAGTTCCAAGACCGTCTCGCAATCGAAGAAATTGTGGCGCGAAGGAATGCGCTTGAGCCGGGTGAGGTAGCGCTGCACACGATCTGTCTTCAACTGATAGAGAAGATGATAGAACTTGGATACCTGTGCCGTCGGCATCATGGACGCCAAGCCAGGAAGCATGTCAGGAAGACGCTCATTCAGCGATGCCAAGTCTTCGAGCGACTGATTCGGGCGCGGCACCCGAAGCTTGAGGTTGAATTCAATTTCATAGGCCTCCTTATCGAGGCGCTCCACGGCTGCCCGGTCGCCTTCGGAAGCCTCTAGCTTCGTGCGAATCTGGAAACCGTTGTAGAGTTTGACCAGATCATCGGGGGTATCACCGTAGTCCACCGCTCGGGACGGGAGAGGCGGCTTGATGTATTTCTCCACAATCTTCTCTTTCTCGATGATCTTCTCTTGGATGACCGGCACCTCCACCCGTTCCACTTTGCGGCAGCCTCCGACTGCGAGGAGCCCACTCATGGTGGCAAACGTGAGGACATGGCGGAGGGGAACAACTGCGCTGCGGGTCATGGGAGGAGAATATGGAGCCTTGCCGAGGATTCAAGCGGCGAAGGGAAACCCACTTGACCATCTCGGGATACGCGTGGTCTTTCATGGTTTCTTCTGCCATGAAAGCCCTCAATCTTGTCGCCTATCAGCAATTCGAATACACGGACGTCCCCGATCCTTCTCTCGCGCCTGATGAAGTGCTGGTGGAGGTGAAAGCCTGCGGGATCTGTGGGAGCGACATCCATGGGATGGACGGGAGCAGCGGCCGTCGGCAGCCGCCTATTGTCATGGGACACGAAGGCTCGGGAGTCATTCGCGAACTGGGGGCCGACGTCCAGCATTGGAACGTAGGCGATCGCGTGACATTCGACTCGACGGTCTATTGCGGAGACTGTCATTTCTGCAAACGCGATCAGGTGAACCTGTGCGAGAATCGCCGGGTATTGGGTGTTTCCTGTGGCGATTACCGTCGGAATGGAGCCTTCGCCCAGTATCTCAATGTCCCCGCCAGGATTCTGTATCGGGTGCCCGACAACTTGAGCTTTGAACAGGCGGCCTTCGCTGAGCCCATCTCCATCGCGCTGCACGCCGTGTCCTTGGTGCCGGTCCAATCCGGCGATTCCGCCGTCGTCGTCGGGGCCGGCTTGATTGGATTACTCGTCGTTCAGGCCCTCAAGATTGCCGGAGCTGGCAAGATCATCGCCGTAGATTTGGACGACAAGCGGTTAGCCCTAGCAAAGGAACTAGGGGCCTCTGTGAGTCTGCGCGCCGATGATCCCGAGATCCTCACCAAGATCCAAGAAGAGACGGGCGGCGATGGGGCGGACGTTTCCATGGAAGTAGTCGGCATGACCCCCACTCTCAATCTGGCGATCCACTGCCTGCGCAAAGGCGGCTCCGCCGGCTTGGTCGGCAATCTCTCCGCGCAGACGGAGTTTCCCATGCAAGCGGTGGTGACACGGGAAATCACACTCTACGGCTCGTGCGCCGCGACAGGCGAGTATGCAGACGCCCTGCGCTACATCGCCAGCGGGGAGATTCAAATCGATCCCTTGATCAGTGCCACAGCGCCATTGAGTGAGGGAGCCGACTGGTTTCACCGCCTCTACAAGAATGACGAAGGCCTCCTGAAGGTCTTGTTGCAACCATGAATCGCCGGTTCGTCCAAGAGTTACGATTTCGTTGCAGGAATCTGATTTAGTGTGACGAAGTCTGCAGGAACATCAGCATTGTGTCTACCATACTGGTTGTTGATGACGAAGAAGACATCCTTGATCTTCTTACTTTTAATTTAGAAAGGGCCGAGCACACAGTCCTCCGGGCAGCGGACGGCAATATCGCCGTGAACGTGGCCATCGAGAAGTTGCCTGATTTGATCGTGTTAGATCTGATGTTGCCGGGCCAAGATGGCTATCAAGTATTCCAGCATTTGAAGGAAGACAGTCGGACGAAGAACATTCCCGTCCTGATGCTCACCGCCAAGTCAGAAGTTGGCGATCGCATCACCGGTTTAAAACTCGGCGCGGACGACTATGTGACCAAGCCTTTCAGTCCTCGAGAACTGGTCCTTCGAGTGCAAGCTCTGCTTCGCCGCGTCAAGAAGGCCCCTCCGGGCACCTTTCTCCGTGTGGGCCCCTTTCATTTGGATAAAGCTAATTTCAAATGCTTTGTCGATAATGAAGAAGTCGAGCTCACGACAACGGAATTCAAGCTTCTCGCCATCTTGTTAGAAGCCGACGGCGAAACGGCGACTCGAGCGGATCTCCTGCGCAATGTTTGGGGATACACTGATCTTGTGCACACCCGCACGCTCGATACTCACGTGAAGCGCCTGCGTGAGAAACTCGGTGACTTTGCCAAACACATTCAAACCGTGCGCGGCACCGGCTACCGCCTGAAGTTGGAGGAAGCCTAACGGCAGAAGCGATGGCAACTCAACTCTTACAGAATCACGAACTCTTCGAGAGCATTCTTGAGGGGTTGCCAGACGCGATCATCATCGCAGATCGCTCTCAGCGCATTGTCTTTGCCAATCGCGTCCTGACAGAACTCTTCTCGTTAAAGCGAGACCCCGTGGGGAGAGATATCGTTGAAGTCGTCCTCGACCACCGCATTTCCCGGCTCGTCAAGCAGGCGCTTGATTCCGATCACGCGGTCACGGAGCAATTAAAACTCACGGTGGGCGTCAATGGGGGCAGCCGCGAGATCACTCTCTCAATCACGGCAGAATCCATCGACGCCAATCTGATCAAGATCCTGCTTCGGGACGATACCCAGCGCGTGGAGACTGAGCAAGTCCGACGGGACTTTGTCGCCAATGCCTCTCACGAGTTGCGCACGCCGCTATCAATCATCAATGGCTATATTGAGAATCTGTTAGACGGAGCCATTGAGAATGAAGCCCTCGCCCGTCGGTTCCTCGGGATCATGAAGAAACATGGGGACCGCATCGCGCGGATCGTTGAGGACATGCTCACGATTTCAAAGTTTGAAAGCGCCACACAAGACCCCACGCGCGCGGGTGTCTTCGATCTTCACAGTTGCGTCAGCGATGTGATCGAGCGCTTGCACCCGCTTGTGGAGGAGAAGGAAGCCACTCTCCAGTTCACCCCTTCCGATAAGGATGCGTTTATTGCGGGAGATCGCTTTTATTGGGATCAGATCTTCTTCAATTTGATCGAGAATGCGCTCAAACAGAATCTCAATCCTGGGCTCCGAATCAACGTGCTGATTGAAGATCGCGGTGATGATCTTCAAATCACGGTGTCTGATTCCGGAGTGGGGATCCCCCAAAGTGATTTGCCCTTTATCTTCAAACGTTTCTATCGCGTGGAGAAGCACCACTCGAAAGAAATCAAAGGAACTGGCCTTGGCTTATCGATTGTGAAACGCGCGGTGGAAGCCCATGGGGGCACGGTCAGCGCACGCAGTGTGCCGGGACAGGAAACGGCCTTTGTGATTGTCGTTCCCAAGGCCTCGAATGATGCCATCGCATCGTTCGAGAACGCCTCCAATTAGATTCGGAGATACGTTTAGTCACTCACCACCCACCCAAAGGTGACGAGTTCTACGATCTCCACTTGATCGGCCGCCCCAGAATCGTTCTCCACGGTCTCAGGATAGCGCACCTTGAGCGTGGCCAGTTCTTCTCCCGAGGTCACTTCTAACGACCCGGTGAGCACGGCACGAACCTCTCGAAACGCCGTCGAACTCTTATCCAGATATCCCCAGATCTGGGAGTCCTGGTTGTAATTGAGTAATTTAAACGAAACATACGTCTCATTGTCAGAAAAGTGATAGTTGTAATACTCGTCTTGGATCATGAAACACCGCAAGATCACCGGTTCCGTGGGACGACGAATCTGCAATTCGGAGAATCCCATTTCAGAGTAGCCCACCCAGCTCTCCCAATCTACCAGCCATTCCTTCGTCACGATGCCATCGGGAATCTCTAACGCTATTCCTCGTTGAGAGTAATCTGGAAGCGTTACCGGCACGACAAAGAAGCGGTCATCCACCACCGAGCACGTTTCAGGGTCACCCAAGGACCGATGAATGATGGGTTCAAAGGTTCCGGGCGCATAGTGTTTCTTCATGAAGAAAGCAACTTTGCCAGCGCGACGCACATATTGGAGAGCTTCCTCATTGGATTGCGATGCGAAGAACTTCTCAATGACCGGACGTGCCAATTGCAACATCTCCGACTTGGAGAGATCTTCCTGGAGGTTTTCTGGGATAGGGGGCGCATCGGACACCTCTTCCATCGGCTTGAGCCAACCAATCTGTGCCAAGATAAACTGGTAGCTTGCCACCAGGGCAAACAAACCAGCCAACCCCACTAGCGTCCACACAAACATCCGGTGCTTACGCTCATATTCGGGCACCTCGGATTTCTCCTCTTCTTCCTCTTGCTCCCAATCAGGATCCTCGATCCGGCTTGGCTGATGCCGTCGCCACTCGGCTCCTTCCGAAACCTGGCGTTCTTCAAAGTCCTGCTTGGGAGCAATCACCTCTTTGTCAGGAGCGACCTCTTCGAAATGCTGCTCTGACAGATCACTCACATAGCGTGGCGCCCCGGGACGCCCGCGCGGCTCTGGCACTTTCGCCTTCGGTGCCTTGCGCAATCGCAGGCGCTCTCCGTGCGTACGCACTTCCACCTTCTCCATGGCGGGCACCTCCTCTTTCGGTGCGGGCTCCTCTGCCGCCTTCTTCGGCAACTCTGCCTCCTCTTCGATGGGCCCTGTCTTCGCCTCCTCGCTTCGCGTGGCCGCTTTGGCTTCCGCAGAAGCGAGAGCCTCTCGAGCCTTGTCCCGTTTCTCTCTCAGCTTGGCCAACTTAGCTGCCCGTTCTTCCAGCCGCGCCGCCCGTTGTTCCAACTTCGCCGCACGCCGTTCAATACTGGTCAATCCCGCGAGCGATTTCTTGGAACTCTCGTCCCCTTCCCCTTCTTCCTTCGGCAAGGCGTGCCGTGCCTCCGGCGGTTCATCGTCATCGATTACCAATTCCTCGTTCACCAGGCGCTCTTGCGCCCGTTGGCGAGCCCCTTCCAAGTCAAGGTCCAGCCCTCCTCCCGAGATATCGCCGAACTCCGATAGGCTCGGCTCCCGGCGACTGGGAATCGACGGTGCCGGAGCCATGCGACGCGGCGACCGGCCACGTTCACCCGTCCCTGAGATCTTCACTTGCATATCGCACTCCGGACAGCTGACAAAGGTCGATTCCTCCTCCCGCTCCGCATCAAACTTCGCCGAGCAGGCGGGACATTTGATGATGATCGACTTCGTGTGGGACATTCTCGCGGGCAGTGTGGCGACTCTAGGCAAGGGAAGCAAGGCCAATGGCACACCGTTTGGAAAAACCAAAGCTGCTCGAAGAGTAGCAACGGATCCCTGCATTGACCCTTGCACACCGACCGCTGTCGCGCTATGCGGCCTGACACGGTCCTTCTCATGCCTATCCTACGCGCCCTCTTCTCTGTCTCCGACAAATCAGGCCTCGTGCCTTTTGCCCAGAAACTCCACGATCGCGGGGTGGAACTGCTCTCCACCGGCGGCACTGCCAAGGCCCTGCGAGAGGCCGGGCTCCCTGTCATCGATGTTTCGGATTACACCCAAGCGCCCGAACTTTTCGAGGGTCGCGTCAAGACCCTGCATCCCAAGGTGCACGGTGGCCTCCTCTTCCGCCGGAAGGAACATCGCGCGCAAGCGGACGAACACGGCATCCCTCCCATTGATCTCTTGGTGGTGAATCTCTACCCGTTCGAAGCCACCGTGGCTCAGGAAAACGTGGCGCTTGAGGATGCCATCGAGCAGATCGACATCGGCGGGCCCGCGCTTCTCCGCGGCGCTTCCAAGAATTACCAAGACGTGACGGTGATCACAGATCCCGAAGATTATGACCGCGTCCTGACAGAGATCGAATCCAACGATGGCGACACGACCCTCGCCCTCCGTGAAGCGCTGGCCATCAAGGTCTATCAGCGCACCGCCGCGTATGATCAGGCGATCAGCAATTGGCTCGTCACGCGCTCAAATAAAAGCATTAGCATCAATCTCCCCCATGCGCAGGATTTGCGTTATGGGGATAATCCTCATCAGAAAGCGACGCTCTACGGTAACTTCACCGACTACTTTACGAAAGAGCAGGGCAAGGACTTGTCTTACACCAATGTGTTAGACATCGAATCTGCCTCTGCACTCATTTCGGAATTTGACGAGCCTACCGTCGCCATTCTCAAACACACCAATCCCTGTGGCGTGGGTTCAGGAGAAGATCTCGTGGATGCTTGGAACAAGGCCTTTGCCACAGATCAGCAAGCACCTTTTGGAGGCGTGATCGTCATGAACCGCCCCATGACAGGGGCCCTAGCCGAGATCGTGAGTAAGATCTTTACCGATGTGATCATCGCGCCAGGATACGATGAAGCGGCCACCAAGCTCTTTGCCAAGAAGAAGAATCTCCGCTTGATGACGATGTCAGAACGCGCCTGCGAATGTCTCGAATCCCCCGTGATCCGCTCCGCTCCCGGCGGCCTCATGGTGATGGACAACGACTCCCGAGCTCTGGGGCTCGATGGCATGGCAGCGAACGTCAAGACGAAGCGAACGCCCACGGAGGCTGAACAGGCGGCCATGCGCTTCGGATGGAAAGTGGTCAAGCATGTGAAATCGAACGCCATTGTCTTCACGGGTGCGGATCGCACCCTAGGCATCGGCGCTGGGCAGATGTCGCGTGTGGATTCTTGCCGCATCGCCGTGTGGAAAGCGCAAGAGGCTGGGCTCTCGTTAGACGGCAGCATTGTGGCGAGTGACGCTCTATTTCCCTTCGCGGACGGTCTCCTCGCCGCGGCCGATGCCGGAGCCAAGGCGGCCATTCAACCAGGCGGCTCCATCCGTGACGATGAAGTCATTGCCGCGGCCGACGAGCGTGGCATGGCCATGGTCTTCACCGGACACCGCCATTTCAGACACTAACAAAGCCATGTCTCACCCACTCAAACTCGGTGTCAACATCGACCACGTCGCCACCTTACGGCAGGCGCGCTACGCCACAATGTTAGCGTCGCCCAACGCGGAGCCCATTCTCATCGATCTCGCCCAAGAGGCGGTCGCCGGTGGGGCTGATTCGCTCACCATTCATCTCCGCGCGGATCGACGGCATTTGCAGGATCGTGACGTGGTCGACATCTGTGAGGCGCGCCCCGTCCCCGTGAATCTCGAGATGGGCAACACGCAAGAGATCCTCGACATCGCCCTTGCCAATCAGCCGGACTTTGTCTGTCTGGTGCCAGAGCATCGGGAGGAAATCACCACGGAAGGCGGCCTCGACGCCGCAGGCTTGCGCGATACGCTTTCCGAGACCATCAAGCGCCTTCAGGGGGCAGGCATCGCCGTGAGTCTCTTCATCGATCCCGAAGCCGCTCAACTGGAAGCCGCCCATCAGTTAGGTGCTGAGATGGTCGAACTCCACACGGGAGCCTTCGCCAATGCCCCTGATCGTTCGGAGGAATTGCAGCGCCTCATCGAGGGCGCCAAGGTGGGGCATCAGTTAGGCTTGCAAGTGAATGCCGGGCACGGGATCAATGGCAAGAACATCGTGGATCTCTATCAGGTGCCTCATCTCGCGGAGCTCAACATTGGCCACCACCTCGTCGCACGCGCCCTCACCATCGGCCTGCGCCAGTCCGTCGCGGAAATGCGTGCGCTGATGAATGCCTATCCATCACAGGCGTAGCCGTGGCCCTTTATGGCATCGGCACGGACCTGGTCGAAGTGGCCCGGATCGAACGCAGTCTCCGCAGACTAGGAGACCGCTTTCGCGATCGGCTCTTCACTCCCGGCGAGATCGACTATTGTGAGGGTCTGGCGGAAACCGCGAAGTTCCGTAGTTACGCGGCGCGCTTCGCCGCCAAAGAAGCGCTCTCCAAAGCGTTTCGCGTTGGGATAGGCCCCGAATTTGATTGGGTGGAACTTGAAGTCCTCCGAGATGAATCGACCGGTGCGCCATCCGTTCGTGTGCATGGCCGCGCCGACGCCTTCGTACGCCGTGAGTCCCTCGGCCCCATTCACCTCAGCCTCAGTCACACCGATTCCCACGCCCTCGCCTTCGCGACGGTGGAACGCGCGTCCGTCATCGCGACCTGACCGCCTCCGGCCACCTATCAGACACAGCAAGCAAGGGGCTACAAGTCCATGGCCGCGTGGGCCAATTGGTTCCAGTAGGTCACGCGCCCTTCGCGATGTTTCACAAAGCGCAGCTCACCGTCGTGGGAAATGACCAAACCGGTGATACTGGTCACGGCATTGCACAAACGATAGACCGAGCGGTGACGCATGCCTTGGCTCTCCGTGGCCTCCAATTTCACTTTCTCCCCTTCCGCATCAAGGGCGCGAGCGACCCGTTTGACGTCTGAGAGTTCGGTGATCTCGGCGCCAAATCCCAGCATCTCGAAATTTCGTGACAGGATGACGGCGCCATCAATGGCCGTGAGGCTCGCAATGAGGTAGGCCAGTTCCGAGTAGGCCTCGTCCAGGTCCTGCAACTGCCCTTTCTTCGTGGCCATCACATACTCCGCCCAGCCGACGGGTTCTTCATTGCCAATATGGAGACCCGCGAGGCCATTCAAGATCTGGGTCGCCAATGAAATGAACCGCCGTCGGGGAGCGACTGGCGTGAAGCGGTATTTGAAATTGAAGAATTTGTTATCACTTGAGAATTCCTCCGCTCGCTCGTTGGGAACGAAGAGAATGCTGCTGCCATTCGACTTCTCACGCATGGCGCGGATCAGCCGTTTCATGAAGCCGCGGAAGAGAGCGTTGCCAAAGTCCTCACGGATGGGTGCCCAGGCCGAAGCTTTGGCGGAATCACGCGCTGTTTGGTGCACCTGATAGACTTCCGCGCGCATCTCTGTGAACAAGCGACTCATCCATTCCGAATCGAGGACATCCGCGCTGGGTTTGGAAAGACGCCCCCCTTGCAAGGTAGCGATGATTTCCGATCCCCGGCACATCGTCAGTTCACTTGGCCCCGCAACCTGCAACACGGGCACCTTGGGCAGGTCGGGTGGTTCCATCGCGCCTCCATTCATGGCCTCTGCCCAGAGATCTCCCGAATGCACGATGCCCCAGATTTCCCATACTTTCTTCTCTGTATTCAGACGAACGCCGATGAGAGCCCGGTGAAAGTCGACAGCTGGTGCCAGACGCCGAAGCTCATTGCGGTTGAAGCGGCGTGGCTTGACGAAGATCAACCGATGCAACCCGCGCGGCGGGCCATCGCTTGCTGGCAAACTATCAGGATCACATACGAGCAACCGGAAACGCGTGGGGCGCGACTCTTCCCGCAGCAAACTGGTGTGATAACATGTGGAGAGAAGAGCCTCCACATGCTTCAGCGAGGGCAAGGTTCGGGATTTGCCCCACTCCCGCTTGACGTATGTCGCCAAGTCTCTGGGAAAGGCATCACGCATGATCACGGCTCCCTACCACTGTTCTGTGTCGGGTGCGAATGATTTCTCCATTCGAAGTTTGCCAACACGGTGCCTATTCGAAATGCTGCTTAGCATCTTCACGCCATGAGCCCCTCACGGATCCCCTGCCCGCTCTCATGCCTGATGCTAGGCTTGGGATGGATGTGTGGTGACCTGCTAGCGATCGATTTCAATCGCGAGATCCGTCCGATCCTGGCAGAGAACTGTTTCCAATGTCACGGCCCGGATGCTGCTGAACGGAAGGGGGCGCTACGCCTGGATACGGAGGACGGAGCCCATGCCGTGCTCGTTCCCGGACGGCCCGATCGCAGTGACCTGCTCTCTCGCATTCATGCCACGGACTCCGATGAGCAGATGCCGCCTCCCGATTCGCAGAAGACGCTCTCCGATGAGCAGAAGCGCCTCCTCCACGACTGGATTGCCCATGGTGCCCCGTGGGCCGAGCACTGGGCATTTGTCAGGCCCACCAAGCCGCCGCTGCCGGAAGTGAGCACTTGGGATCGCAATGCGATCGATCCCTACGTGCGCACACGGATGCGCCCGCAAGAGTTGGAGCCGTCGCCCGAGGCTAACAAAGCCACGTTGATTCGGCGGCTGACCTTGGATCTCACCGGCCTACCACCCGCTCCAGATGAGGTTTCCGCCTTCATCGAGGATACGCGGCCAGATGCCTACGAGCGCGTGGTTTCCCGGCTACTCGCCTCTCCGCGGCACGGGGAACATTTGGCATGGCGTTGGCTAGAGGCAGCGCGTTATGCAGACACGGACGGTTATCAGAATGATGGTCCCAGGGAGATGTGGCCGTGGCGTGACTGGGTCATTGATGCCTACAATCATAACCTGCCCTTTGATCAATTCACCGTCGAGCAATTGGCCGGCGATTTGCTCCCTCACCCAACCCGCGCTCAACGCATTGCCACCGGGTTCAACCGCAATCACCGCTACAATTCTGAATCTGGCCTCGTCCTAGAAGAGTTTCTGTTAGAGAATGCAGTGGATCGGGTGGACACGACCGCGACCGTTTGGATGGGCATGACGGCGAGTTGCGCCCGTTGTCACGATCACAAATACGATCCTCTCTCTCAGAAGGAATACTATCAGCTTCTCGCCTACTTCAACAATGTCCCCGAGTCGGGCAGGGCGATCAAGTTTGGCAATTCGGAGCCCTGGATTCAAGCGCCCACCGCTGGACAAGAGATCGCGTGGAAACAACGACGCCAGGCGTTCGCGAAAGCTCAAGAGACGCTCGCCAAAGCCGCACCTGAAATACGTAAGGAAACAAAGAAGTGGGCCCAGCGATCCCCCGAGCTTCTCGATCCCATCCTCACAGAGCACCTCGCCTTTCTTCGGGCGGAATCTCTGCCGGCGCCATCCTCCACGCAGACCAAGATCGATGGTCTGATAGGCAATGGGCGCTTCTCTGTCAGTGCTCACGTCACGGCCCAGAACGTCGACGAGGCCGCTCTGCTTTCCACGGAGCGGCCGGGCAGCGAGCGCCAGGGCATTCTCATCGCGTTGCATGAAGGACACGTGCGTTTTCACATCATCACCCGCTGGATCGCTGGCGTCGGCACGGTGGAAACGACGCGCACCTTTCAGCCGGGAGAGTCCTTTCACCTCGCTGTGACGAACGACGGCACACAGCGTGCGCAAGGCATGCGCATTTATATTAATGGCCAACTTGCCACCACGCGCATCCGTCACAACACGAATAGCAATCGATCACCCGCCACCTTTGGAGATGTGTTAAGACTCGGCAGCAGTCCTCACGTGGCCTCGTTAATGGGCACCCTGCGCGATATCCGGATCTACACAGGACACACCCTGCGCGCCGAAGACATTCAGCTCCTAGCAGAACCCACAGCGCTGTCGTCCATTGCCTCCCTTCCCGCCCATCGCCGCACGCCAAGGCAAGCAGCCGCCCTCCAGCAGGCATTTTTAGAACAGGCCGCTCCGCCTGCCTGGAAACGCATGGCGCAACGCGTTCGAGAAACGCATGCCGCTTTGTTAGCTTTTGAGGATGCTCTGCCCACGACCATGGTGATGGAAGAGCGCCCCACTGTTCCACCTACCCATCTGAGGATTCGCGGGGTCTACGATCAAAGGGGCGAGTTGGTGCAACGTGCGACACCGGCACGGTTTCCTCCGATGCCCGAGAAGGCACCTCGCAATCGTCTCGGATTGGCGCAGTGGCTGGTGGACGACACGCACCCACTCACTGCGCGCGTCGCGGTCAATCGTCTCTGGGAACCCTTCTTTGGCCGAGGCCTTGTGCACACCGCAGAAGACTTTGGCGTGCAGGGCTCGCCTCCCTCACACCCGCACCTCCTGGATTGGCTGGCCGTGACCTTCATGGAGCGGGGCTGGGACCGACGCCAACTCCTTCGGCAGTTCGTCCTCAGCGCCACCTATCGCCAATCCTCACAGATTCGCGACATTCATCGCCAGCGTGATCCCAAGAATGTCTATCTCAGCCGTGCCACGAGACGTCGCCTCACTGGCAATCTCTTGCGGGATCAGGCTCTCTTCCTCAGTGGATTGCTGGTCGAACAGCACGGCGGGCCCTCAGTGAAACCCTATCAACCCGCCAATCTTTGGCGAGAAGCGAGCAATTTCTCCTATCAAGTGGGTCAAGGAGCGGATCTCTATCGCCGCAGCCTTTACACGTATTGGAAGCGCACCTTGGCACCTCCCACCATGGCCATCCTCGACACGGCCGATCGCGAGTGGTGTGCGGTGAACGCCAAGCAGACCAACACTCCTCTCCAAGCCCTCACTTTGCTTAACGAACCCACATTCATCGAGGCCGCGCGGGAACTTGGATTACGCATTGGGTCTGCAAACGATGACCCCGCAGAGCAAGTGCGCTTTGGCTTCCGCCTCGTCACCTCCCGCGAACCCACCGCCCAAGAGCACACCATCCTCACCCATGCGCTGCAGCGCTATCGAGACCGCTTCAAGTCGACTCCTCAAGCAGCACGAGCGCTCTTGCAGGTCGACTCCCCTTCTTCGCGCCACGGGTATCTCGCTGCCTGCGTCGCCCTTGCCAATGTGCTGCTCAATCTTGATGAAGTCACCACCCGGGAATGATAAACGCCGAGCCTCTCTATCATCTTCACCGACGCCGATTTCTCCAGCAAGCCGCCGGAGGACTTGGTGGTCTTGCATTGATGCACCTCAGTCAGGGGGCGGCCTTTCCCACCGCAGCCCCTCGAGCCAAACGCATCATCTATCTCTTCCAATCCGGCGGCCCTCCTCAGCACGATCTCTTTGATTACAAACCGCAATTGCGCCAACGTCAGGGTTCGGAAGTACCCGCCACCGTCTTCAATGGGCAGCGGCTCACCGGGATGACCGCTGGGCAAACATCCTTCCCTGTCGCCGCCTCAACCTTTGACTTTCATCAACACGGCGAAAGCGGACTTTGGCTCTCAGAAGCGGTGCCCCACCTCGGCAAGGTCGCCGACGATCTCTGTGTGGTGAAATCGCTCCATACAGAGGCCATCAATCACGATCCCGCGATCACTTTCCTGCAAAGCGGTTTCCAGCTTGCGGGGCGCCCCAGCATGGGTGCGTGGCTCAGTTATGGACTCGGCAATGCCAACGCCAACCTCCCCGCCTTTGTCGCCATGTTGTCAGGGAAAGGTGGCCAACCCCTCTATGATCGCCTTTGGGGTCCCGGCTTTCTTCCCTCTGAGCATCAAGGCGTGCGTTTCCGCTCTGGCCAGGATCCCGTCCTCTATTTGAACAATCCCCAGGGGATGTCTCAGGCGTTGCGGCGGGATACGCTCGATGACCTGCGTGCGTTGAATACCCTGCACATGGCCACCACGGGCGATCACGAGATCGAGGCACGCATCAGCCAATACGAAATGGCCTTTCGCATGCAGGCATCGATTCCTGAGCTCACCGACGTTTCCGATGAACCCGACGCCACTTTTGCCCTCTACGGTGAGGACGCTCGCCAGCCGGGTACTTATGCTTACAACGCGCTCATGGCACGCCGCCTCACCGAACGCGGCACCCGCTTTGTCCAGCTCTTCCATCGCGGATGGGACACACACGGCGGGCTCCCGCGCCAATTGCGCGCACGCTGCGCTGAGACGGATCAGGCGAGTGCGGCCCTGGTCATCGATCTCAAACGGCGTGGATTGCTCGACGACACCCTCGTCATCTGGGGCGGCGAATTCGGCCGCACCGTTTATTGTCAAGGCAAGCTCACCGCCAAGGATTATGGGCGCGATCATCACCCGCGCTGTTTCACCACCTGGATGGCTGGCGGCGGGATCAAGCCAGGCATGGTCTATGGCGAAACGGACGATTTCAGCTATAACATTGTGCGCGATCCTCTCAGCGTGCACGATTTCCACGCTACCATCTTGCACCTGTTAGGAATCGATCATCGCCAACTCACGTATCGCTTCCAAGGCCGCCACTACCGCCTCAC
This sequence comes from Verrucomicrobiia bacterium, assembly GCA_030425385.1. Lineage (GTDB taxonomy): Bacteria > Verrucomicrobiota > Verrucomicrobiia > Verrucomicrobiales > DEV007 > JAACDM01. The sequence continues at coordinate 52,118 of JAUIAH010000018.1, read as the reverse complement.
CGACGTCCACGGCAAGGTCGTGCGAGCGTTGTTAGCCTGAATAATCACGTCGACAATCAACATGTGTCATTTCGGAGAGTAATCCACCATGTCCACTGAAATACATCTCAATGAGCACCGGGGTGCTTGCTTATGCGGCGCTGTCACCTTTATCGTGCGGGGCGAACTACCGGCGCCCGATGCGTGTCATTGTGAGGATTGTCGCCGATTCTCGGGGCACTTCTTCTCATCCACAGATGTTCGCCGGTCCGCATTGACGATTGAAGGGGCAGACCTCCTGAGCTGGTATCAGACGTCGCCCAAAGTTCGGCGTGGATTCTGTTCCCGCTGCGGATCCTCTTTATTCTGGGATCCATTGGGACACGATTGGACAGCGATCGCCATGGGTGCCTTTGACTCGCCCACGGGAACCCAACTCGGCAAGCACATTTGGGTCGCGGACAAGGGCGACTACTACGCCATTGGTGACGGATTGCCACAGAATGCTCATTGACGATCAACTCCCCTGCAATTTGGCGATGAGTTGATAGACGCCCACCGTGGTCATCATGGCGGCAGAAATCCACAGAAAGACCACCCAGACGTTTCCCGGACGCAGGGCCGCATCGGTCTGTTTATAGAGGAAATAGAGGGCCGCGACACAGAGGAATGGAAGCATGAGCGCTTGAGCGATGGCACCCACGAAAACGAGAGCGAGCGGCTTCCCCACGGTGATATAAAAGAGGAAATAGAGCACTGGCAGAGCCACACACGCAATGGCCACATGGCGCGTGCGTTTACTCTTATCATCCGATCGCAACACGCCAAACATGTTCAGGAAATCGACCGAGAGACGGCTATTAGACGCTGTAGAGATGAAGATGGTCGAATAGAGAACGGCAAATGCTCCAAAGAGAAAGATCCATAAACCGGTATTCCCAAACGAGGTGGTATAAAGGCTCGAAAGACGTTCAATGAGGTTGCTATCATTCACCTCCCCACGGCCATGAAGCGTGGCCGCCCCGAGCAAATAGAAAGCCACGGTGGCCCCTGTGTAGATGATCATGGATGCCCACGCATCCCATTTAAGGACACGGATCCATCCCTGGGCACGTTCCTGCCACGCGGTGGAGCCATCATTCTCCCCCACATTGGCTGCATAGCCTTTCTCCAAACACCAATAGGGATAATAGATCAGTTCGGACGCTCCCACGCCAATCACACCAAAGGCAGCCAGCGCCACGGTAAGATTGTCAGGAAGTTGAAAGGATAGCCCACTGGCAATCTGCGAGCCCGTGATACCAAAGTCCGTCCAATAGAGAGAGAAGACGGCAAAGATGGTGAACAACGTGAAGCCCGCGACGATGACCGTGGAGAAGCGTTCGATGAAGCGGTAACGCCCAACGAAGAGAAGAACGGCACAGGACCCGGTGACAAGCGCTGCCAAGACGCGATCTTGTAAGGTCATGCCGCCTAAGGTGAAGACATCGGCGATGCCTCCCACCATCCCTGCGAGTTGGAAGAAGGTGGCGACAAACATGATGAGCCAGCACCACACCAGCCACGATACCCGGAATCGAGGACCGGGAACGGCATCCAACGCTTCCAAGGTCGTCTTTCCTTTGGAGATGGTGTAGCGCCCAAGTTCCACCTGCAGGAAGACCTTCACCATGCATCCAAGGATGATGAACCACAGGAGCATGAAGCCCACATCCGCCCCAAGCTTAGTCGTAACGATCAGTTCCCCCGACCCTACGATGTTGGCGGAAATGATGAGCCCAGGACCGAGTTGCTTGAGAATGCCTTTCCAGTCTTGAGGAGGGTCTACTGCTGCCATGCCGAAGCCTAAGAGGCCGTGGCGCATGGTGGAAGCTCTATATTGCCGCGATGATCTCAGCGGCAGTCTTCCACAAGCTGACCAGACGGTTTCGCCCCAAAGAACGGCCATCATTTCGTTTGCTCTGGAAGACGATGCGTCTTGATTGGGCCTTCGCATGGCGAACGGAATCGGACAGGTCCAGACGCAGTTTTATCAGCACCCGCAGCCTTTCAACCTGAGCGGCGGGCAACGCCTACCTGCCTTTACTCTTGCCTACGAGACGTATGGCGAGATGAACGCTGCCAAGGATAACGTGGTCCTCCTCTTCCACGCGTTGTCAGGCTCGCAGCATGCAGCGGGGACGAATACCGATCCGTCGAATGCCCTTGGGCCACTGTGGACAGAGGAATGTCATCATGGCTGGTGGCACGACTTCATCGGTCCCGGTCTGGCCGTGGATACGGACCGCTTTTGTGTGATCTGTGTGAACTACCTGGGCGGCTGTTACGGATCCACCGGGGCCGCTTCCGAGAATCCAGAGACGGGAAAGCCCTACGGAGCCGCCTTCCCTCAGGTCAACGCTTCCGACATTGTCGATAGCCAACTCGCTCTCCTCGATCACTTGGGCGTGGATCGTTTGCACGCCGTCATCGGCAACTCTGTCGGCGGCCTCCTGGCGCTCAATCTGGCGACACGTTACCCCGATCGCGTTTCCATCGTCATTCCCGTCGCCACCGCGTTGGTGGTGAGCAATCTCCAGCATATCCTGGTCTTGGAACAGATCTTGGCGATTGAGAATGACCCGCATTTCCGTGGCGGCGATTATTACGAAGGCGATGCCCCCAAGCGCGGCCTCGCCCTGGCACGCATGATCAGTCACAAGACGTTCATATCCCTCAACACCATCCAGCGGCGCGCGCGTCGTGAACTGGTGCGGCAGCCGGACCAACTTACCTGGTACCGGATTAAAAGTCCGTTAGAGTCCTACATGCTCCATCAAGGGAACAAATTCGTAACGCGATTCGACGCGAACACCTACCTTCGGATCCTCGATGTCTGGCAGAAATTTGATATCTTGGCCCAAGCGGACGCGGCAGATTTCAAGGAACTCTTCCAGCGTTGTCGCCACCAGAAATACCTCATCTTCAGCATCAGTAGCGATGTCTGTTTCTATCCCGATCAGCAGAAACAACTGGTGAACGCCTTGCAATCCGCAGGGGTGCCTAACATGTATATCACAGTGCATTCTGGGAAAGGACACGATTCCTTCCTCCTGGAGCCGGAACTCTACACGCCGCACTTACACTATACTCTTAACGAGGTTTGAGTTCACGCTCAAATCGGGGCGCTTCCAAATCCGCCGCCGTGTTGCTCCGATAAGCGGTCGCCGAAGCAAGACGCTGCAAGAGATCGAGCCGAGTGCCAGGATCCGTGTCCAGACGCGCGGGTTTCCGGAGCACTTCCACCGAGGTGGGCTCAAGTTCAGAATCATCCAGGGATGGGACGGAAAGGATGCCCCATGGGAGCGGCAGTTCGTGAGGAGACATGACGCCGTCCGTGACCACGAGATAAAGGAAACTCGCCGTGCGGTAGCGCGCCATCTTGGCAAACTTCGTCTTCCCGTGCACGCGATTCTCTAACACACGTATTTCCCGCGTGACACGCTGCCATGTCTCGTGTTCCAGGGTTTCACAGGCGACCGATTCATACTCTGGAAAGAGCGAGTCTCCCCGACGCAGGTTTGGGTAATGCACTCCTAACAAACTTTCTAAGCGATCACGCCGCCGATGAAGCTGAATGAGCCGTTCCTTGGAATCATCCAAGGCCTGTGCGTCTTTGAGAAAGTCTGCCCGTGATTGCTTGCATTCAAAGATCACGGTATCACCAATGGCCCCTTCTGCGTTGCGGCCGGGCTCTGGGCGATAGGCCACCACATCGGCCCGATACGACGATTGGGGCACTCGAATCTCACACGCACGGGCCGAGAATCCCTGGGAAGCGGCCCACGCGAGCGCTGCACGCTTGAGCTGGAAGTGGGCGGCGGTTTCACTCGCGGACATGATTGTTCACTCAGCTCCAAAGATCGCGATCCAGGGATCTCCCTTGGATCGCTTCTAACACATGATTTGCCTTGATCGAGGTCTCGCCGTCGAGATCTGCCAGTGTCCGCGCTAACTTGAGGATGCGATCGTAGGCCCGCGCACTGAAATCCATCTCATTCATGGCTTGGTCGAGATACTGACTGCCTTCCGCATCTAACTGGCAGTGTTCCTTCAAATGGCGCGGCTGCATGGTACTGTTAGAGGTGACGCCCTTCGCGCCCGCGAAGCGCTCCCGCTGAATGGCGCGCACCCTTGCCACGCGCTCCCGAATGGTCGCCGACGATTCCCCTGTCTCAGCGGCCGAGAGTTCCTTGTAATCAATCAGCGGCACCTCCACATGAAGATCGATTCTGTCTAACAGTGGGCCACTGATGCGTTGGCGATAGCGTGCCACTTGCACTGGTCCACAACGGCACTCGCGTTTGAGATCGCCGTAGTAGCCGCAGGGGCACGGATTCATCGCCGCGACGAGCATGAATTGGGCGGGAAAGGTCATGGTCCCCGCGGCCCTGGAAATGGTCACTTTCCCATCTTCCAACGGTTGCCGCATCACTTCTAACGTTGATCGACGAAACTCGGGCAACTCATCGAGAAAGAGCACGCCATGATGGGCCAAACTGATCTCGCCTGGGTTGGGATTGCTCGATCCCCCTAACAAGCCCGCATCTGAAATGGTGTGGTGAGGTGACCGGAACGGGCGTGTGGTAAGATAGCCGGTTTCCGCATCGAGCACTCCACAGATGCTGTGTATCTTGGTCACTTCGATCGCTTCCTCCTCTGTCATCAAGGGCATGATGCTCGGCAGGCGCTTGGCCAACATCGACTTTCCCGTGCCGGGTGGCCCTAGCATGAGCAGATTGTGCCCGCCAGCCACAGCCACTTCCAAGGCGCGCTTCACGTGCGTCTGCCCTTTCACTTCGGCGAAATCGACGGCGTAGGATTCCGACTGACGCTCGTGATCCGGTTGCACTGGTTTGAGCGGAGAATCATCCATGAGCAGGCCGTAGGCTTCTCGCAATGTGGCCACCCCATACACCTTGATCCCGCTCACGTGGCTCGCTTCTAACGCATTCGCTTCTGGCAGAATCACCGCTTTCTTCCCCAACCGACGCGCCTCCAGGGCCATGGCTAAGGCCCCTTTGACCGGACGCACCTTGCCATCCAGCGCCAGTTCACCCGAAATCAGCACCTCGTCTGGATCCTTCACAAAGTCACTGCGCAAGCCAATGGCAGCGATGGCAATGGGGAGATCAAAGCTAGGCCCCTCCTTCTTCAAATCAGCAGGGGCGAGATTGACGGTCGTATGCCCCTTCGGCGTCACGAATCCGCTATTGAGCATAGCCGTGTAGACACGGTCTCGGCTCTCACGCACAGCCGCGTCGGGCAGGCCCACAATCACCGTCTTAGGGGTGAGACCGCCTTCATTCACCTCGATCTCCACCTCACACGCATCGATCCCGCGGAGGGCGGCGGAGCTGACTTTGATGAACATCATCGCGCGGACGTTGCCCCGCTCCGCGGACAAGGTCGAGCGAAATTTGCCCTCTCAGACGCAGAAGAGGCCCGCCGGACGTCCGGCGAGCCTCTCCAATCAAGGCATGATGCTAGGGCAGCGCTACTTGCTGTCCTCGATCTTGGAGATCTTGCTGATCATGGTCATATTCATGTCCATGGTGATATCCGGAGCGATGTCACCGAGAGCCATGGACATCTTCATCTTGGTCAACATGTCAGTCTTGCGAGGCAGACCGAGCTTGTTGTCGAAATAAATGTCTCCTTCGAAGGTCGAATCTTTGAATTCCATGTCCATCTGCTGACCTTGGATATTCATCTTCTGCTTCCCTTCCGTTTCCAACTTCCCGTCCATGCGGATGACCACGCAGGGATGCTCTTCGAATGTCTCAAACTTCTTCACGGTGTAGGTCCCTTTCACCACGATCTTTCCACCTCCCTGAGGGAGCGGCGTGGTCATATCAAAGTCCCATTTGTCACCAATCTTGAGTTCCTTGTCAGGCACATCCTGAAGCAATCCTTGGTTCATGGTTTGCTTCACCTGCTCCTCCGAGAGCATCTGCTGGATCAGCATGCCGGCAGTGGGATCGGTGCCTGCTCCTTTGAGGAGCTCATCGAGGCCTTCGACAGACTCCACCTGCTCGTCTTTGTCATAAATGACAGTGATCTTCTTTCCTACCAAACCGGCGAAAGGGCTCCCATCGTCGTCCGAGTCGAACGACTGCTTGAAGACACCGGCGTCGAGCGCCATGGCCATCTTGTCGTAGGCAATGACCGATTTCTTCCCCTCACCATGCTTCTGCACGTCGAAGGACATGCCCATGTCGATCTTGTTGGTCATGTTCATCCCAGCGTCGCCTCCAGGGGCGCCAGGGATGCCTTCCATCTTCATCTTCTGGGTGAGCTCGATTGTCTGATGAATCTTTTTACCGAGCGGGTAGGCTTGTTTTAAAGTGATGCTTTGCTCACCGGAGGCGGTGAAGGCAAACGCACAGGTGGCCACGAGGGCAGCAGGAATCGCGAATCTAGACTTCATAACGTTGGTTTGGGTTCAAGAATGTGGGTTGTCGCGAAGACCGCATTCTCTCAGGCCCCGGCAACGTGCTGAACCTAGGGGGCTATGGATGACATACCATTACAAATTCCCCTTCCCGTTTCTACTGAGGTGGATTTCCGTTGCGAGTCGGGCTGCCCTTCCCTAAGCACTCCCCATGGCGAAGGACTTTGTCTATTTCGATCTTGAGACCCAACGATCAGCTGGCGATGTGGGCGGCTGGGACAAGAAGTGTGACATGGGCATGTCCATCGGCGTGACCTACAGCACGGCTCTGGGGGAATACCGCATCTTTGGAGAGGATACCGTGGATGCCCTCATCGATCAGCTCCGGCGAGCCGATCTTGTCATTGGCTACAATCATATCAATTTCGATTACCAAGTCCTGATGGGCTACACCTGCCTCGACCTCCCCAGTCAGGTGAGGAGCCTCGATCTCTGCGTGTCCCTGGAGGAAGCGACCAATCACCGCCCCAAGCTGGAACACATCGCGGCGGCGTCGCTTGGCCAAGGAAAGACTGCTGAAGGCATCCAAGCCATCAAGTGGTGGCGCGAAGGCAAAGTGATGGAGATCGCGCGCTACTGCGCCTTCGATGTGAAGGTGACAAAGCTTGTCCACGAGTTCGGGGCCACGCATGGTTGTGTCCGTTACCTCGATAGTGGCGGCCACGAGCGCGTCGCCGCCGTCACCTGGCCCGACGCGTCCGCCTAACCATCTCTCCATTTCTCATGATTCGATCCCTCTTCATTCTGTGTCTCGGACTCCGTGCCCTTCACGGCGCGGACGATTACGCCCTCACCTTGGAATCCACGCAACGCGCGGAAGGCATTCGCCCTGGCAACGTCACCACATTTGCCTTCAGCGATTCCAAGGTCTTTGCCAACACCACGCGCGATTGCTGGCTCTACATTCCTGATGCCTACAACGGCGAGGACGAGGCCGCCCTCATGGTTTTCCAGGATGGTCACGCCTACATCAGTGAGACGGGACAGATGCGCGTGCCGATCGTGTTTGATCATCTCATTGCTCAGGGCGCGATGCCCGTGACCATCGGCCTCTTTGTGAATCCAGGGCATCGTGGTACAGATAGCCCGCCGCGCGAAGGATGGGGACGGCGCTCGAATCGCAGCGTGGAATACGACACGCCTAGCGCCGACTACGTGACCTTTCTGGTGGACGAACTGATTCCTCACGTAGAAAGCAACTACGACCTTAAGTTCAGCGTCGACCCTCACAAGCGCGCTATCTGTGGGATGAGTTCCGGAGGCATCTGCGCCTGGACGGCGGCCTGGGAACGGCCCGATCAATTTGGCAAGGTGCTCAGTCACATTGGCAGTTTCACCAATATCCGGGGCGGCCACGTTTATCCTGCTCTCATCCGCAAAACGGAGCGCAAGCCCATCCGCGTCTTTCTCCAAGACGGTGAGAATGATCTCAACAATGCACACGGCAGTTGGCCTCTAGCCAATCAACAAATGGCCGCTGCCTTGGCCTTTGCAGGCTACGACCATCGCTTCGTCTTTGGCACGGGTGCGCACAACGGTAATCACGGCGGGGCCATCTTGCCCGATTCCCTCCGCTGGTTGTGGCGAGATTGGGATGGCTCGCTCAGCGGCAAAGAAGCCGAGCGATCCGTGAGCGATTGGGATCTTGTCAGTGATGCCTTTGGCTTCACGGATGGCCCCTTTGCCACTGGAGATGGCACCTTTCATTTTAGCGATCTCCCAAATGGAGCCATCTATCATTGGGACGCCTCCAGCGACGACGGTCCTGTGAAGGTGTTGGACGGAGGCCCGCGCATCAGCGGCATGGACAGGGCCCCCGGTGGCGGCATTGTTGCCGCTGTGCAAGGTGAGGGTGACTCCAAGGAGAAGCGGATCGTTCACATCGCTCCTTGGACCCATGCGATGACGACTCTCGCAACTCGAGTGAATCCCAATGATCTTGTGGTGACCGCGAGCGGACACGCCTTCTTTACCGATACCCAGGCAGGCACAGTCAATCGTGTTCCGTTGACAGCACGCGCCATGGCACGTCCTCCAGTCGTCGCTGGCGGAATGAATCGCCCCAATGGCATTGCCCTCAGTCCAGACCAACGAACGCTCTACGTGAGCGAACACGGCGGCGACGCCCTCTGGCGATTCCAACTCAATGCGGCCGGGGACTTACGGGGCGGCGAGCGCTTTGCCCAACTCGCACGGCCGGAAGGCGAGGGTGACGCGAGCGGCGGCGATGGCATGACGGTATTGGCCGACGGCCGCGTGCTCGTCACCAGCCGCATGGGCCTCCAGATCTTCTCCCCAGCAGGCGAAGCCCTGCAAACCATCGCACCGCCTACCCCGGAGACACCCATGATCAGCGTCGCTGCGCACGGGAATACCGTGATGCTCTGCGGCGGGCAGCGCCTCTACCAACGAACACTCAAAGAGTGATCTGATCACACATCGCAGATCGTCACGCCTTGTGTGAGGGAGGCAAGCTTGTCTTCCCGCTTGGGAATGAACTCCTGCGCGACAAAGCCCTTGAATCCAGTCGCCACCACGGCCTGCATGATGGCCGGGTAATTCAATTCCTGAGTCTCATCGATCTCATTCCGACCCGGGACGCCACCTGTGTGATAGTGTGAGAAATAAGGATGATACTTGCGGATGGTGGCAATGATATCGCCCTCCATGATCTGCATGTGATAAATGTCATAGAGGAGTTTGAAATTCTCCGACCCCACCGCATTGCAAAGCGCCACCCCCCAAGCACTCGTGTCACATTGATAGTCGGGATGATTCACCTTGCTGTTGAGCAGCTCCATGGAGATGAGCACGCCTTTGTCTTCCGCCAGCTTCATGATTCGCTTCAGACCTTTGGCACAATTCTCGATGCCCACCTCATCATCCAAGCCATCGCGATTGCCCGAGAAGCAAATGAGATTCTTCAATCCGGCATCGGCCACTGCCTGGATCTGCGCTTCGTAGGCCTCGACCAACTTGTCGTGATGCTCCACGCGATTCCACGCTCGCGTAATGCCGCCTAACTCCCTGCCATTCGGGCCTTCAATGGTGGGGTTGCTCACCATCGCACAGGTGAGACCATGTTTCTTCAACACTTCCATATCGCTCGGCTGCAGAAGATCGATCGATGTCAGGCCGATCTCTTTGCTTGCCAAGCAGAAGTCTTCCAACTCGATCTTGGGGTAGCACCACTTACACACCGAATGATTCACCCGGCCTTTGAGCCCTCCTTGAGCTTCGGCAGCATCCAAGCGGTGGTGAAGACTGGCAGCAGTAGCGGCGATGGCAGCGGTGCTCGCTGATTGTCCCAAGAAGCGACGTCGAGAAGTGGGTGCGTTCATAGAAATGGATAATCTACACAGCCCACGACCCGGTCAAGAAGTGATCCCGCAAGCCGCGGTTGCTAGACCAGAGGGGCGCGCTACCCTTACTAGTAGTGCGTTTGAAAGTGTGTCCTCTCTGCCAGCGGGAAATTCCCAAGCATCTGGAGAGCCGTCATCACCTCACTCCCAAACTGCGCGGCGGGAAACGCGGCCCTATTGCCATCCTCCACACCATCTGTCACGGCAAGATCCACAGCGTCTTCTCGGAGACCGAACTCGCTCGACACTACGCCTCCATCGAGGCTCTGTTAGCCCACGAAGAGATCGCCAAGTTCGTCCGCTGGGTGCAGAAACGCCCCATCACCTACCGCTCTAGCAACCGCAAACGGGGGAACGGGTGAACCATCGCCTCGCCTGCACGATCCTCATGGGAGGCCACCTCATCGTCCTCCTCTTGTTAGGAATCCTGCCGGTGCTCCTCTGGACCAACGGCGAGACAGCCGCCGGACGGTGGGTCGGATTCGGTCTCACCCTCCTCGTCATGAGCACGATCCCCCTCTGGGGATATCTCTTCGCTCACACCAAACGCTGGGCTCTCCTCACTTTCGGCATCTTTCTGCTAGGAACCGGGGCTGCCCTCACAAAAGCCTATCTTCTCACGCCTGCTACACCAGATGACCAAGGCGCTTTCCGCGAACATTACGGCGACGACTCCCACTACCACCGCAGATCCCTCGCCCGACTCGTCCCAGAGATCGATCAGCTCGCGCTCGGCACCTATCTCTTCGGCATCATCGATCCCTTCATGCATCCTGCTCAGGCTCGCTCCGCTCGAACCATTGTGTCGGAAACCTACCGCGAGCTTCGCAAAGACCCCGACTTTGCCCGCGCCAGCAGCGCCCTCGGGATGGCCTATGATGATCTCTTCCTAGCACAACGTTCATCCTATCATTTCTACGAATACCGCCCAGAGAAGGAAGGCGATAGCGTTCTCATCTTTCTCCACGGCAGCCTGGGCAACTTCAAAGGCTACCTCTGGGCTTTGAAAGAAGCCGCCGATGCGTTGGGCATGACGATCTTGGCACCCACCTACGGCATGGGAAACTGGCAGAACGATCCTACCTGCGAGCGCGTGGGACAAATGATCGCCCACTGCCAGCAGAACGCGTCTTTGCAAGGCAAACACTTCTTGTTAGGCGGCATCTCCAACGGAGGCCGGGGCTGCCTCCGAGCACTCCACGCCCACCCGGATACCTTCGAGGGCCTCGTGCTCATTTCCCCCGTCATCGAGGACCACCTCCTGACTCCCACGGCTCCTGCCCTGAATCTCCCCGTGCTCATACTTCATGGCGGCAAGGATCGACGCATCCCCGCGAATGCCATCGAGCAGAGTGCGCATCGATGGGCCCGCCTCGGGGCTCCAATCGATATCCACTGGTGGGACAATGACGACCATTTCGCCATGTTCCGGCGGCGCCACCATCTCAAAGAGGTCATCGCACCGTGGATCGCGACGATCACTTCCAAGCTTCCTGGGAGTCGCCCTTGAAGATCCCTCCTTCACCTCATTTCTCCTTGCGCACTAGGTGCACCAGTGTCACTAGTGCACCTGTGCTACCTTTCCACGTCGATCTTCGCCCGGGATTGCCTGTCTACGAACAGGTGATCCTGGCCGTGAAACGGGCACTCCTGGCTGGTGAACTCAAGCCCGGGGCACCTTTCCCTTCGCTGCGGAAACTGGCCGAGGCGCTGCGGATCAATCCTAACACGGCTGCGAAGATAGTGAGTCTATTGAAGCAAGATGGCGTTCTCGTGGCCATTCCCGGCGTGGGCATGATCGTTTCGGAAGACTACCAACCACACGCAGCACCGCACGAAGTAGATCGTCTGCTGCAGAACGATCTGAAGCATCTGGTAATCGAAGCCCGTCATCTGGGAATCGATGAATCCTCCTTTCTCGATGCCATCAGGCAACACTGGCGCGACCTGGGCGCGCCCTAACATCAACCATCTCTCACATCATGTCAGCAACCACCCTTCCCGCCATTGAGACCCGTCAGTTAGGCAAGCGCTATTGGCGTCAAGAAGCGCTGCGCGGCGTGGACTTTACGCTTCCGCAAGGCAGCATTTGTGCACTGCTAGGCCCTAACGGTGCTGGCAAGACCACCTTTCTCCGGCTCCTGGCGGGATTGATCCAGCCCACGCGTGGTCAGGCCAAGATTCTGGGAACCGACGCGCGCAAGTTGCAACCGAGCGATTGGCAACGGCTGGCTTATGTGTCCGAAAGTCAGGAAATGCCGCTTTGGATGACCTTGAAAGACCTCATCGGCTACTGCCGCCCCCTCTACGACCGCTGGGATGAGGCGTTCTGCGAGCGCTTACGCAAAGAGTTTGATCTTCCCTTGGATAAGAAGCTCCGCGCCTTCTCGCGCGGCATGCGGATGAAAGCGGCCCTCCTCGTGAGTCTTGCCCCACGACCATCCGTGCTCTTGTTAGACGAACCCTTCAGCGGACTCGATCCTCTCGTGCGGGAGGAATTGATCGGTGGGTTGTTAGAGTGGAGTGCGCAAGAGGAATGGAGTGTCCTTCTGGCCAGTCATGATCTGGAGGAAGTGGAGCGTCTGGCTGATCGCCTCGCCCTGATCGATCACGGATCCCTATCGCTCAACGAATCGATCGGGGATTTGCAGGAACGTTTCCGTCAGGTCACTGGCAGCCTGCCTCCTGACACCGCGCCCACTAGCAATCTCCCACCGTCGTGGCGAGCATTTGCGGTCGATGGCGGGCGATTCCAATTCATCGAACCTCATTTCACCGGTGTGGCAGCGCTAGAGGCTCAACTGCAGCAAGTCTTCCCCGGGATCGACTTCACCTTTGATCCTGCACCCATGGCCTTGCGCCCGATCTACCTGAGCGAAGCCAAAGCCCTCAAAGCCAACTCTCAAGCACACCAGGCCGCATGAAGCACATCTGGCACGCTTTCCTCACTGAATGCAAACGCATGCGGTGGGCCCTCCTGCTCTACGGCCTCTTACTGGTCGCACTGGGTGTGTCCGTTTGGATGCACTGTGACCATGGAAGCCGGGGTGCAACCCTCGATTGGACCTACGGTCTTCCACTACCTTTAGCCGCCTGGATGACCCTTGCCGTGCTTCTGCGAGACTCCATCGCTTCTCCTCTCGCCTTCTGGCGTACCTTACCGTGGAAACGCGCCGCCTTGGGTGCAGGAAAAGCGCTCTTCATCTTGGTGGCTATCGTCATTCCCGCCTGCCTGATATTCACGATCGAGCCGCTTTGGTTTCGGGTGAGTATTCTCGAAGTCAGTGCGGAGTGGATCGGTGCCGTGATTCAAATTTCCGGTGCCCTTTGGATCGTGTGGTTCGCAACGACTTTGAGCCAACGCGGATTGAAAGCACTCGCGATCATTGGAGCAATCGTCTGCCTATTCGTCTTCGCCATTCCTATTTGGTTCATGAAACTATACTCCTTGGGCGACCTGGGCCTCACATGCATGCAAACCATCTTTCTGCTAGGGAGCACCTACATGCTTGAGGAAGTACACGCAGGGATGCCTAGCAAGCTGATCGCCCTCAGCGCCGCGACTCTCACACTCATTGCCATTCAATACCTTCTCCGCAAGAGACGGTGGTCCGTCGCTCTTGGACTGGTTTCCCTCTTTGCGATCAACTGGACGTGGACCAGTCCAATACGACCCTACGGACATCTTGAAAAGTCCGAGCACCTCATAGCCTCGGAGCCACGACTGGTGCCTACTTCCGCGACACTTGGCGAACCTCGAAGGGGGCCGCTACAGATTGTCTGTGATCTTGCCGGTCCGCTGACGTGTCGACTGAGTGGATCGCCTACGATTCAGGCAACCGTTGGCAATCAGATCCTACAGATCGATTGGATTTCTGTCAGTCTAGGAAAGCTCTCGCCCGCATTCGCCGTCCAAGAACATCTAGGGGGCTCGTTGACACACCCTATCTCTCCAGATGTTAGCCTTCACATGAAACTTTCCAGTGAGATTCCTCGGGGAAGGGACGAAGTCACCATCGAAGGGCATATCGATTTCCGAGTCGTGGACCTCAGACCAGTGGCAACGATTCCCATCCGCGATGCGAGACGGTTTCGTGAGGATGGCTATGGCTGCATCATCAAGGACATCTCCAGCTTGATCTCCTCCAACAATGCACCCTCAAAGTTGGAAGAAGAAGAGTCCACCGAGCATTCAGGGCCCTTTGTCGTAATCGCTGAGGTCGGCTGGAAAAACGAAGACTCCATTACTGATGCCATCCAGGTTCGTGTCTGCCATCGACCATGGATGAACTATCTCAATCACAAACGCGATAAGAGTCCACATGCGATCACCGTCGTTGTCTGGGATCCGATTGCAAAAGAAACAGTGGATGTGTCAGGAGGTGGTGGATCCCGGGGGTACGAATTTGACCTATCCTCCAACATTCCAAGCGACGTGCTCGAACGCGCCGAAGTGGTGATCTTCACCCATGAGAACCCGCGGATCGAACGCGAACAGATCGTTCCGACCACCTTGAGCCTTCGCAAACCCGTGACTCCATGATGATCTATCATTTCTCGCAATCTTGGAAAGCGCTTCGCTGGCCCTTGATCGGGCTCTGGCTCTTGGTGACCATGACGGCCATGGCCACGTTCATGGAAGCGGTTGATCCCACCGCGGCACCATTGGATCACTATGTGAAGAGCGCGCCCTTTCTCACCGGTCTCCTCCTGATCGGAACCCTTGCCGTCTGGCTGCTGGCTGCTTGGAAAGAGGCCCCTTCCAATCCCTTGGGCTACGGGCGTACGAAGCCCCATGATCGCGGTCGACTAGCGCTTTGTCAGTGGCTCTTTCTACTCCTCACCACGGTGACGCCGATTGCCCTCTCCTCGTTCGTCGTTCCGGCGGCCATGGATGCTCCACGAGCCTGGTGGCTCGCACTAGCATTTCAAACATGGTTCCAACTGACCCTCCTCCTCACCGTCCCCTTCATCGCTTGCCTTTATGCGCATCGCCTGACACAGGCCATTGTCATCACAGGGCTTTTGTTAGACCCATGCTTTGGTTTCTCTCCTGGGGGCAGATTCCCCGGCCGAATTATGCCGAGTCCTTCGTGAAAGAAGCCCCCTACTCTGCCACCCAGACAGTGGAATCCTCGCTCAGTCGCGCCTTCGCAGCCAAGCTCATTCTCCTTCTGGCCGTACTTGTCACCCTCTATCGCTTTCATCGTTCTCGAATCTGGCTTCCGGCAACGCTTCTCAGCCTGTTCGTGCTCTCCGCCTATCTCTGGCCAATCAACTTGATTGCCTCTCCTTCCCTCGGAGATCGACCTCCACAGGTCTACTTGGGTTGGCATTCCCGTCAGGATCGCTCCTCCTTCACCACGCCTGATCATCGTCGGCATTTCCTCTCCCATCACGCGGGCATTCGACCGCTGCCAGCGGATGTCACCGCGATACCATACATCCTCCACGGGACAGCGCAGCTTGACGATGGCCCATTGCCTCGCAGCACCTGTCGCCCTGCCGCTCTTAAAGAAGCCCCAAGAAGCCTGCTCAACGAGACCGAAGCGATTCGCCCCGCACAGCAGGCAGCCATTGAAGGCCCCTCCGGAACGTGGTGTCCCAAGGTCCGACTACCATTAGCCTATTCCGAATCAATGTGTGGGCGTGGACACGCGAAACAGATTGGCGGCGCGGTGGAAACCGTCCTGCTTCGCACGGAATGCCTCGCACGCTTTCCCCTCACCACCAGAGTCTGGCAAACAACCAACGGCGTCCGGTTTCGCACGAGCCAGTTTCGAAACAGCGGGATCCTTCGAGCGGACGCCCAAGTGCTGACGGTTCCGGAGCCGTGGGGCTGGGTGAGGTTCGCTTACCTCAAGTGACAATGGCTCTCTGGGATCTGCAGAAACAGGAGATCCTGATGACATGGGAGACAGTTCATGGGCAGCGAGTCGCCTTTGGCCACACCATGCTCTTGGCTTCGGCTTCTTTCCACCCTTGGAACGAGAGAATCGATCTGCCTGAGCATGCGGAATGGGTGATTCTGCAAGAGGTCTGGCTGGGCTCGCACCTGCTACCCATTTCCGAGCGCCCACTTCTATCAGATGCACCACCCACGTGGCTAACCAAACCGTGGAACCTGGACACGACCGAATCGACGCGCTGGTAGCTGAGCTACGATTCCAAAGCCATGCGTTTGAGCTTATTGTAGACGGATTTCTCGGTGATGCCGAGTCGCCTCGCGGTTTCCGCTTTGTTGTTCTGACAGGCGGAAAGCGTCTGTGTGAGTGCCAGTCTCTCAAGTTCTTGCAATTTGTATCCAGAGAGATCGGGTTCTCCATCTGAGGTGGTCCCATTCTGCTGGGTATCGTGCTGAAGCGCATCCGCCTGAATGACGCTTTCTTTACAGAAAGCGGCTGCTCGCTCGAGGGCATTCTCTAGCTGACGCACATTGCCGGGCCACTCTGCCTGCTGGATCACCTTCATGGCCTCCTTGGTTAATCGAATGGGTTTGGCCAGCCCATGATCTTTGGACAAGCGCTCAAGGACATGTTGGGCGATGGTCTCAATGTCTTCTGGCCGCCGCCGCAAGGGTGGAAGCTCTAGCGGAATAACATTGAGGCGATAGAAGAGATCTTCCCGAAACTCGCCAGCCTCAACCCTCTCGCGAAGATTGACATTAGTCGCCGCAATCACTCTCACATCGATACTCACTGGCTTCGTCCCGCCAATGCGAAAGATCTCGCGGTCTTGCAAGACGTTGAGCAACTTTGGTTGCAGATCCAGGGGCAAATCTCCGATCTCATCGAGAAAGAGGGTGCCTCCCTGAGCCAGTTCAAATTTACCCAATCGCTGCTGATGCGCTCCGGTAAACGAACCCTTTTCGTGACCGAACAGTTCGGATTCTAACAGTTCCCTAGGCAATGCAGGACAACTGACACACACAAACGGCTTGTCTGCTCGCGGGCTACTGTAGTGGATGTGCCGCGCCAGGAGACTCTTGCCGACACCACTTTCGCCGGTGATCATCACCGTGGAGGGAAGTTCCGCCACCGTCTCGGCATTTCCTAACAGTTCACGCATTTCAGGTGAACTGGCGAGGAAAGGGCTGCGTGGGCGCGAGTCGCCCACCACCTGTTTCAGAATCTTGTTCTCCTTTCCAAGATTGGTGACTTTGACAGCCTGCTTGAGCACCGCCAAGACCTCACTGGGATCGAACGGCTTCGTCAGATAATCAGCAGCCCCGAGTTTGAGCGCTTGGACGGCATCGTCGATCCCGCCCGTGGCAGAAAGCACCACCACGGCCATCTCAGGATAGTCCTTGCGCAAGCGTTGCAGGCACGCCTTGCCATCCATGTGCGGCATCTCAAGATCGACCAACGCCGCGGCGATTTGGTCATCTGCCAAGGCAACCGCCTCGGCCCCATCCTCGGCCGGCACGGGATCGAAGCCACCTTTACTCAGGTGATGGCAAAGGAGACGCCGCACGGTGTCGTCATCATCGGCGACAAGAATACGGGAGCGTTCACGATTTCGAGACATGCACTTCTCATATAGCACGAATTTCCATTATCTCTCGGAGAATAATAGTAATGGGTTCCTCAAGAAACCACCCACGCGGGAGACGCCGAGGCTCTTTCGCGTCGCGTGGCTGCGAACGTGGCTAGCGTGACCGCTTCCACCAGCATCTGGAGAAGCCGCCACGCAGCCACTAACAACACAATGGATTCCAATCGCAAGAAGGGCGACAGCATGGCCGCCAGAGCCGCTTCTCGGGCACCCAATCCACCAGGGGCCCCGATGGCGAAGAAGCCAGCGAGCCACCCAGCGGCATTGATACCGATCGCAGCGGCGAGTGAGATGGGGGCCTCGCCCTGCGGAAAGGCCTGAATGAGGAGGTAGAACGCGATCCCATTCATGGCGCAGAGTCCAGCGTAAGCCGCCAACGCAGTGGCGAGCGGTCGCCATCGCAGAGAACCTTCACCCACCGGAGCCAATCGCCGCATCCATGGCTGCTCCAACAGCCAGTGTCGGAGCAGCCAAAGGATCGCCAAGAAGCCAGCACTAGCAATCATGCTCAATGCAAGCATTGCCTTTGGAAACGGATCGAGGAATGCTGGCAGGATACCAGCGCACCCGATTCCTAGCACCATCGCCAGTCCCCAGGCCATGATCGTGATGGCCAGCTCCACACTCAGGCTCACCCCGGCAAGACGTTTGCTGAGCCCCAGACGCTTGGCCGCTCCCACCCGGCTGCAGAAACCCCAGATACCACCCGGCAACCAGCGCAAGGCTTCTGTCATGAGCCAAACCCGGGTCGCCGCTAGGAAGGAAACAGAAGCTCCCAGTCCGTTGAGCACGAGCCCCCAAATGCTAGCATTGATCACACGATAGCACACCAAGACTCCGCTCGCTGCTAGTACCATGAGGGGGTCCACCAAGCGTAAGACCTCGCCGATAGTGTCGCGCTGCTTGATCAGCACGGCCGCCATGGCCACCGCGACCATGAGGTAGGCCGTTCGCAAGATCCACTTTCCAACACTCATGCCGCTGCCCTTTCCTGGTAAACGCCTAACTGAAGATCGGTGATCCGATTCCAATCGAAGTGGCTTTGCGCATAGGCAAACCCAGCTTCGCCCAACTGCCGTGCTCTGTCGGGGTCACCTAACAAATCATCAATAGCTTCCGCTAAAGCCCGCGAATCTTTCTCAGGCACCAAAGTGCCCGTGATGCCATCCTTGATCACATCGACAATGCCTCCCACACGAGAGGCAATGACGGGCTTGCGATGAGCCAACGCTTCGACCAAGACGACCCCCAGGCCTTCCGTGTCTCCGTTGTCATCGAAGATAGCGGGATGCACGTAGAGATCGCATGTCTGATAGAGTTCATTCAATCGCTCACTACTGACAAAACCCAGGAAGGCAACCTGGTCTTCAATCCCGAGATCCGTGGCCATTTGCATCCATTCTGCCTTGCGATCCCCTTCCCCGGTAATCACCAATCGCACGGGACGTTTGGCCAAGACCATGGGTAGGGCTTTCAAGAGGTAATCGATGCCCTTGCGCTGGATGAGACGTCCACAAAAGAGGAGCGTGGGAACGGCAGCATCATCGCGCAACGGCGCACCGAGGGTCTTGCCAGCCGAAACCGTGGCTCCATAGGGCACGACAATGGGATCTATCTTCGGAACAATCTTGCGCACCTCATCCGCCGTGTGGCTGCTATTCGTGCAGGTGACATCGGACCACTTCAGGCAGCATGCAAGAATGGCTCTCACCAAGACGCTATTTCTGCCCATGGCCAGCTCAGCCCCATGGCAGGTGGACACCACGCGTGTCCCGAAGCATAGCGCCGGAAGGAGCGCCATCAGACCATGAGGAAAGGGCCAATGAATGTGCAGCACGTCCAAGCGATGCCGCCACGTCAGCCACAGCACCGCAACGATGCCTGCGAGAATATAGGGAATCGCGAGGAGCTTGAAGAGTGGTGATCGCACTTTGTTAGGCGCTCCAGAATCGTGTGTCAACGTTTCCCAGAACGCCGGTCCGTAGCGAAAGCGATGAACGGGAATGCCATCGATGACGTGGGAGGCCAGGCCTTGAAACTCGGAGCAATGACTCTAACATCATGCCCAGAATCTGCCGTGCGGCCAACAATCTCGCGCAGCCAAGGCACCGCGGTATCGGTGTCTTCTCGAGGGTAAGTAGAACCAACAATGCCTACTTTCAGGGAGGGATCTGATTTCATAGGTGTCTCTGTGATTACCGCTATTCCGTTAGGCTGCCACACTCACGGCGGCCTGCGCATGGCTCAGGACTTCGCGGGGATTGACCGGCTTAGTCAAATAATCCGTGGCCCCCAATTTCATGGCTTCCACCCCGGAACGCACCCCCTGCTCGCTCGTAAGCATGATCACTTTCGTTGCGGGAGCACGGGAGGCGAACTCCTCAAGCAGTTCGAGGCCGGTTCCACCAGGCATGTAGACATCGAGCAAGGCGAGGTCCGCTCCATCGGCGATGCGTTGGCGAGCCGATTCGAGGTCATGCGCCTCCATCACTTCCCACCCATGCTGGGTGAACTGGTGCTTGAGAAGACGTCTGATTGAAGGGTCATCATCCACGAGCAACACTTTGGGCACAGCGGAAAGGGAGACCACCTGGTTAGCCTCGGTTTCAGTCACCAAGCCCTCAACGAAGCGCTCGGCGACTGGCAATGGATGATTGTAAGAGAACTCGCGATGCACAGTGAGCTCCGCGATAAACCCTAACATCACCAGCAAGATTGCGGCAGCAAACAAGATGGGGGCGGCCGGAACGAGTACGCCTCCCAAGGTAATACCGAACGCCGCGAGCACCCAGGCAGTCATGGCCAAGGTCACCATGAGCACTGCCGCGCCGCCCATCAGGTGCAAGGGACGCTCTTTGAAATGGTTGAGAAAGTAGACGGTCCACATGTCCATGAATCCCCGGAGAAATCGTTTCACCCCATATTTGCTCACACCATGCTGGCGCGCGTGGTGCTGCACAGGGATCTCTCCCGTCCGGAATCCTTTCATCCGCGCTAACGAAGGCACCATCCGATGCATCTCTCCATACATGGGCAAGGACTTGACCACTTCTCGGCGATAGCATTTGAACCCACAGTTGTGATCATGAAGGGGAACACCGTTCAGCTTGCTCAGCATCTTATTGAAGACGCGGCTAGGCAGCACCTTGTGCCACGGATCATGGCGCTTGCGCTTCCAACCACTGACGATGTCATAGCCCTCATCAAGTTTAGCGAGAAAGTTAGGAATTTCGGAAGGATCATCCTGAAGATCCGCGTCCAGAGTGAAGACGATGTCTCCCATGGCTTCTTCGTAGCCGCAGGCAAGCGCGCCAGCTTTTCCAATGTTTCGGCGGAAACGAATGGCTTTGACGGTGTGGGGATAACGTTCGCGGAGGGATTGAATGACGTCCCAACTGCCGTCCGTACTCCCGTCATCAATGAAGATGATCTCCCACGACGTGCTGTGCGTGCGGGCTTGCTCGGCGATTCGGTCATAGAGTTCTTCAAGCGTCTCTTGCTCATTCATGAGGGGAACGATGAAGGAGAGCGTGTGACGTGGGGTCGTGGAAGCGATGATGCTGGTGGATGATTTCATGGTGGTGTGTGTTGTCCCTCACTCCTATGCAACGGTCGTGCCACGAGCCTTAAGCGGCCATTTCGAGATGCCTAACCCCCTTGGAGTCAGCAGATTACGCGACGGGGCAGTCGCAGAAGACTCCAGACAGGCGCCGCGGCCTATCCTGTAAAGATTACCGGATTCGATGGCCTCACCTGTAAACGGTTCCGATACAGCAATTGCTACCCTGTCAGTGGGTGAATCCTGAAATCTTTACCGGCTTCGGATGCATCTGCAGGCGGAGCGCATATTTCACAACATATTCACGATGAATGGTTTGTGACGCAACGAAGCCCATTGGCACGACGCCTGCCAAGGAAAGAGTCCTCCCGGGACACGATCGGGAACCACACCAACAAGCAAACCAATCTATTGATGACAACCCAACGACGACACGACCTATCAGGCATGGCTTTCGCGATGCTCACGCTGCTCACCCCACTCGCACAAGCCTCCGATCTTCCGGACTCGATCGCTATCCCGATCATCGTCCGCGACATCCACGACTCCCACCCTAACTTCCAGATCCGTGGCTTTGGTCATGTGAAAGGAATCGTTCGCCAAACGTTAGGGGCCGATGGCAAACCCCTTTGGAGCCCCACCGCTCCCGCAGATCGCTATCACAATCTCACCAACGAGAGCGATTTCAATCAGTGGTGGACCGATACGGAAGGGTTCAGTAAGACCGTCCCAGCTGAAGCGCTCCTGGGTGGCATCGCTGCTGGGTCTAAGCTCACGCTCACCAAGAACGCCGACGACACTTACAGTTTCACGAGCAACGCCTTCTTTCCTTTGGCCAAGGGAAGCGTCGATCCCCAGGCAACACTAGAGCCTTACTGGGATCAGAATTTCCACTTCACCGTGGAGATTCACAACGAGTTCACGTATGTGCCTGGCCAGGTCTTTCACTTCACCGGTGATGATGATGTGTGGGTCTATATCGATGGGAAACTGGTCGTCGATCTAGGCGGGGTTCACGGTCCCATCTCCGGCTCAGTTGCCCTTGACGACCTTGGTCTGACAGAAGGCGAAACCTATCCCTTTGACATGTTCTTCGCCGAACGCCACACGACAGGCTCCAACTTCCGCATGACGCTCTCCATGGTGCTCACTCCAGAGCCCACGGTTCATGACGCGCGTGCAGTGATCAACGAAGCACCCGCGATCGCGATTGGAGACGACCTCATCAGCAATCTCAACTACCGCGAAGTCACCCTCAAGCCAGCGATCACTGATGACGGCCTACCGCGAACAGGAGGTGGGCTTCAGGTCCAGTGGACGCAGGAAGCCGGCCCCGGGCTCTCCAAGATCTATTCTCCCCATGAAATGGAAACCAAAGTGAAGTTCTCCAATCCCGGTGACTACACGTTGCGTTGCACGGCCACGGATGGGGAATTCGCCACGTTCGAAGATCTCTTTATCTCGGTAAACGAGAACGCGATTGATACGATCGAAACCTACGGCGTTTCAGATGCAGACTATCGGAGCGCGCGCCACGTGTGGTCACTCGTGCAGGAGGAACTCTACTGCCGCAATGAAGGAACATTGTTAGAAGACTACAAACGCGGATTCGATCCCGAAACATTTGCTTTGGCAACGGACAGTGAAGTCATCGTCACTGCGATCTACGACGGCGGCGATGCCAGGAACACGTTGGGCTGGTATGATGGACGCGATCCTAACACCCTCCGTGTCATCTGGACGGACTTCGCCACCGGGCCCGCCGCTCCCTTATCCGTCGGATCCAAGGCCAGCCTGGGCGTGCTGCCTGCAGGAACGGAGCTGCGATTCTATCTTCAGGTGGATGGCGCGCGTGGCGGTGATTCCTATCTCTTTCAAGATGCCGCCTACAATCCCCAGGGACTAGAACAGATCGCGGCTCGCCTCTTCCACGATGCCGAGGGTGAGCGCCCCCTAGTTCTCGGGTTCGAAGACCGCGCCTATCAAGGTGACCAAGATTTCAACGATGTCATCTTTCAGATCACGATCATCCCTCGAGGTCTGGGAGACTCCCAGTTCGACGACGTGATTCCCGGAAAAGCGGGCATCTATTCCGACCGCGGCAGCCGCGGCGTGGCTCACCGCCTGAAGAAGATGGAATTGGGCGATGCGTCGTTCGAAACCCTGACAGAAATCTATCAGTTCCCTGAAGGCGATCAACCCTACGCGTTCCGCTTTCTCGATGACCGCAGTTCCATGAAGTTTGACCTCTGCGTCTTCGACTATGATGTGGTGAGCCAACTCTCGCCGAGCTCCCTCGCCTTCCGGCGGACGGCTGCAGCCAACGCGATCTCCATCCTTGACGATCGCGCCTACAATCCTGGCAATGTTGTCCATTTCACTCCATCGAGCTACGGACTCGACGGCAAGCGTGTGGGCTTTCTCATCGTGCCTAACAATCGCGTGGATGTCTTTCTCCGAAATCCCTGGCGATACACGCCCAAAGGGAATGACAACCGGACGAAACGGCAACCGCTCTTCACGATCAATAGCGCTAATCCTGGGGGCCTCGATCAGTTCTTCACCTTCACGGACAAATCTCAGACTGTCTTCATGGTCGAGGATCACACCCGCTACAACGACGGCGTTGAAGAAGGGAAAGAAAGCGATTCGAGCTTCGATGATCTCAGTGTTCAGATCCAGCCTGCGCTGCAGCCTCTCAATCTATCCCCTTCCGCTTACTACTTGGCTAGTCCTGACCCCACCATCGGCTACGAAGGATCCGATGGCCATGTCGCCCGCGATGGCGACGACTGCTGTTACTAGCTCCCAGAGAATTCCCCCTCCCAATCCTCCCCACCGCCCCTAGGGCGAAACGAGTGCCTGACTCATCGCGCAGCAAGATGGGTCAGGCATTCAAGGCATTCTGGATCTCGGCGATTCGCAAGGGTTTGCTCAGGTAGCCATCCATCCCTGCGGCGAGAAATCGTTCCCGATCTCCCTTCAACGCATCTGCCGTCAAGGCAATGATCCGAGGCCGCTTCTCTGGATCTGGCCACTGCTCAAGGATCCGCGCGGTCGTCTCCACGCCATCCATTTCTGGCATTTGCACATCCATGAGAATGACATCGTAATGATTCTCGGGATCTTTCAGTTTCTCTAACACTTCGATCCCATTATGAGCGTAGTCACTTTCATGCCCGAGCTTACGAATAATGTTCCGAGCCACCCGTAGATTGATGGGATTGTCCTCGGCGATGAGAATCTTGAGCGTTCCCGCGACTTTATGATTCTCATCTTCCGAGGATTCGAAGACGCGTCCCGTTTGGCAGCGGGCTGATGAAATAGCAGCCTCTAAATGATGCATCAGGATTGGTTTGAAGATCTTGGATGCGAACGGCCAATCTTCGCGAGAGGATTCACTCTCAGGGACATTCCCCAATGACGTTGCCAAGACGAGCGGAATGGTCGCATAGGCTGGCAAGGCATGGATCTTGCGGGCCAGCATCAGCCCGTCCATGTCTGGCATTTGCATATCGAGGATCGCCACATCGACCTTTGGCTCGGCTTCGAGCCAAGCAAGTGCATCCTGTCCCGAGGCAAAAGCCTCGACCTCCATGCCAAGATGACGGCACTGAAACGCCATCACTTTGCGATTAGTCGCATTGTCATCTACGATGACCGCGCGGAGTCCGTGGAAGCTGATGGAAGCCGTCGACAACTTCTCATCCATCCCATCCTCGGCCGCTTGGAGCGGAATGGTCACGGAAAAGGTGGATCCCTCTCCGGCCTCACTCGTCACGGATATATCTCCCCCCATCAAGCGAGCAAGTTTCCGACAAATCGCTAGTCCTAACCCTGTACCACCAAAGTTTCGAGTGGTGGACGCATCCAGCTGTGTGAAGTTGCTAAAGAGCCGCCCCAGATCCGCCTTGGCAATGCCAATGCCCGTGTCTTTCACATCAAATTGGAGAACCCCCTCCTCGACGGATACCCGCAAATAGACTTCTCCCTCCAGGGTGAATTTGACCGCATTTCCTAGCAAGTTACTTAAGATCTGGCGCAATCGCGTGGGATCCCCTACCACGCGGCTGGGAACATCGGGTTTGATCAGGCAGGCCAGCTCAATCTGTTTCTTCGAGGCTCCTGCGAGCACGGTGCTGATCGAGCGTTCCACACAATCATGCAAGGAGAACGGCTCCGCCACAAGATCCATCTTGCCAGATTCAATCTTCGAAAGGTCGAGGATGTCATTGATGATTTCTAACAAAGCTTCACCACTCATGAGAATGGTATCATTCAAGTCAGCTTGTTCGGGAGTCAGGTTCGAGGTGGCTAACAGCTCTGCCACGCCGATGATGCCGTTCATCGGCGTCCGAATCTCATGACTCATGTTCGCCAAGAAGAGCGACTTGGCCTGATTCGCCCGTTCCGCAGCCTCTTTCGCCTCGCGCATCGCTTCTTCACTCTTGCGAATGCTTTCCTCAAACTCGCGACGCTTGGTGGCATCACGCACCACCCCTTGGACAAACTGATGACCACGTTTGGCCTTCACCACGGCAGCGGCAATCTCCACGGGAAAGATGGAGCCATCCGCACGTTGCATTTCCGTTTCGAAGACCGCATGACCATCTTCCATCACGCGGCGGAGCGCTCGTTCCGTCACATCCATGGTAGAAGCCGGATGGAAATCCCGCACATGACACCGCAGAGCCTTCTCGCGCCCTATCCCTAACATCCGGCACATGCGATCATTCAGATCGCTCACCTTCCCTTGCAAATCGTGAATGACGATCCCGTCGAGCGACTCCTCGAAGAGGGTTCGAAACTTGGATTCCTCTTCTGCCAACTGCTGCGCGCGCTCCTGCACGCGCGTTTCCAAGTCCTGCGTGAGCTTTCTCAGCTCTTTGTTAGAACGATAAAGTTCAGCGCTCTTCTGCTCTAGCAGAGATTCCGCTTCCAGTCGGGCAGCTTTCTGCCGCTCGTAGCGACGCTGCCACCGCTCTACGCTGTCTCCAGACATGGTTGGCGCTCAATGACAAACCGCACTGCAGCATCGGCATCCGGGGCTTCCATCCTCACATCACACGGATCTCCAAAGTGCTTGCAACAGCCGAGGATCAACCCATGGGCCACGTCTTGCAAGTGACGCTCGGACAGGTAGCGCATCACCAACTGTTCTTCCTTTGGCCGTGTGATCTCAAACCGAGGCAGGGTCGCATCCGGGTAGAGCTTCCGCACTTCCACATGGATGTAGTCCTCCACCTGCTCAAGAAAGTCGAGCGCTGAGGGAATGCCCTCGAAGAACTGAGGATACAGGACGACGAAGCGCGAGAAGAGATACTCGCCGAACGTACGCAACAGATCAGGGATCGTCATTTCGGCTCGACGACTCAGTTCCTGAACCAAAGACACGATCTCGCCGTGATCGTAGGTTCCCACTGCCGTGTAGGCGCCTCCGGAAGCAAGGTCACAACTCTCAATGAGGTCATCGACCATGTCCAAGCCCCAGGTCTGCTCGACGAGTTCGAAGAATTCCGTGAAGATTACTCCTTTCATTCAAATAATATGGAATTACTAGAAATACAATCAAGATGAAATAACTATCCCCCTGAAATGAAGGTCCTGATCGTTGAAGACAATGAAACCAATCGCCGAGTGGCAGCCAAGGCCACCCAGTCTCTCGGGCACGAAGTGGCCACGGTAGAGAACGGGCTCGAAGCTGTGCATGCCGTTCGCAAGGAACACTTTGCAGCGATTCTTATGGATGTGCAAATGCCGGTGATGGATGGTTTGGAAGCGACCCGACAAATTCTCAAAGAGGCGGGTGATCACCCCCCACGGATCATCGGGCTCACGGCCAACACGGTGATTGGGGACCGGGAAGCTTGCCTCGATGCCGGGATGGCCGACTACCTTCCCAAGCCCCTCCGCATCAAGGCGCTGCAAGAAGCGCTCGCGCTTGCTTCACCGGGAGTGGCCGCCACGGAACCCTCTGACGGCATCGACCGCGACCAGCTCGAATCCATCGTGGACCCCTCCGACCCGGAATCGATGGAAATCTTCGACGATTTCCAACAGCTCGCGCGCGAACAACTCGCACAACTGCTAGAAGCCCGATCGCAAGGGGACGGTGGTCGCGTGCATCAACTCGCGCACCAGCTCAAAGGATCTTCCGGCACCTTTGGATTCGCCGCCTTTGCCAAGGCCATGGGAACCCTCGAAACCGCAGCCAAGACCACCCCACAAGCCCTTCCGTCGGCTCCCAGCGACGCCGAGCTCCTGTCCGCCCTCGACACCGCCATTCACGCCGCATGCCAAGCGATTCACACGTGAATGAGGCGACACCCCGTTGAGATCGCACGGATCTCAACGATCCTATCACTTGAAATGGTCGATGGCATCAACCGCCTCAAGATACGTGGCCATGGCTAATGTTAGCATCACGGTGGCTTGCAACACTGCCATCATCCAAATCTCAGCATGGTCAGGCGTCCTCGGCGGCTGATTCCGACAACGATAGATCCAGAGGACCCATGCCACTAACACCCCTCCAGCAAGCACCTGCCAGAAACGGAACTGGACGAAGATCATTCCCAGAATGATGATCACCAATCCAACCAGCGCTGCCAGTCCCGGCAAGACCCAACGGAGACCACGCATGGGAAGCAGGAAATAAAGCAGCGCACCGAGCGCGAACGCCCCGGCAAAGGATAGCAGCGACCAGAAGGCAAGAAACGGAAGCATCCCAACCGTTCACACCATCATGTGAAACGAGGATGAAGGTCTGGTGAAGAAGAGGTGAAATCGCTCTCCTCACAGAGCCACACAATCACCCTACCGGATGTGTGTATAGCGGATGAACTCGTCGTAACGTTCTTGGATATCTTCCTGGGAGATCTCGTGAAGGCGTTTCGTAGAGAAAGCCTCGCAGACGAAGCTTGCCATCACCGTGCCATGGACGACGCCCTGACAAAGCGCTTCAAACGTGACTTCCCCTTCGTCACGTGCGAGGTGACCACTGAGTGCACCGGCGAAGGTATCCCCTGCCCCTGTGGGGTCCAGCACCTCATGAAGAGGGAAGGCTCCGCAGGAGAAGAAGCGTTCCTCACCAAAGAGCAAGGCACCGTGTTCCCCTTTCTTCACAACCACATACGTGGGCCCGAAGTCGCGGAGGCGATGACCAGCGGTGATCAGATTGTTCGTGTTGGCCAATTGCTTGGCTTCACTATCATTGATCACGAGAAGATCGATCTTCTGCAGGAGGGCTTTGAGAGGCTCCAACGTGGCATCGATCCAGAGATCCATGGTATCCGCCACCACGAACTTGGCCTGGCATTGCTCCAAAACCTCCATCTGCGTGACGGGGCTCATGTTTGCCAAGAGTGCGATCTTGCTGGCAGCCACAGTGGGGTCCAGCTTGGGATGATAGTCTTCGATGACGTTGAGCTGGACATCGAGCGTTTGTCGCGTGTTGAGATCGTCAAAGTATTCGCCAGACCAATAGAAAGTCTTTCCATCGGAAAACTCGACACCACCGAGATCAATCCCGTGTTTCTTCAATGTCTCAACGTGTTCCTCTGGGAAATCCTGGCCGACGATCCCTTGGAGAAGCGTCGGGGCGAAGAAGCTGGCGCTGATGGCGGCATAGCAAGCCGAGCCCCCTAACAGGTTCTTATGTTCCGTGGTGGGCGTTTTGATATCATCGATCGCGATGGTTCCAGCAACGAGTACAGACATGTGAGAGGGCGTAGGGCTAAGAGGTTAGAGTCGCTCGACAGGCGGCAATGTAGCCTTCGGGATTGGGGCTTTCGAGGATGCCAGAAACGATGACCACACGGAGGCCACCGTGTGCTTTGATCGTATCGAGATTGTCCTGTTTGATTCCGCCAATGCAGAAGATAGGAAGCGTCACCTGCTCGTGCACGGTGGCGATATCCTGCAACCCGATCGGCCGGTAGTCGGGCTTGGTGGGTGTGGCAAAGAGGGGTCCGAAACCGATGTAGTCCACGGGCTCCTCGGCGGCTGCGCAGGCCTGGTCGAGGCTATGGGTCGACTTGCCGACGATGGCTTCATCACCCACGATGGCGCGGGCCATGGCGACGGCGTCATCGTCCTGCCCCACGTGTACCCCGTCAGCTCCTGTTTCCGCCGCAATGTGAGGATAATCGTTGATGATTAGTGGGACACCTCCCTCACGAGTGATGGGAAGGACCTGCAACGCCATGGCGGCAATTTCATCTTGTGACGACGATTTGGCACGCAGCTGGAGGATATCGACACCGCCACGGACCAACTTCTCAGCCATGTCTACCACATCGCCACGCGCAACGTAGCCGAGATCAAGGATCCCGTAGAGGTGACAGTGATAGAGATTTGCCACGACGTGAGGGCCGCTAGCGAGGCTAGCCTGTCTGCCGAGCCAAGAACTGCTCGACCCATTCAATGTTGTAGTTGCCGCTCTTGAAATCGAAGTCCTTCAGAATGGAATCCTGGAATGGGATGGTGGTCTTGATCCCATGGATGAGGAATTCGTTGAGCGCCCGGCGCATCCGGGAAATGGCAATGTCCCGCGTCGCGCCTGTCACGATGAGTTTGGCAATCATCGAATCGTAGTGCGGCGGAACCTCGTAGCCCGAATACACGTGGGTATCCACCCGCACCCCGCGCCCACCAGGCGCGTAGAAGAGCTGGATCTTCCCGGGGCTGGGCATGAAGTTATTGTAAGGGTCTTCCGCGTTGATCCGGCATTCGATCGCGTGATGACGCGAAATGGTATGCTTCACGTGATCGGAGAGTTCCTCGCCAGCCGCGATCCGAATCTGTTCCTTGATCAAATCACACCCGTAGACTTCTTCGGTGATGGGATGCTCGACCTGAATCCGCGTGTTCATCTCCATGAAGTAGAAGTTGCCATCGCCATCTAACAAATACTCGATCGTGCCACAATTCTCGTAGCCGATCTCTTTGGTTAGTTTGACAGAGGCATCCCCCATCCGCTGACGCAACTCATCGCTCAGCTTGGGAGATGGGCATTCCTCAATGATCTTCTGGTGGCGACGCTGCAGCGAGCAATCACGCTCTCCCAAATGCACCACATTCCCATGGGAATCCGCGACGATCTGAAATTCGATATGATGGGGATTGGTGATGAGTTTCTCCATGTAGACATCGCCATTGCCAAAGGCCTTGAGAGCCTCGGTGGACGCCGCCTGGTAGGCGCCCACTAAGGACGCCTCATTCATGACCGGACGCATCCCACGACCGCCGCCACCCGCGGAAGCCTTGATCATCACCGGATACCCAATTTCAGCTGCTACCTTCAGCGCATCTTTCTCATCCTTGATGACTCCTGCGCTGCCCGGGGTCACCGGCACTCCAAGACTGCGCGCCGTGTCGCGCGCCGTGTTCTTATCCCCCATCATCTCGATCACGCGCGCGGACGGACCGATGAATTTGATCTTACAACTCTCACATATGTCCGCAAACTGCGGATTCTCGGAAAGGAAACCGTAGCCAGGATGGATCGCATCCACATTCGCGATCTCTGCCGCACTGATGATGCGATCTGCTAGGAGATAACTTTGTGAGCTTGGGCCAGGACCGATGCAGATGGCTTCGTCCGCCAATTGCACGTGCATGGAATCGACATCAGCCTCCGAGTAGACGGCCACTGTCTTGATATCCAGCTCTTTACAGGCACGAATGACGCGCAGGGCGATTTCGCCACGATTGGCGACGAGAACCTTGTGAAACATTGCAGGAACGTGTTAGGCGTCACTGACGAGGAAGAGCGGCTGGCCATACTGAACCGGCGTGCCGTCCTCCACAAGGACCTTGGTGACCTTCCCCTTGAGCTCAGCCTTGATCTCATTCATCACCTTCATGGCCTCCACGATGCAAACGACCGACTCCTCATTCACCTCATCGCCCACGCTGACGAAGGCACTGGCGTCCGGGGACGGCGACCTGTAGAACGTGCCAACCATCGGACTGGCAATCTCGCGCTCGTTGGTGGCCGCAAGCCCATCGGCAGGCTCGGGAACGCTCCCGGCAGCTGCCGGAGCAGGAGGTGCCTGAGTGGGCGCCGGCACGGCAGATGCGAATGACTGCTGCTGCGCTTGAATCAGGGCCGCCATCTCATCGGCATCCATCCCTTTCTTCAGCTTCAGGTTGATTCCCTCCCGTTCAAGATGGAAGAGCGATAACTGGTGCTCGTCCATCAGTTCCACTATCTGGCGAATCTCTTCGAAGTCCACGCGTTGCTTAGTCTGAGGTTAGGTCTGGGGAAAGGTTTGGATGGGGTTGTCTCGGTCTATGGGGGCGCAAGGGTCAAACGCGCCGTGCGTTCTCGCCTTCCTCGATCAATTCCCAGAAGACTTTGGAACGGCTCACCGCCTCGTCCTCTGCGAGCGGCAGCTTGCTGCGATAGAGAAAGTCTTGCAAGGTGTTTTTATGGAGCACACGGTGGACGACCACGTCTCCATCGCTCACCTGGAAATAGAGCCGCATGTCCTTGGCACGGTAACGATAAAGCCGTTTCCCATCGCGCTCGATGATCCCATAAGAGTCCGATTTCTCAATCGCCTCCAAATCGGTGGGGTCGACCTGAAACTCATCCAGGAGGTCTAACTGGGTGAGCGTGGGAAGGGCCGACATCTCAGCCGCACTGATCTCGTTGAACACGACTTGGGACACGCTCAGCACTATGCGGACGTTCCTCCACGGCGCTAGCAGAAACCAGCGCCCATGCCTCGGAGACCTCTTTCATGTTCTAAAATGGACTCCAATGAGGCGCTACCGTTCATGATTGGCAAGCTAAGACCGCTTGCAGGCATCGCGCCTCCCACTCTAGCGTTCACCCGTCGACCACATGAACAGATTCCTCATCGCCATCGTTGGGTTTGGGATTGCAAACGCTATCGCCGAGCCCATTCCTGATCTTCCTGAGAAAGCCACGCTCGCCCTCGATGAGGACTGGTCCTCCGGTCGGATCGATCCCCACCGCTGGTATGCGCTGCGGAAACAGTGGGGCAACGGCAACGCCGGCGTCGTCCCCGAGAACCTCGCCATCGTCGATGACGAGGTCGATGGCATGAGGCGCAAGGTACTGCGCTGCCTCGCCCACGGCGACCGCTATGAGGGCCCAATCTCCGGTCTTTGGGGGAAGACGGCCCGCGTCGGCGGCGTCCTCGTCTCCAAGCAACACTTCGCTTCTGGCCGATTCGAGGTAGTCATGAAGATCGGATCTCGTGACCACCCCAGACCAGCGGGGATGGTGCCCGCCATCTGGACATACGGCTACCGCATGGTGAAGGTCATCACTGACGCACCCGATGCCTTCCATTCTGCCCATCCACTCTACCATCCCTACCTCCAACAGTGGGGACCCGGACAAGCCTTTTACTGGTCAGAGATCGACTTCCCCGAGTACGGAAAGGCTGGCGAGTACCGTCAGCCCATGTATAACACCTTCCTCAACAAGCAGCACGATTCGACGACGTTCGACGTTGGTGATGCCGCCGATGGACAGTATCATCGCTACGTCACTGAGTGGCGCACTGGACTTGTCCCCATCGCCGACATCACCGATGACCAGGTTGCTGCATCCGAAGGATTCTACTGGGTCCAAGACCAGGCCATTCCCTACGAAAGCTACTGGGGCGCCCCGTTGAAGCGATTGGAAAAAGACCACTACGCCGTGTATACCGGTCTATCTGCCAAACACTGGATCGACGGCAAATACATCGGCGAGAACACGAAACTTGTCCCCGCCATGACCGGCCAACTCAATCTTGGGGTTTGGCTCCCTGACTGGGCAGGTCCAGCTGACTGGGAATCCGTCCCCGTCCATTTCGCATCCATTCGCGTCTGGCAATTTGACGACGCGGGCGACGTCAAAGGCATCCTCACAGAAGATATCACTGACAGTTTCGACAACGAAGGGAAGCCAATCCGCGACTAGCAATGATCGATCCAAATAGCGGCGGTCATCGCTCGGCTTGGAGCCGATCGAGGAAGGCTCTGACTACTTCCGTATTCTGACCATAGCCGCGACCGGTGACGAGAAGGCCATCCTCCACCACATCCTCATCGACATAAGTCGCCCCACCCTGCTCGGCATCCTTGGCACACTTGGGCACGGTGGTGACGCGTTTGCCCTGGATGCAGTCAGCCGCGGTGAGGATTTCAATGCCATGACAAAGACAGGCTATCGGCTTCCCTGCTTCCGCAATCGCCCTGACAGTCGCACAGAGATCCACATCATAGCGAATGTATTCGGGAGCACGCCCGCCGGAAATGAAAGCTCCCGCATAATCGTTAGGATCCAGATCTGCAAAGGCGATCGATGCGTGCAAATGGTAGCCGGGCCGTTCCTGCGTGATGTCCCAGGGCACATCAGGATTAGGCGGAATCTCGTGGAGTACGGTGTGGTAGAGACGCGCTTCTGGGCCCGCCACCACGACTTCATACCCATCCTCAGGCAGTCGATAATAGGCATAGAAAGTATCGAGCGCCTCCGTGGCGTCACCAATAGGCATGAGTATCTTCGGCATGTGTGTCAGGATATAGGTTACTTCAATGTCTGAGTGAAGGCGATCACATCCGCCAATTCTTGATCGCTCAAGCCCGCTTCCAGCCCCTCCGGCATCAAGGAGCGCTGCGTGCTTTCAAGCCGAGTCAATTGACTTCGCAAGAGCGCTCGTTCATTGCCGTCCAGTTGCACAAACGTAAGAGTCGTTGCGGTTTCCTTAGCCAAGATGCCATAGACCGCTTCTCCAGATTTCACCTCCGCCGTGTAGGCATGGTAGCTGGGATCAACCGCACGGTTGGGATCGAGAATGGCGGCGTAGATCGCTTCGACACTGCGATTCGTCAACGCTCGCAAATCGGGCCCCACCGCCTTCCCCTCATCACCATAACGATGACACCATCCACAATGTTGCCCAAAGAGCACTCGCCCGGCGCGCGCATCCCCGGCAAGGGTCAACGCCTCACGGCGCGCTTTCAGGGCCGCCTCCCTCGGAGTGGCCTGAGCAAAGACGTCCGCTGACTCGGGCAGGCGCTTGAGAAAGCGCTCCCGCTGGGCGGGCCGAAATTCCCCCGGCTGCAGCACCCCTTTCCTTAATTGATCTAACAAAGCCACTCGCCATTCAGAGTGGCCTAACATCGCATCGATTGCCTGCCCCCGAAGACGCGGAGGCAGCTCAAGCCACCGCACACTCAGCAGCTGAGGTATCTCTGCCCGCCGGGACCTGATCAACCCGGCAAAGGCCGCATCCTGAACAGCATCGGCACGCTGAGGCGAGAGCCCCTCCAAGAGAGTGGAACGCTCTTCTTCCCACGCCTCACGAACGTGCCCGAATAATCCCAGCGCCGCCACCCACCACGCATCCGGCATCGTCTGTCCATCATTCGCCGTTTGACGGGCCTTTTCCAGCAGCGCATGCATCACCGGCGTACGCGTTTCCTGATCATGCTCTAGCCAATGTGCCAACAATCGGAAGGATTGCACTGTCGGGTCATCCTTCTGAAAGACCGCCTCCACGGTATCTTCGCGCTTCTCAAAGGCATCTCCCGCCGCCATGCTCAGAAGTGCCCGGAGCAACCATTCAGGATCGGTACTTGGATCCACCCGAGTGACCAAGCGTTCGCCATGGGCGCCTAACGAACTCACCAGCGCTGCTTGCGTGTAGACATCGAGGCCCGGTCGCCGCGCCATGGTCAACAAGACATCCGCCGCGGCAACCGTTTGCATTTCTCCTAACCGACACGCCACTGCCAGGCGCACCTCCGCATCCGTGTCCCGTCCCAGAGCCAAGACCGCTTCCACCGGGGTCACACGGCGTGTCGCCCAGGCACGCACGCGCCCATCCGCATCGGTCAGGGCTTGCCGCACAGAAGGCTTTGTCGGTGATTGCATCCCTAACAAGGTTGCCCACGCTTGCAAACGCACTTCACCTCGGCTGTGCGTGCGCGCCAGATCGTTCAAGGCCGTCATTATTTCGGAAAGAGGCTCTGGCATGGCAACCAGGCGACGCTGAGCGGCATCGCGAATGAGACCATTCGGATGCGCCAAGGTGTCTATCAGTTGCGCCACAGAGACCGTTGATAGATCCGGAATGGATCGTGCTGCTTCCCCTGCTTCCTTCACCACACGATAGATCCGGCCGTGCTCCTCCCCATGACGGTAAAACGGTTTCAGCACTTCCCTACCTGCTTCTGGCAACCAATCAGGGTGTTCGATCATGTAGCGATACATGTCCACGACCCACAAAGCGCCATCGGGTCCCGTGCGCGTCCACACAGGGCGACACCAGCGATCGGCAGAGGCGATGAAATCAGTCGCACTCGCCGTCGGTGCGCGTTCACCTTCAAATGATACCCCTTCACGTGTGAGGAGATGATGCTGCACAAGATTGCTGAAGGGTTCGCAAGTGAACGCATGCGTGAGGCTCTCGTCTCTCGGAAAGAGCCACTCGTCACGATAAATGCTAGGACCACAAGCGGAAGTGTAGCGCCCCACATGATCGAATCCGTGAAAGCGTTTCTGTGAGGGTTTGTTTCCATATACCGCCGGCATGTGGCCCCGCAGTTGCTTGCGGACATCGGGCACTGGCACGTGCGGGTTGCGAGTGAGATCGCTTTCTTGGAGCACATAATGCCAGAGTGGATAACTATTCTGCACGCCGTACCAGTGGTCCCAGTCATCCCGCACCCGACCAAACTGTGAGGGACCGGCCAGGCGTTCCAGCGTCCCCGTGAGGGGATCAAATCGCAGGTCGCCACTGCCTAACAAGATCTCTTCACCTGTCCGGCGGTTCTCAATGTGGTTGTCAGCCCCGAAGCCTGCATGGTGGCCCCCACTCGCCGCGTGGATCCAGTTGTCCAGTCCCCAACGGAGCCCATTCAGTCGCAACTGCTGATTGCCCTCCATGAACCCGGTGAACCACACTTCCTGGACATCGGCATGCCCATCCCCATCCGTATCCTCCGCATAGAGCAAATCAGGCGAAGCCGTGATGAAGACGCCCTTTCCATAGGCCATCACGCTCGTGGGGTAGGATAGCCCATCGAGAAAGAGCGTGGAGGTGTCGAGAACGCCGTCGCCGTCGCGATCAGTGAGATACCGCACGCGCCCGCCAGCCTTTCCCTTTCCATCGATCCCATAGGGGTAATCCGCCATTTCCACGACCCACAATTTCCCATCCATGCCCCAATCGATCGCCACGGGATCCATTACCAAAGGCTCCGCCGCCATCAACTCGACTCGGAAACCAGGATCCACGGCCATCGAGGCCAGAGAATCTTTCGGACTGAGCGGTTTGGACTCCTGGGCCGTCCCCTTCTCGAGAGCGCTCCAGATCACGACGGTAAGAAGGAGAAATCGCATGCCGCTCTTAGATTGGGCAATCTAGCCCCGTCTGACCAGCGCCGTCTTGGCACGATGCCACATTGGCCCAGCGTCACAATGGCACCATCTGTCGCCGTTGATTCTCATTTCGCAGTGATCGCATATTTCCCAATGCATTCATTATAAATGACTTATGAATAAATATTGCGTCTGGCACCGGCATTGCTTGGAGGATCTGCAGACGAATAAACACTCAACCACTACGAAAGGAGCAAACCACTATGGGTAAAATTTTAGGAATCGACCTCGGGACCACCAACTCCTGCATGGCAGTCATGGAGGGTGGTGAACCCGCGGTTTTAGAAAACTCGGAGGGCGCCCGCACCACGCCATCCGTCGTGGCATTCGCCAAGAACGGCGAGCGCCTCGTCGGTCAGGCCG
The DNA here is from genome assembly GCA_030425385.1 of Verrucomicrobiia bacterium. Classification (GTDB taxonomy): domain Bacteria; phylum Verrucomicrobiota; class Verrucomicrobiia; order Verrucomicrobiales; family DEV007; genus JAACDM01. Next base: position 15,396 of record JAUIAH010000018.1, on the reverse strand, counting down.
CCAAGCGTCAAGCCATCACCAACTCCAGGAACACGGTCTTCTCTGCCAAGCGTCTCATGGGTCGCAAGTTCTCGGAACTCACAGAAGACGATAAGCGCGTCCCCTACGAAATTGTGGAGGCCTCTAACGGAGATGCCCACATCAAGGTCGAGGTGAATGGCGAAGAGAAGGTCTACAGCCCTCAGGAAATCTCCTCGATGATCTTGGGCAAATTGAAAGCAGACGCTGAGGCCAAGCTCGGAGAAACCATCACGGAAGCTGTCATCACCGTTCCCGCGTATTTCAATGACTCTCAGCGGAACGCGACCAAGGCCGCTGGCGAAATTGCTGGTCTTGAGGTGAAGCGCATCATCAATGAGCCCACGGCAGCCTCCCTCGCCTATGGCCTCGATAAGAAGAATGATCAGAAGATCGCCGTCTATGACCTGGGCGGTGGCACGTTTGACATCTCTGTCTTGGAAATTGGCGATGGCGTTTTCGAAGTGCTCGCCACAGATGGTGACACGCAGTTAGGCGGAGATGATTGGGACAATGCAATCATCGATTGGGTCGTGGCTGAGTTCAACCAGGACACTGGCATTGATCTCAGCAGCCAACCCGACGCCCTCCAGCGGATCAAGGAAGAAGCCGAGAAAGCGAAGATCGCCCTCTCCTCGGCTCAAAGCTACGAGATCAACCTTCCCTTCATCACGGCAGATGCCACCGGGCCCAAGCACATCCAGAAATCACTCAGCCGAGCCAAGCTCGAGCAAATGTGTGACAGCCTCTTCCAACGCACCGCCACGCCAGTGCGCGACTGCCTGAAGGAAGCCAAGCTCAGTGCCTCTGAGATCGATGAACTCGTTCTCGTGGGCGGCATGACCCGCATGCCCAAAGTCGTCGAGACGGCGAAAGAACTCGCCGGCAAAGATCCTCACAAAGGCGTCAATCCTGACGAAGTGGTTGCCATTGGAGCGGCCATCCAAGGCGGCGTCCTCCAGGGCGATGTCAAAGACGTGCTCTTGCTAGACGTCACTCCCTTGACCCTCGCGATCGAGACTGCCGGAGGCGTGGCCACGGCCATGATCCCGCGCAATACGACCATTCCAAAGAAGGCGTCCCAGACCTTCTCCACCTATTCGGACAATCAACCGTCTGTGGAGATCAATGTCTTGCAAGGCGAGCGCCCCATGGCGCGCGATAATAAGAGCCTGGGAACCTTTCGTCTTGATGGGATTCCGTTAGCACCACGAGGCGTGCCTCAGATCGAGGTCACCTTTGACATTGATGCCAACGGCATTCTCCACGTCTCGGCCCAGGACAAAGGTACCGGTAAGGAGCAGAAGATCTCTATCACAGGCTCAAGCGGCCTGACCGAAGACGAGATCGAACGCGCCAAACGGGACGCCGAAGAGCACGCCGAGACGGACAAGAAGGCCAAAGACGCTGTCGAAGCACGCAACCTCGCAGAGAACCTCGTCTATCAGACGGAGAAACAACTCAGTGAACACGGCGACAAGGTTCCCGATGACAAGAAGAAGCCGGTGGAAGATGCCATCGCGGCTCTGAAAGAAGTCATGACAGGCGACGACCTTGACGCGATCCAAGCCAAGACGGAGGCCCTGCAAACGGCCATTCAAGGCATCGCCGAACACCTCTATCAGGGGCAAGGCGGTGAGGGCATGGATCCCGCCGCTGCTGCCGCGGCTGCGGCTGCCGCAGCCCAACAAGGCGGTCCTGACGGGCCACCACCCGCGGAAGGTGGCGACGAGAGTGCCGAGCCCAAGCAAGCCAAGGGCAAGGTGGTCGATGCCGACTTCGAAGTCGTGGACGACAAGTAACCGAACGATCAACCAACAGTGGCGGGGAGAGCATGGTGAAGCTCTCTCCGCCCTTCCCCCTTTCCCAGCCTAGCACGATCACACCCTGGCCGGGAGAATCACCACAATAAACCTAAAACACAAACCAACCTAATCCGTATTAACCTATGGCTAGTAACATCCAACCTCTCGGGCAACGAGTGCTGGTGAAGCGCATCGAAGCAGAAGAAGTCGCTTCCGGAGGCATCATCATCCCTGACACTGCCAAAGAGAAGCCCCAAGAAGCGAAAGTGGTGGCTCTCGGCACGGGCAAGAATGACGACGGCGAAATCGTCGAGTTCTCCGTCAAGGTCGATGACACCGTCCTCATCAGCAAGTATGGCGGCACCGACATCAAGCTCGATGGGGAAGAACACCTCATCATTAACGAAAGCGATATCCTCGCCATCGTTTCCTAACTCAATCACACACAAGACTAACCCAACTACTATTCTTTAAGCTATCATGGCAAAGAAACTATCCTTTGACGAAGGCGCACGCCAGGCCCTGCTCCGCGGGGTGGAGAAGCTCGCCCGCGCGGTGAAGTGCACGCTCGGCCCCTCCGGTCGCAACGTCATCCTCGACAAGAAATTCGGCAGCCCCACCATCACCAAAGACGGTGTGACCGTGGCCAAAGAGATCGAACTCGAGGACGAGTATGAGAACATGGGTGCCCAGCTCATCCGTGAAGTCTCTTCCAAGACTTCCGATGTCGCCGGTGACGGCACAACGACGGCAACCGTGCTCGCTGAAGCCATCTACCGCGAAGGCCTCCGCAACGTGACCGCCGGTGCCAACCCAACCGATCTCCAGCGTGGCATCATGCTCGCTGCAGAAGCGGTCGTCGCAGAACTCGGCAACATCTCTAATCAAGTGACGGATGCCAAAGAGATCGCTCAGGTCGCCACCGTTTCTGCCAACTGGGACACCACCATCGGCAACATCATCGCCGATGCCATGGACAAGGTCGGCAAGGACGGCACCATCACCGTTGAGGAAGCCAAAGGCATCGAAACCACCCTCGAAGTGGTCGAAGGGATGCAGTTCGACAAGGGCTACCTCTCCCCTTACATGGTGACCAATACGGACTCGATGGAGGCAGTGCTAGAGAATGCCTACATCCTCATCCACGAGAAGAAGATCACGAACCTCAAGGACATGCTCCCTCTCCTCGAGAAGGTTGCCAAGAGCGGTCGCCCCTTCCTCATCATTGCTGAGGACGTCGAAGGCGAAGCCCTCGCGACTCTCGTGGTCAACAAGATCCGTGGCACCCTGAACGTTGCCGCCGTCAAAGCTCCTGGCTTTGGCGACCGCCGTAAGGCCATGCTCGAAGACATCGCCATCCTCACCGGTGGCCGCGTCATCACGGAAGACCTCGGCATCAAGTTGGAGAACGTCGACGTTTCCGATCTCGGTAGCGCCAAGCGCGTCACCATCGACAAGGAGAACACGACCATCGTCGAGGGCGACGGCAGCTCTGACAATATCTCAGGCCGCGTCCAGCAGATCCGTCGTCAGATCGAGGAAACCACGTCCGACTACGACCGTGAGAAGCTCCAAGAGCGTCTCGCCAAGTTGGCTGGTGGTGTCGCCGTCATCAACGTCGGTGCCGCAACGGAAACCGAGATGAAAGAGAAGAAAGCCCGCGTCGAAGACGCCCTTCACGCCACGCGCGCCGCGGTGGAAGAAGGCATCGTTCCTGGTGGTGGCACCGCGCTCATCCGCGCCCAGAAGTCTCTCGACAGCGTCAGCGCTGAAGGCGACATCGCCACGGGTGTGGACATTGTCCGCCGCGCGATCGAAGCCCCCCTCCGTCAACTGGCCGCCAACGCCGGTGTCGAAGGCGCGCTCATCGTCGAGCAGGTCAAGAATGCCAGCGGTAACGAAGGCTACAACGTCGCCACGGGAGAATACACCGACCTCATCGCCGCAGGCGTGGTCGATCCCACCAAGGTGACGCGCAGCGCTCTTCAGAACGCCGCCTCCATTTCCGGTCTCCTCCTCACCACGGAGTGCTTGATCAGCGAGATCCCAGAGAAAGAAGCACCTGCTGACCACGGCCACGACCACGGCATGGGCGGCATGGGCGGCATGATGTAAGCCCGCTTCACAGCTCTCACACGAGCACCAACTCATTCGCGAAAGGGCGAGTCCACTCCGGGCTCGCCCTTTCTTGTAGCCGTACGCCTAACTACCGGCGTCCCACGGATGCGACGCACTTCTCAACTATTAAATTAATGTAATTTCAATATTTATCGTAACATATACGGGTAATCTGGCATGGTCCCTTCGGAATCATGCGTTCACGTTGTTCTTTCAATTGCTTCATCATCTCCTGTTGCCTTGCCGTCGCGTCTCTCGCGGCAGTTGCCGAGGAGCAGCTGGTGCCTCTCGCGGCGGGGTGGAATGCCGTTTATCTTGAGCTTGAGCCGGATCTCCAGGATCCAGACGCCCTCTTTGGCGCGTTGCCGATCGATCAGGTGGCGCTATGGCTGCCGTCGCGGGCCAAGGTGGCGTCCCTGACGGATCCTGCGGCCATTCCTAACAAGCCGTCGGACTGGCTCGTCTGGCACCCGAACTCCCATCCGGCCGCCTTCCTCAACACGCTCAAGCGCGTGCAAGCGCATCGCGCCCTCCTGATCAAGGCGTCGGCCCCAACGACCCTCACCATCACGGGAACGGCTTCTTTCCAACGCCACGCCTGGCTGGCCCCTTCGTTTAACTTGAAGGGATTCGAGGTCGACCCCCTCGCGCCGCCCACCTTTGCGCGCTTCTTTGATGGCTCGCGAGCCCATGACGACTTGAAGGTCTTTCGCCTCGTCAACAATGCTTGGAAAGCCGTCTCGCCAACCGATGTGGTTCGTCGAGGGGAAGCCTATTGGGTGTGGTGTCAGGAAGGGACAGATTTCCAAGGCCCACTCGATCTCACGGTGTCCCTGGGCAACACCGTGCGGATCGATGCTCGGGCCAATGGCACCTTGCCTATCACGCTCACCACCAACGTCACCGACACCTCGCTGCCACTCCGCACACGATCGCGGCAGCGGCTCGAGTGGCCGGCTCCCTCTGATCTCGCCACCTTGGAAATCCGCGGCGGCTCCATGGCCTACCGCCTCGCGCTCCCTTCACTCGGCAACTGATAGATGTTCATGAAACCCATTCTCGCTCTCTTTCTCGCGACCTTGGTCAGCGCGCACGCCGTATTACCAGAGCCTGACATTGTCTTCTTTGGCAAGGTGCTCCACCTCGGAGGCGGCGAGGAATACCTCGTCACTTCAGGTGAACTGCAATGGCAGGTGGATCCGTTAGGGCCCTCACAGTACACCACGTTCACACAATCGACGGCCTTGGGGGCTCTCAAAGGCGGCACCATGTCTTACGCGATTCGCATTCCCAACCATCTCGTCGTGCCAGGAACCATTGGCGGGGTCGAGCCGGGATTGGCACGGCCTCACGAAGATGCCATTCCCTTTAAAAACACGGCGATCACCATCAATGGACAATCCGTTCGGCTGGCAGATCCTGACGGTTTCACCTTCCTCGCGTCCTCCGAAGATCGGGCGCTCTTTCGCCGACTGGATCTCATCCTAGAAGGTGATCTGCCGGATGCGGATGGCGACGGCTTGCCCGATTGGTGGGAAGAGAAGTATGGGACGCAAGCGAATCTCGCCGATGCGAACAGCGATCTCGATGGCGATGGTCTCTCCAATCTTGCTGAGTATCGTTCAGGCACGCACCCGGCGCTCGGCGATGCCGCACCCAAGCTGGCACAGGAGTATCGGGTGAGCGTGCCCATCGGTGGTGCCGCCGTGCCGATGGTGCAGGCCATCGATGGGGATTCGCATCCGAGCGAGCTCCGATACACGATCACCACCCTTCCAAGCGACTTCGAAGTGGAAGTGCTAGGGATTCGTGGCGTCTTTGACAGGCGTTCTTTCACCCAAGCCGATGTGCTCGCAGGGCGGGTGCTACTCCATCATCGGGGATCCACTGCCATGTCGGCGAGCATTCCGGTTCGCCTTGAGGATGAGGATCCCGATCATGATCCCGTCACGACGACCCTCCGCCTCACCGTCGCGGATGCCGACACGCTCTGGGAGGCCTGGGGACTTCCACAGAGCAATCGACCCGATATCATGCCAGTGGTCCACGATGCCTCGACCATGGCGGGAAGCGGAGAGTTTGAGGCGCCCACGAGCAAATCCTCATCAGAACGCCCTCCGGACTGGGAAAAATCTCGCCTCTTTGTCAGTTCCGAACGCGCGAATGTCTTTCATGGCTCTGCTCTCGATGACTGGTTCATCGCCAGAGCCGGAGATCAGCTCGCAGGTGCCCGTGGAGGCGATCGCTTTCTCATGGCCACCGCCAGCGGTGACATCACCCTCACAGACTTCGATCCGTTTGAGGACGTCATCGATCTGCGCGGCCTCCTACCCTCGACCCCTGGCGAGACGCTTGCTCAGCATGTCAGGCGCCAGGGCAACGCCTTGGTCATCACAGCCCAAGGCCAGGATGACCTAGTTGTCCATCTGCCAGAGCAGGTCCGACAATCCGTCGATGACCTCTGGGACATGGGCGCCCTGGAAACGGGCCCTATCGTTCCGATGACGACGCTCTTTGTGGCTGTGACAGGCTCTGCGTCCGAAGAAGACTTGACCCCAGCGACCATCACGCTACGTCGGCGCGGGTCCGCTGCCAATCCCCTCACCGTTCCCATCTCCTGGAGCGGCACCGCCACCATGGGCATCGACTACGCCGCCCTTCCTAGCACGGTCACATTTGCCATTGATGAGAAGGCGATCGCTCTGACCGTGCAGCCATTGGCGGACGACCAACGGGAAACGAATGAGACCGTACAGCTCAATCTCACGGCAGGGGACGCCTGGTCCGTGGCGGACACCCAGGACCACGTGCAGCTCACGATCATGGATCTTCCCAGCCGTGTCTGGCTGGAGCGGGTGCAGCCGGTAGCCTTCGTCAATGGCCTGTCCCCTGCCCTCCTCCATCTCCGACGGAGTGGCCCCATGAACGCGCCCCTGACAGTCAAACTCCAGTTCAGTGGCAGCGCCATCGCTGGCCTGGATTACGAACGCTTGAGTGGCAGTGTTAGTTTCTCAGTGGCGCAAGCCGTCATTCCCCTCACCATCACTCCCCTCCCGACGGCGAACCTCAGTGAGGAGATTGAGACGGTCCGCGTACGTATTCTGGAAGATGCGCACTATCTCTTTGGCGAATCCATGCAAGAACGCGTGAGCCTCGTCTCCGGTCCGCGAACGGTGGCCCAGTGGATGGCGCAACGGCAGATCGCCGTCGACGCCGACGCCTTCCTTCGTGAGGATACGGATCGCGATGGCCTCAACGGTCTCGTCGAATTTGCCTTCAATCGTGATCCCCACGAGCCTGAATCCTGGAAAGTGCGCGGCATCCTCGATGCGACCGCGTGCCCAGGACTGGAGTTCGAACGCTGGGCTTCTGCTCCTGAGATCCGCTATGTCTTGCAGCGTTCCCACAATCTCGAACAATGGCAGGACGTGCCTGAGTCCCATTACCGCGAGGTGCCTGACACCGTGCTACCAGGCGGCCTCGAACGTGTCCAAGTCTATCTGCGTGAGATCCCGGAGGATCCCTACACTTATCTCAGAATTGATGTTCGCACGCAACCATAGCCTTGCTCTCTGCTTCATCCTGACCCTTTGCCTTCCGGAGGCAGGCTGGGCCGCTCGTGTACTGAGCAATCTTGGGCAAGCACAGGCCCCTGCGGGAGCGCCTGTCTCCACCAATGCGTGGCAAGCCTCCTCCATCACCATTGCCAGTGACGCGCCCAGCTGGACCATTGAAACAGCCACCTTGTCATTGGAAGCCCTCGTCACCAATCCAAACTTGCAACTCGCCATCGTGGCAAACACCGCCTTCCGTCCGGACTTGAGCCAAACGTTAGTTGCCTTTGGCCCGCCAACATTCGCCGCCAACGGACACGCCACCTTCGCTGCGCAAGCCTCGCCCACTCCACGTCTGCCTCCCGGTGCCTCCTACTGGATCGTTCTTGGAGTCACCGCCACCGATCCTACTTCACCACTCCCTTCGGGGCTCTATCGCTGGCACTTTTCCCAAACGCAGGAGGCCGATGAGGGGCGAGCGGATGCGTGGAGCTTCGGGTCCCAGACGGCATCGGCCGGCACTTTCGGCACGGATTGGACACCTGACACTAGCACGCCTTACACATTTGCGATCGAAGCCAGCCGACCGGTCACTCCCATGACGCTCAGTCGCTGGCGAGCCCAGCATCCCGGCGGCCCTGTTGAAACCTCCGCGTATCTTGCCTCAGACGACGATCACAATGGCCTCACTGCCCTCGCAGAATTCGGCTTTGCCGGCGCTGCGGAGCACTTGCCCGCGGCCGTTCGCCGTGATGATGGCGTGGTCGGCCTCACCTATGTGCGCTGGAGTCATGCCCCCGAACTGATCTGGACGCCCCAGTTCTCGACGGATCTCGATGAATGGCAATCGATCCCGCCAGAAGACATGGAGACGACCATCAGTTTGTTAGGATTGGAGCAGGAGCGCGTCCACCTCTGGGTTCCGCAACTCCCCACGCCGCACTTTCTCCGCATCGCGGTATCACGCCCATGAGTCTACGCCGCGCTCTCATCGCTCTCATCTTGAGCATGCCGCTGCCCAGCGCCTCAGCTGGGCTTCTTCACCTGAGCACCCTGGGAGCACCCTTTTCTGATGATGGCATCGCCGTCTCATACAATCAGTGGCTTGCGTCCTCGATCGTCGCCGCGAGTGACGCCACACCGATGACACTCAAAGAACTCAGCGTGCGCATCGCCACGATCGTGCCTAACAATCACCTCTTCGTCGGCATCACCGGAAGCCTGGCAGGACGACCCGATCTCTCTAACACCCTGATCGAAACCAACGTCGCGCCCATCAATGCTTCCGATAGCACCCCCAGCACTCTATCCCTGCAACCAACAGCAGCGACCAAGGACGTCATCCTCCAACCGGACGCCACGTATTGGCTCGTCATCGGTGCCACACAGCCCGATCCCGATCAGGCTCCGCATGACGCAGGGCTCTACCGATGGAGTTACACCACGGCAAATGGACCTTTCTCAGAAGCACAAGGCTGGACCGTGGGCGCCTTCACCGCAAACGGCAACACAGCAGGCCAAACCTGGTCCCCGGTGATGGAAACTCCCTACAGCTTTAGTGCTAGCCTCTCTGCCGTTCCCGAACCGCAAGCCGCTGTCCTCATGATGCTCGTCATGGCTAGCACCCTACTCAATCGTCGTCGATCTCGCCGCCTCCACTCATGAATCGTCTCCCTTTCCTACCCCTTCTCGCCGTCGCCCTGTTGAGCAATTGCCACAAGGACGATGCGCCGATCATCCAAAGGCCTGCCAATGCCGTGGCCAAAGTGGGCGATCGCTGGCTCACCGAAACGGATTTGGACCACTACCAGCACACAGGCCTCTCGGATCGCTCTCTAGCATTTAACCGTCTCATTCAAGAGGAATCCCTCGCACAACGCGCCGTTCAAGAGGGATTCGACCGACAGCCCGAGATCCAAGCCGCCATTCGAAGACTCCTTTCCAGCCGATACCTCGAAGCCAACCTCTCACAAACACCTACCATTGAGGAATCTCAGATACGTCGAATTTGGGAAAGCGATGCTCGTTACGCACGGCCCAAGCAAGCGCATCTAGCCATCTTGCGCCAGACCATCCCAAGCGGTGACGACGGCAGCCAAGCACGCGCCATCCTCGCAGAAGCGCTCGCAAACTATCAGGAATCGACTCCGAACGCACGCGGATTCGGCCCACTCGCCGTGCAGGCATCGGATCACCAAGACACCCGTTATCAAGGAGGGGACTGCGGTTGGGTCACGGAGGGACAGGCCCATCTCTTCCTCCCACCGGAGGTCATCGCACAAGCCCTGACACCAACCAATCCCGGCCTTCTCAATGAGATCATCGTGAGCGGAGACGCCGCCTGGGCCATCCGCGTCGTCGCTCTCCGCCCCTTCAGCAAGGTGCCCTTCGAGCAAGCCGCTCCTCGCATTCGACAAGAACTTCTCGCCCAAGCCCAAAAGGAACAAAAGGCGTCCATCTTGGCCACCGCCGAGCAAGCCGTCCCGATCGAACGCCTCATCTCACCGCCGCCAGCGACCGCCCTCGCGGAGGCCGCAGAAAGCGCGCCCACGTTCCCGTAAGTGATTCCTCCCCTGAGCTTCAGCTTGTTAGGCTATTCGCAACCGCACTATCGAGGCACCGCGATCCCTTCTCCCTCAGGGGACACCGCACGTACGCGATAAAATCGCCTCCCCTCAAAGGCGTCTCCCACTTCAAAAAAGCCCTCCGCGGTTTCACCTGCGATTTCCCAACTTCCGCCTTCCAAGCTCCCACTTCGCTCCACCACATAACGCCGCCCATCCACACGCTCCCACACCAGCCGCCATGGACCATCACCTTGCTGCAGGCGCACCCGAAACACACTGCTAGGATCCTCTGGATCCGTCCCCGCCACTTGCTCGTGCGCATCTGACTGGCCATCACCATCCCGGTCCATCTCCGGCACACCTTCCGCGTATAGCATCGCCACTTCCTCCGCGCGCAACGCCCGATCCCATACCTTCAATTCATCGATCGCCCCCGCCCAGTCAGTGCTTCCTGGAAACGCTTGATAAGGATCGGTGCCAATCGTCAACCCCTTGCCATCTGGAGTGATCGTCGTATAGCGCTCTTGGCCCGCCCGCAGTTCCCTGCCATTAATAAAAAACCGGCTCGTCCGCGTCGCCCCATCCACCATTCCCACCACATGCGTGAAGGCGCTTGCCGCCGTCTGGGGAACAATCGTGCTTTCTTCCAGAATGCCCTGCTGAGCCCTCCAGGTGGTCCCTATCCTCCAGGTCTCGTCACGTCGAGCCGTGCGCAACTGCAACAGCCGCCAATTTCCATACACGATCAGATTCGGTTCCAGCCAATAGGTTGGATTCGCCGTCCGATGAAGCTCTTCTTTCGGGTGCGTGTCCGGGCGAAACCACAACGACACCGCATAGCCACTTCGAAGATCCTCCAATTTCCAATCATCGAGTGTCACATACTGACCATCGCCGTTGAGAACGAGCGCTTGCCCTCGCACCCCTGGCTCAAACACCGCTTCCATGATCCCATGAGTGGTGATGACGGACGAAGACGCGCGCTCCTCCAAATCACCATCAAATGGCATGTCCACCACCAAACCATCCCTTAGTTGAGGAAACGAAAGAGCCTCCCTTGGATCACTGCCATGCAGCACCTCCACCACGTCCGAAACCTCATCATGATCTGTATCCGCCGCATTGGGATCACTTGGAAGGTCCCCTTGCACTTCCTCACCATCTACCAAGCCATCCCCATCACTATCCCTCTCGCGAGGACTCGTTCCGGTATTCATGGAATCCACAAAAACACGGTTCGCTGTCTCCACCCCATCTGCCAAACCATCGCCATCCGAATCGTTCTCATGGGGAGAGGTGCCGAGTTGAAACTCCCGCAAATTGCTCAAGCCATCGCGATCCCCGTCCAAGGCGGCATCATCCTCATCGGTATTCAACCCATGGAGGGTTTCCCACCAATCGCTCATCCCATCCCCATCCGAATCCGGGGAAAGCAAGTCACCCAATGGGCGACCCGCACTCCCAGCTTCATAAATGAGGGAAATCTCTGTTTCCGTAAGGGCACGGCCCCAAATCGCCAAGTCATCAAAGGCGCCAATCCAACGGGTGTTCAGGCTATTCGACGTGATCGTAAGTTCACCGATTCGCAGTTCTTTGGCAATATTAAGTGGAGGCCCCTCGACGCCTGGCGGGCATCCTTGACACGAGGTGCGGATACTGGCTCTCGCGTCAGAGGTAAAATAGCGCTCACTACCGTCTATGAAAGCCCTTACATATTGTGGCTCCCCCTGATAGTAGGCATCACGATCATAAAGGACCACGAAATGGTGCCATCGCAAGTCGAGGCTAGATTCCGCCTTCAACAGTGACTCGTTCCGATTAGGAATATGGAATCCATAACCAGGATCTCCTGCGCCTTCCGTCTCAAAGAAATGCCATTGCCCAAGATCCGTATTCGTCGAGACAATCGCTGCCACCCAGGAAGGCTGCCGTACAATTGTAGAGCGAAACCACACAGAAAGACTGAAACTACTATCCTCAAAGGCATACTCTTCCGAGCCTTCTCCTGGAATCGCCACGTAATTGCTTCCATTGAGCGATAAGGCAGCGCCAGCTATCGCATCCTCAGAGTATCCTACTGGCGCTCCTCTTGATTCCACTAGATCATCTATCACCACATTATTCAAATCACTATCAAAAGGCCAATACCCTTGAAGGTCGAGTTGCATTTTGGGCGTGATCAAGGGATTCTGAGGTGCCTCCACCGTTCCTAATAAATCAATCTCATCGCCATCCACATACCCATCTCCATCGGAGTCCCTCCGCAATGGATTCAAATCCAAAATGAGTTCCACCCCATCCTCAATACCATCCGAATCGGTATCAGGCACAACAGGATTGGTTACCTCTTTCTTCACTTCATCCCCATCGCCAATCCCATCCCCATCCGTATCCCACTGTAGCGGATCCGTTCCCGCCTGATACTCTTCAAGATCAGTCAGCCTATCAGCATCAGGATCGTGCTGCGGAAACCCACTGTCCTTGATGGAATCGCCCACTCCTCGGTCAAAATGCCATTTTTCCCATAGATCTGGAATATCATCGTTATCGGAATCTTCCATGAAAGCTGACAGAGGCTGAGGAGTACCTCCGTTCCACAGGCCATCTACCTCCTCGATGCTCAGTTCTCGTTGCCAGACGGCTAAGTCATCCATCGCCCCGTGAAATGTTCCATAGGGGCCGCCCGGACGTCCAGCGATTCCCAAGGGTGCTGATTGCTGATCTTGGTTAGGGGTGTTCCCTTCTGCTTTCAACATACCATTGACATAGATTCTTGCCCTTCCGTTTCGAAACGAAGTCGACACCACCATATGATACCACCCATCAATGGAACTCGCACCAAGAGGGGCTTCGACAAGACAATCCCCCGCACAACGCTGTGGCGACCCAAACCGGATCATCCTTGTATCGGCCAAATATTCTAGCACCCAACTATTCAAGTTCGATTTGTACAGGATGGCTCCATTCGACGCTTCAGGTTTCAACCATAAGCTGAAGGAAATATCCTGAGAATTGAAAGCTCTCCCCCCCACGATTCCATCAACCAAAGCCACGTGTTGATCCACGCCATCGAAGCTAATCCCTCGATCAACGGGCGAGTCTACAAACTCGGGGACCAATGACTTCCCTCGAAAAACGCCATGGTGGGCGCTAAAGAAGTCTGCGGTCGAGTCGTCGAAGTCCCAATAGGCAATGAGCTGGTCGAACAACTCCGGCTGTCCCAGAGTAGCCTGACCTAGCGGAGAGCGGTAAACCGTCTCGCCGTTAGCATCTTCAAGCACGAACCGATAAAACAATATTTCCTCAAGAGATTCGTCAAGATCCAACCGCACAAGTCTATCCTGCCAATGACCAGCGTCTAGATTCGCCGATCTCTTTACGAGCTCATCAGTATCATATCCATAGAGGACATGCAATTGGTGATCATCTGCTCCTCCATACTGGAGTCTAAAATAGTAATAATCCCCATACTTCGTGATATCACTTTTAAACGCCTGTAGTTGAGCAAAGAGGAGGAGTTGACAACCAAAGTAGACAACCAATCCAACGATAGTACACCTCATGATTCAATCCCATATATTGGTTGAATCGTCATCTATTTTTCCCGGATTCCCCCAATGTGTGTGCCCTATTTCATCGTCAGAATCGTGATCTTTAACCTCACCAACCACATTCGGCTCTACACCGCCAGCGCACGTTCCCCACTTGAAATTGTACCAATAGGTTTCTCCTTGCTGATGATAGAATGATGCCCTCGTGTCTGGTGAATTTGGTTCACATTCTGAAGAATGATAAGCGCGACACCAGGCGACAGAATCGGAGTGATAGGCTTTGTGAAATTGGACTCCTGAGTTCGCTACACCTCGCCACCAATTTATTTGATGATAGGCGCTCAGCGCGTTCGGAATAAACAAGGATCCTAGCGTAGCCAGGGTAAATTTCAGAGCCAATCTCTTGATTATTGCAGCGTTCATATTTGATTTGTTATTATGTGAGTTCGATTTAGGATTAATGTCTGAGGCGGCACGCCTCAGACATTAATATCATGATTTAATCAATCGAAGATCAATCCCACTTATTCGTAGAATCATCATCGATTTGTCCATTATGAAAATTTGAAGTGTCGCCAAACTCATCATCCGAGTCGTGGTCTTTCACTTCGTAGTCCACGTCGGGCTCAACTCCTCCTCCGCACGTATCTGTGCCTGTATAGAACCAATATCCACTATTCGTATGGGAGAATGTAGACCTAGTATCGGGAGAACTTGGATTACATTCCGAATAATCATAACTCTCGACCCAAGCGGTACTTGTGTGATATGAGCGATGAAACAGATTTCCTGAATTAGTAGGCCCTCTCCAGCGATTAACGCTATTGTAGGAGCTCCATGCGTTCACTATGAATATGGTTAAACATAGTGCTGCGACAACTTTTGCTGTTCGGTTAATTCCGTTTTTCATGACTGGTGCATTATAGGTTATGGTTTGTGTTTCGTATTCACAGCCGATTGACTGAGAAAGCGGTACAGCGGAGGACGCCGTCGGAGATTTCATGATCTCCAATGATTTGTTCGTAATCGCGTCTTCTATATCAATTTATCCTATTGTTGGTAGTTGCTTTATTTGATCATCACGCGCACGCGATAGAACCGCTTACTCTCAATCCCCGCCTCCACTTCATAAACGCCTTCTACGGTTTCACCTGCGATTTCCCAACTTCCGCCTTCCAAGCTCCCACTCCGCTCCACCACATAGCGTCGCCCATTCACACGCTCCCAAGCAAGCCGCCATGGGCCATCACCTTTCTGCAAGCGCACCCAAAACACACTGCTAGGATCCACCGGATCCGTCCCCGCGATCTCCTCGTGCGCGTCCGACTGGCCATCGCCATCCCGATCCACGCTTGTTGACGCCCCTTCCGCGTAAAGCATCGCCACTTCCTCCGAACGCAAGGCCCGATCCCATACCTTCAATTCATCGATCGCTCCCGCCCAATCCGTGGTGCCCACGGTGGGCGGCAATTCCAGGTAGGGATTCGTACCAATGTAGAGGCCCCGATCTCCATTAGCGACCGTCGCTGCTGGCGGGTCTTGTCCCTCGTGTATGCGTTTCCCATTCAGGTAGAAATGGCTTGTGTTGCGTGCTCCATCCACCACACCCACCGCATGGACAAATTCAGAATTCGGAATCTCGGAACGATCATTCACAATCACAGGCATCCCATAGCGGAGCATGAAGGAGCGTAACTCGCTGATGACGAGTCAAAAATGCCCTCGTTCGGCATTCGTGCAATCTTAACTTTGGCTTCTCTTCGGGCTATCTATTGATGTGTGC
>JAUIAH010000017.1 GCA_030425385.1 Verrucomicrobiia bacterium | reverse complement strand
ACACATCAATAGATAGCCCGAAGAGAAGCCAAAGTTAAGATTGCACGAATGCCGAACGAGGGCATTTTTGACTCGTCATCAGCGAGTTACGCTCCTTCATGCTCCGCTATGGGATGCCTGTGATTTCGCTTAGAATGTTATCGAGCGCATTCCGCCCAAGAATGTCCACTGTATTCGTTCCACGATTCGCAACAAATCCATAAAGGTTCTTACCACCAGTCACCCCAATAGGGTCTTCGGATAGCCATCTACCACCAGCTGGATTGTAGAATCGGTAACCGTAGTAGTTGTATCCCGTTTCACTATCCTGTGGTTTGGTGCTGAAGCGGTAGCGGTTGGGGATTTGTGAGGTTGTGGTGGCCTTGCCGAAGGCGTCGTAGGTGTTTTGTTCTAGGATCGTGCCTCTTGGGTCCGTGACTTGGGTGATGTTGCCGTTGGCGTCGTAGTGATAGATCCATGTGTCTGGTTTGGCTCCTTGGATTTGAGCGAAGAGGAGGCCGCCGACGCCTCCGGCTCCTTGGTGGGTGCCGCTGAGGTCTTTGCCCCAGGTGTAGGTTTCCACGGGTTTGGTTTGGCCGTTTTGGTAGACGGCTATGAGGTTCCAGCCGTCGTAGAGATAGCGCTCGTCGGTGCCGTTGTTGACCCAGCGGGCGATGCGGCGGCTTTGGTGGTCGTAGGTGTATTGGGCGATGATGGCGCTGCCTTCTTGGATGGCTATGAGGCGGTTTTCGGCGTCCCAGACATACGTTCGACTTCCCTCGTGGGTTTGATTTCCGTCGAGGTCGAAGGAGGGGCGAGTGGCTAGGGACGAGGGGCTAGGCGACTGGATGGAGCTGTATTGGTTGAGGGCGTTGGCCACGTACTTCGTGGTTTGGTTGCCTTGGGTTGCTTCTAGGCGGTTGCCGATTCTGTCGTATTGATAGGATTCGGGGTCTCGTTCTTTGGTGTTTGGGTTGCTGGCGGTGATGCCTCCGGTGTCGGAGTCGTAGGTGAAGTGGTCGGTCCAGGTGTTGCCTGCTTGGGTGCTGGTGCGGGCGGTGCGTTGGGCGTCGGCGTTGTTCTCGTAGGTGTATTGCGAGATCTGCTGATCGAGGTGGAATCCGACGCGGTTGGTCACGCTGGTGATGGTATCACGGCCGGGTTCGTAGGTCCATTCCGTTTCCTTGATGAAGGGGGCGCGGGTTTTGTGGAGGCGGTCCGTAGTGGAGTGTTCCGGGACCGCTACGGGTTCGGCTTCTTGCGTTGTGGTTTCGGGTCGGCGGCTGGAACCGCCGCTACGGTGGGATTCGCTTTGCAATGCTAAGGAGGTGTCTTGGCGGTAGGTGTATTCTGTTAGGGCTGCGACGTCGGGGGGGCTGGTTCGTTGGGAGTTAATTTGGAGGTGGATCTGTATCCTTCCTCTCAAGCGAGGATTTCTTGAATGATGTGTCCGTGCACATCGGTGAGGCGGCGATCGATGCTGTCTTTGCGGAATGTGAGGCGTTCGTGATCGATTCCTAACAGGTGCAGGATGGTGGCGTGAATGTCATATACCTCAGTAGGGCGGTGGCGATTCTGCGGCTTGTATCCCCATTCATCGCTCTCGCCATGGGTGATGCCTCCCTTAATCCCGCCACCAGCTAGCCAATTGGTGAAGACGAAGGGATTGTGATCCCGCCCTTTACTGCCCTGGGTCGAGGGCATGCGGCCAAACTCTGTCGTGCACAAGATGAGGGTGTCTTCCAACATGCCACGCTGTTTCAAGTCCTGAATCAGGGCAGAAGCACCGATCGCCATCCCATTGGCCAGGGGCCCGTGATCGCGTTCGACGTCCTCATGGCTGTCCCAATTGCGACGGGGAAAGGAGTTGTCGTTTCCGGACCATATCTGGACGAATCGCACGCCACGTTCTAACAAACGTCTTGCCACAAGACATTTCCTCCCAAAAGTATCTGCCTCCTCAGCGGCATTGATCTCCGAGGGCCACGGACGCCCATCTCGCGCCAAGCCGTAGAGCCGTTTGATGTAAGCTGGCTCCTTTGAAATATCGAGAGCCTCTGGTGCGGCCAATTGCATGCGGGCGGCTAATTCATAGGCCTTGATACGCGCTTCGAGACGGGTGTCGCCGCTACGATCTGCGGCGTGTTTCGCGTTGAGCTTTGCAAGGATCGAGTGCCCTTCTTGTTCGGACGGTGACGTGATATATTTGGCAGATTCAGGGGGATGCAGATCTGAAATGGGATGGGCCGTTCCCGGACGAATGATTGTTCCTTGATGCTTGGCTGGGAGAAATGCGGCCGCCCAATTCTTGGGGCCATTGGAGGCAAAGCCTCGATGGTCTGGCAAGGCGACAAAGGTTGGCAAGTTATCGTTCATACTGCCCAGGCCATAGCTGACCCAACATCCCATTCCGGGAAAGCCAGGGCGATTGAAACCCGTGGCTTGCAAATACGTCGCCTGACTATGCACGCCCGATGTGCTGATCATGTTGTGGACGAAGGCAATGTCATCAATCACGGGAGCCAGCGGGGCGACTGGTTCGCTGATCATCTTGCCGCTCGCACCGTAGGGACGAAAGCCCCACACGGGCTGCTTCCATGGACCCAACCCATCTTGAAACGCCTCGACGTGTTCCCCGAAATCGGACGGCTCTCCGTGATGCTTGATCAGCGCTGGTTTGAAATCCCACAAATCGAGATGGCTGGCGGCACCTGCCATGAAGAGCTGCACCACGCGTTTCGCTTTGTGAGGATAGTGAGGCCATGAAAGACGACCGTCGGCAATCGCTTCCTCTTGAGCGAACATCGATGCCAAGGCAATCCCGCCGAGGCCTCCCCCTGCCTGGCAGAAGAACGCGCGGCGCGAAGGCATGGCCATTTCGCTAGTCTGTGAAGGAGAATTCATTGAGATTGAAGACCATCCGGCACATCGCCGCGAGCCCATGGGTGTCCGCATAGCGCGTCAGTGTCTCGCGTTCTTCTTGGGTAGGCCCACGCGAGAAGGCATGGCGATAGAGAGCTTCTACTGGATCCGAATGTTTTCCCATACGCGTGGCCGTGTGCTCTGCCATGCGCACCATGAAGCGGTTGTTGAGCATGGCGAGGGCTTGCAACGCCGTGTTTGTCTCACCGCGCTTGTCCACGAGCTGCGAAGGATCCGCACAGTCCAGGGTATCCATGAATGGCTGCGGTTGGGATCGGACAAGAAACCGATAGATCGACCGCCGATGGGTCTTGGGATCATCGGGGTCCGCCTTGTGGTACTGATAGTGAGGCGAATGTTCAGGGCGTTCCACCACAAAGTCCTGAAACGATGGGCCATGCATGGTGGTGTCCAGTTTGCCAGCTATGAGCAGCACGGTATCTCGAATCGCCTCCGCCTCCAAGCGCCGCCGTTGCTGCCGCCACAGGAAGCGATTCGATCCATCGATCGCCGCCATCTCGGGTCGATGGGTTGAGACCTGCTTGTAGGTGGCGCTATTGAGGATCAGCCGATGCAAATCCTTGAGCGATCCGCCGCCATCACGAAACGTGACCGCCAACCAATCGAGGAGCTTCGGATGAGAAGGCTCACTGCCGATGCGCCCGAAGTCATTGGGGGTATCGACAATGCCCTGGCCAAAGTGATAGTGCCACACGCGATTGACGAGACTGCGCCAGGTCAGCCGATTCTCAGCATGCGTGATCCATTCCGCCAACGCCACCCGTCGAGCGCTCTCAGCGTGAACTTCTGGCAAAGCAAACACGGCTGGCATCCCGCGCACGATGCCAGGAACGGTCCCTGGCTGCACTTCCTCCGCTGGTTGCGTGACCTGCCCGCGACGCAAGAGATGAATGGGACGCGGTGTCCCATCCACATGCCCTCTCCCCACAAAGTTACCGCTTCCTTGATGCACGGTACCCGCATAAACCTTGCTGGGTTGCGGCAACCGTGAGAGCGCCTCACGGTCGCGTGCCAGCTGACGCTCGATCTGTGCCTGTTTGGCCACGATGTCAGGGAGATGCTTCTTAAGCATGTCTTCCCGCTTGGCCATCCACTCCCTCACGCGAGTTTCTTCTTCTAACCAAGCCATCAATCCTTTCGAGGTAAGATCGGCAAGTGGATATGGCCCAAGAATGCGATCTATCAAATTAGTCTTCTGCCATCGCGGCCCGGCTTCGATCGAATCCAAAGCCGTCACCTCTTGAATCGGAATGGCTTCGCCATTTGAAACCACTATCATTTCACCCAGAGCCATGATCCAGTCGTTGGAGACCGCCTGTCCTCGTTGACGGCGACTCCATAATTTGGTGGCTGTCAGCCTGACATAACGCCCACGCATACCGTCGCTGGCCACCACCACAGGGACCTTTCCTGGACGTGGCGCATCACGCCGATGGGTGATCACGGTGGTGGCCTTTTCGAAAGTAATGTCTTCTCCAATCTCCACTCGATACTGGTGGGGAAATCCAAAGTCAGCGAAGCCATACTCGTCGGCGCCCACCAGGACGACCGAGTCGATCGGGACCGCTTTCCCCAAATCCACTTGCACCCATTTCTCCGTCCGCTGTGAGGTTGCCACCCGACTGTGATAGCCGTAGCGATCAGAGCGTGGCCTTTCTTCGGTGGCTACCGCCTTCGCCGCGGAAATCTGCGCATCTAGCTGCCGCACAGCCTCCGGTCGCTGTGCAGCGATCTCCTTCAGGACAGCCGCCAATGCGTGTTCGCCCTTTGCTAGAGACTCTCGCAAACGCACACGTTCTCTCGCAATGTGAGGATCGGAATCGTAGTCGCGATCCGCCCGATCCAACGCCGCAAAGACGGCCTGTAGGGCGTAGTAGTCCTTCATGGAGACAGGATCCGCCTTGTGATCATGGCACTGCGCGCACTGCACCGTAAGCGAACAGAACGCGTTCATGGTGGTCATCACCATGTCATCACGATCCAGGTGGCGAGCGATCTTGCCATCGATCTTCTCTTCTGGCACTTCCGCATGCCCGATAAAATCCCAGGGCCCTGCCGAAATGAATCCCATCGCGACAAGGCCATCCACCGTGCCTGGATACAGGACATCTCCTGCCAACTGCTCCTTCACAAAGCGCGCATACGGTTTATCCGCATTGAACGCTTGAATCACATAATCACGATAGGGCCACGCATTTGGGCGCGGCTTATCCTTATCGTAGCCATGCGTTTCACCAAAGTGCACCACATCGAGCCAGTGCCTCGCCCAACGTTCTCCGTAATGCGGAGATTCTAACAAACGCTCTACTAGCATTGCGTAAGCATTGGGATGAGCATCATTCATGAAGGCGTCCATCTCCTCGGGAGACGGCGGCAATCCGATCACATTGTAGAAGAGCCTCCGGGCCAAGGTCCGCCGGTCCGCCTCTGGTGAAAGCGTCAACCCGCGCCCACGCTGTGCGGCGATGATGAAATGATCGACCTCGTTCTCTGCACGTTCAGACTCCTCCGGCGTCAAGCTTGGGACTGGCGGCTTCTCCATTTCACGCAAAGACCACCACTCTTCTAGATCTCCCTCAGCCAACGAGGACGTCACAAGGAAGAGATAGAAGAAGAAACGAAGCATGGCCGAGCGGATCCCCTCTCCCAACCCCACATCACTCCATCCCTCTCGCCGTGAGACCCGACCCTAGAAAGCTGATTTAAGTAGGTAGAGAGCGCCAAAGAAGAAGCTTCCCGAAGCAATAGAGTGCGCTAGGATGATCCCATGCGGAAACCCATCATCACGAAGATCACCTTATTGGTCGGCCTTGCAGCCATGAGCGCCTGGGCACAGGAGTCGGAACCACCGCCGTTTGGAAAAGACTTCCCGAATCTCGATGGCCTAGCCACCGGGAAATGGTGGGAGAAACCTCACCCCAGCGGCAACCGAGGGCGCCATCTGATCAAGATGGATGTACCCCGCGAGGAGGTGGTCGCTTTCGCCGTCTACACTGTATCCGAGGGGACGTTGAAGATGTCCGCTCAGCTCTTTCCCCTCAAGCCAGGCGAAGCCAGGGAAGTGCGCTTGGAAATTGCCGACGCCGACGGGAATTGGAAACAGATCGCGACTTCCCCCGTGATTACGTTAGGGTGGAGCGCTCTCTTTCGCGTGCCTGATTGGGATCATGCTAGGGACACTCCCTATCGTGTCAGGCATGGAGAGAAGGCGATGTTTGAAGGGCTGGTACGGAAGGATCCGGTGGAGAAAGATGTGATCGTGGTGGGCAATCTCTCCTGCAACTCGAGCAGAACCTCAGGTCCCAGACCCAAGATCATTGAGAATCTGAAGAAACAGAATCCTGATCTCCTCTTCTTTGCCGGCGATCAAACCTATCATCATACGGAGCACACCGCAGGCTGGCTCCAGTTCGGGCTGCAATTTCGCGAGCTCTTGCGAGACCGCCCCGTCATTGCGATCCCTGATGATCACGATGTGGGTCAGGCCAATATCTGGGGCGAGAACGGCAAGAAGGCCTCGTCACCAGCAGGACCTGACGGTGGCTATTACTATCCTGTCAAATACGTCAATATGGTGCAACGTCAGCAAACCTGGCACTTGCCGGACCCTCACGATGCCACACCGATCGAGCGCGGCATCTCGGTGTATTTCACCAACCTTCGGGTAGGAGGGGTGGACTTTGCCATTGTAGAGGATCGCAAGTTCAAGAGTGGCCCCGAAGGAAAGATTCCCAAGATGGGACCGCGACCTGACCACATCAATGATCCTCAGTATGACCGGAGATCGGTAGATGTGGAAGGCCTAACTTTGTTAGGCCAGCGGCAGTTGGATTTCCTGCATGCCTGGGGTCAGGATTGGACCGGAGCCGATTTGAAAGCGGTGCTCTCCCAAACGGCCTTCTGCGGAGCCGTGCACCTTCATGGATCCCCCGACAATCGTCTGTTAGCCGACCTGGACTCCAATGGCTGGCCACAAACCGGGCGAAACAACGCGCTTCGTGAAATCCGCCGTGCCTGGGCAACGCATCTTTGTGGGGATCAGCATCTCGCCGTCGTCGTAAAGCATGGGATCGATGCCTATGGCGATGGTCCTTACGCTTTCACCAGTCCAGCCATCGTCAACACGATCTATGGACGTTGGTGGCATCCGCTGGATGAAAAGCCTGGACCCAACCCCGTTCCAGACAGTCCTCTACCTTGGACGGGTGATTTCGAAGATGGCCTGGGCAACAAGATCAGCATGATGGCCTACGCGAATCCACCGAACCGCCAAGATGAGACTCAGCGTGCGGATGGCTATGGTGTCGCTCGTTTCGACAAGCGCGCAGGTACGGTGACTTACGAATGCTGGCCGCGCTTTGCTAGCGTGGACGATGGGGACGACGCCCAGTTCCCCGGCTGGCCCATCACGGTGAAGATGTCAGACAACGATGGAAGACCTGTGGTTGGCAAACTTCCCCAAGTGATGCTTGATGGTGTGGAGCGTCCGGTGGTGCAAGTGATCGCCGAGAAGACGCAAGAAATCCTCTACACCGTCCGTGTCGAGACGGGGTTTGAACCACCCGTATACGCCTCTGGCAGTTACACCGTCAAAGCGGGTAAGGACCGCGCAGACACGGTGATCCTGTCGGGGCACGAAATTTCCACACCCTGAGCAACCACTTTCTAACAATCATGCAAACACATTCGAATCGTCGTCATTTCCTCCGCCGAGCGGGTGCTTCGGCCCTGGCCGCTCCCTTTGTGACCACCGGTGCGCAAGCCGCCTCGCCTAACAGCAAGCTTCAGCATGCCAGCATTGGGGCAGCGGGCATGGCGGGTTCCGATATCAGCAGCCTCACGCGCCACGATCACTTGCAACTTGTGGCGGTGGCGGATGTGTCGAAGCGCAATCTCGAACAGGTGAAGAAGAAGCACCCGGACGTGCGCGTCTACGAAGATTGGCGTGAGATGTTCGCCAAAGAAGGAGACACGATTGACTCGGTGAACATTTCCACTCCAGATCACATGCACGGTCCGGCCGGGCTCGTGGCTTTGGATCTGGGGAAGCATGTTTACGGGCAGAAGCCACTGACACAGAATCTCTGGGAATGTCGGGAAATGATGCTGCGCGCCCGGGAGAAAGGGGTCATGACCCAGATGGGCATTCAAGTGTCCTCGGCTTTTGAAGAACGTTACGCGGTGCGTCTGGTCCAAGATGGGGTGATCGGGAAAGTGAAGGAAGTGCACAGTTTCTCGAATAAGAAATGGGGGGATCCCAATCCGCGACCAGAGACGGGCGAGGAACCGCCTGCAGATCTCAATTGGGATCTTTGGTTAGGCGTGGCGAAAGAGCGCCCTTATATCAAGGGACACTATCATCCTGGCAACTGGCGCAAGCGCCGCGACTTTGGCACGGGAACGCTAGGCGACATGGGGTGTCACATCTTCAGCGCTTGGTTTCGCGGGCTGGCCTTGAGCGCACCCCTATCGGTGAAGTCAGTCGGCCCCGAACCCACCCCTCACAATTGGGCGATCAATGGTCAGGTGGAATACACTTTCCCAGGAACCTTCTACACAGAGAACCAAACGGTGAGCGTCATCTGGTACGATGGCGATGCTCGCCCTCCCAAGGAGATCACGGATCTCGTGGGGAAAGTGCCAGGGCAAGGGAACATCATTGTGGGGACGGAAGGGGTGATGCTGCATCCCCATGGAGGCACGCCACAACTCTACCCACGGGAACGTTATGCTAAGTTCCGGTATCCGAAATTGGAACCGCGCAATCACTACATGGAGTACGTCGATTGCTGCATTGAGGGGACTCGCAAGCCTTCGGCGAATTTCGAATACGCCGCCCCGTTGACGGAAGCCGTGTTGTTAGGGTGTGTCGCGAGCATCTTTCCTCAACAGACCTTGCTTTGGGATTCGGACGACCTGCGTTTCCGCAACTCCGAAGCGGCCACGGCCTACGTCAAGCGCGACTATCGTTCCGGTTGGGAAGTGCATTGACGTCCAACGCGTGGCGCCTTGCTGATGCCGCCTGACTGCTGGCCCTCGTTCGCGCGCGCTGCCTGGCTCGCGCTCATTGCCATGGTCCTGACCCGGTGGCTGGCGCCGGGTCTTGAGCAGAAACGATGGTGGTTCTGGGGAGTACTTTCGGCCCCTCTCCTGACCCCACCGCTCCTCACGGCGTATGCCTACACCAAGCCGTTTCTCTACCTGGTGCGGTATCCAGTGGCGGAGGAAGCCGCCTACCAAGCCCTCATCTTCTGCCGTGTGTTTCCGTTAGCGATTCTCGCCCAGCAGCTCTTACCACGACGAATGTCTGCCGAAGCACTGCACGCCTATGCCTTGCTGGCGAAGGACGGTGCTCCGTGGCGCTTCCGATGGCGCCACCTCGAACCGGCCACGGTGATCGGCGCCTTACTCGTCTTCCTCTACGCCTTCCACGAGTTTGAAATGGCCTCACTCTTGCAGCGCCCCGCCTGGACCGTGGCCATCTTCGACGCGCAAGCGCAAGGCTATGCCCTGGGGGCCACGTGGGCTCGGCTAGCAGGCTTGGTGATTCTGCAAGGTGGCTTTATTCTCCTCATCTGGCATTGGCTCCGTCGTGCTCCGAAAGGAGATGCAGGCAAGGCCCGCCCGTTCACCTCACGTCGTTCCGTTGCCTATGCGTTCTTTGCTAGTGCCATCATCACGTTCATCCCTATCGGCTTGGTAGGGTCCGAGGCCTTCCACGGCCTCCATCGCTTGCCCCAAGCCTTCTCCATGCATGCAGAGGTGAGGCAGAGTTTGCTAGTGGCGGCCGTTGCTGCGACCCTAACCTACCTCCTTGCCCGCCGCTGGACTGTTCGTTTCCGTTTATGGGGATACCTTCTCGTTTCCGCAGGCTTGCTAGGGTCGCTGCTACTTAGCTTAAGTCTCCTTGCAATCGTTCCTACTGGCCTTCGAGAGCGCCCCCTACCCCTCGTGCTTGGTCTCACCTGTCTCCTTTTTCCCATCATCAGCGCTCTCCTTGCCCTCGCCCGGCAACGGGAACGCTCCGAAAGCGCCTGGTGTGGACGTCTGTCAGGACGGAGCATCGCCTACTGGTCGACCTATCGCGCCCCGCATCTCGCTGTGTGGGCCACGGGGTTTGCCCTAGCCTATTTCGAAGTGACGGTGTCCGCGATCCTCGCACCCACCTCAATGACGCCCGTGATGGTGCGACTCTACAACTTGATGCACTACGGTCGCGACACCATGTTATCTGCCTATGTTGTCGTCATTGTGGCTGTCCCATTTCTCCTTCTCGGCCTTGTCACGGTGTTAGGCTATTTCCTCACCACCACGCGTTTGGCACGATGAGCCCCCCCATCACCCTGGAAGCCATTCGTCTATCTGGCACTTCGCGGCCGCGTCTCGATGCTATTAGCCTAACGTTTACACCTGGAATCACCGCGGTGATGGGAGCCTCTGGGGCAGGAAAGACTTCCCTGTTGAATGTCCTCGTCGGCTTTGAAGAGCCACTGGCGGGGACCATGGACACTTCAGGTGCCACGATGGGGTGGGTCCCTTCGGGTCTGGGTCTTTGGCCAGGATACACTGTCGGCGAGCACCTAGAAGCCGTTGCCGGATCGATCAATGAACGCCTTCTCAGAGATCTCGGACTTGAGGGCCTCACCCATTCACGACCAGAAGCCATTTCGTTGGGACAACAAACCCGCTTGGCAGTCGCACGTGCGCTGGCTACAGAGGCCTCATGGCTGATCATGGATGAACCTCTGGCACATTTGGAAGGCCCTCAGCGCCGCGCCTGCTGGGCCGTCATCCGCCGATGGTTGGAGGGACGTTCCCTCGTCTTCGCTTCACACGAAGCTGAAACCGTGCTCTCTCAGGCCGAGCAGGTCTGTTGCCTTGCGGATGGCCGGATAGCTTTCGTGGGCTCCGTCGATGCGCTCTATCATTCGCCCGAAACGGAAACACTGGCGCAGGTGCTCGGGCATACCAACTGGATACCTGATGCTGCCGAGCGGAAACGATGGCTTGGCGAAGCGGCGAGCGAGGCGGGACCTAGCATTCGCCCTGAACGCCTCGACCTCCAACCACACGAAGCAGGACCCTTGGTGTTTCATGGCCGCAGGTGTTATGGTCCTGTCATGGAGTCCACCCTCGAAGACGCAGCCTCGGGCGCGAAACGGACGTTCAGCCATCGCGGCCGCACCCTGCCCACCGGTGACGGATGGCGGGCGATGCTGCGTTGGTTAGGGATCCTCCTGATCACTTTTGGCATGGGATGTGAGCGCACCGAGGAGTGGCCTACTCTCACAATGGCAGAAGTCAACGCTTGGCGACTACCCATTGATGGTCCCAAGCTTCCCGCGCCACGAAGTGTGGCAGTGGGTCCTCACGATGAGATTGTGGCACTGGACGATGCTGGGAGGGTGCTTGTCTTTGACGCTCAAGGCAAGGTCATCCGTCGCTGGCGCATGCCTGACATTTCCGTAGGGCGCCCTGAAGGCGTGGTGGTCTTAGATCAGGGAGACATCGTCGTCTGTGATACGCACTATCACCAAATCATCACATTCAGTCCTGAGGGTGAGGAGAAACAACGCTTTGGTAAGAGTGGCCGTGGTCCTGGAGAATTCATCTATCCTGTCGCCATTACCAAGGATCCCAAGGGTCATCTCTACGTCGGCGAATATGGTTCGAACGATCGCATCCAAAAGTTCACCCTCACAGGCGAACACATCCTCAGTTTCGGAACGTTCGGCACGGAGCCTGGTGCCTTTCAGCGGCCATCTGGAATCGTCTGGCATGCTGATCGCCTCTACATCGCGGACGCTGTGAACAATCGTTTGCAGATCTTTCACGACGATGGGCGCTTTGATAGAGTCCTCCCACTCACACACGATGGTCAGCATGTGCCCTTGCATTTGCCCTACGACCTGGTGATGAGTCCTCACCATCACCTTGTCCTGATCGAGTACGGCGCGGGCCGGATCCTACAGTGCGACCTTTCCGGCAACCTGCTGGGCACCTATGGCCGTCAGGGCAGCGCTATCGGCCAATTCAGCACGCCATGGGGTATCACCGTCGATTCGCGAGGCCGATTTCGTGTGGCGGACCAGGGAAACCGCCGACTGGTAGCCCTGGCCCCGGCGGAAAGTGATTCTTAGCTGCAGGTAGCGCTTGCTTTAGCCTCAGATCCTACCTTTGCTGAAGCACTATGAAACGTGCCTCCTTCTTCCTCCTCGCCTCTCTTCTTCTCTTCGCCACGCCCTTTGTGTGGGCTGACAAGCCTAAAGGTGATCCCATGGTGAAACACGTCGACGCCAAGGAAGCGGGTAAGCTGTGGAAGGCTAACAAGGACAAAGATGACTTCGTCGTGCTCGACGTTCGCACGGCAGAGGAGTTTGCCGAAGGCCACATCCCTCACGCCGTCAATGTGGATGTGCTATCGAGCGCATTCGCCGCCAAAGCAGCCAAGCTCGACAAGGAAACTTCCTACCTGATCCATTGCCGCTCGGGCAAGCGCAGCCAGACGGCATTGAAGCAACTGAAGAAGCTGGGCTTCCTCAAACTCTATCACTTGGATGGCGGCATCATGGCCTGGGAGGACGAAGGCCTGGACGTGAAGAAAGCCAAGAAAGACTAACAACGCACCAAGCCAGCACGTTTCCCTTATGCAGTGTTTCGAAATCTTCAAGGCGCTCGATGACAACCTCGCTCGCGAAATCGTGGGCTACTTTCGAGAGGAATCACGCAAGATCTACAAGACCACCGTCGCCACGTTGGCGGTGCAACGTAAGTTGCGGCCGGTCTTCGTGCAGAAGAAACCAGCCCCCGCTCAGATTGATTGGGTGATCAAGACGTTGCGGCAGAAATCAGCCGATACCGTGGCCGAGCATTTGCTTCAAGTCTGGCTGTTGAAGGCGAAGAAAGAAATGCTCATCATGTTCGTGGACGACCTCGGCATCGAACGGGATGAGGACGGTGCGGTGGAAGACCTTCCAGAGACGATTGAGGAGGACAAGCTGAAGCCAGCAATTGATCATTTGTTAGAGCATTACCCAGCCCCGCTGGTCACGCTCTACCTCCGCGTGTTCCAGATCCAGCGTCCTGAAGGGTGGCCTGCCATTGCCGAGGCGCTTGAATCTGATGACCGCCTCGTATTCACGGAGAGTTAGACGGCAGGGCACACTGCTTTTCTGATTGTCACTGGGGCTGGCACGTTTAGGCTCTTCTTTATGAAGATTGCCCAATGCGACCGCCGTTCCTTTCTCAAGTCCTCCCTCGCTGCTAGCGCTGCGACCGCCTTTCCAGCCACGGCCTTCGCCGATCACCATGGAGACCACAAGGTTCCCTTTAAGATTTCAGTGGCTGAGTGGTCTGTCCACAAGATGGTTTGGGGCGGCGACTTGAAGAACATTGATTTCCCCGCCTTCGCGAAAGAGAAGTGTGGGATTGACGCAGTGGAGTACGTGAACACGCTGTTCGGAAATCCTGCGCCGAGTGATAAGGATTTCAATGAGCTGAAGAAACGCTGTGAGGATCTTGGCGTCGAAAGTCTGCTCATCATGTGCGACGGATTGGGGCAGCTGGGAGATCCCGAGGCGACGGCCCGTCACCGCACGGTGCTGAAGCATGCCGCCTGGCTCAATGGCGCGCAATTGCTGGGCTGCCACTCCATCCGAGTGAATGCGGGTTCCAAAGGATCGCGTGAGGAGCAAGAGAAATTGGCAGCGGACGGTCTCGCCGCATTGTCAGCGTTGGCCAAGCCTTATGGCATGAATGTGATTGTCGAGAATCACGGTGGTTACTCTTCGGATGGCTCCTGGCTGGCCGCGGTGATGAAGCGGGTCAACATGGACAACTGTGGGACTTTGCCAGACTTCGGAAATTTCAATCTCGGAGGTGGCAAGACGTATGATCGCTATCAAGGGGTGACGGAACTCATGCCCTTCGCCAAAGCCGTTAGCGCCAAGAGCCACGACTTCGATGAAGAAGGCAACGAGACGCACACAGACTATTTCAAGATGATGGATATCGTCTTAAAAGCGGGCTACCACGGGTATGTCGGTGTGGAATATGAAGGGAGCAAGTTGAGCGAACTCGACGGCATCATTGCGACTCGCAAGCTTCTGGAACGCGTGCGCGATAAGGTGAAGGCCTAGCCTTTTCTCCATCTGCTCATGAGAAATCTGCAATGGACCCGATCCGGCCAAGCGCTGTTGGTACTTGTGACCATTCTCGGTGCCTCGGTGCTCTGGGCGGATGAGAAGGAGAAAGAGCCTGCTGCTGATCCTGCCGCTTTGCTAGAGGAAGCGCGGACGCGGGCACGGCAAGGTGATTTCACGGGCGCCATGCTCCTGTCTCAACAAGCAGTCGCCGCAAAGGCTGACGTGGACGCCCTCAGTCTCCACGCTTCTCTGTGTGAGCGGAGCGGTCATCACCAAGGGGCGATCGAGGCTCTCACCCAGTGGCTCGCGCAAGAGCCTGAAGAAGATTTCCTCTATCACCGGCGAGGCGTTGCCAAATTCATGCATGGGGATTTCAAAGGGGCGGTAGCGGACTTTGACGTGTATCTGGAGAAAGTGCCAGAGAAGATGCCCTCTCATTGGCAACGTGGCCTGGCGCACTACGGTGCGGCGTTGTTCCGCGAAGGCCGGGCCCAGTTCGAGGCCCATCAGAAGGTGAATCGACATGACGTAGAGAATGCTGCCTGGCACTTTCTTTGCGTGGCCCGCCTCGAAGGGGTCGACGGCGCGCGAAAAGCCCTGATTCCCATTCAGGGAGACACGCGGGTGCCCATGAAGGAAATTCATGATCTCTTTGCTGGCAAGGGCACGAAGGAAGACGTGCTCAAGGCCGCTGGCACGGAGAGCCTCTCCAAGCGTGATCACCTCTGCTACGCCCATCTGTATCTGGCCCTCTACGAGGAAGCTCTCGGGAACGATGCCGCGGCTCTGAAACACTATCGGTTGGCCGCTGAAGACTACCAAATGCCTCATTACATGGGGAGGACCGCACAGGTCTTCTATCAAAGTCGTCGCGCCAAAGACTGACAAAACCGCTCTGGTCCGCTAGCGCTTGCAAGTCGATCAAAGGTGGCTTCTCTTCCATCAAGCCTCCCCTACCATGAAGCGTGCCCTCAAGATTCTCCTCATTCTCTTGCTATTAGCAGGCTGCGGGGCAGGCTATCTCTATCACACTGGGTGGTTTCAGGACCCCCAGGTGGCTTTGCGAGAGCTAGAGAAATTGGGAATTTCTCCCACGGAATCTGAAGCCTTCGCCGCCATCGGACGCGATGATGCGGCGACCCTGTCCACGTTACATCGCGCTGGCATCTCCATGCGGGAGGCCCTCTCAGAAGGAAACGCACCGATTCATCAAGCGATCATGGATGAGCGCTGGGTCACCGCCACCGCCCTCCTGGACTTCGACATTGATGTCAATGCGAGGAACGCCAAGGATGCCCCTGCTCTTCAGTTGGCGATAGAGAAACACAATCTCGCACTCGCAAAGTATTTGCTAGAGCACGGCGCTTCTCCGGACACCCTCTTTGATTCTGGTGAACCGGCATTGATCGATGCCGTCAAGCGAGCAGATGCGCCGACCATGGCCGCACTCCTCGAAGCGAAAGCCGATCCTAACATTGCCAACTCAGCCGGTGAGACACCCATCTTTCTAGCCTTGCAGTCTGGAAATGCACCTCTGGTCACTGAACTGCTGAAAGCAGGAGCTTCTGCCAACACGTCTTCGCCCCAAGGACAGCCGCTCTTGAACTACCTCTGCCAGCATTTCCAAACCATCGGGTTGGAAGATGCCGATGCGGGATCCCTGTTAGAGCAACTCTTGGTATTTGGTGCCGACATTGATGCTGCCGATCCGTCAGGGAAGCACTCCCTTCGTCATGCGCTAGAGCAGCGATTCACCTCAGGCGCCCAAGCCCTACTCACGCGCGTAGAAGACGTGTCCGGCACGCTTTGGGTCGCCCTCCCGCAAGGTGATGAGGCCGTCATTCACACCTTGGTGAAGAAAGGAGCCGATGTGAATGAGGCGCGGTCTGATGGCGAGACCCCACTGACGTTCGCCGTCCGCGAGAAGAAAGCAGACCTCGCGCGATTCTTCATCGACCATGGCGCTGACATGTTAGCACCCGGCAAGGAAGGGCAAGCAGCCATTCCCCTGGCCATCGTGTTAGGAGACACCGCGACCACCATGGCCCTAATCACTCATGAGAAAGCTCCTGAACCGGATACCTTTCTTGAGCATCCTGTTTCAGATACTTTCCGCAAATTGGTTAAGAGTGCTCTGTTAGATTTCTATCTGCGCAACACGCACGACATCACTCCTCTCATGTGTGCCGTCTGCCTCGATCAAGAGGAGGTGCTTCTCAAACTAATCGAACTGGGAGCCA
The DNA here is from genome assembly GCA_030425385.1 of Verrucomicrobiia bacterium. GTDB lineage: Bacteria > Verrucomicrobiota > Verrucomicrobiia > Verrucomicrobiales > DEV007 > JAACDM01. The sequence continues at coordinate 119,226 of JAUIAH010000017.1, read as the reverse complement.
ATCGATTTGCGCCGACGGCCCCCCGAAAAGTCTACCCAATCCAACTGGCGGCCAAACGCAAGAATGTGAGGATCCAACAAATACTCATCGGCGTTCCGCACGAAGATCACGAGCAACGTCGCCGTTTCGTGATCGACTTGTCCAAACAACGGGTGACCTACTACAAAGACGGAGAGAAAGTGCGCACCGGTTCGATTTCCTCTGGTCGACGGTCGAATCCTACCATCCCTGGCGAGTATGTGATCACAGACAAGTCACGCATGCATTACTCGAACCTCTACAACTCGGCTAAGATGCCCTATTTCCAACGGTTCAGTTGCACTGCCATGGGGTTTCACACGGGCGCGCTGCCTGGTTATCCCGCCTCACACGGGTGTGTTCGTCTCGCGAACTCCACGGCGAAATTCTTCTTCAAGGAGTCGAAAGTTGGCGATCGCGTCTCGATCGTGAAGTAGGCAGAGCGATTTCGCAGTTTCGCTAGGCTTCTCTCGCCAGCCTTTCAGTCCTGCGAAATTGCCATTCGCGCTTTCACCCCTTCGACGTTCGGTCCCGCACGGACACGCTACTGGCCCGTGCCTGGCCGCCTCCCCAGTTCTGACTCCGTCCAGAGTCTCGGTTTCTAGTTGACCCGAAGACATTTTAACGAAATATAATTTTCATATTTATTATGTTTCTAGGCGTTCCCCATCTCATTGAGCACTCATTAGAGGCTCTCCACGTCGGGAAACCTGTGTCGACTTGATTCCATGACTGCTCCGAATCCGAAGATCCTTCTTACTGGAACCTTTGATATCAAGCCTCTCGATGGTGCACTCCGGGCCTGGTGTGACCGTTTCGCGTGGAAACATTCGGTGGAGATCCGAGATGCTGTGGCGGATCCGGTGGCACTGGTCGATAGCGGGGCGGTGGAGGCCGCTGGAGACATGGTGAGCTTCCTTGTGGTTCGGCCAAGTGATTGGATTCACTACGAAGCGACGGAGGCTGGTGCTTCAGCTGTGGACGTCGCTGCTCAAGCCTTCTCAAGACGATTGCTAGAAGTATGTGAGGAGAACGATCGGTCTGTCATCGTGATGCTCGCGCCTCCATCGACGTCCACCGATCCCGAAGCGGCTAAGCACGCTCGCCATGTTGAGGGACAACTCTTTGCCTCCCTCAGCAAGCATGAGCACATCAACATTTGTCGATCGCCTGAGTGGATGGGTGCCGCTGCCACGGGAGACGACAAGACGGTCCCTCTCTTTCCCGGTCTTGCCATGATGGCCGCTCGGGAACTCTATCAGATCTATCAACCAAGCACCAAGCTGATCATCATTCATGATCGTGACACGCTGTGGGAAGGATCTCCAGAGGTGACGCACGCTCCTGCCATTCGTGCGCCTCATCGCCATTTCCAACGGGCTCTCGCAGGCCAGCGTGAAGCGGGTCTCATCCTCGGAGTCCTCACAGAAACCGATACTCGGGCTGCGGAACAGACCGCTCAGGATCATCCTGACATGATCCTCAAGAAAGAGGACATCATGGCCTGGCAGGCGTTCTCCAACTCGCCCGCTGAGGCAGTCAAGGTGCTGGCCAAAGAAGTCGGGATTCCCCTGAGTCGCGTGGCCTTTCTCAGCAAAGACACGCGACATGTCCACGCGGTTCGCACCGGTTGTCCAGAGGTTCTTAGCATCCGGTATCCTAGCACTGGCGAGGAAGTGCCCAGTTTCCTGGAGCATCTGTGGTGTTTCGACCGCGATCTCTCTACGAAGGACATGGGGGCGACACGCAATCGCAAGGACCAGGAACAGGCCAAGCGGCGTCTCAAGCGACGGGAATCCGGTAGTTTCTCCCACTACCTTGAACTCATCGGCATCCAAATCAGTCAGACGTCTCCTTCTCCTGAAGCTCACGAGCGGATGGCTGAATTGACGCAATCATCGTCACTTCTCAATGCGACTTCCCGCCGTTTCTCGGCCAGCGAAGTCAAGACTTGGTTAGGCCGTCCCTACCACTACGCCACGCTGTTCCGCGCCCATGACACTTTCGCTGATCATGGAGTCGTTGGGATGATCATGTTTGAACGCGTCAAGCGCACGCTCCTCGTCCACAATTTCCTCCTGGACGATGACTGCCTGGGATTGGGGATCGAATCTCGCATGCTTTCGGAGCTCGGCACGATTGCCACCCAGCACAATTGCCTCGACATCGATCTCCCATTTCTCAGGACGCCCGCAAACACGCCCACGGAATCGTTCTTGTCCGCGACCATTGAGAGTTACCAACAAGATCTCCCTGAGGACGACTGGAGTGTTTACCAGATCCCTATCAAAGTCGCGACAGCTCTCGCAGAACAAGCGCCCTTTGAAACGCAATCGTCGGAACTCACACAAGGAGAGGTTGGCGAATTCACCGCTCACTCGGACACGCTCGAAGAGATCGCCAACCGCTGGCGCACCATGGCGTTAGATGGCTATATTCAGGACACTCTCCCTGACATTGATCCTGAACCTATCTCTTCAGTTGACTCCGAAGCCGAGGCCGAGACGACAAAGATTGCGGCCTCGCCTTTCACGGTAGTTGCTACGGATGAAGACGAGACGAAACTGATCACTGAAGTGGCCCGGGTGACGCTGCCGCCCAAGTCCCTGCCGAGCGATCCATTCTCCCTCAGTTCCATTCAAAACTGGTTCTTCCAGCAAGACATTGAAGGCCGAGATCACTGGAATCAAGCATTCATGCTACGCTTGAAAGAGCGCCTGGATCCTAGCCTTATCCGCAAAGGACTCGAATGCATTCGCGGCCATCATCCCGTCTTGCAATTGCGTTTCAGCCAAGGCGACGAGGGCTGGGAACAAGTCGCCAGCCTTCTTCCAGACGACGACTTACTCCGAATGGTAGATCTCTCTCGTGCTTCAGAAGAGGGTATCGACATGCAGGTCGAAACCATTGCTGCAGCGACGCAAGGCCGTCTCAATCTCAGAGAGGGAATCCTCCTACGAGCGGTCTACTTTGACCTCGGCCCTGAACGTCATCCCAGACTTCTGCTAGTCGCTCATCAACTGGTCACGGATCAAGCTTCCTGGCAAATCCTCATCCACGATCTGGCGAACGCCTGTCTCACCTTGCAGAAAGGGCTCACACCCAGTCTCCCGGAACCACAGTCCACCTATGCGGAATGGATCGCTACTCAGCGGGAGAACGATGCCGAACGAGGGCGATATCTTGATGGCCTTGAGTCGGCCAAACTAGCACCAGACGGGATTCCGAGCGACTTTGAGAACCCAGGCCGCAATATCGAAGGGAGCCGCGAAACGCTCTCCCTCTCATTGACCGCATCCGAAACGGCTTCGTTGATCCAGCAATGTCCCAACGGATTGGAAGCAAGCGTCCTCAAGGCTCTCACTCACGCCATCCATGTGAAGGGCGGATCGCCAACCCTAGCAGAATGGTTCTGGTCAGGACGCGCTCCTTCAGACAAGACCACGCATATGCTAGGGTGGTGCGATCGCCGTGGCTTGATCGCGCTCGTGCCCGCGGAACAGCAAGACGTCACTCTCACCACGATTCGTCGCCAACAGACCGTCCTAGAGAAACTAGAGGGTTTGGGGAACACAACCCGCCCTGAGTTGCGCCCGTGGATCCGCTATCAACATCGTAGCGGCATGCACGAAGCACTGGCGAACAATCCCTACTTTGAACTCGCCTCCGAAGACGTCGGTCCATTGCGCAGCCCGCGGGCTCTGCGCGTGCATCCCGTCGCCTTGGATACCTGTTTGGAAGACGGTGTCCTCAGCTTCACGTGGTCATTCAGCCGACACCTCCACGAACGGGCGACGATCGAAGGTCTCGCCAGCACCGTCAAACGCCTCATGCTATCCTCCGTGGATGATGAGGAAGATGATCTAGCAGTAACACAGCGCGTGACCGTTCGCGCACATCCGTCACCCGAGGAAGAGGCAGAGTCCGAATCGCTGCGCCTTGCAGAAGAAGCTCGCCAGCGCGCTGAGGAGGAAGCCAAGCGCAAAGCAGACGAAGAGGCCCAACGTGCGGCAGAAGAGGAAGCACGGAAGGCAGCCGCCAAAGCTGAGGCCGACGCCAAAGCAAAGCATGAGGCAGAGGAGGCAGCACGTCAGGCCGCTGAAGCTGAAGCTGAAGCCAGGCGCCTCGCAGAAGAACAACAGAAAGCTGAGGCTGCCGCTGCTGAGAAGAAACGCCTCGCCGAAGAGGAAGCACGCCAACTGCTCAATGAACCCATCGAACGGCCTGCATTGATTGTCGTTTCTTCCGATACCAAGGAATCCGTCCTCTCTGAATGGGCGACCCTGGCAGATCAGTTCGCCTTGCAATCCCGTGAGGACTTACCGGAATTGGCAGCAATCGTTGCGACCTCGCGTCCTGCCAGTGCGTTCCGCTCCAGCCTTGTCATTCAAGACATTCACGATCTCGCAAATGGTCACCAAACGGTAGTGCCCACGGCCGTGCGCACCCCTGCACCAAGCTTAGTGTTTCTCTTTCCTGACACTTTCGCACTCCACTCCTATCACGGCAAAGGTCTTTATGAGACCGAAGAGGTCTACCGCGAAGTGGTCGATTGGTGCAGCAAGGTTCATGAGCAAGTCACGGGGCACGATATCCGTGAGACCTTGTTGAACGACTCCAATCCGGCCCAGTCTGTGCACGCCGATTCTGCGTTGTTTATCTCCACCTTCGCGCAGGCGCGTCTATGGATGTCGTGGGGTCTGCAACCGGCCGCCTGTTTCGGTCAAGGCACGGGGGAATACGTCGCTGCCTGTTTGAGCGGTGTCTTCACATTGGAAGAAGTCCTCGCTCTCCTCGCGAAACGATCCGAGTTGATCCGATCCATGGGCACGCCTGGCATGACTTTGCGCATTGAGGCGAACGCGCGTGAGATCAAGCCTTTCCTCAAGCAACGCGTGGACGTGGCCGTCTATCAATCTGACCACGAGTCGATCATCACGGGCGACTCGGAAGCGATTGCAGAATTGATCGAACTCCTCGACTCGCGATCCGTCCCTCACACACGGCTACCCTTTGCACATGCCCGGCAATCGGCCGCCATGCAGGCCATGGAAGCCTCCTTTGAGCAAGTGCTCGAATACGTTGACCTCCGCGAACCTCGCCTCCCTTTCCTCTCTGGAGTTACTGGCGATTGGATCAGTGAAGAAACCTGCTGTTCTCCCAACTACTGGGCCTCACACTTATCGCATCCGCTTCGCGTTCAGGAAGCGTTGCAGCATCTCGGTGAAGCCTTCCAAGGCATCTCCTTGGAAATTGGTCCCGGGACTTCCCTCACACAATCGTTACCCGATGGTGCCTTTGAAGCTTTCTCTGGATCTCCCCGAGGCCCGCAGAGAGAAGTCCTTCACACCGCTGAAATCGCTGGCAAGCTCTGGGAGAACGGTCTGGCAATCGATTGGCACACCTTTCATCAGGTCGATGAGGAGCCCGCTTCCCCCATCAGCTCCGAGTCATCTCATGAGACCCCTGACAACGATGCCGACGCTCCCGAGGCGGAGAACAAACCTGTCATCACGTCCTCAGGTGCCCGGGCTGCGATGGAGCTTCTCGCTGATTCCCTGGATGACGAACCTAAGTCGGCAGAGGTCGTGGCGGAGCTTCCCACAGATTCCCAGAGCACCACTGCAGCCGCAGCTGCCTCTGGTCTCCTCGCTCTGCATACCGATGCCGATCCACGTGATGAGGTTGAGGATACTGCTAATGACCCATTCCCGATGCTTGAAACAGACACTGAGCCCTCTTCAGACAACGACCAATCCATCGCCAGCGGCAATCCTCCACAGTTGCAGGAGCGCTTCGAAGTCATTGAGAAAGCGTTAGACGACCTTCGTTCAGCGGTCTTTCCGCAAGCGACAGAGCCTCTCGAACGCGACCTCAGCCTTGTCGATGCTACCGGAGACTACTTTGAAGAGACACTCGAACGCAGCCGTTCTCAAGCGCCCAAGAGCCAGGAAGAGCGGGAGCGTTTGGGCGCACACACGGGAGGCATGCTGCGCGAACGCCCTGAAATCATCACTCGGCGCGCACAGGGGAGCCGTGTTTGGGATGCTGATGACAATGCCTACATCGATGTCTCCGACTCCCTCCTCACGCATTGGTTGGGCTACCAATCTGAAGCAGTCGTTCGCGCCATCCGCGACCACATCGCCGACGAATCCCCCGAAAGCATGTCCTCCCTCAAACTCGGGATCATTGATGCGCTTCGGGATGACTTCTTCACTGACAAGATCACCTTTGTCCAATCATCGAAAGACGCTCTTGATCTTGCCCTATCACTTGCTCAAGACCGGGGCGGCCGCCCTGGCATCGGCGTGATTTCTGGGCAAGAGAAGCGCTTCGTCAACGGTCGCGTCTGTCTGCATCCGGAGGACCCGCGCCTCGCTTCACAGATCTTTCGTCGACGTCACGAGTTGGCCGCCATCCTCGTCGATCCCCTCTCATTGATCGATCTGGAACCCGCTCAACGGGCAGAGATCCTCGATGTCATCCGGGAAGAAACGGAACGCTGCGGCATGGCGCTCATCCTCGATGAACGCGAGACCGCCTTCCGTTGGGATGAAGAAGATGGCCGCAGTCTCGCCTCCATCCGCCCGGACTTTGCCATTTATGGAGAGTCCTTGTCAGATGGCCTTCCGGTCGGCATTCTGGCCCGCAGTGATGGGTGGCGCTCTTCTAGCCAAGATCGCCTCATTGCTAGTGCGCCCCCCCTGCATCACAGCCTGCCACTTGTGGCCGTGCAGGCCACTATCAAGAGCATTCAGCAGACCACGCAGAAGGACTTGCGTCAATGGCGTAGCCGCACCCAACAGGCAATAACCGCTCTGCAAGAAAGTTCGTTGCAAATGGAAGCGCCGCTAGCGATCCGCAGCCTTGGATGCCTCTTTACGATTCAGGTGACCAAAGATTTGGAACAGGCATGGTTACTTCCTGCGGAGGCGCTCTATCATGGGCTTCGCCTCTCGACGAGTCGCCCGAATACGACCACGCTCGCCCACTCCGATGACGATCTGGATCAGTTCGTCTCCCGGTTTGATGAAAGCGTCAATGCTCTCCAAGATCGCGGGTTCTTTCTCAAGCATCCCGACTCTTACATTGCGCGAATGGCCGGCAAGCAAGATGAACAACACTTGCTCTACTGGACAGAGACTCTTCGCAATGCGAAGCGCCATTGGCCTCAAGACCGTCACGGGAAGGGACCACTCACTCCCAAGACGATTTGTCGTCAGGTGCCGAAGACGTTGCTCGACGCCTTAGGAAAGCAGGCGGAAGCCTGGGGTGGTGACCGCGACGATCTCCTTTGCGTGGCTTTCCATAGCGTCTTTAGCGCGTGGTCCGGGAAAGAGTCTGTCACCTTCCTTAGTGAGATTGATGGCCAAGCTCTGCCCCTCGTCTTCTCTGAGCGGCATCTCACGCTCAGGGATGCTCTCGCCGCTGTCTTGGCGGCCAAGGAAGTGGCCAATGCGCATGCCCTCAGCAATCAGGACCGCTTTCAGAAATGGCTAGCCGCTTGCGGGCCCGGCTGCGGCTTGGGACTCTCATCCCCGCCAGCCAAGCTTCCCCTGCATTGGCAAGTGACTCGAGATCAAATCCTATGCGACTACGATGCCAATCGCTTTGACTCCCAAACGATTGAACGCTGGATCGATTCGTTTGTGGTTCTCCTTCAGAATCTTATCGCGGCAGCCTCTGACGCCACCCTAGCAGACCTACGATTGGTCTCTGATGAAGTCTACGAGACTTTGGTGGTGCATCGGAACGTGACCACTACGGGGGCACCTCCGCATGAACCCGTTCACCGCCTCTTTGAAACGCTTGCTACGAAGATGCCCGGTCGCATCGCCATTCGCCATGGGCAGGAGAAGGTCACTTACGGAGAGCTGAACGCCCGAAGCGATGAGATGGCTCAGGCGTTGATTGATAAAGGCATCCAACCTGGCGACACTGTCGGTGTCCTCATGCAGGCGTCGCCACGCATGATTGAAACGTGGCTTGCCGTTCTCAAGGTCGGCGCGGCCTACCTCCCACTTGATCGTTCTCGAGAACCCGATCTGGATAGGCTCAAGGCTGCCAATCCCGCGCTATTGCTCGTTCAAGGAAAGCGTCAGGATTGGGCAGCATGGTCACCCGGCTCCACGATTCCCACCTTGGACATCGATGCCGTCACCTACGACCCCGACGCGAAAGGGATCGCAAACCTCCGATCGCAAACCACACGGGACGATGCCGCTGTGGTTCTCTATCATTGGGACAACGACTCACCCGAACCGGTGCGTCTCCCCCACCGCGCTCTCGTGCGGCTGGTTAAGAATACGGACTACGCAACCATTGGCGCTCACGAGATCTTCTTGCTTGGAGGCCAAACGGATAGCGATCAGTGTTTGTTAGAAGTCTGGGGCCCCTTGCTCAATGGTGGTGTCTTAGCTATTCCGAGAGGTTCTCACTCCACCGAGGCTCTTGCGGAAGCAATCGCCACTCAACGAGTGAGTTCGCTGGTATTATCTGGAACAACGCTCGCCGCCTTGATGGACGAACACGCTGACGATCTCTCCTGGATCCGTCAGATCATCATCAAAGGAGAACTCCCAGATCCTTCCGTCACCACGCGCGTCCTCCAGGACTTGCCTGTGAGTCTTACCGTTGGCTACGGCCCACTGGAAAACACGTTCCTCACCTGTAGTCACACGGTTAGCGAAGAAGACCTTGAACGGGAGACCATGCCGATCGGTCTTCCCATTCCACACACTCAAGTCTTCGTTCTCAACGACGCATTCCAACCCGTGCCTCAAGGAATGTCTGGCGATCTTTGGGTGGGCGGCGATGGTCTAGCACTCGTTCAAACTCTTGCTAAGGCGAAGGACTCTCGCTGGATGCGTTCACCCTTCCCCAACGCTCCCGGCAAGCTCTTCTGCACGGGGATGAAGGCGACGTGGGGTGCCGATGGGATTCTCGTGGAAGCCACAGACGATCTTGAATCTGATACGCTGCCCACGGTCACGGCTCATTTGGAAAGCATTCGCAACGGCAGCAGCGGTGATCAAGCGCCGCTGGTGCTTGTCGCCATGAGCGATGGAGAATCCGCCTTGCTCCGTGAAGCAGCTGAATTGCTTCCTGACGGAAACACCATTCATTTGCTCCACGCCGATCTCATGCCGGAGGTGACCATTGAAGAGGCGGCCGCGATCTGTTGGGAACGCCTGCAAGAGGAAGGACTCTCACAGAATCTCACGATTGGCGGTGGACCACTAGGCGGCATTCTCGGATATGAAATGGCGCAACAAGCCGTGGATCTGGAGATCCCAATGGATGGACTGATCCTAGCAGGCACTCACAATCCCTGCGCGGAGGACGCTCCCGATGTGGATCACCCTGCAGTGAGGAATTATGTTCCCCGGGCTTATCCAGGAAACCTCACACTCATGCGGCCAGGTCTCCAAGCAACCAAGCGTCAACTTGGTTGGGACGGACTTGCGCGAGGGGGCTTCACGGTCGCTTCGATTGCCAAGCTCACTCCGCACTCGCTCGGCAAGGAACTCGGCAAACTGCTGCACCCGAAAGAGACGATTCTCTCCTAAGGCAGACCGCCCATCACCCGCGATTGATTGTCAAGACGTCCCCTGAAGTCAGGTTACGCACGACGAGCTGATGCGGACGAATGTCCGAGACAGCGTACTGCTCTTCGGTTTCGGCAACGGTGAAGACATCGCCTAACCGTGCGGCAAATCGCTGATGCGAGCGGCGCGTTTCCACGACCAAGTGCGTGTCGGCATCCCGCGGCAAGGTTCCTCTAACAAAGCGCTGCTCTTCCTGACTCACCCGGTCTTGCACCATCACCTCTGAAACATCGACAGTGCCGCCGCCCTTAGCCGGACGAACTCGCTTTGTCACCTTCTGCACTTCATACGATGTGTCTGGGATGCGCTCTCCCACCATCACCATCACGATGGCATTGGCATCGGTAGTGGGCCGGTGGAGGAGACGAACCTTCGCCTGTTTGTCCGTCACGTCGGTGATGAGGATAGGTTCAAAGCGCTCGTTGAAACGGCCCAATCGCAGCTCCTTCGGCAGATCGACATTGACGGGTGATACTGAAGCGGGGTCGTTGGACGCGGTGGGTTGCGTTTCTTCATCCACACTTGCCGTGGGACGTCCGCGCGCTCCCCCAGTAGTGGTATTGACAGGCACTTGCTCGTCCGCACGACGGCCCACAGGCAACTTGGGTGACGTCCCCGTGGCTCCGGCAGGTGGATTCCCACCATTCGAACCTTCTGCCGTCTCTTCCGGGGGACCATTCAAAGGATCGAGAAGTGGCCGGTGGGGCTCGATCGCGGCGGCATGAATCTCGGGATCTGCGTCTGACAGAAAGGCGATTAATTGGCCATCCAAGCTGGGCACAAACTCATTATTCGCCGGGACCTTGGGCGGAACAAGATCAGAGGTGTCGCGCAGGATCTCTGCTAGAGTAGCGTATGAGGCGGCTTCCGCTCGCTCGCTCGCAGTCTTACCGCTCTCGTCCATGGCAAATCGATTCGCGTGATGGCGCAACAACAGTTTCACAGCCTCTGCATGACCTTTCCCCGCGGCGTACATGAGAGGTGTCTGCCCATCGTGGCTGCGGCAGTTCACATAAGCACCGAATTCGATCAACGCCTCCAGGCAGTGCGTGTGCCCTTGCGCTGCGGCTAACAAGAACGCCTTATCTAGCGAACGCACATCTCGCATGGCAAGGCGCCGGACGGCATCGACATTGCCCGCCATCGCCCCCACCATGAGCGCGGTCAGATTCTGCGCATCCATGGCCTTGGCATCGGCATGATGCTCCAGAAGGAAATCGAGCATGGCCAGGTCCCCGTCTGTGCGTCCGGCAATCTCAATGAGCAAGGTCCGACCACCATCTAGGCGTTGGTCCGTCGACGCCCCGGCCTCGACAAGATAGCGAACCATTCCATCCTCTCCCATGGCAGCAGCCCGTTGGAAGGCTGTTTGACCGTCCTCACCTTCCACATCCACTGCCATCCCTGCCTTGAGAAACTTCTCCACCGCAGCCACATCCCCCTGGGCAGCGGCACGATGAAAGTCACTCACGGCAAAGCCAAAGCCATCTTCCTCAAGATCATGAAGCGCTGCCTCTTCTGGATCGCGGCACGCGCCGATCGTCAGGATGAACACGAGCAGCAGGAGATAGGGGCTTGAGTGGACCATCACACTGGGTCTTCTAGCATGGTCACGCCACTCTGCCACGGGAAATCTTGACAAGATCCTCGAGAAACCATGCCATTTAACCAATGAAACCGCTACTTTGCCTTCTAACATTCCTTACCACTATCACTCTTCTGTCCGCGCACGAGACGGAATCGACTAGCCCAGTCAACCGTGTCTTTGAGATGCGAACCTATCACACGCACGAGGGCAAGCTTGAGGATCTTCACGCACGCTTCCGCAATCACACGAATGCGCTGTTTGTGAAACACGGGATGTCTCTGATAGGCTACTGGACTCCCGAAGATCAACCAGAGACGCTGGTCTACATCTTAGCCTACCCGAGCAAGGAAGCTCGGGAGAAAGCATGGAAGGGCTTTATCGATGATCCTGAATGGAAGGCCGCTTTTGAAGCCTCACGCAAGGACGGGCCTCTGGTAAAGAAAGTTGAATCCTCCTTCCTTCAGGCGACTGATTATTCACCCATCCACTGACAGCTACCGTCGATCATGCACCGCCCCTTCTTCATCCTGACCTTCCTTCTCGCTGCGGCATCGCTCGGACACGCTGACGAGGGATCCCGGTATGCCATCGCCATCCACGGAGGAGCGGGCAGCGCGCCCACAAGCTTTAGCAAAGAGGCCAATGCCGAGCGGCATGCCTCTATGAAACAAGCCTTGGAGATCGGTGTCGGCATTCTCAAAGAAGGCGGGAGCAGCCTGGATGCCGTGGAGGCCGTGGTCACCTTCTTAGAAGATGATCCGCAGTTCAATGCGGGGAAAGGGGCGGTGATGAATGCTGCGGGTGGGTTCGAGCTCGACGCCTCCATCATGGATGGGAAGGACTTGTCTTGTGGTGCGGTGGCCGGCGTGACCACGGTGAAGAATCCCATCGGGTTGGCTCGCAAAGTCATGACAGAAACGCGTCACGTGCTTTTGTCAGGCCCTGGCGCGGATACCTTTGCCACGGAACAGGAGGTCGCCACCGTGGAGCCATCCTACTTCGCCACACCCGCGGCGAAGAAGGCATGGGAAGCGGCGCGCGCGAGGCAACAATCGCAATCTGCCGCACCGCTGGAATCCTCGCATATCATCAAGGGAACGGTGGGGTGTGTCGCTCTCGATCAGGCGGGCAATCTCGCCGCGGCCACGTCTACTGGAGGCTTGTCTAACAAGCAGTTTGGGCGCGTCGGTGATTCTCCGATCGTCGGCGCGGGGACATATGCCGACAATCGCACCTGCGCGGTTTCCTGCACCGGCGTGGGCGAGGAATTTATCCGCCGAGCCATTGCCTATGATATCGCCGCCCAGATGCGCTATGCGAAGACCTCTGTGGAAGATGCGGTGGAGACAACCCTAACAGAGCGTCTCAAGAAGGGCATGGGTGGGATCATCGCTATCGACAAGGATGGAACGATCACCATGCAGTTCAACACGGGTGGCATGCCCCGGGCAGCAGCCGATTCGTCAGGACGCTTCGATGTGCTATGGGCGGAGTGACTCGCTCTTCAGAGGCCATTTGACAAAGCCTCGGGTGCCACTCAAATCATAGGCATTTGCGATCCATCATTCGGATGAACAAAAGCCTCTTTACCAATCTCCTAGCCATCGCCGTCGCCATCGTGGGATTCCTCATGCCCGCGACCCACCCTCTCGCCGCCCCCCTCCTTGCCATCGGCCTCTTTGCGACTTCTGGGGCATTCACCAATTGGCTGGCCGTGCACATGCTCTTTGAGAAGGTGCCGGGACTCTACGGTTCGGGTGTCGTGCCGACGCGTTTTAAAGAATTCAAGGGCGGTATCCGAGACCTCATCATGAGCCAATTCTTCACCTCGGAGAATGTCGCCAAGTTCTTTGCCAGTGAAGGAGATGGCGAGCAGCCATTGGATCCCGAGCCCATCCTGGAGTTGATCGATTACGACGGAATGTTCCAGAACCTCACGGAAACCGTGATGGCTTCTCCGATGGGAGGCATGCTAGGAATGCTTGGAGGGGCGAAAGCGCTCGCCCCACTGAAGGAGCCCTTCGAGAAGAATGTGGAGAAGGAGATTCGCCACTTGGTGGGATCGCCCAAACTAAAGAAGGCCCTGGTGAGCGGGGTGAAAGCGGGCAAGCCGACGGAGGCGATCATCGCTAAAGTGGACGGCATTGTGAACCGCCGCTTGGAGGAATTGACCCCACAGATGGTGAAGGAGATCGTGCAAGACATGATCCGGGAGCATCTCGGCTGGCTCGTCGTCTGGGGCGGCGTCTTTGGAGGGCTCATCGGCCTTCTCACCAGCTTTCTCCCCTGATGTTATCCGGAACCGACCGGCGGCGCGCAACCTGTCCTCCCCAGTCAAGCTGTCGCGCCGCCTTGCGGTTCCTCACGGACCCCGAAGAGGCCCGTCACCTATATATTCGTTGTTTTTATTAAAACGTTACAACTTGAGGGACGATTTCTCGAAATAATTTGCGAAGCCTACTGGGCTTCAAGAGTGGCGATGGCTCGGAGGACGGCGCGTTGAAGCCGTTCACCTCCAAAGAATGGGCCCAGCGTTCCCCATCCCCCCCCTTTTAAGGTCGAGACCAGCACCAGGCGTCCCCCCACGACCACAAACGCTGGATGACCCGAATCCCCCCGCTCCAAGCGTTCGCTCCACCCGCTGCCCAGTTCCTCCCCGAGAGCCGGCCGCGCTCCGATCTTCTCATAGCCATGCTGGCTCACTCGATTGATCCGGAAAACGTGGACCTTCCGCTCCTTGTCCGTGACCAAGAGCGGCGCCCCATTGAGGACGCGGTAGTCGATCCCCGTGGGCAAGAGCGGATAAGACGTCACTGTATCAGGCACTGGCTGATCGAGTTTCCCCACGGTCACATCGGGATTACGAATTTGGTGAATCCGCCGCCGAGCGGTCAGTTTCCGCTGGATGGGTCGGCCGGATCGATCATGAAAAGTCAGGGTCTCGCCAACGCGTCGGGGGAAATGGCTCGCAAACACCACGTATTGAGGATGGATCAAGACCCCAGCTTTGGCGTCATCCCAAGCTACCCCGGTGAAATCAAGCTTTCCGGCCCAGTTTGGAAACCACTGGCTTTGGCCCTTCTCCTGATAGAAGACGAAGAGACGCTCTGCTCCGGACCCCTTCTGCAGGGGCAGGACCGCCTGTAGCTCTTTGTCGAGATAACGCTGGGGCATGCCTGGGCGAATGAGCCAACCGGATGACGCCAAGGTCAGTGGCCCGCGTTGAGTGGGCCCGGCACAGCCTGCCATGCCCACGACAACCGAGGCAAGGAGCACCCATCTCGCAAAGAAAGAGCCCCTATTCCAAGGGAGGTCGGAATAGGGGCTCAGGAGGGATGTGCTTGGATGTGGTGAGATCATACCCGCCTGCTGGAGATTGTCACGAACTTTCTACAAGAAATTTCGATTCTGCGGCGCAAGGTCCCATCTACAGCACGGGAACCGTGGAGGGATCGGGCAACGCATTGGCTGGTACGCCGGGGAAATGGTTGTCGACAAAGTCTCGCCAGCGCCGACGCGTCTGCTCGGACATACGCTCATTCATCTCCAACATGCAGGATTCACATACAAAGATGGGACGTTCCACCATACTTGGGCCGAAACAGATCGCCGCCATCGAGTAATGTTGCCGATTGCCCTTCGCGTCCTCTCGCGAATTCAGGCAGAACTCGCACCGATAGATCCCCAAGTCAGGATCATTGTTCGGCTCAAGTGAGCGTTCGATCTGGAACTGACTCAATTTCTCCACGCTCTCCTCGGAAAGCTCCTCGAGCATGTCCTGTTGGCAGGGATGACACATCGCGTATTCCAGGATCACTTCCTCCCCATGAAAGGTCTTCGTCACCTGATAGGGCTCGCCTAGATCATCGAGAGTCTCCCCGCACGAAGTGCAACAGCGGAACGGGCGTTCTTC
The DNA here is from genome assembly GCA_030425385.1 of Verrucomicrobiia bacterium. Taxonomy (GTDB): domain Bacteria; phylum Verrucomicrobiota; class Verrucomicrobiia; order Verrucomicrobiales; family DEV007; genus JAACDM01. The sequence goes on along the minus strand of JAUIAH010000017.1, from coordinate 104,096 downwards.
GTAAAAGGAATGAAACACCTTCGGCACGGGAGGCCCGTCAGGCTCGAAGGAGTCGTCTTGAAAGAGGGAATCGTCGCGGTTCATCAGTGGGCCTACATATCTTCATCGTCATCCTTGGCCCGGTCAACAAATCGCATGTGCTGCTCCAAGAATACCAAAGGCACTTCCCCTGTCGGCCCATTCCGGTTCTTGGCCACGTCCAGCATGGCTTTCCCCGCTTTCTCTTCGGCATCCTCCGCATCCTCGGCGTAATATTTCTCCCGCAACAAGAGCCCAACCATGTCGGCATCCTGCTCGATGGCACCGGATTCACGCAAATCACTTAAACGCGGCTTGCCGCCGCGACTTTCAGGTCCGCGGTTCAACTGGGCCAAGACCAAGACGGGAATGTTCAACTCCTTCGCCAGTGCTTTGAGTCCTGATGAGATCTCCGAAATCTCCAGCTGCCGATTATCCTGCGCGCGGCGACTATTCGAACGCAAAAGCTGCAAGTAATCGATCGCGATCAATTGGATGTCGTGCTGCTTCTTCAAGCGCCGAGCTTTCGACCGCACTTCCAGGATGCTCAGCGCGGGAGTGTCATCGATGAAGATCGGGCTGTTGGCCAACGTCCCCGCAGCACTCATCAAGAGAGGGAAATCGCGATTCTGTGAGAGAAATCCGCCGTTCAGCTTCGACATCTCGACGCCCGCCCGCGAACACAACAATCGCAACACCAGTTGGGAAGTCGGCATTTCCAAACTGAACACCGCCACGGCTTTCTGCTGATCGATGCCCACCGCTTCGACAATGTTGAGCGCCAAAGCCGTCTTCCCCATCGAAGGACGCGCCGCAATCACGATCATCTCCCCCCCTTTCATTCCCGTCGTCTTGTCGTCGAGCCCGACAAAACCGGTGGAAATTCCTGTCACTTTCCCCTTGTTGTTGTACATCTCCTCGATCTCCGCGATCGCCTTCATCACTTCGTCCTTCATGTTGGCGAAGGTCTTCGACTGCCGCGTCTCCCGGATGGCGAGGATGCGCTGTTCCACATCGTCCAGGAGCATGTCCACATTCTCCTGATCCTCATACGCCTGGGTGATACAATCCGTACACGACTGGATGATCCGGCGAAGGACGTATTTCTGTGTGAGGATATGAAGGTAATACGTGAAGTGGGCGGAGGTCGCCGAGTAGGCGTAGATCTCACTCACCGCCCCGGCCCCACCTACCTTCTCCAGAAGCTTCCGATCTTGTAAGGTCGTGACCACCGAAATCAGATCGATCGGCTGCCCACCATTATACATCTCCAAGATCAACTCAAAGAGGGTCGCATGTGCAGGCACATAGAAACAGTCTGGCCCTGGCAGATTCTCAATCGCCTCTCCCAGAAGTTCCGCATCAGGCGATTGCATCAGGCAACTCAGGACGCCCATCTCGGTTTCTCGGCTACTGGGGAGCGCCTGCCGTGGATCATCCATCAACTCGGAAAGCGACTTCTGTTTCGCCTTGCGGAAACTAGGCTTTTCAGAGGAATCGTCGCGATCGCGAACCGGCGAATCTGTGGTAATAGTGTCAGACATGGGAGGGAAGGCAGCGTGCCTCATCATCCGAGAAGCACAACAAGATTCGGGAGCCTAACGGAAAGGGTCATCGCATCAAGCCCTTTCCATTCGGAAATGCCCTCTCTTGGCTATCACTTTGCTAATCCGTTGCGAACAACTTGGTGAAGAACCGGTGTACAACCCTCTTCAAGAGACCAGGTCACGATTCCCCTTGAATCGTTCGCCTCCTCCTGAGAAGCTCTCTCCATGAACGCTGCCCCCCTCCTCATCGCCTTCATCGCGCTCAGTTTCTTTTGTCAATGTCAGTCTGGCTACCAGCCGGATTTCGTCGCGCATCCCACACAGCTGAGTCTTGGTGCTCCTTCGTCACCTGAGCACATTGCCGTCTACGCTCGCCCTCCAGGGGTCTACAAGGAAATGGGACCTGTTTCCGCCAAACACAATCGCCTTCTCTCGGTGTCACGTCGCTCCCAGTGGGAACGCGCTCTTCGCCAAATGAAAGAACAGGCAGCAACCATGGGGGCCGATGCCATCATTGTGCCCCAACTCAGCGTCTATGATCGGGCGGCCACCACCGAGGGTTACCTCGGTCTCGAAGGGGGCTTCACTCCCGGACCCGCGAGCGCTCAACTCAAGCCTAACAAACACCTTCACGGCATCGCCATCCGCCTCCCACACTCGTGAAGCGCCTCACTCCACAACCCGCGCATCTTGGAGAAGGTCCCTGTTGGCACGCCGACGAACATGTCCTTTACTGGGTCGATATCCTAGGCAAGCGCCTTCACCGCTACGATCCAGACGGGCATCGCAATGCCTCCTGGGACCTTCCAGAAATGGTGGGCACCGTGGCTCCACGGCACTCTGGCGGACTCGTCCTCGCGCTTCAGAACGGCATCGCTTTCTTCGATCCCGAATCGGGGGCACTGGAGAAACAGCCTGACATTGATCCCCAGCCACGCACGCGGTTTAATGACGGCAAGTGTGATCCTCAAGGCCGACTTTGGTGCGGCACCATGGACATCGAGGAAACAGACACTCTCGGTGCCCTCTACCGCATCGATCCCTCGGGCGAAGTCACCCAATGGGCTGAAGACGTGGGCGTTTCCAATGGCCTCACCTGGTCACCCGATCAACGGCGAATGTATTACATCGATTCCCCCACTCGCCGGATCGATGTCTTTGACATGGATCCCCATTCCGGAGACATCTCCAACCGACGTCCCCTCGTAGAATTCACCGAGGAAGAAGGTTTCCCCGACGGCATGACGAGCGACTCCGAGGGCAATCTCTGGGTCGCGCACTGGGCTGGAGCCAGGATCACCAAACGCGATCCCGACACCGGTGCCGTGTTGGAAACCCATGCCACCCACGCCTACCAAACAAGCGCCTGCTGTTTCGGTGGGCCCAATTTAACCGATCTCTTCGTCACGACAGCGGGGGTCGATCTTACACCCGAACAACACACTAGGTTTCCCGATTCCGGTCACCTCCTGCACCTCAAGACGTCACCTGCAGGAGTGCCGACGTATCCGTTTCGCGGGTAACGGTCTCTTCCGTCTGCACGCGGCGATTCTTCACCCGCCGAATCGTCTCAAGCTTTGCGGCGATCCCTAATAAGGCCAACCAAGGCACCATGTTCTTGGACTGGAGGAGCACTTTCTCCAGCCAACTATGCGCATAAGTTGCCCCTAATACCAATAATGCGGCAAAGAGGAAATCTCCCACCCAATCGCCGCGGTAGCGCAAGTAGGCCTTGAACACAAGCCACAGCGTCACCGTCATGAAAGCCACATAACAGAAGAAGCCGAAGTAGCCCGTCTCCGCCAGCAAATACCAATACAGGCATTCGGTGGTTGGGTTACGATAAAATGTCTCTTCCGCATGCTTGTCTCCATCCGCCGCTTCGTGCTCTTCAAGAATCGCGCTATAGCGCAATACCGGTCGGCTACACGCCACCTGATAGTTATTCCAACCAATCCCTAAGAAACTATCCTTCAGCATCACCTTCGATTGCCGATTCAGCACAATACGCAAATCTTCCGTCTCTGCCTCGCGATCACGCTTGTCCGCCAAGGCGGATTGGAGAAAGCGCTCTTGGATCGTATCTCGGTACTGGTAGGTCCCCACCAACATCGCAAGAAGAAAGCACACGCCAATGAGCGCACCTTTTCTCGATGGATTTCGTATCAACCCATAGGCAGCAATTGCCAACGACAACACGCCGACAATGGCCGCCGTCGCGCGTGAAACCGTCAACACGGCGGCAACCGCACCCGCGCCATAACCACAGAACAGAAACAGCGACGTCCACAATCCCACCTTTGGATGGAAACTCACCGCCAGACATAGCATAGCGCCCATGTAGGCCCATGCTCCCAAAGAATTCTCATGATCAAACGTGGCGCGGACTTTATGTGTCCCTCCGACGTAGCGATCATAAAGCGCGGCAATGCCGACGATAATTAGCGCCAAAGCAAATGCTCGGCAAAACCAGAGAATATCCCCCTTGTTTCGGATGAAAGAATGCGTGGCCAAATAGACCAGCCCCAGCTGACAGAAGCGCACCACAGCCTCCCAGATATACATCGAATTCACCCATCGCCCCCCATTCTCCAGATCCACCAGCACTTCTGGCCAGGGTATCGGCAACGCTAATAGGAGCGTGATTGTCCCCGCCACACAATAGAGCGCATAGAAGAAGAATCCCGGAGGGCAAAAGCGGAAGGCTTTCCAACGCCCTGTCATCCCCGCCACCACCAAAATGATGGCACAAAACACCATGAACGAGATCTCAAACCCACGGGTGTGCCCCGTGTGATTGACGTTGAATGCCGTCAGCATAATGTGGTCGGTGGAGAACGCCGTTCCCACAATCATCCCCATAAAGGCCGCAATCTGCCCAGGGCGATACTGCCGCATGAGAAATCCTAACAACGGCGCCACCAACAGGTAGGCCACCAAGCCGATGAGGATCTTCGCATATTCAATCATCCCATCAGTTCTCGATACTTTTCGAGATATAAATTCGTCAAATACTCATACGTATAGCGCTCTTTCACCAACGCTTGACCTTTCTCTGCCATCGCCTCAAAAGCATCGCGGCTTTCGTAAGCACGCACCATGCTCTCGGAAAGATCCGCAACAGAAAGCGACCGGAATAAGAACCCGTTCTCTCCGTCTTTCACCAAATTAGGATCGACCACATCGCTCTGCAACACTGGCGTCCCACTCGCCCATGACTCCACCACCACAGCACCCGAATTCATGAAGCGCACAGGAATCACATGAATGTCGCTGTGCCGCAACCATCCCAAGACTTCTTCTCGTTCCACCACATCGGTAAAGATCACATCCTTCTCGAGACCATTCTCGGCCACGTATTCGGTCAATTCCTGATTAAAGCCCACTTCGAAATCCCGTCGCCCCACAATGACCAGTTTCGCATTGGGCAACTGTGGCAAAGCCTCATCGAAGGCCTTCAAAGCCAAGTCTTGCCCTTTCACATTGCACACACGCCCAAGACACAGAAAGACAAAGGCATCTTGATCGATGCCATATTTCGCCCTTGGGCACGGCGAGGGCTTCACATATTCGTCCAGAAGGATGGGGACCGGGGAGTAACTGACGCGATCCGTGTATGATTGGAAGAATTCAATCTCCTTCTCAGAAATAGCGAAGACATGGTCGTGATGCGCCAAGGCTAGCCGTTCCCGCAAGATGGGACGATAGTCCGCAAGCATGTCCGTGATCTTTCCGGTATCCTTGATAATACTGGCGTAATCTCTGAAATCAAAAGACACGAGAATGGTCTTCTTTCCCAAAAGTTTCTGGCACGCCAATCCCGTCATCGCATTGTAGTGCGGAGATGGGAAAGACTGCACGACATCGTAACGGTTCACGAGCAACCGAAATACTAAAGACGGGGAGAAGGTTCTTGGAAGATTATACGGAAAAACTGAGAACGGATTAAAAAGATTCCATAACCGGCGCACGCGAATACCATCGACATATTCCTTCGATACCGACTCAATGCGCTTAGGCGAATACACCGTCACGCAACACCCGTTCTTAGCGAGATGACGTGCTTGATAGAAGATATTCGTCTCTGCTCCACCCACTTCGGGATAGAATCGATTGGCTAGAATCGCGAGTTTGATCCTGCCAGGCTGGAATCCCACCATCTCCTTGACGAAGTTTGCCGCCACCACCTCTTCTCCGTAATCGCCCTTTGCCGAATCGAACAACCGCGCTCCCATGCGATCCCCCAAGGCGGGATCGTTGATTAATTGAATAATGGCATCCGCATAATCTTTCGGCGTATCGCGAATGAACAAGCAATCGTCGCCCAAATCATACCCCTCGGCCCCCAACGCCGTTGTCACCGCTGTCCGCTTTGCCTTAGCAGCCTCTAGCACACGTACTCGCGTACCGGAATTCTGCCGCACGGGAAAGACGGTGAATAAAGACTCTTGAATGGTCGCCAACATGTCATCCACCCCACCCAAGATTCGCACGTGGTTCTCCGCCCCATGCTTGGCGATCAGTTCCTTATAGATCGACTGCTCTCTCCTTCCCGTCACGAAGATCTTGACGCCACTGCTTTCCAGCGTTTTCGCGATATGAGGATAGACCTCATCCATGAGAAACTGATACGCATCCACATTGGGCGCAGAATCCAATGCCCCGAAGAAGAGGATATTCTTCTCTTTCCCTTCACGCTTGGGAAGATCTTCAAAAGCAATGGCATTAGGAAGAATTTCAAACCGCGAGGGGGCCGCCCCTTTCCAATACGACCGCTCCAGAAACTTGCGATCTTCCGGATTGGCGACGAAGAACAAATAAGGCCGTCTGTACAAACGCTTCTCAAAACTCCGAAAGCGTTTCGACTCCAACAGAAAGAATCGATTCTTCAATGACCGATCCTTCTCCCAGTACCCTTTCGTATACTGCGAAAAGACAAGATCCGAATCGACCACTATCTTGGCATTTGGCAGCACTTTCTCTGCTTCCAGCGCCAATAGACCAGGCGAGGTCGCACGCAGAAAGAGATACTCATAACCTTCTTTCCGCAATAAGTCGCGAAACGTCTCCAGATCTTGAGCTGAATATGTGTAGACGGACTTGGGAAGCCATCCCTTCCCTTTGTTGCCACGCACTACGGTTACACGATGGTCTCCCTCATGCTTCTCGATGTCTTCGTCGGTATCGTCATCGCGGCGAATCAATAACAGGTCGGCATCGAATTGATCCTTCAGCGTTTGCCACAAGAACCGACTCCGATTCATGTCCCCCCCAATGCGTGTGAGGAAGGTCGCGTCGATATATAGAAGTTTAGGACGGCTCATGTCTCAAGCATCCAAGGCTCATCTCAGCAGACAGGATTCGAGTCACTCCACCACGGAGTGAGATACCCATCAGAAACGGTCTTCACTGATCCTTGGATCGTGATTTGATAAAGAGTTTACGAATGTAGTCGCCGCATTCTGAGTGGATCTGGCGACGATCAGAAAGAGCCTGTTCCAGGGCAAGTTTCCCTTCCCTGGGGTCCTCGGCATCATGGACGCCGCGCACATCGGCAAGTGAGAAGGCTCCGATACCCACTTGCGTGATCACATTGCGCTCGCGTTCGGGCAATTGCCCCAATTGCGCTTCTGTTCTGGGGAGAACGCCAAAGAGAAAGGCGCGCCCTTTGACAGCTTCTTTCAATAGAGGAACCCGTTGCAACAGCAACGAATCCGCCTCCCCTAACAAGATTGTCCGTCCGTCATACCCTACCATTTCCCGAACGGGAAGGGTGCGGACTTCTTGGAATCCGAATCGCGACCGGATGCGCGTCAACAGCAGCCATGCCTGCCACCGCTCTCGCCAAGTAGGCCGCGAGCGTTTGATCGTCAAATCCCGCGCAATAAACGACTCCACCGCATCCACCGTGCCCCGGTATTTCCGGTTCATCAGGCGCCCCCCTTCCAAATAGCATTGATCCAACTCCGTATGCCGCCCCATGAAGGTATGATCCGCAACCTTCGAATGCTTGAGCCGGTTATGCCCGTTCAGAACGCATCCATTACCGATGGACACATAGGGACCAATCTCACTATCTGGCCCGATCCTCACATGATCGCCAATCCAGACCGGCTCATGAATCGTCGCCGATGGATGAATCTGACACCAGCGACCAATGCCCTCCGAGGAAACGCTCATTTCCTCATCTACCAAACGCTGCCGCTCCAACCAACATTTCTCCAGCGAGAACCAATGATCCATCAGTTCCCACTCTTCTAACGGACGATCCAAATGCGCTTCACCCGGCAAGGTATCCGCCAAATCACACCCTGGATGCTCCGATTCTCCCCGATCAACGATGAGATCGATTTCAATGGGCCATAGGGTAGCGCTATCAATCGCTTTGCGAATCGCGACCTCATGATCCGTGCAATAAATGAGGACTCGCGAATAGCCTTCATTCACGGCATGGTCGAGCCAGTGATAGAGCAAGGGTAGGTCACCCACTTTCCACAAGGCGAAAGGCATTCCCGAGCGGAGGGCATCGGAACGCAAGGCACTCGAAATACGCAAGTGCAGCGTGGCATCCGATTTCTTCCGTGCCTGGTGGGTGAGGGAAACCATGAACGGATACGCGTGCGATTTAATAAGCGCCCTTACCCGCTAACACCGCCGGAATCGTCAGAAAGAGTATCCTGACATTCAACCAAAAGCCCTCACTTCGAATATATTGAAGATCAAGCCGAACCTGACCTTGGAAATCAATGTCACCGCGCCCACCAATCTGCCAGAGGCCAGTGATTCCAGGCTTCACAATCAAGCGGCGCAACTCCGATGCGGAGTATTCAGCGACTTCACTGGGTACCGCTGGCCGTGGTCCCACCAAGGTCATTTGCCCCCGCAACACATTGAAGAACTGTGGGATCTCGTCGATCGAATACTGACGAATAAACCGCCCCACTTTGGTGATCCGGGGATCATTCTTCATTTTAAAAGTGGTCGAACGTCCGTGCTGATTGTGCTTGGCCAAGGCCAGCTTGCGCGCTTCCGCATCCAGATGCATGGAACGAATCTTAAACATTAAGAAGAGTTTACCATTTCTTCCCACGCGGTGCTGTCGGAAGAAGATCGGTCCACCATCTTCCAACTTAATGGCGACGGCGACCACGGCGAGCACGGGAAAGAAGAGCGTGAGCGCCAGCAGGCTCCCAACCACATCAATGAGTCGCTTGATTGCGAGCGAGAAGAGAATCGAGATGCGCCACACCCTCATCTTCAAGCGAAGGTTGCGATTCCAGCGAGACTGCGTTTTCACATTCAGAGCTCCCGACCAGTAATTGGCCACCTCTTCAGGGACTTCTGTTCTAAGTTTGTCTGCTTTCACCATAGGACGAGGCAATGTGTATCAGAAGAGACTCCCAAATTCAAGAGTTTTTATAAAGAATGATAAGAGCCAGTATAATAGGAAGAAATCTAGCGGACTTCATGGTCGCCGCAACTTCAATCCCCTTCCAAGTTAAGAAATCCGTATCAATTCCCGTGCCAATCAGTCGGATCAACTTTTCGAATTTCAAGGAGATTGAAACGTCTACTGCCACGAAGCTTTTAAAATTGATCCTAGTAATTATATAAATCGCTATTAAATATTACTTCCTGATGATTTCTGTGGATAAAGCGGGGGAATCGATCGTCCTCAAAGTTCAGACTACCCGGTTCGATGCGTCCAATGCCTCCGCTTTCGACGATGCGGTGAAGCCGCTCGCTGGCGCCGGTGGCGAGTACACGGTCGATCTGGGTGACGTTGCCATGATCGACAGTACCGCGGTGGCCCATCTGCTCAGTTTCTACCACTCGCTTCCTGAGAACGCTCGGGCGATTACCATTACCAATGCCCAGCCGGCCGTGGCCTCGATGATCGAGTTTCTTAAGCTCCACCATGTGTTCGACTTGCGGTGCAAACGCCATGGCGACTGAGGAAGAACCCCCGCTCTCTCTCATCGCTGGCCTTCCTTTCCATCACACCACGATGGACGAGGCTCTGGCTGACTTTCAAGCTGTCATGCGCGGGGATCGCCAAGCGTACTGGGTGACCGCCAACGTCGATTTCACCACCCGAGCCCCCCAGGATCACGCCCTGCGTGACCTCATCTTTCAGGCGGATCGCATCTTCTGCGATGGTCTGCCGCTCGTGTGGCTCTCTCGGTGGTATGGGCGCCCACTCCCGGAACGCGTGGCGGGTTCCGACATGGTGCCCAAACTCTTGGAGATCTCGGCGCGCGAAGGCTATCGCGTCTATTTCCTGGGAAGCGACGAGCCCACGCTGGCCAAAGCGGCGGAGATTGGGCAAGCACGCTGGCCCGGGCTGGAAATTGCGGGTTTCCACGCGCCACCCTATGCTCACGTGCACGAATGGGACAACGCCACGATCGTGGCCGATATCAATGCCAGCCGAGCCGATCTCATTCTCGTAGCGGTCGGAAGTCCGAAACAAGAGCGCTGGATTTCCGGCTTTCTCTCCGAGACTCAGGCGAAACTTGCCATCGGTATCGGAGCGAGTCTCGATTTCATTGCGGGGAAACAGACGCGCGCTCCTCATTGGGTGCAGCGCATTGGGTTCGAATGGTGTTGGCGTATGCTGACTGATCCCAAGCGGCTCGCCAGTCGCTACTTCGGGAATTTCCGCTTCCTCGCCAGGGCAGCCTGGCAGCAGAAGCGTCTCCTTTCCAAGCGCTTCAAGCAGCCAGCCACTTTAAAGACGGGCACACCAAAGGTGCTCGACCTTCAAAAGGAGACGCAGCTCACGCCAGAGAGGCTCGCTGCCATCGTTGCCCACATCCGGTTTCATGGTAGCGCCCACATCCTTGTGAGTCCGTCCATGGAAGCCGCTCTCCGCAAGAATGGAATCATGGAACCCATGGTCACCTTTGAGTCTCTTCCGGAGCCTGTTCTTAAAAGAGAGAATGAGACAATCGTGGCCCCGCCTCAATGGCGTTTCCCCCTCTGGGATGCTGCCCTGGAGGCGGCTCAGGACCTTCAGCTCGACCTCACACACACGCAGTTCATCGACTACCCCACGCTGTTACGGATCAATCACCGCAAGGACGCTCTGGAAAAGCAGCGGTTTGGTCTTACTCTTCTCAGTGCCTCACCTCCATTGAGGGAACACATCGGCTCACAGGGTTTCTGTAATCTTCTTCAAGATTGATAGAAATCATAATTATTCTCTGAGAATCCTTGCAGCAACGATAACAACTGATAAGAATGGAACAGCCATAATCCTTCACCTGGCGCATCCATGATGCGATCGGTGTGGAGGAAGCGGCGTAGCTTACGATGAAATCTGGCAGCCCATTTCGATTTCCCTTCTCACTCGATCCTCTTCGCATCCTCCTTGCGATCCGCGATCATTGGATTCCGCTCTTCCTCTTGGGGCTCCTCGGTCTCGGAGCCGGTGGTGCCATTGGATACAAATTGTTCAAGAAGAACACCTATTCCGTGGCCGCCATTCTCCGGAAAACTGGAGAAGCCGAGGGCACCAGCTTCTTTGGTCCCGACGCCTGGTCTCCCGACATGCTGAAGGACGAGGCTTTGGAACAAATGGCCATGAGCCCCCGAGTGCTCAAGGTCTTGGGCGAGCGGTTTGACCCGCCTGAGACGATCAAGCAATTGGAGCAGCGCTTGGAGATCGAATATGACGCCGCGGAGAAACTCTTCTACCTGACGGCCAAGGGGCCTACCGAGAAGTTGGCAATCGTCATCGTCAATCAATGGGCAGATATCATCGTCGAGAAGACCAAGGAACACATGCGCGCCGTGGCGGGAGACCAAGCCCTCTCGCTTCGCAAAGACTTGGAGCGTCTCGACGCCGAACTGATTCCTCTTAATCAGAAGATTCAGCAATTAGCCGAAGAGAAGGTCATCGTCGATGAGACCGCGAGTTTCGCTCAACTTTCGTTGGAGATTGAGAAACTGGAAGCGGAACTCCGCCAGTATGAAACGGAGGAGAAGACCTTCTATATGCGCTATAATAAGGCGCTTTCCGCACTCATGGAGCACCATCCCTTGCGCTACGACTACGGGCGCAAACTCCAAGAACTTCGCCTGCTGGAGACCCGCTTCACAAGAGATTCCCCCCAAGTCACTAAGCTCCAAGAAGAAGTCGGCCTTCTCAAAACTCAGATTGATCGTGAACTGACGGGTGAGCCCACCGAGGCGCAGATCCTCGAATGCGCAAGAATGGAAAGTGCGGCGACCCTCTACGATCGCTACCTCGACCTCAAGGATCAGCAATTCCGGTTCGAAGAAGGGATCCATCTCACCCAGAAGGCCTTAGAGGAGAAGCGGAAGCAAATGGCCGATCTCCCCTCCGCAGCCGCGGCCTTCCGCAAGGTTGCGGATGAGCGCGCCCAGCTCATTGCGAGCCAGAATGAGTTTCGGCAGCGGCTCAACTACGCCGAGTATTACGCAGGTGAGCAGACGCCTGGCTATCTCAAGGTCTTTCAAGCAGCGGACTGGGGCTTGGCGGATCTTGCGACCGGCAAATACAAGACCATTGCTAGTGGCCTCCTTCTAGCCGGGCTGGCCTTTGGCACCATGTTTCTCTGGGCGCTCCTCCGCGAATGGCGCCGCCCCGAAATGCGCACCATGCTCCAGGCAGCCATCACCACGCGGACCATGCCAAAGTTCTGCCTCTTACAGAAAGACGAAGAGGAAGACGAAACAGCCATTCGTGAGTTCTGGCTCTCACACTTATCGCGCCAACGCGAGGAGGGACGTCGCATCCTCTTCCCAGTCGTGGGCGAATTGAAGTCAGAATTCCTTTTCTGGAAAACCCTCTTACAAAGCATCAAGCGCGACAACGCCCTGGTCCTCTTCGTGGACGTGTCTCAAGAGCCGGTGCCCGATTCCTTTCTCAAGGCCAATCTCCTACCCTTCACACCACCCTCACGAAAGCATAACAAGGCGTCATCATTCCTCCAAGCAGGCGGTACGGGTTCCGAAGATCTCTGGAAGGGAACAAGCGCTCTCACGAGTGGCAGTTCTGCCAGTCTGATGGCGGATGAAGACGAGATGGATGGCGATGGCCATACCGCAGTGGCCAGCCCACCCATCACCGCTCTCGATCTAACCGAGAAGCCAGGACCCAGCAGTTCCAGCGCCTTATCCACGCTGCTCCAGCCTGAAGATCAGCCATTGATTCCGACTGCTGGCAATGTGACCCATTCCGCTCGCTATGTGAGCGCGGCCGACTACTCCACGGAGCAACTCGCCCGTTTGTTGGAAGATTTGCCTCCACACTATTACGTGCTCTGCCGCTGGGCTATCGGCCCCACGTCTTCGTTGGCTGCGATTTCAAAGCACTTTGACCAACACTATCTCATCAACTCGCCTCAGAAGACCGCGCGCAAGACCGCTTCCTCACAGAGCCGCATCTTCCGCCGCATCCTCGGCATCCCCAATGGCATCATCTTTCTGAACGAACCTGTCAAAGGCTTCGTCATCAACACCATCAACAAGATCCAGAAAGCGTATTTCTCGTGGAGGGACGATCAGGCACCCAAGACTGCCAAGAAGACCACGGAAGACGACAACGAACTTTAAACGCCACATCCTGACCATGTCACACCCTGTCACCTGTCTCCTGGGGCGATCCTTACTCGCCCTCGCCGCACTCACCCTCACACTGTTCGAATCCAGCGCCCAGTCTCGGCCTGCCTATCGCTTTGGACCGGGCGATACCGTGAACATCCATGTGTTAGGCCGACCCGAAACAAAAGTGGAAGGACTGCCGGTGGCTCCGGACGGGACCATTTCCTATCAGAACAACCGTGTATCCGTTGCTGGCCGGACCGTTTCCGAAGCGCGCCAGGCAGTGGAAACGGAGTTACAGAAAGTGGAGCGGAATGTGCGCGTCGTGCTCACTCCCGGTGGTATCGGCAGCAAGAGCTACACCATTCTGGGCCAAGTGCCGGACCAAGGACGCTACACGCTCGATCGCCCAGTGAGTTTGTTAGAGGCCATCGCCCGTGCGGGCGGCCTGACCAAGGAAGATGCGGCAGTGGGCGTGGTGAATCAGCGCGTCAATCTCGATCAATCCTTCCTCGTTCGGCGCGGTCGCAAGCTGAACATCGACTTTACAAAACTCTACGCCGAGGGCGATACCAAACAGAACATCACCCTTCAGCACGAGGACCACATCTACATCGCCTCGAATCTCGACGACGAATTCTACGTCTTCGGATACGTGCAGAATCAGGGCATGCAGCGCGTCCGCCCTGGGCTGGGTGTCGTCGGGGCCATCGTCGAGCAGGCTGGCTTCGCAGAGGGCGCTTGGAAAGGCAAAGTCCTCCTCGTCCGCGGCAGCATGACCAAACCCGAGACCATCGTGGTCGATGTCTCTCAAGTGCTCAAGGCTCGCCAAGCAGATGTGCCCATCAAGCCGGGCGATATCCTCTACGTTCACCGCGAACCCTGGTATCACGCGGAGAACATTCTCGACAGTGCGCTCACCGGATTCCTCCGCGCAGCGGCAACGACCAAAGTGGACATCGAAACACGCCTGAAAGACTAGCTCTTTACTCAAATCTTTACCCGACTGCTCTTCATGAACACGACTCTTCGGCTCTCCCTGCTCGGTCTCATTGGAATGCTCCTGGTTTCCTGCGATCCCATTCCCTCGGCCAATGGCCCGAATCGCTTCGATCCCCGCACCCAGGCCGCCCAAGTGGGCATGGAGGGATCTCCCGAGTTCAAAGACTACAAGGTCCGCGGAGGCGTCTCTTCTCGCATGTTACGCCCACCCAGCCAAGCCTATCGCCTCGGCGTGGGGGATAATTTGACCATCGAACTCGCGGACAAGCCAGAGTCTCGTCAAGTGACGCAAGTCATGCCGGATGGCATGGTCTACTTTGACCTCGCCGAAGGGGTGCCTGCCGAAGGGCGGACCGTGGAAGAACTCACTGCCGCGATCACGAAGAAGATGGAGGCGTTCGAACGGCGACCGCTCGTGCAAGTCACGCTCAATGACATCACGAGCCGCAACTACTTCATCCTTGGACAAGTGAAGAAGCCTGGGGTGTTTCCGCTCGTCCGTCCTCTCACTGTCCTTGATGCCATTTCCGAAGCCGGCGGCCTCGCGAGCACACTGAACGAAGATATCGAAAGCCTTCCCGACCTCTCGCGCAGTTATGTCGTCCGCAATCACAAGATGATCCCCGTGGATTTCGCCAGCCTCGTCCGAGGGGGCGACATGTCTCAGAATATCTATCTGGAACCGAACGATTACATCTACATTCCCTCTACCCAAGACGCCAAAGTCTATGTGTTAGGAGCCGTGGCCAATCCGAAATCCTTCACGCACAAACGCGGATCCACGCTCGTTTCGACCATGGCTCGCGCCGGTGGCCCCACCACCAAGGCCTACCGAGAGAAAGTGGTCGTTCTGCGAGGATCGCTCACCGAGCCCACTTACGCCATCGTCAACTTCAAGAACATCACCCAGGGCCAAGCCACTGATTTCCCACTGGAAGCGGGAGACATTGTTTGGGTGCCTGATTCTCCCTGGGAGAAGGCCGAACAATACCTCGTCGAGGTGGTCAGCGCCGCCGCCCAAGCCGTGGCCGTTTACCAAGGTGGTCGTCTCATCGATCCCGACGCGGCTCAACCGGCGACCATTGGCATTCAATAGCCCTCCAGCCGCACCGATGCGACTGGATCGATCCTTTCCATGACAATTCTGAGGATTACGATAACAGTAATCCCTCATGTTCGATCGATTCGTTTCCGTCGCAGGGAATCTGCTCGTGCGGGCCTTGGCAGTTGTTCTCTTCTTGGGAGCCTGCCCTGGGTTTGCTCAAGATTTCGCCATTAATGAAGTGAGCCGCGGTCCCGATCAACGGGTCCGTGTCACCTACCCCTCAACCAACGACGCCTACTACATCCTCGAGCGGAGTAGCGATCTCCAAGCCTTCCCCGAAGCGGTGGGCATGGCCCTCGGCGCCAGGGGAACGAGCACACTGCAAGAAGCCTCCGCGGTTCCTGACAGAGCACTCTTCTATCGCTTACGCCAAGTTCCTCTAACAGCATCCTTGGATTCTGACGGGGACGGGATCGATGATGTCTACGAATTGGAGCGCTCTGGAATTCTCGACCCTCTCAATGATGCCGACGCCCAAGACGATCCCGATGGCAATGGCCTCACCCATTTGCAGGAGTTCTTGCAAGGAGGCGACGGGCGCCTCACCACCAAGCTGACCAGCTCTCCGCTTGATGGCGAAGACGGCGTCGCCCTGACCCGCGAGACCGTCCTTCGATTTGATCGCGCCCTCGCCGTCGGCACAACCATTCGTGCCGATCAATTCTTCGCTGAATTTGCTGGGCGTCGCCTCCCTGGCAGAACCACCCTTTCGGCAGACCGCAAAGTCGCCACCCTCTTCTATGAGGATCCTTTACCCGCCGCCGCCCGTGTGCGGGTGACCTTTCGAGGGGGATCGATTCAGGACGAAGACGGCGAAGAGATCGATGCGGATGGCGATGGCATTCCAGGTGGCGAGACCACCATTGACTTCGACACCTTAAGTCTCACCACACTGCCAGACACCGCGGTCTGTGGACGTGTCTTTGCTTCCAATCCCCAAACCGGAGCGGACGGCACAACCTTCGTCAACGAACCACTCGCGGGCGTGCGCATCACCGTGGACAGCATGGAAGACGAACTCTTCGCCATCACTGATGAGATGGGGAATTTCCGGCTTCAACCCGCTCCCGTCGGTCGCTTCTTCGTACACATTGACGGACGTCAAGCCACCAATGCAATTCCCGAAGGAGCCTACTATCCCTTCGTGGGGAAGACCTGGACGAGTCGAGCACAAGAAGAAGTCACTGTCGGCAACATCTACCTTCCCCTCATCGTCGAAGGCACCCTGCAAGCCACGAGCACCCTCACACAGACCGAAGTCCGTTTCCCCAATGCCGTGTTGCAAGAATTCCCGGAGTTTGATGGAGTTCGACTAACAGTCCCACCAGACACACTCTTCTCAGACGATGGAAGCCGCGGCGGAAGCATTGGCATTGCTCCCGTGCCACCAGACCGCTTGCCCGGGACCCTGCCGCAAGGATTGGATCTTCCGTTAGTCATCACCGTTCAAACCGACGGAGCCACAAACTTCGACCAACCCGTGCCTGTGCAGTTCCCCAACTTGCCCGATCCCAAGACCGGTCGCGCCCTCTCTCCCGGTGCACGAACGGCTATCTGGAGCTTCAACCACGACACCGGTCGATGGGAAGTAGCCGGTCCCGCCACCATCTCTGCCGATGGGCAGTGGGCCGTTTCCGATCCTGGCACCGGGATCCGAGCACCAGGTTGGCACGGGACGAACCCTCTCTGCCGCCTCACTGGTGGCGGGCTCGCAGACAAACAGGATCCTTGTGCGACCGAACGTGCCCTTGTGCAAACAGGCGCCGTTCAGGGATTCTTTGCCGCCGTCCTCGCGCCTATCGAAGCCGTGCCTGTGTTAGGAGATTCCGTCGGCACGGTTGCTAATTTCCTTGGAGCTGCCTTAGATTGCTGGGCCAATGGGGGTGATGCAGGCGCCTGCGTGACGGGATTCGTCCAGGCTGGCGAAATGAGTCTCATCGCCTCGGTGGGCGGTCCTGTCGGGGACACCATCACCAATGGCTTGCTCGCCGCTGACCTCGCCGTGCGGTCCGCCGCCTTGGAAGACTGTCTCATTCACGAACGCAAACTACGCGAGCTGCGAATGCGCGCTCCCGCCTTGCAGAATCGTCTATTTGAGGCCGCGCGCGCCATGCAAGACGCCGTCACGGGTAACCCCGCATGGTCAAACGCCGGGCCCGGCGGCTTGCAGGCACGCCGGATCGTTTGGGACGACATCATGGATGCCGCTGCCGACGGCGAACTCACCGAAGCAGAAGAACGTGAGATTGTTGATGATCCTGTGAGGGTACTTCCTGACGATCTCACACCAACAGACATCGAGGCCCTGATCGATCGCATTCAGTTAGTCATCACCAATGGTCTTCCTCCCAACGAAATCACAACCATCCGACAAGCTGCCGAGACGCTGCGCGATGTTTACGAAGAAGCACTCGCAGATGGTTGGCGCACCCCATTCTTTGTCCAATACGAATGGCTAGAGGACCTCGCGCGCGAAGAAGCACAGCGTCTGCGCGATGCTCGCCCTATCAATGTCCGCATCCGCTTTCGCTTGATCAATCGCACAACCGGATTCGTACAGCGCGGGACGACCAGTGGGCAAGGCACCTTCGATCTGCTAGTGCAACCGGGCATGCCCTACACCGTGGAATTCGTTCATCCTGAAACGGGCGAAACGGGAGTCACGCAGTTCGTCGCCCCACAGGCGGGCGGCACCATCCACCTGCCACCGACAGCCATCGTTCCGCCAGGCACCCACCTGGACACCGATGGAGACGGCCTCAACGATCAAGCGGAGGAGACGCTCGGTACCGATGCCACCAATGCCGACACCGACAATGATGGTGTGTTAGATGGCGCGGAACTCGCTCAAGGGGGCGATCCGTTGGGTGGGCTTCCGGTCCGCACGGGCATCATCGCCTCCGCTGACACGCCGGGCACAGCCGTGGATATCGATGCCTTAAACGATTTGGTAGCCGTGGCTGACTTGGAGGCTGGCGTGAGCGTGTTCAACGTGTTCACAGGCATGGACCCTACCATTGTCGCCCAAATAGGCACGCCTGGGAGCGCTCAGTCCGTCGCCCTGGATGCCGCTCACCTCTTGGTGGGCAATGCAAGCGAAGGCGTGTCCGTCTTTGACATCCGTTCACTGCCTGAAGTGACCTTGATCCATCAGTTAGACCTGGGCAACGTGATCGCTGTCAGTGCCAGTGCTGGCACCGGATACGCAGGCACGGAAAGTGGGTTGCTAGTCAAACTTGACCTCCGTTCAGGTGCCGTGCTCGATACGCTAAACCTACAAGGTCCGATTCACGATCTGCGCCTTGATGCCGATCATCTCTACGCACTCACACCGGGCACCCTATTCACGATTCCGCTCACGACCACCTTCCTACGTCTCGATGGAAGGCTCCCCGTGTCCAGCGCATGGAACACATCGCATGGGCGCATGCGCTTGGCCGTTGGCGGGGGCGTGGGCTATGTCGTCCATCGGCGTGGCTACGATACTGTGAATACTGCGGATCCCACCAACCTGCAGCCGATCACCACGACGCAAACGGCCCAATTTGGGTGGAAACAAGTCGCCCCCAACGGATCAGGCTTGCTTGTGACCACTCGTAGTACGAATCAATCCTTCGATGGGCCCCATCATGTCTGGCTCTATGATAGTGCGGATCCCACTCTCACAGATGTCCCCATCACTGAACTTCCTACGCCCGGCGTTGCTCGCGCCGTATCCCTATTCAACGGAATCGCCTACATCGCAGATCACAGCGCTGGCTTACAGGTGGTCAACTACCTAGCCTTCGACTCACAGAAACGCCCTCCGCAGATCACGCTAAGCTCTCAACCATCTAACAATGAGGTTGAAGAACGAAAGGCCATGCGAGTGACGGCCGCCGTGGCCGATGACGTCCAAGTCCGCAATGTCGAATTCTATGTGAATGACGAGCCCTTCCTCACGGACGGCAATTTCCCCTTTGAAATCCGCTTCATCACCCCTCCTCGCAGCGGAGAAACCGTCCTGCGCTTGAAGGCGCGTGTGAGTGACACAGGCGGCAACGCCACTTGGAGCGACGAGCTTTCCTTCACCCTCACGCCGGATTCCACACCACCAGAGATTGGAAACACCGCACCGCCCGATGGCGCCTACGTCGGCGGCCTCGATAGCTTGACCATTGGGGTGAATGAGCCGCTAGACCCGTCAACGGTCCACGCTGACAATGTTGTGATCGTTCGGGCCGGACCAGATGGCCGTCTAGGAACCAACGACGACGTGACCTTGGAAGACTTCACCGTGGGTCTCAATGCCGATGGAGATCAAGTCTTCCTCCAACCTAACAGTACTCTTATCGACGACCTCTACCAAGTGACCTTGAGTGACCAGGTGGCCGACCTCACTGGAAATCGTCTCGGCGACTTCTTTGTCACGACTTTCCGCAAGGGCCCATTGCTCGTCACCGCGACACAGGGAACGCCCACCAACCGCTACGTTGCCTCCGCGAATGTCGGGCAAGAGATCTTCATCACTGGGGCCGATTTCACAACGGAATCGGAAGTGACCTTTGCCACCATCACCACGGGCGGAACCGTTCGGACGCGAGTAGTGCCTCTTACAAACATCGCCGCCGATGGCCGTTCAGGCGTTGCCGTCGTTCCCGGAGACGCCGTCACCGGCGAGCTACAGCTCCCTAACACCACCACCATCACTTTGCAGATCGTGCCCGTGGTCACAGGAGTTTCCAACGGCGGCCCTGGCAGGCAAGTCACCATCTCAGGAACAGGATTCGCTGAAGGGCGCAGCAGCGTTCGCTTTGGAAACGCCGTGGTCTCTGATCGCGGCCCATTCTCCAACGATGGGATCGACATCTGGCAAACGGGCGGAAGTAACAACCGCCTGGACGCGACCGTGCCAGAGAATGGTTCCTTACCCTACGTAGTCGTCACGGATGGCGGCTCCACGGGAGTCGCTGCTGACGTCACGGCGGTTCTCGCCCAGGCAAGCACCGGCACTCCTCGCCTCGAGACCGAAGCCTCCGTGAACATTGGAGAAATCGTCAGGATCGAAGGCAAAGGCTTCACTACAGCCACCCGCATCCTCACGGAAGCCATCAGCACTGGAGGCACTCCTTACATTCACACCATTGAACCAGCCACCGTCGATCCTGGCGGAACGAGCCTCACCTTCATCCTCCCAGAGGCGTCTCGCACCGGCATGGTGAGTCTCATCAATGCCGCTCACGGCCAGCTCTTGCAAGTCGTGCCGAGAATCACCAGCGTCAGCGGCGGGCGAGGACGAACCACCACGTTGTCAGGATCTGGTTTCACCGAAGGCCACGCCACGGCCCGCTTCGGCGCCGTCGACGTCACAGACCAGGGCCCCTTCAGCAACGATGGAATTGACGTTTGGGAAACGGGCGGTCGGAACAATCGCCTTGTGGTCACCGTGCCCGAAGACGGAGACTTGCCTTATGAGATCATCACGGAAGGCGGATCCTCTGGTCGACTGACGGATCTGACCCAGATGGAATCAGCTTCCGAGACCGGAACGCCTGCAGATGGAGATCAGGATTCCGCGAACGTGGGACAAATGGTGACATTGCGAGGAGAAGGTTACCGTGAGGGAACCACCAAGGTCACCCTGGAAGCCATGACCACTGGCGGGACACCTTACATTACCACCATTGACCCCACCTTCGTCAATGAAGATGGCACTCTCTTGCGTTTCAGCGTCCCGGAAGAAGCGCGGACGGGTGTGGCAGCCATCCTCAGCGGCGGCAACGGGGAACCCTTGCAGATCGTTCCTCGGGTGACCGCCATTTCGGGAGGCCGTGGTCGCTCCACTACCTTGTCGGGGACAGGGTTCGTCGAGGGCTTCGTCACCGCGCGCTTCGGAGCGCTCCAAGTTGTGGACCAAGGTCCATTCTCCAACGACGGCATCGACATCTGGGAAACGGGCGGACGCAACAATCGCTTGGTCGTCACCGTCCCCGAAGAAGGTGATCTCCCTTATGAAATCATCACGGAAGGAGGCTCCTCCGGCCGACTCAGCGACCTCACCATGCTCTCAAACCAATCCCTAACAGGAACGCCAAGTGACACTAACGAGGCTTCCGCCAACGTCCATCAACGTGTGACTCTCGTCGGCCACGGCTATGCACTCGACACCACTCAGGTCACGCTGGAGGCGATGACCACAGGTGGCACGCCTTACATCACTACCATCGCGCCAGAAACCGTTTCGCCGGATGGCACTTCCCTCACATTCGTCGTTCCTGAAGAGGCCCGTACAGGCATGGCTACCATCCTCAGCGGGGGCAAAGGTGCTCGGCTTCAGATCGTCCCGCGCATTACCGCCATCAACGGAGGCCGAGGGCGCTCCACGCGGTTCTCAGGAACCGGATTCATTGAGGGATTCGTCACCGCACGCTTTGGCGAAAGCCAGGTGATCGACGAAGGCCCCTTCAGCAATGACGGGATCGATATCTGGGAGACAGGCGGTCGTAATAATCGCCTGGATGTCACCGTTCCCGAAGCGGGAAGGCTTCCTTACGAGATCATCACAGAAGGCGGATCCTCTGGCAGAGTCACCGATCTGACAACGATCACTGGCAGCGCTCTCACCGGCACTCCCGCCAGCGTTGGCGTCGCCTCGGGAAATGTCGGACAATCCCTGACTTTCCAAGGACAACACTATCAGAACGACACGTTCATCGCTCTCGAAGCCATGACCACCTCAGGCACCCCCTATATCACCACGGTTTCTCCGGACAGCGTATCGCCAGATGGGCGCATGCTCACTTTCACCATTCCTGAGAACGCCCGAACCGGCCCAGCGAGCATCCTCAATGGTGGAGCCGCCCGTTTCCTCCAAATTGTGCCCACACTCAATTCGGTATCGTCCGCCGCCCCTAACGCCAACGCTCTTCTCACAGGAACCGGCTTCATTGAAGGCTATGTCAGTGTCGATTTCGGCAACGCCACCGTCACCGATGAAGGTCCATTCTCCAATGATGGCATTGACATCTGGGAAACCGGCGGCAGCAACAATCGCCTGGGGGTCACCGTTCCATCCGCAGGCAGCGCCCCCGTCCGCGTCACCACGGAAGGCGGAACCAGCGAGGCTCTCAGCCCCTAAATGAACCAAAGCGCGTGTGCCATCGCAAACCACCCTGAGCAATCACAATAAACGTTCCAACACTTGACCCAACGATAGAGTACAACACTGGAGCGGAGACACCGCAAAACGAATCCTCGCGAGGCTCCTATGAGACACACTCCAACGCGCGATCCTGACCACCCTCGTCTCGATCCATCTTGCGGAGGCCGAAAGGTGCCAAAGCTCTTCGAAATCTTCGGTGCGTGTGAATTGCGGCTAGCCACCTCAATGGATTATTGCTCTCTGGAGTGACGACGCAGGCCATCAGCCATGGATGACTTGCACTACGTGCGCGAATGGGCCACGGCCTCACGGCTACCGAGCCATGCCCCAGATCGATCCTGAAATGGAAGTGCCCACTTTCGCCTATCACCCGAACGACATCGAATGTGTCGTCGAGAAGGCTGTCGAGCCGATCGAAATGAGCCGCTGGCAACTCATAAAGATGAAATGCAATTGGTGCCTCAATAAACTCTCCATTCAATACGATGTCGCAGCGCTCCTTCATCCATTCTCACAGAATTCCAAGGGTTTCGAAATCGCCAGGAATGTCGTCAGCAGCTAGGGAATAGCCGGGCATGATGGTATCAAGGAGGGCGGTACTGTTGCCAAAGTGCTTGGTGAAGATCTCCCCAAAGACAGCGCGGAAATCCGTGCGTCTGGCGAGGTAACGTCCCCGTTTGCTGAAGATATCGCCATCCGCCCAGGTGGTGGCATCGCAGTTATAGGTTCCTCCCTTCACTCCTCCACCTGCCACAAACATGGTGCTGGCTTCGGCGTGGTCGGTTCCTTGCGCACCATTCTCTCGCGAAGTGCGGCCGAACTCCGTCATGGTGACAATGATCAGATCGTCCCATTGATCTTGAAGATCCAAATAAAGTGCTTGGAACCCACTAGCGATGTCCGCCAAGAGCTCGGGATGATCTCCTTGAGCGCTACCCTGACCCGAGTGGGTATCGAAACCGCTCAAATTGCATCCTACCACGCGCACAGGGGTCCGTTTCATCAGCATGGCTGCTTCTTGCAGCTTCTCTCCAAAGCTGGAGTCTGGGTAAATCGCGCCATTGGCAGGCGTATACGCTCCTTGGGCCACGGCTTCTTCCAATGTCCCTAACGTATTTGTCATCGATTGCCCAGTCTGCTTGACAAGTTGGGCATAACGCGAGTTAGGCAGGCTGCCAGGAGACGTGTAGAGGCCCCGGACACCCTTGCCGACAGGGGCGTCAACCGAAGGCAGTTCCCCAAGAAACTTGCCTCCATCATCTCCCAATACGGCAAAGTCCTCCGATCGACGGAAATTGGGAATGGCATGCGCCCCCTGCAGGGCTTCGATCTGTGAACTCGAAATCGCGGCGGCGACGAACGCATTGTCAGGAGCATCGAGATCCATCGATTGCGCAAGCTGTCGATAAAAGACACCATCGCGAACAGAGGCATCACGAGGCACGCCTTTCTCCCAATAACTTTGACTATCAAAGTGCGAACGCGATTGATTCGCATAGCCCACCCGATGAATCACAGCGAGATTTCCGGGGCCAGGAACACCCGTCAGACGCTCCGAATGGTAGAGAGACATCATGGGAGCCAAAGCTGGATGCAATTCGGCGAAATTATTGCCCAGATCCAATCCCACACCGGGAGCGATGTAGAGGGTGGGACGCGTCGTGGCGTTGTATTCAGAATCCCCTCGCGGAATCACGGTATTCAACCCATCATTGCCGCCCCGTTGGAAGATAAAGAGGAGCTTCTTATTATCCCCAGGCTCGGCCCCATGGAGCACGCGATTGAGGAGGAAGGGCTGGAATAGCAATGCGGATCCGGCAAGACCACGCTGAAGAAATCGACGTCTGCTAGTCATCATGGGAAATGGTGAGAAAGTAGGGTTACTGAAATTGGAAATCCGGTGCCGCGAGCAAGAGAGCTGTGAGATCGCGGAGACGCCGTCGCTGCTCTGCAACTCCTTGGAATCCCCACGGACTGGGGAGGCACTCGTCATCCGTATTGGCGAAATCAATAAGAACTCGGCGGGCATCTTCTTGAAGATGGCCCTGGAAGAAATAGCGATTGAAATGCTCGATCAACGCTTCCGGAGAGGTGAGTTGGTAGCGTTGAAAGAAGGATTGCGGGTCCCAAGCCGCTCCGCTTCTCGCGAGGCCTCGCGTCAACGCCTGACCGTATTTGATCCGTTCGAGAAGTCCTTGGGTATTCATCCATCCGGGCCCATCTTCGGGAAATCCGTCAGGGTCTTCGCGCTCGAAGATTTGCATCCCGAGGTCTTCATTCCGATCGCGCAGACGGTCATTGATGATCTCCGCATCCAACGCGCGCACCGCACTGTTGAGATACTCGACGGCACTCTTAACCTTAGAACGATAGGCGATGCCTGACCAGAAGGCGTTAGCCTGATTGTCAGGATCCAAGAGCACGCGCATCACCGTGCCGATATGACCTGGACGCGGCCCCGTCTGCCAGGCGGCAATCCCAGCATCCACTAATTCTAACAGAGCCGTTGGCGCCGAGCGTTCTTGATAGCTCTCAACAGAAATCTCATCGGAAACGAATTTGTTCACCAGCTTGATCACCACGAACTCACGCGTCGAAGGATGTCCAATCATGGCGTCAATCACTTGGATCGCATCATTGACCCCTGCCTGCCCCGTGCGCCCCGCGGGAATGACAATCTCATGAGGTGAATCCTCAAAGAGACGTTTCTCGCCGAGATCGTGCTCATCTGGATTGAAGCGGAATGTCCATAACCCTGCCGAATCTGTTGGGTCGATGCTCCCTTCCGCATAGCGCGGTTCAATGATACGAGGGGCCAGACTCAGATCTGAGCTATTGAGGGTCGTATTGTGCACCTGGAAGGCGAGCACATTCTGCTCCGGCGCAAAGCGCAACAAATGCTGATGATCAGCTAACCGAATGACGTCCGGCTCGTTATCGGCTTCATGATTGCGTGATTCGCGATCAAAGGGCGGCGGGCTCCCGTAATTACGCATCGAATAACTACGACCAATCTCTTCACCATTCAAATAAGCCACGTAGCCATCATCATAGCGCACGCTCAAGACCAAGTCCTGCAGAGGCGCATCGGCCTCCAGCGTGAACTGCCGGCGCGCATACACGCTCAAATAGTTTCCGCGCATATCGCTCAGCACAGTGGCATCATCCCCATCGTCATAGCCAATCCCCGTGGCGCCACTCTCCCAGAAGGCATCATTGAATCCTGGCTGTGCCCAGGCAGTTGTCGGCGCCTCTTCCCCATCCGGAGAGGGCTCTCGGGTGCCCTTGAAATAGCGCCATCCGGGCCCCAAATCAAGATAGGGGATTTCCTCCACTACTTCCAAACTCGGAGCCGTATGCGGCTCACGCGCCCATTCGGGAAACGGCTTGAGATATTCCAGCGGCACTTTTCGAATCGTCCATCCGGTGAAACAACGCGCCAATTCTTCGATATCGCTTTGTGTATACCGGTTATCCACCCCGAATGCATACAATTCGAGGATCTCTCTGGCGTAGTTCTCATTCGGCTGCTCTTTGAGATTCGTCACATTATCCAAGTAGATTAACATACTCGGGCTCGTCGCGCTGTAGAGCAGAAGATCGCCAAAGTAGCCGAGCGCATGATCGCGGAAGAAGGCGTATTCCTGAAACTCCATTTGCGCCGCCTCCGATTCGATCTGGCGTTCAATCTGATCTTCGATGACATCATTCCCCAATAGCTGCTCATATGGCCCCAATTCCTCCAAATAGTCGACGACTTTGTGATAGTCTGTCGTGAAGTGATTCTCCCAGAAATCCGCCAGCACCATCTGCAATTGGCGCTCGGAATAGATCCCTTGATCGTGCACCAACCGTTGCAACTCCGGCAGTCCCCGGATCGCCTCGTAACTAGGCGACGGCGCGTGATAGAAAGATGGCGCAAATGATAGATCAGAACTACCGAAGCCCGCATTGTGAATCTGCACGGCGAGAACGTTCTCACCCTCGACCAGATAGTCATCCACGTCGAGGATGACAAAGTCCATTGGGAGATCATTATCGACATTTCCGCCCGCGCCATCAGCCATCTGATCGTGACGGGGACGCACCCCAGTCACATTTGCCCGCGCAATTTCCCTGCCATTCAGGTAAGCCACAAAACCATCATCATAGATCAAACGCAGACGAAGATTCTCCACGGCGGTGAGATCGGCTACTTGGAACCGATGCCTGGCGTAGAGCGTGAGATACCCATCATCGCCCGCCATGTCATCGAGCACGGTGCGATCATCGCCATCCCCATAGCCGATCCCGGCCCGACCCGTTTCCCAGAAGATATCGGCAAATCCTAACGCATTCCAATCATTTGGCGGTTCTTCCCTGCCTTTAAAATACTGCCAGACCGATCCGTCCTCAATGAGAAACGTTTCTTCGCCGGGAACCGCATCGAGGAAATAATCCGTTGCTTTCAATGTCGTTTGCGCGGGTTCTCTGGGGGTCAACTGTGAATCAATGTAAGAGGCAATGCCCATTTCTTGCACCTGATCAAACGCTGCTTTGGAAGGCCCATACGCGATGCGGTTCAGCAGATGCCCGATCTTCTCCGTCTCGGTTTGCGGCGCCGGATTGGGGTGATTGTCGGGATCTGGATCTGGATCTGGATGTGGATCCGGGTCTGGATTGGGATCCGGGTCTGGATTGGGATCCGGGTCTGGATCTGGTTTCGGATCATTGATCCGTTCCACTTCGAGCCAACGCTCGTCGGCATGTTTCGCTAATGGGACCTCGGTCGAGGCACCCACGCGGACCCGGACCAGAGCAAAGGCCCCAGGGTCGGGCAGGGTGAATTGTAGTCGCCACGCGCCATCCTCGGGTAAGGGACCCGCCACCATCGCCTCCCAGAGACCGGAGGCCGGCGCCGAACTCGCCTCCAGGACCGCGTGCCGATATCCTTCGGGCACCAGCGCTCCGACGCGCAGATAACCCTCTGAAGTGAGGCCGATCTCGGTGACTCCTAGTGGGGGTTCCTGTGCCAAGAGAATGCCCTTGCTCACAGCAAGGCTACACATGATCAGCAAGAAGGAATGCTTCATGAGAGACGAAGAAACGGGGGGTGGGTAGGAAGGACGCGAGGAGAGTGCCCTTACGGACTCGCGTTACCCGTTAGTATACGATAGAACCGAGCGGGTTCATTCAGGAATTTCTCAAACTGAACGCCCCCATTGACCTCCGTTCCCGCATCCGCTTCCACCTCCCAACTGCCGTCCTCCAAATCAGGAGATGACTCCAGGCGGAGACCAGTTCCCTCCGCAACGATCACCAAGCGATCCCCTTCGCGTCGAATGCTGAGCACCGAGTCCTTCGCAGGAGAGGCAATCTCGATCTCCAAAAGCGGAGGCGTGGTCCGATGCTCCCGGGATGCAAACCGTCTTGCTGTCTTGGGCTCATCCTCGGATTGGGAGAGCAGCACCCAACCGTGATTTGACGCGGGGTCATCGCGCATGGATTCAAGATCAGCTCGTCCCTTGGCATTGAAAGCAAAGACGACTTCCCCCGTCCGCGAGACTTCGGCCGTGGCACTCGGGTCCGCGGCATAGTCCACGCCTAATGCGCCGCCAGGAAGGGACCATCCGAGATCAGGATGCGCCCGGGCTGCCCAGGTCGTTTCCCCTTCTTCAGCGGGTTGCCCGCCTGGGAGGTCACCGCGTTGCCGCCCTTCACTCCAGGGCACCAGGATCCGGTGCAGGGCGAAAGTAGACGCTCGTCGACCGCTCTGAGGTTCCATCGTCACCTCTACCCGATAACGAGCTGCCATCACCTCGCCCTCCGGCAATGGGGTCAGATCCACTTGAAACAGGATGCGACACCGTCGTCGATCACCCATATCGCCCAAGGCACCGGCAGGCAGGTCCCGCTGGGTTCCAAGGTTGAAATCAGGATCGAGCTCAAACAGCCCAGTGTCTCGCGCCAATGGTAACGCGATGATTTCCCCAGCTGAAATGGCAGCGCCCCCCTTCACCATGAGGGCAATGGCGATCCAAGTCGCGGAAATGGACGGAAATTCGCGCATTCAACTGCAGTTTGTGAGGTTCTTCTCAGGAGAACGTTTCTCTACGAAAGCTTGAAATTCCAACGAAGAGAAGGACTTGCGCCCGGATCTTCCGGGGTCATAACTTGCCTGAAGCCTGCCCTCTATCTTTATGAAAGTCCACCAAGGAGCCTACACCTTCAGCCTAGAGCTGGATGCGCCTCTCATCCGCCCATCCAAGACCTCGTCTGCCTTGGTAGATGCACTTCCCAAGAACATGAAGAAGGAGGGTTTGCAGAATCTGAGCAAGCTGGTTGATCAGAAGGCCGAAGGCGTCTGGGCGCAATCCCGCCTGATGGTCGCTTTCGGCCTCACCGCACCTGAAGAATCAGACACGACGCCCACAGTGGTCGATGCCTCGCTCAAGGCGGGTACGGATGCCGAGGATGAGGAGGAAGGCGTCATCTTTCGTTGCCTGGCCGATAAAGATGGCCGTACGCGTGTCCACTTCGATGGGAAAGCCAAGAAGGAAGAAGCAAAGCGCATCGCCAATGCGTTTTGGAAGATCCTATTATCGGAGCCAGCCGAGCTGGATGATTACGCGGCCGAGACGGTAGACAGCTCAGGAGCCAAGGTGGCCTATGGCGTGCGCGATGGACGTTGTTTCTATGGTGACCCCGATGACGAGGATATCGATATTCCAGCTGTGGCGGCAGCGGCGGCCGCAGGCAAGGGCGCTTTCGACGACTTTGACCCCGTCGCCATGGTAGATGATGATGATGACTGGATGCGCAGCGGTTGGGAAGATGACGACGACGAAGACGAAGACGATGGCGGCTTCGGGTCATTCTCGGGGATTGGCGACGATGAGGACGACTACTAAACCTGGCGACCAGGCCGTTCCCACACACGAATCTCAGATCCGGATGATTTCAGTTGCCACTCGGTAGAATTATGATTCTATTCCCGCCCCTTGCCTCCGAGATCACTCGGCGGTCGGGTGACCTTATTGACATCACATGAGTGACTTAACGATCGACATCGCCAATTTCAAGAAGCACGAGAAAGACACGGGAAGTGCCGAAGTGCAGATTGCCCAGCTGACGGACCGGATCCAGCATCTCACGGATCACTTGTCCACGCACAAGAAGGACGTTTCCTCTCGCCGTGGGCTGCTCAAGCTGGTGGCTCGCCGCCGGAAACTGCTCGATTACACGAAGCAACGCGATGAAGAGACCTACCAGGGCCTCTTGAAATCGCTCAAGCTTCGCCGCTAAAGCCACCCATTCCAGCGCCACCCATGGGCCCCATGCCTCAACCGCACGACCCGAGGTGGCCAGACCCTTTCGACTCAGCTCTGCACCTTGGTGTGGGCTGAGTCTTTCCATATCCAGGCCAACGTTTGGCGCTCTACTGGCAGGTAAACTTCGTGTTCCAGGGAATCCCCTCCCCTCCCGGGCACTCGAACTTTGCAGGCCGGTGGAGACGGCTTCGTTGACTTGGGAAACATGCAAACCCAACCACAACGAACACCTACCATGAGTATCGAGAACGTCTCGGGCCAGATCGGCTCGCAAACCATCACCATCGAGACCGGAAAGATGGCTCGGCAAGCTGACGGTGCGGTCACCGTCACCCTCGGCGAGACCATCGTCATCGTCACGGCCGTCTCCCAAGCGAAAGTCCGCGAAGGGCAAGACTGGTTTCCCCTCAGTGTCGAGTACAAAGAGAAAGCCTCGGCAGCCGGTCGTTTCCCTGGCGGCTACTTCAAGCGCGAAGGCCGTCCAACGGAGAAAGAGATCCTTACCTGCCGGATGACAGACCGTCCCCTGCGTCCACTCTTCCCCAAGGGCTACCTTTACGACACGCAGATCATCGCTCTCCTCCTCAGTGCCGATGGCGAGAATGATGCCGACGTCCTTGCGATGAACGGCGCGTCCGCCGCCCTTTGTGTTTCTGATATCCCTTTCGCCGGTCCCATCGGTGCCGTGAGGGTCGGTCGAGTCGACGGCCAATTTGTCGTCAATCCCACCCACAGTCAGCGTGAAGAGAGTGACCTGGACCTCATCTACGTCGGGAATAAGACGGACGTGATCATGATCGAGGGTGCGGCTGATGAACTTCCCGAAGATGAATTCATCAAGGCCTTGCACTTTGCTCAAGAGAACGTCGCCAAGCTCATCGCCATGCAAGAAGAGCTCGTGGCCAAGGCCGGCAAAGAGAAGCGCGAAGTGGAACTATCACTTGTCAAACAAGAGATGTTAGACATCGCCTACGAAGTTGCGGGCGACCGGATCGAGGAAGCCATCTACACTCCGGGAAAGGTGGCGCGCGGCAAAGCCGTGGAGGCTCTCCGCGAAGAGGTGACGGCAGCCATCCTGGCAAAGTTCGAAGACGCCGGTGACTTCGAAATCAATCAGGCGTTCGATTTCCTGCAAAAGAAGGCCTTCCGCATTTCGATCCTGGAGAAAGGGAAGCGTTGCGATGGCCGTGCCACGGGTGAACTTCGCCCCCTCAGTGCCGAGGC
This sequence comes from Verrucomicrobiia bacterium, assembly GCA_030425385.1. Taxonomy (GTDB): domain Bacteria; phylum Verrucomicrobiota; class Verrucomicrobiia; order Verrucomicrobiales; family DEV007; genus JAACDM01. Next base: position 73,178 of record JAUIAH010000017.1, on the reverse strand, counting down.
GAATCTGATCCCACGGACGCATGGCTCCGCACTCTTCAGCCGCGGCGAGACCCAGGCGCTGGGCCTGTGCACGCTGGCGACGATGGATGATCAGCAGTATTTCGACAACTACACGGGTGGCGAAGATTCCAAGCGCTTCCTCCTCCATTATAACTTCCCTCCCTTCAGCGTCGGTGAAACGGGACGCATGGGCGGCATCAACCGCCGGGAGATCGGTCATGGAGCACTCGCTGAACGGTCGATCGAACCCGTGCTCCCATCACCGGAAGATTTCCCCTACGCCATCCGGATCTCCAGTGAAGTGATGGAGTCTAACGGATCCACCTCCATGGCCACTGTTTGTAGCGGTAGCATGGCCTTGCTAGACGCCGGGGTGCCTCTCCGTCGCCCCGTCGCGGGCATTTCTGTCGGGCTCGTGACCGAGTTTTCCGATGGTGGCGAGATGAGCAAGTATCATACTTTGTTAGACATCATTGGTTCCGAAGACTTCTTCGGTGACATGGACTTCAAGCTCTGCGGCACGACAGAAGGGGTCACCGGCTATCAGCTCGACCTCAAACTGCCTGGCATCCCCCTCTCCATCTTGGAAGAAGCCATCCACCAAGCCAAGGACGCTCGCGGCAAAGTGCTAGACGTCATGAATGGTGCGATTGCTCAGCCTGGCACGCTCAGTGAACACGCTCCGCGCATCGAATCGATCAAGGTGCCGCAAGATCGCATCGGCGAGCTCATTGGCCCTGGTGGCAAGGTCATTCGTGGCATCCAAACGGAAAGCGGTGCCGAGATCAACATCGAGGATGATGGCACCGTCCACATCTACGCCGTGAAGGAGGAAGGCCTCCAACGCGCCACGCAGATGATCAAGAACATCTTCGCCGAGATCGAGGTGGGCGCGCTCTATCAGGGCAAGATCGTTTCCACCACAAACTTCGGTGCGTTCATGGCCGTCTTACCTGGCAAAGATGGCATGATTCACATCTCCGAGCTCGCCGACTTCCGCGTGAAGAAAGTGGAAGACGTCGTCAAGGTAGGCGATCTCGTGTGGGCCAAGTGCATTGGCATCGACGAGAAGGGCCGGGTCAAGATGAGCCGCAAAGCCGCCATGAAAGAGCGTGCCGAGCAGGCCGAGAAAGACGCAGGCGGTGGCGAAGAAGCCCCCGAGGAAGTCGAGGCCTAGGCCAGACCGCTCGCGAAGACCATTTCGCAAGACTTGCCAGCGCCCCAGAGCCTCTCCGCTCTGGGGCGCTTTCATTTGTAGGAGGGAAATACCGCTTGGCAGAGCCCGGCCAACTCGTAGAAGGGAACCATGCACGCAACGGTTCATTTCAAGGACGCCTATCTCCGCGCCATGGGGCTCGCCAAGGTCGGTAATCCCCTGCGGGAAGAACCTCTGCAGACCTCCAAGAAACTGTGCACTTTTGACGAGGACGAGGCCGAGCTGCTCACCCATTGCTTCCTCAAGCCCTTTCGTTCCTTGGAAAGGCATCAGTTTCGCCAGACAGGAGACCAACCCATGCCAGCGCTAGCCAAGACCATCTTCGAGAACAATGACCTCTTGTTAGATACGAGCGCCAAGATTGCCAAGCATCTCTACGCCAACTCCAAACACCCGAACATCAAGTCTGGCGATCTCTGCGTGGGCTTGTTAGACAATGTTATCGCCGATGGCGAGCCCACTCAAGGCATCTGCCTGATCAAATCTGAAAGCAAGGTTCCCTTTCTCCAGGTCGCCATGCACGAGGGGGATCTTCGACTGATCACTCAGCAAGGCATTTATCCTGACAAGATCGACAAAGGCTGTCTCATCATCAATCACGCCGCGGAGGACGGCTACGTCGCTTACGTCTTCGATAAAAGCGGCGGAGCCACCCACTTCTGGATCCACGAGTTCCTGGACGTGATCCCCGCAGATGAAGACGACTACCATACCCGGCGCTATTCGGACATGTGTGTGGCCTTTGCTGAGAAAGGCTTGCCCGATGAAGTGCGTTCGGAAGAACGGGTGGAGATTGCCAATCGCGCCTTCGACTACATGGACGCCAATGAGCAGTTTGATCTCAATGACTTTCAACAAGTTGCCCTAGCAGAACCCGAATTGATCGAGCAATTTGCCGAGTTCAAGACCATCTATGAAGGCGAGAACGGCGAGGAACTGAACGACACCTTCGTCGTCAACAAAGCCGCCACGGAGAAGGCCAAGAAGCGCCTGAAAGCACGCCTCAAGCTAGATACTGGGGCCGACATCCGCTTCAACAGCGGCTTTATCAAGCAGTCTGAGCAGTTTCTCGAACGCGGATTCGATGACGACAAGCACATGAACTATGTGAAGATCTACTTCCACGATGAAGTCTGACGAGCGCGGTCATTCATGAGCCTTCGCGTCATCACTTCCCGATTGCTAGCCATTTCCCCAAAGTGCTGGATGGCTCATGGTCAGTTCCATTCGCGCACCCATCTTGGAGTCACCCTCATCGCCCTGGGACTCTCTCATAAACATATTGTGGTGGATCCAGATGCCCAGTTGGTGACGATCCATCGCCGTCTCGCTTGGCTCTTTCGCCGTTCACAGACTATAGCCTTCGATGAGGTTGCTCGGATCGACTACTCATGCCGATCCATCCCAACCGGAATCGGCCTCTTGGGCGTCACCAATGAATTTGATCGCTTTCGCGTGGATCTGGAACTGCACGATCGCACCTTGATCCACCTGTGGACGTTCTATGGTGAAGGAAGCGTCCAAACAGGATGGGGAGGCGTCCTCTTTGGAGACGACGCGACCTTCGACTTGGCGGGCGATCAAGAGGATGCCTCTGAACGTTTCTCCCGGGTCCTATCCGTGATGATGGAGAAACCGCGAGACTAGCAAGATCCTACTTCGCAACGCGCACGTCGTCGATAAACCACCCGGCTCCATTGCTACCATCGCCGGCCGTGAGAAACTGGAACTCGATGATGAACGAGCGCACCGTATCGAGAGAAGGCAAGCGAATGCTCGCCTCTGTCCAGTCCGCGGTGTTGCCGTCATCGCCTCCCGTGAAAAGGGGCTCGAGCGATTGGATGAGATCGCCGTTCTCTTCTAGCAAATTCACACGCCCTCCCTCTCCTTCTAGAGCGTCGAGATAGTAGGCGAAGCTCAGCTTCACTCCTGTGGCACCCGCCGTATCAATGACAGGGCTCCGGAGCTGGATGGTCGTGCCATTGGCATAATTCGCATCGAGGTCCGTGCCTGCTACTCCATCTCCGGTCTTTGCAGCACTCGGCCCATTGGTCGGTGCACCGAACTCCCAGGTCGTGGCGGTTTCCGTCCCACCCGCCAACAGGCTGACCTCCCAACCTTCGGCGGCCCCTTCAAAGCCCTCTTCGAGGAACGGCGGCGGCGGCACTTGCACCACCCGGAAGTATGAGGCTGCGCTTCCTTCGTCACCTTGCACGATAGCAGAGGTCAGCAAGGCCTCGCCACCAGCAGCTGCGAAGTCATTGAGAATGACTTGCCACGAACCCGGCGTGAGATCAGCCGAGTGCTCCACATCATAGAAGAGTCCAGCGAGTGATTCCCAGGTGAGATCCACCTGGCCATCGACCGCCCGGCGAAGCTCCGTGATGTCAAAGCTCCCAGTCGCACACGTCCCTAACGGACACACCGCTTTGCTCGCCAAGTCGACAATTTGTTGATCAGTTAGCGCCTCATCCCAGATGGCCACGTCGTCGATCTCACCGAGGAAATAGTTGCCCGCGTTGTCGAAGATACCGTCTCCACCGATATTGAGCGAGTCACCCGAACTCACCGGACCGCCACCGGCGCTTTCACCGATGATTTCCCCATTGGCAAAGACTTTGAATCCTTCTGCATCCAGCACCACGGCGACGTGCGTCCAGTCTTCAATGGTGGGACCGAAGGGCACATTGACCGAACCTGCCGGGCTCCACCACTGCATGGTCGCGGGGTCGATCATGCCATACTCCACCGCATCATTCTGACCAACGAGGCCAATGCGATTGCCCAACTGTTCCTCTTCCATACGCACCCAGAAGGACATGGTCAGCTCTGGCAGATCATTCAACAAACTCACCTCCGTCGTCACCGAGTCATCCACACCGTCAAACTTGATCGCGAAGTCATTCGGCTGACCGGTGTGCCCCGTCACCCATTCCGGATCCCCATTCACCGTGCTCACGATGGCCGAGGGCCCCAGTTCTGCCGTCTCCGCACTACCAGGATCGTCAAAGGGCCAATACCCGATCACGACTGGAAACGAAGGACGACTGTTAGGGTCAGTGGGATCGGTGTTGGCACTCACTTCCTTTCCATCTGAGAATCCATCCTCATCCGTATCCGCCTTCAATGGACTCGTCGTTCCAGCGATCTCCGCGCCGTCCGAAAGCCCATCCCCATCCGTATCGCCCTCCACAGGATCGGTTCCGGTATCAGACGCATCCACAAAGACACCCGTCCCAGTCTCCACTCCATCTAACAAACCGTCACCATCAGTATCTGGATCATTAGCCAACGTCCCTCGTTCAAAGATCTCCACATTGGCTGTCAGGCCATCGTTATCATGATCCGTATCCGCATCCGCCACATTCGGATCGAGGCCGTGCTTCTCTTCGACAGGCGTGAGAATGCCATCACCATCGGGATCAAGGGGATTGTCACCACCATTGACCGGCGTGGTTTCGAGCCGCACGTGGTCAAAGTGGGCGCGTCCAGTAGAAGCATCGTCTCCTAGAAAGATGGCAACATTGCCAGCTGGTAAGGCGTCACCCGTCTGGAAGATCAAGACCGCATCCTCAAAGGTCGATTCATCCATCGGTGGCGGGATCAACTCGTGAGCCACCGCCAGCCAGGGATCATTCTCAATCATCTCATTGGCATTCATGTCCGCGAGGCGATTGTCTGGATCAGGCGCCGCATCAATGGTAGTGAGACCGATGATAGCGAGCGCTCCCTCTGGACTAAAACCCGCATTGCGATTGCCAATCGCGACCGTCAACGTGTAGACCGTGTTGGCCTCCCATGGGACACCGGTATTCTGAAAGACATAATAGTTGTTCTGCATCCCTAGATGCTGATTTCCATCGGCATGGAATCCAGAGATGTGCTCAATGAAGGTGCCCCCGTCACTGCCGCCATTCCGACCGATCCAGCCTGAACTCGGCTCGCCTGCCGCAGCTGGTTGAAGCGCATTGGTCCAGCCACCGGGATCGAGCGCTTCCAACTCAAAGCTGGCATTCGAGACAGCAATAGGCTCCGCCCACACATTGCCGATGCACATCATCGCCGACACGCATATCCATAAGATTAGGGGAATTCTTGTACTCATGGAGTGGATCCTCCAGCAAATGGCGGATGTTGCCAAGCACGCATCGATCGCGGAGTTGTCATTTTACCCGTCGTATGCAGGAATGGCGCATGTTCCGCTGCCATGCATGGATGACCTTGATCGCACTGCTGGCATTGCGATCACCCTCTCCAGCAGACATCCTTCCCACGACCACCGCGCCATACATCAGCGAATTCATGGCGGCCAACACCGGAACCTTCCTCGACCGCGACGGCGATGCCGAGGATTGGATCGAACTCCACAATCCCACGGCAGCATCCACCGATCTCACTGGCTGGCACCTCACGGACAATCCTGGCAATCTAACCAAGTTCCCTCTGCCGAATCTCATCATTCCTCCCAACAGCTACGCATTGGTGATTGCGTCAGGCAAGGAAGGCAATCACCCTTTCCAAACGGAGATCCACACGAATTTCAAACTGCGTCGCACGGGTGAATTCCTTGCGCTCGTGCAACCCGATGGCGAAACGCTCGTTCACTGCTGGACGCGCTATCCCAAGCAACAGCCAGGCGTTTCCTATGGCGTTCAATGGGAGAATGGCCAACCCTCACACGGCGATCTCCGCCGGGAAACGCCCAGCCTTCCCAATAGCTTGCTTTGGTTTGGGCGCGTGGCAGACACCACTTTCTCTATCGATCGCGGCCTCTATCGAGAACCCTTCATGCTGGCGATCGATACCGCCACGGAAGGCGCTACCATCTACTACACGACCGATGGACGCGTGCCTGGACCCGGCAACGTCTTCACCGGGCCCATCGGCGAAACGCTCGTCCCCGGCGCCTCCTTTCCTATCACGCGCACCACTACCGTGCGCGCCATGGCCTACAAGGAAGGCCATCTTGCGTCTAACATCGACACCCAAACGTATCTCTTCCCCAATGATGTCGTGGAGCAACCGGACGAACCTCCCGGGTTCCCTACCACTTGGACGGGCGCTGATTATGGCATGGACAACGACCCCGCCCATCTCCCGCTCATCGCAGGGGACGCCACGCTTTCGCCCGAAGCAGCCAAAGCCGTCATCGCCGAAAGTCTCTACGCGCTCCCTTCCCTATCACTAGCCCTTCCCACGGACGACTTCTTTGGCCAAACCGATGGCATCTATCATCACACGCAACAACGCGGACAAGAATCCGAGCGCGCAGCCTCTGTCGAATTGATTCACCCTGACGGACGCGAGGGCTTTCAGATCGATGCCGGTCTCCGTATCCAGGGCTTCACCTCACGCGATCCTATCAGAAATCCGAAACACTCGCTCCGATTGCTTTTCAAAGAACGCTATGGCGCTTCGCGGCTGGAGTATCCTGTCTTCGGCAAGGCTGCCACCACTTCTTTCGACACGCTCGTGCTCCGCTCCAACGCTCAAGACGCTTGGGTCTATGATCGCATCAGCAATCGAGCGGGGCAGTTCATCCGGGACGAATGGACGCGACGCACGCAATTGGCGATGGGCTGGCCTGCCTGTCACGGCACCTGGGTGCACCTCTATATCAATGGCCTCTACTGGGGTGTCTACAATCCTACTGAGCGCCCTAACGACGCCTTCATGGCGAGCTACCACGGTGGCGATCCCAGTGACTGGGATGTCATCAAGAACCACGAAGAGATCATTCGCGGCAATGATGATGCCTATTTCACGCTTCTGGGATTGATTCAGAATGACGCCCGACGCTTCAGCGCTGGGTATCGCGATTTCACAGATCACGCAGCCTATGTGAATGTGCAAGAGTATCTCGATGTGCCGTCGATGATCGATTACATGATTCATAACATGTATGCGGCCGCAGAAGATTGGCCGGGAAACTTCTACATGGGCCACGATCGCACTGGGCAGAGTGGCGGATTCAAATTCCTGAGCTGGGACAATGAACACGCTATGAAAGGTGCCGTGACGGAGAACCGCACGCTTCGCCACCGACGCGACGAGGATTCCCCTACAAAGTTTCATCATCCACTACGCGATCAGTTGGAGTATCGTCTACGATTTGCCGATCACCTCCATCGCGCCTTCTTCAATGAAGGTGTGTTAGCGGTCGACAAGCACTTTCCTCAATGGGACCCTCAACACCCGGAACGCAATCAGCCTGCCGCGCGCTGGATGGCGATCTCGCAAGAGATCGAGCACGCCCTCATCGCTGAATCCGCACGTTGGGGAGACTACCGCCGTGCCCGCCCCTACACGGTTGCGGAAGATTTCCGCATGCTTCGCCAACGCCTGTTAGAGGATTGGTTCCCTCAGCGCTCCGCCATCGTGCTTGAGCAATTTCGTCAACAAGGCCTCTACCCAGATCTCGAAGCGCCCATCTTCAGCCAGCGAGGTGGTTTCGTGCATGCAGGCACTTCTGTCGCCATGCGATCGCAAGATGCCAAGGGCATCTTCACTCCCAACGGTGGCACCATTCTCTACACCCTTGACGGCACGGACCCCAGGGGCACCGGAGGTATCCGTCACCCGGAAGCGCTCGTTTACGAGAACCCACTCACACTCGCCAAATCGGTGACCCTCCGGGCCAGGCTCGTTCACGATGGCGCGTGGTCGGCGCTCAATGAAGTGCGCTATGACGTCCTTGAATCCACGACCTTCCAAACGTGGATGCTATCCAATCATCTCACCGATCCTCATGCCGACCCGGATGGCGATGGGCTCAATCACCTGGCAGAGTTTGCCCTCGCTACGGACCTCGCGGAAGGGCCTTGGGCGCTTCTTTCCTCCACGCCACTTGGTCTCGAACTTGCCCACGGCGTTCGCGTGGATGCGGGAGTCACATGGGTGTTAGAGCAGTCTCGAGATTTGCAACAATGGGAGGCGCTGACCTACGAGATTCTCCGTGAATCGCCAGACGGTCCTCGTCAATGGCGTACCCTCAGACTTCCCCGTGGGGATGCCTTCTACCGCCTGCGTGTGGAGCATCCCATTCCCTGAAATCCACTCTGGCATTCTCCCGCCAGCTTGATAGTCTGCACATCGGTTGGGGCGGATCGTGCTCCGGCTTGCAACCTGACTGTTCATGCCGATGTCGAGAATTCCTAAGCTGTTATTCTATGGAGCCCTAGCGATCACAGCCGTGGCCGCCGGTCGAAGCCATCTCGATCGCGAACGCCAACGGCGACACGCTCGCTCACAACAACATTGGATTCAGCAGACCCCACAACAAGCTGTCCCAGCGCAATTGCGCTTTCCTCGATCACGCTCCCCTCAAGACCTGCGGCGCCGCACCACCTCGCCAGAGGAGGCCGTGTTCACCCCCTTGCGGAGTCTCTACACTCTCCGCAACCGCGGTTATGGTGACGATGCCTTGAGTTCCTTCATTCTCCAGAGCGAGCTCGTGAAGAAAGATCCCCGATTGGCCTGGCAACAGCACGACATTGATGACTGCAATGACCTCGTCCTCGGCTATGTGGTTGAGGCGGTAAAGGAGAATTCCAATTATCTGTTGCGACGCAAATTGGTGGAAGTGTTTGGGCAGACGAATCACACCGTGCTCATCAACCGCATGCGATTGACCGCCGTTCTGTTAGGGAGCGAGCGCGGGAGTGGCGGCATGGACCCATCCTTTCGCGACATCCGAGAAGAAGCGCATCGCATCTCGCCCTACGTGGTCAACCTCGTCGAGCAGTACTTGGCGCGCTTGGAACAGCGCCTCCAACCGCAGCAGCGAACCCGCGAGGTTGAACCTAAGTTCAAACGATATGTGGATGCGTTAGGCGAGAGCTACGAGAGCGAGTTTGGTGTTGCCGATTTCGGGGCCCGCTATTCTGGACAGCTCGTGGAGGAGATCTATGCGATGAAGCAGCTCCTTCGAGATCTCAAAACCTACTACGGCGTCCGCGAAGAAGGCGCTGGTGCGTCGGCTCGCTACGAGACGATCTTTAGCAAGCCAGGGACGTTTCAGAGCGATACCTACACAGCTCTCTTCAAAGAAGGCTATCACAACCTTTCCCCGGGTGATCTCGCCGATAGCTTCATCACCGTCGGTCTTGAATTGCGCGAGCATCTGAGCGCGCTTCGCGCGAAACGGGCTCCCTCCGGTTGGGGTGATGAGGAAGAGATCGATCACCTCAAGAAACTCACTGAAATCGCCACGAGTGCCACCGGACTCTTCGCATCTGCCCGCGCTCAACGGTCACCCATCGATCAAGCACGCACCCTGGTTGATCTGCTCTTCATTGAAGGGCTCTACAGCAAGAAAGACCGTAAAGCTCTCATGGGCGAGCTTTCCAAAGCACCCTCACTCGGCAAGGGACACATGTCAGAGACGCGTGCCTTCCATGCCTTTCTCAATTACATGCATGGCCTCGCTTACGCGAAGATGGACGAAGCGTTAGGCAAGGCCGCGCGAGCATTCACGGCGCATTCGACGCACGCTGAACGCTACCTCGAATTCGAAGCACGCAAGAGTGCCCTGCAAGTGCTAGGGCAGCTTCAGCAGGAATTCTACCAGAACCACCAATCCATCCTCGCTGGAAAGAATGATATTCATTTGCCAGGCATCGCCCACGGCCTCCTTCGCGTGTTCCGATCACAACAGGAAATGGAGCGCCACTTACGGGAAGACCCCGAGAATGGCGCGCGCACGATCTGGGTGTTGAAGTCTGGCTTGACCATGCCCAATGAAGGATCCTTCGCCGCCATCATCCTGGAGGACCCCATCATGAAAGCCTCACACTACGACGGCTACGCCCGCAGCCAATCCCCTCCTCTTCCCCTCCTCCAGATCCCTGGGGCAGCCGAGAAATATGCTAGCTATGATCGCAAACATGTCAGACTCGAAGCGAGCGCGTCCGCCGGAGGTTCAGTGACCCTCAAAGAAGCGGCCCTCCCCAGCGCCGCGCCCACCCAGGCCACACCTCAGGTGTCCCTGGCTGTTCCCCGTGAGGCAGCCGATCTGTTAGAGATCGATACCCCCAAGACGGCAGAAGAATGCCGACATCTTCACGCCCATGCCGGCGCCAAGGCCGCTAATTACGCCTTCCTTCGCAGCACACTGCCTTTGGACAAAAGCCGCGGGGTGCAACATATTTATCCAGGCTTTGCCATCCCCTTTCATTATTACGAAACGCACCTTCAACGGAACGGTGTAGAAGAACTCATCGCCGGTCTCGCTCGTGTTCAGAATCCTGGCATCGTCCAGAACTACCTAGAGCGCATCCGTGCGCAAATCCTTCACGGCCGCTTTCTCCGCTCGCATATCACTGCGGTCATGGCCCAGATCAACACGCGATTGCTACCCCAGCACCCACTAGCCAAGGGCGAGGCGCTGAAGTTGCGCTTTCGGAGCTCCTCCAACGCGGAAGACAACCGCGACTTCAGTGGTGCCGGCTTATACGAAAGCCACTTTGCCTTCTACGAAGCCAATCATGGCTTCGCCTCCAACTCAGAAGAAGACATTTCCAATGCCATCAAGCGCGTGTGGGCCTCTCTGTGGAAACCGGAAGCCTATCAGGCACGCCAACGCGCCAGTATCGATCAATCCAGTGTCCGCATGGGCATCTTGGTGCATCCCAGCTATCGCAAAGAAGAATCCACAGGCGTCATCTACTACCATGGACCACACAACATCGAAATCGCAGTGAATGCAGGGAATGAGAATGTGCAGAACCCACGCATTGCCGGACTCACTCCAGAGATGCATCGCATCACCTCCGCGGATGCCCACCAGATCAGTCCTAGCAGTTGCTTTGCCCTCAGCGGAGAGACGATCCTCAGTCGCAACGATCAGAAGAAGCTGATGACGCTCCTTGAAGTGGCTGTTCCCAAATTTCAAGCCTATCAAAAGGCTCCCCCAGGATCCGGGGTCGATATCGAATTCAAAGTCATGGAAGTACCCGATGGCGATGGTGGGAAAGATGACGTGGTCATGTTCAAACAAATCCGACCTCTGATAACGCATCCATAGCCGCCCATGAAGCCCTACGCTGCCGCTTTCCTCGCCATCATCTTCCTTGGAATCGGCTTCGCGTTAGGCCGCTGGGGAGACCCTGCCTTCAGGGCGACTTCGACCAACGACACGGATGCGTCAGGGGAAACGGCCTCGCTCATAGACAAGCGTGCCTCCGCCAACAAAGAGCAGAAGCCGCTGACCGAGGATGTCCCACAAGCGACCTCTGCGAAGGAGTTGCTGCAGGCGACGCAATCGGCAAATCACGGTCGAGCGAACGCGCAGCTTTACTTGGCGGTCGAACGCCTCAGTCGCGATCAACTTGCGACCATGGCGCGAGAAGCCGATCTTCTCGCGCGCCGCGACTGGCGGGCGTGGAATGTGCAGTCTACCATCCTCTCTCGCTGGGCTGAGATCGCACCCGCCGAAGCCCTCACCTACGCCAAAGGACTGAGCGGTTCCAGCCGTTCCAACGCGGTGGGAGCGGTCTTCACGCAACTTGCGAGCACCAATCCCGCCCTCGCAGAAAGCCAACTTGCCTCACTCAATCCTCGCAGTCTGCAGAAGACAGCGCTCCGAGCACTCGCTCAAGGGCTCGCCGATAAGGATCCCAGAGCAGGCATCAGCATGTTAGAGAAACATGGTGCCTCCGCTAGTGACTATGCTTTCAACGAGATCGCCACGAAGTGGGGACGACGAGATCCAGCTCAGGCCAGCGCCTACGCTGCCAGCTTGCTGCCTGGCCGCAAACGGGATCGCATGATTGCAGGGGTGGCCTATGCTTGGGCAGGACACGCGCCAGACGAGGCCTTGCAATGGGCCCGAAACCTGAGCGACTCCCGATTGCGTCGCGATGCCGTCTCGACTGTCATTCGTAGCATTGCCGCTGAGGACTCCGAGCAGGCAATGACGCTGGTGGCACAAGAATCCCGACATGATCGTAGACGTCTTGAGCAGACGGCATTGAGCGTCTGGTTTGAGCACGATCACGAAGCCGCCATGCAATGGATCGATACCAAACCGAATCAGGCTGACCGTCTCCGCCTCTTCTACAGTAGTGCCCATTCCCTTTTGTGGGAAGACCCAGAGTTAGCATACACGTTAGTCAAAGACCTACCAGCGGGTGAACAGAAGTACGATTTCATGGGAAACATCCTCTCCAACTGGGCGTGGAATGACCCAGAAGAAGGGCTTGCCTGGTTGAAGACATTTCCAGCAGACATGCAGGGGCGTTTGTTGGGCAAAGGAAGTCTTTGGGGGTTGGCAGAAGGAGACCCCGAAGGATTTCAAGCCGTGCTCGACAACGTCGCCATCACTGATGGCAACAAGCGTGCCTTCGAGACTCTCGGCTATCATTATGTCAATCAAGATCCTGACAAAGCCCTAGATTGGGTAGACAGCATTTCTAGCACTTCCGCTCGGTCAGAAGTGATGGCTGATGTGTATCGCTCCTGGGCTTACCGAGAGCCCGAACAGGCCGCCGAACGCGCCTTGACATTGGAGAACGAGGATCAGCGTCATCGTGCGGTGGGCAGCATTGCCCAAGCATGGGCAGCCAATGATCCCGAGCGCGCAATGGAATGGGCGGAGGGCTTGAGCGGTGACGCACGCGACAAAGCGTTAGGGGCCGTCATCCAAGCAACGGCTTCCGAAGATCCCGTCAAGGCATCGGGAGAGGTGGAACGACTACTCGCCTCAGGTGCCGGCGAGACGCAACTCGCGACCACAGCAGCCAGTGTGGCCGCAACATGGACGGCCAGCGATCCCCAGGCGGCAGCCGCCTGGGCGAATGATCTTGCAAGTCCCAAGGCACGCAAGGAAGCCATCGGAAATGTGGCGGGACGTTGGAGCCAATTTGACCCCGTGGGAGCCTCAGAATGGATCGGCGGCCTTTCTGAAGGCCCAGAAAGAGATGCCGCCGCCAGCCAATTGGCCCAGAACATTCGCGGCACCGATCCCGAACGCGCTTTCCTCTGGGCCAGCACGATTCAAGACGAGCACGACCGTTTCAAAGCGCTGGAGCAGACCGTCGACAGCTGGAAAACTTCGAATGAATCCGCAGCGAAACAAGCCATCCTTGAGGCCCAGATCGCGGAAATCGATCAGGCGAAACTGCTAGAAAAGTTTGATAGCGAGTGAGTCAGCCCCGCCGCTCCATCGACCACGCAACGAACCACCCGATCGCCAACGTTCCCCCAAGGATCAACAACGCCATGCCACCGCTGTGGTCCCAGTATCCTTTCACACCAAGGACCAGAAAGCCCGCTCCACCAATGAGGTTGAGCCCGACGAGGACCGGAGACGGGGCAAGATTGCTTGGGAGGAATCGCCTGTCCGCCCATACTGCCAGCCAGGCGATGATCCCGCAGGCAAACACGCCCGTGAAGAGATTCGCCGGCGTGACCAGCGCCACGAGAGCAGGCGATTGTCCGCTTTCAGCCAAGACCAGTTTCAACAAGAGTACGGTCAATCCTCCCAAACAGACCCACACGATGGTCCCGCGAACGAGACGTGCTTCTGTCAGTCGCCTTCCCGGTAAAAGGACACGCCCCAATTCGCGCCCGATGGCAGGAGCAACATTGATGGTTCCATAGAGCGTCCCCGCCATGGCGAGGATGGCGCCAAGATAGTACAAGGGTTTGAGCCAAGGCGACACCACCGCCACAAACTCGGCTTGCAGCGTCAACAGCTGATCGCCCTGAGGAATCTCTTGGTGCTTTGCCAGGATCTCCGCACCACACGCCACGAAGGCTGCACTGAAGAGAAGAACGATGGCGAAGCTAATCGTGCAATCGGTGAGCGGCGCCCGCAGCCAAGATCGCGCGCTTTCCATCGATGCCTCATCCACTGGAACCTGCTTGCCCGCATGTCCCCAATGTTTCTCTCGTAGAAAGGCGCCATAAGCCAGGTAGTCGTATCCTGACCCGCCCACAATCCCCACATAAGTGGTCAACTCCACCCACACCGCACGCTCGCTGATCTCGGGGTAGGCCTGCACCCAGTCGGGATAAGCTCGGGCTGGAAACGTGAAGAAACCACCGATAAGGCCTCCCCAATCCGGCTGGAGCACTAGCAAAGCTACTCCCGTAGCGCCTAAGAGCAACGCAACGACTACCAGCTGGATCCGTTCGAGGCGCTCGTAACCTCCCGTGCATGCAAGCATGAACATCACTAACAAGACGCCAATTCCCCAAACAAGATAACTCGCCCCACCCAAGGCATCCGTGGTAGATGTCAAGGCGGCCCCTAAGGTCCCCAAGGTGCCCGCATGAAAGCTGACAAAGATTGGAAACGCAGGAATCGCCAACAATAGAAAGACCCACGGCAGCCAAGCATGTGGTCCAGGCAGAGAAGCCCAGCGCTGAAAGGGGTGCGCGCCCGTCAGCACCAAATGACGAGCCGTGGCAAAGGTGAGCGCCCACTTGAAGAGGCAAACCAGCAAGAAGACGCTAAGCATGCGATACCCAAAGAGCGCGCCACCACGCGACGAGAAGACCAACTCACCCGATCCAATAGTGAGTGAGGCGATGATCGCCCCGGGTCCAAGAATAGCCAGCCAACGCGCGGCTGAGGCAGGCGGTGTGGGATTGGAAGCATTGGCGTCGATGGCACATTCTGCCACGACTCGCCATCGCATGGCTACCCCGATCTATGCGCATTACTCATGCCAACACATCACGGATCACATAGCCATGCACGTCTGTGAGACGCCGTTCAATGCCATTGTGATAGATGCTCAGCTCTTCGTGATCGATGCCTAACAGGTGGAGAATCGTCGCATGGAAATCGTGAGCGCTGGTTGGATTCTCTTCTGCAGCATAGCCGAAGGCATCGGTCGTGCCATAGGAGAACGGCGCCTTCACTCCTCCACCAGCCAGCCAACAGGTGAATCCGTGAGGGTTGTGATCCCGACCGAGAGTACCCGCTTGAAACATGGGCATGCGCCCAAATTCGGTGGCAAAGACGACGAGCGTGGACTCTAACAATCCTCGCTGTTTGAGATCTTTGAGAAGTCCTGCTGTGGGCTGATCGAGGATATGACCGTGCTCATCATACTGCTCTTTCAGGCGACTGTGCCCGTCCCAATTGAGATTGCCACCGGAGGCGTATGCCCCATTGAAGAGCTGGACAAAGCGCACCCCGCGTTCGATCAGGCGCCGAGCCAAGAGGCAATTCTTCGCAAATGCCGCCTTGTGTGGATGACTGGCATCAACACCATAGAGACGCTTCACATGGTTAGGTTCATCTTCGATCTGCGAGGCTTCCGGGATCGACAGTTGCATTCGCGCGGCCAATTCATAGCTTGCCACCCGCGCGGCCAATGCCGGATCTCCAGAGAAGCGTTCTGCGTGCTGCTCATTGAGAAAACGCATGGCTTCGCGCGTTGCCACATCGGACTGGGCAGAGACGGCATCCGGTCGCTGCAAGTAGTGCACTGGTTTCGTGCTACTGAAAGGTGTTCCTTGGAAGGCTGCTGGAAGAAAGCCATTTGCCCAGTTGTTAGGTCCAGACTGTGGCATCCCTCGGGGATCCTCAATGGCCACGAATGCTGGCAAGTTGTCATTCTCACTTCCCAAGGCATAGCTGATCCATGCGCCCATGCTCGGAAACCCATCGAAGGTGAATCCGGTGTTCATCACGTTCTCCGCAGGACCGTGGGTGTTTGACTTGTTTGTCAGGGCATGGAAGAAACAAAGATCATCGGCCATGGCGCCAATGTGAGGCAGCAAGTCAGACGTCATCTTGCCACATTGCCCACGCGGTCGGAAGTCCCACAGAGGCTGCGTGAGCTTGCCATTGGGGCCCTGGAAAGAGACCAAATTCGCGTGTCCGGGAAGATCTTGCCCATGACGCCGAATCAGTTCTGGTTTGTAGTCAAACGTATCCACGTGGCTCAACGCCCCCGAACAGAAGATCACAATGACGCGCTGAGCTTTGGGCGCCGCCGGTGAGGAGCGCGCCGCGTATGGATCCGATAGATCGACCGCGCGACTGTGCTGAGCTAGCAGATGCGCCAAGGCCACGCCTCCCAATCCTCCCACGGATCGCTGAAGGAAAGATCGCCGCGTTTGGATCAGATCGAGACCGGTTCTTGAGGGAAAAGCACTCATGGGATCATTAGAAATTCGCTCGTATTCACCAGGACACGATAGAGCACCGCCAAACCGTGTGTTTCCGTCAGGGTGACGAGCCGCTCCAGTTCCTCGTCAGTAGCATCGCGAGAGAATGCTAGTCGGATCGCCTGCCGCACCTGATCACTGACAGAGCCTCCACTTTCTCGCTGCAACCGTGTTGCGAAGAAGTCGGCCTGTCGATGCACAAAGGGGCTGTTCATGAGGCTCAGTGCCTGAAGGGGTGTGATGGAACGCGTGCGCTTGGGAGTCATTTGACCAGCATCTGGGCAGTCGAATCCGCCGAAGATCGGCACCGCTTGCATGCGAATCTTACGGGCATAGACCATGCGTCGCCATCCATCTGGGTCAAACATTTCGTGTGGATGATAGTCTGAAAGGCCGCCTCGCTGGCGAAAGAAATCGAAGCCCACCCCTCCCGCATGGCGATTCAGCTGACCACTCAGCGCGAGCAAACTATCGCGCAGCGCCTCAGCCTCGATCCGGCGCGGAGGAAAGCGCCAGAGCAATCGAGCATTGGCATCGATGGCAAGCGCCTCGTTGTCAGGACGATCAGATTGGCGAAAGGCGTGAGAAACGAGAATCTCACGATAGAGCCATTTCAAGGACCACTCATGACGCACAAACTCCAAAGCAAGCCAATCCAGGAGTTCCGGGTGACTGGGCTTGCTGCCCATCTTACCAAAGTCCGAGGGCGTATCGACCAGGCCGGTTCCGAAGATCTGCTGCCAGACACGATTCACTAGCACTCGCGCTACGAGAGGATGCCTTGGATCCGTGAGATGATGGGCCAAGGCCGTACGCCGGGCAGATTCCTCCGATGCGGCAAGAGAGCCATCCAAGGCACCCAGCACCACAGGGACACCCGGTGGCACCTCCTCTCGCCGCTGCATGGGGTCCCCGCGATTCAAGAGAAATGTTGGACCGGGATCAGCGACAAAGCCCGCCGCGTAGACTTGCGGCCCCGCACGCAAACCATGAAGACGACCACGCATCGAGCGGATCTCGGCTAACTGACGCACGATCTGAGCCAGAGAGGTTTCTGCGACACCATCTAACATCATCGCCTTCTCAGAACGTGTATCGCTCGCGTGAGGAAAGCGTCTTCGTGAGTGGGCCACCTCTTGCCAATGATCACGCCCTGACATCTTCACCTCGACGGCATAGTCGGCTGGCATGGAAAAGCCTTCGTGCCACACGATCCGGTCAACGAGCGCCGACTCCGCAAATACGATTTGCACCCACGCCTCGCCCCCTTTCCCCGCCCGCCATGGAAAAGCCTGGCGCAAATCCACCGACCCATCATTGAGGCAATCCGGGTGGCGGGTCTGATTCTCAAGCGCAAAGCTAGATGCCGTGGCCACGGCACCTGCAGAAGCCAGAGCCACGTTGCGCGGTTCGCTTTCAGCTGTCCATGCCTCCAATTCATAGAGCGATGCCGCCTGTCCATTGGTCGTGGCATTGATGACCATTCGAATTGCTGACACTTTCCTAGGATCAAATTCCTCTGTTTGCGGTGATGCTAGACTCGGCAGCAAATTCAACTCGTTCCGCAGTCTCTCGCGCTCGGCTTCCAATTGCGTGAGGCGCGCTTCGGCAGCCGGAACGGCAGCCTGCATGCGATCATTCTCAGGCCCTCGCAGGCGGCGATCACCATAACGCAACCCTGCAAAGACGGCTTGCAGACTGTAATAGTCACGCGCCGAGATGGGATCAAACTTGTGGTCATGGCAGCGCGCACACCCAATGGTCAGTCCCAAGAAGGCCTGGCTCACCGTGCGCACCACTTCATCTAGTTCATCTTGGCGTGCCTGGCGCATCGCCTCGACATCACGCCCAATCTGTCCCGGCAAGTTTGCCGGACCAGCGACCAGGAATCCCAAGGCCGCATCATCCGCCCATTGATCCCCCACCAACTGTCGCTGCAGAAAGACATCATAAGGCATGTCTTCATTGAGACTGTCAATCACCCAATCGCGATACCGCCAGGCATTCGGACGCGGCGCATTTGTCTCGAACCCCACGGTCTCAGCCCAGCGGATCACATCCAGCCAGTGCTGCCCCAAGCGCTCACCCCAACGCGGATCCCCAAGAGCACGATCTACCCACTGCGGCCAAATTTCAGAGAGCGGCCCTCGCGCATTGACCATGGCTTCGATGTCGCCAGCTTCAGGCGGGACCCCTAATACGACCAGAAATAAACGACGCAACAATGTCAGCCGATCCGATTCCTCAGAGAATGTTAGTCCATTCTCGTCCAACCGCCTCTTCAGAAAGGCGTCGACAGGAGATCGCTGATTCGATACGGGAACCTTCGCCTCAACGGGAGGCTCAAAGGCCCACCAGCGTTCCTCGGCCCAAGCTTCCACAAGGAAAGCCCAGACGAACACGGACAGACAGGCAATCGACCACCACTTCATGGGGGGCAGCATAGCGGATCCCGTCTCCCCTGGAAGCCTCAATCATCATCTTTCCTCATCGATCGTTCCGATCCGACCTAACAATGACCTCGTTAGCGTCACGCCGGACGGGAGTCATTGGTCAGCACCAATAGTCGAAGCGATTCGTCCAGCTCTTTCCGCTGTTTCTCTGTGAGGCATTGCAAGGCTTCCGCGGCGGCGGCGAAGCGCGCCTCCGTCGCCCGATCCGTTAGGCCTCGCCCTTTACGCGTCAGCTGAACCAAGACTCGGCGCCGATCCGCTGGATCTTCCACCCGAGCCACGAGCGCTTCCACTTCTAGCCGATCAATGCGATTGGTCATGGCGCCTGGCGAGATCCGGGTCTTCTCGGCGATCTCCATAGCTGGCATTTGATAGGGTGATCCTTGGCGGCGGAGGGCCGCAAGCACATCATACTCCCACCACTCCAGGCCAAAGGTAGCCAATTGCTCCGTCAATTGCTCCAAGAGGATCTTGGAAAGGAGTTGGAGACGGAGCACGGCTCCCAATCCTGTCGTGTCGAGATCCGGGCGTTGGGTCGCCCAATCAAGGAGGGTTTCATCTATTTGGTCTTCCAAAGACATGCGGCGGAACACCGAAACACGATGCCATCGGCGAATACAATCGCTCCTTGGGCGTATTTGTTTCGATATCAAATAGTTTGACATCGAAATTTCTTACGCTAGACTTGGCGGTTGTCGCCACCCGCTCATGTGCCTATGAACCGAGGGAAGCCTTTCCCGCCCATTTCTTTGAAGTCATCGCGGGCACGCCTTCGAGCAGGCGCCCTGCTTTGTTTCCTGCTTCTCGCAACTGCGACCACCTGGTCTCAGGAATCCTGGCGACTCCCTGGTGAGTATGAGAAACAAGATGCCCTCTTGATCGGCTGTCATGAACTTGTCCGCGACATGCCAAACGTCTTCTCCTCCTTGGTCGGAGCGACTCATGGTCGCGTCCCCTTGGTAGCTCTGGTCAATGACGCCGACGAGTTGCGCTTGGCCCGTCACATCCTAAAGGAAGACAGCCGTTTGTGGGATCATGTGTCGTTCGTGCAAGTCCCCCACGACACGATGTGGGCAAGAGACTATGGACCCTTGGTGGTGCGTCGCCCCAATGGCGACGCCGTGCTGTTAGACGCTGTCTATGACTCTGACAGACCTCTGGATGATCGCGTGCCCACGACTCTCGCGAGCCGCTTATCCAAAGACCGCATGGCCGTTCCTCTCCCACTTGAGGGAGGCAATCTCCTCACCAATGGCCGAGGACTTGCCATCGTTGCGGGCAAGCACTGGATCGAGGAGGACTTCGGCCCGGGAGGCAAGGCCCGCTATGTGGCGGCTCTGAAGCACTACTATGGATTCGACGATGTCCTCGTTCTCGAAAGCCTGATCGATGAACCGACTGGCCACGTCGACATGTTTGCCACCTTCACTTCGGCCGATACGATACTCGTGGGGAGCTACCGTGAAGATGAGGATCCTGACAATGCCGCCGTCCTCAATCGCAATGCTGCTAGCCTTCAGTGCGCGCGCACGTCTGGAGGCCCACTCAAGGTTCACCGCATTCCAATGCCCCCTCGAGATGGAGAACTCTGGCGAAGCTACACGAATGCGGTCTACGTCAATGGTGCCGTTCTCGTGCCGGTCTATCCAGGAGTCGATCCATCGGGCCGCCGTGTCGCCATGGAAACCTTTCGAAGAGCGCTCCCGGGTTGGGACATCATTGGCATGGATGCTAGTGACGTGATCCAATCGGGAGGGGCCTTTCATTGCCTCACGATGAACCTTGGCCCCATCGGCCCATTGCCCAACATCGAGCGGGACTGGGACCAAGCGCCTCTTGAGCCGCCCAAGCGCCCATCGGTGCGTCTCGCGCACCACACGCCGTGAACTGAAAGGAGGCGCTTTCCCGCCCAGCTGGGCAAGTGCGTGGTGACGAATCGACACCTTGCGTGCGTCTAAGATGGTGCGTACTTTCCTTTCCATCATGAATCGCCCCCTCACCACCATTGCCCTGGCAGGCTGGATCATCTTTCTCTGCAGCTGCGCCACCAATACTTCCATGCGGGAACGCCGGTTCGAGGCGAATCCTTCGATCGTGGCTGAACTTTCGGAGGACGACGCCGCGCTTGCTCGAGAAGGACGGATCCGCGAAGGCATGCCCAAACAAGGAGTCTTTCTCGCGTGGGGCCGGCCAGATGATGTCCGCCAGGGAAGTAAGAGCGGCGTGCCCTATGAAACCTGGCATTACACCAACTTCAGGGCCCACTCGCGCACGCACCTTTCACTCGGCTACGGGTATGGACTGGACCCCTACTACCCCTATTACCGGGGACGCTACTATCGGCACCCACACTTCGGCTTTCACCCGTCCGTTTCCACCACTTACATTCCAGTCAAAACAGGCTCCGTGGAATTCCTCAACGACAAGGTGGTCTCTTGGGAGACCTCAGGTCGCCAGTAGGCAAGTGGACGATTCCGCTCATTGTTAGGTTATTCCCTAACAAAGTTCGCTAAGATTTGCAAGCCCAGTGCCTGGCTCTTCTCCGGGTGAAATTGCGTGGCCACCGTTTGTCCGCGCCGGATCGCCGCGGCAAAGCGAAGGCCATAATCACAGTGGGCACTGACCACTGAGGCCTCGTCTGGTTGCGGGAAATACGAATGCACGAAATACACGTACGGGTTCTCGGGAAGCCCTGCCCACAAGGGGTCACTCGGATTTACCAGGGAAAGCGTGTTCCACCCCATGTGTGGCACTTTCAAATCTGAAGTGGGAAATCGCACCACTTTTCCTGACAAAGCGCCTAATCCTTCGGCTCCATCAAATTCCTCACTGTGCTCAAAGAGGATCTGATATCCAAGGCAGATCCCAAGATAGGGCCTATCCTCGGCAAGCCAACGCCGCAAGGGTTCCCATAACCTTTGCGTCTTCAATTGACTCACACAATCGCCAAAAGCGCCCACACCCGGCAGAATGAGACGATCAATGCCTTCAAGTTCACCCGGCTCGCGAATGCAGCGGCAGGGCGCCCCGATCTCGGAGAGGGCATTCTCCACGCTGTGCAAGTTGCCAGCGCCATAGTCGATAAGTCCAATATTCATGACAGATACCTAAAGTTAAAACGAAACAAGGGAAGCCTCACCGCGGCTTCCCTTGCATGAATATCAAATGCTTGATGAAGAAAGCGCGTCCTAGGCTGCGGTCCCTTTCACATGTTCGTCGGCAGCTTTCACAATGCCAAAGAAACTCTCTGGCTCCAAACTAGCGCCACCTACAAGAGCCCCGTCCACGTCTTCCTGAGCAATGAGTTCAGCCATGTTGCCAGGCTTCACACTGCCACCATACTGAATGCGAATCCGTGCCGACGTCTCCCCATCATAGAGATCCGTCAAGACTTTGCGAATGAAGGCGTGTGCTTGCTGTGCTTGCTCGGGAGTCGCCGTGCGTCCGGTCCCAATGGCCCAGACAGGCTCATAAGCAATGACCACATCGAGCGCCCGAGAGCGATTGACACCATTCATGCCTTCCTTGAGCTGCCGTTCGAGGACCGCTTCCACTTGATTCCCATCGCGCTCTTCTAACGTTTCCCCCACGCATAGGATAGGGTTGATGCGAGCCTCAAGGGCGGCGGCAACTTTCCGCTGGATGAAGGCATCCGTTTCTCCAAAGAGCGTCCGGCGTTCGCTGTGACCGAGAATCACGAACTCACACCCGAGATCTTTGATCATCATGGCACTGATCTCCCCGGTGAAGGCACCAGCGGGTTCTGGAGACATGTTCTGGGCGGAAAGGGCGACATTGGTGGCATGGCGCGCGACGGCCTGAGCGGCCGCGAGCGAGGTGAATGGCGGAGCCACCACCACTTCCACTTGATCGCGAGAACCGAGAAGCCGCACAAAGGACTTGAGAAACCGTTCGGTCTCTCCAGGCGTCATATGCATCTTCCAATTCGCCGCGATGACTGGTTTGCGTTTCATAGAAATCTTAGGAATCGACAAGGAGGGTTGGAATAGGAAAGCGATCTTAGGCCTTGTCTGAAAGGGCGGCAACCCCGGGCAAGACCTTTCCTTCAAGGAGTTCAAGCGAGGCACCTCCGCCGGTGCTCATGAAGGTCATCTTATCGCCAAGATTGAATTTGTTCACAGCGGTCACTGAGTCCCCACCACCAATGATGGTCGTCGCTTCTGCATTGGCAGCCAGGGCATCCGCCACGGCCTTGGTTCCCTTGCCGAAGGCGTCAATTTCGAAGACGCCCATAGGACCATTCCAAACCACCGTCTTGGCATCCTTGAGAACCGCGCAGAACTCTTCGATGGCTTTCTCACCAATATCGAGACCTTCCCACCCATCACGAATCCCACCGCCCTCGGCGTATGGGGTGATATTGTGAGTGTTCGCCTCATTGGAGAAGTCATCCGCCTCCAAACTGTCCGCTGGCAGCAATAGCGTGGTCCCCTTTGCCTCGGCCTGGGCGAGCAAGTCTTTGGCGATAGGGATGTCCTCGTCCTCTGCATAGCTCTTGCCAATCGCATGCCCTTGCGCTTTTCGAAAGGCATACTGCATGGCACCGCCAATCAGGATCGTGTCGGCCTTGTCTAACAACGCACTAATGACCCCGATCTTATCACTCACCTTCTTGCCCCCCAGGATGACGACAAAAGGATGCTCAGGCTGTTCCAACTCTCCTTGCAGATAGCGCAACTCGCGTTCCACTAGAGCCCCCATCGCCGCGGCACTGACATGCTCCGCAACGCCTGCCGTCGAGGCGTGCGCGCGGTGTGCCGTCCCGAAGGCGTCATTCACATAAACATCGGCTAGGGATGCTAACTGTTTCGCAAACTCAGGATCGTTACTCGTTTCCCCAGGGAAGAAGCGGACATTCTCCAATAGAAGAATTTCTCCCTCTCCCAAATCGGCGGCGGCCTTCTCCACTTCAGGGCCCACGGTCTCTCCGAGGAAGTGCACTTTCGCATCGACCAACTCCCCTAACCGTTTCGCCACGGGTGCCAGAGAGAACTCGGATTTGCGCTCACCCTTGGGGCGTCCCAGGTGCGAGGCCAGGATCAGCCGCCCGCCACGATCCAGGAGGTCCTGAATCGTCGGCAAGCTGGCACGAATCCGAGTATCGTCAGTGATGACGCCATCCCGCAACGGGACATTGTAGTCGACACGAATGAGAACACGCTTCCCCTTGGGATCGAGGTCGCGATAACTGAGCTTGGGCATGCTGTCTGGAGAAGAAGAAGGGGGCCTCTTGTTAGAGAGATCCGGCAAGCTTGTTCATCATGTCCACCGCACGATTGCTATAACCCCACTCATTGTCATACCACCCGACGACTTTCACCATCTTGCCATCGAGAACGGCAATGGTGGAATCCGCATCGAGGATACATGAGTGTGGGTTCCCAACGATGTCTTGGAGCACCAAGGGCTCTTCACTGTATTCGAGCACGCCTTTCAGCGCCCCCTCCGCAGCTTCTTTCATCTTGGCATTCACCGCCTCGACGTCTGCAGGAGTCTTCAACTGTGCAGTGAAGTCCGTCACCGATCCCGTCGGGGTCGGCACGCGGAAAGCGCCTCCGTTGAGTTTGCCCTTCAAATCTGGAATGACTTCACCGATGGCACGCGCCGCCCCCGTGGTAGAAGGCACGATGTTGACCGCGGCCGAACGCGCACGACGCAGATCTTTGTGAGGCGCATCTAACAACCGCTGATCACCTGTGTAGCTGTGGATGGTGCTCATCACGCCGCCTTCGATCCCGAATGCGTCATGCAACACTTTCACCATCGGCGCCAAGCAGTTCGTCGTGCAGCTAGCATTGGAAACAATGTGATGCTTAGCAGCATCGTAGTTGCCGTCGTTGATACCGATGCACATGGTGATGTCAGGATCCTTGGCAGGCGCGGAGATCAACACCTTCTTGGCACCAGCCTCGATGTGCTGACTAGCACCTTCACGGCTGGCGAAGAAGCCCGTCGATTCCAAGACGACGTCCGCCCCGAGGTCGCCCCATGGCAACTTGGATGGATCGCGTTCGGCAAACGCGCGGATCTTGTGTCCACGCACCGTGATGTAGTCATCATCATAACTCACATCGCCATCGAACTTTCCAGAAACGGAATCCCACTTGAAGAGATGTGCGAGGGTGTGGTTATCAGTGAGGTCGTTGATCGCTACGACCTTCTCTACCATTTCTTGGGGCATCGCCCGAAGTACCATACGGCCAATGCGGCCAAATCCGTTGATTGCGAAGGTTGCCATAATGTCTTGTGTTCAATCAGTGCGTTTGCAGTGGCTCGGACGCCTCGATTGGTGAGGCTCTTTCCGAGAGTCGCGGCTACTTAGCAGGTCGCCTACAGGCCGTCAACTGACGCTTTCGGGGAATCGATCCCTGGTTACAGCGCTAATTGTATAACGCCTCAACGAAGCGCCGAGGGTCTTCTCAAAGGCCTCGATCGCATCACTGGCCTCATCCATGGAGGCGCAGACAACAAGTGAGTCGAAATTGATGTCCTCCAACATCTGACTTTCACGAGCTTCGTGAATAACCACAATCAGCAGCATTCAATATAAATTCGTGCTCAACTGCGTGTCGGGCCACGATCTCTAGCATATTCCTTAAATAACACAGTCGTGCTCCTGACTCCTCCAGCAAGGCGTTGCCGACATGATCTCACTGCCTCCATGCCCGTGGGGTTGATTTCAATCGCATTCAGCTCCAAGATGGTCCAGACCCCTCAACCTTAGCCACCCACGCATCATCATGAATGATTCCCACATTATGGACCCGAACAACGCTCTGGAGCACAAGTCCCAGGCCGCCCAGGCGGCGGAAGATTTGCGTTCTGCTGCCGCCAGTCAGGCAAATCAATTCGGGCAAGCCGTGGAGAAACACGCATCGGCGGCCGTGGATATCACCGCTGATCGCGCCGAACAAATCCGCCAGGCCGCAGAAACGGGCTGGGAGGAGGCCAAGGTGAAGATGCAAGACCTGCTGCAAGAGGGTGAAGCCTATGTCCGTGAGAATCCCGGCAAATCGGTCGCTTCCGCTTTGGGCGTCGGTTTCGTTCTCGGTCTTCTCTTTCGCCGGTAGATCAGCACCTTTCCCGATCACCGAGCGGAACTCGTCCACGCGTGAATTCCCCGCACGAGGCTCACGAAGACAGCGGATCCCTCCAGGCGCGCTTCCAGAAAGTGCTCGGTGGGATCGTGCTCTACCTGCAGGCCCGGCAGCAGCTCTTCCTGATTGAGGCCAAGGACGCCGTCCATTTCCTCTCCAAGCGACTCGTCCTCGCCTTCATTGCGTTTCTCTTCATCGCTTTCGGCTACGCGCTCTTCCTCGGGGGAGCCATTGTGGTCATTGATCGCTTCACCCGCGTGCCCTGGTGGTTTGTCTGCCTCCTCCTCGCCCCCGTTCACCTGGTCATTGGCTACATCTTTGTGCGCCTCTGCAAGCGCCCGCCCTCCGTCCGCCTCTTCGATGACTCCATCCGAGAGCTTGAGAAAGATCGCGAGTGGCTCTCCAATTCGAAGAACCCGACGCCATGACGAAAGAAGAACTCATCGCCCAGCTCGACAGCGCACGCTGGCAAATCAGCCGCGACTCACGCGCATTCGGTGACGATCTTTCCCACAAACTGAGCGTGAAAGGCCAACTTCAGCGTTCTATTAAGAATCGTCCCTCGACCTGGGGCATTGGCGCTGCCGGATTCGGCCTGCTCGCTGCCCGTCTCATCTTTCGGAAAAAATCTCCTCCAACCGATAAAAAACCTTCCTTTCACCGAGCAGGTTCGCCACTTTCTCGCTTCATGACGGGCACCGTCCTCAAAACAATGCTTTTAGCATTTGAACCCCTCGTTGCGAGCGTGCTAAAGGACCGCACCGCGAGCCCGCGAAAGCCATCCACGACTCATGTCTGAAACTGTTAAGACCCTCGATCACGTCGATAGTTACCTCAAGATCGGCCAGGACTACGAAGCCTCCGATATCCACCTGCCTGTCAATAGTCAGCCTCACTGGCGACGCTTTGGTACGCTCAGTCCCATTTGGGATGATGCCGACAAGCTGACAGCGGAAGACACCGAACGCCTCGCCAAGAGTTTCCTTGGTGAGCGCGAACTCGCTCGTCTAGAGAAGACGGGCGACGTGGACTTCGCCTACGCCAATGAGTTAGGCCGATTCCGAGCCAGTGTGGTGCGCCAACGGTTGGGCCTCGATATGGCTTTCCGGATCATCAATACCGATGTCCGGTCGATGGATGATCTGAATCTACCGGAGACGCTCAAGCCGCTCACGCAGTATCACAATGGCCTGGTCCTCGTCACGGGATCGGTCGGTTGCGGCAAGTCAACCACCCTCGCCGCCATGGTGGACGAGGTGAACAAATCACGCCAAGACCACATCATCACGCTGGAGGATCCGATCGAATACATCCTTTCGTCGAAAGCCTGCCACGTGAATCAGCGGGAAGTCCACACCCACACCGAGTCTTTCCCTGCCGCCCTTCGTGGAGCCCTGCGGGAAGACCCTGACATCATCATGGTCGGGGAGATGCGGGACCTTGAGACCATTCAGCTCGCCATCACGGCGTCGGAAACGGGTCACTTGGTGCTGGGAACGTTGCATACGGGAAATGCTCCCCGGACGCTCGACCGTGTGCTCGACGTGTTCCCGGTCGATCAGCGCGACCAGATTCGTATCATGGTGAGTGAATCGCTCCGTGGTATTGTCAGTCAGCAGCTCATTCCCACGATGGATGGTTCCGGTCGTGTCCTCGCTCTTGAGTATCTCGTGAACACACCCGCTGTCTCCAACTGTATTCGTGAGGGCAAGACCTTCATGCTCGGCGGTATCATGCAGACGGGTAAGAACGTGGGCATGATCACGATGGACGATTCTCTCAAAGATCTCTACAACCAAGGCCTCATCTCACAGGACGAGTGTATGAGCCGCGCCGAAGACCAGGTCAACATGCGCAAGCACTTCGAAGCCTAACCAAGCGCGCAACGCCCAATTCACCCAAGCAACTCCCGCTAACATTCTTTTAAGACTCCATGGCTGTCATTGACCAATACTTCAAGCTGCTCGTCGAGCAGGGCGCCTCCGATCTCCACCTCAGTCAAGGTTCCCCTCCCAAATACCGCTTGCATGGGAATATCTCTGCCATCTCCGATGAGATTCTCACGGAAGAGATCATTCATCCCATGTTGCAGGAAATCTGCGATCCGCAAGCCTGGGAGCGCTTCATGAAGACAGGCGACCTCGACTTCGCTTATGAAATGGACGAAGAATCTCGTTTCCGTTGCAACTACCTCAAGCAAAGTCACGGGGTGGCGGCAGTCTTCCGATTGATCCCCACGAAGATCGCGACCCTGGAGCAGCTCGGCATTCCTTCGGTGGTGAAGGAATTCGGCCATCTCCGGAGTGGCTTGGTCCTCGTCACGGGACCCACTGGGTCCGGCAAGTCCACCACGTTAGCCGCACTGATCGATTACATTAATACCAATTTCGCGCGCCACATCATCACGGTCGAGGAACCGATTGAGTTCGTGCACTCGAACAAGAAGTCGATCATCACGCAGCGGGAAGTTCCTATCCAGACTCCTACGTTTGCCGATGGTTTGCGGGCCACTTTGCGTGAGGACGCTGACATTGTGCTCGTCGGTGAGATGCGCGACTTGGAAACCATCTCGCTCGCTCTCACAGCCGCGGAAACCGGCTTGTTAGTGTTCGGAACACTCCACACGAACAACGCCCGAAAGACGGTTGACCGGATCATTGACGTCTTCCCATCCGATCAGCAATCTCAGGTGCGCACGATGTTGGCCGCCTCGCTCCAAGGTGTGGTCGCTCAGCTGCTTTGTAAGCGCTGCGATGGCGGTGGCCGGTGCGCAGTGAACGAGATTCTCGTTTCGACGCCTGCGGTGGGGTCGATCATCCGTGAAGGTGCCACCCAGAAACTGTATGACGTGATCACAGGCGGCAAGGGCCGCGGCATGGTCTTCATGGACGAAGCCATCAATGAGAAGCTCCAGGCCAAGATGATCTCTCCCATGGAAGCCTACATGAAGGCGATTGATAAGAATCGCTTCAAGCAATACCTCAGCGCTGAAGAAGCAGCGGTCGGCCACGCCTCGGGAGGCGGTCCGAGCGAAGGTTAGGATTCTCTCTGCGATTCAAGCAAGGGTTTTGGAAGGTGACGGATCCAGGGAATCTGGATCAGTGGCTGATTTCCCCATCGTCGGATCTCCGGTTGGTAGGTGAAGAATTGCGTCACGTATCCTTGCAGCGCTAGACTCGTCCATAACAGAACGGCCAAGGTTCCTCCTAGGACTGCCCGCGCGATGGTGTTGCCTGCACGTCGCATGACCCCACGCGGGCTGATCTCTTCGCCCAAGCCCAAACGTTGCAGCGCTTCTCTCTCCCAGGGATGCAACGCCCCATGAGCAAGCCGGCCCCGTCTCGCGGCTGCCAAGAGCCCATGCGCATAAACCTTGGCGCCTAACACACGCAAAGCAACGAAAGCAACGAAGGCATAGAATCCCCAGAGAAAGAAATACTGCTTCAAGAAAGCCAACGCTTCCGGTGGGCTCAGCGCCGCCAAGGCGTTTGGATCGGTGATATCGGATTCTGCCGCAGCCACTCCAAGAAAGCTCCCCATCACCATGAGCGGTAGATGAATCACTGAGTAAGCACCCGCTAAGAGGACACATCCCAGCCAACGATGTCGGATCACCGCTCGTAGTAGGCGAAATTGATAGAATGATCGTATCTCATTGGTCACGGCAAAGCGCGCCTGCGCCATCGGCAGATACAACATCACCCCTACAAAGAGAAGCATTCCTATCCAGCCTAACACCGCCCCGACGCTGAATTGTTCGTAGCCCTTATTGAAGGAGTTGTCCCAACCCGAGTACCACGAGAACATCATCAGACAGGCAGGCACCACGAGGAAGAGAGAGGCGTGTATCCAGGCACGAAAGCCAATCCACCCATTGGCGCGCAACGAGCCCACCCAGCGCCATCTCTCACGTTTTGTCTGCCCGACGATCCAATGAGGCGTTCGTTCGTAGGCAGCATAACATGGTTGCGAGCGCGCATAGCTTCGAAATGATTCTCCGTTTCCTTCAGAGCACTTCCACCACGTCTTCAATGTGCTGCGCTTGGCCATGCGGTATCCCCACCCTGCCCCAACCACCGCCGAAATCGCTGTCTGACAGCTCAAGGCACCCAGCAACCATTTCCACAGTCCCCACCCAGTCCGCACTACGAATCTCAAGCGCGTTCGAGTCTTCGGGGCAGCTTCCTGAGAAACGACCTGACTCTCGGAGATCGTCTCCGCGATCATGCGATGGCCTCCTCCAGGACCGGCCCCTCTGTGAAAGCCGTTTCCATCCGCATGCATTGCCCCACCGTCGCCGCCACACTGATCTGATCCACTTGATGCTCAATCTCAATGCCTTTGCGTATCCCCGGCCCCATGAGAAACGCCCATATCTCATGAGCCGATCGCGAATTGAAATGATGCTGACACGGCACCGAGATGAACGGATTGCTATCGCGACCACAGTCTGGCACCATCACAAAGACTGTATTGTCTCGATAAGCCTCATCTGCCTCCACTGCCGAAACCAATTCTCGAATGCCTTGATCGATGATCGATATCCCGCGCGTGTAGTGGCTCATGTTTCCCCAATGCACGTAGTCGGGATCGTTGTAGTTCACCATGAGCAACTTTGGCCGCAAATGACGCAGCGACCATAAAGTCAACTCCGTCAGGAGCCGATCACCACGTGGATTGACAAAGCCGTTCTCTCCATAAAAACGTCGCCATTTCTCCCAGAATGCCTCCACAGGCCCGGCCTGGTCCCGCTGGCCTGCCGCACGATAATCCAGCGCCTCCATTTCGCGCAATTCCTTCTCTCTGGCCGCACGCTCTTTCCCTTCCCACTTCCCTTCCGCCAACTGTTGCCGGAGCAAATACACTTTATAGCGAAAGAGGGAGAGCACCTCTGACTTGTAGCGCACTCCGAACAAATGGTGATTGCTAAAGCTGTAGAACTCTTCCTGTTTCCGATCTTCGCCGTTGATGATCAGTGTCTGATGTTCGGGAACTTGATACGTCTTTCGCAAATATTCGAAGACAGTAGGCACATTGGCTTCAAATCGTTCTCCCAAGACAGCACCGCCCACATCTTTGTACTTCTCGTATTTGCCAGTGAGAATGTAAAGCGTGCCTTGCCCGTGGCTGGTTTCCACATCTTCGATGGAATCGAGCACCATGTTCTTATAAAGTGTCCCTTTAGAACGCAGTTCCTTACACAAATAGGGTGCGTACGTATGCTCCGGATCAATGGTCTCGCGTCGGCGCACACCTCCGCCAAAGCGAACAATGATGACATTAGGTCCTGAATAATCAGGCAGACGGGTTTCCGCAGTGCCCCCCCGAGGCCATGCTAGAGATCCCGCAGCAGCCCCCGCTGCCTGTAAGAAGCGCCGTCGTGAGGGGTTCCATTCAGCATTCGCTTTCATGAAAACACCCTACGAAAGGCCTCACAGAAAGCACTTGCTACGCTGCTACAGATTGTATCGCCCCGTTTCCAAACGCTCAGGCTGTCCCAAAGGTGCGATCACCTGCATCCCCTAATCCTGGGACAATGTAGGCCCGTTCGTCCAATTCAGGATCGATCGCCGCCGTGATCACCGGGATGTCTGGGTGCGCCCTTTGAAAAGCCTCAATACCCGGAGGGCAACTCACGAGATTGAGGAATCGTATCGTCTGTGCACCCTGTTCCCTCAATAGGCTCGCCGCCGCAATGCTACTCCCTCCCGTCGCCAACATGGGATCAATCAGAATCACATCGCTCTCAGAGAATCCGCTAGGAAAGTTCTGATAATAAACCTTCGGAGCCAGCGTTTCTTCATCACGATACAACCCCAAATGTGCCACCTGTGCGTCGGGGATCATTTCAAGCACCCCATCCGCCAGGCCCAACCCAGCCCTCAAGATAGGTGCTAGGACAATGGGATGGGCAAGCGTGACTCCAGAGGTATCCGCCAAAGGAGTGCGCACCTGCACCGGTGCTACGGGAACGCTCTCGGTCACCGCCAGTGTCATCAGGCGAGCGATCAATCGAAGATGTTGTCGAAATGCCGCCGAAGCTGTCTCTGCATTGCGAAGCACAGTGAGGCTCCGCTTGATCAGCGGATGCGTCACCACCTGGACATTCTCAAAGGAAGCGCTCATCAGACCAATGCCCGACGTCGAGCTGCATAGCGGTTGAGCAATTCGTCTACGGTCACTCCAATGAGAATAAACGCGCCGATCACCGTGAATTTATGCGTGTCAGAAACCCCCAAGAAGAATACCGCAGTGGTGGTGACTTGCACCAGCGCCGCACCACAAATCACCCCAGCTATGGATCCTTCACCTCCTCGCAAGCTACACCCACCTAACACTGCACCCGAAATTGCCCAAAGCTCATAGAAATTACCGAACTTCGATGGCGTGGCTCCGTTGGTGTCGAGCACAAACATGATGCCCCCAAATCCAGCCAGGCAGGAACAAATCATGTAGGCATAAATCTTCATCCGATCCGTGTGGATCCCACTGAATCGAGCAGCCTGTTCATTGCGTCCAAGAGCGAGGAGATAGCGTCCAAACGTCGTCATATTGAGCAAGACCGCCGCAATCACGCCAATGAGGAGGACAATGACAAAGGGCATGGGAATCATCCCGAAGAGCTCACCTTTCACCAAGGTTTCCCGAAGAGCAGTGAAATCGTTCCCGAAACCCTTGGTGGAGTCATTGGCCACCGAGCGCGCGATTCCCCGATAAATGAACAATCCACACAAGGTGACGAGAAACGGCTGAAGCCTCAACTTCGTGATCAGCAACCCATGCACCAACCCCACCACCAATGACAACGCCAAGATGATCGCAAAAGCCACAAGCACGGGAGCGTCAGGCATGATCTCAATCAACAGCATTGGGAATAAAACTCCCGTCAATCCGATCAGCGCCCCGATGGAAAGATCGATACCTCCCGTGATAATCACGAATGAAACGCCAATCGCGATGATTCCGTAAAGGCCGATGTAGCGCAACATGTTCATCAGATTGGCGGGACTCCAATAGGAGCGCTCTACCAATCCAGTCACGACAAAGATAAGGAGCAAGAGGCCAATAATGCCAAAAGTTTTCTGATTGCCTCGGACGAGACGTTTAAGAAACGGGTCTTGGGTTTCCATAGTCAAGAGTTGATCAAGAGATTGAATCGTCCATCCCGGTTGCCAATTGCATGACACGCTCCTCCGTCATCTCCTCCCCAGTCAATTCACCCGCCAACTGCCCCTCATGCATGACAAGGATCCGATCAGCCACTCGTAGTACTTCTTCCAGTTCACTGGAGATATAAAGAATGGCCGCTCCTTCCTCCGCCATTTCCTCGATCACTTCGTAGATCTCACTCTTGGACCCAATATCGATCCCCCGCGTGGGCTCATCGAGCAGAAAGACTTTCGGTCCGAGGGATATCCACTTTGCTAAGACCACCTTCTGTTGATTTCCCCCTGACAAAAGGCCAACCTCCTTGGCAACCGTCGGCGCCTTGATGCGCAGCTTCTCTTTAGCCTCCACTGCCACAGTCTCATGCTGGTCCTGCTGGACAAAGCCAAGGCGCTGATACCGATCCAGACCAGCCATGACGACATTGTCTCGAATGGTCATTTCGACGATCGCCCCATGCTGCTTGCGATCTTCAGGAACGTAGGCGATCCCAGCAGCAATGGCATCGCGGGGATCGCGGATCGTCACTGGCGTCCCATCGACTTTGAGAGTTCCACCAAATATGCGATCGATGCCAAAGATCGCTCGCGCCAGTTCGGTCCGTCCCGCTCCCACCAAGCCGGCCATGGCAACCACTTCGCCAGCACGCAACTGGAAGCTGACGCGCTCGTCCGGTGCATGGGCCACGCGCAAGTCCTGCACATCCAATAGCACTTTTCCCAGGGTGGTGACCTTCTTCTCGGGAAAAGCCAGATCTCGCCCCACCATCAGGGCCACCATATTGTCATGATCAATGCGTTCCTTCGGCAATTCGCCGCTATTCTTTCCGTCGCGCAAGACAATGACGCGATCCGCAATCTCTTGTACTTCCGCAAGCCGATGCGAGATGAAGACCACGCAAAGCCCTTTCGCTCGCAAATCACGCACCAATTCAAAGAGGACATCGGTCTCATGACGCGTCAGACTGCTCGTGGGCTCATCCATGATCAATAAACGAGCCTCCTGAGAGAGCGCCTTGGCGATCTCCACCATCTGTTGATGCCCAATAGATAGATCGCTCACGCGGGTGTCCGCCGTGAATTGCATGCCTAGTTGTTCGATCAATCGATTCGTCCGTGACCGGATGGTGGCACGATCAATGAACCCGCCCTTGGTCGGCTCACGCCCCAAGAAGATATTGGCACCGACGGAGAGGTTATCCGCCAGGTTCAACTCTTGGTGAATGAAGGCCACGCCTAGCTCGGTCGCGCGATTGACATTGGGAATGGAAACCGGCTTTCCATCGAAATAAATGCTCCCTTCATTGGGAACGTGAACCCCCGCGAGGCACTTCATCAGGGTGCTCTTGCCGGCACCGTTCTCGCCCATCACCGCCACGACTTCGCCCTGATAAAACGACGCACTGACGTCGTTCAAAGCGTGCACACCGAGAAATCGCTTATGGATCCCGCGTGCGTCGATGAGAGGCGTTCTTTCCAAAGGAGCGGCTTAACCTTCTTTCAACTCATCGATCAGGCCTGCGCGACGCTGCTGCGCGTTGAGCACATCGAGATTCCCCACAAAGATCATGAGCTTGCCACCTTCCGGCATGCGCTCTTTGATCAACTTACCCAGCAATCTTCCAGCCTCGTAGTTATTGGTGCCAAGATAGAATCGCCGCTTGCTCTCCGGCGCGTCACTGTCGTGACAAAGAAGGGGCATCGCATCTGCCACTTTATTAATGATCCCCGTCTGATTGGCAGGGTCAAGGGGGCTCAAGGCGACCCCCTGATAGCCACCCTTGGTTAGAATATCCTCCAGAATACGATTCTGCTCTGCCGACTCTCCCGTCGGAGGTGCTTGGAAATCCACGGTCACTCCAAAGTCCTGCTGTGCCTTGAAACAACCGGCTCTCGCATATTCCCAGAAGGGATCTGGATTATTAATGACGAAAGCGAAACGCGTATCGCTCGCGGGTGCAGGCGCCTCTTTGGCCTGGGCCCCAATGGCTTGTAGCTCTTTCAACCGCGCCCAGAATGTCTCGACATTATCCTTCGTGATGGTCTTGGCCTCAATGTCGATTTGCTGATTATCAGGGACCGCTATCTCTTTCCCATCGTTGATCTCCTTCAGATAACGGATCGATTGATACCCAAACTCGTAAGGCTGTTGGACAATGGTACCCTCGATCCGCCCGTCGACGATTCCTTGCAGGGCCGCATCAGCTTCATCGAAGGAGAATAGCTTCACCTCCGTATTTCCTGCAGATTGCAAGGCTTCGAGACAGGCAGGCGCATTGTAGGCCCACAGACCCACCATCGCATCGATGTCAGGATACCGAACCAAGGTGTTCTCCGCATTGGCTTTCGCAGCGGCTCGATCCGCCCCGTCGGTCCGCGTTCCAAGGATCGTAAACTTGCCAGCCTGCACCACATCAGAGCCTCCCCCGCCACCACCACCGCAACCGGCCAGGAAACCACCCGCCACTACCAGGAAGAGAGAAATCACACGTGCATTCATAGTGCGGCATTCTGAGGGCCCGCTAGACGATTGCAAGCCCTGAGAGTGCCGGTTCTCACAGGTGTTCACTCGACCTCGATGACCTGCCCCTTCTCGGGCGATTTCTCCTTCGGAGTCGCCGCATCCTCGTCCCCGCCTGGCAGGAGACGCGGCGAGCGCTGCGCCCGCGGCAACCGCACGATCACTCGCGTGCCTTCGCTCGGCTTGCTCTTCAGCTCGATCTCGCCGCCATGCTCCCGTACCACTCGACGCACGATCAGCAGTCCCAAGCCAGAACCCGATTTCTTGGTCGTGAAATACGGCTCGAAGACTCGCGCCATCGCTTCCGCAGGGATGCCGGGCCCATTATCCGAAAAGGCGATCACCACTTCATAAGCGTCCATGTCTGATCGGATCGTGAGCTGGCCTTCATTCGACATCGCCTGCATCGCATTACGAATGATGTTATAGAATGCCTGCTTCAATTGATTAGCGTCCAGCATCATGGGCGGGATGTTCGATCTCAACTCAAGCTTCACCGCGATGCCGCGATCCTTGAGCTCGCGTTCCAAGAAATGAGCCGATTCGCGAATGATAGCGTTCACATCGTGGCGCTCCAGCAACGGCTTCGTCGGGCGGATGGCTTTGAGGAACTGCGCGATGGTGAAATCCAAGCGCTCGACTTCACCCTTGGCAATGTCTAGCAATTCCTCAAACTGCGCCTCATACACGTCTGGCAGCGCTTTGCGCAAGCGGCGTTCCACCAATTGTAGATGGATGTTAAGAGAATTGAGAGGATTGCCTATCTCATGAGCCACGCTCGCCGCAAGCAATGTGAGTGCGGAGAGGCGCTCGGACTCGATCTTCTCCTCTGTCACTTTCCGCGTCAGGGTGATGTCGCGCACGATCATCACATAACCCAACTCCTCATCAATCGCCTCGTCCTCGATCGGTGAAAGATAGAAATTGAGAAAGCGATTCTCTGGATAGTAGACCTCGATGTCCCTCGAAACCACCTGACCTTCCGCCAGCAAGGCTGACCAGTCCAATCCCCGGATCTGGGAATCGAGCTTCTTATCGATCACCTCTTCGGCTTCCAGGCCGAAGAACCCACAAGCCGCTCGGTTGATGTAATTGATGTGCCCCTCCGCATCCATCACGATCACCCCTTCCTGAAGCGAATCGAATACCTTCTCAAGAAAGCCCTTCTCCTGCACCAGACGTACCAAAGCGTTCTGAACCTCCTCTGGGCCTAACTTTCCAATACGTGCGATGAGCTTGTCTAAGAAACCGGATTTCATTGATCGAATGCGCCTCTGAACTTAATTGACACGAGGCTGGCCGCTTGCCAAGCGACCAGCCTAACTATTCGCTCCATTGCCCGGACCACCGCGGCTGCCACGCGGCGAACTCCGACGGGCGGAGACGCACCCGCGCGAGGTTCCCCTCATGGAGTTGCAGGAGTTGCGCCTCCACCAATTCCACAAATCGCGCTTGATCTGATGCCGTGACCTCTCTGCCAGCCCACTGGCGCAAGTGATCAGCAGCTTCGAGCTTATCCATCTGCCGGACCACTACATGCCGAATGCGCTCCTTGATCTCAGAGCGGTAGCGCAGAGCGAATGGATCAGGCTCTCCTAACTCTTGCCGCAAATTGGCATAGCGCCCCGCAGACTTCCGATAGGCTTCGGCGAACACCTGACGCAACAGGTCCACGCGGTTCAATTCATACACCGCCAGGATGCCGTCAACGTAGTCTCTTACAGAGACATCCACAAAGGACAGAGGAGCCAGGTTATTCTGTATCAATGGTAGGTTTGCCGAGACACGCGACATGCGTTTGTTCCCATCTTCAAATGGCTGGAGATAGGGCAAGTGCACCATGAGAAAGAAGGCTTGCTCTAACCCATTCTCAATGAGCGCGACCTTCTCCAGAATGAGATCGAAACACTCCTCTAGCACAGAGGGCGTGCTCACCGGATGATAGACCGTTCCACCGACACCCACAGGGACATCGCGGAGGCGCCCTTCCGCGGCCGGATTCTTAAGTAGGCCTTCCGTTAGGATCGCATGGAGATTCAGAAACGTGTAACGGTTGAATCCCAAGTCCATCGGATCCTCCACAAGAAACTCGACAGCACCTTTGTGATTGAGGATCATCTGCGCATCCCGTGCCCGTTGAAAGTCTTCTGTCTTCCCTAGCCGCAGGAGGTGATCCGTCTCCAACAGCGAATACGTATTTCCTTCGAGCCGACACGAATTCCAAGAGAGGTCTATCAATAGCCGATCCAGGACATGCCTCGCATACGTACCCGGAGGCAACGCTGCCATGTGTTCGGATTGCCCCAGACGGTGGAGTTCCTCACGAAGTGCCTCTGGCAAGTAGCGCGTCTTGTTAGGTTCGTAAGCCTCCAAGAACGCACGCGTGTAGCCCACCGGCGTCCGCTCGGCCATCGGCTTCCGAATCCGCTCGCGAAGGGCTCGCAGTTCATCATCAGGCTCCCTGTAGGTCTCTGGTTCTTCGCGCAGGAGAAACGGTCCCGCCAAGTCGGGCTCGAAATCTGGTACCAGCCGGGGCGAGGCTTCTCGCAGGATGGCTTTGCCCGCCTCCGTGAGCTGGTAGCTCGTGGCGCGCGTTCGCCCAACCCTTTCCAAAAGCCCGCGATCGACCATTCCATGCAGAATGCGTTGCGTTGTCCGCCGTGAACGCGTGCAACCGAGCGCATCGACGCGCGCAGCCGAGAGCGGCTGATAGCTGCGTCCAATGGCGCGTAAGATGGTGGTTTCAACGTCGTTGGCACTCATTTCCCGCCATTCTACACCAACTCCCCTCTCCTTCAAGCATTTCCGCCATTACGCGCCATCATTCGTAGCGCAGGGCATCGATCGGATCCACATTCGCGGCTTTGAAGGCAGGGTAGGCGCCAAAGAGCACGCCAACAAAGGTACAGATGCCCAATCCATAGCCGACCCAATCGAACGGGATGACCACAGGGGTTTTGAAATACACGGAGAGGATATTGCCAGCACCTACACCGAGGATCACGCCTGCCAGCCCGCCGATGAGACAGAGAAGGACGGCCTCCACGATGAATTGGGTGAGGATCATCCGCTTGCGCGCGCCGATAGCACGACGCACCCCGATCTCCTTCGTCCTCTCTGTGACGGAGATGAGCATGATATTCATGATGCCGATCCCAGCCGCGAGAAGGGCAATGGAGCTGATGATGGCGGCCCCTGCACGAACAGCGAAAGTGACTTCGCGAAATTGCTGCATGAGGGAATCGTTAGAGACCATCTCGAAATCGTCAGGCTCGCCCAAGGGAGTCCGTCTCAGGATCCGCATGATCCCGCGCACTTCATCGAGCGTCTCCTCATACTGCTCTTCTCCTGACGCTTGCACGACCAGATTCAAGCTCACCCAGGGAGATGCATAGCGCTGCAATCCTGTGGAAAGAGGCACCACCAGAAAGTTATCTTCCCCATCCCCCATCATCTGCCCCCGCGAGGCCAGGACGCCCACCACACGATAGGCCAGGCCATTGAAAGTGATGCGTTCTCCCACCGCGCTGCTGTAAGGAAATAGTTTCTTCGCCAGTCCCGAACCTAACACACAGACGAGGCGCGCACTATCCACATCGTTTTGTTGAATGGGACGTCCATCTTCCAGATCCCACATCCTGGCTGCAAAGATCCCCGGCGTCACGCCGCGCAATCCCACATCCGGGTTGGTTTCCGCATAAGCGGAACGCACCGTTCCTGAAGAGAACCCTTCTTCCACTCCCGTATTCACGGGAAGCAGTGCCCGCCGCATCAGTTGCTGGCACTGTCGCCAGGAGATGGGTTCTCGCTTCCACGATCCCCCGCGGGATCCAGGGGCCGAGAAGACAAAGGGAGGCGAGCGCTTCACCTGAAACGTGTGCGGCGCCAACTGGGTGAGCGCTTCCTGCGCATTGCGATCGAGCACTCGCAATACCGTCATGACCACAATGATAGAGAAGACACCAATGAGGATGCCTAGTAGCGTGAGCGCCGATCGTAGCTTGTGGGAAATGACGGAATCGGCTGCCATGCGGCAGCTTTCTCGCATTTCTGCCAGGAATCGATGCCAGCCCGAGATGCGAGGCAACCTCCGCGGCTCTGTTAGGACTGCATCACTCACTGCGCAAGGCATCCACAGGTTTCATGCGTGCAGCCCGATGTGCTGGTAAGAATCCCGCGATCAAGCCAGTGATCGCCGAAACGGACAAAGCGAGGATCACGATCATGGGCGAAATGGTGACTGGCAGCCAGCGCTGGGCAATGAAGGTGGCTCCCCACGCCATGGCCAACGCTAGCAGACCCCCAAAGACGCAGATGGTCGCGGCTTCCGCCAAGAATTGAGAAAGAATGGCGCGATACTTCGCGCCAAGCGCCTTGCGCACGCCAATCTCTTGCGTGCGCTCGGTCACGGAAACAAACATAACGTTCATGATCCCAATTCCTCCGACAAAGAGAGAGAGCCCCGTGATGAAGAGTCCCGCGGACCCCGCGATTCCGGTCACTGTGCCGAAGACATCCAGAATCGACCGCTGATCATTCACCGAGAAATCATCATCCTTGCCTAACGGAACCTTGCGAACGTCCCGCATGACCCAGCGAAGTTCCTCTTTCGCCTCATCCAGGGGCACCCCCGCGGCGACTTTCACGGCAATGGTCACTTCGGGGTTGGTGAGGAAATCGCTGGCAAGACGTCGCAGGGGAATGGTCACTTGGTTGTCGAGGTCACCGAATGCGAAGTCGCCCACTTTCGCAGCAACCCCGATCACGCGAAATCCGAGGTTTCCAATGCGAACGCGTTCCCCCAAAGCCCCCCCGTAGGGAAACAGATTCGCTGCCAAGGTTGCCCCCAGCACCACGACCGGGCGCCCTCCGTCGGACTCCGCCTCGCTGATGAAGCGCCCTTCAGTGAGTTCGACCCCATGCACGCGTGCCGCTTGCGCCGTTTGGCCTAACACACGCACGCCGCTCGCCACGCGATCCTCAAAGGTGACCGAGCCCCCATAACCCGATTCCACAGAAACGCCTTCCACCAATGTCGCGCGCTCGGCCAAGCGCTCCGCTTGGGCCATCGTGATCGGTTGCCGGGCGCGCACTTTCCACCAGTCATCCGAAGGCCCCCAAGAGAAGCGTTGGATATAAAGCACGTCTGATCCAATTGCAGAGATGCTATTGGCAAAAGCGGTATTCAACCCCTGGATGGCGGTGGCCATGAGCGTGACTGTGAACACACCGATGACGATTCCAAGCGTCGCCAAAGCAGCACGCAATTTGTGCGCGAATACGGATCCCAGCGCAATACGCAGGCTTTCACCGAATTCACGCAGCAGTTTCATGCGCCTTTATTCATCAGCAGCCCCTGTCCGATAGGCATTGATCTTAGCGGGATTCTCCGCATTTGCATTCGTCTTCCAGGTCTCAATGTTCGAAATATCGTTTAGCGGATTGAAATCACCGCGTTCATCGAGAAAGACAATCATGTTCCGCATGTCAGGACAGGCGACAAAGGCATGAGGCCCATTGTTATTGAACAAATCACAGCCTTGTTTCTCCAAGGCTTTCTTTGCATCGTTCTCAGTCGCTTGATCGGGAGCGATGATTACTTTGGGATAATCATTCCCAGCATTCACAATGGCCCGTTCCAACATGATTGGATTCATTACCGCTAATTCCGCCAAATGCTTCAATTCTCCCGGTTTCTCCCGAATGAACTTTCCTATATCGAAATCGGGAACACACTGATGTGCTCGTAGCCGTGTCATATACCGTTGCACAGGCCGCTCATAGAAGAGAGCGTCCAGCGTTTCCTCCCGTTGTACCGCCCGCAAGTGTTCCCACAGCGAATCCGTGTATCCAAACACACGCTTGCTCTCAGATTCCTCTCCTTCCGTGCCTCTTGCCGCATTGAAGCGTGTCGTGGCCTCCTTCACCTCATTGGCAAAAGATCCGGTGGGATAATGTTCGTGGATCTGCCGCGGCGAATCTCTGCGATTGAGCAATTCATCGCGCTTCTTACCTAGATTCAGCACCAAAGTCGGTTTCGTATCAACCGTCTCTGAAGCTTCTCCCGTCGCTAAACGCGCCTTGGTGATCATGTCATTCACCTGATAGAGGGTCGGCAAGGGCGTTGTCATATAGTCTCCCGATTGCCCCTGCTCGATGTATTTGCAGATTGCGAGTAAGCGTGGCTGGAGATGATGCATCTTGAGCAGCTCTAACACCGACCGCAACCGCTCCACAATCACCTGGCGCTTCTCTCCGGGAATATAACGCGGCGTGCCTTCCACCACCCATTTCGCCAGCCCACGCAGCCGTTTGTCCCACTTCTCGATTTGAAAGTTGTTCCAATAAGTGGCCGTCTGTTCAAGATAGTCGTGCGCACGCTTGAGCTGTAACTTCCCATAGCTGAGTGATTCCGAATCCTCTACCGCCTCTTTCACAAAGTGATGGAGCCGATCAATGATGACCTTCTCAGCTTGACTCACCTTATTGCGAACAAATTCATACATTTCTTCACGCTCCTCGCTGCGAAAGAGTCGATAAATGAATTCTCTAGGAGATTCCGTGATATCCTTGCGGATCAATTGATTCACCTTCTCGTCGAGGTAGGCCTCCAGGTCCCCACGCGGGCCCGCATCCGTCATTTCTGCAAAGGCCGCCAAGACCACCGCATCCATGTCACGCGCAATCGGTCGCCGATTGGCTTCC
Source organism: Verrucomicrobiia bacterium (assembly GCA_030425385.1). Taxonomy (GTDB): domain Bacteria; phylum Verrucomicrobiota; class Verrucomicrobiia; order Verrucomicrobiales; family DEV007; genus JAACDM01. The sequence continues at coordinate 30,873 of JAUIAH010000017.1, read as the reverse complement.
GCACCGATATCACCCTTAATCCGGTGACCATAACAGTTGGCGGGATCATAAAGGCGTTGCAAATGCTCGATGGCAAAGGTTGTCGCCACCGCTTCTTCCACTTCTAAAGTCGGATACAACACACTCGCGAGACTCACGAAAGAGTGTTTCCCAAATCGCCCCTCCTTATTGAAATTCTGCGCATCGACAATGCGCGCGCCACGATAACTGGAAAACCCAAGACTTCCCGTGAAGAGAAAGACAGCCGCTAGTTTGAGCAAATGATGGTAGTCGACGGTTTGATTCCCACCCCAATCGGGCGAAATGAAGGTCGTCAATTCATAGGGACCCAATCCTTTCGGAAATCCTTCAGGAGGCCGCGAACTGATGGGCCAACGCCCATTATAGGCAAAGTCCGGACGACTGTGGTTCTTCAAGTCCCGCAAACAGGCGTAGGCATTCGCCAACATCCGATCATTCTTGTGATAACTCGGCGGCAAGAGAAAGACGCCATAGATGCGCGTCTGGCCATCCTGGTTGGGCGTGATGCAGAATCGCGTCAGGTAGGCGACATCAATGAAGGTCCCCGAGCCCGTGCCACCAGCCAAGGAACTGACGACATACACATGCACGTCTGGCGCGTGGCCTAGGCGCGCATGGGCCTGACGAATCTTCTCCTCCAACTGCGCCATGTGCATGTCCTTGCCCACGCTTCGAGGCATGCTCCAGAGAGCCAACCTTCCAAAGCAGCGCATGCCCCCTGCCCCGACCCCTTCGTGATTGAGCAATCCTGGATCGGGGACCCAACTCATATCAGGCTTCAAGGGGGTCTGCTGCAGGTATTCCACCGCTTTCGAAGGCGATTCCAAAGGCGTGTAGACCGCCTCGATCGAATCCCCCGCAGGCGTTGGATGCCGTTCCACAGCGGTATCCGTCTCCGTGAAGATCATCTCCACGTGGTCCGGCTTGTTCTTGCCAAAGGTGCCGTAGTAGAATCGCTGCAGATCCTCGAGCACACGCAATCCCGTGGTCCCGAGGCCGATGAAGATAGTAGGCGTCGCCATGATAACTCAGACGGCTTCCACCAAAGCGGTCGTCACGTGAATTGCGAGAAATTTCCCTGGAGCCTGGGTCAAGCGCCGCCCCCAGCGGACTTTGCCATTGCATTCTCGCGCCATTCGCGATTTGTTTAGCCCATGAGAAGACGTTTCGCCCTCCTCCTCGTCCTGATCCTGGGGCTTAGCTGCCTGGGTATGGGCCGCCGCGCCTCCAAGCACATTGTGTCTTTCCACGCCCAGACGGACGCCCAGTATGCAGGGAGCAAGCGCGTCTTCGAGTGGCCAGCAGGTTCTGGCTTCTTCTACGAGAAATCGCCCACCATTCATCATCGCCAGATCCGCAGCTTTGCCCCCTTCGATGGCGACGACGGCGGCTGGGGTGTGGTCTTCCGTCTCACCACTGGTGGACGAAACTCGCTCCAGGCGATCACCCAGACGCATTCAGGCAAATTACTCCTCGCCGTGGTGCAAGGAGAGCCACGCGCGGTGACGCGAATTGACTATCACAATGATGATGGCCAGATCGTGATCTGGGAGAAGCTTCGCCCTGAAGACATGGAAGTGTTCGAGAAGAAGTTCTCGCAGTTTCAATAAATGGTGAGGACCATCTGCGTCGCGTCGGTCTTCGCGTGCCTCTTCACGCTTGCGCCGCTTGCTGCACAGCAAACGTGGATTCTCCCGACGGCCAATCGAGCCCTCTACTCGGGAGACTACGAGAGCTTCTACATGTATGTGCCCCGCTACTGGGACAATAAGACTTACAACGTGTGGCAGGGTGGCCAGTACGGGTTCACCCGGACGCCAGTCGGGAGCAAGGGCTCCGTGGTCTACGCGAAATTTCATGAAGGCCTCGACATCAAACCTACTCGTCGCGATCGGCAAGGGGAACCGTTAGACCTCGTTTGGAGCGTGGCTCCCGGACAGGTGGTCCACGTCAATCCGGTGACGAAGTTCAGCTCCTATGGCAAGTATGTCGTGGTGGAGCATGTGTGTGAGGATGGCCCCTACTACTCGCTCTACGCCCATCTCCGCACCACTGATGTGGACATCGGTCAGGAAGTGCACGCAGGCACTCCGTTAGGGATCCTCGGTCACACTGGTCCTGGGCTTGATCGGACCCGCGCCCATCTCCACTTTGAGATCAACCTTTTGTTAGACCGAGAGTTCAATACCTGGCACGGCACCATCGATGGGACGGGGAATCCCCATGGCATCTACAATGGGCTGAACCTTGCAGGCATACCTGTCGCCGAGTATCTCCTCGCCTGCCGCGCTCAACCGAATCTCTCCATTTCCGCCTTCCTCAAGAGCCGCTCGCCTCATTACAAAGTCCTCATTCCCAAGGAAGGCAGCCGTCTCGATCTCCTCTCGCGTTATCACTGGCTCCTCGATAGCGATCACGGTCATGGTAGCTGTTGGGAAATCGCCTTTGATGGCTCTGGCCTGCCCCTCCAAGTCACCAGCGTCTCCCCCGAGATCATGCCAGCGGGACCCAGCCTCAGTTGGGTGAAGGATTCTCAGAAATCACACTATAGCCAAACGCGCAAACGCCTGAACAGCTCGGGCAGAGCACTCACATCCAGCGGAGACCGCTATGTTAGACTCGTCGCTGGACGTTTCTAACATTTCCCTTCACGCCAACCATGCCTGACCAACCCGCCCCGCGTGAGAAGGCGGACCTGCGTAAGAAACTGCAGGAAGTCCCACATCAGCCCGGTGTCTACCTCATGCGCGATCGACTCAATCGCGTGATCTACGTGGGGAAGGCGCGGGATTTACGTAAGCGTCTGAGCCAATATTTCACGCCTTCACGGCAAACGATGGCGGACTTAAAGACACGCGCGCTGATCAAGAGCATCTACGATTTCGACATTCACCAGGTGCGCAATGAAGCGGAGAGCCTTCTGTTAGAGGGCAAACTGATCAAAGAATTTCGCCCCAAGTACAATGTCAGTTTCCGCGACGATAAACGCTTCCTCTTGCTCAAGGTGCATTTGGAAGATCCCTTTCCCCGTTTCCAACTCTCACGGGTACGGAAGGAAGACGGGGCCCGTTACTTCGGACCCTTTGCGCACTCTGGCGCACTGCGGACCACCGTGGCCTGGGTGAACCGTCGCTTCGGACTCCGGAGTTGCCGCCCGCTCAATCCGGGGGAAGAGGACTACAAGCATTGTCATGACGATGTGATCAAGAATTGCACCGCGCCCTGCATTGGCAAGATCTCCCGCGAGGCCTACATTCAACGCGTGGAGGAGGCCTGTGCGTTTCTGGAAGGGAAATCGAGGGAATTGTTAGGCGAGTTGGAAGAGCAGATGCAGTCGGCCGCAGCGACGTTGCAGTTCGAACGCGCGGCCGAGTTGCGCGATGTGCTTGATCATCTCAAGAAGACCTTGAGCCCGGCCCGACGCTTCACGCGCACCAAACGCGGGCTGCCCGAGAACAAAGAGGCCGAGGCCCTACGTGATGTGGAAGAATTGCAGGAGGTCCTGCACTTGGAAACAGCTCCCTTGGTAATGGAATGTTTCGATATTTCGAATATTTCCACCACGCATGTCGTCGCTTCCATGGTGCGATTCGCCAATGGCTTGCCAAACAATGCGAACTACCGCCGCTATCGAATCAAGACGGTGAAAGGCCAGGATGATTTCGCAAGCATGGCGGAGGTGGTCCGGCGTCGTTACGCTCGGATTCTTTCCCAAGCAGCCGATGCCCATCCTGAGGTGTCTGCGTCCAGCCAGGAATCACCCGTCGAGGTGATGCAACGGCTCGGCGCTGATTTGGAAGAGCGGAAGGACGCTCGGGGCAAGCCCCTCGTACGCTTGCCAGATCTCGTGATCGTCGATGGCGGGAAAGGCCAGCTTTCCAGCGCCTGCCGTGAGCTTCAGCGCCTGGGGCTGAGCGCGTTACCTATCATTGGCTTGGCGAAGGAGTTTGAGGAAATCTACCGCCCAGGGGTCTCGGATCCGCTCATCTTGCCGCACGACATGGGCGCGCTCCGCCTCCTGCAACGGATTCGAGACGAGGCGCACCGCTTTGCCAACGGCTATCATCAGTTGCTGATGAAACGCCGCATCGCCGAGAGCGTGCTCGATGACTGCCCGGGCGTGAGTCAGCGACGCAAAGCCGCTCTGCTGAAGGCCTTCGGCTCCGTGGCCCGTCTGCGAAACACCCCTGTGGAGGACATCGCAGCGCTTCCAGGATTCAGTCTGAAGAGCGCGCGTGAGATTCTTCACTACCTCGAAACGCATCAATCCTAGCTTTTCCCCCAGACATCATCTACGCTCACAAAACCATGAAATCGTTCCCCATCTGCTTTCTCACGCTCTTGTGGTGCCTCTCCGCCGTTCTCCACGCCGCCCCGGCGACCGAGGAGAAGGCGGCCGGAGCGGAAGCCGAAGAAAGCGTTCCCACCGGGGTGACCCCATCCTGGGAAACCCAGCGCGGAGCCCGCACCCTGCTGCTGACAATCCCCGCCCCTCGTGGCCAGATCGTTGATCGCGACGGACGTCCCCTGGCCACCAATCGCGTGGGCTATTTCCCTGCGCTCAAGTTTCCCAATCTCTCCAACGCGACCGATCAAGAAATCGCCGCCTACGGCCAAGCTGCTTTGGAGCAATTGAATATCCTCTGCTTTGGTGGCAAAGAATCTGATCAGGTTGACTACTGGGTGAAGGAATCCCAGGACTTCGTTGATCACTATCACAATCGCCATTGGCTTCCCTATCTGTTAGTGGGCCGTCACGAACTCACAGATCGCCAGCGCAAAGCGGTGGAGGATAAGCTGAGTTCCTTCGGATTGATCGCCCATCCGGTCTACCTTCGACACTATCCCCGCGGGAAAGTGGCCTGCCACATCATCGGTTACACCGGTCTCACGAAGCCGCTCCCCACCGGGCCGATCGAGAATGGCGACCCGCTCTTCTACGAATGGGAGGGCAAGGCTGGCTTGGAGGCTTCCTTCGACGAGGAACTTCGGGGAACCCCTGGCAAACTGAACATCATCTTCGATGCCGAAGGCCGGGAGATTGAGCGCGATATGCTTCAGCAGCCCATGGCTGGCAACACGATCGTGACAACGTTAGACGCCAACATGCAGAAGCTGGCCGAGGACGTCCTTTATTATCGGAGTTCGATGGTGGTGGTAGACACGGACAATGGCGAGATCTTGGCCATGGCCTCCTTCCCGCGCTACGATCTCAACGATTTCGTCCCTAGCATTTCTCAAGAGAAATTCAGCAAACTGCTAGAAGATCCCAACAACCCGCTCTACGGCCGCGCCTTCCAAGCCGGCTATCCCCCGGCCTCGACCTTCAAGGTGCCAATCACTCTGGCCGCCTTGAAAGAAGGCACCATCACACCGAATTCCTATTTCGACTGTCCGGGCAAGATCCGCGTTGGGGCGCACTACAAGCGGAACTGGCACTCTAGCAACGAAGGCAAGATGACTCTGCAGAAAGCGATCGCACGCTCGTGCAATACCTGGTTCTACACAGTAGGTCAGAAAGTCGGATCAGAACCCCTGATCCGCGAGGCACGGAATTTCGGGTTCGGGCAGCTCACCAAGATCCCACTCGACGAGAGTCCTGGATTGCTGCCGACCAATGCCTGGATGATGGAGAATCACGGGCATCACATGTATCTTGGCGACATTGCTAACTTCGCCATTGGTCAAGGTTACATTGAGGCCACGCCCCTCCAAGTCGCTCAATCAATGACCGGTATCGCCAACGGGAAAGACGTTTGGCGCGCCCGTCTCATCAAGCAGAAGCAAGACCATCTGAATCAAGTGATCGACGTTTCCAAGAAGGAAGCCATCGGTCGTGTGGAAATGTCAGATAAACTTCTGGCAGCCATTCGACGAGGCATGGTGGATGTCGTCCACGCCGGCCACGGCACGGGGAAACAGGGCTACTGCAGCCATGCCCAGGTCGCCGCGAAGACGGGCACCGCTGAATGGAAAGGTGACAAGAAGATGACCTGGTTCGCCGGATTTGTGCCAGCCAACGATCCCCAATTCGCCTTCGCAGTCGCCTACGAAGGCGGCTCCAGCGGTGGCAAGACCGCCGCGCCACTCGCCAAACGCTTCTTCAATTCCCTCTATTCTCGCCGCAATCCTAGCCGCGACATGTTTGCCCTCGTGCGCACTCCGGGCGGAGATAAGGTAAAGTCGAGCAGCAGCGCCTCGAGTTCTCGCAGCAGCAGTCGCGCCTCCTCTTCCAAGAAGAAACGCACCCGCAAGCGTTCCACCGCTAGCTCCCGAAAACGCTCCACATCGCGGGCACGCTCCGCACCGAAGCCCGCCCCTCGCCCCCAAACGGTGAAGGCCAAGCCTAAGAAGAAGTCCTTCCTGGGACGCTTGTTCGGACGTTAGCCTTCCTTTTGAAGATCACGTTGATCGCCGCCATGACCCGTCATCGGGTGCTCGGCACCGGTGAGGGCATTCCCTGGCATCTCCCTCGCGATCAGCAGCACTTCCGTCAGCAGACCGATGGAAAGGTGCTCGTATTAGGGCGTCGCACTTTCGAGGAGATGGATGGTTGGTTCACCAACCAGCTTCCCATCGTCCTCACCCATCAGTCTGATTACAAGGTCGCCAACGGCCTGCGTGCAGACACGCTTCCTAGCGCGCTCGCTCTCGCCGAAGCGCGCGGAGCCCACGAGCTGATGGTCTGCGGAGGGGGCCAGGTTTATGAAAGCGCTCTCCCTATCGCCACTCATCTGATACTCACGATCATAGAAGCCACCATCGAGGGCAAAGTCTGCTTCCCCCCCTTCCGCGATGATGGTAGGTGGCACCGGACCCATCATGAATCTTTCGAGGCGGACGCTGAGAACACCCACGCGATGACGTTCGAGTGGTGGCAACAGTCGGCACCAGTGGTCACGGACCGCTGCGATCCCCATCGCCATTTGGACACGTGAGGTTACGACGCTAGGATGCCCAGCATGACCCAAGGCAGTCTCCGCCAAAGCACCACTGGGAAACAGGTGTTCGAACGGACCTTTGGTAATCCTTCCACCGCCCGTGCGGGTGCACTCATGCTCCATGGATTGGGAGAGCACGGCGGCCGTCACGCACCTTTGTTAGAACTATTTGCTCAGCATGGGGTGCATTGCCGCGTCTTTGACTGGCCTGGGCATGGCCGGTCTCCCGGACAACGCGGTCATTTGGAGTCGATGGCTTTGATCACCGCTCTCATCGATGAGCAACACTCGCTCCTAGCAGCATCCATCGGCCCCAGCAAACCCATCGGTCTGTTAGGGCATTCCATGGGTGCCTTCCTTGCTCTCTATCATCTTTGCCAATATCCCAAGAGCGCTTCCTTCGCCTGGATCGGTTCTCCCTTGATCGATCCCGAAGCCAACGCCTCACGACTCAAGCGACGCGCGGCTCGCATTCTCAATGCTATTTGCCCTCGTTTCCCCATTCATAGCGGGATCAAGACTTCACAATGCCGCAAAGATGCCGGCACCCCCGATCCCCTCATGCACCGCACGTTGACCGTTCGGTTAGGAACGGTACTCGTGGACGCCGCAAAGGTTCTGCGCGCCTCGGCTCATCAATTCTCCCCAGATCTTCGCCTCCTCATGACCCATGGTTCCGCCGACATCGTGTGCCCTCCCGCCTTATCAAAAGCGTTCTTCGACCATCTGCCCTGTGTGGACAAGACCTATGCGACGCTCGATGGCGCCCTCCACGAGCCCTACTTCGGCGATGATCGCGAGGCCATCTTCGACGCCATCGCCGCGTGGTTGAAAGAATGGGAAATTTGACTGGCCAGTGCCTTCACCGCGACTTATGACCGGCTTATGAGTCGATATGGTGACGAACGAGTATTGGTGGTCCCGCGAGCACTACTAGACGAATTGGGGAGCTTTCAAGGGCTGCAATTCGAGGTGGACCGTTACCTGCCTACCTTCCTCGATCCTGGAAACAATTTCTTCATGCCGCGAGATGCCGCCGAGGATGATCCCTCACACAAGCAGATCATCCCTTACGCCATCTTTCACCACGAAGGCCAATTCCTTCACTACGTCCGCGGCAAGAAATCCGGCGAACAGCGCCTCGCCTCCAAAGGATCGATCGGCATCGGCGGCCATATCAACACCACTGACCATTCTCCCGAACCACTGGGACAAGAAACCTACCTGCGCGGAGTCGAACGCGAGGTCCATGAAGAGCTCAAGCTCGGCGGGACCTATTCCCAACGGATCGTGGCCCTCCTGAACCACGACGACAACGAAGTCGGCCGCGTCCACCTAGGAGTCGTGCACTTGTTCGATCTCGACTCACCTGACGTCGAGGCCAATGAAACCGAGATCGCCGATCTCCAGTTTCTCAGCAAGGATGCCCTGCTAGAACGCCGCGACCACTTGGAAACCTGGTCTCAAGCCTGCGTGGACGGCCTGGGAGAGATCCTCTCTTAAGGCGCGACGATCTTGTGGACCGCTCCTAACGTGGCTCCGAAGCCGGGTTGCCCCGCGGTGAGCACGTAGACCTCACCCTGAGCGTCCTTGCCGAAAGCGGTGATGTAGGCATTCTCTAACATTCCCCCCGGAGCATCTTTCACCGGTAAGTCTTCCATCTTCCATTGATCTCCTGTGCGCTCCGCTACAAACAAGCGCCCTTTGCCTGGAGCCCATTGCTGCGACCAATCGCCGAAGACATATTTCCCTTGGAGGGCTGGCACGGCTTTGCCGGTGTAGACCTCGCCACCGGTGATGGAGATCCCCATGGCCGCCTCATCATCCTTGAACTGAGGATGATTACGATTCTTATAAGTCAAGACAGGATCAGCCAAAGGATTGCCCTGTGGGTCCACCTTGGGCCGTTCCACGTCGAGCGCTCGTTTGTCTTCATGGTCAAAACCTTGAAACCCCTCACGGATACGCCAACCGTAGTTCTTGCCTCGCTGAATCACATTGACCTCAGCATAGCGATCTTGGCCCACATCGGCGAGAATGAGTTCGGCACCATTGTCAGGATTCAAGGTCACACCCCAGGGATTTCGCAGTCCCCAAGCAAAGATTTCATCACAGCCGGGCTTTCCCACAAAGGGATTGTCCTCGGGCACACTGTAGAGATCGCCCTCATCCACTTGAATACGCAATACTTTCCCTAACAATTGCTCAATATCCTGCGCATTGCCGCCTTCGACGTGGCCCTTGCCTTCATCACTCGCATTGCCACCATCGCCCGAGGTGATGAAGAGGTGACCATCACCGCTGAAGAGCAATTTGCCGGAGTTGTGATTGAACTGAGGTTGATCAATCTTGAGCAGCACCTTCTCCGAACTCAAATCAGCCGCTCTATCATTCACCACGAAACTCGCCACATGGGAGGTGTGATTCCACTCCTCAGGAGCCCCTTCCTGGAGCGGCCCACTGTAATAGGCAAACAATCGGGGATCATCGGGAAACTTGGGATGAAAGGCGACACTGAGCAGGCCACGCTCGTCAAAACCTTCGTTCAATTTCGTCAACTTGGAGCGCACATCGAGCAAAGGAGCCTCGGCCCGCTTGCCATCTGCAGACAGGAGGTAGGCCACGCCGGCCTGATCCACCACCACGAGATCGGTCGTTCCAGGGAAAGGCACCAAGCCCACCGGGGCCACAAACCCGTCGGCGAGCTTCTTCAGTCCAACAGGTGAGACCTCGGCGAATCCCGTCGCGAGTGATACCGCCAGGATACTTGTGAGTAGAATGTGAGAACGCTTCATCATGAAATAGATCGTGGGTGGTTACCTAACACTAGTTTGCCGCACCATAACCCTCCTTGGCCGTGCCATCGTCATTCAAGTTGCCCGTGGCCCATAGAACGCCGCGCGTCACCAGATTCAAATAGCGATCATCCGCCACCGTCTCCGTGAAATGACCTAACGTCGTGCTAAAGATCTTCGTCTTCTTAGGTCCAAATGCATTCGTCCAGACCACCACCGCTTCATCCACACGCGGTTTGGCATCTGGATCAGCCGGTTCACCTCGTCTGCGTCGTGGCGGCACCGATTGCTTTCCTGAGGCAAGGGGATGCGCCGTCTCAAACACTTGCACATTATTGTAGAGTTCTTCATTCCCAGTCGTCCAATCCTTCATCCCCACGGTGATGGGGTGCTTGGTATCCGTGAACGTGATTTCCACAGGGAGCTTGGGGCCGTGCCCAGTGGATTGGAGGCCGATCATCTCGAACCACTCCGCATTCTCATCGCCCAAGGTGACCGGTTTACGGAAATCACCCCACCGATAGCTATGCATGGCACAATGCAAGTTCACGGCAGGTTTCCCCTCGCGATGCGCATCGAGGATGCGCTTGACATAGGCGGCATCCTTCACATCAGCCGAGCACTCATCATGCACGATCACATCGTAGGCATCTGCCCAATCCTTCTTCGCATACACTTCGAACGTGGCTTTCGTCGATTTGTCAGGATTATAGGCAATGTCAACGGTAGCATTCAGGCGCTCTTCGATCCCTGCCTTGAGCACGTCTTTCTGCATGGCGTAGTCGTGGCAGCAGCCACCCGCAACGAGCAGCACGCGGAGCGGCTTGACCGGCTCTGGCTCGTCTGCTGCTTGGGCCACAAGCCACATTGCTAGCAGGCCAATCGAGAGGAGAATGGGAAATTTCTTCATGTGGCGCGGATCCTACGCTGGCCACTGCGCCGCGTCGAGTGTGAATGCCTGTTTCGCGCTCGCACCGCAGAGAAATGACCTCTACCTTCCCAGCCCGTGCCATTGACCGAACCAGAACTCCATCGACTGAGCCGCGATACAGGCGTGATCAGCCGGATCGCTATCCTCATCATCGGCGTGGCCGTGGTTATCGCATTCGTGTGCTCCAAACAACTGGCGAGCCCCCTAGACGCCTACCTCGAACGCCTCAAAAGCATCAATGGACCGCTCGATCAACCAGACCTCCCCACGCCTCCCGAGCGCCCCCCGGAGATCACTTTGGACGCTGGAATCAAGAAGAATGAATGGGTCGTCGAAATCATCCGGCGAGCCTTGTTCCAGCTACGCGGTCGGCACGATACCTACAACTGGCAAGCCATTCGTGGAGACATCATCGAGAAACACACGGACGATCCTGATCTTCAAACGCTCCTCATGGCCTATAGTCGAGCAGCCCTCGGCGGCGAGGCGGAAGTCGACGAATTGGAATGGCTCAAAGCGGAAGCGAGCAAGCAGCCACCGCCCCGATTTGCCAATGCCTGCCTGGGAGACATCTACCAATGGGAGGGTGACCCTGACAATGCCCTCGTCCACTATGATCGCGAGACGCAGTTTCCGAGAGCAGCCTACGCTAAGCGTCAGGTCCTCCGCCATCACCTAGCGGCGAATGATCGGGATGCGGTGGCCCAACTGATAGAGGACCCGCGATACTCGTTGGACAACGCCCATGATTTGCTGGCGATGGGTGTCGCGCTCAAGGATCCCGCCTTCGTTCTCCGCGGAGTGATCAACCACGACTACCACCACATTCCCCTTTCCGTCTGGGGACTGGCGGCACTCGTGATCATTCTTTGGTTCTGGATTCTCAAGAAGATCTGCTTCATCCCACGTTGGCGTTCACGTGCCGTCGCTTATGCCTGCGTTGCGGTGGTCCTGGGCATTCTCAGCGCCTCTGCCACGCTCTTCGCGGTGATCTGGCAAGACCGCGTCTGGGGATTCACCGAGAATGGCGAGCTGTGGAATGACTTCGTCTATTTCGTCGTGGGTGTGGGTGTGCGAGAGGAGACGATCAAATTTCTCTTCATCCTCCCGCTCGCGCCCTTGCTCTATCATTCACGCGATCCCAAGACGATCCTCTTCGTGTGTGCCTGTGTGGGTCTCGGCTTCGCTGGTCAGGAGAACGTGCACAAGGAAGCGGCTTTTGGCCGATTCGTCTCGGCCAATTTCCTGCACCTCGCGTTGACTGGAACGTTAGGGTATGCGTTTCTTCGTTTCCTCTACACGCCCAAACGCGAATGGGATCGCTTTCTGGGGACCTTCGTTGCCGTCGTCGTCGTTCACGGCTGCTACGACTTCCTCCTCAGCTTCTTTGGCCAAGACGGTGCCTTCATGGCCATGGTAGTGTTCGTCGGGGTGGCCTATTTCTTCCTGGATGAGATTGCCAAACACTGCCCACCCATTCGCGATCCCCTCTCGCCCCTTGCTGTCTTCGTGGTGGGGGGTGCGGCGCTCCTCGGGTGCGCCCTCATTGCCAGCGCCCTCGCCATGGGAAGCTTTCATCAAGCAAATGTCGCCACCTTCGGCCAGCTTCTCAGCGCGGCCCCGCTTCTGTTTCTCTATGTGAATCGCTTTCGCGACGCCTGATCTCGGACGCCTGCCGGATGGCGAGCGCGGCCGAGAGCGCCACGATGCCGATACCCGTCAGTTCGAGAAACCAGTTCATGCGGAAACCCAAGACACGGAAATTGATGAGGCGATCCATTTGAAAGAAGGACGATGCCCGCGTAACGACGAAGACAATGAGAAAGAGAAAGCCTAACAAGGCCAAGCGATGCCCCTGCACCAGCCCGCGCGCGCGAAGGATCAATATCCCTAACAGCAACCCAACGATGCCAATGACTCCCAGGACAATGACTTGCACCACACGTCGATTCTCCCACCACCCCTGGGCCTTGGATATGTCTCTCCCGATGTCCGTAAGATAGGTTTGTAGATCGAGTTGCTTATTAATTCCTAACAGAATCATGATCACTGCGAAGACCGCAAGGATCCATTGGTGCATCATCACGTTCTGTCGATAGAGCACGCGTGCGCCCTTCATTTGCCAGGCCAAGAGAGCTGCCGCGCTAAAGTAAGCCACAACTGTGAACCAGCCCATTGGCGACGGGTCACCAATCGTTGGATGCCAATTGCGAACAAGGATATCGATGAGATCCATGACGGGATGCGATTCGCAGAATCGAGAATCCTAACGGCTACGCGAAACCACGTTCCCATTGCTCGCCGCATTCCACACAACACGCAAGTTGAGAAGGACAGTCGCATTCTCAATCTCTCGAATTCAGGAACTCATTAGTTGGTCTTCCCATCGGAAAGGCGTAAGAGTGTTGGGACATGCCAGCCAAAGCGGGGAAACTGTCACTCTTCATCTTCATTGATGCTCTCGGATGGGAGATCATGCGAGATCGCCCGTTTCTCAATGATGTCCTCACGGTGAAGCGCCCGTTGGATACCGTCTTCGGCTACAGTTCTTCCTGCGATCCCACCATCCTAACGGGAAAGATGCCTCAGGTGCATGGCCATTTCTCTTTCTTCCTCTACGATCCTCCGCGGTCACCCTTTGGACACGTTCGTTGGCTGCGCCATCTTCCCAAGAGCGTCACTAGCCGTGGACGAGTACGGGGATGGATCAGCCGCGCGGTCGAGAAGACGCTCGACTACACGGGCTACTTCCAGCTCTACAACATGCCTTTCGAGCACCTGCCACTCTTCGACTACTCGGAGAAACGGGACCTCTACAAACCTGGTGGTATCAATGGCGGCCAAGAGACCGTCTTTGATGAGTTGATCGCCCGGAACATTCCTTTCCACGCCACCAACTGGCGCCTGCCGGAGCCCATGCGCCTTGAGGCCTTCGAAGCGGAGCTCCCCAAGCGCGAGATGCGCATGGCTTACCTCTTTCTGAGCGATATCGATGGCGTTCTCCACCGGGTCGGCACCCAACACGCGGAGGTGGATGAGAAGCTCGCCTGGTATGAGCGTCGCCTCACAGAAACACTGAATCACGCCTACGATCACTACGACGAGATAGATCTCTGTGTCTTCTCGGATCACGGCATGACCGATACCGTGGAAGACTGCGATCTCATGTCCAGGATCGATGCTCTGGGTCTCACCTTCGGCGAAGACTACGCGGCAGTGTATGACTCCACCATGGCTCGGTTCTGGTTTCTTCGCGATTCCGCTAGGGACAAGATCGAGCGCGCGCTTGCGCAAGAGACGCGGGGACGCATCCTCACGCCCGATCAGCTGGAAGCTTACGGGTGCAACTTTCCCGGACAACGCTACGGCGAACTGTATTTCCTCCTCGATCCAGGCGTTCTCCTCTGTCCCAGCTTCATGAGTTCGCGCACTCTCGCAGGCATGCATGGATTCGATCCCCATCACAAAGACTCCATTGCCACCTTCATGAGCAATCGCTCCTTCGAAGCCATGCCCGCGCGTCTCGATGACTTGCGGGGGCTTATGGAGGAAAGCCTTGCTCTCAATCCGTCTGAGCCCGTTTCCGCTGGTGCCTGACTCTTCCTCACAGATCGGCGAAACGCCTGTCGACGTGGTCATTCGTTCGCACAATGATATGCCCATCATTCGCGACACATTGGAAGCACTCGCGATCCAAGACGTCCCCCTGAGGCTCACGGCCTTCGACAATGCTTCCAATGATGGCACTCGCGAACTTCTAGCAGAACACACAGACCGCATCCATCACGTTCCCGCAGGCACCTACGTTCCTGGACGCGTTCTGAATGAGGCCATGGAAGCGACGGAGAACGAAATCGTGGTCTTCATCAATTCTGATTGCATCGCGCAACATGCCACCGCCGTTCGCGCCCTCGTCGACGGGTTCCGGGGAGATCCTAACATCGCAGCGGTATTTGGTCGCCAGATTGCGCATCCGGACTGCTGGGCCGTCTACGAGAAGGACACGGAAGACACTTACGGAGACGGCAGTCGTCAGCAGTATTGGAAACACTGTTTCTCCATGGCCTTCTCTGCCATCCGACGTTCTGTGTGGCGCGATCTCCCCTTTCGCACCGAGATTCAGTATTCTGAAGACATCGATTGGACATGGCGCGCACGTCAACGGGGGCATGCGATTCGCTATGTGCAAGACGGCATGGTCATGCACTCACACAACTACACGTGGAAGCAATTCTACAAACGTCAGTTTGGTGAAGGCAAGGCCGATGCCCAGATCTTTGCTTGGTCCACCTGGGAACGTTCCTGGTGGCGCTTTGCCCTCCTCCCCTTTGGCCGTCAGTGTGTGAGTGACCTTCGCTATTTCCTGAAGCGGGGCAAGTTGCTCGCCATTCCCACCTCACCCTATTTCCGGACCGCGCAACTGTTAGGTCGATGGGCCGGATTTAAAGAAGGTCTCGCGAGCGAATACGCCATCACAAAGCCATGAGCGTCCCTACCTACACCCACCACGGTTCCGACGCCTTTCACGAACGCTTCCATGGCATGGTCCAGGCCGTTGCCAAGGATGTGGAGAATGCCCTCGGTGAGAATCTGGTCGCCCTCATCCTGGGTGGCGGCTACGGGCGCGGAGAGGGAGCCATCATCGTGGTCGATGACGAGGAACAGCCTTACAACGACCTCGATTTCCTCCTAGTGGTGCATCGGCCAGGAGATGTGGATCAGGACGCCATGCGTGCGATCAAGAAACGGCACGAAGCGCTCACGCATTTGCACGTGGATTTCACGCAGCCCTTCACCACCGATGACCTGGCGAAATGGCCACCATGGTTGATGTGGCACGATTTCGTGAATGGCTACATCACGAGCGCGGGTGATCCTGACACTCTCGAAAAGCATGTGCCCGCCTCCGTCCGCGGCACCCTGACTCCCATCGAAGCGAGTCGCTTGCTTATCAACCGCGGTGCGGGTCTTCTCTGGGCCATGCGCATCGCACGGGAGTGCGAACCGCCAGAAGATGACGATTTCGCAAAGCGCAACTACTGGAAAGCTGCGCTCGCCTTGGGAGACGCCCTGCTGATTGCCTACGAACGCTATGCCACCCCTTACCAAGGACGCGATCAGCGTTTCCGAGAACTCGCCCGGACGTTCACGGATGTGGCCGAGTTCGATCTGATCGATCTCTATCAAGAAGCGCTGCACTTTAAATTCTCCCCTCACGAAGTCACGACAACGTTTGATTTGGAAATGCTTGGCCGCCAGTGGGTCCAAGTGTTCCTCCACATCGAAGAACGCCGATTCAAGCGCTCGTGGCCCCAAATCGAGGACTACGCGGCATGGACTGGACTACGCGAACCAGAAGAACACGTCCCCTCCAAATGGCCACGCAATCTTGTCAAAAGCCTTCGCCTCCGTCAGCCCAGTTGGCGGTATCCAGCAGAGTTCGTTTATCGTTGGCTTCCTCTGGCCCTTCACGATACGCGTGCGCCTCACTGGAACATGCGTTCCGGCGAATGCTTGGATCTGTGGAAAGGGGTTATGGGGATTGCGTGAGCACACCGATCTCACGGAGGTAGGCTTCTTGCGCTTCTAACAAACCCATTGGATTCGTCATCCGGGCTCCCGTGAAACTCACCAGCCCCTCAAAGACAGCCGCTGAAAGGTAGTTGTCAGCAAACACCGCACCATCGAGGCGCGCTCCCGAGAACGACGCCCCCTCCAGGTCTGCTCCAGAGAAATCGACCTCTCGCAAGTCTGCTCCTTGGAAGTTTGCCAGGGTGAGATTGGCTCCCTCCAGTCGCACGCCTCGCAAGGCCGCGTCGCGAAAGTCACACGCCTTCAAGGCCAAGCCTCGCAAATCGCGGCACCGGGGATCCCATCCTCGCAGATTTGCCTTGAGCACCACGCGGCCTCGCCAATCGGAATAATCATCACGTGCTCGAAAGTCGTTGGTTTCTGCCGATGAGGTGAAGCGCTCGCCATCAAAGCGCTCTTCACGCCACGGATCCCCACGATTGTGATAGCCTGATCCACGCTCCCAGAATCCCAAGCGGTCTTCTGACAGAAAGGCGATGGCCTTGAGCCATTTGAGGCTCTTGTAGAAATAGCGTGAGGGCGTCACCACCCGCACCGGAAATCCGTGCGCCACAGACAAGGGCTGGCCGTCGACTTCGTAGACAAGCCAGCTGTCTTCCAGCGCCACGTCCACGGGCAAGCTCGTGTCATGCCCACGCGAGGAATAGGCCTCAAAGCGCACGAAACGCGTCCCTTCCGGAATCGTCACCACTCTCACCAAATCACGAAAACGCACTCCCGTAAACCTCATCCCCAGTTGGCTCCAACTGGTGACGCAGTGGATATCCATCGTGAAGGTTTCCGTAGGAAATGCACGTAATGCTGCTAGGGACAATCGTCGTTGCCCCGCGAGATCCAATTCCCAGTTAGACTCGGTGAGGATGTGTGAGGGTTCTTTCTCTCCCGTTACCGGAAACTTGCGCGTCAGGCTCTGCCCAGGAGGGATCCGTGACTGAAAGTCATCTGCCATTGTTAGGGCAAACGACAGGGGATCGGTCGGAAGGGAAGGACGCTGTTCATCCTTTCCTCCTAGCCGATCCCCTCATCAGGTCAAGCCTCGCGGCTAAGCGGCGACTCGACGACGATGCCGGAATCCGAGAGCGAGACCACCCAGCAGGAAGAGCACGCTGGTCGATGGTTCAGGAATAGCTTCAAAGTCAGTCACCGCCAGTTCACCAATATCAAGGTCCGACAAGGCCGAATCATACGTGGCCCATCCATACATCACACTGCCATCACCCATGGGATCGATCACTGGATCACGGGCACCCATCACCGTGACAGTATCCATTAGTTCAAGAGAACCACTTAAGCTTCCGGTTTGCTCTCCGTTCAGATAAAGCTTCACTTCGGACGCGACCGAGTCATTCACGATGGCGACGTGCAGATCCGCTTGGAAGATCGAGTCCACACTCTTGCCAGCAATTGCTGTGAAGAAGTTATCGGCCACACCAAATTGGGTCGTCCCAAACGTTCCCGTCTCATTCCACTGATCAAGTTTGATCGCAAACGCGGCGTTGCCCGCAATCGCCGTGGATGCGCCGCCTTTGACGGCGTTGAACGAGAACTCATAAGTAGCATCTCCCGAAAGGGAACCAAAGTCGACCACTGTCGGAGACGTCAGCGGGCCTGAGGACATGGCAACCGCTCCGAGAGAGGTCCTTGAGATAGCTGCAGAACTCACCGCAGTGAGGGCAGCGGTGGTCACCGCGCAGACGGCGAAATGGAAGAAATGATGAGGATTGATAGACACAGTAATAAGTGGTTCAGGAGTTGTTGTGACAGCTCTGATTGCAGCATTTCCAGTGCCATGCGCCCCCTCAAGCCCATGAAAGATGTCGTCGGACACCACATTCTCCGAATCTACCCGCGACGCTGGTCAGCGGGTGGCGTAATCCACACATCGGTGGCGAATTCTGAGCATCCCCAAGCCTAACAAGCCTGGGCTTCTCGCCTGGGTGATCCCCATTCTAACCTACTAACCACCTGGAGGGGCGCTCGCTTGTCCCCGCCAGAAAGTTGTCTTGGCCTCCTCTTCGAGGTGCCGATCGACGGATTCCCGGAATGTTCCCGTGCCATCGTAGATGGGTTCGATGGTCCAGGGCAGGTCCTGCACAAACTCCCAGTCTTGAAGATTCTGTGAGTGCTGCCATTCATAGATCATGGAATCGCCAGCGCGCCGTCGCATCGACAAACGTTGGATCTTCTGGCCGTCATCAGTTGTCCCCGACCAGACGCGTACCTCTGGCACCGACTTGCCCTTCCTCGGATCGGAACCGAATGCGTACTCGACAGCATTCCGGTAGCCATCCCCATCGGGATCATCATCCGCTCCTGACATGGCAGCCAAATCTTGCAAATAGAGGGCTTCCCAATCATCGCGCAAGCCATCGGCATCGGCATCACGGGCGACAGCCTCCGCCCGCAGAAGCTGTTTCATGAGGGAACGGTTGCTATCATCATAGAGGTTGTGGCTGGTGAGATTCAGCACCGCCGCAAGTTCACCCCGCCCGTTCACAATCCTAACATCGCGCCAAGTGACCTCCCACGCGTTCCACACGCCGACTTCATTGGTATCTTGGATCCAGGGAAGCGTTTGGTAATTCACGACCAAACCGTTGTTCGCCGCTTGATCAGAACGGTTGATACCAATCACCTCCACGTTGAGATCTGACACCTCCGCTTGGATTTCTGCCAGGATTTCTTCTAAGGCCGCAAACTGCGACCGGCAATAGCCTCACCCCGCGGATCCGAAGTAATAGGCGCTCACCTGCAAGTGATAGTCTTGCGGCGAGATCATCTGGGAAAACCGCACGGAACGGGGATTGAGATCTTTCAACGCGAAGGTCGGCACAGGATCGGCAAATGTCGCAGGCACACCCACTGCCACGAGCAGTGCCACGACCAGATTTCTCGCAAAGCTCCTCTTCATGGCAAGATGCTCGCGCAGCTCGGTGGGCGAGTCAAAGACTGAACGCGTGTTCGCCTTTACGAGCGCCTATCGGCCATGCAAGATCGCGACATGATTCCGTGCCGATTTCTCCAGCTTGCCGCTTCCCTGCTTCTCCTTGGCCTGCCATGGTGGCATGCGATGGGAAATGATCGATTGACGGGTAAAGGCTTTGCCTCGCGTTCAGAAGTGATTGCGAAGGAAGCTATGGTGGCCACCAGTCAGCCATTGGCGACGCAGGTGGCGCTCGATATCCTTAAAAAGGGCGGCAATGCCATTGATGCGGCCATCGCTGCCAATGCTGCGATCGGTTTGATGGAACCCACCGGCAATGGAATCGGTGGGGACCTCTTCGCGATTGTCTGGGATGCGCAATCGCAGCAACTCTATGGCCTAAACGCTAGTGGCCGTTCTCCGCGCAGCTTGACCATGGAGGTCTTTCGCGAACGCGGTCTCGACGTCATTCCCAAGTTTGGTCCTCTTCCCGTCACGGTCCCGGGCTGCGTCGATGGATGGTTTGCGCTGCACGAAAAGTTTGGCAAACTCCCCATGAGCACTCTGCTAGAGCCTGCCATCCGCTATGCCGAGACCGGGTTTCCCGTCTCCGAAGTGATTGCCGATGCCTGGGCATCCGGTGCCAAAGTCTTCCAGGACTACGCAGGATTCGCCGAGACCTTCCTTCCAGAGGGACGCGCCCCCAGGAAGGGCGAACTCTTTCGCAATCCAGGGCTCGCCAAGACACTCCGCGCCCTGTCCGAGAGTGGTCGAGATGCCTTCTATCGAGGTGACATCGCGCGCACGATGGCCGATTTCGTTCAACGTGAGGGTGGTTTCCTCAGCTACGAGGACTTGTCAGAGCATCGCTCCACTTGGGTCGATCCCGTGTCGGCAAACTATCGTGGCTATGATGTGTGGGAATTACCACCCAACGGCCAGGGCATCGCGGCCTTACAGATTCTCAATGTGCTCGAAGGCTACGATCTTGCCAAGGCTGGATTCGGAAGCGCAGACCATCTCCATTGGTTTGTCGAAGCCAAGAAACTCGCCTTCGAAGATCGCGCCAAGTTTTATGCCGATCCTGACTTTCATCGTCTTCCGGTGGAAGAACTCATTTCCAAACCCTACGCCGACGAACGCCGACAGCTCATCGATCCTCACCAAGCGGCGAAGCGCTATGCAGCGGGAAATCCCGCCCTGGAAGAGGGCGATACCATCTACCTCACTGTGGCGGACAAAGACCGGAACATGGTCTCCCTGATCCAAAGCAACTACCGAGGGTTCGGATCTGGACTCTGCCCAGACGGTCTTGGATTCTGCCTACAAGACCGCGGAGAATTGTTCGATCTTCGTGAAGGCCGATTCAACAGTTATGCGCCTAACAAACGCCCCTTTCACACCATCATTCCTGCCTTTGTCACCAAGGACGGCAAGCCCTTCATGAGCTTCGGGGTGATGGGCGGCGCCACCCAGCCACAAGGGCATGCTCAGATCATCATCAACATGATAGATTTCGGAATGAATCTCCAGGAAGCCGGCGATGCTCCTCGCGTCGTCCACACGGGATCATCCTCGCCTACCGGTGACGAGATGATCGATGGAGGCACCGTGAACTTAGAATCCGGATTTGCCTACGAAGCGATTCGCACCTTGTTAGAACGAGGGCACCGCGTGGGCTACGCGCGCGGGATCTACGGAGGCTACCAAGCCATCTGCTACGATGCGGAGCAGGATATCTACTATGGGGCCTCTGAGGTCCGCAAAGATGGTCAGGCAGCGGGCTACTGAGTCAACCGTTCCCTTCGTTTCCTGGAGGATGCCTGCGGATTCTGTTTGTTGAAGTGGCATATGGGGACCATCATCCCTCCATGAGATTCTTGTTGCCGCCCACCATCGTCCTCACCAGCATCCTCACGCTTTGCCAAGGTCAGGAAGCTTCGAGTCAGAAACAGTGGTACCGCGGAAATACTCACACTCACTCGTTGTGGAGCGATGGCAATGATTTCCCTGACATGATCACCGCGTGGTATGTCGAGGCTGGTTACGACTTCCTCGCGCTCTCGGACCACAATATTCTCAGCCAAGGAGAGAAATGGATGCCCGTGACCAAGATCCAAGAACGGCGGCACACGCTGGGACGAACGACTCTCTCAAAGTATCAGAAACACTTTGGAGACAGCTGGGTGGAGACTCGGGGAGAAGGCGATGCTCAGGAAGTCCGCCTCAAGAATCTCCCAGAGCTGAAAGAGCGCTTTGAAAAGCCAGGAGAATTCCTACTCATCCAGGCAGAAGAGATCACGGACAGCTTCGAGAAAGTTCAGATCCACATCAATGCGCTGAATCTGGAGGAAGTGATCCCTCCACAGAAAGGTGATTCTGTGAGGGCCACCATGCGTAACAATTTGCGGGCGGTCAAAGCGCAAGAAGAACGACTAGGCAAACCGATCCTCACACACATCAATCACCCTAACTTCCAATGGTCTCTCACCGCCGAAGACTTAGCTCATGTGTTAGAAGAACAATTCTTCGAAGTCTACAATGGCCATCCCGCCATCAATCACGAGGGAGATCCCGTACGACCAGGTGATGAACGCCTCTGGGACATTGCCAATACGATTCGCCTCCATGAACTGCAAGCGCCGCCGCTCTATGGCGTGGCAACGGATGATTCCCATCACTATCATGGTGGCGATGCCTCTCCTGGTCGCGGGTGGGTCATGGTGCATGCAACTGAACTGGAAGCGGACACCTTGATCCTCGCCATGCGGGAAGGAGCCTTCTACGCATCCAGTGGCGTGCACTTCAAAGAACTCGACTATGGGACCGCTCAAGAGGCCGTTCGGTTTGTCATCGATGCCCAACCAGGCGTGGTTTATGAAACAAAGATCATCGGCACGGATCGCACCACGCCGGACAAGCCAGGAGAGACACTGGCGACTATCTCCGGACCTGAAGTGCACTACCCGTTGACTGGCAAAGAATTATATGTCCGCGCAACAGTCACGGCATCGAAGCCGCATCCCAATCCATCCTTTCGTGGGCAATTGCAGCAGGCTTGGACACAGCCCATTGGATGGAAGCTTCCCTGAGCCCGCCAGAATTTATTGGACATCGTCGCTAGTGTTGGTTGGATTCCCTTCCACATGAGCGAAGACCCCTCCGCCGATACCCCTCCTGAAGCTTCAGAACCTTTAGACAAGCCTGCTAAGAAGGCACCTTCCCGCAAGCGCGCATCCACTCCTCGAAAGAAAGCTCGGAAGAAGGCCGAGAAACAAGAGGAAACCCCAGGCAACGATTCCCCGCCCGTGAGCGAATCGCAGCCCGAAGATGCCTCCAGCGCCGAGAAACAACCCGCCGTCCGCCCCCCGAAGAAGAAGCGCGCCGATGACCCATCATCAGAGCCCTCTTCCGAACGGAGTGACGAGAATGCGGCTACCAGTGGCCACGGCCACAACGATCAGGAAAAGTCCAAGCCATCGGATGCACCGCGTTCAGAGAAGCCGCCTAGAGAGGGCCGCGAACGTTCAGAGTCCTCCCAAGAGGGGTCCTCCCGAAAGAGAGGGGGCGGCCAATCTCACCAAGGCCAAGATCGAGGAAATGGCGAGAACAGGCGCTCTCGCAGCCGTCGCAGTCGTCGCCCGGATCGGGAAACCCGCGTCCCTTCACCCCGCCAAGAGGAGCCCTTGGATCCCAAGAAAGTCGCCTCGCGTGCATGGAAGATTTATAAGACGGAAGTGTGTGAGGAGGGCATCCGATACGTGGATGACCCCGATGCGGTCCGCCTCGTCAAACGCAGCTTCCGCCTAGCAGAAATCTTCCTCCGCCATGCGCAGCAGCAGGAACGCCCCCCAGCAAGACCACAGCGCCCGCGCCGCGAACGCGACTCTTTCTCCTCCCGAACGGACGACAACGACGTCGAAGAGACCGATCCCAAGGAGGACGCTGAGGACGCTACCGAAGACACTTCTGCCACCCAGGCAGAGGTATCGCAGGCAGACGAATCCGTAGCGCCTCGCGCTTCCAAGACCCACGATCACTCGGGTGAATCCTCGAAACCGGACGCCTCGGCCAATGCTGCCAAAGACGCTGATTCAGATGACGATGATGACGGCGAAGAGATTGAGCCCTCGACCATCGTCGTCGATTAAATCACGATCCTAACGTGGCTGTGTGGGCGGACCCATGATGAAGATGGCCGCTCCCAATTGCTTGTTTGCGTATTGCTTCACCTGCCCCTGGCGGATGAGGCGACGAAGCGCAGCATTGGGACGGGCATCCGGATCAAACGCCCCGGCGCTAGCCTTGAGGTAGGGGATCAATGTCTTCACATCTTCGATCTCTGGTACAGGGCAGCCAGTGGTGCACGGCACACGCCCGATAAGGCGCTTCGATCGGCGTTCACGCAGCATGGTGCTCACGTTAGGATTGTAAGAATGCATGACAACGCCATTGGGCACTCGTCCTCGCCGTTCCGCTTGGGGGTAGCTGGGGGGAAAGAGAATCTCAGCGTAGAATCCAGACACTCCTTTCTTCGTATCCCCCGTCTGAATAGACGCATTCCCGTCCTTGGCAATGCGCACCCCGCCCATCGTGAAGAAGCCCGTCGGCGTTTGGCCGTCCTCAAATCCCAGACCCAGTTTCCCCGTCCCACAGGCAATATTGACCACCACACTCCCCCGCTTGCGATCTAACACATACAGGCGTTGTTTCTTCGTATCGACGACGAAGACATGCACCGGCGAATACGAGCGATGCCCCGCGGCTCGCTGCGCCTGGATGCCCCATTCGATCTCATTCAGCACCTTCGCCCCAATCGTCGACCGCGCTTGACGCTGATACGGGATGTCGTCGGCAACGCTGACATTCAGGAAGATGACTGCTAGAAGGAGGGAGAGGCGAAAGTGCATGGATCACCGTGACGCGGGTGACGGAAACGGCAAATGAGAAACCGCGACCTCTTCTATTCGCCAATGAGATCCACACACCAGGGCAACGGGACGATGTAGTCCGGCTTCGCAGCGCCATGGCGGTAGTAGAAACTGCTGCGATCACGTGGGAAGATCCGTGACTCGAAATCGCGCGGAGAGAGAAACTCGTCATCCGCATAAACCCAGCGCGCCGTTTGGGCGTTCATGGGATCAAAGAGAAAGGCACAGCGAAAGGCCGCCTCGACAGCCCCATGGTCTCCTAACCAGAAACAAACCGTATCCGCAGAGGTAGGATCATCACTCCCATCAAATTCATTGGTAACGTCCCAAAGTTGGGGGGCGTTTCGGATGCCGAGAGGAAAGGAGGTTGAAGGCTTGAGTCTGCGTGGGGTAAACACCCCGGTAATCACAACACAAACTCAAGCCAATGCAGTTTACTCTTGCCGTCAAAGTTGCCAACAGTATTTCCGAGCAAGGATGCTCTCTGGATGAACTCGTCTCAAGCGTCAAGGAGCTCTTCCATACAGAAGGGCTGCCTGGTTTCATGGTCCTCCTCCTAAGGCTCATTGATGAGAACATCAATGTCGGATTGCACCAGGGGAACCCACATTGCCAATCCCAATGTCGCCAGTGGGCGTCGATCCGTTCCCGCCCTGGATCACGCTTATGAGCAGATTCGGTTTCGTATCGAAGGCGTCATCGCTGATGAAGATGGTGGCGCTGATGCTTTGTGACCTTCGAGAAGATCATCACGCTTTCCGATCTTCGTTTCGCGGGAAGGATTGATGACGAAGTTGTTTCCACCAAAGACAGTGGCTTTGGTCAGTTTGTGCTGGATTACTCCGTGACCACCGACCGGGTGCCCCAACCGTCCTTGTCCAATCGCGACAGGTCTCCCGTTTTCCCAGACTATCCGAACTACGACAACCTCACCAACTACAAGCCCAATGATGAATAAACCATTCACCACCGCTTGCCTGCTCGCAGCGCAGAATCTCCTTCTTGGAACGGCGCTTGCTCAAGTCGAAGGCACGTTTCAAAACACCACCTCCAAAGAAGTCCAAGTCTACTGGGTTGGCGAGAATAATCAGAATAACGCCTACCACGACATGCGGATCGCGGCGGGGAAATCGAAAGCGTTCAATGCCTATCCGAAGACACGATTTCGATTCTACCACCAGAGCGACTTTGTCAGTGAATGTCTGATTACCGCTCAAAAGGGGCAAACACATGTCATCGGAGACTTGCCGAAAGCTTCGGGCAATCCCGCTGCGCAGAATCCCGCAAAGCCAGTGGTCCAAGAAGGCGCCACGCTCAGTCCCATCACGTTCAGCAATCAAACAGGCATGATCCTCGATCTTTATGCGTGGGATGACTATCTCGAGCAAGACGATTTCATCGCCACACTTGGTCCTGACAAAGACATCACCTTAGACACTTATGCCGACCTCCGTTGGAGCGCGGCGGCGAGTCAGATACGTTTGGAGATGATCACGGCCACGGGCAAGGGGCATCAGAAGCACACCTTCAAGCCAAAGAAATCCACCGCCACCTTCGTCAATCGCCGACTCACCGATGTTTCCCTCTACACCATCACCAATGCGACCGAACGATTCACCGAAATCGCGACGCTCCGGCCAGGCCAAGAACAAAGCACGCAGCTCCCAGCAGGGGTCACCGTGGCCATGACCGTCGATGACCAAATCATCGGTTCGGCTCGAGTTCTGCCCATGACTGGACAACGCTTTGAAATCGTCTCCGATGCTGCCGTGGCCAAGACGCCTGAACTGGCTGATCAAGAAGTCACGGCGTTGTTTCAGAACCAAACGAAGCGCAAGCTCCAGCTCTTCCTCGATGATGAGGCCGGAGATCAATTGATCCCCTGGGGTGAGCTCAAGGCAGGCGAAACACTGTCCGTCTCCGCAGGTCTCGAAACCTCATGGGTCGTGCGCGATCGCGAGACGGTGATCGGCAGCTTCGAGATCACCCCTGCACCTGTGCTCGAGTTCGTTATCACACCACAAGACCTTCTCTAACATGACGTTGAGAACTCTCATTCTTATCCTCGTCGTCGGCTTTACCTCCAGCGTCCTTCTGCCAGAGCCCGTTGATGCTCAATTGGGACGGGCCAAGAAGACCATTTCAGCCATCAAGAAGCGGCTGAAGAAGCTTGGACCCCACCGGAACCGTGCGCGGCAGATCCCCATCGATGCAGCCATGATGCAGGACGCTTTGGATGTTGTGTCCAATGGCGGCCAACCCAGAGCCTATCAAGGTCTCAAGGCCCGGAGCACCGATCCTCAGGCAAGTCGGCGGGATCGCAACACCGCGACTCAAGCGCTGGGCCGCGCGAAAGTGATGCTGGCCACGGCCTTTCTCGATCAAACAAATGGTTCAACCGCTGATCAGATTGCTGCAGAACTCGTTCGCGGCAATCCCGCATTGAAGAACCAAATCGCATTCCTACGTAATGAACTGGGGGCAGAGAGCGCTACGAATCGTCAAACCAAAGATGCCCAGCGGTTGATTGCCGCCAGCCATGTCAAAGCGCTAGTCGACTCGGGAGCGAATGTTCTCTTGGAAGTGTCTCAAGGCAAGACCAATCTTGCCGAACTAGGGGCAGCTGAGCGTTACTATAGGGACAAACCAGGTTTGATGCGCAACACGACGCGTTCACTACATGGTAAGGCTCGGCAAGTGATGAATATGCAACGGCTCGCGGACCTTGGCACTCCAGATCGCTGGGCCAGTGAGATGGTGAATGCGCTCACCTCTGGGAATCCAGCCGTGAAAGCGAAGGCCATGGTCAGCGCAAGCACGTTGTCCAAAGCCGCTGAAGCTATTCCTCCAGGATTTCCCGAGGGCAAGTTTGCACGCGATGCCTTGGAATCGATCAATGCCAAATTACGGCAGCAACCCAACGCTCGCGTGCCTGAATTTGCAGTCTCTCCAGGCACCACCGTTGCGCAAATGATCCCGAACCCATACCAATCGACCTTCGCCAACATCGGCAACGCTAACACTACAGGAAGGGACGTCAGCCTAAGTGCGAACAGCTACGGACAGCTTAGCTTGATTCCCAGCAGCTACGGGGAGCTATCGCTTAGACCTCCTGCCCGCGGAGCTGTCTATGTGGGGTTACCGGAAGCTGCCGCCGAGGCTCAGCGCATCAATGATATCGTAGCAAACCTCCCGCCGCCTCCGCCGGCGGTGATCCGAAATCAATACGTGGCCGCCCCTGCAAACCCTCGAAACTAGCCATGACCAAGCAGCTCACGCTACTAATAGTGCTTTCGCTCGGACTCTGTCTCTATGAGGACACCCAGGCCCAGCAGCGGTCCAAGAAAGGCGTCGTCTCGGCGATCAAGAAGAAGATCCGGAAACTAGGCCCTAACCGAAATCGACAGCCCACTCGCGAGAATCCTAACGATGTGGCACGAGACATTCTCAATGAGGCCGCTCGCGGTGGGACGGTGTATGCCTTGGAAGCGATCAAGGTCGTGGCTCGCTCTTCCCCCAACAAGAAACATCGCAACACCGCGAGGGCGAAGCTAAGCCTCGTTCAAGACGCCATGGCCCGTGCTCTTGATCGCGAATTGGGAAACGCATCGACGGAGAGTGTTGCCCAAAGGATCCCTCGAGGCGACGGCCCGTTGATCAACAAGATCCAGCTCTTGCGCCGAGAGCTAGCACCCACACAGACCTCGGAAACAGGTGGCAACGAATACCCGTCCCAAGCGATCAAGAATGCACATGAATGCGTCTCGGCAGCGGTTCTGCAGAATCTCTACCTGAAAGCCAATCGCAATGGCAATGCCCTACTCGACGCTTACGCTCGCGGCGATATCGGCTTGCGAGAGATTCGTGCCGCAGCGTCGCGCTACAGCCAGCGTGGGGCGCCGCAGAATCTGCATGTCCTGACAAAGGTCTTGAAGAACAAGGCCGAGCGCATGGCGGAAATCCGGAGATATCGGGATCAGCTGGGCAATTCCGATCAGGTGGCCAATCATCTCCGGCAGCTCATGACGGCGGAACGTCTTCCCATTCGCCTTCAGGGCATCAACTTACGAAACCGGTATTTCAAAGCCGCAGCCGCCCTTCCGGCTGGAAACCTCTATGGCGACCATGCCAGAGCCACCCTCGCAAAGTTACAAGCGCAACCCGTGCCGAACATCACACCAGTGGACATTCCTACCGGTGCCTCCATTCAACTCGAAAGCGCCAAGGCCAGAAGCCGCGCCCTCAATGTCTTAAAAGGGCGGATCAATCCCGCCGCAGCTACCGCTTCACCCAGCCGGAACCACGCTCAACTCGCCCAACGGGGTCGGCCTGCTGCTGGCCCTGTGCGGCCGATCATCTACGAACAACTCCCTGCTCAGATCAATCCCAACTACGATCGGGTCCCGCCCATCATCAATAGCCCGCCCATCCACTACACCCAGTTACCATGATCGCTCGTATCACCTTCGTCGGCCTCTTGGGGACGGCCACGCTCACCTCAGCTCAGAATCCTGCGATCCTGGCAATGTCCACACAACAGATCTCACAGATCGACAACGAGATTGCCACGATCGAGCCACTCCTCGTCGATGCTGCTGAGGCAGATGAGGCATTCGGTTATGGAATCATTCGCACTTTTGTAAGAGATGATGGAAGCGTGGCATGCGTGACGAATGCTCGATCCACCCATTCTGGAGCGTTTCACGAATCGTTCTACTACGCACCCAACGGCATTCTCATCGCGACCTATGAATCAGAACAATCTGATAATGATAGCCAGAAATTCTATCAGGAAGAATGGACCTACTTTCGGGAAAAGGCCTTCTACGCCACCAGATCAAAGAAGGGCACCTTCCCTACCTCTCCGGACGAACCCATCAACACGGATTCCCTGGAATCCTTCACTACCCCTGCCAGCGAGATCGAGACACGCGCTTTGGGCGAACTCTACAGGACAGCAGTCGATCGCGGTGATCTGATGATCCGAGTGACGCACGCCTTTGCAGGCGATGCTGCCCCTCTGGATCTTGATCGGGTTCTGCTAGACACACTCTCACCGAGTGGTCACTACGTGGCGGTAGGCCGCTCCAGCGCAACCAATCCCAATCGCATCATTTACGAATTGGCCCAAACGGTCGATGGCCAGATTCTGGGTAAGCTTTTTACCGGACTACCCGAAGGAAACCATATCGACTACCAAGCCCATTGGAATACTTCGGAAGACTTCTTGATCTTCCGGTTTGATACGAAGTGGACGACCATGGAGGCTCCCATCTATCGCATCCATGGCATGCGCTTAGGTGCGGTGGGCGACTTGGCGGAAGCCGCCCAATCGACAGCCCTAGCTGAGATCAAGCGCGCCAAGCACCCCTACGGAATTGCTTCCAACGATATTCACGGATTTACCAATGTCCTTTCCGTTGAATCGGATGATCGTGTTCACTTGATCTTGGAATCTTCAAGCAAGGTTGAAGGACCAGAAACGAACGTGCGTACGGAGATGACCTTGTCTTTCCCCGAGGGGCACTCGATGACCGTTGCAGGCGTTCGCCTCTTGGCCCTCGACGAAGCGCCCCACAGAGTCACTGATTCAAAGAAATAGGAGCCACGGCACTATTCGGAGGCGGCACCCACGAAGTAGGCTTTCACCACACCATCTTCTAACTGAAAGATCAAGCCATCAAAGCGCGATCCGAAGACAAGCACGGCGCCAGGCTCACCGTCTTCGGGATCGAAATGCTGACCATAAGCCTGAAACAACTCACGGCGCGAACTGCCTATCCCAATGCCTTTTGACGTCTTCAGTCGACAATTTCCAAAGACTCGAATGCTGCGAATTTCCTTCGCTCCATTGCGCGTGAAGGAAGCGGCTTCGACTTTCATTTGATGCTCGCTAAATACCCACTCTTCGACATACTCCCCAGAAGCTTCCCAATATTCCGCAGGACTCTGCTGGACCTCACCGAAGGCATCGATGTCGGCTAATTTGGAACCGAGCTTGAGGGTAGCTTTCCCAATGGAGAAAGTCTCATTCAGTGTGAGGGATTCAGGAATCCCAGGCGCTACGGGTTCAACTGGCTCCGGCACCTCACCGCCGTCGCCCCCAGATGGGGGTGGAGGTGGTGGGGGCGGGGGTGGCGTAGATGGAGACGTTCCGTCTCCCGTGCTCTCCGATGGTGGGGGTGGAGGAGGTGGGGGTGGCGTGAGTCCACCGATGGATCCACTCTCTGGAGGAGGGGGCGGCGATTGCGAAAAGCCGTCTCCATGCAAAGCAAGGGTGCAGCAAAGGACAAGAAGTGGGTGATGAGAATTCATGGTTCCTTCCAATCAATACGCAACGCCACCACATTCGTTGAGAACTTTTCTCATTCAATTCAATCCATGCGGGACGAATCGAAGATCCGAATAAGATGATTCCATTCGGCAGCCGCCTCTTCGCGATTGGGGATGGTATCGGCAACAATCTCTCTAAAAACAGGCGGTAAGGTTGGCGAAATTTAAACCCGATGAATCGGGCGGCTGCTTCGGTGACGTTGAGCTTGGCGACGATTTCTCGGTAGGAGTGTTGGCGCTTGATATCCTCTAACTGATCCGCAAACGCGTGCCAAAGACGATCACAGGCATCCCGTAAGAAAAGCTGGAAACCGGAAAGCTCACGCCGTCTAATCGGTGTGTGAAAACTAACAAGAGACGTAAAACTTCCCAGCCCCAGCCTAAATCGAAAGTAATCGCTCTGCGT